>JARGPR010000002.1 GCA_029210125.1 Pseudomonadales bacterium | reverse complement strand
TTACAGCTTGCCTCTTCCTTTAAAAAGGCTGTCGCACTTAGTTTATGAATTCGGCATCCTCAAGAGAACTGCCCACAGGGACGCGCAAGTAGTCATCGTTATCTTCAAAATCCATCTGTTCGTTGGGAAAGTTTTCAGTGTCTAGCACTTCACTCGCAAGTATATAAGCGCGCTCCATAATGCTTTTTAATTCCCGGACATTTCCCGGCCACGAATATTCTCTAACTAGATTTTTATAGTTGTCAGAGAGGGACTTCTGGGTCCCATTTTTTTCATTGAGTTTGTTAAGGAAGAATTGCGCCAGGCCCACAATATCGCCACAGCGATCCCGCAACGGCGGCATATACAGTGGAAATTGAGCAATACGAAAATACAGATCCTTACGCAGCAGTCCTTGATTAATAGCCTCCAGTGGATCCCGGTTGGTTGCAGCGATAATACGAACGTCAGAGTGAATGTTTCGTTCCCCACCCACTCGGTGAAAATTTCTGGATTCTAATACCCTTAAAAATTTCACTTGAATATCCATCGGCATTTCACCGATTTCATCCAAAAATAATGTTCCCCCAGCAGCCTGCTCAAAATAGCCAATGTGTTTTTTATCTGCGCCGCTGAAGCTGCCTTTCTCATGACCGAATAATTCGCTTTCAACCAGCTCTGGAGGAATGGCTCCGCAGTTCATGGCGACAAAGGGGTTGTTACAGCGATCGGATTGTTGATGGATTGTTTGCGCTGCCAGCTCCTTGCCTGTGCCACTTTCACCGATCAGTAACACCGAAGCATCGGTGGCGGCCACCTTGCGAAGGGTGCGATACATTTTATACATGGCCTTTGAGCTGCCTCGCAATAATCCGAACTGATCCAGCGAGCAAGCGTTAGAATCGTCGTCCTGGTTTTCCTTTAATGCGGCCAGCTCCGTTATCAGGTCGCTGAGCAGATCAGTGATGAATTCGAAATTTAGGGGTTTGCAGAAAAAATAGGTGGCACCCAGTTGAATAGCGGCGCTTGCTGCGAGGGGATCATCTTCCGTATGTATTATTGCAATATCGGCATCTATTAATCGAGGATGCTTAAGCAAGCCAAAACTATCGTTCTGTACCAGTTCAAGGGATAGAAACGCAAATTCGAGATTGGTTACGTTGTTAAGAGTGTCTGTTAGTTCTCCTGTCGTTTTACAGGTTAAGTAACTGAAGCCGACCTCTTCAATCAATGCCCCTAAAGCAGAGCAGTGTTGATGATCGGTATCGGCAATAATGCAATAAACGGGCGCTTCCGGTGGCATAGTGTGTTCTTTCCCTGTCTGATAGCTAAGTAAAGGTGAGTCAATTGCTGTGGGACCATACTTTGGTGCTTAAGCATCGCAATCATTATTAGCTAAACTTTACTTGTTAGAAGAACTTGAGTTGCGGTGGTATACGTAGCTCAGTTAATCACATTTTATCCTTCGTTAATTGCGGTTTGCACCGCCGTCTTTTCTTCGTCCAGGGCAAGTGCGGCCTCTGCACGGGTCTGCGCCATACGGGCATGATCCAAGGCTGCACACTGAATGCCTTTATCTCCTATTACCGCCAAGCTATGCAAGGCTTTTTGCAAACGTATGGCTACCTCAACCACACCTGCTCCGTCTCGCGCAATCGCTGTAAAGGCATCATCAAACATATCTCTAGGTGATAGCTCGGGAACCTCAATATTGCTGTATTTAACCGTTTGTGGCTCTTCCGCACGGCCACCCCAGTCGCTGAGTAGTCTCACCAAAGAACTAATGACGTTGATGGCGGTACCTGCATCATTCACCGCTGGTGAAAGAGCCTTGCTGGCAATTTCAGATAATACGATTAGACCAAAGCGCGGGTCATCGGCGAAGGTGCGTTGTCTACCTACAATAAATGCATTGTTCACTTTTTCAAGAGCCATTTCGTCCAGAGTGTGTTCAATGTTTTTGTTTTCTGACCAGACGTAGGCCATAACTTTATCCGGTGTACAGAAGGTGCCCGGCAAGCTGGCAACGCGAATTCTAATTTTGTATTTTTCAGCATGTTCCTGGAGTGAAGCCATATCAATACACTGCAGATAGCCTATGAATTTGGTAAACACTGGAGTAAAACCCTCGTGCTCAACACTGATTGGAATTCCCCCAAGGCGGCGCGTTTCTTTGCGACGTTGCAATGCTTCATGGGTTGCATTTTCAACACTGTCAATGGTCGTCTGGATACGCCCTAGACGAGCAATCCTATCCAACCAGCGAACGAACGTCAGGATTACTAAGGCAAATACCATCAGTGTCAGGACAAACAACGCAAACCGCGCTGCGCGCTCAAAGTAGCCGTTTTCCAACACTATAGATAAAAGAGCCGATAAATGCTGATAAGGCATTCTGTGAAACGTCGTCTGCAATTACCAGTGAAAAAGAACGTGGTGTTGCCTTACTACTCGCTGCTGCATAGGAAGTCACCATCGTGCCTACAGCAAATGTCGCAATGACCAACATACTGGCAGACATTGTAGATAGCAGGGTGTTGATAGACTCTTCTCGAATATCAGGCACAAATTTGCCGAATTTGGTTGAGTCAGCGGCTTTAGTGGCAAAGATACCGACAATCGAGATCAAACACATAAGCAGTGGTTTGATCCACAATTGTTCACCTATGCGTTCTCGCAGCAAGCGGAAGCGATCTTTCATGAAAACGTGTCCTCGGTGTTACCTAGCGGCCTATTAAAAAAGGTAAAAATTCGAAGCCAATTGGATTTTTCGATCTTCATTTGCAGTCCAAAGTAGTGATAGTGGTCGCTACCTATTCTGAGCTGTGCTTATATGGATGAGGGACTCTCAGTGTTTTATCAGGTTAGCCAGCCACAAAATGCGTGTGACTGGCCAGCTCGAAGGTTGTAACCCAAACTGAAACCTATCACTAAGGCTGAAGCCGTACCAGCTTGAAATGGGTTTTATTTGCTAGTCGATCTGTTAACGGTCGATGGTATAGAGGATATCCATCCCTGAGTTCTCCCCACTTTCACCTTTCAGTTGCCAGTGCTTACTGATCTGATAGTGCACATTAAAGGTGTTGATCGCATTAATAAGCCCAACTCCGTAGCCGACATACAGGCGAGGTGTAAGGTGGCGGCCCATTACGAGCGAGGCCTGATCCCCTGTGTCGTTGGATTCAATGCGCATCTCGTCCATCCCAAAACGATTACCCAGTGCGCGCACGATATGATCGCCACCCGTTAGACCCAGAGCCAAAACGCCCTGGGCAACCATGTTTGCGTCTTCCGACGACGTTTTATCTAGTGGGCGGCCCAGCAGCAGGTAGGCAAGTGTATCCGTTTGGCCCATGGCTGGAATCGAGAATAGCTCAATTTGAGGTTTGTTGAGGTTACCGCGCAGCTTAAGCCCGGCGGTGATGTCGTTAATATGGCGCACCGCTCGCACATCCAGGCCGGGGTTGCTCGGTGGCCCACCACTGAAGACAAGCCGACCTTGCTCAACATCGAGGCGTTGGCCGTAGGCTCGATAGCGTCCTTCGGGGATGGTGATTTCGCCTGTTGCGCGAGTGGATTGGCCCGGCTCATCTTGCAGTAACAGACTGCCACCGAACCGACCTTCAAAGCCGTAACCGTAAAAATAAATCTGATCTCCCAGCGTCAGGCGGACGTCACTGGTAATCGCCCATTTTTCAGTGGGGCCAGGTTCATTGCCCAGAATGATGGCATCGCTGGAGACTTGTGCGGCAGTGGTAATATCTTTGGGTTGTAATCGAGCGTAGGGAATCTGCACATCACCGCTAATATTAACGTTACGTTTTTTAACCCTAACTTTTAGGTCGGGCGATACCCGTATTTGTGCTTCTGGAATCTGAGCTACCTCAAAGGCATCTCCTTTAATAGAGAATTCAGTGGGCCATCCTCGATTTTTATCCAGTGTGGTTTTTCCGTCGATCACAAGGTTGCCTTCGCCGGATCTCGCATTGAGCTGGAAATTCATCTTTTCTGGGGTGTTGTTTTGGCTGAGCAGGCTAAGTTGCTCAATCGTAAGACCTAGGCGGGGAATCCGTAGCGAGCCATCGATAAGTCTGGCGCTGCCTTTCAACTCAGGTTTGGCCAGTGTACCGATGGCTTTAAGATCCAGCGCCACCTGGCCACGTAGGTCTTGTATTTCAGGTATCAGGGCTTCGATCAGGCCGAGGTCATGTACGCTTAACTGAGCATGGGCTCGCAACGGTTGATGGGTATAGTCTAGCCCTAACAATTGCGCGCCCGGCAGTTCGGCCTCGAATTGCAGCCGGTCGCCGTTGCTCATAGCCAATTCAGCATTGCTCTTCAGTCCTTTTTCGCTCAGAAGAACAGTGACTTGGCCGCCACGATAATCCCAGTGATCGCGTTCGCCCTCCAATATCGGGTAGTGCACCACCCCTTCGGGCAACTGAAGGGTCACTTGCCCCAGGAGGATCTGGCCCTGGAGATTTAGCTTCGCCGAACCATTTAACTTTCCCTCAACCTTCAAATCGGCTGGAAACCATCTGCTGAACAACGATAACGGAAGCCTGTCGATAGCCAGTTCGGACTGCCAGCTTGAATCCTGCTTTATCAATGAAGTACAGAGTTTGGCATCCTGGCTGTTTTTCCAGCAAAGCGTATCGGTGGCGAGTGTGTCGGCGCCAACACTCAGGAAGCCGGGCGCTACGAGCTGCCAGTCGCTGAACCGCTGGCTTTGAATATCCGCGCGTGCGATCTGCCCTTGCCAGCCCTTGCTGGTGGGCTGGCCTTCAAGCTCGAGTTGCACACTGGCCGGGTCAGCGACGGCCTCGATCCTGAGGCGCTGAGCGCCGCCGTTGATCGTGAGTGTCTGTAAAGCTTGCCCGTTGAGTAACAGTGCCTGCGACGCCAGTTCGATCTCAGTGTCTTGCCAGTGAAACAGATCGACCGCGAGCCGGCCCTCAATAGTGCCAATTTGATAATCGGGTATCGACAAGTGGTTGCCTTTTATAGCGGCTTTTATGAGAGGTTTTTCCCTGGAGCCGGTCAGCGAGCCTTGTGCCTCAAGCTGTCCTTTTGCTTGAGGATAGAGCGCACCGATATCGGTAGCGCTGATATGCCACTTGAGTGTTGATGACTCGCCTATTTTTTCCTGAGCGCTGATGCGGGCGTTTCCCGATGAAAAATTCAGCTGGGTGATCTCCAGGCCACTGTTTTTGAGCCACGGGTTTTTAGGAGCTGAGTTTTCGGTACTCGTGCCGCGCCAGGTAAAGCGGCTATTCAGCGCGACAGGGTAATCGCGTAACCGGCCACTCAGGTTTTTGATGTCAATATCGGCTATTAAGTGACCCTTCTCGGTACGGCCACTGCTAGTGACTGTGCCATTGATTTGCCCGGGCCATTGGGGCCAGAGAGTGGCGGGATTAAGATGAGCGGTGTTTATCTGTGCTTCCCAACTCAGAGAGGGTGCCCAGTTAAGCTGGCCAATGGCCGTTGTTTCGCCACCCAGAGCGGAGACATATAGTGATTGGATCCTGAGCCCGTTGCGGTCGCCTTCCGCCTGTGCGGACCAGGTCGAGGGTGGGGCCTGTGGCCAGGGCCGGTCAGTCGTCAGTTCAATGTTATAGCGATCAAGATTACCCTCGATCGAGCCCTTACCGTTAGCACTGTCAAACCAGGCGGATTCCTGCATTGGCCAGCGCAGATTTTTCCAGCTCATCACCAACCTGAGTTCGCCGCCGTCGGCACCGGGTAGCCAGTGACCGTGACTGTTAAGCTGAGTTTGGCTGTGAGAGACGCGAAGGTTTAAGTGGTCAATCTTAATGCGGTTGTCACTGAGGCGCTGGAGACCAAAGTCGGCATCAAAGGGGCCGGAGTCAGGATAGTCACCTTCTAGAGTGCCTGATAATGTTGCGGTCTCAAGATCGCCTTTTGAATCGAGCTTGAGTGATCCCTGCAGTGCGGGCCACTCAGTACTCCCTTTGCGCAGGTCAAAGTTGCTGATATTTGCACTGGCTTGCCAGCTGAGATTGTCGAGAATGTCGTGGAGCCTCGCCTCCAGTGACAGGGTGAGCGCGCCATTCAGGTCTTGGGTTATCTGGGTGTTTTTCAAACTTCCGATTAGTTGACCATGACCTTGAATCATCGCTTTCGAGGGCAATCGCGCGTGCCATTTGATATCCAGATCGTGGCGATACTGTCTGGTGGGCCGCAGGCTCCCTGAGATGGCGATATTAAAGTTGTCGTTTTCAACGGACAGCTCCTCGATTTTGACTTTTCCGAGTAGGGTGGATGCCCTAAGTTTGGCCTGTCGGAAATTAAGCTGTTCGTCACCCTGATTCAGGATAATGCCTTTAACCAGCAGCTCCTCCAATGTTAGCTGCCAGGGCAAATGAATGTCGGGTAGCGAGATTGCTTTTTTGGCTTCGTCACCGTCAGTACCCGATGGAGGCAACTGAATTTCAAGGGAGCTGACCTGGACACGATGAATATCGACATGTGTGCTCAACAAAGCACCCGGCGACCAATCGAGGGTGATTTGATCTGCTTTTACTGAGCCATTCTCGAATCGGTATGCCAGCCCCTTAATGTAAATAGGGCCAATCAAGCGCCCCTCAAGTTTTTCGATAGTGAGCTCAGGGGGCAGATAGTTCCTGGTTATTTGATAAACCCAAGCCAGGCCGCTCTGTGTCGTGCTTACCCCTGTTATCAGGAGAATCGACAGCAGTAAGAACGCAATTAGAAAGCGACTGACAAATTTTATGGTAGGTTTCACAGGTCTGGCCCGATGCTGATGTGCAGTCTCCATGGATGGTCATCGCGGCTCACGGCCGTGGCCAGGTCAAGACGAACTGGGCCAACCGGTGAGCGCCAGCGAATACCCAGCCCCGCGCCTCTTTCCAGTTTGTCGGCAAAACTATCCATGGCGTTACCAGCGTCGTAGAACAGAGCGGCACCCCACTTATTATTTAGGCTGTGTTCCAATTCAATACTGCCGACCATTAAGTGATTACCACCGATCACATCTCCATTGGCGTCTCTGGGACCCAGTGACTGGTAACTAAACCCCCGTACGCTCTGAGCACCACCCGCAAAAAAACGTACTGAAGAGGGTAATTGCTGAAAATCTTCTGTCCAGGTGGTTGCGATTCTGCCTCGGGTGATAAGTCGGTTACGCTGGCCCAGACGATTAATGACCTTGATGCCCCCCTGGAGCTGCAAAAAACTCAAGTCCGACACTACGTCTTCGTGAGCGCCGCGTAGGCCGATGTCGAAACGTATACCGTCAAAACTGGTGATGATGTTGTTTCCCCAGGAACGGGTCCAGTTAAAGCCCGGCATCAACAAGGTTGACTCACCTCGATCACTCCCGACCACAAATTCCTCAACCTGATAATTAATGAATAGGGATTCACGCCAAGGGCCGCGGTTGCGATTGAGGTTGGTACCGATAGTGCGCACTGTGCTATCACTAACGTCGGTTTTTTCGTTAACCTGACCGATGTTGTAGATGATTTGATCGGTACGGGGGTTGAGCACCGGCACTCGATAACTGGCGCTGAGGCTATAACCAATTTCAGAAATTTTGGCTTCGCTATTAAAGCGGTGTCCACGGTCGTTGACACGTGGCATCTCCCAATTGAAGCTGGTGCGGGCACCAGTGTCGGTGCCGTAACCCAGCCCCAGGCTATAGCGATGGGGCTTACGCGGTGTTAAAGCGACGGTAACGGGGATTTCAGCGTTTTCAGTTTGTGGCTGGCCTGGCGACACTTCAACGGTTTGAAAGTAGTTGCTGTCATTGAGTGCTTGTTGCAAATCGATAAGGGCATCGTAGCGATAAGGTGAGCCCTGCTCGAAGGGAATGAAGCGTTGCAGGAGTTGCGGCTCCAGTAAGTCCTGTTCTAACTGGACTGTGCCAAAGTGATAACGGCGACCGCCTTCGTAATGTAGGGTAACGTGCGCTTCATAGGTTTCCAGGTCTATGACCACACGGTGTTCAGTAAAGCGGGCATCCACATAGCCCCGTTCTGCTGCTAGTTGGGATAAATTAGTTTTGATGCTCTCGTATTCGAGGTGGTTGAAGCTATTGCCTTCATGCAATGGGAATTTATCGATTAGACGTTGAAACGCGGAGTCTTGCCCCATCTCTTTGCTGATAGCAAAGTCAAATTTGCCGATAAGTATGGGCGGGCCTGGGTCAACGCGATAGCTGGCTTGCCAGTGCTTATCCGATGTTTGCACCAGTTCTGTTTTAACCACCGGCCGATAATAACCAAAGGGTTGAAGGGCTCGGGTGATTTCTGATGGCGCATTTTTATGGAGTCGGCGTAGGCGACCCTCACTCATTAAAGGGTGCTCTTTCTGTTGCTCAAGACTGAGCAACAGACGGATGTTGTTCTCTAACGTTTTATCAACGCCGTTGACATTAATATCAATAGTCAGTTGCGCGCACAATAGGGGCGAAAACAAACCGATCGATAACGCCAGTGCCAGCGCTCGTGTTAAAGGCATAAAAAATTAGAGCCTCGACATCAGCTTTGATCTGACGGTGTATCATCGGTACTTTTAATAGGAAAGGGCTCCGTCACGCTGCCAGTGTAGAGGCTGACATGGGGGAAAGGGATCTCAACGCCCTGTTCGTCAAAAGCGATTTTTATTTCGTCATAGATATTGTTTTTCAAGTCGAGAAAATTTTCCCGCTTGGCCCATACTGAGAACTGAATATCCAACGATGAATCACCAAAGCCCTGGAATATATAGCGTGGTTTGGGCTCCTCAAGGCAAAGCGGATTTTTGTCGGCCACCTCCTCCAATATTGCCCGTACCTTTTTGAGATCTTCTTTGTAAGCAACACCTACAAGCAGATCTGCGCGACGAATGGGAAAGCGCGTAAGCGTAGTCACTTCTGATTTAATCAGTGATTCGTTGGGAATGCGTACAAACAGATTATCAAAGGTGCGTAGCTTGACCGAAAGAGGGTCAATGGAGAGGACTTCGCCGGTCGTGGTGCCAACACGAATCACATCACCCACCGTGAAGGGACGTTCGGCTACCAGAAACAGACCGCTGATCAGGTTGGAAGCCGAGGTTTGGGACGCGAAGCCAATGGCTACACTGAAAATGCCCGCAGCCCCTAATAGTACGCTGAGATTAAACCCCAGCTGGTGCAGCGCAGTCACCAAAAAAAGAATCAGAATGAGATAATAACTACCCCGTTTGAGGATCATGGCGCGGTGGGGGTCTATCTTTTTACTGGCGATTTTGCCGAGCCCGGAGCTCGCTAACTTAGCGATCACCAGGCCAACAATGATCACAATAATGGCCCGAGTTACCCCCCAGAGCTTTTCGCTGCTGAGGAAATTAACGATCTCACTCCAGTACTCGCTCATAACGATCTCCATCTCAACTAATTGAATACCGCGTTAAATGCTCGGATTAAAGCACCAACGTTCGTTGGATTGCGGGGGGCGCGCAATAGTTCAGGTGATTTGATTTCTGCCGGTGGTTTATCATCGATTTTTAGTTCCGCCATGTCCCCGTGCTTTCCTCGAGTCAGGGTCACCCTGGGGGTCCATAATTGTCCGTCGGCGCAGGCGTATATTGATAACAGTGGCGCGGGCAAATTGAGCCGTTCTACGGTTAGCGTGGTATCCGCCTGATTACGTATCAGCACCGGTGTTATCGCCCGGTGTACTCGTTGCGGCAACTCTGCCAAATTGATACGGCAGTGGGTGGACGAGGCATAACAGAGCTCGCCCTCAAGTGTGGAAGGACCAAACCAGGTGTCCGATGGCCGCTGGATGGCAACTTCTTCCAGCACAGTTGCTGGTGACGTTTCGAGCGCTAGCTCAAGCCATAATGGCGAACTGACGTAGAGCGTTACCTCCTCACCAGCAGTCAGATTAAAAGGAATGCGTGGGCGGGAAATTATGGGACGATCAGCGAGTCGCGGAGTCAGGGTCAGTCGCTTTACCATCTTGCTGAAAATATAACGTGAGTGATTGTCCAGTGTTTCTGGTAGTTGATCGGTAGGTTGAAATTCCCAGGTCGTGTCGTCGCTATCAAAGTCGTCTGCTCGGTGATGGCCAATATGCCACTCGCCGTCCAGGCAGCAAACGACAAGTGTCAGAGGTCCAATGCGCCATTGCAAACTTTGCTCATGGGGTAGCGTAAAACTGCCCCACCAATGTGGCGGTTTGTCAAATTCTGTCGCCATGATTTTCCCTCTGGGTTGGCTACTTATGCTGCGTGATTTAAAAAGTTAAAAATCAATTGTGTTGTGTGTGTAGACTTGATTCAAACATCGCTGTTCATAGTGAGCTTGCTTCCCGCATGTTTTTTCAATAGATGTTTGACCAGCATAATCCAGCCCGGGCTAATAAGAAGGGAAAGAGAAATGACTGCAATGGTCATTTGGTAGCCGTAGTCGGAAATAATGTGCGCCTGAATACCGACGGCAGCCAGCACAAAACTAAATTCTCCGATCTGGGATAACAGTGTGCCTGCATATAAGCTGTCTGCCCAGTTTTCTCCGAGGAAATAGAGTATCAGGCCATTGATGAAGGTATTGGCGACTACTGCGAGCAGCACCAGGATACCGGCCTGAAGCCAATGGGACTGTATAAAACTGAGATCTACCAGCATGCCGATCGAAACAAAAAAGAGCGCTACAAACAGCACCCGAAAGGGTTCCAGACTTTGATGAACCCAGTGGGTTTCTTTGGCTGCGCCGATAATCATGCCCGCCACAAAGGCACCCAGTGCAGTAGAAAGCCCCGCTAAGCCGGTTAATAATGATAAACCCAGGCAGACCGACAAAGCGGCGAAAACGTGCATCTCATTGTCGCTGCCCATCAGTTTGCTTAGGGGTAGGTGTATCGTATTTTTTACGGCGATGTAGGCAACAATAGCGACAATAATCAATGCGCCGAAGATTTGGAAAGCTACGTTAGTGGACTCAATACCCGCGCCGTCACCAAATGCGGCGAGGATAATGAGCATCGGAATTATCGCCAGATCTTGGGCAAGTAAAATGGCCAGTACATTTTGGCCGACCTTAGAGTCAAATTCCTTCCAGTCCTGCAATAGTTTGAGTACTACCGCCGTACTGCTAAGGCTAATCACGAAGCCGATAAGAATAATACGCTGCATAGGCCAGTCCAGTAATAAGCCCAGTGGCCAGGCACAAGCGACACTAATAATGATCTGTGCCAGGGTGCCAAGCACCGCAATTTTCCAGTTGTTGATGAGCTTTTTGGGGGAAACTTCCATGCCGATAAAAAAAAGCAGCATGACAACACCTATCGCCCCAAAGCGTGCCAGCGTTACATCATCTGTTACCAGTGCAACCCCATGGGGGCCAAGAATAACGCCAGCAATGAGATAACCAACAACATGAGGCTGCTTGAGCTTGCGCAGCAGTAATCCCAGTAACAAGATGGCGAGAATAGCACCCACCAGATAGGGCATTATCGGGTCTAAATGCATGGCTAGTTTCCTTGACGGGTGATAGGGGGCAAATGAGTTACAGGCAGTTGCCGTTTATCCGTTACGAGTATTGCCCTAGGGATATACCCCATCAAGGTTCTTTAACTGGCGTGATGGCCCCGGATGAGCCTGGATTGGATTTGGTCGTTAGTTGTTTGTCCCGCTGGAAACTGATGGCGCTGGCAACGCGTATCAGGCCTAGTGCCAATAGTAAGGCGCTGAGTGCAAAGGTGTCCTCTGTGTCGAGTCGGTGGTGGAAGAGCTCGATCATGATATGGCGTAGTACAAATACGATACCGGCATCAATGACGGGGGTCAGTCGTAAACGGCGAGATGTAAAGTATTCGGCCAGCGAACGGGATAGTTCGATCAGGACAAATAGCGTCAATACATCAGTGAAAATATTTAAATAGCTTCCGGTAATGCCGTCGGACTGAATCAGTGTACCAACCTGGAAGAACAAACGTATCACGCCGATGATCATGATGACCGTGATAAATAGCAGGATAACCGCAAAGATCAGACCAATGACCAGCTCGTAGAAATTTTTAATCTTTTTTTGTAGCGCCGTGATGTCGTTCAGAGGCATAAGAAGTGTTCCAGTTTTAGGAGGTGGCAATTCGCCAGTATATTACCGATGCTGTTTTAGTTATAACAATAAATATATTGCCGTTTGTAGTGGTCTAGTAGTGCCGTTTGCTTGCAAAAAAAACGTACAATGTTTCAAACATGGGACTTAGAATTTTCTGTTGAAGGGTAGAATTTGGTTAAAACCAAAAAAAACAAGGATGGCTGTATAAAGAATCAAGAGTGGCAAACATAACGACTTGGATTCAAATAATAAGTGCAAATACTCGATCCTGTATTTCAGAGCAATATACTTCGATCATTCTTCTCTCTATGAAACGATTTTTCAGTGTACTATCGCTAGGTTGTTCGTAATGCTTGGGAAGCACCCTTAATTTTTGAAGGGGGATAGTTCAAGGCGAGCTTAGATTGGTTATGACGATTTCGATGGCGTTTATTGTCGCCAAATACACTAACTGGCACCGGTGATGTGCATGATTAAAACGCGGTTATTTTTATCCGGCGATATGCAAGTGGGAGGCGTGGAACTGATTGCTAGCTGGCGCGACCATCCAGATTCAGTCATTTGGGTGGATTTGGTAGAAAACCAACAAGCCAACGAGGCTGAGCTTTTAGAGCGTGAATTTGGTATCCATCCGCTTGCTATAGAGGATGCTCAGCGCGACCGGCACCCCCCTAAAATTGAAGCCTATAGTGACTACACTTTTGTCTTGTTAAAAGGCTTGTCCGCAGATTCAAAAGATATCGATTTCGACACCATTCAGCTCACACTGTTTGTTGGAGAAAATTTTTTGATAACGCGCCACAGCGGTCCCTCAAAAAGTATTAATCGGCTGGAAGCGCATTTGGCAAATCAGAATGATTTGAGCGAATACAGTGATCTGTCCAAGTTGGCGCTGCTATTGTGCCGCTTAGTGGTCGATCGATATCTGAATATTTTGCTCGCACTTGAACCCCGGCTCGAAGAACTTGAAGAGTTGATGTTGGAACATTCTGACGACAGTTTGCTGGCAGAACTGATTGGCTACAAAAGTGACCTTAAAAGACTCGGTCGCTTTGCAACCTACCACGAGCAGTTGTTCAGAAGTCTTCGGGATAAGACCTTCCCTGGTTTTAGCGACAGTGACCGTAGCCATGAAATCATAGATGTATGGGAGCAACAAGAGCGGGCCTGTAGCCTTTCGCTACTTTATTACGAAACCGCATCGGATCTAATAGATGGCTATATATCTATTGCTTCGCACAGGCTGAATCAGATTATGAAAATCCTCACCATTATTACGGCCGTGTTTGTGCCACTCAGCTTTCTTGCCGGTATCTACGGTATGAACTTTGAGAACATGCCGGAGCTTCACTCGCGCTCGGGGTACTTTATCCTTTTGGGGGTGATGGCAACGATCGCGACGACATTTTTAGTCGTCTTTAGGAGAATGAAGTGGCTATGATTTTGCGCTGGTTGTGCTGCCTTGCATTGGTTGCGAGTCCGCTGGTTGAGGCTGTAGAAGAGGCTCCGCCAGCGCCTGACCTTCGGGCGCTTAATGCGGGCTGGTGGGCTTATTTTGAGCCTGCACAGCCACTCAGTAAAAGCGATTTGAAGACACGTATAGCAAAAAACCGGGATTCCCTTAAGCAATTGAGACTGGGGATAAATGACGATCAAGGCAAAAACTTTCCCCTATTTATTCAGCAAGTCAATGAGGGCCTCGACCTCTTTGCCAATCTTAGAGATTTAGCGGTTACGTCTCCCGCTATCCCGCTGCCGTTAGAGCAATATTCGCTGGCCGGTGCGGCGGAGCGTTTTATGCTGTGGCGACAATTACAGCGAGCGTTCGAACTGGAGCAAAGCGACCTGGAGTGGCAGCAAACTCAGCTTGCTAAGGACCGTAAGCGCCAGGCAAAACGCCGCGGTGAGTATCTTAATCTTCGCGAGGCTGATCCACAGCGCTTATCGCACGGGATTAAGCTAATGGCCAGTCGAGTCAATTTAGAACTGGCGTCGTTACAAAATAAGCAGAAAGCAGCGAAGTTAAAAATAGTCGAAGATCAGCTTCAGCATTTTGTCGAAGAGCTCACCTCGATCCGATTAAAGCTGGTTCCGACACCTGATGCTACTGTCGATTTTATGAGGCGCCAAGCAGAAGCGCAAAGCAAAGTCGATCTGATCAGAGAGAAAGCAATTGAGCAGAGTTATACCGCCTTGCTTGATGAGTCCCTGGATAGCGATGGGCTAAAATACAGAGCATTAGTGACTGCCACGATTGAAATTGATAGCGCTATCTACGAGCTGGCTGCAAAGCGTTATCAAGTCATGGCCATACTAGAAACTCGACTTGCAACACAGCAAGGTGGTCAACAGAAGAGCCCTGATTTGCGAGAAGCGGTAAAAAAATTCAACGATTTCTCAACCGATATTAAACAACAAGCGCAATTTTGGCGGTCTTTGAACGTACAGACCCGCAAATTTTTAGCAGCGCAAAATTCCGCGATGGCCGGCGAGCAGGGTGCACTGTTGCAGCGAATGAATACACAGCTTGAGGTCAATGATCTTAGTCTGCGGGAATTTGAACTCGAATGGGATAAGGGCAATTTCATCATTCAAATAGCACAGGCGACATTAAAAGAGGACGCAGGTTGGCTGGATAGAGGTCTGTTTGCGATGGATGCTGGCTTTGAACAAGGCTGGGATCAGCTTGTTGAATGGATGGGCGCAACCTTAATCGAAATTAATGAGGTGCCCTTGACGGCTATGGGCCTGTTGAGGGTGATCTTAATTGTTTTCCTCGCCTTGTTGCTGTCAAAACTACTGGGGCGCGGCTTAAATAAATTGGCTGCACATAATGAGGTGCTAAGCCCAAGCGCAATATACACACTGGGAAGGGTTATTCATTACCTTGTGCTGGTGCTGGGCATCATCATCGCCTTGTCTTCTATCGGTCTGGATTTCACCAAGTTTGCGTTGTTTGCCAGTGCGCTGGGTGTGGGGATTGGTTTTGGCCTGCAAAATCTTATTGGTAATTTTGTGTCCGGACTCATTATTCTTTTTGAAAAAAGTTTAAAGGTCGGGGATTTTGTCGAGCTATCGTCAGGGCTCGCCGGGGAAGTCAAAGAAATCAACATGCGAGGCACACTGATTACCACCAATGACAATATTGACATTATTGTGCCCAACTCGGACTTTGTGAATAACCAGGTGACCAACTGGACGTTGCGCGAAACCTACCGCCGTATTCATGTGCCTTTTGGCGTTGCCTATGGCAGTGACAAAGATCTTGTTAAGCAGGCCGCTTTAGAGGCGGCGGACGAAGTCAAGTGGACCCTGGGGGATGATATCAACAGAAAGCCACAGGTTTGGTTGGTACAATTTGGCGACAGCAGTCTTAATTTTGAATTGGTTGTCTGGCTGCAGGCAGAAGCCGTAAAAAGACCCGGTGCTGTGCAAGCCGCTTATTTATGGGAGATCGATACCAAACTTAAAAAACATGGTATCGAAATTCCTTTCCCGCAACGGGATTTACATTTGCGCAGTGTTTTTGGTCAAAAGGATGAGGCCGGTTTACCACTCTTCAGTAAACAGTGCGACAACGAACCAGCCCACCAGTGATGTTATCTCTACTCAGTGACCAAATATAATGCATAGGGCAATCATGACGGAGAATACAGAAAGGGAAACCACTAACCAGTGGCAACTGACTGGGAGAGTTTGGGGATGGTATTCGTATGCTATCTGATTTAGCGAAAAGTCATCCTGAAATTCTGGCGATACTGATTGCCCTATCAGGTTTTCTGGCCGCAGGGCTGCTGTCCCGGTTGGCAGATCGTTGGTGGACTTCGCTGGAGAGTTATCTCCGCCACCGCGCATCAGCGCGGCTAGAACACTTTGACTTGAAAGTGTTACGGCAGATTATTCACGCGGTCGTGTACTACGGAACTTTGTTCACCTTCATGATTGCTTCGCTCCAGATATTGAGTGTCTCTGTGGTAAAGGAATGGCTTACGCTTATCCTGAAACAGATCCCCCAGTTCATTCTGTGTGCTCTGATCATACTATCCGGATACCTGGCCAGCGTCGTCATCCGTAGCCTGCTGGCAAAGTTGATGGGCGTAAGCTCGGACAATCTAGTGCCCCGGTTTGCGCAATTATTGATCATCACAACCGCGGTGCTGACCGGTCTCGCCCAAACCTCTATCGATATTTCCTTCATCTCTAACGTGATGATTATGATGCTGGCGTTTTTTTTCGGGGGCCTCTCCCTAGCCTTCGCGCTGGGTAGTCGATCATTGGTGGAAAATCTCCTGGCGAGACGGGCGATGAGCCGTTATCGGATAGGAGACACCGTGCGGATCAGGGATGCTCAGGGCAAGATTATCGAGATTTTAAGCACCGCCGTTGTGCTGGAAACTGAGCAGGGTTTGCTGACAGTCCCCACGGCCGCCTTTGTCACCGCCGACACGCTCTTAATTAAAAACGAGGAGCGGGGCGATGACGGAACCGCTTGATCCGCTGGTACTGCAGTTCGCGTCTGATCGACCCGACGAAATGGCGGCACTGCTCGCCAACAGTGAACTGCGGGAACTATCGGACCTGCTGGAAAGCCTGCCGGTGTCGATTGCAGCCACCTTCGCGGCACGGTTACCCAGCTGGCAACTCACCAGCCTGCTGAGCGAGATCGACCCGGCCCTTCTCGCTCGCCTACTGATGGCCGCCAAAACAGACGAAGCGGTGGCGCTGGTATCTCACCTGTGCGAATCCCGCTACGCCCGCGTCATCGAATCAGTGCCTGCACCGGAACGCCAGCCGCTCTTCGAATTGCTGGAGTTCCCCGCCTACAGCTTGGCGTCTCTGGTAACCACGGAATTTATCCGCGTCTCGGAGAGCACCAGCTGCGAAGCCTTCTGCGAGCAACTGTCAGCCAGCGACAACACCCACCCACGGCCGGTGCTGGTAGTTGATCAACAGGGCAAATACCGGGGTACGGTCAGTCTGCTCGCTGTTTATGCCCGCAAAAATCGCTCGCAGCTGGTCGGCCAGATCACCGTGCCGGTTGAGCCGCTTAACGGAAAAATGCCAGCCAGTCAGGCGATCACCGCCAAACAATGGATGAGGCACGCAGAATTACCGGTGGTCGACAGCCGGCACCGCATCCTGGGCGTGGTCAAACGGGCCTCACTGGAGCGCGTCAGGAGTGATGCCGCGCCCATGGAATTTAACGTCGAACGGGTTCTGGCAGAACTCGCCAGCGCTTATTTAAATCTCTGCGCTCAGATACTCGAGTCAATTTTCGGACGATCGAAATGAGCCTGCAGGACGAACTCCGTGAGTATTTTGTACGGGAGCACCCCCGCGATGCCGCGCTCGTCGTCGAACGACTGGACCAGGTACCTGAGAAGCTGGAACAGTTATCGGCAACAAGTTTTACGCGGCTGCTGGAGCAGATTGACCCCGGCCTTTTGCAGTCTCTGTTTTTATCCATAGACCTTGAACGCCAGGCCAGGGTGTTAACCTCGGCCAGCATCCGCACGGCCATGTTGATTTTGCGTAGCCTGCCAGAAGACAAATTGATGGTCACGCTGGATCATTTGCCGTCGGGGGTGCGCAAGGAGTACCTGGAGCTGCTCGAATTTCCAGAGCATACCGCCGGCAGTTTTATGGACCGGCTGCTGGCCCGCTTCCGTGCCGATCAAACCGTGGGCGAAGCGCTGGCAGAGTTACGGGCATCCAAGGCAAAGCGGGTGCGTTCGCTTTATGTGGTTTCCGATGACGATCTGCTCGCCGGTCGTGTCGACCTTCAGGACATGGCACTGGCAGAACCGGACACCCTGATGTCGGATCTGGTCAACGAGGTATCGGAGGTTGCCGAGTTAACCTCCACCGAAGCGGATTTGGTGGCCTTGTTCGACCGCAGCCGGGTCGACTCCATTCCGGTCGTGGACCAGGACTTTAAACTGCTGGGTATTGTTCGTTATGGCAACCTTTTTCAGGCCGCCGAAGAGGCCGCCACCGCCGGCATCCAGCGCATGGTCGGCGCCAGTGCCGACGAACGAGCGCTGTCTACGCCGGTGTTCGCCGTTAAACGGCGCTTAGTCTGGCTGCATGTTAACCTGATCACCGCTTTTCTCGCCGCGGCGGTGGTCGGACTATTTGAATCAACCATCGCCCAGTTCACCGCGCTTGCCATACTCCTGCCCGTCGTCGCGGGGCAATCGGGTAATGCGGGGTCACAGGCACTGGCCGTCACCATGAGGGGCCTGGCACTGCGGGAGATTAGCACCCTGCAATGGCGTGCGGTCTTGTCCAAGGAGGTCCAGATTGGGCTAATCAACGGCACCGCCCTGGCGCTGACCTGCGGTCTGGGGGTTTGGGCCTGGAGCCAATCCTGGGGGCTGGCGCTGGTGATCGCCATCGCCATGATCGTAGCGATGATTATGGCGGGCATTTCGGGGGCACTGGTGCCCATGGTGCTGTCGCGACTGGGTCAGGACCCTGCCACTGCCTCCTCCATTATTCTCACCACGGTGACGGATGTTACCGGTTTCCTGGTTTTCCTCGGCACCGCCACCCTGTTGTCGGGCATTTTATAGCCTTTTATAGCCCAGACTGTTGCGACGACAGACAAGAGAGTCGGGTTGGAAAAGGTGCTCAGTCTCTCTCCTCTCCTTCGCCTTCTTGATCGTCGTCCCCTGTTCGCGGATCCAGCTGCAGGGCGCCCTGGGCAGCCGCCGTTGTCACCGGGCGAAATTTGGAATGGTGTTCGACCGCAGGTTGACGCGATTTAATCATCAGCACTACTGCCACCCCGCTAATACTGAGAACCACCCCAGGGAATAGAAAAAACGCACCGGACCCGAACCACTGCATGGCCTGGGCGGCGGCCAGCGGACCGACAATCGAGCCCGAGGCGTTCATCACCAGCAAGCCCGTGCCCACCTCCAGAAACGACTGATTACCGATATGGTCGCTGGCATGGGCAAGACACAGCGCCTGTATCGGCATAACAAAGGCACCGAAAAAAAACATCACGGCCGGAATACCGGAGACCGGCAGCAGAAAGGCTGTCACCGATACCAGTGCACCGGCGAACATAATCGAGACAATCACCACGCGACGGTCCATGCGATCAGACAACCGACCGAGGGGAAGCAACGAGAGAGCGCCACCAATAATCCCCAGCGCCATCATCAAACTGATTAGCGGAACATCCATGCCAACCTGAAGTCCATAGGCCGGCCCCAGGGTGTAATAAACCGACGCGACCATCCCGGCCACAAAAGCACCCAATGCGGCGGCACGCGACGTGTGAATAACCAGCAATGGCGAAAAGGTGGCGCCGGGTATCCGCGCTGGCTGAGTGGTGCTGGTGACACAGATTGGAATAGCCGCCATCACAATCAGCACCGCAGAAATAATAAACAGGTGCTGGGTTTCCAGCGGTGCAACATTCAGCAACAGCTGCCCGCCCGCCAAGGCGGTCAACACAATCGCCGTATAGGTGGCCAGCACCGCTCCGCGGACATGATTCTCGGTTTTTTCATTCAGCCAGCTTTCGATCACCAGATAAAGGCCTGAAATCGCAACGCCGCATAGAAAGCGCAGCAACAGCCAGACAGCAAACTGGTTGAACAGTGCAAGCACCAGCACAGCCGCCGTCATCAGGGCGGTCAGGGTAGAAAAACAGCGGATATGCCCGATGCGACTGACCAGCCCTGGAATCGTAAAGCAGCCGAACAGAAAGCCGCAGAAATAAACCGAACCGAGAATACCGATGTAGAGGCTATTCCAGCCGGCCAGCTCAGCCCGCAAAGGTATCAGTGCCAACTGTAACCCATGGCCAGTCAACAGGAACGCCACGCCTAGCAGCAAGGTGGATAATCTGAGTACGCTAGCAATCAATAGTTTATTCCGTAACAAAGTTGTTGAACTTCAGAGGGCTAGCTTTATGTCGGTTCCAGCGTTTGCCCTAACCGCTAGCTGTTGCGACGAAGCGGAGGCATCCCTAGCTGCAGAAATGGTAGTGTAGCAAATTACGTACCTGGTCGAGTATGAGCCCGGACGGGAGTTTATTACGATATGTGTGCGATTGTTAACCGCGTTAGGGTGGTATAAGGAACCAAGGTTAATCACCGCGACGATGTAGGCCGTGCTAGAGCCACAACTTATGTATTCGAATGTATCTAGATCACTTACAATCCGAGAAAGCGCAGCCAATCAAAGTAATGAAGTTAAACTGCATTTGGCTGTAAGTCCGTCGTATCTGGTTGAAGTTAGTGACTGATTTCAACATAAAACCTATTACCTGGAAATCAACAAATGGAAGCAGTATCGATAAGTATTTTGGTGTGGATAGGTATCCTGTTTTGTATCAGCCAGTCGGCGATGTTTTCGGGCCTGAATTTGGCGCTGTTAAGTATCAGTCGGTTGCGTCTTGAAGTGGAAGCCGCTGGGGGTAGTCCCGCGGCGATTAAAATTCTAGCCTTACGCAGGGATTCCAATTTTCTACTGACTACCATTTTGTGGGGAAACGTGGCAGTTAATGTACTGTTAACACTGCTGTCAAAATCGGTGATGGCGGGTACTTTGTCCTTCTTCTTTTCAACATTCCTGATTACCTTTATGGGTGAAATTATTCCCCAGGCCTACTTTTCTCGTCACGCACTACGCATGGGAGCGCTCCTAGCTCCGGTGCTGCGTCTGTATCAAATTATTCTTTACCCCGTTGCGAAGCCCTCTGCTTTGATGTTGGATTGGTGGTTAGGTGAAGAGAGTATCCGGTACTTTACGGAACGAGATCTTCATCGAGTGATTCATGAGCATATTGATGCTAAAGAGTCTGACGTGAGTCGTTTGGAAGGAATAGGTGCAATGAATTTTTTGTCGCTGGATGATGTTGCCGTCACACAGGAAGGTGAAGTTATTGATCCAGCGAGTGTTATTGCTTTACCCATAAAAAATGACAAGCCGATATTTCCGCCATTCGAACCTAAAATAGATGATGATTTTCTAGTTAAAGTGAATCGATCCGGTAAAAAATGGGTCATTATTGTCGATGATAAAAGCAAGGAGCCTTGTGTGGTATTGAATGCAAATGCTTTTTTGCGGGATGCATTGCTGGGTAGTGAGCCTACAAGCCCTTATCATTATTGTCATCGGCCTATTCTTATCAAAGACTCACAAGTTTTACTGGGAAAAGTACTTACACAGCTTAAGGTGTACCCGACCAATGATGTCGATGACGTTATTGATAATGACTTAATTCTTATTTGGTCGGATCAAAAACGTGTTATCACCGGGGCAGATATTCTAGGGCGTTTGTTACGGGGGATTTCGCTGCGAGACATTAGTCGAGTGAGCGATGTGTAGTGCTTGAATGCGAAAATAACTTGCGCCTGGCGATAATTATCATCTCAAAAGGATAAGTTGATTTAACAAGTAGGAAGAAAACATGAAAATATTAGTAACGCTATTTTTTGCTCTATATTCAAGTTCGATGCTCGCAGCAGTCAGTGCAGAATATTACTGTACGAAACAAAAAGGTTGTAGGGCGGGGGATATCATAATCATTGAAGCAAATAAAATAGGTGTCGGAAAAACGTACTTGACAGAAAAGGCTGCAAAATACTGTGATTTTAGCCAGTCAATATTTCGTGATGAACTTGATGATAGAAACTTTAAGGTGGCCTGTGTCTATATGGGTGAAGCCAGAAAAGATAGAAAAACGGTTAAGGGTAGTGCTACTGATTGATCGAGCTTTGACCCGCTTGGATTGCCTCGGCTTTAAGCTTCCAACGGATTAATTATTTGGTTGATTTTGAAATTCGTCATTTGCTTGATCACGATGGGATATGTCGGCCCATTGTATCGGAGGCAATGAGCTAAATGCGGCTTTCAGGCCGTCATCCCAGGCACGATTCAAGTTATGGAGATAGTCGCTATTTTGCTCTAGTCTGTAACGGTGATTTAATAGTTGGGTGTTGCTTTCATACACCGTGACTTCTATTGGTGGTCCGACCGTTAAATTACTACGCATTGTTGAATCCATGGATACTAGCGCACAGAGTGCTGCGGTATTCAGTTCAATATTGGGTTCGATAATGCGGTCCAGAATAGGTTTGCCGTATTTGCTTTCACCTATTTGCAGGTAGGGGGTGTCTACGGACGAGGTGATAAAATTACCCTGTGGGTAGACCATCATTATTTGATGAGGTGCCCCGGCAATTTGGCCTCCGATAATAAAGCTGGCTTCATGTATTGGGCCTTTGCCATGTTTTTCCTGTTGCGCCACACTGACTTCTCCCAGATATTCAGCGGCTTTGTGGAGAGATGGGATGTTCAGTAAATTTCTATTTGCCTTTTGATTGATATCGTTCTTGATCTGGTTAATGACGGCTTGTGTGGTCGCCAAATTCCCTGCAGACAATACAATAAACTGACGCTCACCATCGTTGCCGAAGCGAGACATTTTGCTGTAGGTGCTGATCTGGTCGACGCCGGCATTAGTGCGGGAGTCGGAACAAAAAATAATACCTGCGTTGACGGCGATAGCGACACAATACGTCACGATGATTTGTTCTCCTGTTATTAAAAAAGCTGCATATTTTGCGTTGCCGCACAGAGTAGCAGGGAGGACCTTGTAAGGCACATATTTATAGCGTTCGTAGAGTCCACTGCTGGAATCACTGGGCTGCTAATACGCCACTTAAGTATAGATAAAGACTAGATCGCTGTTCTGGCCTTCTTGCGAAAGATATAGCGGCGATGTCAGATTGATTGTTAGTTATTAGTGCTCGCTCTTCGCGTATTCTCAAATTCTTCTTTTTGCGCCCGTTTTTTTAATAACGAAGTTTCAAATAAATGTGCTATAACGCGCACAGATGTAACTATCCGCTCTGATAATGGATACATTTGGGTCACACTGGTTCGGTGGCAAAGGCCACCTCCTGTATTTTGAGCTGAGGTATGCACGAACCTGGGGCAAACGCGCTAACTATCCGAGGACAAATTGCATTATTAAAGCTCGAATGTTTTGTTGTAGCTTGAAATGGCGACCAAATAAGTATGAAAGGCAACACTGTCAATGGAGTTAGGCTAACTTTGGTTGAATTTCAGTCCGTTATATTTTTGTGTTTTGGGGTTTGGCTTGATAATTGCTGGATACTAGAAAACACTACCGATATGCTCGGCGGGGACAGGAATATTTATGAGTATTGATTGGAATGACTATGACGCGCAGATTTTTTTCGACGAACTGATCAGTAGTCCAGGCAATGCGCGTTTGCCGGCTCGGCGTCTCACTTCTCATCTCAGTAAATTGGGCGATGATGAAATCCAATTGCGTCGAGACATGGCCCAGGTCACCATTGAGGAGATGGGTGTAACCTTTACGGTATATTCCGAAGAGGGCAACATTGATCGTGCCTGGCCCTTCGATATTATTCCGCGCATCATTTCAGCCAAGCAGTGGAAAGTGCTCGATTTGGGTTTGCGACAGCGACTCAAGGCGCTGAACTGTTTTATTGATGATGTCTATCACGATCAGAATATTGTGAAAGACGGCATCTTTCCTGGGCATGTTCTTGAGGACTCTAAAAATTTCCGACCGGAATGTGTGGGGGTGTCGCCCCCTTTCGGTGTTTGGGCCAATATATGCGGCACGGATTTGGTGCGCGACGATTCCGGAAAATTCTACGTACTGGAAGATAATTTGCGTGTGCCATCTGGTGTCGCTTATATGCTGGAGAATCGCTCGATAACTAAACGTGTACTGCCCGAGTTGTTTGAAAATGACCGGATATTGCCCATCGGTGATTACCCGGCCCGCCTTTTCGACACCCTGGCGGCCTTGTCGCCACGCAAGATCAAGAACCCTGAAATCGTTATATTGACGCCGGGCATCTACAATTCAGCCTATTTTGAACATGCCTTTCTGGCCCAGCAAATGGGTGTGGAGCTGGTCGAAGGTCGTGACCTGCAGGTCTCAGAAGATGACAAAGTGTATATGCGTACTATCGGCGGACTAGAACGAGTCGATGTCATTTATCGCCGCATTGACGACATGTTCCTCGATCCGGAATGCTTTGAAGAAACGTCAGTACTGGGGGTGCCCGGATTGATGCGTGCCTGGCGGGCTGGCAACGTGGCGCTTGCCAACGCACCTGGAGCCGGTGTTGCCGACGATAAGGTGGTCTATGCCTTTGTACCCCAGATGATTGAATATTATTTAAACGAAAAACCGATTATCGACAATGTCAAAACCTGGCTGTGTGATGATCCGGAACAACGCGCCTATGTACTGGATAATCTCGATTCCCTGGTGGTTAAACCAGCCAATGAATCGGGTGGTTACGGCATGTTGATTGGGCCACATTCAACTAAACGCCAGCAGGATGAATTTGCTCGGCTAATTAAGGAATGTCCACGTAATTATATTGCCCAGCCGACCCTGAAGTTGTCGGTCTGCCCAACGCTGGTGGATGGCGGCAGTCTTGAGCCTCGACACCTTGATCTACGACCTTTTATTTTACAGGCTGATGACATATATGTGACCAGTGGTGGCTTGACCCGGGTAGCCATGGAGCGCGGTTCACTGGTGGTGAATTCTTCTCAGGGTGGTGGTAGTAAGGACACCTGGATAGTCGATACGGAGGCCAGATAATGCTGTTGTCAACCACCGCTGAGCGGATGTACTGGACCGCTCGTTATCTTGAGCGTATCGAAAATACCGCCCGCCTGATCAGTGCCTATCACAAGCTCTTGCTGGATCTACCCGGCGGTGTGGATATTACATGGTATAACCTGATTGTTCTTAACAGTGCTGAAGACGCATTTGCCAGTCGCTATAAAAACCGCGATGAGCGCAACGTGCTCAAATTTATGCTGGTTGATGAGCAAAATGGCTCAACACTTTCCGACGTTAAAATACTTCGCGAAAATATCCGAACCAGTCGTGATGTACTGGCGCCTGAAGTGTGGGAATGCATTAATGAACTCTACCTTTTTATACGAGATAACAATCAGCAAGGTTTGCTGAGGCGTCAGCGCTACGAGTTTATCGATGGCATTATCAAAAGTTGTCAGCAGATTAACGGGCTGCTGTGCGACACTACTAGTCATGACGATGTCTGGCAGTTTATTCAGCTGGGTAGGAATATTGAGCGAGCTGATATGACCACCCGTATTCTGGACGCGGGAGTATCGGTGCTGCTGCAACCGGGAGCCGAACTGGGGGTGGATTTATCACAGGTGGTATGGGGTCATGTGCTGCGCTCGTTGAGTGCAAACCTGAGCTATCGTCGCACCATGCAATCCAGAATCAGTGGCCCAGAAGTAACCCGGTTTCTGCTTGAAGATGAATACTTCCCTCGCACCTTGCGTTATTGCCACGACCGTATCATTGAGGCGGTGCATAAATTACCCAGCCAAAAACAAGTGCTCAAAAAGTTAAAAACCATCAACTCGTTTCGATTTGAAGCGGACTCAGAGCAAGACTTGAACGACAGCTTCAGAGAGTACATCAATGAATTACAAATCCAGTTGCTGGTCTTACATCAGTGTTTTTACGATAACTGGTTTGCCTTTGAAGAACGTTAGTTTTGTTTGCATCGTTATGAATACTGTGAGGAAAGTAAGATGACCATTCGTGTCGCTATTCAACATGAGACGCAGTACCATTTTGATCGTCCGGTCAATATGTCACCCCACGTGTTGCGATTGCGACCAGCCGTGCACAGCCGCACACCAATCCATGCCTATACGCTTAAAATAGAGCCAGAAAATCATTTTATTAACTGGCAGCAGGACCCTTTTGGGAATTTCCTGGCGCGCCTGGTATTTCCCGAAAAAACCAGAAAATTTTCGTTTAAAGTCGAAGTTATTGCCGATCTGGTCGCCATTAATCCCTTTGATTTTTTCGTCGAGAAATATGCTGAAGATTTTCCTTTTCAGTACGACGAGCAACTAAAGGATGACCTTGCGCCTTTTCTGGAAGTGACTGAAAAGGGACCACTGCTGAGCGAGTGGGTCGCTTCTATCAGTCAGGATAAACAAACCATTAATGATTTTCTGGTGGCGCAAAACCAGCGGCTGGAAAAAGCGATTGGTTACAATATTCGTATGGAGCCGGGTATTCAGAGCTGCGAGCAAACGCTTTCGCTGGCGAAAGGTTCCTGCCGTGACACCAGCTGGTTATTAGTGCAGATCTTTCGTCATCTAGGGCTGGCAGCACGCTTTGTCTCGGGTTATCTAGTGCAGCTAAAGCCAGACGTCAAACCGCTGGATGGCCCCGCTGGGGCGGAGGAAGACTTCACCGACCTGCATGCCTGGTGCGAGGTGTATCTGCCTGGTGCGGGCTGGATTGGCCTGGATCCAACTTCAGGTCTATTCGCCGGCGAAGGTCATATTCCTCTGGCCTGCACGCCAGACCCCGTTTCGGCAGCGCCCATCGAAGGTTACACGGATGAGTGCGAAACCGAATTTAGCTTTAGTAATAAGGTTTATCGCATCCATGAAGATCCCCGGGTCACCAAGCCATACAGCGAGGAGCAATGGACGCTGATTGATGCCTTGGGAAATAAGGTTGATAGCGAGCTGGAGGCAATGGATGTACGTCTGACCATGGGTGGCGAACCCACCTTTGTTTCAGTGGATGATATGGAATCCGCCCAGTGGAATACGGACGCTCTGGGTGCCAAAAAACTAAGCCTGTCGAAAGATTTACTGCTGCGTTTGCGCAAGCGTTTTGGGCCTGGCGGCGTCCTGCATTATGGTCAGGGTAAGTGGTATCCCGGTGAGGAAGTGCCGCGCTGGGCACTGGGCTGCTTCTGGCGACAAGATGGCAAAGCTCTGTGGCAGGATGACAAACTGCTGGCCCGCGTCGACAAAGACTACGGGCATGGGTTTGAGGAGGCGCAGCGATTTACCGAAACCCTGTGTCGGTCCCTGGGTATTGATGTGGACTATGTACAGCCTGCCTGCGAAGACGCTCTTCATTACCTGTGGAAAGAACAATCACTGCCGGACAACGTTGATCCAGAGAAAGCCGATCTTACTGATAGCCTTGAGCGCAAACGTATTGCCCGCTTGTTGAGCAAGGGGCTTGATAAGCCCGCAGGTTATGTATTGCCCCTGGCCTGGAATGCCAACACAGAAAAATGGCAGAGTAGTCATTGGCCACTGAAACGAGACAAGTTAGTGCTGTTGCCGGGTGATTCACCCTTGGGTTTTCGCCTGCCGCTGGACTCACTGCCACTGATGACCGAAGCGGAACAATCGCAAGCCGAAGTGCCAGATCGTGATCCCTTTGCTGAGCGTGAGCCGTTAGCGGATAAGCAGCCTTTAGCCGATGGGAAGCAAATAAC
Organism: Pseudomonadales bacterium; assembly: GCA_029210125.1. Classification (GTDB taxonomy): domain Bacteria; phylum Pseudomonadota; class Gammaproteobacteria; order Pseudomonadales; family JAHRWD01; genus JAHRWD01. The sequence goes on along the minus strand of JARGPR010000002.1, from coordinate 332,125 downwards.
CGACCAGCAACCTACGTTCTCCCAGACGAAAATTGATAGCCATTTTGACCAGCGCAATATGATGCCGGGTAAGGCTGATGCCACGATTGGCCTGAGCGCCGACAGGAAGAAGTCAACGGCGCCGGTTGAGGTGATTCGCACAGCGCTTTGTGTTGAGCCGAGAGAAGGGCGGCTGCATGTCTTTATGCCACCTCTGAAATTTCTTGAGCACTATATCGAGTTGATTGAGTTGATCGAAAAAAGTGCTCGCATACAGAAATTACCGGTCATTCTTGAAGGTTATGAACCACCGCGTGACCCTCGCCTGCAGCGTCTTCTGGTGACCCCCGACCCTGGGGTGATTGAGGTCAATATCCACCCCGCGAATAATTGGCGAGAGCTGGTAGATAACACGCGAATTCTTTACGAGGAGGCACATAAGTCGCGCCTGGGTACTGAAAAATTTATGCTTGATGGCCGCCACACCGGTACCGGGGGCGGTAATCATATTACGCTGGGGGCCGCAGCTCCCACCGATAGTCCATTGCTACGCCGCCCTGATCTGCTGCGTAGTTTAGTGACCTACTGGCAACACCATCCCAGTTTGTCCTACCTGTTCTCGGGTATGTTTATTGGACCTACCAGCCAGGCTCCCCGTGCCGATGAGGGGCGTGACGAGGCGCTTTATGAACTTGAGATTGCCTTTGCTCAGATGCCCGAGGGCATTGTTGACCAACCCTGGTTGATTGATCGCTTGATGCGTAATCTGCTTACGGACATTACCGGGAATACCCACCGCGCCGAATTTTGTATTGATAAATTATATGCGCCCGGTACCGCCACTGGACGACAGGGTCTGTTAGAGTTTCGTGGCTTCGAGATGCCGCCTCATTACCAAATGGGTCTGGTTCAGGCTTTATTACTGCGCAGTCTTGTTGCACGCTTTTGGCGTGAGCCCTATCACAAGCCTTTGGTACGGTGGGGTACGGCTCTACACGACAAATTTATGTTGCCACACTTTGTCTGGGCGGATATGAAGGACATTGTTGAGGATTTACAGAGCCACGATATACCGTTTCAACTGGAATGGCTGGCACCTTTTGAGGAGTTTCGCTTCCCCCATTATGGCCGAGTCGCTATCGGTGATATTAACCTGGAATTACGCTGGGCTATTGAGCCCTGGCATGTGCTGGGTGAGGAGGTGAGTAGCTTTGGCACTGCTCGTTATGTGGATTCTTCGGTCGAACGTTTACAAATCAGATTGACCGGGTTAACCGATAGTCGCTATGTGTTGGCCTGTAACGGTCAGCGTGTACAGCTGAGTAATACGGGCAAAAAAGGGGAGTATGTCGGTGGGGTGAGATACCGGGCCTGGCAGCCACCTTCTGGTTTGCACCCGACTATTGGTGTTCATGCGCCTCTGGTGTTTGATCTGATTGATACCTGGAACGGTTTGGCGATTGGAGGCTGTAGCTATCATGTCAGCCATCCCGGCGGTCTGAGTTACGACGCCTATCCGGTCAATGCTTTTGAAGCTGAAACACGGCGAGTGAGTCGTTACTACGATTTTGGTCATACTCCAGCACCAATCAAGCCACCATTAAGCCAGCAGGCTTTACGGAAATTGATTCCCCACGACCAATTACCTCGACCCATGGCGCCGCCGCCTTTGTTGCGGGATGATGAATATCCATACACCCTGGATCTGCGTAAATACCCAGAGGCATAGTTGAGCTAAAAAGGTTAATCTTCCGCTGCTGCTTATTTTCGGTATAGAATAGACGGCTCACCGCCCTAATTTGACTGTTTAAAAAAATGACCCAGACTCCTACCGGGCGACCCCCCTGGCACCTGCCGCGCCAGCAGCAGCAAGGCCAGCATCAGACACAGAGCAACGGGTCTGATCAACAATCGGCCGCCTTTGCTTATCGTCCCCTGGTGGGCTTCAATGATGAGGTCTACGAAGATAGCGGTGAGCAGCGCAGCCACTGGCAGTATTTACTGAATAGTCTTGAGGCTCTGGGAGTTGAAGCCTTAGCTGATCGGCAACAAAAAGCCTCGCGTATTCTCCGCGATGATGGCGCCATCTATAATCTTTCCGCGACCCATGGCACCCGGCAGACCTGGGGCCTCGATCCTGTGCCGCTGCTCATCGAAAGCGAAGAGTGGAACAGTATCGAGTCGAGTTTGATTGAGCGTTCAGAATTGCTTGATCTAATGCTACGGGATATTTATGGGCCACGGGATCTGATTCGCCACGGAGTGATCCCGCCAGAACTGGTCTTTAGCCATGCTGGTTTTTTGCGGCAATGTCATGACATTAAGATTCCCGGTGATCAGCAGCTGATTTTTCACAGCGTCGATATGGTGCGTGACGCCGATGGGCAAATGTGTGTTATTGGTGACCGCACCCAAGCGCCAAGCGGTGCGGGTTATGCCCTTGAAAACCGGACAGTAATGTCGAGGGTATTACCAAGCTTGTTTCGCGACAGTCACGTCCATCGTCTGTCGATGTTTTTCCAGACCCTGCGCTTAAAGCTGGCCGCCCTGTGCCCCGGTGACGATATTCCCCATGTGGTGGTACTGACCCCCGGAGCCTATAGCGAAACTTATTTTGAGCATACTTTACTGGCTAACTATCTAGGCTATCCGCTGGTGCAGGGTGCTGACCTGACGGTGCGTGGCGGTCAGGTCTGGATGAAAACGCTGGATGGTCTCAAACGCGTGGATGTAATCCTCCGGCGTCTCGACGATTATTTTTGTGATGCTGTAGAGCTGCGTAGTGACTCCCAACTGGGGGTTCCTGGTCTGCTCGATGTGGTGCGTTCCGGTCAGGTGGTGGTGGCTAACCCTCTTGGCTCAGGCGTGCTGGAACACCCGGCCTTATTAAAGTATTTGCCAGCCATTGGTAAACACTTTCTTGGTCGAGAACCTCAGTTACGTTCTGTGGAAACTTACTGGTGTGGTGAAGAGAGTGATCGTCAGTATGTGCTGGATCATTTTGATGAGATGATCATCAAGACCACCTTTCGCCGCAGGGGTGATCACAGTATCTTTGGCAGTGAACTTAGCGCCGAGGAAAAACAGGAATGGATGCAAAGAATTGACGCCAAACCCCTGAATTTTGTGGGGCAGCGTTACCATTTACCCTCCAGTGCACCGAGTTGGTCTCGACAAGGGCTGGTTTCCAGACCTCTTGTGTTGCGCAGTTTTTCAGTAGCAAACCCTTCCTCCTACACTATTATGCCCGGTGGCCTGACGCGTGTTGGAACTGGTGACAACAAGATGATCATCAGTAGTCAGCTGGGCTCAACCAGTAAAGACACCTGGGTGTTGGCGTCGGAACCTGAAAAGCAAGTCAGCCTCAATAAGGATAGTGGTTTGGTTGTGAGTGTAGGCGCTGACCAAGGCATGCACTTACCGAGTCGGGTAGCGGAAAACCTGTTCTGGATGGGGCGTTATGCGGAGCGAGCAGAGGCGTCTCTGCGCTTGCTAAGAACGGTATTTATGCAACTCAACAGTATTGATCCGTTGTCAGTGCCGGCACGGGACACCTTGCTCTACGCAGTCACTCAAGTGAGTACTACCTATCCCGGTTTTGTTGGTGGCACCGGTCCTATCACCATGGCGATCGATAAAGAACTGCTCAGTGTCATTCTTGATGAGAACCGCCCCGGTACGGTGGCCTCGAATATACAGGCGATGCTGGTCAGCAGTGAAGAAGTCAAGGAGATGCTGTCAGCGGACACCCAGCGTGTTCTCAACGATCTTCGTGATGCGCTGGCAGGTTTGGATGATTCCTTGCGTCTGGGCTTAACTTCGGCCCCAGAAGAGGCGCTGGACCCTCTGGTCACGACACTGTTGGCGTTGGCAGGACTGAGTCATGAAAGTATGGTGCGTGGCACCGGCTGGCGCTTTCTGGAGATGGGTCGGACGCTGGAGAAATCCTACCAAATGACCAGTTTGCTACAGTCCACTCTGGTTAGCGATCAATCCGAGAATGATTTAACGACGGTGCTGGAATCCGTGTTATTAACGTTTGAAATGCTGGTTTCTTATCGTCGACGCTATCGTTCCGGTGTTGAAATTACTAGTAGTTTGCAGCTACTGATGATCGATAAAGCTAACCCCCGTTCCCTGCTTTTCCAGTTGGCAGCGCTGAAAGAGCATATTGATGATTTACCGGGCACCTCTCATGTCCTGGGTATGAACCCACAGGGCCGTTGCCTCCTGGAGGCTATGACCATCGTGCAGCTTGCTGACTTACACGAGTTGGGTATTTGCGATCAAACCAGTGGTTCCCGTGTCAAACTTGAGCAAGTACTGGGCACGGTGCAGAAATTGTTGGGTCGCACCGCGGGCTTGATTAGTGAGAAATATTTTGATCACCGCATCGAGCATCAGCAATTAGTGGCCGACCGCTGGGAAGAGGAATAATGCTCTACCGTATTAAACACGTGACCCACTATCAATACGATCAACCGGTTACGCTGTGCTATAACCACGCCCATCTGATGCCTCGGGATACTTATTATCAGCGATGCCTCGAAAGTCGCATCAGCATCAAACCGCATCCGACTAATATTCATGAGCGTGTTGATTATTTTGGTAACAAGGCCTGCTACTTTTCGCTTGAAAGCAAACATAGCTGCCTGGAGATCAGCGTTGATAGCAGGGTGTACCTGGACAGCGATCGAATCGATCCAGGCGTTGATCTGGGTATGGGCACTACCTGCCGTCAGGCTCTGGAGAAATTGCGCACCAGTACCGACGAAGAGGTTTTCCTGGCCCGGGAATTTATCCTGCGCTCCCCCATGATCAAGCCCTCTGATGAGCTGCGAGCTTACGCGGCCCCTTTCTTTCAGGATAATGTTTCGCTACTCAGCGCCGCGCGTAAGTTGACCCATCATATTTACAATGAATTTACCTACGATCCAAATTCGACCACAGTTGCCACGCCATTAAAGGAGGTGCTAGAAAAGCGTCGTGGAGTTTGTCAGGATTTTGCGCATCTAGCCATTGGTTGTTTACGGTCTTTGGGTTTTCCCGCCCGCTATGTCAGCGGCTACCTGGAGACACTGCCGCCGCTCGGTACTAAAAAACTTGCCGGGTCGGATGCATCCCATGCCTGGTTTGCAGTTTATTCGCCAGGGGAGGGGTGGTTTGAGTTTGATCCGACCAACAATAATGTGCCCGGTGATCAGCATATTACTACAGCCTGGGGACGGGATTACTCTGATGTTACGCCGGTACGTGGGGTGATTTTTGAAGGTGGCGATTCCCAGGTATTAACGGTATCCGTAGATGTTCAGCGTCTGGATGACTGAGCTATCTGCATATTTCAAGCGAGTGAATATTAGTTTGAGCTTAGGTAGATATACGCAAGCAGGTTTATTCAGCTAGCCATAACTACTGGATTTTGACCTGCAGTAGAGGTTGTTTTAGGTAACGTGCAGGATCTGAGGAACGGCTGGGCTTCTGGATAAATTTTGTAAAGATTATCACGACGGTACGTAAAGCAAAATTTAGTACTCCTCTATATTTAGCCAAGTGATGTTTAGTATAACTGATATCTACCAGGTCAGTTTAGGAGTGCTAATCTTCGGTATGAAGGGTGTTATCCAGACTTGCTTGATATCTAACGACATTGTCAGGCAGCGCGCTTGACACCCTTGTTAGTAGCATTGGTGAATGGTCTGGCACCGCTTGTTTTTTCACTGCTGATTCTGGTGCCGTTATGGCTGGCGAGCTATGGTGCCCCGCAGCCACTATCTCCTCTTTATGGGGCCATCCTCGTCGCGCTTGTACTGCTTTTTTTCCTCGGTCGAATCACGGATATCTCTTGGCTACGCAGCGGGCTAAAGACCTTGCTGGTCGCAGTGGTACCGCTGCTCTTATATACCTGCTTACGGGGCACTAAGATACAGGTGAGGGTCTGGCGTCTTGATACTAATGCACCTTGGCCGCAGTTTGATGCCTTCACAACATCGCTGAGTACGGTTAAGGGGCTACAAACGCGGTTGAACATGCTATCCCCGGAAAATGGAGTTGTGGCATTCTTGCGTAGGTGAATACTCAGCAGCTGTTCCTCCGTTGGGGTGATCACGGGTATTTCCGACTATAAGCAGAGCGTAACATTCTGTGGTTAGGTATTTATCCGAGACTAAATACTAATAGTTTAAAAGGTAAATACCATGACCTCGCTAGAGCAAGACAATATTCGCGATGAAGTAAACCCCGACTTTTCAACGCCAGCGTCCTGGCACGCACTTGAAGTCGATACCATTTTCCAGCAACTATCCTCGTCTACTGAAGGTCTCTCACAACCGCTCGCCGAACAGCTGTTGCGGAAACTCGGCCCTAATCGACTCAGTCCGGCAAAGAAAAAAGGTCCATTGGCGCGCTTTTTAGCCCAGTTTCATAATGTGCTTATTTATGTGTTGCTGGGTGCCGGTGCAGTCACGGCCCTGCTGGGTCACTGGGTCGACAGCAGCGTCATCATCGGTGTGGTGGTGATCAATGCCATCATCGGCTTCATTCAGGAAGGTAAGGCCGAAAAGGCTCTCGATGCTATCCGGAATATGCTCTCCCAGCAGGCCATGGTTAAACGCGACGGCAAATTGATCAGCCTACCGGCAGAGCAACTTGTTCCAGGTGACGTGGTATTGTTGCAATCGGGTGACAAGGTCCCGGCCGATTTGCGATTGTTTAAGACCCGTGAGCTTCGTATCGAGGAGGCTATGCTTACCGGCGAGTCGGTACCGGTAGAAAAAACTACGCAGCCGGTGGGACAAGAAGCCACCATCGGTGATCGCAAGTGCCTGGCTTACTCGGGCACGCTGGTGACCTATGGCCAGGGGCAGGGTGTCGTCGTGGCGACCGGCGACCACACCGAGATTGGCCGCATCAGTGGCCTCCTTCGGGAGGTTCAGGTGCTCACTACCCCTCTGCTGCGGCAGATGGCCGTATTTGGCAAGTGGCTGACTATCGCCATTGGTGTAATTGCCACCACCACCTTTGCCTACGGCGTACTGTGGCGGGGCTATTCCGTCGGCGACATGTTCCTGGCCGCCGTCGGTCTGGCGGTAGCCGGTATCCCGGAAGGGCTGCCCGCCATCATGACTATCACCTTGGCCATCGGCGTGCAGCGTATGGCCAGAAAGAACGCCATCATTCGCCGTCTGCCGGCCGTCGAGACCCTGGGTTCGGTCACTGTTATCTGTTCGGACAAGACCGGGACCCTGACCCGTAATGAAATGACCGTGCAGAGCCTGGCCACTGGCCTTGGCATATGCGAGGTGAGCGGTAGCGGTTACGATCCCCACGGTACCTTTAGTCTTGGCGGCAAGGACACCACCCCTGAAGCGTTTCCACTGCTGCAGGAGGTGGTTCAAGCAGCTCTGCTGTGTAATGACGCGTCCTTGTCAGAAGTGGACGGCCAGTGGTTAATACAGGGCGATCCCACCGAAGGCGCACTGGTAACCCTGGCATTGAAAGCAGGCCTGGAACACGGTTATTGTCAAAGCCAGTACCCACGTATTGACGCCATCCCCTTTGAATCTCAGCACCGCTTCATGGCCACTTTGCACCATGATCATGAGGGGCACGGCTTTATTTATCTCAAGGGTGCGCCAGAGCGGGTACTGGAAATGTGCCACCAGCAACGCGTGAGTGGCGAGGACCTTTCTCTCGATAAAGCCTACTGGGAAAGCTGTATGAACAGCATGGCTGAACGGGGTCAACGTTTACTCGCCATTGCCTTCAAGCCAACCGCTGCTGAGCAGCAAGGCCTGGCCCTTAGTGATGTAGACGACGGGCTGACGCTGCTGGGGGTGGTGGGCATCATCGACCCGCCCCGTGACGAGGCAACCGCTGCAGTGCGGATCTGCCAGTCGGCTGGTATCCGGGTGAAAATGATTACCGGTGACCATGCCATCACCGCTCGCGCCATCGGTGCGCAGATGGGTATTGGTGACGGCGCCACCGTGATCAAAGGCATCGAGCTGGAGGCGTTTAATGATGCGCAGCTGCAGAATGCAGTACTGCACTGTGATATTTTTGCCCGCGTCTCTCCTGAGCAGAAACTGCAACTGGTCACTGCACTGCAGGCCGGAGGCGAAGTGGTTTCCATGACCGGCGACGGTGTTAACGACGCGCCGGCGCTGAAACGCGCCGATGTTGGTGTGGCAATGGGGCACAAGGGCACTGAAGTGGCCAAGGAGGCAGCAGAAATGGTGCTCACCGATGACAACTTCGCTTCCATCGCCCATGCGGTGGAAGAAGGCCGCACGGTCTACGACAACCTGAAAAAATCCATCCTTTTTATTCTGCCCACCAACGGCGGGGAGGCGCTGACCATCATCGTCGCCATTGTCATGGGTCGCATGTTGCCCATCACCCCGGCACAAATCCTCTGGATCAATATGATTACCGCTGTCACCCTGGCCCTGACCCTGGCCTTCGAACCACCGGAACGCAATGTCATGCAACGACCGCCGCGTAATCCCAGGGAGCCGCTACTGTCAGGTTTTCTAATCTGGCGCGTGCTTTTCGTATCGCTGATCATTGTCACGGGTACTTTCGGGCTGTTCCTGTGGGAGCGGGATCATGGCAGCTCCATCGAGCTGGCCCGCACCGTGGCCGTTAATACCCTGGTGATGTTCGAAATATTTTACCTGTTCAGCGCCCGTTATCTGCTGGCGCCGTCGTTGACTTATAAGGGGCTGACGGGAAACCCTTACGTGCTTTATGCCATAGGTTTGTTGATCATTATTCAGCTGGGCTTTACTTATCTGGGTCCGATGCAGACACTGTTTGCCACTACTGGCATGGGTGCAGAGGCCTGGCTGCGTGTCATTGTCGTTGCGTCATCGGTACTGTTTTTGGTGGAACTGGAAAAAATGCTGCTGCGGAAAAATTCCGCATTGGAACAATGAGCACTAAAAGGACAGGTATAAATATATTACTGGTCTTTACCGGAGCGCTTATCAAGTACAATATAAGGCGGGTTCTAGTGCGGGTAGCCTTGATTTATTCAAACGTTTGATGACAAATGCTCATCCCCTGTATATAAAATCCGCAAGGCCTTGACGATGAAAATACAAACACTGAAAACGAGTAAATATAGGGGATAGTCCAAAATGCTCAAACGCTTTTTAGTTATTAGTCTGTTTTTAACCACTGGAACCAACGTGTACGCCGGGAACCCCTACGTACTGAACTTTGATCTTTTATCTAACGATAAGCTCCTTTATCGGGGGGAAATCAACGTTTCCAATAAACCCCATACCTGGAGCAAAGGTCTTCAGCGTAGTTATCTTCGACTAAGCTGTCATCAGCAAGAATCGGGGAAAGTAGAAAAACTTTACTCTACGGTAGATCACTTTTCTGGTTTTCGAGTGACTCACCAGCTGGTTGAAAAGAGCGTTGAGATCACGGCGACCCACAGCACTATACAGCCGCGCTTAGCTGAAATCCGAGCTTTACCAAAGGGGCAGTGTATGGATCTATCACCTATCGTTACCACGACAACTGAGGTTTATAGCTTGCCGGCGAAAGAGACTGTTAACGAATCTCTCTCTTTCGGGAAAAACATGCGCTTTAAAGTCAAGCTGCAGCGTTTGAACTAACAAACGACCTAGCTTAAGCCGATGACCTCATTATGCATGAATAAAAAACAGGTCTTTTATAAAAGCTGTTTACATGCGCGAGAAAAGATAATTGATGAGGAAAAATATTTCATTAACTTGCTGGGCAGCGCGGTGTCCAGCGCAAAAAAACAGCCGTTTATATAATGCGCGTTCTAGTCATCAACGCCGGCAGCTCTTCCATCAAGTTCCGCCTCTATGAGATGACACAGGAAGTACTGCTGGCATCGGGCACCCTGGAGCGCATCGGTGGGGCCGGTGGTCGCAGCGATTACCAAATCTATAGCCCCAGTGGTGACATAGACAGACGCCACGGAAGCTCAGCTATTGAGGATCACCCTGCAGGCTTACAGGAAATCTTTGCCTTTCTGGAAGACAACAATCTAGTGAATTCGATGACCTCGCTGTACGCCATCGGCCATCGTGTTGTTCATGGTGGCGAGACCTTCCAGACGCCGGCGCTGATTGATGACAAAGTGATCAAAGAAATTCACAATATGATTCCACTAGCGCCATTGCACAATCCGGCAAGCCTGGCCGGTATTGAAGCAATGCAACAAAGCTGTCCACAGGTGCCCCAGATCGCTGTATTTGATACCGCCTTCTTCCGCACACTGCCGCCACATGCCTATCGTTATGCTCTGCCGGATACCCTGTACCAGGACCATCGGGTGCGCCGCTATGGCTTTCACGGCACCTCGCACCAGCATGTCGCGCAACAGGCGGCGCATTATCTACAGCAACCACTGACAGCCTTGCGCTTAATCACGCTGCATCTGGGCAACGGGGCCAGTGCTGCGGCGATCCGGGATGGCGTTTGTATCGATACCTCCATGGGCATGACACCGCTGGAGGGCCTGATCATGGGAACACGCTGTGGCGACCTGGATCCTGCCGTACATTTCTATCTGGCCAGAACACTGGGCATGGATTTTGATGAGATCGAGTACCTGCTAAGCAGTGATAGTGGTATGAAAGGACTGTGTGGCGTTAGCGATATGCGTGATGTCCACCGTCTCGTCGATGAGGGGAGTGAACAGGCTCGTCTTGCGATTGCTATGTATTGCTATCGAATAGTGAAATATATCGGTGCGTATTATGTTGCGCTTGGCGGTCTGGATGCATTGGTTTTTACCGGCGGTGTGGGCGAAAACGATGCGCTGATTCGTCAGTCTGTCTGCGATGGAGTAGGGGTGCTGGGTATCTCCGTCGATGAACAACTCAACCACTCTGGTGCCAGCGAAACCATCAGTATCAGTGAAGCCAACAAAAAGGTTGACGTGCTGATTGTTCCCGCTAACGAGGAGCTCGAAATCGCGCGACAGGTCGTAGCGTTGCTCAAAAAAAATATAAGCAGTGGATAACTCGGTTGCGGCGGATGTTTCTCCACTGTCGAAAGTCTCTTTAAAAAGGTGTGATATCAGTCCATACTCCACCTGGTCTAGCGAAAAAGAGGTCGCCTTATTCCTTGGTAAGAGACAGGTTTTTGGGAAGAGAGATTCTGAGGGAGAGTTACTACTTCCCGTTTGAGTGGTGGGGTCTCTCTCTGTATAGCCGTTCAGGGATCTTAATGGAAATTCTAGGCTTTTTGCTTGTCTACATATACGCCCAATATGGATCGGGTAGTTGGGGCTAATAGTAAACTCTGGCGTTTGGCGGCTTCTAAGGATTATGCGATAAGGCGTGAGTATGACCGTCAAGGTAATCGGCGCTATTTTAATCAGTGTGTTAGGTTGATGGCAGATGATCTGCCGCGAGCGGTGGTTCATCTTGGCTTTGATTCGCAACTTTACCCAACGCAACTTGCACTTATTTCGTTTATTAAGATCCCACGTTCAAAAGCTGTTTGCAGATGACAGTTGTTAGGATTTGACGCGTTTACACAGAAAGGACATCGACGGATTCGACAAGGGGAAAGTAGTATGCCGCACACCGAGATCATCAACAGCCAGACCTTGAATCCAGAACAGCTACGAAAGATCGACGCCTATTGGCGCGCCGCCAATTACCTGTCGGTCGGCCAGATTTACCTGCTCGACAATCCCTTGCTGAAACAGCCCTTGAAAAAAGAACATGTCAAACCTCGGCTGCTCGGCCACTGGGGCACGACGCCGGGGCTGAATTTTATTTATGTCCACTGTAACCGCATTATCAAAAAATATGACCTGGATATGATCTACATCGCCGGGCCGGGCCATGGTGGCCCAGGGCTAGTGGCCAATACCTGGTTGGAGGGCAGTTATAGTGAGTTTTACTCTAATATTTCCACTGATGCCGATGGCATGCAGCGACTCTTTAAACAGTTTTCCTTTCCCGGCGGGGTGGGTAGCCATGTTACAGCGGAAACACCCGGGTCTATCCATGAGGGCGGTGAGCTTGGTTATGCGCTGTCCCATGCTTACGGGGCGGCTTTCGATAACCCCGATCTACTAGTGTGCTGCGTGGTCGGTGATGGCGAGGCTGAAACCGGCCCACTGGCCACTTCCTGGCATTCCAATAAATTTCTCAATCCGGCACGCGACGGCACAGTACTACCGATTCTGCATCTTAATGGCTACAAGATTGCCAATCCTACCCTGTTCGCCCGGCTTGACCACGATGAACTGAAAAACCTGTTTTTGGGCTATGGGTATCAGCCCTATTTCGTTGAGGGTTCTGATCCGGAAGAAATGCACCAGAAGATGGCCGCGACCTTCGACGTCGTTACGAGTGAAATAAAATCGATCCAACATGAGGCGCGCATTAACGGCAATCGACAACGACCACGGTGGCCGATGATTATCCTGCGCAGCCCGAAAGGATGGACAGGACCAAAAGAAGTCGATGGCAAGAAGAGTGAGGGTACCTGGCGCTCCCATCAGGTGCCATTCTCGGACATGATCGACAACCCGGAACACCTTGGGCTGCTGGAAGCCTGGTTAAAAAGTTATCGTGCCGAAGAGCTGTTCGATGATTCAGGTTTTCTCAAGCAGGAACTGCGTGAACTTGCACCCGAAGGAACGCGGCGCATGGGTTCCAATCCCCATGCCAATGGGGGTCAGTTATTGCGAGATTTGAAACTACCCGACTTTCGCGACTACGCGGTCAATGTCAGTAATCCCGGCCACACTCTGGCCGAATCGACCCGCGTGATGGGTCAATTCTTGCGCGATGTGATGGCACTCAATTTCGCCAACCGCAATTTTCGCGTCATGGGGCCGGATGAAACCGCCTCCAACCGTCTGGGCGCAGTGTTTGAAGTGACCGACCGCGCCTGGATCGCAGAAACCTTGCCCGACGATGACCACCTGTCACCGGATGGCCGAGTCATGGAAATCCTTTCCGAACATACTTGCCAGGGCTGGCTGGAAGGTTATCTGCTGACAGGGCGTCACGGTCTATTTTCATGCTACGAGGCCTTTATCCATATTGTCGACTCGATGTTTAATCAGCATGCCAAGTGGACCAAGGTGAGTAAGGAGATCCCCTGGCGCCGCCCGATAGCATCACTCAATTATCTGCTGACCTCCCATGTCTGGCGTCAGGACCATAACGGTTTTTCACATCAGGACCCCGGCTTTATCGATCTGGTGGTCAACAAAAAGGCCGATATTATTCGCGTCTATCTCGCCCCGGACGCCAACACGCTTTTATACATTACCGACAAATGTCTACGCAGCCGTGATTTCATTAACGTGATCATCGCTGGCAAACAGAATCAACCCCAGTGGCTGGGCATGGATGCCGCCATTAAACATTGCAGCGCCGGCATCGGTATCTGGGAATGGGCCAGCAGTGACCAGGACGGTGAACCGGACGTGGTGATGGCCTGTGCTGGCGATGTACCGACCCTGGAAACACTGGCCGCAGTGGATTTGCTACGCCAGCAGGTACCGGAACTCAAAGTGCGGGTTGTCAATGTGGTTAACCTGATGACCCTACAGCCGACGGAAGAGCACCCCCACGGGCTTAACGGCAAGGATTTCGACACTCTGTTCACCACCGACAAACCCATTATCTTCGCCTTCCATGGTTACCCCTACCTTATCCATCGACTCTGCTACCGCCGCACCAATCATAAAAACCTGCACGTGCGCGGTTATAAAGAAGAGGGCACGACTACGACCCCCTTTGATATGGCGGTAATGAATGATCTGGATCGGTTTCATCTGGTCAGCGATGTGATCGATCGAGTCCCAAAACTGGGTTACAAGGCGGCCCATCTAAAGCAGTTCGTGCGCGACAAGCTTATTGAGCACAAGCAATATATTCATCGTCACGGACAGGACATGCCCGAGATTCTCAAATGGAAGTGGCCCTACGAGTAAACGATTGTTTACATGTTATTTGAAGGCAGGTTTTCTTGGTATTAACATCACCTGGAATGATTGAGGGGCATGGGTCAGGGCTTTGCTCAGGATTATTTTATGTTGTCCCCCTGCACAGAAGATGCCCTGATAGCCTCCCAGGCTTCTTGCGCGGTTTCGACATACTGAAATAGATTCAGGTCTTCGGGGTCGATAGTACCTTCCTCCACGAGTGCGTCAAAATTAATAATACGCTGCCAGTATTCTTTGCCAAATAATAATATGGGTACCGGCTTGACCTTTTTTGTCTGGATTAATGTCAGCGTTTCAAAGAGTTCATCAAGGGTGCCAAAGCCACCCGGGAAAGCCACTAGGGCTCGTGCGCGCATCAAAAACTGCATCTTGCGAATGGCAAAATAATGGAATTGAAAACACAATTCCGGTGTAACGTAAGGGTTAGGCGATTGCTCCATCGGTAAAACGATATTCAAGCCGATACTCTTTCCGCCAGCATCAAAAGCACCTCGGTTAGCCCCCTCCATAATACCTGGGCCACCACCAGTAATGACCACTAATTGACATTGTTCTGCATTGCTATGCTGGGAACTGGTGGTGATCAGGCGGCCCAATTCTCGTGCCTCGTCGTAATAATGCGCTTTGTCGAGAACTCGACGGGCAACCGCTACTTTACGCAACAGGGTCGAATTTCCCGGCTTGGCTGCGGCCTCGGTTTCTGCCTTTTGCAAACGTTTAGTAGCGGCTTCTGCATCGGGTATACGCGTGCTGCCAAAAATAACGACTGTCGCGTGAATACCATTTTCCTGCTGCAGTAATTCCGGCTTGAGCAGCTCTAACTGGAGTCGCACTGGGCGCAATTCATCTCGGAGCAGGAAGTCTGTATCCGTATAGGCTAATCGATAAGATGGCGAGTGTGTTTGAGCGGTTTCCGGTACTAGTTTGGCAGAGCCAACGTCGTCTCCTGCAGAGGGGAAAACCTGGTGTGGCTCTTTAGTTTTAGTCATAAGTCGTTACTCAATTTCTTGTTTGCAGTATTTAGGGCGAAATATTTTCGCGGTAATGGGGGGATCTCCGCCGACCATCTTTCATTAACAATAGGATCTTATAATGCTGCTTTTGCATCAGTCTCACTTTGAATAAGAGATAGTTTGGAGCGAGATTTACCGAAGCTCTTTGTCCAGCCGACAAATTGCGATTGGCTGGCGTACACAGAAAAACCACTTAAAGTATGAATGGCGGCGCTCATAGCGATTTCATTGCTGCCGAGCCGATATGGAAGGTTTTAGCGCCATCGATCCCTGTACAAGCCAGCTTTGTCAATCGTCCGGAGTGATCCTGATGCGCAAGTGATATCCCCTACATTCTCCAGAGATTTTCCCTCTGTCGTTATGTTAAGCCAGTCCTCAATTTTATTGATCATACAGCACGGTAGTGAGAAGCGTAACCAAGCATGATGCATTTGGAATTGGTCTATTTTTAATAGATCTTATTGATTGGCAATGCTTCCAATTGTCACCATGTTTGGGTGTAGCTAGTAATCTATATCTTGAGGAGAATTTCCAAAGAGGGTATCGAACATGATTATAATAGTAACCGTTAGGTGAGCCACTTAGCCACTTAGTGGCTGGTGGAATTTATCCAGAAGATGTCAAGAAAAGGCACATTTGAATATTGTGATGGCAGACTGGGTGTATACAGCGCAAACTCTGTCGCAGGCGTTTGTTTACTTGAGCGTAAGAGATCAAAGAGCTTGGTAGTACGAGTACTAAAGGCTCGCCTTTCTCTTTGTGTCTCTCCTCGAAAGGACATGCCCTCGAAAAGACCTCCTTAGGAGGAGGTATGGTCATTAGAACCTTAATGTTATAACCCTTTAAATAATAGGACTCTCAGAGTGGGGGGAGGATATCATTTCAGGTGAATGCTCCTCCTGGAATTCATCAACTTTAGCTTCAATTTCCTCGATATCCTCAAAGCGGGCGATGTGATACAGGGCGTCACCCTCGTTGACCAGGGGCAAGTTAGTCCGCCCGATGACGATGCCACTAAATGTTGCGGTGATCTCCACTTCTCTTTCACCAAAGGGGTCAGCGACTATGCCCAGAAGTGTGCCATTTTTAACCCTTCCACCCAAAGGCACCATAGCTCTTAGAATACCGCTACTCGGTGCGCGCACCCATGAGCTAGAGCGAGCTACAACCGGTTCGGTTTGTGCCTTCGATTTGGCACGTGTAGCAGGCAGCATACCGAGCAAGCGCATGACATTCACAATTCCCTTAACACCTGCTCGAATTCCCACTTCATCAAATCGCAGCGCTTCACCTGCCTCATATAACAGCGTGGGGATACCAAATTCCGAGGCGGATTCTCTCAAGGAGCCATCGCGAAGATTGGATGAAATAATCACCGGGGCCTGAAATGCCATCGCCATACGGTTGGTTTCTTCGTCATCCAGATTAGCCCTGATCTGTGGCAGGTTACTGCGGTGAATAGCACCGGTATGCAAATCGATACCATGGGTACTCTTTGCCACAATTTCAGTCATGAACAAGTGGGCTAGCCTTGCCGCGAGAGAGCCTTTTTCCGTGCCCGGGAAAGAGCGGTTTAGGTCGCGGCGGTCGGGCAAATAACGAGAATGGCTGATTAGGCCATGGACATTAACAATCGGCACGGCCAGAACAGTACCCTTTAGCCGTTTAAGTACCGGAAGTTTCAGGACGCGGCGGATAATTTCAACCCCGTTGATCTCATCGCCATGAATAGCCGCGCTGAGAAACAGACAGGGTCCTGTGCGTTTGCCGGCGACGATATGTACGGGGATCGTCATGGGAGCGTGCGTATAGAGACGACCAGCTGGTAGATCTATAGTGGTTCGCGTTCCCGGTTTAACGGCAATCCCATTGATAGTGAAAGGCTCTGTGCTCATGGTAATTAGCCTTTACCTCGCGTACGTGTCCTGTGAGGTTTGGCATTTTTTTCAATAAATCCAATGATCATGCCGGCAACATCTTTACCCGTTGCGGTTTCTATCCCCTCAAGGCCGGGTGATGAATTGACCTCCATCACCAGCGGGCCGCGCTCCGAACGCAGAAGATCTACCCCTGCTACATTAAGGCCCATAATATTGGCTGCCTTAACCGCCGTCGCGCGTTCCTGTGGAGAAATTTTTACCAGTGAAGCAGAGCCGCCGCGGTGCAGGTTAGAGCGGAATTCACCAGGCTGAGCCTGCCGCTTTATCGCAGCAACCACTTTGTCGCCTACCACGAAGCAGCGGATATCTGAACCACCGGCCTCTTTGATATATTCCTGGACCATAATGTTGGCTTTTAGTCCCATAAAAGCCTCAATAACGCTTTCAGCCGCCTTTTTGGTTTCAGCTAAAACCACACCGATTCCCTGTGTGCCTTCCAGCAGTTTGATGACCAGGGGAGCCCCGCCTGCCATTTTAATCAGGTCGGGAATATCGTCAGGGTCATGGGCAAACCCGGTATTTGGCATGCCGATCCCTCTGCGTGATAACAACTGTAAAGAACGTAATTTGTCGCGAGAGCGGCTAATGGCCACAGATTCATTCAGCGGGTAGGCCCCCATCATTTCAAACTGTCGTAAAACCGCAGTGCCATAGAAGGTAACTGACGCACCAATGCGAGGAATGATGGCGTCAAAATTCGGCAGGGTATCCCCTTTAAAGTGGACTTCTGGGTTGCTGGATGCGACGTTCATATAGCTGCGCAATACATCAATGACCATCGGCTCGTGTCCGCGTTGTTCACAGGCTTCAACCAGGCGTCGGGTGGAATAAAGTTTTTTGTTACGGGATAAAATAGCTATTTTCAATGTGTGTTCTCCTGGGTAGGTAGGTCGCGAGGCGTGTGTTCTGAATTGCCTAAAAGGTAGGATGCGCCGGGGTTGACGATTACCCTGTTTTGCATAGCTGTGCGTCCAAGTAACATGCGAAAGCGCATGGTGTCGCGGTTAGTGAGGGTCATTTCAATGGGCCAGCTTGAATTGCCCAGATCCAGCAGTGTTGATATGACATAGCGCTCTTCCCTGTGGCCGCCGGAATCGGTGACTATTCGCTTGTCGACGACTTCTGCTTCGCAAAATATCTCGGGTTCTGAGTCATGTTGCCGGGGGTGCATGCCGAAGCGAACCCAGGTTGTATGCCCCTTGTTAAAGGGTTCAAGGCTAAAGGCATGCAGGCAGGAGGTTCTTGCGCCAGTATCGATTTTGGCCTTGATGAGAGGAAGATTTAGCTCTGGTAAAAGAACCCATTCGCGCCATCCCATAGTTATTGGTGTTTTACTCACTTTTAGGAATTCCTTAACTGAGGTTTGCTCCGTTGAAAACGGATATTCATCCATATGGAATTTGATTTTCCATAGTGTTCGGAGCTGAGGTAGCAAAAGGCACTGTGCCTTCTCTTTCTGTAGTAATCAACCTAAATGTAGTTGAGAGCGCTTTATAGCGTTCGTGAGTGGTTTGTTATCAGTTTGTTAGAGGGTCTTCATTGCAAGGGAGCCCCAAATGCGCTCTGCCGAGGCGTTATGATAATCCACTCGGCGCGCTCCTCGTCGTGCTTTGGGTAGGTGGATTGGACTCTCACAGTGTTTGACATGTTCTGTGAAGGGCGTCAATCACATCTAATTCATTTACTGCACCCATGCTCTCAGGAGTGAGTTTGCCACGCTGTGTTGCGATAAATTTTTTCAGACCGTTTCTTTACTTTTGTAATTATTTTTCTTAGGTGTCTTAAGTCAAATATCTGCTCACTTTTCGCCAAATGGCCTTACGCCATTTAAAGCTTTTAGAGTATTTTCTCGGATTTATTAAGAGATTCCTCCACCAGTTAGCCCAGGAAAAGTCATCGTCTAAAAGCCCCTGGAGCCTGCCCCGTGAGCACAGCGAATGCTTTTGCTATTGATGGCCCTCACGTCCTAATGCTAATTTTCGCCTATTCGGCAAGGGCGGCACCTCCCGAAACTGCGCAAATGGACTCGCCAACTACGCAGGGCTGAAGAGGGATCTGTGGAATATCATTAGCACTCCAAAAAGTTATGTTGTAACATAATGTCTAGTGTGGGTTCTCCAACATAACTACTTATTAACTGATGAAAACACGTCCATCTAACATCATCGCGTTCACTATTGCTTTTGCCGCGGCGGGGCAGTTCTCTTATGCGGAGGATGGTGCCGCCAGCCTGGTAGCCCACGTGCACGGTCTATCGGAACTGGCCATAGCAATGGAGGGTGAAAAGCTTGAAATTCAGTTCACCTCTCCAGCGATGAATTTGGTTGGTTTTGAGCATCAGGCCAGCTCACGAAAAGAGGTGTTGGCGATCGAAAATGCAGTGTCGATGTTACGTCAGCATGAAACACTCTTTTTGTTTTCGGGAGGTCGTTGCAACCACGTTAATACGTCGATAGAGCTATCAGGTCTCATCGAAAGTGATGATCACGAACACGCTCATCAACAGAGTTCAACTGAGCATAAGCACGATGATGAGGGCGAAAAAGAACATGAAGAGCATGCCCCTCAAAGTAGTCACAGCGACGTTGTTTCCAATTATAAGTACCGTTGTGAAAACATTGCTCAGCTGTCTGCGGTCACCGTCGATTTGTTTGAGATCTTCCATGGCATTCATAAAATGAATGCTATGTGGGTCAAATCAATGCAGCAGGGAGCTGCAACGCTTACACCCAATCAACGTATTGTCGAGTTCAGGTAATTATCATGAATAATATTCATACCATCATTCAGCAAGCAGAGCAGCATTGCAAAACCCATCGCACCCGCTTAACAGAAAAACGAAAGCAGGTATTAAGCGGTCTTATTCAATCCAACAAAGCCCTTTCCGCTTATGAGCTGATCGATTTCTGTAAAGAACACTATGGCCTGGGTATATCCCCAATGTCGGTTTATCGCATTTTAGAATTTCTGGAAGGTGAGCAGTTAGTACATAAGCTCAAACTGGCAAACAAGTACGTCTCGTGCGCGCACATTAGCTGTACTCATACTCATGGTGTTTCGCAATTTTTGATTTGCAAACAATGCAGCAAAGTTAAAGAAGTCTACATCAAGCCAGCCACAATGACCGATCTTCAAGCAACCGCACAAGAAGCTGGGTTTATGCTGATAGGCCCCGAGTTAGAAATGAATTGTTTGTGTGATGATTGTCGCGCACAAGCCGCTTAACTAAATAGGAACAGTTTTTTATGAATACAACACAAGCAGTAACAGATAAATTGGCCATTGGCTTATCACTGGGATGTGCAATCCATTGTCTTTCTCTGCCAGTTATATTGGCGTTGCTGCCGAGCTTGGCGGCATTGCAACTGGATAACGAGGCTTTTCATTTTTGGATGCTTGTCGCTGTACTCCCAACCAGTATTTATGCCCTGACTATGGGTTGCAAACAACACAAGCGCTATCGGCTAGTCATCATAGGATTCATCGGGTTAGGGTTGCTTGTTTTGGCGTTGGCGTTAGGAGAAGAGCGAATTGGTGAGGCTGGCGAAAAAATACTGACGGTTATTGGGGCCGGTTTCGTAGCGTTTGGACATTGGTTTAATTATCGCCTTTGTCATGCACAAAACCATAAAGACTGTGCCTGCCCAAATTAGTAAGTACATGCTTGAGAAGACACTTTCGACCAAATTAATGGATTAAAAACTACTGGTTTAAAGTGGATCGTCAAGTAAGCCTGTGCGTGCATAATGCGGCAGTTATCAATTAAAAAAATAACCATTAGTGAGATAAAGATCTAATAATGAAAGAAAATGAACCACCCGTTAAGAATAGTGAATCCTGTTGTAGTAGCGAAAGTTGTTCCGCTTCTCTAGCCCCTATTACACGCACAGCGCCCAAAGTGGGACGCAATGATCCTAGCCCATGCGGCAACGGTCGTAAATTTAAAAAGTGTTGTGGTCGGCACCTGTAGCGTTTCCTTCAAAGTAGGTTTCCATGGAGTCGGTAAAATTCCGAATCTGTAGCAGGTGGTTCGCAGGGCTGAGATGTTTGCTGCACATGAAGCCGCCTCTTATTAAGTTTGAACTGCGACAACAGAGGCAAAAAACTGACAAATTCGCTTATCCCAGAAGTCTGTGAGCACTTTCATTACTGTATCTCGTGATTTAGAGGAAGTGCTTACACCTATGTATATTGGCGCGGGCATAAAAGCGTTAACGAACCCGCGTGATGACAGGTCTCAAAAATTTATCGAGATTTTTGCTGAACAACAGGGCAATAAACTATTGCAATGGTTCGAGAAAGAAAAAATGTTGTAAAGCTACAAATTTATAAATGAGACATAAGCATGTTACGAAAGAATCCAAGCGGCGATATGCCTGTGGTGTCGGAAAGTGCCTTTATTGATCCCACCGCCATTATTTGCGGAAAAGTGATTATTGAGGATAACGTTTTTGTTGGCCCTTATGCCGTCATTCGTGCCGACGAGGTCGATGAAGCTGGGGAGATGGAGGCTATCGTAATTAAACCCGATACCAATATTCAAGATGGTGTGGTTATCCACTCTAAATCGGGTGCAGCAGTGACCATCGGCGAACGTACATCGATTGCTCATCGTTCAATCATACATGGGCCCTGCGAGGTGAGAGACGACGTATTTATTGGCTTTAACTCAGTGGTTTTTCAAACCACCATTGGCAGGGGTTGCGTTATTCGCCACAACTGTGTTGTAGATGGTCTTGATCTACCGGAACATTTTCATGTGCCGCCGATGACTAATATCGGCCCTGGTTTTGACCTGAATAGCATTTCACAAGTACCGCCTGAATATTCTGCTTTTTCAGAGTCAGTTGTATCTGCTAATCACACTCTGGTTCAGGGCTATAAAAGGCTGGCAAATGAATTCTGATCAAAATCGTATTCATGCAGTTCCGACTAATATCATCACTGGTTTCCTGGGGGTTGGAAAAACCTCTGCAATCCTGCATTTGCTCAAGAGCAAACCAGAGGATGAACGCTGGGCCGTGCTGGTTAATGAATTTGGCGAGATTGGTGTCGATGGCAGTTTGTTTGAAGGTCAACACCCCAACGAGGAGGGGATTTTTATACGTGAAGTACCAGGCGGGTGCATGTGTTGCGCTGCTGGCCTGCCTATGCAAATTGCATTAAACCAGCTGTTAGCCAAAGCCAGGCCTGATCGTTTGCTCATCGAACCTACCGGGCTTGGGCACCCACAAGAAGTACTGCAGGTACTTTCAGCTGAACATTACCAAGAGATATTGTCGTTACAGAAAACACTCACTTTGGTGGATGCAAGGAAACTAGCCGACCCGCGCTATACCGGCCATGAGACCTTTAATCAGCAGATAGCTATTGCCGATATCATCATAGGCAATAAGTTAGATTTATATCAGGACGAAGATAAAGCGAGATTGATTGCCTACGTGAAGCAACGAGGGCAACCCCATACCCGGGTACTCTGTACGCAGCATGGAAAGGTTGAGCTTTCAGTCTTACAAGGACCTAGCGCCGGCCTTCCTCCACAATCGCATCACCACCACGGGCATCAGACGAAACCACTGGCTGCGAACATCCCTATGCCGGAGTGCGGATTTTTAAAGGCAGAAAATGAAGGGGAGGGTTTTCGCAGCGTCGGTTGGCGATTTTCCCCTGATAAGGTTTTTAATCATCAAAAGTTGTTTTCATTTTTAGCTGGATTGCAGGTTGAACGAATGAAGGCTGTATTTATCACCGATGAAGGAGTGTTCGGTTATAACCTTACTGCCGATGCGTTAACAGAGATTGAATTGGACGATTGTCTGGAAAGCCGTATCGAGATGATATCCGAGAACCTTAATGATCTATTGGAGGATCAGTTGCTAGCCTGTGCGACAGCATGAATTGGGCGCGTTTTTTTCCTTCCCTGCCCCATGGTTAGGCCAGAATCTACTCCGTGTAAACTTCAAATGATTGCATCTGCATGCTGTAAGCGGCTATTGCCATATCATTCTCAACGAGCGATGTTTTTAGAACTCCCGAAATCCAAAAGGGATCATACAACGCATCTAGTTTTAATCCCTGGGGGTAATTTACGAAGATAATTTGATTTGGCGGGGGAGGCGGTACATGGATGCAGGCGCCAAAAAATGGCACCAGGAAAAACTGTGTAATGATTTGCTCGTCGTCAAATTCCAGGGGCACAATAAACCCTGGTATTCGAATCGCTTTTCCGTCCATTTCGGGAATAACACGCGTCGATGCGAGTGCTTGCTGATAACGATCATCACTCGCAAGTGCAACACTGTTTTGGATTTGGCTGGTGATCTGGTCTTCAAGAGAACCGTTTTTGATGTCGGTCACGTAGCTGGGAGGGTTGAGTAGTGCATCTAAATCTTCGTCTGGCATCAAATCGGTCCACTCAACTGTATTGAACTCGAGTGCAGGCTTGGATTCGGATGCAGGCCGTGATGTTGGGGTGGGTGCTGCTGGAGACTTCGAATCATTTTTAGATTCTGTAATGATCTCAGCTTGCTGTTCAATCGATGGGTTTTTTGGTTTTTCGCTGGTAGCACTCGTGCCTGGCTGATCACAAGCCAATAGGGTCAACGTGATTATTCCCAGAAGGATCAAGCTCAATATTCGTAGCATAGTATTGATTATGTAGGATAAAAAACGGCTTCAGCTATTAGTGTTATATAGTATCATTTTGGGGTCACCCCGTAACATCCATTATCGATCCATGAAGGAATACAATGGCCATTGAACTTATGAATGTCCGTTTCCACTATCCCGAACAACCCGGCCAAATTGTACTGAACATACCCTCCTGGTCACTGCCTGGTGGCAAGCAGGTTTTTGTGCACGGTCCCTCCGGTGGCGGTAAATCGACCTTGTTAAACCTACTCAGTGGTTTGTTTATACCCAACGGGGGGCAGGTCGAAATTCTTGGCAAGCGCCTGGAACAAATGACGAGTCGCAAACGTGACAAGTTTCGAGCAAAGCATATTGGTTATGTGTTTCAGCAATTTAATTTGATTCCTTATCTCAATGCCTTCGACAATACCCAGCTGGCGAATCGATTTGCTCGGCAAAAAAAACCGGCATCAGATGATGAAATAAAACAACTGCTCATATCTTTAAATATTGCAGAAAAAGATTGGTATAGGCCTGCTCGCAGTCTGAGTATCGGCCAGCAACAGCGAGTCGCCATTGCGCGTGCACTCGTTAACAAACCACAACTACTCATTGTCGATGAGCCAACCTCATCACTCGACTCTACTAACAAAGATGCGTTCATGGCGCTGTTGATGTCGATAGTTACCGATAACAACATTACTTTAGTGTTTGTCAGCCATGATTTGTCGCTGGCGCGCTATTTTAATCGAGTTGAATCCCTAAGTGATATTAATCGGTTGGACGGCTGACATGATACTCGCCAGACTGGCTCTGCAAAGCTTACTAGATCGTAAAGGATCGGTTGTGCTTGCACTCATGGCTATGAGTGTCAGCATCTTTGTTTTGCTGGGTGTTGAACATATTCGTCATCAAACTAAAGAAAACTTTTCCAGTTCTGTTTCTGGAGCAGATCTTATTGTGGGTGCAAGAACCGGTAGACTTAATTTATTGCTGTATTCCGTTTTTAGAATTGGTTCCCCTACAAATAATATTCGCTGGGAAACTTACCAGACGATCGCTAATAGCCACCACGTAAAATGGGCGATTCCGATTTCTCTGGGTGATTCACATAAAGGGTATCGTGTGCTGGGCACTACAACGGATTATTTTCAACATTATAGTTATGGTAAGCAGCACCCCTTGGTTTTTAGACATGGTCGCGCGTTTGAGCAGGTTTTCGATGTGGTGCTCGGTGCGGAAGTTGCAAAAAAGCTGGGATACCAACTAGGAGACGAGCTGATATTGGCACACGGTGTTGCCACAACCAGTTTCAGCAAACATGATGATCGACCGTTTACCGTCGTGGGTATTTTAGCGTCTACCGGAACGCCGGTTGATCAAACCGTACATGTAAGCCTGCAAGGTATTGAGGCCATTCATGTTGATTGGCAGCAGGGCGTTAAAATGCCAGGTAGTAATATCACTCAGGCTGAGCTTGAGCAAGCCGACCTACAACCCAGAAGTGTGACTGCATTCATGTTGGGGCTCGAATCAAAAATGGCAATGTTTCGGTTTCAAAGAGCCATCAACCAATACGCACAGGAACCCTTGTTGGCCATTCTGCCGGGAGTCGCATTATCTGAACTCTGGCAAATGATGGGTGTTTTAGAAAACACACTGTTATTGGTGTCTGCATTGGTTTTTGTCGCCGCCTGTTTAGGTGTCAGCGCGATGCTGCTTTCATCAATTCGTGAACGGAGCCGTGAGATTCAGCTGCTGCGCGTCATTGGTGCACCACCGTATTTTTTGTTTTTTCTCATAGAGCTGGAAGCACTACTGATTGCGCTAATGAGCTGCATTTTAGGCGCAGGGCTTCTGGCAGCTTGCCTGGTCTTTTTACAGGATTATTTGGTATCGCATTTCGGGCTACATGTCGGAGTTAATTTTCTTACCGAGAATAACCTCTATTTACTGCTTACTATAATTTTAGCCTCTGCGGTCGTTGCTATTTTTCCATCGTTCAGCGGCTATCGCCAGGCGAGAATTATTAAGAGTTAAATCATTTATATTCGACCATTCACTGCCTTGTGGGCATGATTTGGCGACTACTGGGCGTAAGTGCTGCCCCATGGTTATTTGATTACTGAAGGCGGTGTCATGAGCGGGCTAGAACTCCCGGTTACCGAACCATCCAGCGGTAAACCGCTTTTTCGCGATCTTCCGGATTATGCGACCCATTCGCGTGTAGGGGAGCTTTATGTGGAGGTTTAACTGATCGTTTTGATTTTTGATCTGATGTTGGCTGGCAGTTACAGGCAACGGCAAACAGACATCTACATCTTATTTTTCAAAGTATTTACTCCACGTGCTGAATATTGCCAATAGGACCAGGCCTATTGTATTTTTTTGGAATGCCTTTTTCGTAATATATTAGGGAAAAACCATTATTAGTTTTCTGCTTTAAAGCCACGCTATGCCTGGGTTGCGGAATGACCTTGGGCAAATGTCCCATAGCCTGATTAACACCCCTATAGCCCTTTTGGTTAATGGTTTTAGTCTCAAGCCTTGTGCATGCTTTTATCAAATGAATGCAAAGCGCAGAGGTAAGACTATGAACAGAAAACGCGTATACGACCTGCCAACCCGGGTATTTCACTGGATATTCGCCGGCTGTTTTTTAACCGCCTTTACGATTGCCAATACCGTTGATGATGATGGGTCAGGGTTTTCTTATCATATGATTGCCGGCATGGTGATGGTGTTTACCGTGATGTGGCGAATTGTATGGGGTGTTATTGGTTCATCACATGCCCGCTTTACGGATTTTTCACTAAGACCAGCAGAGCTCGCTAACTACCTTAAAAATGCACTGATCGGTACGACTCGGTTCTGGTCTGGCCATAACCCGGCCTCAAGCTGGGCGGCTATTATCATGATGCTGCTGGCACTTGGGCTCGGTATTACTGGCTACCTGATGATTTCAAGCCCGCTAGGTGAAAGCCTCGAAGACGTCCATGAGGTATTGGCAAACAGCTTTATCGTTATCGTTTTGCTGCACATTGCTGGCATTATCATGCACACTGTCAAACACAAAGATCCGATCGGTAGAAGCATGGTAGATGGCCACAAGAAGCATGTGCCTGACAGTGAATTATCGGTAAGCGCGCATACAGCGAGTGGTCTGGTGGTGCTGGTTCTAAGCATTGGCGTTGGCGTTTATTTTCTCTCTAACTACAACCCCGATAGCCGAACTCTGTCCATTGTTGGCAGTACCTTGCAACTGGCCGAGTTTGAAGATGATAATTATGAATACGGTCATGATGATAACTATAAAGAGGACGATGACTAGGCCTGGCGATGAATACACGTGATCATTTAATCCTGCTTGCCGTACTGATCTTAATCACTGCGATTATCGCCACTGACCTGGCCATTGATTTCCGTGAGGGGGTCGCTTTTTGGCATCTTTTCGTCGAAGGGGCTGCCGGCTTGCTGGCTTTGGGCGGCACGTTTTTTATTTTGAAAGGTATGATCAGGTTGCGGAGGGACTTGAACCAGGAACGCAAGTTGTCAGCCACCTTGAAGGTGGAAGCGGAGCAATGGCAGCGACGCTCGAAAACGTATCTGGAAGGCCTTTCAAGCTTGATTGATCAACAACTCAGTGCCTGGAGCTTGACCCCGGCAGAACGCGAAGTTGCGTTTCTGTTACTTAAGGGGCTGAGTCTAAAGGATATTGCGAGGCTTAGAAAAACCACAGAAAAAACCTCGCGTGTACAAGCGATGGCTATCTACGCCAAGGCCGGCCTGGCCGGTCGTTCTGAACTGTCGGCATTTTTCCTCGAAGATCTGTTGCCTTCGGATGCAACCCGAGATAATTTGTCACCTCCTGAACATCCTGCAACAAATATCTTATGAATCGTGAACCACAATCTTTGCAGCAAGACAGCGTGAAATTTCTCTCTGAGAAAATTACGGTGACTACTACGGCTATGTGGTCTATCTTGCAATGGATTTTACCGTGTGATACGAAAGGTTTGAGCCAGAGCTTGGTCTGGCCCGCGACATGCTCTACCGTCACTCTTTTCCAAGGCTGGCCTTGACCTTCGCCTACGAAGAGAAATTAGAAACACATAGGCAGACACCCTGTAACAGGCCGACGCAATTTTAATATTTTTGCGCAATGGAACCTAAGGGGCGTCCAGCAAATGATACTGCTGGGCCTGAACAACGATAAAACCCTGTACAACTGGAAACCATCCTGAAAAAACCAAATTAACGCGGGTTTGGTGGCGCCATGCCTTTCAGGCCATCAATGGGATGTCTCTGCTGAAAAAAATTAGAATATTATCCCAGCAATATCAGGTCGTTACATCAAGTGACTATGGTTTTCAACAGGGTCCGCTAGCACAGTCTACTGAGTGCAGAGGTTGGATTGCTGAGTTTAGCGACGTATTCTAGGTGTGCTGGCATTCTTGTACAGATGGATGTCCATCGAATTATGTCCCCGGCCCAGGATGTGATAGCGATAAGCAGAACACAATGCTTTGTCGCTATGGCTTTACCGGAGGACAATGTAAAACAGAATACAAAAGGTAAAGGTTATGACTGATCAAATCCAAAAGGCGATAAGCCGCGAGTACGAAGCAGGTTTTACGTCCTCGATCGAATCAAACACCTTCGAGCCTGGCTTAGACGAAGAGGTTATAGCGCGGCTTTCCGCAATAAAGGGCGAACCGCAATGGATGCTTGACTGGCGGCTTAAGGCTTTCGCAAGCTGGAAAAAAATGCCGGAACCCCATTGGGCGCATATCGATTACCCAAAAATCGACTTTCAAGCGATCTCTTATTATTCCTCCCCCAAAAGCATGGACGATAAACCTAAATCACTGGATGAAATTGACCCAGAGTTGCTGGCCACCTACGAAAAGCTGGGTATTCCTTTGTTGGAGCAGCAGATGTTGGCCGGTGTGGCGGTTGACGCAGTCTTTGATTCGGTGTCGGTGGTCACTACCTTCCGGGAAAAGCTTAAAGAGGCCGGCGTTATTTTTTGCTCCATTTCTGAAGCCATTAAGGAATATCCGGAATTAGTGCAGAAGTACCTGGGCAGTGTGGTGCCGCGTACGGACAACTATTATGCCGCGCTGAACAGTGCCGTATTTACCGATGGCTCTTTTGTCTATGTGCCCAAAGGGGTGCGTTGCCCTATGGAGTTATCCACCTATTTCCGTATCAATGAACAAAACACGGGCCAGTTTGAGCGCACCTTGGTGATTGCCGATGAAGGCAGTCATGTCAGCTACCTTGAAGGCTGCAGCGCGCCACAGCGCGATGAAAACCAGCTACACGCAGCCGTGGTTGAACTCGTTGCCTTAGACGATGCGCAAATCAAATATTCTACTGTTCAAAACTGGTATCCCGGCGATGAGCAGGGGCGTGGTGGTATCTATAATTTTGTCACCAAGCGGGCGATGTGCCACAAAAATGCCAAGGTGTCCTGGACGCAAGTCGAGACCGGCTCAGCCATTACCTGGAAATACCCCAGCTGTATTCTGCGCGGAGATAACAGTGTGGGTGAATTTTATTCCGTGGCTTTAACTCGCGGCAGGCAGCAAGCGGATACCGGCACAAAAATGATTCATTTGGGCAAAAATACCCGCTCAACAATCATTTCTAAAGGTATATCAGCGGCTCAGAGTAACAACAGCTATCGTGGCCTGGTGAAGATGATGCCGACAGCGGAAGGGGCACGTAACTATACCCAGTGTGACTCGCTGTTAATTGGTGATCAGTGTGGCGCGCATACCTTTCCTTATATTGAAAGTCGCAACCCCACTGCGATTGTGGAACACGAAGCGACCACCTCAAAAGTGTCTGACGACCAGCTGTTCCTTTGCCAGCAGCGGGGTATTAACTCGGAAAAAGCCGTATCGATGATTGTGAACGGTTTTTGCAAAGAAGTGTTTAAGCAATTGCCGATGGAGTTCGCAGTAGAAGCTGGGAAACTACTTGAAATTAGCCTCGAAGGTTCAGTTGGGTAAGGATGTTTGATTATGTTATCGATTAAAAATTTAAAAGCCTCTATTGCGGGTAAAACCATTCTGAAAGGTCTCGACCTGACGGTAAACCCCGGTGAAGTCCACGCGATTATGGGGCCCAATGGTTCGGGTAAAAGTACGCTCGGTTATGTATTGTCAGGCCGTGAGGCGTATATTGTCGAGGAAGGGAGTATCCTTTTTGAGGGTGTTGATTTATTAACAATGGGCATTGAAGAAAGGGCTCTTGCAGGTCTTTTCCTGGCGTTTCAATACCCCTTGGAAATTCCCGGCGTTAGCAATTTAGAGTTTCTCAAAGCCGCGGTGGATGCTCAACGCGAGGCTCGGGGTGAACCACTGATGAGCTCCAAGGAATTTTTAAACGCCGCGCGCGAAGCCTGTAAAGCGGTGCGTCTGCCCACTGAATTTCTTAAACGTGGTGTTAACGAAGGCTTTTCAGGCGGCGAAAAAAAGCGCAACGATATCCTGCAAATGTTAATGCTGCAGCCCAAGTTATGCATTCTGGATGAAACCGATTCCGGTCTGGATATTGATGCACTGAAATTAGTCGCGGATTGTGTCAACAGTCAGCGTGATGCCAAGCGCAGCTTTGTTGTGGTAACCCACTACCAGCGTTTGCTCGATTATCTCAAGCCGGATTACGTGCATGTGTTGTCAGAAGGCAAAATCATAAAAAGTGGTGGTCCCTCGCTGGCTTCTGAGCTGGAAGAACAAGGCTATGCCTGGCTCGATCGGCAGCCCGGCGAGGAGAAAAGCCTGTGAATAGCTGGTTCGATAATGCGCTGACGCGTGCGGAAGCGATTGACGATTGGCTGCATGAAAAGCGGGCCGCCTCACTCGCCTTGTTACGCGATACCGACTGGCCAACGCGCCAAACGGAGGCATGGAAATATACATCACTTAAAAAACTGGAACAGCTTGATTTTAGCGCTGGCACCCCAGCACCCTCCATCAATGCACATTCCATTTCAGATCTTAACAGCATTAACCTCGTTTTTATCGATGGAGTACTGCAAAGTATTCCGGCAGACCTGCCTGAAGGTCTGACTATCATGCCGCTGGCGCAAGTGCCCGACGAACATCAACCCTGGGTGCTGGATCAGTTTGCCGGGGTAAAACCCCCACAACACCTGTTTGGTTTGATCAACGACACCTTAGCGACTGATGGTCTTGTCATTGATATTGCGCCTCATGTCGATCTCAAACACCCCATTCACATTATTCAAACCATGACGGCGGGCAATGAAGCTCACTGCCGCACACTGGTACGTGTCGGAGCGGGAGCCAGAGTCACGGTCATTGAACATTTGACTGGCGACCAGGAAAGTTTTAATACCAATTTCACCGAATACAGCTTGGCAACAAAAGCGGAGCTAGAACACTACCGGCTGGCCTTACAAAGTGATGCGGCATTAACGATAGGAGGCAGCCACTTTAATCTGGATACACAAGCAACTCTGAACAGCACGATTGTCGGTTATGGCAGCGACTTAGCGCGTATTGATGTCGACATCTCTCACCAGGGAGAAGGTACCCTTGCCAAACTGGATGCTATTTATCTACTGGATAAACAGACGCACTTTGATTTACACAGTAACATTGAACACACAGCCCCCAATGGTACAAGCGATGAAAGAGTGCGTGGTATCGTGGCGGGTAAAGCGCGCGCGGTCTTCAATGGCCGAATCCACATCCATCGCTATGCGCAAAAGACCTCGGCCGAGCTGAATAATCGCAACTTGCTGCTATCACGTGACGCAGAAGTAGATGTCAAACCGGAGCTGGAAATTTACGCCGATGACGTCAGCTGTGCACACGGCGCTACCATTGCCGAAATTGATCAGTTAGCACTTTATTATCTGCGGTCCCGTGGCATTGGTTTGGAACAGGCACATTTAATGTTGAATTTTGGTTTTATCAATGAGCTGATTGATCAAATCCCCAACGCCGTGCTGGCGGACTGGTTACGCCAACAGCTCAGTGGACGTTTTACCCGCATGAATACGATTAAGCACAGCGGACAGGAGATGGCTCAATGAGTTTTGATGTTGATGCTATTCGTGCTCAATTCCCCATTTTGCAACGTGAAATCGATGGCGCCCCACTCGTCTATCTCGATAATGCCGCCACCACACAAAAGCCCCAGTGCGTCATCGATGCCCTGACTAATTATTACTCGCAGTACAACTCAAATGTACATCGTGGCGCGCACCAACTAGCCGATGAAGCCACCCGGCACTTTGAAGCGGCCCGAGATACGATTGCGCAGTTTATTAATGCCTCCGCGCGGGAAGAGGTGATCTGGACCAGTGGTACGACGGACGCCATCAACCTGGTTGCCAATGGTTTGGTGCAGTACTTGAATCCCGGTGATGAGATTGTGGTCACCGAAATGGAACACCACGCCAATTTAGTGCCCTGGCAGCAAGCTTGCCAGCGAAGCGGAGCGATATTGAAAATTGCGCCTGTTGATGACAGTGGCGCCTTACGGAAGGATGCCTTTACGGCACTGCTTGGAGAAAAAACCCGCCTGGTGGCTTTTCCCCATGTCTCGAACGCCCTGGGCACCGTGAACCCGGTTAAAGAGCTTTGCCAACAAGCCAAAGCGGTAGGTGCGTGGGTGCTTGTGGACGGTGCGCAAGGTATAGCCCACGGCTCGGTAGACGTACAAAACCTCGGCTGTGATTTTTATGCTTTTTCTGGGCACAAATTATTTGGGCCTACCGGTATCGGTGTCTTGTGGGGGCGGCAGGAATTACTGGCCGACTGGCCCGTCTGGAAGACTGGCGGTGAGATGATTGCCACGGTTAGCTATCAAAATGCCGAATGGAACACCTTGCCTTATAAGTTTGAAGCGGGCACACCACATATTGCGGGTGCGATTGGTATGGCGGCGGCTGTGAACTGGTTTTCCAGCCTCGATATGGCCGCTCTGCAAGAACATGAATCAGCCTTATTGGCACGCGCCACTGAACAGGCAGAAGACTTTGAGGGTTTACGTATTATTGGCTCCGCCAGCCATAAAATTGCCATTTTGAGTTTTATTATCGAAGGCAGCCATTCATCCGACATCGGTTTTATGTTAGATCGCCAAGGCATAGCTGTTCGCACCGGGCACCACTGCGCCGAACCGCTTATGGCACGGTACGGCATTACGGGAACCGCCAGGGCATCGTTCTCTCTCTACAATACGATAGCGGAAGTCGATACACTTTTTTCCGGCTTACAGAAAGTCAAAAACATGCTGCAATAAGCGCAAAGGTCAGACTAACAGCCAATGATGGCCCAAGTAGCAAACGATGGCTGTGACAATGTCGCAATGAGTTTAAGTGCGACGGTGATAACGATATTAGGCTAGGAGTATATGGAACAAAGAATACTTGTAACACAACGGGAATGCCCATCGCGCCTGGTGCCCTCAGGCGAGCCAGTGATGATTCCGAAAGATGTGTTTATCAATGTGGTACAAGACCTCGGTGGCAATTATACCGTTATTTGGCAGGGTAAAATGCTTCGGATCGATGGTACCGATGCCGACGCCGTTGGCCTCAGCCCTACCCTGCTTGATTTTAAGGACGATGGTTCCGGCAGCATCAGTCGCGAGCAAATAGAGCAAACCCTGGACTCTATCTACGATCCGGAAATCCCCATTAGTCTCTTACAACTGGGGCTGATTTACGATATTGCCATTGACCAGGATCACGGCAAGGTCAGCATTCAAATGACCTTGACAGCGCCTGGGTGTGGCATGGGGCCAGTATTGGTCAATGATGTGCAATATCGAGTAAGGAAAGTACCCAATGTTAAAGCTGTGGAGGTGGAACTGGTTTTCGACCCACCGTGGTCAAAAGAGATGATGAGCGAAGAAGCGCAGCTTGAAGCCGGGCTATTTTTCTAAAGCCCCAGGCCAGTATTAAGGAAGAATAAATGAGTACCCTAACGACAGCAGATATTCTCGACGATATGGCGTTCTTCGATGACTGGGAAAGCCGCTACGGCTACATTATCGATCTTGGGCGTGAACTGCCCGCCATGGATGAGGCCTTACATACACCCAGTCGCATGGTAAAAGGCTGTCAGAGCAACGTTTGGTTGGATGCACAAATCAATGGCGAAAAATTACATTTTATCGTCGATAGTGACGCCCATATTGTCCGAGGCCTACTTGCCCTGGTGTTGGCGGCTTACAATGATAAAACCGCAAAGGAAATCAGCGATTTTGATATCGACGGCTATTTCAAGCAGCTGGACCTGGAACGCCACCTGAGTATGACAAGAGGCAATGGCCTGCGTGCAATTGTCGCGAAAATCAGAGCTATAGCAGCGGCTGTTTTGGCAGACAACTATCTATAACGAAATAGCGTTGAGAGAGCCATGAAAATCAGCATCTATCGTTACCTGCCTGAAGAAGATGAAGCGCCTCGAATGCAAGACTATGCCTTAACGCTTCCTCCCGGCGAGGACATGATGTTACTAGACGTTCTGGAACGTCTTAAGGAGCGAGATCCAACTTTAACGTATCGGCGGAGTTGTCGAGAAGGGGTCTGTGGCTCCGATGGTATGAACGTCAATGGATCAAACTGCCTGGCTTGCATTACCAGTATTTCAACCTTACTCAAGGGTGGCCAACTGCCTTCTGGACAAGCCGTTCAGCCAAATCGGGGGGGCGCGGATATTGTTATCCGCCCCTTACCCGGCTTACCGGTGATACGCGATCTTGTTGTCGATATGACGATGTTCTTCAAACAATACAAGCGAATCAAGCCATATTTAATCAACAAGGAGGCAGCACCCGCTATAGAAAGGCTTCAGTCGCCAGAGGACAGAGCAAAACTGGATGGGCTCTATGAGTGTATTCTATGTGCCTGCTGCTCGACACAATGTCCATCCTGGTGGTTTCAAGACCATCACCTCAGACAACGGAACCGAATCTCATCAGTACAAAAGAATTGAAGCCGAAACAAACGTCAAATTCTATTTTGCCAATCCGTACCATTCCTGGGGAAGAGGTAGTAACGAAAACGTTAACAGATTAATCCGCCAGTATTTATCCAAGACAAAAAGCATGGCGGACTTAACCCAGCAACAATGCAACCGTATTGCGGACAGGATTAACAACCGGCCGAGAAAACGTTACGGTTTTAAAACACCCGCGGAGATGTACTATGGAAAATGGACACTATTGTCGCACTTCAGACTTGATACTAAGGAGAATATCGTCGATATATGAGATCTCAGCATGGTGAATGTGGTCAAAAACAAGGCTGTCAACGCTCTGTTTTTCTGCCATATGAATCGCCGCAGATCCAAATTTGCCGATATTATTTACCGCGTTTTTGACCTTATGTTATAAAAATCCGGAAACAGAAACTTATTCATCCCAGCAAAACCCAAGCTCTTCGACAAGCTCTTTGGCGCGGTGCGGCCCCCAGGTTCCTGCTGCGTAGGGTTTGATGGAGTTCGGTGAGTTTTCCCAGCCATCTACAATCGGATCGATCCAGCTCCAGGCGGCTTCGATCTCGTCACGTCGTACAAAAAGGGTTGAATCGCAGCGGATGGCATCCAGTAGTAAACGCTCATAGGCATTCCAGCTGCGTCGTCGGAATACGTTGTTAAAGTCAAGATCAAGCGCCACATGCCGCAGATTCATGCCTTTGCCTGGGACTTTTGCGGTCAGAAAGAGCTTGATACCCTCGTCGGGTTGCAGGGTGATCACCAGACTGTTGTAGCCGGTGTCATCGCTGTGTTTCTCAAAAATCATGTGTGGAACCGATTTAAACCGCACCACAATATAAGACTGCTGGGCCGGTAAACGTTTGCCGGTCCGCAAAAAAAACGGCACACCTGCCCACCGCCAACTGTCAACGTAGGCCCGGATTGCAACAAACGCGCCGAGCAACAGATGGGGCGCAAGATTGATATTTCCGAAATAAAAGAGCTGCTCTACCGCAACTACGACAACGAACGCTGGGATGAGCTGGAAAAACGCTGTCTCGCCTGCGGCAACTGCACCATGGCCTGCCCGACCTGTTTCTGTTCAAAGGTTGAGGATGTGACTGACCTCACCGGCGATCACGCCGAACGCTGGCGCGAGTGGGATTCCTGCTACACGATGGACTTTTCTTATATTCACGGCGGCAGCGTCCGCCCAACGATACGCTCCCGCTACCGCCAGTGGTTGGTTCACAAACTCGCCACATGGCTAGACCAGTTCGGCACCTCAGGCTGTGTGGGTTGTGGGCGCTGCGTCACATGGTGCCCGGTTGGCATCGATCTGACGGAAGAGGTCCAGCTGATCCGCGACAGTGAAAAACAGAAGGAGACCACCCATGATTGAGACCAAAAATATTTGTACCATGTTGGCTGAGAATCCGTTTTTCGAAGGCATGCCAGCCCCCCATCTTGAAACGATAGCCGGGTGCGGAAAACTCGTCCGTTTCAAGGCGGGCGAGTTCCTCATGCGCGAGGGCGAAGAGGCCAACACCTTCTATCTTGTCCGCGAGGGTGAGGTCGCCATTGAAAGCGATGTACCCGCGGCTGGAGCACTCTCCGTCGCACGCGTTGGGGCGGGTGGTATCACTGGCTATTCATGGCTGTTTCCGCCGCATCGCAACAGTTTCGACTCAGTTGCGTTAACGAATGTTTCCACCGTAGCACTGGACGGCAAATGTCTGCGCGGCAAGACAGAGGCCGATCATGAGCTCGGCTACCAACTTATGAAACGCTTTGCGCAGGTCATGCTTGACCGCCTGCAGGCAGCGCGGCTGCAGGTGCTGGATATCTATGCAAACGGGGAAAATGAGGGGACGACGGATGCAGCCGCAGATTGATACAACCTCACCGATGCTCCCGCATCCCTTTCGCGTGCTTGATACGCGGGAGGAGATCCCCGGCTGCACGACCCTGCGCGTAGAACCGGCGGATGGCACCGGCGAGTGTGGATTCGCTCCGGGGCAGTTCTATATGGTCTACGTTTTTGGTCACGGCGAGGTGCCAATTTCCGTTAGCGGCGATCCTGCGAAAACAGGGGAGTTAAGCTTCACGATCATGGCTGTCGGCTCGGTGACGCGCGCGCTCTGCGCTCTGAAGCCAGGCGATACGATAGGTCTGCGGGGTCCCTTCGGCAACCCATGGCCGGTCGATAAGCTGAAGGGGCGGGATGTTATCGTCATGGCGGGTGGGCTCGGGGTTGCCCCGCTGCGCCCATCTATCTATCACATGCTGCGCAACCGTGACGATTACGGCGATCTTTCGATTCTGTACGGCACACGCCAGCCGCAAAGCATCGTCTTCCCGGAGGAGCTGGCAGAATGGCGGGACGATACGCGGATCGAGGTCGATGTCACAGTCGATAATGCCGGGCACGATTGGTTGGGCAAAGTCGGCGTCGTCACGGAATTACTAAAGCCCCGCACGATAGATCAGGCCAACACCTCGGTACTGATTTGTGGTCCCGAGGTCATGATGCGGTTTTCGGCCTATGCGTTACTCGACCTCGGCGTGGCAGCAGAAAACATTTACCTGTCGATGGAGCGCAACATGAAATGCGCAGTTAAGATGTGCGGCCGCTGCCAATATGGGCCGTTTTTTATCTGCCATGACGGGCCAGTGTTTTCCTTCGATCGTGTCGAACGCTTGTTTAAGGTACGGGAGGTGTGATGGCTGATAAACCGAAACTCGCGGTGTGGAAATTTGCGTCCTGCGACGGATGCCAGCTCAGCCTGCTGGATTGCGAGGACGAATTACTGACTGTTGCGGATCACATCACCATCGCCAATTTTCCGGAGGCCAGCCGGGCCGTGCTGGATGGGCCCTATGATCTGTCGTTAGTTGAAGGGTCGATCACCACAGCGCACGACCGCGACCGCATACAGGAGGTCCGTCGCCAATCGAAATTCCTGGTCACCATTGGTGCCTGTGCCACCGCGGGCGGCATACAGGCGCTGCGCAATTTCACCGACGTGCAGGCGTTTATGGATATCGTCTATGCCAGTCCGGAGTACATCAGCACGCTGGACACATCGGCGCCGATATCTGCGCATGTGAAGGTCGATTTCGAACTGCGCGGCTGCCCAATCAACAAGCATCAGCTTCTCGAAGTGATCAACGCATTTCTAAATAAACGCAACCCGAATGTGTCGCCGAACAGCGTCTGTATCGAATGCAAGAAACGCGGCACTGCCTGCATTATGGTGACACAGGGTACGCCCTGCATGGGGCCAGTGACACAGGCCGGCTGCGGTGCCATTTGCCCGGCCTATAATCGTGGCTGTTACGGCTGCTATGGGCCAATGGAATCACCGAACACCAGCTCGCTGGCGAACGCGATGCAAGATCTTGGTGTGACGGAGGCCGAACTGCAACGGATGTTCAGGGCCTATAACGCCGAGGAACCGGCATTTAGGCAAGAAGGCGACTGCCACGGGGAAGAGAGCCAATGAGCGATTCACAAGACGGCACGCGCACCATTAAGGTCGATTATCTTGCCCGTGTCGAAGGCGAAGGCGCGATGTATATTAAAATTCGCAACAACGCCCTTGAAGACGTAAAACTCAAAATCTTCGAGCCGCCGCGCTTTTTCGAAGCTCTCCTGCGCGGGCGCGATTTCCGAGAAGCGCCGGATATCACCTCCCGTATCTGTGGTATCTGCCCGGTCGCTTACCAGATGAGTGCGATACACGCGATGGAAGATCTCTGCGGCGTGCGCGTGCAGGGTGCGCTACGGGAATTGCGTCGACTGTTCTACTGCGGCGAATGGATATCAAGCCACACCCTCCACATCTATATGTTGCACGCACCGGATTTCCTCGGCTACCCAAGCGCGGTAGAAATGGCGAAGGACCACCCCGAGGCTGTCGAGCGCGGGCTGGCACTCAAAAAAATCGGCAACGACATCATGAACCTGGTGAGCGGGCGTGAAATCCATCCGGTCAACGCGAAGGTCGGCGGGTTTTATCGCGCCCCCGCCCGCAGTGAGCTTTCGGCACTGCGTGAAAAACTATTGCATGCCCGCGAGCTCGCGCTTCAGACCGTCGAATGGACTGGCACACTCGATTTCCCGGAATTCCAGCAGGACTACACCTTCGTCGCGCTGCGCCACGGCAATGAATATCCGATGAACGAAGGGCGTATCGTCTCCAACAGGGGCCTCGATATACCGGTGTCCGCCTATGACGAGCATTTCGAGGAACAGCACGTTGACTACACCAACGCGCTGCATTG
Organism: Pseudomonadales bacterium; assembly: GCA_029210125.1. Classification (GTDB taxonomy): domain Bacteria; phylum Pseudomonadota; class Gammaproteobacteria; order Pseudomonadales; family JAHRWD01; genus JAHRWD01. The sequence goes on along the minus strand of JARGPR010000002.1, from coordinate 293,340 downwards.
CGTGATGAAGCCTGAGGGAAGCTCCTACCATGTCGGGCCGATGGCGCGCTATGCGCTGAATTTCGATCAACTGCCCTCCGACATTCAGGGCGCAGCAAAAGCAGCCGGGCTCGGCTCCGTGTGCACCAACCCGTTTCAGAGCATTAGCGTGCGCGCCGTCGAGGTACTGTACGCTGTGGACGAGGCGCTACGCATCATAGAGACGTACGCTCCGCCGGAGGAATCTTCGATCATCGTCGAGCCGAAAGCGGGCACCGGTTATGCCGCAACGGAGGCACCGCGCGGGCTGTTGTTTCACCGTTACACTATCGACGATGACGGCATCATTAAGGACGCCAATATCGTGCCGCCGACCTCACAGAACCAGAAAATGATCGAGGACGACCTGCGCAGTTTTGTGTCGACCTGCCTGGATAAAACGGATGATGAGATCCAGTACCTGTCGGAACAGGCAATTCGCAACTACGACCCCTGCATCTCCTGCGCAACCCATTTCCTCAAGCTGGAGATCGACCGCGAATGACCACAACACACACTCTCATCATCGGTATTGGCAATCGCTATCGCGGTGACGACGCCTTCGGCTGTTTAGTTGTCGCCGAACTGAGCGGCAGGTTGCCCAGCGGCGTACAGTGCATCGAGCATGATGGTGAGCCCGCCGCGCTGATGGATTGCTGGCAGGGAGCTCAGAAGGTGGTGTTGATTGACGCGGTCTCGTCGGGGGCGCAGGCGGGGAAGATTTTCCACTTCGATCTTGCACAGCAGTCATTGCCCGAGCAGTTCAGCCTCTATTCCACCCATGCCTTCGGTGTTCCGCAGGCTATTGAACTGGCTCGGGCACTCAAAAAGCTGCCGCCGGAGATCGCGTTTATCGGTGTGGAAGGAGCATGTTTCGATGCCGGGGAGACACTATCGACACCGCTTTTAAAAGCGAAAGAAGCGGTAATTACCGAAGTTTTAAATTCACTGCCACCAAAGAACAGTAGTCATGCATGAATTTTCATTAATGGCCGACCTGCTGCGCAAGATCGAGCAGCTTGCGAAGGACGCCAAAACCGATAAGGTCAGGGGCGTGAAGGTAAAACTGGGCGCGCTGTCTCATATCACGGCCGATCATTTTCGAGAGCATTTTGAGGCCGCCATCGTCGGAACCATCGCCGAGGGCGCGACCTTAGAGGTCGAGCAATCAAACGATCAAAGCGATCCGAACGCGCAGGACATTCTGCTCGAAAGCATTGAAATTGCGGCCTGACCCTTTGTCCATAGAATGATGTCCATACCACTATGCCCATAGCACCTGCCCCGCACTCTCAGCAGCCTAAACAAAAAGAAGCCACCAAACGGGAACGCCTGACTATCGAGGGTGCTGTACAAGGTGTTGGCTTTCGTCCCTTCGTCTACCGTCTGGCCCAAGAGCTAGGCCTTGCGGGCTATGTGCAGAACACCCACACCGGTGTGGTCATCGAGATAGAGGGTGCCTCGCCCCTGCTGGAAACCTTCAAACAAGCATTACAGGAACGTAAGCCGCCGCAGGCGTGCATTATGAGCTTGGGCATCAGGCAGATCACTAACGATGGCAACCCTGGTTTTACCATCCGGCCGAGTGATACGAGCGACACGGATGCGGAAACAACGGCGCTGATACAACCCGACCTGGCCGTCTGCACCGATTGCCTGCGGGAGATGAACGACCCCACCGACCGTCGCTATCGCTATCCTTTTATCAACTGCAGCCATTGTGGGCCGCGTTTTTCCATCATCACCGCGCTGCCTTATGGCCGGCCGAACACGGCCATGGCAAGGTTTGCGATGTGTCACGACTGCCGCACTGAATACAACAATCCCGACGATCGCAGGCACCATGCGCAGCCCATCGCCTGCCCGAAATGCGGGCCGCAGCTTGAACTGCGCAACGGGAAGGGCAAAACCGATGCTCGCCACGACGATGCGCTACAGCAAGCGGCACAGGCCGTACGCGAGGGCCGGGTATTGGCGCTCAAGGGGCTCGGTGGCTTTCATCTGATTTGTGACGCCCGCAACGCCGATGCTGTGGCCGAATTGCGCCGCCGCAAGGATCGCCCGGTCAAACCCTTCGCCGTTATCTACCCATCGCTGCAAGCCGTTAAGGGTGACTGTCTGGTAATGCCGGAGGAGGAAAGGCTGCTGAGCTCTGCGCAAGCTCCCATTGTTTTGCTCCGCAAAAAAAAGATGCCTTCCCTGGCGCATGAGGTCGCACCCGGTAACCCTTACCTCGGCGTTATGCTGCCTTACACACCGCTGCATCACTTGCTGATCTGTGAACTGGGTTTCCCTGTCGTCGCCACCAGTGGTAACCGTGCGAATGAGCCGATCTGCATCGATGAGGGGGAAGCGGTTGAAACCCTGAAAGGTATCGCGGACCTGTTCCTGGTTCATGACAGGCCGATTTCGGGCCGTTGCGACGACTCCATTGTGCGTGTTATGGCGGGCCGTGAAACCGTATTGCGTCGGGCACGGGGCTATGCGCCACTGCCGGTGGTCGTGGCTCACTCATTTTCCGCACCGGTTCTGGCGCTGGGCGGACATTTTAAGAACACCGTTGCGCTGGCCGTGCGCGACCGCGTCTTCATGTCGCCGCATATTGGCAACCTCGACACGCCACAAGCCTGGGCTGCGCACCGCGAGGCTGCGGACCTGTTATGCCGACTTTACAAGGCCGAACCGGAAAACATCGTGCATGACCTGCATCCCGACTACCGTTCGACGCAGCTGGCTGAAGAGCGCGGTGGCAACGCCATCGCCGTCCAGCACCACCATGCCCACGCGCTCGCCTGTATGGCGGAAAACAGGGTAAAGCCCCCGTGCCTGGCCGTGGCCTGGGATGGTACCGGCTACGGCACCGATAGCAGCATTTGGGGTGGCGAGTTTCTGGCGCTCAAGCCCGGCGGTTTTGAGCGCGTACTGCATTTTATGCCGTTCCCCTTGCCGGGCGGTGATGCGGCCGTGCTCGACCCGAGACGCGCCGCACTAGGCATGCTCTATGCGCTGGAAGGGGATGGCGCATTTAGCCGGGATATCGGTCTGCCCGACGAAGCCCGGTGGTTGATAAAAGCGGCGCTGCAGAAAAATATCAATTGCCCGACGACCAGTAGTGTCGGGCGTATATTCGACGCCGTCGCCGCGCTGACTGGCATCTGTATGGAAAACGGCTTCGAGGGGCAAGCCGCGATGGCCTTGGAATTTGTCGCCGATCGGCAGGTGATTGAAGTTTATGCGTTTGAAATTAAAAACAGCGTCATCGACTGGCGTCCAATGCTGAGCGGCCTTCTGCAGGACATCCAGTCCGGCATTACACTGGGCGCGGTAGCGGCAAAATTCCATGCAACGCTGGCGTCGATCATCTTGGCTGCCGCCAAATCAGTTGGCGAGCCAACCGTTTTACTGACTGGTGGATGCTTCCAGAATGCGCTGTTGCTGGAATGCGCCGTTGATGAGTTGGAACAGGCCGGGTTCAGGGTCTGCTCTCATCAACAGGTGCCGCCTAACGACGGCGGGCTGGCATTAGGGCAGATCATGGCAACGGCCAACACGCTGTAACCAGCGTTGCTACCTGGGCTAGAACCTGCATTGTAAAAACAGAGGAAACGACAATATGTGTCTGGCGATACCGGGAGAAATTATCAGCATCAAGGGTGACGATGCGCTGTCGCGTAGCGGGCAGGTGCGGTTTGGCGACGTAATGCGCGAAATCTGCCTCGCCTTCGTGCCGGATGCTGTGGAAGGTGATTACGTGCTGATTCATGCCGGGATTGCCATCAGCGTGCTGGACGAAGACGCGGCACAAGCTACCTTCAGAGCCCTGGAACAAATTGAATGAAATATATCGATGAATACCGGGATCCCGAACTGGCGCAAAAATACGCTGCGGCCATCGCAAAGGTGGTGACGCGACCCTGGACAATTATGGAGGTCTGTGGCGGCCAGACCCATGCCATCGTGCGCTTTGGCATACAGGAGCTGTTGCCCGACACGGTTGAATTGGTACACGGCCCCGGCTGCCCGGTCTGTGTCACCCCGTTGGAGATGGTCGACAAGGCCATCGAGATTGCCATGCGGGACGAGGTGATTTTCTGCTCGTTCGGCGACATGTTGCGGGTACCGGGTTCGAAAAAGGATCTGTTGACGGTGCGGGCGGAGGGTGGTGACGTACGCACCGTCTATACGCCGCTGGACACCCTGAAAATTGCCACTGACAACCCCGACAAACAGGTGGTCTTTTTCGCCGTCGGTTTTGAAACCACCGCGCCCGCCAATGCCATGGCGGTGCATAGGGCGAAGGAGAAGGGGCTAGGCAACTTCAGCGTCCTCGCCTCCCACGTGCTCGTGCCGCCCGCGATTGAAGCCATTCTTTCCTCCCCCGATAACCGCGTGCAGGGTTTCCTCGCCGCAGGTCACGTCTGCGCTGTGATGGGAACGGCGGCCTACACCCCGTTGGCTGAAAAATACCAGGTGCCGATCGTCGTAACCGGGTTTGAACCACTGGATATCTTGCAGGGCATCTATAGGTGTCTCCGCCAACTTGAAGAGGGGCGCTCGCACGTCGAAAACCAGTACCAACGCGCGGTACGCGACATTGGTAATGTGAGTGCTCAGGCGCTTATCCGCAAAGTCTTCCGCGTTGTAGAGCGTAAGTGGCGCGGTATCGGCGAAATCCCTGAAAGCGGCTGGGCGCTGAGCGATGCCTATGCGGATTTCGACGCCGAACGCCGCTTCGGCCTTGCCGATATCGAGGTTGAGGAAGCGCAAAACTGCATCAGTGGTCTCGTGCTGCAGGGGCTTAAAAAACCCGCCGATTGCCCGGCTTTCGGCAAACAGTGCACGCCTGATCAACCGCTTGGTGCAACCATGGTCTCCGGCGAGGGTGCCTGTGCCGCCTATTACCGTTACCGGAAGGACGAGCTGTATGAGTGAGCTGAACATATCTAATATGACCTGCCCGTTGCCCTTGAACGACCATCCGCGGATCAAGATGGCGCATGGCGGCGGCGGACGCATGATGCAACGGCTGATCGAAGAGTTGTTTTTTGCCGCTTTCGATAATCCAGCGCTGCGTAGCGGGCACGATGGTGCCGTACTGGAATTGCCGGAGGGCCGCCCGGTGATGACAACGGACAGTTATGTCGTGCGGCCGTTGTTTTTTCCTGGCGGTGATATTGGCGCGCTCGCCGTCCATGGTACGGTTAACGACCTCGCCATGTGTGGCGCGCGTCCTTTGTACCTTTCGACATCCTTTATTCTGGAAGAAGGACTTGAAACCGAAACGCTGTGGCGCGTTGTGCAATCGATGCGCGCCGCCGCTTCTGCGACGGGGGTTCAGATTGTCACTGGCGACACCAAAGTCGTCGAGCGCGGTCACGGCGACGGCATTTATATCAACACCACCGGCGTCGGTGTGATCGAGAATGAAACGCAGATAAGGCCGGGCCGCATAAAAAAAGATGATCTGATCATTGTCAGCGGCGATATCGGCCGCCACGGCATGGCGGTGATGGGAGCCCGCGAAGAGCTGGCATTCACCCCGCCGATTGAAAGCGACTGCGCGCCACTGTGGAATACAGTAGCGGATATGCTGGATGCCGAGATCGATATTCATTGCCTACGCGATGCGACCCGTGGTGGATTGTGTGCGGTGTTGAACGAGTTGGCGCAGTCATCCGGTCTGCAATTCGACGTGGTAGAGAATGATATTCCCCTGGCTGCAAATGTGCGCGGTGCCTGCGAGGTGCTGGGGCTGGATGCGCTGCAAGTCGCCTGTGAAGGGCGCTTCGTTGCCATTGTGCCAAAAAGCGACGCAGCGCGGGCGTTAGAAATGATGAGGGCGCAAAATGATTCTGCCGCCGTGATCGGCCGAGTGACGGATGGCGAAGCCGGTCTGGTCACGCTTCAAACACCCATCGGCGGACGCAGAATACTTGATATGCCTGCGGGGGAACTGTTACCAAGAATTTGTTAAAGGAATTCTGAATAGTACGGGTATTTTAGCCGTGTTCAGCCAAGTGTTTTTGTGCTTCGGCGGTGCTCAGATCCGTTGCCGAGGAATCGAGTTGTAACAAATTCTCATCAGTCTCAATACGTTGTTAGACCACTGGCTGCTCCTTAGTCACCGACAAACAGGTAAATAAGCGTGGCGGTCGCCACCGCGACCAGCAAAGTTTGCAGCCCACTGCGCAGCCATGAAATATCCGCAACGCGACCGAGGAATACGCCGAGCAAAAAAATCAGCATTAGCGCCACAAGGATGGCCGCGTAAAGCGGTGATACTGGTAGAGGGACACCTAGACTCCCTAACCATAGCGGCATCAGGATCAGCAGTGAAATAATAAGCGGTGCCAAACCATTTACCAGCGCCACCAACAAGGGGGTGAGGCGCGCCGCTTGACCATGTGTGCTTTCCTGGAGATCGCTAATCATTGCTTTCTCCAGTTGGCCCAGGGCACGTCGCCGCTCTGCAGATTCGCTGATATAAGCACTACTGAAACCACTCATACCCAGAGCAATAGCAGCACCCAGGCAGGCGTTAATAATCACGGCTAAATCCGCCGGTGTGCTGACAAGAAACCCGAGAATGAGTCCCATCATAGTGAGCGCGCCATCAAAACCATTGACCACAAAGTAACGCCGTAAAACAAGGTGGCCATGGGTGATGCGCAGCAGAAATCTGGCGCGTTCTAAACGACCCATAAAAGCTTAACCAGCGTCCTCTCCACTTTGTACTTCTACCTCATCAATACTGTGCAACGAACCACCCATATCAGCTATAGCGGACTGAATGGCATCAAAATCAATGGCCTTTGCTGCCACCTCTATTTCTAGGGTTTCCGTATTTTCGTCTACCTCAAGAACCGTCACATGCACATAATAATTGTCGCCGACTTCGGCAATAGCCATTGAAAATTCAAGCGCATTTGGTTGGTGGGGTTTCAGAACATCCAGAACTAGCCTTTTGACGGAAACCATAATTTTATCCTTGTCTGTTTTTCCGTTCTTGCCACGAACGGGCGTAAGCAATACTGCGCTGAATTTATCAGCCACTACAAATAACCTGTTTTTTGAGTATATAACTTCCTTCTTGTAATCCACAGGCCTTACGCAAGGGTTCTACCTTCTGATTGATTTCGATTCGGGATCACTTACCTGTTCACCAGAGGAGTTTCCGGGCGTTCAGGAAAGTATTTTTGAACACACACATGAAGCAGGTCGCTCACCCGACGAGCTTGGACAGGAAGCGGGCGTCGCTGTGGTTGGGCCAAGAGAAGCGGAATGGAAGGATCGAGTTTCTAACTGGAAGCAGGTCGGTTTATCGCACCTGTGCTTGCGGACACTCGGTGGTAGCTTGAGTATCGTAGATCATATTCCAACGCTGGAGCGCGTTGTCCATGAACTCTCGGATGGTGTGCGATAAGACAAAGGGCGAATCAGGCTGGCGACAGGGCATCTTTCATAATAAAAGACTTCCAAAAAGCATAAGTAGATTAATTGAAAGACCTGAAAAATTGAGTTTACTGAGGATGATAGCAAGAGTGAAAGCATTTGAAACAAGCTGGCTGAGCCCATTATCATGTCTATCATTATGGATCTGTGAAGGCTTCGATTCTAGACCTGAGCCTCTTTCTGCTATTTGGTTTCTTTAGTTAGCAAACTGAGCAATAACATCAGGGGCGCCTGTGACAAAAGCTACTGAGTCTCGAGATAACCATTATGTACCCCAATGGTATCAGCGAGGATTCCTTTCGAGAGCGTCGAATAAACTTCATTATTTAGACCTTAATCCAGAAACGATAAAGCTTCCCGATGGTAGAGCAAAGACGCTAAATTCTATATGGCAGCGCTCAACATCTCAGTGTTTTTATCAAACCGACCTCTATACAACTTTTTTTGGTAGTCACATAAATGATGAAATAGAGAGGCTCCTGTTTGGGGAAATTGATGATACAGGGGCTAAAGCAGTTCGCGCCTATATTGAAGATGACCCTAGAGGGTGGCATGAGAACTTCAGTGAGTTTTTTTCATTCATTGATGCACAAAAAATACGCACACCCAAAGGGCTTGACTGGATTAAAGATCACTATCCTAACTTGACTCAGGTTGATCTAATGGTTGAGATGCAAGCAATTAGAAATATGCATTGCGCGCTCTGGGCAGAAAGTGTTAGAGAGGTTGTTTCCGCAGAAAATTCCACCATTAAATTTATACTCTCGGATCATCCAGTAACTATTTACAATTATGCTTGCGATCCCGCCAGTGAATATTGCGTTTATCCGAATGATCCTTCCATTGCGTTAAAAGCAACGCAAACTTTGTTTCCTCTGGATGAAAATCACTGTCTCATACTAACCAATCTTGAATACGCTAAAGACCCAGATAATCAAAATCCGTTAGAGAAAAGGACTTTTGCGCGCTTTGTTAGGAACAGCATCGCTAGGACTGACGCGCTTATTAGAACCCGTCATTTAGATGAAGCGGAAGTCGCGACCATTAACATGATATTGAAGCAGCGGGCACGACGATATATTGCTGCATCAAACGAGGACTGGCTCTATCCCGAAAAAGAAATTTCTAACGACTGGCGAGATCTAAAGAGCGTTCTATTACCCCCAGACGGTGGGTTATTCCATTTTGGCGGTGAAATGTATGTTGGGCACAAAGATGGCAGCACTTATTACCAGGATGAATTTGGAAGAACCACTCCGGAGAATAAGTACTTAAAGAAGGAGATATCAGAAAAGGACATCGGAAGGAATGACTCCTGTGGCTGTGGTAGTGGAAGGAAATACAAGAAATGCTGCCTGGGAAAACCTGAACATCAACGGACAGCGTGGGACTTGTTGAGTATCCGAGAGCGGAACCTCACTTTATACAATGGTATTGAGGACATTCTTGGTTTTAATAAAGGAAAGACCTGGGATGATGTCAGACGTGAATTAAGCAGTGAACAGGTTGCTGAAATACACCAGCTTTATGGGTTTCTCTGGCCCATCGACACCGATATATTTGCATTGCTTCCAAAACCGGATAACACACTTAGAGCACTCTATACGGGAACACTCGATCCAAGAGTAATAACGGGTTTTTGTTTGGGTGCTTCGCCATATTTCGATGAGCTATTGATCCAGCATCCATTCATTAATCCAAATGCAGTCAACCCAAAATTTAGCCCGGTAGATTCACCGCATCAGCATAAGCATCAGGCACTAAAAAATATTTTGCTGTTCTCGTATCTTCAACCTTTCGTAATGGCAGGGATTGTTAACTTCATTCCTGACCCATGTTCATTTGATAGCTATCTTCATCGTCAAATGATGACGATGGCTGAAGGACGCAGAGGTAGTCAACTGATAGACAAAAAAGAAAAAGATCGGTTTATGAAAATGGCAGAGGAAGATTTTGCCAGAACCATGAGGATATTGCCCAGAGAGCAGCAAATTCACCAAATTCGTAAAGCGATGCCCGAAATTTCTGACGATGAACTTGAAGGCATGCTGGAGTATATGAAACAGCTTAACGAGCAGGATCCTCTTGCATTATTACAGGAGGATGTTTTTGCAGATGGTGGCCAGCTTATGATTAGTAGCATGGCACCCAATTTCGAAATGACTTTATTTATCGCCCAGGCAACTGGTTCAATTGTTGTGACCGATAGTGAAACCAGGTGGCAAGAATTAAGAACAGCACAGAGCAGTGAGGGTGGCATTACTGCATATCCGTGGGACGATTATCGAAAGGTGATAGAAGAACCGGAATATTTCTTTAGCGCGATGCCAGAGGTTAGCTTTGAGAATCGCATGCATGGCAATTTTGGTGGAATCCGTAACTCATTTCGAGAGCTGTTTTTGATGACACGGGGAAATAATTGTCCTTCTGAAGCTCTTCGGCTAGAAAGATTTCGATCACAATTCATCAAAGGACACCAAAATGCTATGAAAGGGTTCGATACGGACTCCCAAACTACATTCAAAGCGAAAATGAATATCCTTATGCCAAGGGGCGGGATGACCAGTAACAATGTGCAAAGACTTCTATTGAAGTCAGGCAGTCAAAATCATCTTAGCTGTGCACCCATGGCGATATTTATTAACGTTAACTAGATAGAGCATCCTTGGTCATATTGCTCAGCTGCACTAGCTCTATTTGATGCGGCTGGCGACTGGTTCCCATGATCGGCTTTGGATGAGAGGAATTCAAAAAAACCACCCCACCCACCGAATAGATTTCTCATCGTCCCCGCCACAAACTCTCGGGCCATGACCCATAACAAAACATGGGAGCAGTAGTGTCATGACACGTCATTCCCGGGCAAATAAGCAGTTTTATTATTGGTCTTTTCATTGCGCCTGCAACAAGAAATTGGGCCAGGCCTTGCATTGCCATACCTATCCTTGAGGGTTTGTTTCTGTAATCGAACTAATACGTTTTCACCACATGCTTACCAATAATATTGCGTTAAATTTGATTGCTCCCTTCAATAATTTTCATCTCTAAAAAATTGTTCGATACGATTATCTTTCGAAACCTCGAATAACCAAATAACTGTACGGCATCTGGGGCTACTTCCATGGCTATGTCTGTAGCAAACAATTTGGCAATGACTGCAATGGGTGCCAGCTCGTTACCCTTTACGCCTGCCGCAGCTTTATAAATGATTAACCTAAGAACAGGGTCTTGCTGTCACACACTTCTCCATCTGCCTTTTAATACCCCGGCCATGCTTGATGACAATAGAATTGGATAACAATTATTCTAACCTCAGCATTTTAAAATAAAGCTATATAATCTGAACTACTACGATTAACCCTGAAGGTAATATCACGTTGCAAGCCTCAATGATTTTTATTTTTCTTGCCCTAGTCGTCATCATTTGGGGAATCCAACGATATAGAGTGAAGGCTCGCCGTAATCTGCTTCTTCAGCAGCCGCTTTCTTCAGAACACATTAAAATTCTTGAGAATAATGTACCGCTCTACACGCGTTTGCCTAACGAGTTACGAGAAACACTACAGGGCTGTATCAATCACTTTCTTGATGAAAAGGTTTTTGTTGGTTGTGATGGCGTTGAAATCACCGATGAGATTCGACTTGTTATCGCAGCTAATGCGTGCATGCTGCTGGTAAACAGGGAGATGAAGCGCTTCCCTGGTTTTGAAACTATTCTGGTTTACCCCGATACCTATGTGGCTAGACAAGTCAGCTATGACGGTTTGGTGGAAGTACATGAGCACAGCGCTCGGGCTGGTGAGTCCTGGCACCGTGGGCCAATCGTATTGTCCTTAACTGATGTAGTGCAAGGCTCTAGCAATGAGCACGATGGACACAACGTAGTTTTGCACGAGTTTGCCCATAAGCTCGATGAAGAAAATGGGGTTATGGATGGTTTGCCTGTGCTTCGGGAAAGCGCCCACTACAAAGAATGGGCAGAGGTGTTAACGCGGGAATATGATGAATTCCTAAAGCGGGTTAAACGGGGAAAGAATAAGGTGATTGACGAATATGGAGCTGTTTCCGCCCCAGAGTTTTTCGCTGTTGCTACCGAATCCTTCTTTGAAAAATCAAAACAGATGAAAAAGAGGCTGCCAGAGCTTTATCAACAGTTGCAGATATTCTATGGCCTTGATCCTGCTGAGTGGTAAGAGGTAATCAAAGGGGTCAGAGCAATTGATGTTTTGAATTGAATCCAGTCAGAGCGGGAATAGTTGCGCTATCCTGTTGAATACCCTCGGTCTAGCTACTATATAGAGCTGATAACTCCGTATTTTTATATCAGGGGCTGACACCAGACAAAAACGATGTAGCTCCCTATTTGACAAGACGATACCGGGCTATGCACTCGAAGAGATACGCCATTCGAATAACTGAACCTGGTTGTTGGTGAGCGCTTTAAGCAGAATAGAAAAATAAACGAGCAGACGCGCCTCAACTCTGGCAATGAGAGGTGAAAGGAGGTCAGAGGAATATCGGCAAAGAGCTAATATCAATTACTTTGACCCTTTTGCTGATGGTTTCCGAAAACCGGCTGGAAGAGAGGGCGCTGAATGATTGAGTGGTGCCCCAGTCCCTGGGCCATGGATCAGGTAGATCGTCGAAGGGTGAATGCTTAACAGAGGGTGCCTGGGGCGATTCATGTAATCGTTTTGATAGTTGTCAACTGTAGTAACCCAACCCGCAAATTAGCAACAAACACAGCCCTACTGTCAAACTCAACAGTTTGATTTTGGTGTTGGTCTCTATTTTTTATTTCCTCTTTTTGCGCTCTTTTGGCTGAACCCTTGGCTAACGAATTAGCACTGCCGAGCCGGCTGCGCCAAATGGGAACGTCCAACTTGTTTGAGCTAGCCGTTGCCATTAGCTTGTTTGGGCTGAACTCCCGTGCTGCGTTAGCCACGGTTGTGGGTGTGTTGGTTGAAGTGCGCGTTGTGCTTTCATTGGTAGCATTGTCCAAATAGAACCCGTCAGTACTTTGCATAGAGCCATGTCGTATAAAGCTCAGTTTTTACCGTTGATCAGGTGTGGGTGGTTAAGGCTTATCAACGTTTGTGCTCTGTCTATCTATTGAACCGATGTCTAACACCGGTGCTGCATCAATCTGCTGCGCGTCCATCATATGAGCAACCCGTTGTAGGGAAGCAATAATCATTGTCTGCTCCCACTGTTGCAAATTATTGAATTGATGGGTGAAGTGCTCCTGAAGCGGTACTGGCGCATCTTTTAATATGCTGACACCGGCATCCGTCAGGTGGGCGTGCACTTTACGCTTATCTTTTGTGGAGCGTTCCCGGTAAACCAGTTCTCGTTTTTCCAGGCGATCGAGAATGGTGGTGACAGTGGCCTGGCTGAGGCTGACTTCATTTGCCAGTTCGCCAATGGTGATGTCGTTTCTGGCGCGAATAGCCTGTAGTAGCAAAATTTGTGGGGTGGTGAGTCCGGTTGTTTTTGCCAAATGCTTTGAATGTAAGTCAGTGGCTCGAATTACCCTACGCAGGGCAACTAAAACGTCGTCTATATTATCCAATTCAGTGTTCTCAAATGTTATTTCGTTAGCTTCTTTGTCGCGATTATATTTTGACTCTGCTGGAGTTGCTATCAGTCCCTGCTTTCTCGGTAAATAAATTCTAAATAGGACTCATTCCCTGATTTGATTCAGTGACTTTGGTGTCAGTATGGCGACGCTTGCACGAGAATACCTTTCGTGTACAATGCTTCGTGTACTAAATAATATATAAGGCTGCCCTCCGATGGCGGCTTTTTTTGGAGTTATTTTCCATGATTATTGGGATTTCGTTATAGGTTTCTTTGTTTTTATTATAGAATTTAATTAGTTCACTAAATATATTGACGTCATGCTTTATTTATGGAGCCACTATTTAATGAATCAACAATTTGTCTTTCATCAGCCGTCTGTGGGTGATGGCTGGGAAGTTTCACAACTGATCAGTGCTTGCCCGCCCCTCGATACCAATTCGGTGTACTGCAATTTGCTGCAATGCCACCACTTTGCCAGTACATCGGTTGCGGTTCGGAAGAACGGTGAGTTAGTCGGTTTTATCAGCGCTTATCGAATTCCTGATAAGCCTGAAACGCTTTTTGTCTGGCAGGTAGCTGTCGCTGAGAGTGCTCGCGGCCATGGGCTGGCAACGCAGATGATTGAGCACATCTTGAAAAGGCAGGCAGGTCAAACCGTCCGCTTTATTGAAACCACTATTACCCAAGATAACGAGGCTTCATGGGCGTTGTTTGGCCGAGTTGCTAAACACTATGGAGCGCCGTTAATTCGAGAAGATTTATTTATTAAGGAACAGCATTTTGCCGGGCAGCACGACACCGAGCTGTTGGTAACCATTGGGCCGCTGGAATGAGCACTGGAGCGCGCCGATGTCTGAGCTGGTAAAAGCATGTCACGAATTACTGCAACACACGCAACAAAAGGAAACCAAACTATGAAAATATTTGACGAAATTGAATCGGAAGTACAGAGCTACGCACGGGCATTCCCCCGGGTTTTTCATAAGGCCCAGGGTGAATACCTTTACGATGCAGAGGATAATCAATATCTCGACTTCCTCGCTGGCGCAGGCACGCTGAATTACGGCCACAATAATCCGGTCTTCAAAGAGCAATTGCTGGAGTACATTAACAACGATGGCATTACCCACGGCCTCGATCTGCATACCAAAGCCAAGGGTGCCTTTCTTGAAGCCTTTAACGAGAAAATTCTCAAGCCACGGGATATGGACTACCTTGTGCAGTTCACCGGCCCCACCGGTACCAATGCGGTTGAGGCGGCAATGAAAATCGCCCGCAACGTGACTGGTCAGCAAAATATTGTAACGTTTACTAATGGTTTCCACGGTGTCAGTTTGGGTGCATTGGCGGCCACCGGTAACGCCCATCATCGAGATGCGGCGGGTGCTGCGCTCACCGGCGTGCACCGTATGCCTTACGATGGTTATTTGGGTGATGGTATCGATACCACCGCGTATCTGGATAAAGTGCTGTCAGATTCAAGCAGCGGTATTAATTCACCGGCCGCAGTGATGGTAGAAACTGTGCAAGGCGAAGGGGGTATTAATGTCGCTAGCTTTGAGTGGCTACGCAATTTACAGGCCGTATGCAAGAAACACGGATTGTTGTTGATTATTGATGATATTCAGGCGGGCTGTGGCCGCACCGGTAATTACTTTAGTTTTGAAGAGGCGGGTATTGAGCCGGATATCATCACCCTCTCCAAATCACTGGGAGGTTACGGCTTGCCCTTTGCCGTGGTGTTAATGAAACCCGCCCTCGATCAGTGGAAACCGGGTGAGCATAACGGCACTTTCCGAGGTAATAATTTTGCCTTTGTTACCGCAAAAGCAGCCATCGATCACTACTGGTCGGATGATGCTTTTGCAGAATCGGTTAAGCGTAAGGGGCAGTATGTCTCGCAACGCCTGGCCGCCATTGTCGAAAGCTATGGAGAAGGCAATTTTACGGCACGGGGTCGCGGCATGTTTCAGGGCATCAACTGTGTGAATGGTGAGATAGCTGGTGCAATTACCCAACGCGCGTTCAAAAGCGGTCTCATTATTGAAACTAGCGGTGCCGACGACCAAGTGGTGAAATTTCTGTGTCCACTGACCATCAGTGATGAAAACCTGAAAAAAGGTATTGATATCGTTGAGCAAGCCATCAAAGAAGTGTGTGCCAAAGAAACACCGATACCGGAAGAAGTTGACTATTTTGACGAACCTCAGTCTGCCAGCGCTTGATGATTTGTAGGGCTGTTGCGGCCTAATACTGCAGTAGCAACATCATTCAGTGGAGCAGATCGCCTGTTCACTTAATCGATTTAAAAAATGAGGAGTATCGCCTTGTTAGTTAGAAATTTGCAAGACGCTGAAAAAACAGATCGACGCATCGTATCCCCCGATGGTAACTGGGAAAGCACCCGTTTGCTGCTCAAAGATGATCAAATGGGTTTTTCCTTTCACATCACCACTATTTACGAAGGCGTTGACTTCCAGATGCATTACCAGCGTCACCTCGAAGCGGTGTACTGTATTTCTGGAGAAGGTGAGGTCGAGACAGTGGCCGATGGCAAGGTTTATCCCATCAAGCCGGGCACCTTATACAACCTAGATAAACACGATAAACACAATTTGCGCGCATTTAAAGAAATGAAAATGGCCTGTGTTTTTAACCCGCCGCTTAATGGCAAAGAAGTTCACAACGCTGAGGGCTCTTATGAGCTGGATGCCGAAGCTGTTAGTACATAAAAGCCGTTACGAATAAAAAGTCATTAGCCGGTTGAGAAAGCTTTTAGTAACTATAAGAACGCGATTAGTAACAAGATACGAAACTATTAACCAGAGGATAAACCGCCCGAATATGAAATCAGCAAGCATACCCGCAATGAACACACAGCAGGACCGCTACCCATCTAGAGGTGCGTCGAAAGCACAGCTGGGTAAGCGCTTAGATCCGGTCATTTATGCAGATGAAACTGGATCAGCACCCATAGATCAGGACTTGTTGAGGCAATATGAACAAAACGGATTTCTGATTTTAGATGCTGTTTTTAGCGAACAAGAGATTTTTAGTTTTCAGCAGGAGCTTGAGCAACTCAAGGATGACGATCAGATTGCAGCGTCGGGTGAGACCATTACGGAGCCCGGTAATGGCGAAATCCGTTCGATTTTCAGAATCCATCAGATCAGCCCAGTGTTCAAAAAACTGGCAGCGGATCCGCGTCTGGCGGGACTCGCCCAGTACCTGCTCAATGATCAGGTTTATGTTCATCAATCGCGCTTAAACTACAAACCCGGGTTTCGCGGAAAGGAATTTTACTGGCATTCGGACTTTGAAACCTGGCACGTTGAGGATGGCATGCCTGCCATGCGAGCACTGAGCGTGTCCATCACATTAACTGAAAATCACGAAACCAACGGCCCTTTGATGTTGATACCTGGATCGCACCGCCACTATGCAGTGTGCGAAGGGGAAACACCGAGCAACCACTTCAAGTCATCTCTGCGCAAACAGGAGTATGGCGTGCCTAGTGACCGTTGTTTAAGCCAATTGGCTGATCAAGGCGGCATCGTCACTGCAACCGGTAAACCGGGTAGTGTGATTCTGTTCGATTGCAACACGATGCATGGCTCAAACGGTAATATCACGCCTTATCCACGCTCTAATGCCTTCTTTGTGTATAACGCCCTTAGTAACCGCGTGGTTGAACCCTTTTGTGATCAACCACCGCGACCCGAATATATTTGTAGCCGTGAAACGGTCGCCCCTATCATCGTTGAGGTCAAAGGAAGTGAGTGGTGAATGACCGGCAACGAGACGCTCTTAAACAACTGATGCGAACGCGTATTAACGAAATCGAGGGATTTTTGTCGCCGACTGGCGAAAATAGCGACCTGGACGATGAGTCAGCCAACCTTGATCAAAAAATCGCATCGGCTGTTAGCTCTCAGGTCAGTCAAAATGAGAAGCGTGAGTTAGCTCTGATACGCAATAATCTACAGTGGCTGGACAGCGAAGATGCCGGCTATTGTCACCAGTGTAGTGGCGAGATTCCGTTCGCGCGATTGCAGGCGGTTCCCGCTACGCGGCTATGTATTGGCTGCGCCGAGCGCTCATAAACCGCTGCACCCATATTTAATTCAGTACTTCATTAAACTTTTTCATAGTAGGAATTATGACAGAAAATAGACAAGTACCTACGCAACCATCTCCAGAACATAGCGTCGAAAAAATCGGCGGTACGTCGATGAACGACTATAAAGCCGTGCGCGATAACATTGTATTTAAGCCTGGCACTGGAGGAAGTTTGTACCAGAGGGTTTTTGTCGTATCGGCCTATAGTGGTATCACCAATGACCTGCTCGAGCATAAAAAATCCGGACGCCCCGGTGTTTACGGTTTGTTTGCCAACAGTGAAAACGATGGTGACTGGTATGACGCTATGGCGCAGCTGCACCGTAAATTACACGGCATTAATCAAGAACTATTTGCTAGCCAGTCCGACCTGAAACGCGCCAATCGGTTTATCGATGCGCGCATTGAGGCGGCCCACCAATGCTTAACGGATCTGCAAGGGGTGTGTCGCCATGGCCACTTTTCGCTATCCGAGCACCTCGATACGGTACGGGAAATGCTCGCCAGTATTGGTGAGGCTCACAGTGCCTGGAACACGGCGGCGCTATTGCAGCGCGATGGTGTCAATGCTTGTTTTGTCGATCTAAGCGGTTGGCAAACCGCTGACCACATGTCTCTGGATGAACGTATATTGCAGGCCTTTGACGCCATTGATCTGACTGCAGAACTTCCAATTGTCACCGGTTATGCACACAGCGACAGTGGCTTAATGGCCAGCTTTAATCGTGGCTACAGCGAGATCACCTTCAGCCGAATCGCTGTCTTGACCGGTGCCAGAGAAGCGATTATTCACAAGGAGTTTCACCTTAGCAGTGCCGACCCGCACTTAGTCGGTGAATCAAATGCCGTGCCTATTGGTCGAACTAACTACGATGTAGCCGACCAACTGGCTAATCTGGGTATGGAGGCTATTCACCCAAAAGCCGCCAAGGGCTTGCGCCAAAATGCGATTCCTCTGCGTATCAAAAACACCTTTGAACCAGAACATACCGGTACGGTCATTGCTCAGGATTATGTCAGTGACACGCCATGCGTGGAGATTATTGCCGGCAGCAAAGGCATCTATGCACTGGAGCTATTTGACCAGGACATGATGGGGCAGATCGATCTTTACGATCGGGAAATTTTAGCGGTGCTGCGCCGCTTTAAAGCCGAGATTGTTGCCAAGGATGTGAATGCCAATACCATTACACACTATCTGGCAACCAACCTTAAAACCATCAAACGTATCCGTACTGTACTTCAGGATATATATCCCGATGCTGAGCTCGACCAACGAAAAGCCGCCATTGTCTCGGCCATTGGTAGCGATATGCGGGTGGCGGGCATGCTCTCCCAGGCCGTAGCGGCTTTGGCAACGCAAAATATTAATGTGCTGGCTATGCACCAATCCATGCGTCAGGTGGATATGCAGTTCGTGGTCGATGAGCAGGATTATGAGCTGGCCGTTAAAAGCCTGCATGCGTGCTTGGTGGAAGTACATGATCACGGTAGAGCGATATGCGCAGCATAAGATGGGTGGCGTTAACGTTTTGTTTACCGTTGTTCTTTGGGCAGGCAAGTGCAAAAGAGCCGGTGGAGGATAATCCGCCGTTTGGCGAGCGCATTGCCAAATCGCCCTTTGTTGAACTCTATGTACTGGATGAGCTTAAGCAACTGCGTGTTGACATGGCGGCGCAAAAAAATGAGTTGCTTCAGCAGGTTGTCGATCGTGAAATCAATTCGATCGACCGGGGTGTTGAATACGCTACCGATACCATCAGTTACTTTTTTTATTTGATAGCGGGTGCCAGTTCGATATTAGTCTTAGTAGGCTGGTCGTCAATACGCGACATCAAGGAACGGGTGCATTCGAATGCGGATCAGCAAGTGGCCGGATTAATCGAAACCTATGAAGATCGGCTGCGCAATATAGAAAATCAATTGAGCCAGAAAACGGAATTGTATGAAGAAAACCGTGCTGAAATTGCGCTGACACAAGAAATACATTCACTGTGGTTGAGAGCAGGGCAGGATCACGGCGCCCACAATAAAATTGCGACCTACGACCAGATATTAAAACTGCAACCCGAAGACACTGAGGCGCTCACATACAAAGCCGATGCGGCGTTAGAGCTGGATGAACCACAGTGGGCTGTGAACCTGTGCAACCAGGCACTTGCCATTGATCCTGACAATGGCCATGCGTTTTATCAGCTAGCCTGTGCCTACACGGCGTTGAACCAGTTTGATGAGGCGATGGGATATCTGACGGAAGCCTTGGCGCGCTCAGAAACCTATCGAGATGATTTGCTGAGCGATCCTGCTTTAGTACCCTTAAAAAGCTACGAACCCTTTAACCAGTTGCTGGATCAGGTTCGTGAAACTTAATTTCGATCTGGAAGACGCCAGTCAGGTAGCCATAGGCGCTTTTGCTCTAGCGGTGCCCATCTCTTTTTCTGAAGAAGCCTGGAATCTGAGCGAAACTTTGCCGGCCGGAAACATCGTACTTATGGCCTGTCTTTCTGTGATGTTTTTGGCGTTCTTCGCCTATGAAAGCGTTTTTCAGGGAGATATTACCTATCGTATCCCGGTTTTTCTTATTCGAATACTGATTGCTTACGTGGTTGCCGGGCTTGTGGTGGCTCTGGTGTTAACAACTCTGGATAAGTTTCCCGTCGTGTCTGAGCCTGTGGTCGCAGTTAAGCGTTTAATCATCATTGCCATGCCGGCCTCAATGGGTGCCATCATTGTTGATGCTTTTGACAAAGAGTGATGGCGGGCGTCAAGGAACCAGTGATTTACGAGTAGAGATTCGATCATGGATGACACCTTAATCGCACTATCCTTTATTGGCTTTCTGTTAGCCTTCACACTTATAGGCCTCTCGTCGCTGATTAAAAGCCGGGGTACCCGCCAGGATTACTACCTCGCTGACAACACCGTCAGACCTTGGTTGGTTGGCTTATCCGCAGTGGCTACCAATAACAGTGGTTATATGTTTATCGGTGTAATTGGTTATACCTATGCCACGGGCCTGGCCTCTATCTGGTTGATGATTGGCTGGATCGCCGGCGATTTTCTGGCTTCCCTGTTCGTTCATTCACGCTTACGGGCAGCGACAGAAATCAGCGACGAAGCCAGTTACGCTGGCGTGCTGAGTGGTTGGTATGGGGATAAGAACAATCAACTACAGCGGTTAATCGGGATCATTTCCCTGGTTTTTCTATTAGCCTACGCAGGTGCCCAGCTGGTTGCAGGGGGCAAAGCCCTACATGTGCTATTTGGCTGGGCTCCCTGGATGGGAGCTGTTATCGGCGCTGTGTTGGTCTCTCTCTACTGTTTTGCCGGTGGTATTCGGGCCTCCATCTGGACAGATGCCGCCCAATCGACCGTGATGATTGTCGCCATGATTTCATTGCTGGTCGTGGCTACACAATCGATGGGCGGAGTGGGTGGGGCCATTTCAAGTATGCAGGAGGTGGCCGGCTTCCTCGACTGGTTTCCCAAAGATCTGGCCCTGCCCGGAATTGCCGGGGGCATACTGTTTGCCGTGAGCTGGCTGTTTGCTGGACTATCGGTAATCGGACAGCCCCACATCATGGTGCGGTTTATGGCCCTCAACGATCAGGCCAGCATGCGTCAGGCCCGCGCCTGGTACTACCTCTGGTTTATAGCGTTTTACTGCATCACCACCGGGGTGGGTTTGCTGTCCCGTGTCTATTTGTCCGATAGTGGTAGTTTTGACGCCGAACTGGCTTTGCCTATGATGGCCCTTGAATTACTTCCGCCCCTGGTCGTCGGTTTAGTGCTGGCAGGGATCTTCGCCGCAACCATGTCCACCGCCGATTCGCTGATCCTCAGTTGTTCCGCAGCGATTACCCACGATCTTCTGCCCCATAGGATAGAGCGACCGCTATTGATTAAACTGACGACGCTTGCCATCACCGGCTGCGCGCTATTGTTGGCACTATCCAATAACCAAAGCGTTTTCAGTCTGGTTATCATGGCCTGGTCTGGTCTGGCCAGCGCTTTTGCGCCATTACTTATCGCGCTCTGTCTCGGTATGAAACCTGCTCAATTCACGAGCATTGTCGCCGCGCTAACGGGACTGGCCACCGCGTTATTATGGCGTTACCTGGACTGGCATCACGCCGTGTACGAAGGCTTGCCGGGAATGCTGGCAGGCGGTGCCGTGCTTATACTGTGGCGCGAGCGCAAAGTCATTGTCGATGAAAACAGAAATTAGGAACAGTTAGCGGCTATCACCAGGGCACGCTCACTTTCTGATTCGTCACAGAGCCAGAATGCTGTCATTTTCGTATCTATGGTGTCTCATCAATGGCTCTTGCGGTAATGAGATAAACGTCAATCTAGTACGGCGTTAATAGAGAAAATCGCTATGGTAAATATTGCCGAACAAAAATTTGAAAAGTTTCGCTCTCCTTTCCAGGCGTTTGTGCGTGATGAATCCCTGGCCAGTATCTTTCTCTTTCTGGCAGCTGTACTCGCGCTGCTCGCCGCTAACTCGCAGCTAGCAGAACAGTATTTTGCCCTGGTGCATCTGCCGATCATACTTGGTGTTGGCGATGTGGCTCTGACGTTCGATGCGCATCAGCTCATCAATGACGGCCTAATGGCGTTGTTCTTTTTCATATTGGGACTGGAAATAAAACGTGAATTTCTGGTCGGGGAGCTGCGTGACCCGAAACGCGCAACGGCCTTGGTGGCGGCTGCTATCGGAGGCATGGCCGTACCCGCGTTAATTTATTTTCTCTTTAATCAGAACACATCTTCGCAGCACGGCTGGGGCATCCCGATGGCCACCGATTCGGCGTTTGCCCTGGGTGTATTGCTAATGCTGGGAGACAGGGTGCCACTGAATTTAAAAGCCTTCCTCGTCGGGTATGCCATCATTGATGATCTCGGGGCCATCATGGTCATTGCTCTGTTCTACACGGATACGCTTAACATCAACTATCTGGGTATCAGTGTTGCCTGTCTAACTGTAATGATTGCTTGTAACGTCATCGGGCTTCGCCATTTTCTTGTTTATCTGGCGACCGGTATATTGCTCTGGGCTGGCCTGATGAACGCTGGGGTACATGGTACGGTGGCGGGTGTTTTGGTGGCCCTGGTAGTACCTGCGCGTGCCAAACATGGACGGCTTTGGTTTCTGCGCCGCACTCAGAAGCTGATCGACAAAGTTGAGAGGCTGGAAAAACGCGAGAGAGTTCAGGACAGAATACTGGGTAATCCTCAACAACATGGCGCAGTGGAAGCGGTGGAGCAGGCAGCGGCCTTAGCCACGACCCCCTTAAGGCGTTGGGAACGCTCCCTTGAACCGGCGGTTCTTTGGCTCATACTGCCGTTGTTTGCCTTCGCTAATGCGGGTATCCCTTTGGATTGGGAGCGCTTTGCCGAGTTATCGGTGAGTCCCATCGCCTGGGGTATTGTGGGCGGCCTGGTTATCGGAAAAACTGTAGGTATCAGTGTGTTGGTTTGGCTCACAATACGCCTGGGCTGGGGACGTTTGCCCGAAGCGGTAACGCTCCCACATATCGTGGGTTTAGCGTTATTGGGGGGCATGGGCTTTACCATGTCAACGTTTATCGCCGTATTGACCTTTGATGTTGATAATGATCTTTACCTGGCGAAAACTGGGATTCTTATCGCGTCGTCTATCGCAGGTGTTAGCGGCTATTTGTGGTTGCGGCTATGTCCCGATGAGCGGGCTGACAAAGCAGTGCAAGAGCGGCCTGTTGGATGACGGCATGAGTTCTCACCCGTTCACCCTTGAGATCGACCAGAGCACGATCGGAGTCAAGCGGTTTTATCGAGGCGTCCGTTTTAATACGTTTCTCATAAGCCTGTAAAAGCAAAGTCAATCGTTTACTTTTTCTTCGGTATTTTAATGGTAATTTCCGATTCGCCATGATTTATGGTCACCCCTGCTTCGTCGACTTCTGCGGGAAAGTTCATGGTCTGCGAAAACCGGCTGGAAGACAGGGCGCTGAATGATTGAGTGCCGCCAAATAGCCCGTTGGGTTTTGTTTCTGTTTTGTTGTTAATCTGGCCGGATATCTTCAACTGCTTATCACTGAGTTCAGTGTTCAGTTCAACCTCCTGGCCCTTCGGTACGGACACCACTACGGTATAGGCCTCCGCGGACTCCTCCATGAGAATCTTCGGTGAAGACTGGGAAAAACCGAAGCCCTGGTTGCTAAATGACGAACGGCCGTGGGACATATTATTCATCATCTCATCCATCATTTGCTGTAACTCGGAAAAACGGCCAGAGGCGCCCCAGCCCCTGGGCCAGGGGTCAGCTAGATCGTCGAAGGGTGAATGCTTAACAGAGGGTGCCTGGGGCGATTCATGTAATCGTTTTGATAGTTGCCAGCTGTAAAAACCCAGCCCGCAAATTAGCAGCAAACACAGCCCTACTGTCAGACTCAATAGTTTGATTTTGGTGTTGGTCTCCATTTTTGTATTTCCTCTTTTCGCGCTCTTTTGACTGACCCCTTGGTTAACGAATAACGATAAATAGCGACGAGCCATTGCGATTAATTTGCAACAACACAGATGATGCACTTCTTTGTAAAGCGCGCTGTAGAGACTCGAGGTTGTACACCCGCTGTTTGTTGGCTGCGATGATCAGATCGCCCGGCCGCAAGCCGCTGTAGGCCGCTTTGGAGTTGGGTGCCAAATTCGCGACCTGTACACCTTGCCCATCGGGGCTATCGTGTAGTTGGGCACCTTCAAGTAATGGGTGCAGTGTCTGCTTAGTTGCTACGAGTGCCTGGGGTTTGCCAATTTTGACCTTTAGTTGACGGGTTTTACCATTATGTAAAACCTTAAGCTCAACCCGCTCGCCCACGGCTTTCATCCCTATCTGGCTGCGTAACTGAGCTGTTGAGGTGGTGATTTGCCCATCGACTTCAAGGATGACATCACCGGCATTCAGCCCTGCTTTCTCTGCAGGGGAGTCCTCGGCAACCTTGGTAATCAGTACGCCGCGTTGTCCGTTTTTCAGTTCAAAGGCTTGACGTAAATCCGGCGTAATATCCTGGATACCGACCCCGATCTGCCCACGCCTAACTTCGCCATGGCGAATAATCTGTGCCATGCTGGCTTTTGCCATATTGGCTGGAATGGCAAAACCAATGCCGACATTGCCACCGGCGGGCGAAATAATGGCGGTGTTGATACCGACCAATTCTCCCCGGAGATTGACCAGAGCACCGCCGGAGTTGCCGGGATTAATTGATGCGTCAGTCTGAATAAAGTCCTCATAGCCTTCAATACCAAGACCACTGCGACTGAGGGCGCTAACCACTCCAGTGGTGACAGTTTGGCCTAGCCCAAAGGGATTGCCGATGGCCACCACGAAATCACCGACCTCTAATTGATTGGAGTCGGCGATGGGAATATCGGATAAGGCATCCGCATCGATTTTGACAATGGCGATATCCAGCTCGGGATCGGAACCCAGCAGTTCGGCGTGGTAACTCCGTCCATCAATCAGCGCTACCTGTATTTCATCCGCGCCTTTTATGACATGGTAATTGGTCATAACCACCCCTTTTTCGCCATCGACAATCACACCCGAACCGGCGCTTTGCTGGCGCCTTTGTGGCTGCTCGAATTGCCGTTGATCTGGCAAGCTGAAGAACTGCTGGAAAAAGGGGTCGTTTAACAGCGGGTTGTAGCGATTGCGCTGTGTCGAGTAGGTAGAGATATTCACCACTGCTGGATTAACATCCTTTAACATCGGCGCAAGCGACGGGAGGGGTTTCCCCTCCGCGTCGATGGAAGGCAATACTGCGTAGGATGTGGTCGACAACGTCAAGCAAATCAGAGCGACCAGACATGATAATCTCATCTTCATGAGCGATTCCTCCGGGTTCGTTATCTACACACTTTTTACTTCGATGAAATCTCGATGCGTTTGAAGTCTGCTTGCTCGGTCTGGCTTCGTGAGATCACAAGTGTTAACACGCCATCCTTCAGTGTGGCCTGAATGTCGTCAGCGTTGGCGTCAGTCGGCAATGACAGCGTTCGCTGGAACGCACCGTAGCTGCGTTCAATACTGTAAAATTGCTTACCCGGCCGCTCGTTTGTTTCCTCTTTCTGGCCTCTGACAATCAGCATATCGTCCTTGATTTCAATCGACAGATCGTTTTCAGACAGGCCGGGTACGTCTAACGTGATCTCATATTGCCGGTCGTCACCCGACACATCTATTTGTGGGCGATAGGCATTTATATCTCTGGCACCGGGCCCGCCGTGCTGTGTGGGAGATAATCTTAGCGAAGGCATACCAAAGCCACTAAATACGTCATCAAACAAACGGTCAATTTGCTCATGCAGCTGCACAATAGGGTGCTGATCCCGTTGTTGCCAGGTCGATAGTCCAGTGCGCGATGCCTCGTCACGTTGCATGGGTATTTGAGCGGTGTTATCCGCTGTGTTGTCTTCGTGTTTAAACCAGTTCCAGGGTTTAAGTTTTTCCAGGTTCATAGCAAAACCTCCAATCAATTATTATCAATAAGGGATTCAGTATTCGGAAAATAATGATGGGCTGTGACCGAGCACAGCCCATCGCAGAGTTAAGCGGCCTGTGCGCTTTTCTCTTTTTCTTTCTCTTTGGTTTTATGCTCAAGCACCGTGCCTGACTGATTAATAGCAATGCTTCGCGGTTTCATCGCTTCGGGAATTTCACGAAGCAGATTCACGGCAAGCAAGCCATTGTTCAGGTCAGCGCTGGTGACTTCAACATGCTCGGCCAGATTGAACTTGCGCTCAAAAGCACGGTTGGCGATACCCAGGTGGAGAAAATTACGCTCTTCATCCTCCTTCTTCGCTTTTTCACCGCGAATAGTCAGCACATTGTTTTCCACGTTAATATCCAGTTCGCCTTTATCAAAACCAGCTACTGCCACAGTAATGGCATAGTGGTTTTCATCCAGCACTTCGATATTGTAGGGCGGGTAGCCAGTGCTGTGATCGGAACCGCGCAGTGCGTTATCGATCAATGAGCCCAGCCGGTCATAGCCAATGCTGCTGCGATAGAGTGGTGTTAAATCAATTGAGTTCATAACAAATCCTCCGCTTGAAGCAATTTAAAATAAAATCAACAAAGGCCGGAACACTCCACGTGGGACATATCCCGACACTTTTTTAAGTAATATTTTTCTACTTTTTTTCAAGTGGTTTGTTAAAAAAAATTCTATTTAAAAGCAGTTTTTATCAACAAGCTGAGACCGATCCATCATGGTAGCCATTAGAAATCCTATGGTTCCCGTGCTGCCGCAGAGATAGCAGACGACTTTTTGCTCAGAGCGGATGGACCGATAAAAATTCTTTGTGTTCGTTGCGTTCAGCGAAACGGGCTTTGCCAAAGGTGTGACAGATTTTCATGCTGCTCGGGGGATATCACTTAGGACGTGCTGGCTTAATAGCCGACCTGGTCGGCTATCTATAAGGTGTGGGTCATTGAAAGGAGGAATCAGGTGCCAAAGACACCGGTATTAAGTTTGTTGGGTTGGCCCTATGAGACCAACCCAACCAATATCATCACTTCACGCTACAAACCCCACCGGTTTCACACCTTGAGCAGAGCGCGTCTTTACAACAGTTAGGTTTGCAGCTGGGTAGGTAATTGGCTGCACCATGAGGAGGGTCACTAACGCATACGGTGGAGTGGGTACCGATCATGGTTGGATCGCAATTACCACGTTGAGCACATACTTGGTCCACCTGGAACTGGTACTGGTAAATTGCCCTCACACTGGCCGAGGGGTCTCCCTGACAAAGTACGGAACTTTGGGTTTCGTAGGATTTCGAAAGAGCCTTGGTGAGCGCATCGGTTTCTGATTTGCTTAATGTTGCAGATACGCCCACGGTAACGCTGCCTCCTTCAGCATCACCACCTGCGGTAGCAGATACAGATGCGGTGATAGACTGCCCCCATTCGGTGGATTTAGAACGACTGTCTTGACTTGATATACCGACGGTTACTGATTGGGTTAGGGAACAACCCACCCCTACACAGCTGTCGATTAGTTTCCAGTACCCATTAATCGCTTTTACAATGGGCTTATTGGTGCTGCAAAGTTTGTACTGCTTGGTGTCGCAGTATGAGCCAAAACAACGCACCCCCGCCAAATATTTACCGTCGGGAAGTTTGAAACGTCCTTGTTCTTCCGAATAATATCCCTGCTCCCACTTGCAGCTCCCCGTATCTGCGGGCACTTCTACACAACTGAAAGCCAAATCATCGCAGTATCTACCGCGGCATTTAACGCCATTGATTAAAAACCCGCTTTGGCATTGAAACTCGTTATCGCCACCATCCGAGATAAAACGTCCATAATCCACTTGTCGTCCAACAGAGGAAGTGTAAACGCAGGATAGGCTAATGTTGTCACAGTAGCGCCCCCGACATTCAACCCCATCAACGAAGCCAGAGGGGCATCGAGCAGGGGAATTTTGCTGCTCTTCAGAAACAAACTCCAACCAATCCGCATGCGAAATTGAAGATCCAAGAACAAATATTAATATGAAACATATAGATAATTGACTAATAACAAAACTCAAGCGCTGCGAACTGATCATCAGTATTTCCTTATATGAAAAAAAGTTTCGGGATAAAAAAAGCTGCCGGGCTAGCTGACGCTGACGAAAAAAATAAATGGGAGCAGGGCAGCAGAATTATTAATATTTACCTTTCGATATTTTATATGTCGCTGATTCATTTGCTGGAGTCACGATTAAAATAATCCATCGATCGGTACTTCTTACTTTTTTACTGAAGGTTGTAAGCTGACTACTCAGCGGTAAAGAACAAAAGTGGTAAACATGCGATGCACTCTAGTGCCAGGGTCCGTGAGAGCTACCTGCATTGTCCAAATTTGCAGATAGTTGTACTATCTTTTCACCTAACTCCCTTCAATATGAGGTATTTGTCCGATGCGCTATTGATGCCGCCGTTGTTTTGACGGCAAGTTTCCATCAGTCCCCCAGTAGCAGGGGGAGTTATTGGCATCTTGGGAGTAGCGTATGACGAATCTCCATCTCGTATTAAAAGACTTGTCTCATGTACTGCCAGACGGCAGAACTCTTTTTTCCAGCCTAAATGAGCAGTTTGATATGCGTTCAACGGGGTTGGTTGGCCGCAATGGCGTGGGAAAAACTTTGTTGGCACGCATCCTGGCTGGGTTGTTACAACCAACGTCCGGGCACTGTCAGCGTCACGGCAACGTCTATTATCTTGCTCAGCAAGTGAAGTACCCTGATGGCTCTACTGTGGCTGATTTGGCGGGGGTAAAGTACACACTGGCTGCGTTAGCACGCATAGAATCAGGTAGTACAGCACCGGAGGACTTCGATGCGGTGGGCGACGACTGGGGCATGCAACAGCGTTTCCAATATGAACTTGATCGCAGTAATTTGAATCATCTTATAGCAGATACACCTGTCAGCACTTTGAGCGGCGGTGAGGCGATGCGAGTTTCCCTGATGGGTGCCATGCTCTCGGGTGCAGACTTTCTGATTCTTGATGAGCCGAGTAACCATCTCGACAGACCAAACCGTCAAGCGCTGATCGAACAACTACAACACTGGCCGCACGGGCTGATTGTGGTCAGTCATGATAGGCAATTGCTGGGATCGATGGAACGCATTGTGGAATTATCTTCCCATGGGCTGCACAGCTATGGGGGCAATTATTCATTCTACGCCGAGGCTAAAGCACATGAACGGCAGAGCGCCTTGCAAAACCTTGATGAGCGCAAGCGGGAACGCCAACGTCAGGAACTGGTGACGCGGACTCAGCGCCAACGTCAGGAGCGACGGCAAGCACGCGGAAATCGGCAAGGCAAGGAAGCCAACCAAGCTAAGGTACTGCTGGATCGTCAGAAACAGCGTAGCGAAACATCGTCAGCCAGGTTGCGCAAAAAGCAAGCCGGCAGTCGGGAGCAGCTAAACCAGCAAGTGCGTGAAGCCGCGCGGCAAATCGAAGATGAGTCTCAAATAACCCTGCATGAATTAACAGTCACCCAAACCGCAAAACGTCGCGTCGCAGAGTTGGATAGTGTTGAGTTACCTTATGTAAATGGACCAACCCACAGCATCAATTTGATCTTGAGGGGACAGCAGCGTATTGGTATCGTCGGCCCCAACGGTTGCGGTAAATCCACGTTGCTCCGTGTGCTTTCGGGACAGTTAAAACCATTGGCTGGGACATGCAAGATCACCCCTGAGCATGCATACCTGGACCAAAGGTTAGAAAATCTTGATCCAAGTAATACAGTACTCGAACAGTTACAGTTGGCTAATCGTAAAACTACCGAAGGGCATTTGCGAATGCGCTTGGCTCAACTCGGACTTGACGCGCAGAAGGTAGCCACGCTCAGCGAGTTGCTGAGTGGCGGTGAGCGCCTAAAAGGGGCTCTCGCCTGCATACTCTACGCCGATGCACCACCGCAACTGTTGCTACTTGATGAACCGAACAATCACCTTGATTTACCTTCAATACAGGCACTGGAAACCATGTTGCGTAGTTACCAGGGCGCCTTGATGGTGGTGTCGCATGATTACGCTTTTTTGGAAAACCTCGGACTAACAGACTGCTTGCTTGCCACTGAACACGGCTGGAGCTTAGAGTCACTTTGACGAGGAAATGTGCTCGCGATAAAGCATCTTTGGTATCGCTAATCAGGATGATATTGGTTTGCTTTACGGAGTAGATAATCAGGGTTGTGTTTTTTGGTTAGGGCCGTTGCTGGTTTTTGTCAGCACCGCCTTATTGACCAGTGCAAACGAGGTAAGTGTTTCAATATCGCTGCAATCAGCTTTACGGAATCAACGCTTCTTTGCAGATACTAAGTAAGGCTTCAATACTCGGCGTGCGGGTAAAGTTGGGACGCAAAATAAAGGCGATTCGTCGGTGTGGGCCTGGTTCACTTAAATGCACCGCTGTAAGTGCTTCGTGTTGAGAAATGAGCGCGTCCATGGCCATCTCCGGAATAAGGGTTGTCCCTAGTTTTCCCAATACCATTTGGATCAAGGTATTGAGACTGGTAGCGCCAAAGCTCTGATTAGTGGTTTGGGCTGGTAATTTACAGGCTTCCAGGACGTGCTCTTTAAGGCAATGCCCATCTTTTAATAGCATTAAGTCACAGTGGCTCAACTCGTTGCTGCTAATTTCTTTTTGCTGTGCGTGCATGTCTCCTTTTAACGCTACCCAATAAAAATCTTCCTGCCAGAACTCCATGCTCAGCAGGCCTTCGCAGGGGTAGGGCAATGCCAGTATTGCCGAGTCAATTTCGCCGCGCCTGACCATATCTACCAGCACGTGGGACTGGTCTTCAATGATATTCAGTTGAAATTCTGGATATCGTTGGTTCAGAATCGGCAGGATTTTAGGGAGCAGATAGGGGCAAATGGTAGGGATTACACCAATGGTCAGGGGAAAACTAAGCGGATTTTTCTGGCTATCAGCCAGGTGTTGTAACTCTTCCACTTGCAATAAAATTTTCCGGGCATGCTCCAATACCTGTTTTCCGACAGGAGTGACCAGAACCTTCTTGTTATCCCGTTCAAAAATCTGCAGCCCCAGCTGCTTTTCAAGTTCAGTGAGCGAGGTACTGAGCGCCGACTGGCTGATATTGCTCAGCTCCGCTGCTTTCTTGAAATGAAGTGTTTTCTCTACGGCGAGTGCATAGCTTAACTGTTTTATGGAAATCATTATTGTTCGCGGTTAAATCCGGCGCAGTGATTCTATTTTTTAGAAGATCAGCATAATAATTTTTAAATTTACTGAACACAATAACGGGAATATATTGAGCCAGTAGGTTAAGCAGCAACCACCGAATAGAAGCTCAAGGCGGAATTCGGTCAAAGCAAAGTCACTTAGGAGAGATTCTATGAACAACAATACAACAGCTAACGCCGGTAAGTGCCCTGTTATGCATGGTGCTGTCAGTTCGGTCGGTGCTTCCAATACGGATTGGTGGCCAGAAGCGCTCAATCTCGACATCCTCCATCAGCACGACACTAAGACCAACCCTCTGGGAGAAGATTTTGATTATGCAGAAGAGTTTAAAAAGCTTGATCTAGAAGCGGTCAAGAGCGATTTGAATGCATTGATGACAGACAGTAAAGAGTGGTGGCCAGCCGACTGGGGACATTACGGCGGTCTGATGATCCGCATGGCCTGGCATTCCGCCGGTACTTACCGTATTGCCGATGGCCGTGGTGGTGCTGGTACTGGCAATCAGCGTTTTGCGCCAATCAACAGCTGGCCGGACAACGTTAACCTGGATAAAGCCCGTCGTCTGTTGTGGCCCATTAAGAAAAAATACGGCAACAAACTGTCCTGGGCTGACCTGATTATTCTGGCCGGTACGATGGCTTATGAATCCATGGGGTTAAAAACCTTCGGATTTGCTGGTGGCCGTGCAGATATCTGGCATCCGGAAAAAGATATCAGTTGGGGCTCTGAAAAGGAGTGGTTGGGCAAAGATACCGAGCGGATGAACAGTGAGCGGCAGGATACGATGGAGAATCCGCTTGCTGCTGTCCAGATGGGGCTTATTTACGTTAACCCGGAAGGGGTTGATGGTAAACCTGATCCTTTGAAGACCGCTCATGATGTTCGCCTGACCTTTGCCCGTATGGCGATGGATGATGAAGAGACAGTTGCCCTGACAGCAGGTGGTCATACCGTTGGCAAATGTCACGGTAATGGTGATGCCGGGTTGCTGGGTTCCGACCCTGAATCTGCCGATGCAGGCGAGCAGGGTTTGGGGTGGAAAAATCCCAAGGGCAAGGGCTTTGGTCGGGATACGGTTACCAGCGGGATTGAAGGTGCCTGGACCACCAATCCAACCCAGTGGGATAACGGTTACTTTTATCTGTTGTTTAATTATGACTGGGAGTTGAAAAAGAGCCCGGCCGGTGCCTGGCAGTGGGAGCCAATCAACATCAAAGATGAAGATAAGCCTGCGGATGTGGAGGATTCTTCTATCAAGCACAATCCCATCATGACCGACGCCGATATGGCGATGATTAAAGATCCGGTTTACCGGAGAATTTCCGAGCGCTTCTATAAGGATCCGGAATATTTTTCTGAAGTATTCGCCCGCGCCTGGTTCAAATTAACTCACCGCGACCTTGGTCCAAAGAGCCGTTATTTAGGGTCGGATGTGCCACAGGAAGATTTTATCTGGCAGGACCCAATCCCAGCGGTGGATTACAACCCGAACGATGCCGAAGTAGCTGAGATAAAGGCAAAAATTTTGTCTAGCGGCTTGCGTGTATCTGAGTTAGTTGCAACCGCCTGGGATAGCGCACGTACGTTCCGTGGTTCAGATAATCGCGGCGGTGCAAATGGTGCACGCATTCGTCTTGCACCGCAAAAGGATTGGCAGGGTAACGAGCCAGCTAGATTGCAAAAGGTACTGAGTGTGCTGGAAAAAATTCAGTCTGACTTGAGTAAACAGGTCAGTATTGCTGATCTGATTGTGCTGGGCGGTTCTGCTGCTGTTGAGCAGGCCGCCAGTGCTGCCGGCGTAGAGGTAACCGTGCCTTTTTCTCCTGGACGCGGTGATTCCACCGATGAGATGACCGATGCGGAATCCTTTGCAGCGCTGGAGCCGCTTCACGATGGCTTCCGTAACTGGCTAAAGAAGGACTACAACGTAGCCCCTGAAAAGCTGTTGCTGGATCGCGCCCAACTGATGGGTCTGACGGCCAGTGAAATGACTGTGTTGGTGGGTGGAATGCGCGTGCTGGGCACAAACTACGATGCCACTAAGCAAGGTGTGTTTACCGATCGTGAAGGTGTGTTAAGTAATGACTTTTTCGTTAATTTGACCGATATGGCCTACAGCTGGAAGCCTGCGGGGGATGATCAATACGAGATTGTGGTCCGCAAAACCGGTGAAACAAAGTGGACTGCATCCCGGGTTGATCTGATGTTTGGTTCCAACTCTATTCTGCGTTCTTACGCTGAAGTCTACGCCCAGGATGATGGCCACGAAAAGTTCGTTAAGGACTTTGTTAACGCCTGGTTCAAAGTCATGAATGCCGATCGTTTTGAATTGTAATAAATTGGCATAAAGCTGGCCGGAACGATCTTGCGGGCTTGTCTTGCGGGGTTGTGTTCGCCAGATGTGGCCCAAGGTAATTAAGAGGATAATTAAGAAGGTAACTAAGAAGGTAACTAAGAAGGTAACTAAGAGGATAAATCTTATGAGTACGATTGATATTGGTATTTCTACGTCAGACCGAAAATCTGTAGCAGATGGGCTGAAAAAGGTATTGGCTGATTCCTATACACTTTATCTGCAAACACACAACTTCCACTGGAATGTCAAAGGACCAAGATTCCGTGAACTGCACCTAATGTTTGAGGAACACTACACCGAGTTGGCAGTGGCGGTAGATGATATCGCAGAAAGAATTCGCTCGCTGGGTGTGGCTGCACCTGGAACTTACAGGGCGTTTGCTGAATTGAGTTCAATTTCCGAAGTAGATGGCGTGCCGCCAGCTGAGGAGATGGTGGACATTCTGCAGAAAAGTCACGAGCAGGTGGTCAGAAGCTGCCGTGAAGCGTTAAAGGTGTCACAGGCTGCGGATGATGAGTCCTCGTCTGCGCTGATATCGGATCGCATGCGCATCCACGAGAAAACCGCGTGGATGCTGCGATCGCTTTCCGAATAACCATAAAACGGGCAAGAGGAGAACTAAACTTCCTGCCCGTTTTTATTTTTGACCGCAGACGACGAGGTTGCTGAAAAGACCTTGTAAAAACCAGACTTCTTATCAATATTAAATTGGCGATTAAGTTGGCAGCGCTCCCAAGCGTTGGTAACGCATTTTAGTGGGTATGGGTGCCAGCCTTTTGAGATTGCTCAACAAAAATAAGCGCTTGAGTATCAAAACCAAGTTTGGTCATACGTTTTAACAAACGTTGTTTAAGTGTTTCATCAATGACAGGCGTTCTGGAAAGCAACCAAAGATAAGACTTGTCGGTACTGGTTACTAATGAGTATTCATAATTCTGACCCAGATCAAAAATGATATAGGAGCCATAAAAAGGGCCAAAGAAAGAGACTTTTAAATACCCGGTGGTCTTATCTTCGACAAAATAGGCCTTGCCTTCGGCCTCGCTCCAGGTTTTCGATGAACTATCAAAACCTCGGTTAATGACCTTTAGACCACCATCGTTTCGAGGGCTATATTCTGCGGTCACGTTCTGTAATCCACGTTCAAACGAGTGATCTAGGCGGGCTATTTCATACCAGGTTCCAAGATAACGATTTATCTCAAAGCTGCGTACCGGCTCAATCCCTTCAGGTATTCCTATACAACCACTAATCAGGATAGATAAAAAAATCAATAAGTAGCGCATACAACTCTTTTTAACCTTTTAGTAGTGAGGTGAGGGTGTCTTTCCAAATCTGATTTAAAGCTTGGTTTAAATTTGGAAATGTAAAGTTAAATCCCTTGTTTGGCGATATCCCGGCATGACTTTTTGGCGATCGAGTAAAAGTCAGGATCGTTGGCAGGGTAATATTTCCGGATGCGCGTTAGCAGAGGAGATATCGAAACCCGCCGGAAAAAATTGGGTGAACATTTCACTAGGTATTGGTTATTGCAGTGCCAGCAAACCACGAAGACACGTTTTTACATCGGAAAACACGCGCTCTTGAGTGTCTAGCATTGTAAGTGCGGGAGCAGTTCCACACATAAAAAGCCATTCATTAGCAAGTAAAGCCGCCGCTGCTAATGTTTGCTCTTTATCCTTCCAAACGCCATCTTGGTAAAACACTGTATAAGCGTCCCTACGTTTGTCAGCAAGCTCTATGGCAGCCGCGACATTAAACGGGCAGTGTAATAGTTGTACAACAAACCCGGCATCGCTTAACTCTAAGGCTATCAATGCCAGACTCCACATAGGTGCTTGGTGCCCCGCTATTAGGGTCACTGCAAGGGAGTGCTTGTTCTTGGCAACATTGGTGTTCAAACGCAGCGCGGTATAACGAATCAACTCGCTTTCGGCAAAACCTAAGGTGGCACCGCTATCATCATGCTGGGCTAGTTCGGCAAAACAAGGTTCGAACAATCGTTGACGACAAACGGGCACAGGGTACTGCGCAAACGATTGATGTATTAAATGCTGCACCTTGGTGGCTGAAAACAGTTCGATCGAAGCGAGAAGCTTTTTAATGGATGTCTGCCAGTTTTCATCGTGATCATCTGCCGATAGGTCGGCCGTATCAGATTCCAGCAGTGGTTTAACTTTACCTAAGGGTACGCCTCTCGCGACTAGCGCAAGAATTTGTTCAATAATGCCGACATCCTCATCCGAATAGAGGCGATGCCCTTTCGCTGTTCTTTCCGGTTTTAACAGCCCATAACGCCGCTCCCAGGCTCGCAGGGTCACGGTATTTACCTGGGTGCGGGCGCTCAGCTCACGAATCGGGAATTGTTCTTTTTGGGCAAGGTTATCTTCTACCATTTCCATTTTGTCTCTACTTCTTTTCAATATGTATCATTGTAATTACTTGTACGAAAAATAATAGTGTACAACTACAAACATGTACACTATTATTTGTTGTACAAGTTTTGGGTGGGGTCGGTATCGCGTTATTTACTACTGAAGTCGCCATTATAAGAAAAGACACAGCAGGCTGCTTTATCGTCAGTCCGTTGCATGGCACCGAGTTTGATTGCGGTTTAATTGAGAACAACTGAGGTAGATATCATGAACAAGCAAGAGATTATTGCTAGTGATCACTTAGAAGCGAATAACGTTAACTCATCTATTCAGCTTGGTCTCAGTGCATGCCTGGCAGGACACAAAGTTCGTTATAACGGTGGCCATACAAAATCCCGCTTATGTCTGGATGTGTTGGGCGAGTACTTTTCATTCAATACTTTTTGCCCTGAAGTGGCTGCTGGTTTTGGTACGCCCAGACCGACTATGCGGCTTATTGGCAACCCGGAATCACCACAACTGGTGCTTAGTAATGATGAAGCCACCGATTTAACTGCGAAGCTGGTCAAAGGTTTTGAAGCTAAGTTAACTGAATTGGCGCATCTGGATGGCTATATCCTAATGAAAAATTCGCCTAGTTGTGGGCTTGAGCGCGTAAAAGTTTATCAGTCAAACGGCCATCCGCATGAAACCCGTACCGGTGGTTTGTTTGCTCAGGCGTTACAAAAAAAATATCCACTGATGCCCATCGAAGAGGAAGGCCGGCTGAACGATCCTAAGTTGTTTGACAACTTCGTGGTGCGGGTTTACGCCTATCACCATTTTCGTGAAGAAGTATTGCAAGAGCCTTCAGTACATAAGCTCATCGAGTTTCACAGTCGCTATAAATATTTGCTGATGGCACACGATCAAAAACAATATCGGCAACTTGGGCGCCTATTAGGCTCGACCAAAAAATTACCGCTTAACGAGCTGACTGACTTGTACTTTAAAGACTTTATGCAAGCGCTAAGCACGCCTGCCAGCAAACAAAACCACGCCAACACACTATTGCATATCCTGGGTTACCTAAAAGAATCTGTGCCATCAGCGGCGCGTCAGCACATTGTGGAAACCATTCACAAGTACCGGCTAGGTTTTTTTCCGCTGACAACCCCCCTGACATTGCTAAAACATTATCTGGATCAATATGGTTCGGAGTATATAAAAAAACAGCGTTATCTTGAGCCTTACCCTGAAGATATGGATCCGAATAGAAAAAATTATCAATAATTAAGTTTGAAGCTAAAGGGAATAAACATGAATAAGATTATTGAAGAGTTCTGTGAATATTATGAGCAGTTAAGTCTTGACAGTCTTAGCGAGTTAGATCGAATTTATAGTGAAAGCGCTGTGTTTGAAGACCCTGTAGACAGAATTCAAGGTCTCGATGAAATACGGAGCTATTTCAATGGAATGCTGGAAAATGTTACCTATTGTCAATTTGACATAGAGGAAGTTTTAGACACGGATAACCAGGCATTTTTGACGTGGAATATGAAATTTTCACATCCAAAGTTAAATAGGGGGCGAGAAACTATAGTGCCTGGAACTAGTCATATAAAATTTGACAAAGCGATCTACTATCAGCGTGATTACTACGACCTGGGTGGCATGATTTACGAGAAAATACCGGTACTTAGTTTCATTGTGCGAAAGATCAAAAAGAGGATGGCCTCTTGAAAAGGGTAATTATTACTGGAGCAAGTTCAGGTATTGGTATGCAGCTTGCCAAAGCGTACCTGGTTGCCGGTTGGCAGGTATTTGCCTGTGGTCGAGATATTAACAAGTTGCGTATAGCGCTTGGCGAAAATAGCAAGAATTTGCAGTTCCTTTGTTTTGATTTGTCGACCCGTGATGAGGTGATCGCTGGTGCAGCCAATGTTGGCGAAATTGATTTAGCCATATTAAACGCCGGAACCTGTGAATATATCGATGAGCCACAAGCCTTCGATAGCCAATTATTTGAGCGGGTTATACACACCAATGTAATAGGGACGGGTTACTGCTTAGAAGCTATTTTGCCCAATATAAAATCGGGCGGACAGCTAGCTATTGTAAGCTCTTCGGTCACATCGCTGCCCTTAACTCGCGCAGAAGCCTATGGCGCTTCCAAATCCGCACTCGATTATTTGGCTCGTTCACTAGCTATCGACCTGGCGCCCAAAAATATTGATATTTCGCTCATACGCCCGGGCTTCGTAGACACCGCCCTCACTCAAAAGAACAATTTTGCTATGCCAAACATCGTAACAGCCGAAAAGGCAGCAAAATTCATCGTCGCAGGGATCGCTAAAAGAAAACAGGAAATCAAATTTCCTCGAGGATTTTTTTGCGCGCTAAATATCTTGTCTCTCTTACCTAACGCACTTTGGCGTCGTATTGCTATCAAAATGATAAGGTCGTAAAAATGACTGAAGAGCCTATGAACAACCGAGTAAAAACTAAACGTATTGCTATTATTGGCAGTGGTATTTCTGGTCAAACCTGTGGTTATTTACTGAGCCAGAAGCATCATGTCACCTTGTTTGAGGCTAACGACTACTTGGGTGGTCACACCGCAACCATCGATACTACTATCGACGGTAAACAGCTCGCGGTAGACACAGGTTTTATTGTCTTTAATGATAGAACATACCCCAATTTTATAAAAATTATGAAGCAAATTGGGGTGCAGTATAAGCCTACTGAAATGAGTTTTAGTGTACGCAATGATATCAATGGACTTGAATACAATGGTCATAGCCTAGCGACTTTGTTTTCCCAGCGCCGCAATATATTGAATATAAAGTTTTACCGCTTTATTGCCGAAATATTGCGTTTTAACAAATTGGCTAAGCAGTTTGACATCAGTTCGGTGAACACGGGACAGCGCACTCTGGGTAGTTTTCTTGATGAGCATGGATTTAGCGACTATTTCTCGAATAACT
Source organism: Pseudomonadales bacterium (assembly GCA_029210125.1). GTDB lineage: Bacteria > Pseudomonadota > Gammaproteobacteria > Pseudomonadales > JAHRWD01 > JAHRWD01. The sequence goes on along the minus strand of JARGPR010000002.1, from coordinate 254,709 downwards.
ATATCCTTCCTATGGTGGCGGCTATTTGGTCATCGTCCATCGAAAGCGGAAGAGATTGCCCCTTGCTGTTTTTTATACAGTTTTTTAATAATCATGGATTATTGGATATTGCCAAGCGCCCGCAGTGGTACGTCATCGAAGGGGGTTCCCGTAGTTATATTCCGGGTTTAACGCGAGACATACAGCAAATAAAAATCAATACGCCGGTTCAAGCGGTTAAGCGAAACCGAGATCATGTGGAAGTAATTACCGAGCATGAGAGGGAGGTATTTGACGAAGTGATTTTTGCATGCCATTCGGATCAGGCGCTTGCGTTACTAAAGGATCCCAGTGAGGCAGAGGCTAATGTATTAGGTGGAATCCAGTATCGTAATAATGATGTGGTATTGCATACCGATACAAGCTTATTACCAAAGAGAAAAAAATCCTATGCGAGCTGGAATTATCGGATTGATTCAAGCCTCAAAGGGCTATCCAGCGTCACCTACAACATGAATATTTTGCAAGGCTTACCTGTTGATACCACGCTCTGCGTTACATTGAACCAAACAGACAAAATTGATCCGGGAAAGATTTTGCGTCGTTTCAGTTATGCGCACCCAGTATTTTCGTTGGAATCAATAATGGCACAGCAAAAAAGAGCCGATATATGCGGCCATGACCATACACATTTTTGTGGTGCATATTGGTATAACGGTTTTCATGAGGATGGAGTTCGGAGTGCATTAGATGTATGCGAACGATTTGGTATGAACCTGGATAGTGCAAGGCTAAACCAGATTAACGCTGACAGTAATATGCGTGACTAAACCCTTTATGAGCATTGAATCCACCAAAAAATTGGACGGCCAAAACCACAGCCAGGAAAAAGGGCTAAATAGCGCATTTTATATAGGTAGTGTGTTTCACAAGCGTTTCGCGCCTAAGGTACATAAATTTAGCTACCCACTGTATATGGCTTTTGTCGATCTTGATGAAGTTGAAGCGCTGAACAGGAGATATTGGTGGTTTTCATCTCGCCGCTGGGCACCTTTACAACTTAAATCCTCTGACTATTTTAGATCTGTCGTATCAAATAGTCCCAAAAAAATCGCAGTTAAAGATGGTCTTGAAATCGACATCGGTCAATCAAAGCATGTTAGTTCCCAGCTAAAAGATACGGTTATCTCGATGGCCGATAATTTAGGTGCTGATGTCGGAAGCATTGATCGAGTATGTATGCTCGCTCAGTTGCGCAGCTTTGGTATCTATTTTAGCCCGGTTAATTTCTTCTTTTTGTACGAAGGATATGATGCAAAATATCTGGTTGCTGAAGTGAGTAACACTCCGTGGAATAAAAAGTACTGCTATTTGGTGGATGTAAAAAACCCGACATCGACGCCAAAAAACTTTCATGTATCTCCTTTTATGGATCTCAACATGTCGTATAAGTGGGCGATCACACCACCGGAAGACAACACCTGTATTCGGATAGAAAATGAAAATGAAAACCTTCTGTTTTCTGCAGTTTTTTCCGGAACACGCCATGAAATTACGGCCAAAACGATGCGAAAACTATTTTTAAAGTGGCCTGTGGTTACGGTTTTTATCGTTAGGCGAATCTACTGGCAGGCAGCTAGATTGATTATGAAGGGGCTTAAATTCGTTCCTTATCAGACCAAATAGATCAGAAAATGCAAGAAAGAGCTGAATAGATCGTGAATGATAATAATGTCATAGAGGAAAGGTTGCATGTATTCGTCTAAAAGAGTGGGTGCTTTTACCCGCCAAAATAGCTGGAATAGAACTGTTTGTTTCAGATTGCTTGGTCAGATAGATAATGGCTACATCAGCGTAGTAGAAGGTGAAAATGTCAATGGGTTTGGTGATATCAACTCAGACATTCATGCAAATATAACCATTGTTGATCAGAAAGCGTATCAGCGTCTTCTGTGGGGCGGAAGTGTCGGTGCGGCAGAGGCTTATGTTGAGGGGTTATGGTATGCCGACAGCGTGACTAGCGTTGTGCGAATATTATCGCGAAACCTTCCGAAATTGGAAAGGTACGAAAGGCGATTTGGTTTTTTCAGCAATCTACTTAACCTGTTTAGACATCGTTTAAGTAATAACAGCAAGTCAGGAAGCCGAACGAATATCGCAGCTCACTATGATATAAGCAATGACATGTACCGCTTGTTCCTGGATCCATACATGCAATATTCCTCAGCTATATTTCCTCAGGCTGACAGTTCATTGGCGGAGGCGCAGGAGTACAAGATGGCACTTATTTGTGACTACCTGGATCTCAATAAGGATGATCATTTGCTTGAAATTGGCTCCGGTTGGGGTGGTCTTGCCTGTTACGCTGCTAAGCATTATGGCTGCAACGTGACCACGACTACTATCTCTCCGGCACAATTTACTGTGGCCGCAGAGCGTATTGCTGCTGAGGGCCTTGAGGATAGAGTAATTCTGCTGTTAGAGGACTATCGCGACCTCCAGGGGCAATATTCCAAAATTGTTTCCGTCGAAATGATCGAAGCTGTGGGCCACAAGTTTATGCCCGCGTACTTTAAAAAACTGGATAGTTTATTGGCACCCGGCGGTAAGCTAATGATCCAATCGATCACTATTAACGATCAACGCTACGATGATTACCGTAAGAATGTCGATTTCATTCAGCGCTATATTTTTCCTGGAGGGCATCTGCCATCCGTTAGCCTGATTTGCGATCAAATCAAGCAGCAAACCGGTATGTATCTTGATCACTTTAGTGACTATCGGCTGGATTACGCGAACACTTTGAAAGAATGGCGACATGGTTTTTTAAATCAAAGAAAAGAACTATCGGCGCTAGGGTTTAACGAAGATTTTATTCGCCTGTGGGAATACTATTTTTGCTACTGCGAAGGAGGGTTTCGCGAAAAGGTCATCGGACTTGCGCATATCGGCGTCATTAAAAGTGAATATTAGCCGTCTTTCACGGCGGAGGCATATTTTATGACGATATGGCATTGGTTTCAGCCCATTAACTTCCAGGCTATTTGGATTACGGCTGTGCTCGGCGGTAATCAATGGCTCGTTGTTCCTCTGTTTATGATCTGCTTACACTTTGTTTTCAGCCCGTGTCGCCAAAACGATATGAAAATTTTGCCACTGGCACTGATGGGTTTAGCCCAGGATACGACACTCACCTACCTGGGTTTTTTCGGGTTCCAGCAACTCCCCGTTTGGCTACTTGTAATCTGGTTAGGGTTTGTACTTAATTTTGGTCACAGTCTAATTTTTCTGCGTAGGCTCAGTTTATTTTGGTTGATTGTTATTGGGGCCGTTGGAGGCTGTTATTCATATATGGCCAGTTGGAAACTTGACGCCGTAGTTTTGCCTTTCGGTGTGGTAACTACTTGCTTGGTAGTAGCCATCTGTTGGGCAATTATATTGCCGGTACTGGTCAAATCCGATTTTCATATTAGAGGGGAAGATAGTGGTTAAGTATCGAAGTGTTTTTTTTGTTTTTATTGGTGTTTGGTTTTGTTTTAACCCAGCGAACGTTATCGCCCAAAATAGTTCCTCTGATATTACAACCCCAAAATCCACTTTGTTTCACTTGGTTGGCCAAGGCACCATGCGTTGGTTATGGTTTGATATTTATCAAGCCAAATTAAGCACGCCTTCCGGTACCTATGAACATCAGCAATGGCCTCTCTCACTAGAGCTAATTTATGCGCGTTATATTACCCGAGAAGATTTGCTACAGACCACAGAAGACGAGTGGAAGCGCCAATCGATTAAGTATCAACAAGAGTGGTTAACTCAGCTTGATGAAATATGGCCGAACATTGCTCCTGCAGACAAACTCTTGCTCGAGGTAGATAGGAATGGAAGTAGTCACTTCTTTTACAATAATCAGCATGTGGGTAGTTTGACTGATAAAGAGTTCGCCTTTGCATTTACTGCTATCTGGCTTTCCGATAACACATTAAAACCCGACTTGCGCAATCAACTAATCGGATTTAAATCATGAGTATTCATACGGATATAAGCGTTATAAGCATTGTAAATAGTATGCGAAAGCGATTCCTTTCAAACGGCCTATTTACATTATGTATGTCTGCACTATTACTAGGTGGTTGTAGCTCAACTCTCGTAGATTACAGATCCAGTCAGCCGACATTCGATATGCAGTCGTTCTTTAATGGCAAGCTCCGTGCCTACGGAATGGTACAAGATCGCTCAGGAAAAGTTATACGCCGCTTCCACGCAGATTTAACTGGCCGCTGGCAAGGCAGAGAGGGGATTCTTCAAGAAGATTTTTACTATGACGATGGCGAAACTGAACGGCGGGTATGGTCATTGCAGAAGCAATCTGACGGTAGTTATACGGGTACAGCGTCTGATGTGACTCGACAGGCATTTGGTAGCAGTCAAGGTTTTGCTTTTAATTGGAAGTACACCTTGGCTATTGTTGTGGATGGCGAGACATGGAATATCGATCTTAACGATTGGCTCTACCAGTTAGACAGCTCACGCTTGATAAATCGTGCTGAGATGCGCAAGTGGGGGTTTAAAGTCGGCGAGATTACTCTCGTTATCGAAAAAGAACAGGGCCCAAATTAGTAATGGAAAAAGCGTTAACGATTTACTGGTTTCGCCAAGATTTACGTGTAAGTGACAATCCGGGCCTGACCGCTGCTTTAGAGCAGGGGGATGTTCTGCCGATTTATATACTTGATGAAGATAGCGCAGGCGTGTTCGCCCCTGGGGGAGCAAGCCGTTGGTGGTTGCATCATTCGCTACAAGCCCTTGATGAATCATTGCAGGGTAAGTTAAATCTATACATTGGTGAAGCTAGTACGATTATCGCGAATCTACAAACACGATTTGCGATTTCAGGGGTGTATTGGAATCGCTGTTACGAGCCCTGGCGCATACCGCGCGACAAATCCATCAAGCAGACATTATTATCGCAAGGGGTTAGCGTAGAAAGTTTTAACGGATCCTTGTTAAATGAACCCTGGATGACGCTAAAAAATGATGGTAGCCCTTACAAAGTCTTTACGCCTTATTATAGAAAGGCGAGCCAGATGGACAATTACCCTTCGCCCTTGCCGCCGCCACAATTATTAGCATCACTACATGTAGATCAAGAAGCATGTAAGTTACAAGAACTATCACTGCTCCCCACAGTGAAATGGGATGCTGAGTTTTACAATTGCTGGAAACCGGGTGAGCTAGGCGCACACTCAACCCTGGATAAGTTTTTGAAAAATGGTATTACTCATTATAAAAATGGACGTGATTTTCCCGCTTTAGATGCAGTGTCAACATTATCGCCGCATCTCCATTTTGGTGAAATTTCACCCCAGCAGATAAGTAATGCGCTATTAATGTGCCCTGCTGATGACAATAGACAACACTTTAAGAAGGAACTAGGTTGGCGAGAATTTTCCTACTATTTGTTGTTTCATTGGCCTGAATTACCCACTCATAATTTGAAAAACAACCTGGATGGTTTTCCCTGGGATAACAACCCTGGTTGGCTAACCCAATGGCAGCAGGGATTGACCGGCTATCCGCTAGTGGATGCTGGGATGCGTGAGCTTTGGCAAACGGGGTTTATGCATAATCGTGTCCGCATGATTACGGCATCCTTCCTGGTAAAAAACTTAATGGTTGATTGGCGCCTTGGCGCTAGTTGGTTTTTGGACTGCTTGGTTGATGCCGATTTGGCTAGCAACAGCGCCAGCTGGCAATGGGTAGCAGGGTGCGGTACCGATTCGTCACCTTACTTTAGAATATTTAACCCGGTGACACAGGGCGAGAAGTTCGACGCCAATGGTGATTACACGAGACGTTATGTTCCAGAGCTTGAATATTTGCCCAAAAAATATTTATTTCGGCCATGGGAAGCCCCCCCTGAAGAATTGGAAAAAGCGAATGTCGTACTGGGCGAAACCTACCCGCGACCTATTGTGGATATTAAAACCTCTCGGGAAAATGCACTAGATGCCTATGAGCTTACAAAAAGTTTTCGTAATCATTAATGTCCAGCTTATTAATGGCTGGAAACTTAATGTAAGGTAACGTTTTATGGCCTGGCTACTGTTTAATTTGTGAGCTTGCGCGCTAACTCTGACTGCTGGAGGTTGTGGTGATTCATGCGTACAGCTGAACGGTAGCAGAGGCCCAGAGCTTGCCCGAGCCTAAATGGCGAGTCTGTCAAATTTGTTATTCCTCTATATCGAATACGTAGATCGTCACACAGGAATAGTCTTACCAGATACACCGCGAGTATTTAGACTATAACGAGTCGGAGGATTTTTAGTTGGTGGTTAACTAGCAGTTGAATAACGTTCAGTATTTTAGATTGTCATTATCAATATGTGCAAATGTACTGTTTTATTAAGAGGGCTTATAGTGACTCTCGAATTTGTATAAACCAATTTGTATAGACCTTAACGGAGCAATTTATGTCTTTAGCCAAACAAGTACCGGAAGTCACCTTTAAAACACGGGTGCGTGATGAATCTGTAGAAGGACCAAACCCCTTTCGCTGGGAGGATAAAACCACGCAAGATATTTTTGCGGGTAAAAAAGTCGTTGTTTTCTCGCTACCTGGTGCATTCACTCCAACTTGTTCATCCAGTCATCTTCCCCGTTACGACGAGCTTTACGAGGAATTCAAAGCTCAGGGAGTTGACGAAATTGTGTGCGTCTCCGTGAATGATGCATTCGTGATGTTTAAGTGGGGCAAGGAGCTGGGAAATCAGAACATCTTTTTACTGCCCGATGGGAACGCTGAATTCACCAGCAAGATGGGTATGCTGGTTGACAAGTCCAACCTGGGTTTCGGTAAGCGTTCCTGGCGTTATTCAATGCTGGTGAATGATGGAAAAGTAGAAAAATCATTCATTGAAGCGGGTTTTCTGGATAATTGTGAAACCGATCCCTTTGAAGTCTCTGATGCAGACACCATGCTGGCTTACCTTAAAGGGCAAGATGCTGGAGGCGCCCCCAAGTTGGGTAATGTCTTCGAAGGATAAAAGTCTGAACATGTAGGGTTCATCGATTCGACTTTTTATTGAAATATAGGCCTTAACGAAAATTAGGGCCTATTAGGGTTTTTTTGATAGTCGACTGAGGTGAATGTCAGTGATGGGCATTTGTGAGCAGGGGAATGTGCTCACATCGTTTATGTTGGCTGTAAAGTCTATTTTTGTGTGGGAAACTCAAGTCGTTCTGATGTGGCCAAAGCTTCATTGAAAATAGAAAAGACATTTTATGATCTGTTTCAAATGATCAACAGTTGATATGAGCATTGATACGGCAGCATCTATGAGCTTATTTGAACACCATCGCATTAATATTCAAGTGAATGGTGCCGGGTTTACGGGTAAGGCTGTCTAATTTCATCGCTGACCTTTGAGGTACGTGATTGAGTTGCGGTATTTGTTGATGAATAGGTCTCCCAGCCTCCACCAAGCGCTGCGTAGAGCGTTACCAGGTTTAATCGGACATCAATTTCGCTGGTAGCAAGGCTATCTTCTACATCAGTTAACGCCCTTTCAGCATCAAGCACCGCTAGAAAATCGGTCTCACCAGAATTGAATAACACTCGGGCCAGTTCCGCAGCTCGTTGTTGGCTGGCGAATGCGTGTTGTAATTTATCCCGGGTAGCCCGCTTTTCGACATAACGGGTTAGTGACGACTCAACCTCGCTGAGGGCATTTAATACCGTTTGCTCATAAAGGTCAGCAGCCATCGCCGCATCGGCTTTTTCAACATCAATTTGTGCGCGAATGCGACCGCCACTCAAAATCGGCCACTGCATCAACTGGCCGAAGGAAAAGGTGTTGCTAAGTTGATCGATCAGATTGCTGCTGGTACTGGATGCGCGGCCAATACTGCCGGTAAGGAAAAATCGGGGGAAGAGCTCGGCAACCTGAGCGCCTACCTCTTCTGTGGCGGCGGCCAGATCCCGCTCAGCCATACGAATATCTGGCCTTCTGCGCAACACATCGGAGCGTATACCGGTAGAGATCACATCGGGAGTTTGGGGCAGGGCTTGCCCTGACACAAAGTTGTCGAGCAGGAATTCTGGGGCCTGGCCTAAAAGAACAGACAATCGAAATACGCTGGCTTTCATCTCCGCTTTCAAGTCCGGGAGGCGAGACCGGGTTAGCTGTTCCTGGGCACGCGCTCGGGAAAGATCAAATTCGGTGGCTTCACCGGCATTGAACAGGTCTTCGATTAGCCCAAAGGTGGTGGCTTGTAGAGTGATGTTTTTTTCAATGATTTCGATGCGTTTTTGCAGCCCAAGCGCATCGAAGTAGGTGCGTCCCACTTCGGCAATGATGCCGAGCAGAACCGTATCTTTATTGGCTATGGCGCTTTCCAGGCGCGCATCGCTGGCATTGGACTGGCGACGCAAACCGCCAAAAATATCCAGTTCCCAGCTGCTAACAATGCCGGCGCTGTATAGGGTCTGCCGTGAGGCTGCTGAAACAGTATTGGATGTGGTGCCACTCGTACCCTGGCGGGTGTGGCTCAAATTGGCATCGACTGTTGGGGAAAACAACGACCCTGTCTGCTTGCGCAGCGCATGGGCACGGAGAATATTAGTCTTCGCTATGGACAGCGTTTTGTTGTGGGCCACGGCTTGATCAATATAACTTTCCAGCGTGGCATCGTTGAACAGGCTCCACCATTGGCTAAGCTGGGGGGCGTCATTGCTGACGGCGGCGGCCGATGTCGACCACTGGTCATCGGTTTCAATCGTTGGCGCCACATAATTGGGGCCAACGGTGCAGCCCGAAACAAGCGCAATTGCAACCATTACAGCGGCGCGCTGTAACGCGCTGTGATGGGAAATTGTGAATGGATGAAAAAGGGCGGAAAAGACCCCCAGCGGTTGCCTGCTCATCGATCAACCTCATTCTCGGCCGGTTGCTGGCCTTTTTCTAGTGCACGACGGACATCCCCTGGGGAACCGGTACGTTTACACAAAACACTATAGGTGACAGGTACAACCACCAGCGTAAAGGCAGTGGCGGCGAGGACGCCGAAGGACATCACTATACCAATAGCAAAGCGGGTTTCCGCGCCGGCGCCACTTGAAAATATCAAGGGCAGTGAGCCAGCCACGGTGGTGATACCGGTCATAACGATGGGACGTAGTCGTGTTCCAGAGGCTTCCAGTATGGCCTCGCGAAAGGCGGTGCCCTGGTCCCGTAACTGATTGACAAATTCGACGATTAAAATGCCGTTTTTGGCAGACAGTCCCACCAGCATAATGAGCCCCACCTGGGTATAAATATTCAGCGTTCCACCGACCAGGAATAGCCCCGCCAGGGCACCGGTAATGGCCAACGGTACGGTGAGCATAATAACCATCGGGTGGATATAGCTTTCAAATTGCGCAGCGAGAACCAGGAAAACCACAACGATACCGAGCAGGAAGACGAACAACATGGATGTCCCGCTGCTTTTTAAATCCAATGATTGTCCCTTGTAATCAATGACCGCCGTTTCCGGCAGTTTTTCACGCACCAGATGCTCCAGGTAAGTGAGCGCTTCGCTGAGGGCGAAGCCCTCTGCGAGATTGCTGTTCAGGGTAATGGCACGTACTCGATTGTAGCGGTTGAGCGCGCTTGCATCGGCAATCTCTTCAATGCTTACGACGTTCGATAGTGGGATTAGCTTGCCGCTGGTGGCAGAGCGGAGGTAAATATTCTCGATATTAGTAGGTGTGCGCTGGGAGTCACGCTCCCCTTCAAGAAGAACGTCATATTCTTCGCCATCATCAATGTAGGTCGTCACCCGACGTCCTCCCAACATGGTTTCGAGGGTGGCGCCGATGGCACTGGTGCTAATGCCTAGATCCGCGGCCCGGTCGCGGTTGGTGACGATTTGTAGCTGGGGTTTAGTCTCCTTGTAATCATGATCCAGACCGATAAACCCCGGGTTGTTGGCGGTGATTTCGGCGAAAATGATATCCCGCCACTGGGCAAGCTCTTCGTAGCTGCCGCCGCCGATCACAAATTGTAATGGCTTCTGTGCACCTCCACCAAAACCCTGGCGCATGATGGGAAATGCCCTGACACCGGTCAAGTCGCTGAGCCTGCGCCTGACATCCTCCATAATCGCCCATCCCGATCGGCGCTGATTCCAGGGTTCCAATACCACGATAACAAAACCATTGTTAAAGCTGGAGATACTACCAAAGCCCCTGGGTGTTCTGACCAGTATTTCCTTGGCTTCGCCGCCGTCCACCAAAGGCATCAGACGGCTCTCGATCAGTGTCATATATTCGCTCATGTACTTATAGGATGCCCCTTCGGGACCATTGACCATAATAAAAAAGGCACCGCGATCTTCTTTGGGGGCATATTCCGACGGGATATTGTTAAACAACACCATCCCCATAAATACCACCCCCAAAAAACCCAGTCCGACCATCCAGGGTTTATCGATACAGACTGTCAACATACGGAGATAGTGGCTTTTGAAACGGTCAAGCCAGGCTTCTACTTTTAAACTGGCACGGTTTTTTTCACTTTTTCCGAGTAGTTTCGAGGCCAGCATGGCGGAGAGGGTCAGTGCCACCAGTGTGGAGAACACCACCGCGGCAGACATGGTGAGCGCAAATTCTGAAAACAGCTTGCCGAGATCTCCGGAGAGAAAGACGATAGGCACGAAAACGGCAACCAGCACCACCGTTGTCGCGATCACGGCGAAGCCGACCTGTCGTGTACCGTAAAATGCCGCCGTCAGGGGCGGTTCACCTGCTTCGATGCGTCGGGAGATATTCTCCAGTATCACAATGGCATCGTCGACGATGAGCCCAATGGATAGTACCAGCGCGAGCAGGGTCAACAGGTTAATGGAGAATCCCATCACTAATAACACGCTAAAACTGGAGATAATCGCTACAGGGATCGTGACTGCCGGGATCAGCATTGCCCGAGCGCTGCCGAGAAAGCCCCAGATAACCATAACAACCAGTACAACGGCAATCCCGAGGGTTTTATACACCTGAATAATGGCGTTCTGCACAAAAATCGAGGTGTCATAGGACGGGGTGATTCGCATGCCTGATGGTAACGTCGGGGCAATTCGTTGGACTTCGGCCGCGGCAGCCTGGGCTACGGCGATCGTATTCGCTGTGGATTGCTTGATGAGACCAAGACCGACACGGGGCTGGCCGTTGGATCGGAAAAAAGTCCTGTTTTCCACCGCGCCTTTCTCGATTCGGGCGACATCGCCGAGCCGGACCAGATAATCATTGGTATCGCCGCGACCGATGACCAGCGCGCTAAAATCTGCTGCCGTCTGGTAGGCGCGCTGGGTGCGTGCAGTGAACTGCGTTTCCACTGATTCGATGCTACCGGCGGGTAATTCAATATTTTCCGAACGCAATGCCGACTCTATATCGCTAACGGTAATTTGCTGGGCCGCCATCTTATTGCGATCCAGCCAGATGCGCATGGCGTACTCCACTCCGCCGCCGATCCGCACCCGGGCCGCACCCGGCAAAATAGAGAAACGATCCACCAGGTAACGCTGTGCGTAGTCTGTTAGTTCAATAACACTCATGTTCTCGCTGGTCAGGCTGATCCAGATGATCACGTCGTCATTGGAATCGTTTTTTTCAACTTCTGGCGGATCGGCTTCCTCGGGAAGGTTATCCAGCACACCGGAAAGGCGATCGCGAATATCATTTGCCGCATTGTCGATATTTCGGCTGGTGCTAAATTCGATGGAAATTCTGGAACGCCCGTCGGTGCTGGATGAGTTGATAAAATTAATTCCCTCAACACCGGCTATGCGATCTTCTATGGGTTGTGTTACGCGGGTCTCCACCACGGTGGCAGCAGCGCCAGGGTAGTTGGTATCAATAGTGAGGATAGGGGGATCGATATCCGGATACTCCCGCAACGGCATCTGCATAAACGAGATAATGCCAAAAGCCACCAGTAACAATGACATCACGCTGGCAAAAACCGGGCGCGTGATGGAAATATCGGAAAGTTTCATCGGGCGTCCTGTTCGGTCTTGGCAGTGTCTTCTAGCATGCCTTGCAAAGGTTCATCAGCCCGTTGTATGGCTTTTATGGTTACTTGACTACCGGAGCGGACTCGCATCAGCCCATGTACCACTACCTGGTCGCCGGGACTAAGCCCTTTCGTAATTTCGATTTCTCCGGGTATTCTATTGCCGCTGAATACCTGCCGTTCTTCAGCAGTGGCGGTGTCACCGGCATGATTGATCACCATGACGAACTTTCGTGTATCCCGTTGGGTGATGGCTTCTTCAGGGATTAACAGAGCAGTGCGCAGGTTATGGGATAGACTGATATTCATCAGCAGTCCGGGACGCAGTGCACCGTTGGGGTTGGCAAGCAGCGCCCGTACCGTCAGGGTGCGGGTAACCGGGTCTACCTGAGAGGAGATCATGTTTATCTTGCCCTGAAAAACACGATTTCCGAGAGCCTGTACCGTGCCCTTTACAGGCAAGCCGATGCGCAGCTCCTGAAGAAAAACCGAAGGCACCTGAAAATCTACTTTTATGGGGTCCAGGTCGTCAATCGTGGTGATGAGGTCTCCCGGCCTGAGCAACGCGCCGGGGCTGATATTGCGTAGGCCGAGGACACCGTCAAAAGGGGCTTTAATTACACGGTTCGCGATGCGTGCCTGGATAGCTTCTATATTGCCTTCACTTTGCTTCAAAAGTGCTTCACGTTCTTTGAGCATGGCGGTGGACATGGCCTGCTTTTTTTCCAGATCACTGGCTCGTTCAAAAGCGGCGCGACGTTCATCTAGAACTGCCCGGGCGGCTTTTAATTCCGCTTCTTCTTCGCTTTTTTCAAGTACCACAAGAATGTCACCTTTCTTGACCTGTTGGCCATCATCAAAATTGATGGTGCTGACGGTCTCTGTGACATTGGTGGTTAGCGCGACACTCTCGTTGGCACGAGTCGTGCCCAAAGCTTCAATGGTATCGGCAAATTCCACCACCTGTTGTACCGGTGCAACAATGACCGGTAGCGCACGGCTATCGCCATAAGAGAGAGTCGCCACTAGCAGCATCGGGACTGGCCATGAGAAAAGTAGAATAAAACGTGCCTTCCGCGCCAGGTTTTGTCGTAAACCCTCACGATGTGTTTGTTGATTCATAATTGAGGAATAGCCTGTAAATAAATGGTGTTGTTTGGCGCGCGAGAATGGCAGCCGCATTTAGCTGCTGAGCAGATTCATGTGACCGCTGTAGGGCGTAAAAAGTTCAGGTGGATTTCATCTTTTGGGTCTGCTGATTTAAGCCACTTAATGCTAGTAAGAGAAATGACGTACTGGATTGACGAGATTACATGACACCGGACCTCTTTGAAATAATTTCCCTTTGGACGTAGCAAACCTTTATTGAGCGCGAGACTAAGGAGTTATCACCCGAAGTCCGCGCGTTACTCAGATAACCGCTTAAGTCTATCGTCGATAGGCATTTCAAGTAACTGGCAGCCGGATGCCTCAGTAAGTTTTCCAGTCGCTTACTGTTGAGTTATCGCTTATACCAACGTGATAAAGATATGTCGATAATTGTTGACGTATATCCATATGTCCATTAGTCTAGACATATGGATATACAAGAAGCAATTATCATGTTTGATGCGCTTTCTCAGGAAACTCGACTGAGGGCGTTTCGTTTACTTGTACAAGCTGGCCCCGATGGTCTTGCTGCGGGCGTTCTGAGTGATGCATTGGGCACGCCGCATAACACCCTGTCATTTCACCTCAGTCACCTTTCAAACGCCGGCATTATTTCTTCGCGCAAGGAAGGACGTTCAGTGATCTACTCAGCTAACTTCGATATCACTCGCGATCTGATCGGCTTCATTGTTAAGGATTGCTGCAACGCTGAATTCGCGAGCATTCGCGAGGACGAAAAGGCGGGGTGCTCGATCATCGAGCTTGCCAACTGCTGTGACTCCAAACCAAAAATCAAGACATAAAGAGAGGTAACGTCGATGAAACGTATGCACATTCATATAGGGGTGGAAAACCTCAATCAAAGTATCATCTTCTACAGCGCTCTTTTTGGGGCGCAGCCCGTGAAAACCAAGACGGATTATGCGAAGTGGATGCTGGATGACCCTCAAGTCAACTTTGCGATCTCCACCCGTGCTGGAAAGGAGGGAGTAGATCATTTGGGTCTACAAGTAGACGAAGAGAGTGAGCTGCAAGAATTACGCGAACGTCTTAAGGGCGCAGACATGTCTGTCTTTGACGAAGGCGAGACGGTTTGCTGTTACGCCCGCTCAGATAAGTCGTGGGTAGAAGATCCTTCGGGTATTCCATGGGAGGCATACAAAACCATGGAGGACGTCCAGTTGTTTTCTGCATCGACTGAGTCAGAGGCGGGGACATGTTGCGCGCCGGAAACAAAAAGCCAGCCGGACGGTTGTGAGTCTCCTGAGAGCACAACGGGATGTTGTGCGTGATGAAAAATGTTCTCGTTCTTTGCACTGGAAATTCTTGCCGTTCCATCATGGCTGCGGCGCTTATTAATCACTTGGGGCAGGGAAAGTTCAGCGCCGTCAGTGCAGGCAGCTTTCCGGTTGGCTATGTTCACCCTCAGTCTATTGAGACGCTGGAGCGTCATGGAGTCAATGCAGGCGAGCCTCGAAGTAAATCGTGGGACGAATTCGAAAACCGAAATTTTGACCAGGTCATCACCGTCTGCGATCAGGCTGCCAGTGAAAGTTGTCCGGTATTCCTGGGGCAGTGTGAAAAAATACATTGGAGCATACCTGATCCTGCTAAAGCAGACGGCACAAACGAAGAAATAGAAAAAGCATTTGATGATGTGTTTCAGATGATCAGAAATCGAATAGAGGAGGAACTGTTATGAGCACGGATACGGCGGCACCCATGGGCTTATTTGAACGCTATCTGTCAGTGTGGGTTGGTTTATGTATTGCTACTGGTGTCGGACTAGGTGTGGTGTTACCAAGCCTTTTCGAGTCGATTGCGCGTATAGAATATGCCAGCGTAAATCTAGTGATTGCCGTATTTATCTGGGTGATGATCTATCCCATGATGGTCAATGTCGACTTTGCCTCTTTGAAAGATGTTGGCAAAAAACCCAAAGGTTTATGCATAACGCTCGTTGTAAACTGGCTGATCAAACCTTTTACCATGGCAGCTCTTGGGGTTTTCTTCTTCGAGTATCTATTTGCCGGATGGGTTGATCCGCAAACGGCCAAGGAATACATCGCCGGAATGATCTTGCTTGGCGTTGCCCCTTGTACCGCGATGGTGTTTGTTTGGAGCCAGCTGGTACGGGGCGATGCTAACTACACCTTGGTGCAAGTCTCCATCAACGACATTATCATGGTCTTCGCCTTTGCGCCGATCGCGGCCTTACTGCTTGGCGTGACGGATATTGTGGTACCGTGGGAAACGTTAGTGCTTTCCGTTGTGCTCTACGTCGTTATTCCTCTTGCGGCAGGTTATATGACCCGCCGAGTACTGAATGGCGCTGGCAATGATGAGCGAATCGGCCACTTTACAGCCAAGGTTAAGCCGTTTTCTATTATGGGGCTTCTGGCGACTGTGGTTTTATTGTTCGGCTTTCAGGCCCAGACTATTTTAGATAAACCGATGGTCATAGCCCTGATCGCCATCCCCTTAATGATTCAAAGTTATGGGATTTTTGTCCTCGCTTATGGATGGGGCTACCTGTGGCGCGTACCCTTTACCACTGCCGCGCCGGCTGCGCTAATAGGAACATCCAACTTCTTTGAGCTAGCCGTTGCCGTTGCCATTAGCCTGTTTGGGCTGAACTCCGGTGCCGCGTTAGCCACGGTTGTGGGAGTGTTGGTCGAAGTGCCCGTTATGCTTTCGTTGGTAGCATTGTCAAATAGAACCCGTCAGTACTTTGCATAGCTTCTATTTGTCTCTCGCCGGTTATCGAGAACAATTTTGCGGTAGCTTTTGTCCCCGTAACATTGAATCATGCTGGTTTTTTATCTGAGCGAGAGTAGCTTTGTCGATACACGAAACAACTGAATCTGATGAAAACAGGGGTGAGATGCCTGATGATCATTATTGGATGGAGCGTGCTTTTCAGCTAGCTGAGCGCGCTGCAATGGCGGGTGAAGTCCCGGTGGGTGCAGTGCTTGTTAGGGACGGTGAGCTGATAGGTAGTGGCTGGAATCAACCGATTGGTAGCTGTGACCCCAGTGCCCATGCTGAAATTGTAGCGTTGCGAGACGCAGCTTCAAACGTTCAGAATTATCGTCTGCCTGGCACTACTCTCTATGTAACGATCGAACCCTGCGCCATGTGTGCTGGAGCTATGCTACATGCGCGGGTTGGTCGCCTGGTGTTCGGTGCTCCGGAGCCACGCAACGGTGCGATCACCAGTCAATTAAAAATACTGGATAATGCCGAGTTGACCCACCAGATCGAATGGCAAGCCGGAGTGATGGAGGAGGAGTGCAAACGGCAGATACAGGATTTTTTCAGGGCTCGCCGTAAGGGCTAGGCGTTTGCTCCAAGCGGACGTTTCGCTATTGGTTTGATTACTCATGCAGTCACTTATGCAACCACTCATGCAGCTACTTTACCAACCCTTTCAGCCGACGCTAACCGATTCTGGCCTGCAAAGCCTTGGCTTATCGCTACACCAAACAGGCAGCAGCAGAGCACTCAAACATCTGATTCACTCCTATATCCAGATCAATGCCGACAGGCCAACCCCGTACCCTGTTGTACCGGATGGTACTCAAGCGATCTATATTGGTATTGGGGGTAGTTTGATGAGTGGCACTCAACAAAAAGCCTGTGATGTGCAGTTATTCGAAGCGGGGCAATATTTCGGAATTCGTTTTTACCCGGGCGCTTTGCGGCATTTTTTCGATCTGAATTTGCAGGAAATTACCAACCAATTTGTCGATACAGGATTTATACCCTGTTCGCGGTTTGCCACCCTTCACGAGAAAATTTATCAGCAACCCACTTTTTTACGAAGAGCAAAGGTGTGTGAGCGATGGTTGTTGATGCATCTGAATTCCCGGCCGTTTGACCGCTTTGATCAGGCTTTAGCGTTAATACTTAACTCCTCGGGTACGATTCGAATAGAGCGACTCGCCGCTGAAGTAGGCTGGAGCAGTCGTCATCTTAATCGCATGTTTCGGCGTCATACGGGGTTGAGCACACAATCTTTTTCTCAAACGATTCGCTTTCAACATGCTTGCAAGCAGCTGTATTCAGCACCGAGCAACACGCTTGATACGGCGATAGAACTTGGGTATTTCGACCAGTCTCATCTACTAAATGACTATAAGAAATACCTGCACAGGAACCCTTCTATATTTGCAAATCGCTTTAAGTCCGATTTTTACAATCCTTGATCAAGTCTGATTAGGCAAACTGAATCTCCTGCTTTTTTGGAGAATTTAGATGCAGTTTTCAAACGCTCAAATATTGGCAATGTCTGAAGGCGGTTTTTTTGGTACCGGCAATGCACAGCTGCCGAATTCTCAGATGTTGATGATCGACAGAATAAGCCATATCGATGACAGTGGTGGCTTTTATAAAAAAGGAACCCTGGACGCGGACCTAAAAATTAACCCGGATCATTGGTTCTTTGATTGTCATTTTAAAGGTGACCCGGTGATGCCTGGTTGTCTTGGTTTAGATGCTTTATGGCAGCTGCTCGGAGTGTTTCTGGGTTGGTCGGGATTGCCAGGAAAAGGACGTGCTCTGGGAGTGGGTAAGTTGAAATTTAACGGGCAGATATATCCCGATGCAGGTTCTATTCAATATCAGTTGCAGATCAAACGTGTGTTCAAAAAACCGATGGCGATAGGTATAGCCGATGGAACCGTTAGTCATGATGGTCGGGTAATCTATAAAGCAACGGATTTGAAGGTGGGGTTGCTGCAAGGGTAACTTTGCAGAGAACAAACCTTGGCGATGCATTGCATGGACTCCTGTATCATGGAGAGCTATCGAACACCGAACCATTTCAATTACCTTTGAGAACTATTTGTGGCACTAAAACCCACCATCTACAAATTCAATATTGCGCTATCGGATGTTAATCGTAACTACTATGACACGCTTAATCTGACGGTTGCGCAACACCCTTCGGAAACTCAGGAACGGTTGATGGCCCGGGTGCTCTGTTTTTGTATTCATGCTCATGAACAACTGGCCTTTACCAGAGGATTATCGGAGGTGGATGAACCTGCGTTATGGGCCAAGACTCTCGATGATCAAATTTCGTTATGGATTGATGTCGGTGAGCCTTCGGTAGATCGCATCAAAAAGGCAACCCGTATTGCAAAGCAGGTATATGTTTACAGTTTTAATTCCAAATCGGATGTTTGGTGGAATCAATCCAGAGACAAGTTTGAACAGTTGCCGGTTTCGATTTTTCGGTTATGCCATCAAGAGATACAGGACTTAGCGAAACTACTGCAGCGTACGATGGATATCTCGGTTACCATCACCGGTGAGTCAGCCTATACTGCAGCGGAGTTGGGTGAGTGTGAGGTGCATTGGGAGTTGTTGCAATTGGGCTAGACTCTGCTCATCAAATGCGAAAAAGACTGCAAATAGCTGGAATTGCGTACCCACTTATTTTATTGGTCGTTTTTAAAGGTTTGCTCCCAACTGTAGTGAAAACGTACTTTAACGGGTAGTCCGTTCGGTAAAGGCTCGGTTATGGGTTCATCGAACCGGAGTTTCACCAGAATCATCATAGGTTGTTTTGAAAAAATATTGGATATGTCATTAGGGGATCGACTGGTCAATTCCGGAACCTCGGCAATGTATGCGCTTTTGGTAGCCCCGCTGGGAAACTTGATGGTTGCTGTTTGACCAACCTTTGCATAGTCGTCAGCGAAGCGAGGATCTAAAAATGCCGTCATTGTAATTTCAGATTGGGATACAAGCGTGGCAATAAGCGTTCCGGCTCCTACAAACTCTCCTTGGTTTACAAAAATATCTGCAACCTTAGAATCTTTTGGGGCAAAAATAGTCTGTAGTTCGATTTGGTTCTGTATCGCTGTCAGCTCCAGATTCAAACTCTCCAATTTTGTGTCTCGCTGCTGGGATTCCTGTGTGGGTGACTGGAGCCTTAAGTTTTCCACCATTGCAGTATTTAGTGCATCTTCATATTGAGCACGAGCGGTATTGATTTCTGATTCTGTGGCAGCCCCTTTGTTGTATAGGGATATATATTTGTTTAGACGCTTCTCATAATAACTTTTTTGTTGGTTTGCAAAGGCTATTCTTTCTTGAGTTGCTTGTTGTATGGAGAGCGTGCCATCAACTAGTTTTTGGCGCTCAAGTACTAATATTTCGTTTTGCACGCGTGTCTGTCGATCACTCAATGCCAAATTATTTATTTTGATCAGTATCTGCTCTGCGACAACTGAATCTTGTGTGCTGATATGTAGTTGGTCAATCTGACCATTTGTTGGCGAGTGAATGTCGATTTGATCTAGCTGGATATAACCATCGGCTTCAACAATAAAAACTGTTTGTAGGATAGTCGCTAAAAAATAGACAAGCGGACTGGCAACGATAAATAATATGAGATACCAACGCCATCGTACTGTAATTCGGCGAGCGGTATGGTATTGAACCTTTATTCCCTGATCGCGATCTGGGGTACGTTGTTCTGGGGGGTCAAATTTAATTTTCACTAGTTTGTATTCCTAAAATTAGACCATGATTGAATAACCATACCACCAAAATTTTTGCGTTTGCTGAGGTGTTCTTGAATGTTATTCATACGGCGTGTGACTTCTTTAGGGGAGAAACTCGCGTAACTTTCTTCTTTGCTAAGGTGGTGCTCTAAACTTTGTGCAACACTGATCTGTAATGTTGGGTAGTTTTTCAGTATCGGATCGACGATTTCGACCACTCGTTTGGGGTTACTGACAAAAACCATTGCTGAAACACCATTTACACCCATAGTAATTAATTCACAGGGTGTGCAATGTGAGTTCTGTGGCTGATCGAGGTAACGAAAATGGGTTGTAACTGAAACCGGCCAGGGCGAACGTGTAACTGCACCACGAATAGTTTCCAGCCAGTCCTTAATCAGTGAATCCGTTACATTGTCTGTGAGACTATCTGGTTCAATGTCTAGATTCAGCCCGTCAAAGGGTAGTTTATTCAGTTTTGAAATAATCTCGAATAAGCTTTCTCTATGTTCAGGTAGTGCCCAGGTTGGGTCACCCAACAGTAGCTCTACTGAAATATTATTTTCCTTTGCTGACGAGAGAAACGATCTGATTATGTTGGGATCTTCAGTTGCTTGTTTGATTTGGGATGCATCAAGAGAGAGCAAAATAAGTCCGATTTGTTTGGATCGGAGTTGTCGCCAAAAACTGTTATCAGTTTGATTCACAATGTCATGGCTGCGCCATAAATATACTCCGGTTACCGTTTTTCGTGTTTGTGGTTGAATCGGTTTTTGTAGGGAGCCTGTAGCATTTTGTATGCTGTATTGTGATCTAAATATGATATCAGATAGTGCGCTGTAATCGGGTATATCAATCGGCGGTTGCTGATTTAGAAGATTTATCCATTGCGGAAATTTCCGCAGTTTTGTTTGTGTTTCCCATAGTTTCATCTGTACATCAATTAACTCAATCGATTGTATGTAATAACGGTACATACCTATAACCAATGCACTCAACACATCACCATCGAGTCTTTCAACACGTTGGGATCGCTCCTCTACAAGTTTGCGCAGCGCTGTTAGTTGCGTTTTATTCAGTTGAATGCGTGTTATGTAGTCTCGATACAAACTTTCGGTTAGCCGAGCTTGCTCAATTAGCAGACCATTACGTTGATGGTATTCAAATTCAGATTTCTGAATGCTAGCTTCTACATAATCGTTATCGGCATCTTTATAGCTGTTGTAAAATAGCGGCATATGAAAGCTAATACCTGCATAAACACCATGTCCAGTTTGCCCTGAGAATTCTTGTACAAGATCTGTTTTTACAACAAAATCAGCATAAACCCGGTCCCGTCTAGATGCGTTAAGTTGTTTTCTTTGGGTCTCAAGTTCTATATTGATAACCTGCAGTTCCGGGTGATCCTTATTTATAAAAATCGAATCGGGTGTATTCAAAGGGGGGGTGTAAAACGTTGGTTTAACTGCGTCAAATGCAGGCAGATCACGATTGGTTAGCCGGCGTAATTTGCGATGTGCCTGGTCTGCTTTGGATTGTTGTTGCACGCTAATATAATTTACACGCTCAAAACCTGCTAAAAACTCTTGCCTATCTGATTCAAGCAGCAGACCCGCGTCACGGCGTAAGCTCAATATGTTTTTTATTTGTTCTGATAGTTGGCTATAGGCGTTGGAAAGAGTGACTTTAGTCTGTGCGGCCCAGTATTGGCTGTATGCTTGTTCAATCTGATAACGTATAACTTCCATCGACTGCTTTAGCTTGATTTCACTGACGAGCACATTTCCCTTGGCGATGTGCAACGCTCGTTCGGTTTTATCGTCACCTCCCATAAAAGGGTATCGGACTCCAAGCTGTGCAATTACATCGGTATGATTTCTGGAACGATTTTGGGTAACTGCTTCTTCAACGTTAGCTATACCGGCACCACCAAAAAGTTCCCAGTTTTGTTTAGCCCCATGTTTTTTTACATCAGCGGTATTAATGGTGTGGTCTAATTTTGAAATTGCCAAATGGGGTGAGTCTTCAATTTCATCAAGGAGAGAAGTAAGAGATATAGTTTCACTATTGGCCGATGATACGACCATCGATAGTGTGCAGGCGAACCAAATAAAAATTAGGTATCTATGTCGACTATATTTGTTTGTGGAATAAATCATCTAATATTTGTCTTTTTTTAATACCCACCATGGGGCCATTGCAGAATCGAGATGGCCTTTATTAAACCATTCGTTCAAATTGGCAACGAAACTCCATATGCGTATAAAAAATGCGAAGGGAGGGAATACTGGTAGCATCCATAGAAGTTTTATATCTTCCCGTGGACGTTCGGAAAGGAGCATTAAAAACATTACAAATTGGCATACGGTTAGTAGCAGGTAGAAAATATAAATTAATACCATGGTTGCAATAAATACGGATGCAGTTTGCACAAAGGCCATATATATTAAATAAACAAAAATTAGACATGGCATGACTATTTGAAAGCTAACCCCATACCATAAGGTAGCGATAAAGTTCTTTACACCAATTATTTTTGGGGAAAATGCCAAGCGGTGCTTACGTAAATAGATATAAGAAAGATCCCCGTCCCAGCGTAGGCGTTGTGATAAAAACAGGAAAAGGGTATCTGGAACGGTGGTGTGGGCGACCGCTGTTGGTTCAAATACAATTTTTAGATAGGGATATCGACCCAGGTATTGTTTGATTCGGACGGTCATATCCAGATCTTCAGCCGTACCGGTATTCCAGCCACCAATACTATTAACAAATGATTTTCTAAATATACCAAAAGCACCGGGTATATTATTGATAACTCCAAACTCAGCAAGACCAAGTTTACCTGCATAAATAGAGATCATATATTCAATCGATTGAAGTCGGGAGATAACAGAGTGGTGGTTGGCTGTGGCTCGTAGTGGACCAGAAACGGCTACTGTATTTTTATCAGTAAAATGCCGGACACATGCTTGCACTACATTGTTATCCAGGGTGGTATCCGCGTCGATGGGCATTAAAAATTCGCCACTTGCCGATTCCATAGCAGCATTAAACGAGGATACACGGCCTCCCCGAATAAGTTTTGGTAACACAATGATGGAACGGTTCTGATAGCGGTCGGCAAGCGTGATCATGCTAATAGCCGCTTTATAGGTTTCACTATTTTCAATAGAGCCATCCACAGCAATTATGATTTCAATATGCCCTGCATAGTTCTGTTCCAGGAAGGATAAAACGGTTGGAGTTATCTCATAACCTTCGCTGTAGCTTAAAATAACGCCAGATACCCGTGGCAGAAAAGGTTGGGTGAATGGCGTTTCAGCATCCTGGCGCTGTAAACTTCGAATGACCCCGATCCAGATGAAAGCGTATACCGGCAACTCCAAAAAAAGCACAAAGGGTACGAATTTGTATAGGAATAGGGCCAGGTCACCTTCATTAAAGATAAATACCAGTAGAACAGTTAAAGACTGTTCAAATATTTGGATGAGATTATCCAGCATCAATAAGCTCACTTTGCATTTGCGCTAATAATAGCTTGGCATCTTCTATCACGGTGGGGAATTTACTTGACGAGAAGTGTGCCATATTGCAAACCAGTAATTGATCGTTTGGCTGTTTGGTGAGCTGCGTTGCGGTCTCGATTCTTGATTCTAGTCCTATTACACCTTCTTCATCAGTATGGGGAAGTAGCAACCATATTGCGTTTTCCACTGTTCGTGCACATAAATCTGTTTTTCGGATTAGAGAGCGAACATGGGCAGAAAATCCCTCAAGTAACTGAAACACGTCGTGGTGTCCCATTTCTGATATTAAGTCGGGAATATTGGTGAAATATAAACCCAGTACACTGAAATTCGTTGATTCGTAGCGATTGGCCTGAATAAGCAGCCAATTTAGATCATGGATAAATAGCTCGTAAGGGATGTAGTTAAGCTGGTTGAAGACTTCAAATAGATCGTTGGCACTGCCATGCATTGCCGTTAGTCGCCCGTGATCGCTTAATTTCCAGCTACAAATATCATTCTGCAGCAGGTCTGAGGGTGACATAGATTTTTTACATACGGCGCACCGGCAGATGACATTACCTTCAATAAAGTAATGGCTGCATGAATTACAACGGTAATTTTCCAGGGGGCGGTCATAATCCGCACCAATGTGGCGTAGTTGGGTGCTGCAGTTGGGGCAGACCAATACGCCATTGTTCATAAAGTTATCTTGTGGTGCGACATTTCCGCAGGTAAAACAGTGTAGTGATATCTGTTTGTTGATATCGATGTGGTTACAGTTCGGACAAACATCAATAAAGCTCAACTGGGCACTTTTGCAGAATGTACACTCTTTCTGTCGGTCAACGAGTTCAGTCGATTGCAGTATTCGCTGACTGACCAGTCGGTTTAGCCAGCTTTCTGTATCAATCTGTGGGCCGCCTAACACTTCTAGTATCGGGTAGCGATAACGGCGTATATGTGACCAGTCATGTAAGGGTGTAATTACGTAGTCCGGGCGCATGAGCAAGAATCGCATAAGCCATTGCTCATGGGTTTGCAGTCCATCTTGTATGGTTTTAAACAGGAGATCGAGTTGGTGCATCTCCGCAATTTTATTGTCCAGTACTTTTTGGTTCGGCAGTTCACCATCTGATAGCCGGTGATCTATTGGGTCTATTGAATCGTATATATAACAGAGATCCGCGTAGTGATCAGAGTGACTACGCAGCTGCTGAAGGGTTTCTTGTGTGTATGAGGGGTCTTTACCATCAATCACGTAGACGGTGGTTCGGCTGGATGCTGTGGCTACCGAATCCTTAAAGCAGGTAAATCGTTGATGCTCGTAGGACCCCCATTCAATCGCTTGCGCACGCACGGGTTCTGGGGATAGAAAAAAAATAACACAGTCTTGTCGGGTATCCGGCATCCGTAGTCCTCTTAAACAAGTCAATCTGTTCTTCGTATGGTTTGTAAGGGTTAGCTTAGATTGCTGTGAGCTTGGAGGAAATGCTCATCTCCGAGTAAGTGTTTAGGTAACGTAACTATATATTTGAACATGTGCTGCACCGGCACCGATTACTCTTTGAGTCTCTTTCTACCCATCAAAAGAATAACCAGTGTTGCACTTAAAAATAGCATCAGGGTACTTGGTTCTGCAATATTAATAGCAGCGCCACCAAAAAGTGCGACATGCTGGTTGTCTGAAAAATCTATGGTATCGCTGGCAAATTCAATACTTAATGCATGTTGACCGTAACTCAAGCCAGACACAATCAATGCGCTCCATTCACGTCCGGTTGCGTTGCTTGGCCGAAGATTTGCGGTTTCTACTCGGATGCCATCAACTAGGTAATGCGCTGGGCCATCGTTGGAGTCACCGATCATAAAAAACACAACAGCGTTGCTGGATACGTCAAAAACGGTACTGGCGGTGAGGTTTTTACCTGAGTAAAGCCATAGCTCCCATGCGGAAGTATCTCCTCCATATTGATAGGAAATATTTCCAGAGGAAGGTGTTGTCGAGCGCCTATATTCCGAGATGGATAAACCAGCTGTTTGGAGTTCCCAGTCTGTTGGCGTATCCGTGCTACATGGGCTTGCGCACTCTATTTGCCAGTCGTATGTGTCGCTACCAAAACCTGCTCCATGTTCAAAACCAGCATTTTGATACTGCAAAAAATCGTGCCCGTTCACTTCAGTTAGCTCGTCGGCCACCCTGTTGTAGTCAACCCAGTCCGTTATCACGGTTGCTTGAATACCATATGAAAGGGTTGATGAGATGATGAATGCAATAAACAGGATGATTTTTTTCACTGTGGATATTCCGTTTAGCTGTACTACATAGTGGGTAGTGATAACTTGTATTTATACCAAGATCCGCTGACCTGGAGCTATTCACAGTATAAAGTAAACAAGTTTTTGTAGGTAGAATTACTGCAGCGCAGGGGGTGGTAATGGTGAGGCTAAGGTTCGATGCTCGAGCCGGCTGTCATCTCATTGTTTACATCAAACACGCGCCCGCTGGGATAGTAGACTTAACATTGCGATAAACTTGCTGCTCGATTTTATACGTAATACGCCCAGAGCTCGTCGGATGCTTGCACCACTCGATCTGCCTTAGACAGACAATTCAGCAGGTCATGCGCATATAGAGCAGCGGTAACTTGGCCGGTAGCTCCTCGGCATTTTTGATCAATACATAGGAGTTGGACCCAAACAGATAGGGCAGGTAGTCCTGTGCTTTTTCATCAATGGTTACACAGAAGGGTTGTAGCCCTTTTTTTTGGGCCTCCAGTATCGCCATACGGGTATCTTCAATACCGTAACGGCTTTCATATTTATCCAGATCGTTGGGCTTGCCATCTGTGAGAATCAGCAGGATTTTTTGCTCGGAGGGTTCTTTTGCCAACAGGTTGCTGGCGTGACGAATGGCTGCACCCATTCGGGTGTAGTAACCGGGTTTTATTTTGTCGATACGGCCACGAATTTCGGCGTTGTATTTTTCTGAAAAATCTTTGAGTTGATGAAATCGTACGTGGCTACGGTTGCGTGATGAAAAACCATGCAGTGCGAAACGATCACTGGTTGCACTGAGTGCCTCAGAAAACAGGAATAGCGAATTCCTGATAATGCTGATTACTTGGGCGTTGTTATTGACCCAGGCATCGGTGGAGAGCGACAGGTCAGCTAGCAGCAAGCAGGACAGGCTGCGGCCATCGTTGCGATAATCACGATACACTGGATGGTCGGTATTGACCCGGCCGAGTTTTTGATTGGTGAGGAATACCTGATAGTTTTCCAGATCAATCTCGGTACCATCGGTCTGGCGGCTAAACCAGTGTCGCTGGGGGCGCAGCATCTCAAACTGTTGTCGCAGAGTCCGGGCCTGGGAACGTAACTCTTCCGGGAGTTCGGTGGCTGTTGCGTCCCGGGCCAGCATCGGTTGAAGTCGGCAATAATCCTGCTGCATGCGTTGTTTCTTAAAATCCCACTCGGGCAGAGGAATACCATCCCCAAGCCGAATGTCATCATACTCGTCGGAGGGTAAATCGAGATCTAACCGTAATCGGCTGGCGATCGATTTATCATCCCGGGCGACACTGATGATATCCATATCTTCAGCGGTTTTCATGGCATCTTCTTCATCCTGCTGATCTTCATCGGTAGTACGGTCTACTTTGATAAATTCAGCCCAGCTGAACAGGCTTTCAAGTCGAAACGCCAGCAGGCCATCTTTGCCTTCAGGCATTTCAGTACGTTCTGCCTTTTTTCGGTTGTGATCGTTGCGTTTTTTTGCGTTGTTTTCCGGTGGGGGCTCGGTGTCTTCCGGGTCCGTCAAGGAGATGGTATCTGTTAGTCCTGAGGCAGGTGGCTGTGGATGTAACCACAGTGTGACCGGGTGCGGTGGTTTTAGGCCAGCGGGGCACGGCTCCATAAATTGATGTGGATCTAAAAGGCGATGTCGAATGGTATTTTCCAACCTGGCTTCCTGTTCTGGCAGCTGCTGCGGGTCCGGGCGTTGTGCAATATGTGTTGTTACCAGACGTTGATAACGGGCCTTGATACCGGGCCATTTTTTCAGGGCTCGACCAGTTTGTTGTTGGTTGCTACTGAGCCAATCTGAATTGTCGATTTCAGGCAGCGCAGCCAGCGCGGCTAGCCATAGATACAGGTCACGGTTGAGGGATTTCTGTGGGAAGCAGTTTATGCGAGAGGGTAGGCGTAACGTTTCTTCATCGCGCCAGGCCAGCTCAACTTTCTGACCAGCACCAGAGACGCGTTGCATGAATTTGCGGCGTGCACCGTGGGTGGTTTCGGTAGCATTTTCAATCATCAGTCCGCCATCGCCGCCTAATGATCGGAACAGGATTGCGGCAACCGGACGAATCTCATCCAGTGTTACTTCGGCATCGGGGTAGCTGGTGCTGGATGCGCGTGTTACCAGACCGTGCCAGATTTTTCCTACAAATTCTTCCACTATGATTCCCTGCTCATTTTTAAACTACTCCTTGAAGCAGTCTGATGGAACTGTAGGTTTTTTTCCGAAATCCCGCATCGATGCATCCAGCGCGCAATCCCCGTCAAGCAGTTGTAAAAGGGAAGGTTTTGAATGAGTAGCTTGTACACGCTCACAAGCATTGATGCACTCCATACATTGGGTGCAGGTAAATATTTTGCGTTTGATGTGCCGTGGTTTGAGGCGCATGGGACAGGCGTGTTCACAGGATGCATCACAATCGGCGCAGGCTTTGGCGCGGCTGCGGTTAAAACCCACTACCATTGCACGCTTATTGCCCATCCACAGAAGGCTTTGGGCAATGCCGACCGCGCATACGTATTGGCAAAAAAGATGACGTGCGAAGGTGAACTCGATCATTAGCAGGGTGGTGAGCACGACAAGAAACAGCATCTGGTTTCGTGTGAGTTCTGCGTGGATCAGGTTTGAATAGATCTCGATGGGGGGTAGCAGGTAGGTGAGCGCGGTAAGGGCCCACAAAAATGAAAAGCCAAAGATTGCAATCGCGGTGAACAACGCGTTGTTTTTATTTGGAGTGATTTGTGTGCCGTCGCACTGTTGTTGTGGGGCCGGTTTATTGTCCCAAATACTTAGCTTGCCGGTGGTGCGGCGCATTAGGTTGTTGATGATCTCTACGGCTGAAAAATGAGGACATAACCAACCGCAGTAGAGTCGCCCCCAACGCCAGGCGATATAGCCGCCGATAGTAATTACGGAAAGCGCGGGTATAAAAACATAGAGTAAAAGTTGTAGGCTAACCTGTTGGGCTGACATTTCTGGTGCCAGGCCTAGTGTCCAGGCGTGGCCAAAAAAAATAAAGTGGTTCAGTGTGAGATCAAGCCGGAAAATATCCAGCACCGGTGCTAATAGAAATAGCAGCATAAAGCCGAATTGCCAGTAGCGGCGGTTTTTGCCTGTTTTATTCATTTTGATCGTGATTGAGGTTGTTAATGTTCGCTAATCTGGCTATCAACGGGAATCGGAAAATTTCTCCGGAGCTGGCTTTTACTACCCCGACAATACCTGGAATGACAAATATAGGGATAACTAAAAAAAAATAGAGCTCGAAGATGATCAAAGCGGAGATGCTACGATAACCCCCAAAATAAATAACCAAACTATTGGTAAATAAGAACAGAAAGCTGATAAGGCCACCAGCGATGATGGTCTGCTTTAAATGGGCCTGTGTGAGTCGATTATTATCATGACGATGGCGTAGGTAGTACCAACCAAGAAAGGGAAATCCCAGCGGTGGTATAAGTGCTGTAATAATATACAGCGCCTCGGATCTGAAGGCGGCTTTTATGTCGGGATTGTTGGCGTCTGTATTAGCGGGTTCCATCACTCATTACCATTTGTGCGACTTCCATTAGCGCTTCGATGGTTTCCGGTTCATCGGTTAAGGGTTCTACGATAGCGGCGCGACATGCTTGCACGGGATCAAAACCACTTTTGATGAGGTTGGCTGCGTAGATCAATAATCGCGTGGATGCGGACTCCTCCAGGTCATGGCCGGTTAGGGAGCGTAGTGCGGTGGCCAGTTTAACCAGTTGGCTCGCAAGTTCATCATGTACACCCGTTTCCTGCTGTACGATCGTGCGTTCGGTGTTGTTATCGGGGTAGTTAAATTGCATGGATACAAAGCGTTGCCGGGTTGAAGGTTTCATCCCTTTTAGCAGGTTTTGATACCCGGGGTTGTAAGAAACTACCAACATAAATTCCGGTGGTGCGGACAAGGTTTCACCGGTACGCTCTATCGGTAAAATACGTCGGTCATCGGTCAGTGGGTGCATGACCACTGTGGTGTCTTTGCGTGCTTCGACCACTTCATCGAGATAACAGATCGCACCTTCACGTACGGCTCGGGTTAGTGGGCCATCGTTCCAATAGGTTTCGCCATTTCCAATCAGGTGGCGGCCAACCAGATCCGCTGCGGTCAGGTCATCATGGCAGGCGACGGTATACAGTGGTCGCCCAAGGTGAGCTGCCATATGTTGGATAAAACGTGTTTTTCCGCAGCCGGTCGGGCCTTTGATTAAAAAGGGTAACTGGTTTTTCCAGCAGTGCTCGAACAGTGCAACTTCGTTGTCCTGTGGTTGGTAGTATGGTTTTTCAGTAGCAGTCATTTAGTTTCCTATCGACAAGTTCAGTTGGCTAGCTGTATCGATATGCAGTAGCTATCACAGCCACAATCAGCAGTAACCAGCCCTGCATAAGCCATCGCCATTTTTTTTCGGTACCCCTTAGCCCCATAAAATCAGCGATAATATGGTGGCCTTTTATCAATACGCTTGCCAATACAATAGTGATTACAAACGTGCCGGAGTAACCTATCTTTCCGAGACCATAGGTCACTAGCGTCAACAGCACTAAAAGCAGCCAGATCAGGGTAGCTTTAGTCGAAGATGTTATAGCGAATCTCGTCATCGGATAATATATACCAGCGGGAATAATATGATCCAAACCAGGTCAACCATATGCCAGTAGGAGGCTCCGGTTTCTACGCCATCGTGATCATCAGCGTTGTATTTTCTACGATGAGTTTTAACCAGTATAAAAGCCAGTATCACCATGCCGAGAAGGACATGCATAAAATGAAAACCAGTCAGGCACAGATAAAACATATAAAAAATATTGGTACTGAGGGTTATGCCTTCTGAAAATTTTTCATTAAATTCGAGTATTTTAAACACCACAAATGCGGCACCGCACAGCAGGCCCAGTGCTAGCCACCTTGCGGATTGCTGGGACATGTTTTTCTTGATGGCATCCACAGCACGGACCACAAAATAACTGGAGGTGATCAGCAATACTGTATTGATTGCACCGGTTTCACGGTCAAGAAATTGTTGGTGGTGATTAAACAGTTCAAGGTTGTACTTTCTGGTAAACGCATAACTGATAAAGAGAATCCCGAATACCAGCAGTTCTGCAAAAATAAATACCCATATCGCAAAATCACCGGGTAACGGCTTATATTGAACGATATTTTTGTCGGTGTGATTCATGTAAACAATAGTATTTCAGTAGGCTTGGGCTATTAAAAAAAAGGGGGCAGTAAATGCCCCCCTTTTTTGTTTAGCTTTTATTTAACTTTTGTCTAATTGTTGAAGTTTGCTTGTTAAGCTTCAACCCCCTGTGGTTCCTCACCCTTAACAAAGAAGCTGATAAAGTAGACGATGAGTCCAATTAGGAACACGATGCCTGAGACTTCACGCAACCAGTAGAAGATCTCGATTTTTTCCTGTGCTTGCATGAATGTTATAGGTGTATCGGTAAAACGCTGTAGATATACCTGCAGGATACCGGCTGCGGTCAGGAACAGTGTGATGAATACCATCGATACCGTCATCAACCAGAATGACCACATTTCAAGAGTTTGAGCCGCCTGACTATTGGCGACCTTACCTCGCATAATGGGCATGGAGTAGGAGATCATGGTTAAACTGATCATCACATAGGCTCCATAGAAGGCCATGTGGCCATGGGCTGCGGTAATTTGTGTGCCGTGGGTGTAGTAGTTAATCGGTGCCAGTGTGTGCATAAAGCCCCACACACCCGCGCCAAGAAATGCCATTACCGCAGTACCAAGGGCCCATAGTACAGCCGCTTTATTGGGGTGATCGCGACGACGTTTATTCACCATGTTGAAGGCAAACAGCGTCATCATGAAAAATGGAATAGGCTCCATTGCCGAGAAGATTGATCCCAGCCACTGCCAGTAATCTGGGGTACCGATCCAAAAATAGTGGTGCCCGGTACCGATGATGCCTGTAATCAGTGTCATAGCGATAATGATATACAGCCACTTTTCGATCACCTCTCGGTCGACTCCGGTTACCTTGATCAACACAAAGGCCAAAATGGCACCGAGGATTAACTCCCATACCCCTTCAACCCAAAGGTGAACAACCCACCACCACCAGTATTTGTCGAGTACGACATTGACCGGGTTGTAAAAGGCAAACAGGAAGAACACCGCAAGCCCAACAAGGCCGGTAAGCAATACCAATGAAACCACAGTTTTGCGGCCGGTGAGTATTGTCATGCCAATGTTAAAAACAAAGGCCAGTGCAACAATCACAATACCTACTTTAGTAATGGTCGGTTGTTCAAGGAACTCTCGGCCCATGGTAGGCCATAATTCGTTGAAGGTGAGAGCTGCCAATTCTGAATAGGTAAATAGCAAGTACCCCAGAACAGTTAACGCACCCGCGACCAGAAAGATCCAGAACATCAAGTTGGCTAATGCAGGTGAGTAAAGCTCACGTTCAGATTCCTCTGGAACCAGATAGTAGGAAGCCCCCATAAAGGCAAACAGTAGCCATACGATCAGCAGGTTGGTGTGAACCATGCGGGCAATGTTGAAGGGTATCTCTGGAAACAAAAAGTCTCCGACGACGTATTGCATACCCATAATTACGCCAAACAGAATCTGTCCTAAAAACAGACTAAGAGCTGCAATAAAGTATTTTTGTGCAACTAATTGAGATTGATATTTCATTAGTAATTCCCCTTATCCCTGAATATTTGGTGGCCAGTCTCTGGCGGTTTCAATGCCATCAACATATTTCAGGAATTCAGCAATTCCCTCCAGTTCCTCTTCGCTCAAATTGAACTGAGGCATACTTCTGCGGCCGGGAATGCCTTCCACAGGGCGGCTTTTAATAAAACCTTTTAAGGCCTCGGTGCTTTCACCAAAGCGGGTATAGACATTACCCAGTTCGGGAGCAAAATATGCACCTTCTCCTAGTAGCGTGTGGCAACCAATACAGTTGTTTTCCTCCCAGACCCGTTTGCCGAGCGCGACGACTTCATTGATCGCTTCATGGTTATCCCTTTTGGGAATTTCTTGATGTGTATCGTATGTAAGGCCAATGAATACCAGCAGGAAAAACATAGACCCGCCGTAATAGATATTCCTTGCCATCGATTTAGTAAATGTTTCTTTCATGGCTCCCTCGTTTTTTTATATAAAACTGGGTGCCACGTTAACCATTCGCATCGGCAATAACATTGATGGGTATCAATTTTTAATGAACGAAGGTGTGGGGAGATAGAGTGGGGTTTTCTGAGTGATCTTGGTGGGCGGTATAACTGGAATTGGTGAGTTAATTGAATAGGTCAGAGTGACCTATTCAATTAATCGGTAGGTAAATACTGGTGGCCGTATGTTATGTGGCAACGGTTTGTTTGGATACCGGGGGTTTTGCCAGCATAGCGCAGGTAATAGATGCGACTATGAAAAGGGATAAGGCAATGAACGCCCAGTCATAGCTGCCGGTTTGGTCCACCAGATACCCTGCACCCACCGGGACTGCGGAGGCGAAAATGATCTGTACCGGGAAGATAAAGCCGTTAATGGTAGCGAAGGACTCAACGCCAAAATAGTTGGCGACCATTGATGGAGCCATGACCACGCCGCCACCGAAGGCGAATCCAAAAATGGGTGCGGCGATGATCATCAGCGTCAGGTTGGGGGCTTTCCAGAGAATTAGAAAGGTTGCTAACAGAGCGATATGCAGCACCGTTACGATATAACGTGGTTCAATTCGGTCACCTAACCATCCAATAGGAAAACGCGCTACAGCGCTTCCCGCAATTAAAAAACTAACGATGCTGGCGGCCTGCATACGTTCGTAACCCGAATCCCGTAGGTGGAATACGCCATGTACTGAAAGCATGTACAGTGGCATGATTTGCGCGATCAAAATAATCACGATGAACCACAATACCGGGGTACGAATGGCATCTTTTAATGTCCAGGCGATCTGGCTTTGGTGGACTTTAGAGCTGCCTTGTTTGGAATTGTTTAGCTGAACTTGTTCATGGGTTCCATCGGGAATTTGGCCGTACTCTTCAGGCTTTCCCTTCACCATAAATGCGAGGAGGGTCGCTATTAGCGAGAAACCACCCGCGACTAACCAACTAAATTGCCAGCGGCCAAATTCCTCGATAACCCAGGCTTGTAGCGGCTGGGCAATAAAACCACCGACCCCCGCTGCTGTCATTACAATACCAAGTGCCATGCTTCGTTTGGCATTAAACCAGTAACTGACGTTGGTTTGGATGGGTAATACGCCGCCAAAGGCAAACCCTAGCGGCATAAGAAAGCCCCAGAGTGCAATCCACTGCCACAACTGACTAGTGACCGTACCCAATAAAAATAGCCCCCCGGTGAGGATAGACAGCCCCAGCACCATCGACCTTCTTGTGCCGTAGCGATTGATGAATACCGCGACTAGCGGTGCTGAAATCCCAATCAAAATACCCCGCAATGATTGGGCCCAGGAAGCGTCTCCACGGCTCCAGCCCATATCGGTAATCATTTCTGGAAAGATTACGTTGAAACCGTAGAACACCATACCCATGCTAAGGAAGTAGATGGCGAACAGTAAGCGCAAGTTGCCCCAGCCATAGAATTTTGAGCTGTGTACCGATACATCAGTCATATTGTGCCTGCTTATTATTTTTATTAAATCAGTTTGTGAGGATCGAATTTATCAGTAGTGGCCCAGGATTCATAGATGGATGAGTGTATCTGATGGTTAGTTTATAGCAGGCTCAGCATCTGATTTCTGCATCTCCCACAATGCTGAATACACGCCACCCTTTTGTAACAGGGTATTGTGATCACCTTGTTCAACAATTTGTCCATCCTCCAGTACCAGTATGCGATCTGCGTCAACAACGGTTGAAAGCCGGTGTGCAATCACCAGGGTGGTGTGGTTTTTGGCTACCTTTGAAAGTGCATCGCTAATTGCGCGCTCGGCCTTGGAGTCGAGGGATGAGGTGGCCTCATCAAAGATCAAAATTTGCGGGTTTTTAAGTACCACCCGTGCGATGGCGATCCGCTGTTTTTCACCGCCGGAGACTTTCAGGCCGCGCTCACCTACTTTGGTATCCCAACCTCGGGGTAGTTTGTCTATGAAAGTGGATAGTTGGGCAAATTCTAGCGCCTGTTGAATTTGTTGTTCACTAGCTTCAGGGAAACCGTACTGAATATTGTGGTAAATGCTGTCGTTAAATAGCACAGTATCCTGGGGTACAACACCGATCTGCTGGCGTAGGCTGTGCTGTGAAAGGTCTCGAATATCGGTGCCATCCACTTTGATTTGGCCGTCGCAAAGGTCGTAAAAACGAAATAACAGGCGCGCTAAGGTAGATTTCCCGGAACCGCTACGGCCAACAATTGCAACCTTTTCACCGGCTGCAATTTTGAAACTGACATCACGAATGATGGGGCGATCTTTATGGTAGTGAAAGCTGACATTTTTAAACTCGACTGGCAATGATCCGGCCCCCAGGGTTTTAGCATCAGCCTTGTCTTTGACTTTTGGTTTCTGGTCCAGCAACGCAAACATCGTGCTTACATCCGCTAGTGCTGCTTTGATCTCCCTGTAGACAAAACCCAGTGCATTGAGCGGGATGAATAGCTGGATCATAAAGGCGTTTACAAGTACCAGATCACCGAGGGTCATGTTGCCGGAGGCTACATCTCTGGCGGCCAGCACCATCATCACGGTGATGCCAGCGGCTGTGATGAGTGCCTGGCCAGAGTTGAGCAGACCAAGAGACAGACGGTTTTTAACTCTGGCGGATTCCCATGAGGTCAGATTAGAGTCATATAGATCGGCCTCATACGCTTCGTTTCCGAAGTATTTGACGGTTTCGTAATTGAGTAGTGCATCGACCGCTCTGGAGTTGGCCTGACTGTCGAGTAAATTGGCCTGTCGTACAAACCCAGTTCGCCATTCGGTGGCAAAGATAGAAAATGAAATGTAAGCGACCACGGAAATCAGCGCGACAAGTGCGTACACACCGCTGTAATTGATAAATAAAATCGATGTGACCAGGGCTATTTCCAGCAAAGTAGGCACGATATTAAACAGGCCAAACCGAAGCAGGAAGTTGATGCCACGGGTACCTCGTTCGATATCACGGGAAAGGCCACCGGTGCGTTTAGATAGGTGGAATTCTAGATCCAGATTGTGAAGGTGCTGAAAAACTTCGAGGCCAATTTTGCGTTGCGCGCGTTCATTTACTCTGGAAAAAACGGTATCGCGCATCTCCGCAAGGAATACATTAAAAAACCGCAGCGTACCGTATGCAATTAATAGTGCGATAGGCACTACAATGATCTCGATTCCCTTCTCGGCAAGCAGCGACATATCCATACTGTCGACGACTCGTTTCAGCACCAGCGGCATACCCACGCCCGACAATTTGGCGAGCACCAGTAGCGTCAGAGCAAAAGTAACCCTACCTTTATATTCGGCCAGATAAGAGCCTAGTTTCCCAAGCACACTCCAGCTGACGGGACCATCGGTAGTGGGCTCTGATACAAACGATCGCATTCGTGTTCCTTAAACAGTAGGGTTTTGGCTATTACCTTTACCCTGGTTGATCTCCAGGGTTGTTGGTTTACATATGATATTGAGTAGGCTGTTGGCTTACATCTATGGGTTTCCGGTCTACACTTACAGGATTAAGCTAAATACCAACAAGGGGTTTGCTATGATTTTGGGTCGACGACATCACTACGGTGTAGGAAGTGAATTAAGTGAGATTCACAACTACTATGAGCGACTGGTCATTGATTACGCGAGAGAAGCCATTGCTGTTACAGAAGAGGATACTGGTTTTATGTCAGATGTGGTCTGTGTTGCGTTAAACCACCTTCCCCCTCGTTATGTGCGGCATGACGTGGATGCCAGTTTTTACCTTTCTCCTGAAGAGCGTATTGAAATGGAGGAACGGATTGGTAGAGCGGTGCAGAATGCGATCGAATATGTGCAGTCATCCATTGAGCGCCGTTCAGCTGATTACAATGCCGCCCCATGACGCCGATCTATAACGAAACACAACAAAAATGTCGGCTAGCCGAATGACACCTTAAGTAGACCATCGATCATGTTGTTTAGCTGCTTGATGGTGCTGCATTCGCTGACCAAATGGCAGTACGGTCGGTATTTATCCATTTCCGAATCCCCTGTGTTCCAACTGATTACCGGTTCAGGGTTTAACCAAATCACACGTTTTGCGCGTTGAAACACCAGTTTTAGGATATCCGTTCTTGGATCGCCGTAGTTATTCCGAGCATCTCCAAGAATAATAACGCTGGTCTTATTATCGATATTCAGCAGGTTGTTGGCATTCTCGAGTCGGTCACGTTTAAGGTCCATGAAGGTTTGACCATAATCCGTAGAGCTTCCGCCGCCCTCTTTTAATGCCACCTCTATCGCTTGTTCGACGGCATAGTCATCAAATATCGTATTGACTTCAACCAGACTGCCTGAAAAAGCAAAACTGTCGATACGGCTGAGAACGTCTTTTAGGCTGTAGAGAAACAGCAGTAAAAAACGTGAGTAATCACTGACTGATCCGCTGACATCACAGATGGCCACAATTTTTGGCTTATCGACATTTTTGGTGCGCCAAAACGTCTCGAAGGGTACGCCGTCGTAGGCAACGTTTTTACGCATAGTTTTACGGAAATCGAGCTGGCCACGTTGGGTCTGCTTACGCTTTTTTGAATAGGTATCGCTTAGACGTTTTGCCATTTTCCGTACGATTTCATGCATACGATGAAAATCACGGCGTTCAACGTTGGATAACCTTGCGTTGGTCAGGAACTCTTCACGCAGGCGCTTATTGGTATTTGCACCGTAGATTGCTAACTGTTGTTCAACAAAGTTTTGTACTTCGCCCTGTAGGGCTTTTCTAACCTGACGTAATTGGTTGGCCTGGGCTGCAGCGGTGGGGCAGGTGCCGCCAGATAGCGCAGCGATCTCTTCACCAATTTGGGCGCTACCCATCTCTTTCATGATTTTCTGCGAATAAATGCCTTTTTGGGTGAAGAACCAGATATCGGTAATACCGACTTCACGGGCGGCTTGTTTCATTTTGTTCGATAGCGCAACCTGATCTTTGGCTAGCATCATTTTCACCAGCTCGGAATCACCCTGATACTCCGCTAGTTCCTGAGCTATCTGTTTTTCTTCTTCAGCATGTTCGGTGCGTTCTTTAAAGCTCTCAAAGGAGAAAAAGCCATCGAAACATTTCGAAAAACTTTCTCTTTCTTCAAGGTTTTTTGCCAAAGTCGCTGAAAGGGCATATTTGAGAATTTCGCGATTTTCAAACCCGATCAGCTCAAATGTATGACCGGCCTCGATGCTTTCCGCAGACGAAACGGTAATATCGTGACTACGAACGGCTTTTAAAAAATCTTCAAGGACGGCCTGCATATGACTTCTCCAACGTTTTACGCGGCTGAATGAACGCTTTCAAGTAAGCCGTCAAGTTGTTCGTTGACCGCTTCAATGTCATCTTCAAATTTGAGCACTGTGTTGAGTGTGGTTTGGACAAACTCTTTATCGAGCTCTTCAGCGTGAAGAAGTACCAGTACTCTAGCCCAATCGATGGTTTCACTAATTGAGGGTGACTTTTTCAGATCCATCTCACGGATTTTATGAATGAAGTCCACCAGGTTTTGCTGCAGATTTCCTCGTAGCTCAGGAACTCGGCTATTGAGAATCCGGCGTTCTAGATCAGGGTCTGGATAGGGTACGTTGAGGTGTAGGCAACGACGTTTCAGCGCATCGCTCATCTCACGGTTATTATTACTGGTGAGGAATACAAAGGGTTTAATGTCTGTGGACAGGGTGCCAATTTCAGGAATCGAAACCTGGAATTCCGACAAAATTTCCAGTAGGAATGCTTCGAATTCGTGGTCAGATTTATCGACTTCATCGATAAGTAACACACAACCAGCTTTCTCCTTGAGGGCTCTAAATAGAGGTCGTGGCTCAAGGAAATCCTCAGAGAAGAATAGATCTTCTTTGCTGTGTAGAACCGCCATCGATTCTTCCATGGTTTCTGCGTCACCCATAAAATCGTTGAGCTTCTCTTTTAACAATTGGGTATACAGAAGCTGTTTGCCATATTTCCATTCGTATAATGCTTTGGACTCATCCAGCCCTTCGTAGCACTGTAATCTGACCAGTGGTACACCAAGAATCTCTGCGGTGGTTTTCGCCATTTCGGTTTTACCAACACCCGCTGGACCTTCTACCATCATTGGTTTCTGAAGGTTGAAGGCGATGTAAAGGCAAGTAGCAATCTCTTTGCTGCAGATATAGCCGCCTTTCTCGAACTCTTGTTGGATCTCTTCCACCGACTGAAAACGGTGGTCGTACATATTCTTCATTGGAAGTACCTGATTATTATGATTTTTACGAGTTAGCGCCAGCTTGAGCCAGTGCGTCCTTGTACTCTTTATTGCAGGCGTGCTGGCTTACAATATGTTGCAGGGTTTCACCGCGTTGGTTGGTGGCATTGATATCGCGGCCGGCTTCGACGTAGAAGCGAACGAATCGACTGAACTTCTCCGCTTCCATGCCACGGTATGCGGTTAACAGAATGTGGAAATCTTCGGATTCGCCATCAACAGCTCTTGTGTTTAAGAAGCCCTTGACGCGCTCGTCGCTCCACTCTTCCCCCAGGATTTTTACTTTGTCTTTCTTAGCCATGATGTGTCGATTTCTTTTATTTTTTACCAAAGCCGGACATTGTAGCCTTTCCAAGCTGCTTCTGCATATTCTTTGTTCTTGGCGGTGGATGCAAATGGTTTTAAGAATGTGTGGAAGAAGTATTGTAGTCGAGCGGGTTAATCACCTCGACGCGGCATTAAGATCGTCCGGAGCCAACCCCAAAAACTATTGCTGGAGAGTAAGCGTTTATCCATCTCTAGCAGTTGCTGTTCGAGTTTCGGATTATCCAGTAGTTGTTTACGAGTGATAAGCGGGGTCTCGGGATCGAGGGCTTTCACGACCTTAGCTGGGTTGCCAACCGCTATTGAGTTGGGGGGGATGTCGCTTGCAACCACTGCACCCGCACCAATAATACTATTTTCGCCAATCGTAACGCCTTTGCAGACCAGTGCACTGTCGCCGATCCAGACATTATCCTCCAGTACGATTGGGGCGGCGTTACCAATCGGTTGGGTACGATCGTAAATTCCGTGCCAGTCCGCGTCGGTCAGGTAGCTGTGGCTCGCGACCATGCAGTTGTTGCCGATTTTGATAGAGGCTGCGGAGGATATCCGTACCGAAGGGCAGATCAAAACGTAGTCCCCAAGCTCAATGGAACCCTCTCCCAGTACGGTAAAGCGAATTTTGTCTTCGCTGTTTGAAATCAGATGAACTGAGTTGCCGATTCGAATGGGCGCACCGTAAATCTCTATCGACCATGGCTTGAGCATGGTGTAGTTCTTACCGATGTGAGTGAATTGCGGCTCAATAAAATGACGAATATAAAAGCGCTGATGCCATTCAAATAGTCTTTTTATGTAGTGAGGACGGTGTTCGTTTATCACAGATATAGCCTTGTATTATTAATATGTATTGTAGTGCGCTGATCTGGAGATTGATCGCATTCTAGCCGCTTATCCATTAGAATCCCACGCAAAATACGATTTTCGGTAGGACTCCAAACCCACATTTATCTGTCTGCTCATTAGTCAGGCCGGGTGGTTTTTTGCCTGATTCCCGCGGGTTTGACGCGCAATACAATACTAATAATGAGAGGTGTTACCC
This sequence comes from Pseudomonadales bacterium, assembly GCA_029210125.1. Lineage (GTDB taxonomy): Bacteria > Pseudomonadota > Gammaproteobacteria > Pseudomonadales > JAHRWD01 > JAHRWD01. Next base: position 214,410 of record JARGPR010000002.1, on the reverse strand, counting down.
CATGTTTTACGGATGGAGGCTGCTGGCAGTACTGGCATTTGTTTATTTTCTTTCGATAGGATCAATTTTTTACGGTTTCTCGGTCGTGATGCCGCAGATGATTGAAGCAACCGGTTGGTCCCGTGCCCAGGCTAGTGCGGGTTTTTCTGTGGTAACCGTTGCGCTGGGATTTGGCGGACCACTCGTGGCGTATTTAATTCGTCGTTTTAGTGCAAGGTTGACCATGACATGTGGTGGCGGAGTAATCGCGCTATCAACTGTTTGGCTATATATGACCGAGGGACTTACTGCTTTTTATATAGGTATGGCTATTCTTGGGTTAGGTATGGCAATGCAGACCGTGATCCCGGGCACCCAGGTGATTACCAATTGGTTTACAAAGCGACGCGGCCTTGCGATAGGTATTTTTATGGGTGCTTCGGGTCTCGGTGCTTTTGTTGCGGCGCCGACCTACGTTTGGGTGATTGAGCAATATGGGGACTGGAAAATAGTATGGGGTTTGATGGGCTGTTCCGCGTTGATTTCATCCCTGGCGATTGCCATTGTTGTACGAGATCGGCCGTCGGATGTTGGAACCTATGTAGACGGGGTTGATCCATCAACCGTCGTTGAGGGTGCCGAAAGTGACAAAGCAGCAACTGTATCTCGTTCAAAGGTATACCGTTCTACCCAAATCTGGACAGTAAAAGAAGCGTTAAAAACCTCAACTTTCTGGATTATCGTGCTAGGTGCTGCAATGGCTGTATTGGGTAGCATGATCGTTAACAGTCAGGCTGTTTTGCATATGAAGGATCTTGGGTTATCCCAGGTGATTGCGGCTGCGGCATTGGGGATAACCGGTTTGCTGGGTACATTTGGACGGTTAGCATCGGGCGGCTTGGCCGACCGTTTTGATCCAAGGTATATGTTGGCAGGCGGTTTATTGCTGGAGATTATCGGCATTTGCATGCTCTCCTTTGCGGATAATACCCTGATCGCATATGCTTTTGCGGCGGTGTTTGGTCTTGGTTACGGACTGGCTTCGGTATCTAGTCCATCTCTGATTGCAAACTACTTTGGCCCGGGCAGTTATGCACCACTGTTTGCAACTCGCGGAGTTATGGTGACGGTCTTAGGAGCTGCGGGCCCAATATTGGTTGGTGCGGCATACGATGCAACCCAAAGTTATACCATGTCGTTCTATACCTACTCGGCGCTGGCATGTGTTTTTGCAGTAATGGCTTTCTGGATTAAACCGCCAGTTAAGCGTCAGGTGGTCTAGTTGGTGGTAGGGGTTGGTTGGCAGCTCAATTTAGCGGGTGTAGACGATAATCTGCATCCGCTAAGTCTGTTTTGTTGCTGCGATGGGAGGCTGGATCTCTGTGTTAACCGAGTCTACAGGGTTAACACAGATTCCAAGGTTAACAGAGTCTAAAAGCGAGGCATTCCACCGCCTCCACCCATATTACCCATCTGCTTCATCATATTGTCCATCGCGCCCTTCTTGTTCATTTTTTTCATCATTTTCTGCATCTGTTTATGTTGTTTCAATAAACGGTTTAGATCCTGGATCTGGGTACCTGAACCGGCGGTGATACGCTTCTTACGGGAAGGGTTGATGCAATCGGGATAACGTCGCTCCTTTGGGGTCATCGAGTTGATCAGCGCTGACATTTGATTGAAGTTTTTGGTTGCGGAATCCTGCTGAATTGCATCCTTCATGCCGCCCATACCCGGCATTTTGTCTAGCATGCCACCGAGCCCGCCCATATTTTGCATCTGCTCAAGTTGATCCCGGAGATCATTGAGATCGAATTTCTTGCCTTTTTTGAGCTTTTTGGTGAGTTTCTCTGCTTTCTTTTTATCGATGGTACGTTCGGCTTTTTCGATTAGCGATAGCATATCGCCCATGCCGAGAATACGGGATGCGATCCGGTCCGGATGAAACGGCTCCAGCGCATCAATTTTTTCACCCATACCGATGAACTTGATTGGTTTGCCCGTGATCTGTCGTACGGAAAGTGCTGCACCGCCCCTTGCATCACCATCTGCCTTGGTGAGCACTACACCGGTCAGGGGCAGGGCTTCGTTAAAGGCCTTGGCGGTATTTGCCGCATCCTGGCCGGTCATTGAATCTACAACAAAAAGGGTTTCCGCTGGCTTGATAGCGCTGTGGAGATCGCTGATTTCCCCCATCATCTCTTCGTCGACATGCAGCCGGCCTGCGGTATCGACAATTAGAATATCGGCAAAACTCTTGCGGGCTTGTGCTAGCGCATTTTTAGCGATATCAATCGGTTTTTGGTCGCCGCTGCTGGGATAAAACTCAGCATTAACCTCGGTGGCGAGCCGTTCCAATTGCTTGATGGCTGCGGGCCGATACACATCGGCGCTGGTCACCATGACCTTCTTCTTATCACGGGTTTTTAACAGGTGTGCTAATTTGGCTATGGTGGTGGTTTTACCCGCACCCTGTAGCCCGGCCACCAAAATGACGGCTGGGGGTTGAACGGACAGATTCAGGGTTTCACAGGCGTCACCCATGGTGTGAATCAGTTCAGCTTCAACAATTTTGAGGAAAGCCTGGCCTGGACTAAGGCTATTCATGACCTCTGAGCCAATAGCGCGTTGTTTTATCCGCTCGACAAAGTCCTTAACGACCGGTAGCGCAACGTCAGCTTCCAGTAACGCCATACGCACTTCGCGCAGGGTGGCTTGAATATTGTCTTCGGTTAATCGGGCCTGGCCGGTTATACTTTTAAGCGTTGAGGTAAGACGGCCGCTTAGGTTGTCGAACATAGTGGAATATCCGCTTGTTTCAGTTAGGCAAAGAGGGGATTATAACGAATCCCGAATGAGCAACCCAGTCTGGTTTTTGCTCGGGTGAATTTCAGGTGAACTAAGGTCGCTTGAGTATTTGATCATAAATACGGTTATTTGATGACAGCTTTCTATTTTGGTGCCGGTGCTGGGCTTTTTTACTTTTTTGGCCTGATATTCCAGGGGCTGGATCTGCGCGGAAAAGAACAAACCCATAAGTCTCACGTGTGGGGTTTTTGTATTGCTGGGGTGCTTCTCCATAGTATATGGCTGTATAGGCAGATCTTTGTCGCCGAAGGTGTTCATCTTGGGTTATACAATATTTTCTCTTTGATTAGCTGGCAGGTTGTAATACTGGTTTTGTTGGGATCAGTATACGCGCAGCTGGAAAATTTATTGATTTTGGCGGTGCCGGTGACATTGTTGTCGATCATATTAGCGATGTTGCCAAATGATGCCTATCAGCCGCGACAGTTGATGGGAACGGGTATTGCTACTCATATACTGGTTTCCATTCTTGCCTATTCTGTCTTGTCTTTGGCTGCGGTGCAGGCTCTGTTGCTGGCGTTTCAGAATAGACAAATTAAGCAGCACCATCCCGGTGATATTATTTCGACCCTTCCACCAATTGAGAAAATGGAATCCCTGCTGTTCGTGATGCTGTGGGTCGGTATTGGTTTGTTAACGGTTGCTATAGGAAGTGGATATGTTTTCCTTGAAGATATGTTTGCGCAGCATGTGGTGCACAAAACGATACTGACGTTGATCTCATGGGTCGTGTTTGCGATTCTTCTTTGGGGGCGTTATCAGTTGGGGTGGCGAGGGGCTGTTGCCATTCGATGGACCTGGATCGGTTTTTCTATTCTAATGCTGGCCTTTTTGGGTAGTAAACTGGTTGCGGAAATTGTCCTCTAGCAGTGTTGCTGTTTGCTTAATTCTTTGTAAGGTCTGACATTTTCGTGGAAAACCTCCCCCCTTCTTTTCTTATAGTTGTACTGATAGTTTTGGTGGTAGTGTCGGGTTTTTTCTCCGGCTCAGAAACCGCCATGATGGCGCTTAACCGTTACCGATTAAAGCATTTAGTATCCCAGAATAACTCTAACGCCAAGCGCGTACTGGGGCTTTTACAGCGCCCGGATCGACTGATCGGTCTGATACTGGTGGGTAATAACTTCGCCAATAATCTTGCCGCTTCTTTGGCTACCTTGCTCGCCATTCAGTTAATGGGCTCTGATCATGTGGCGCTGGCTGCGAGCGTCGCGACAGTTGTTCTTACTTTGGTGCTACTGATTTTCGCTGAAGTTACCCCCAAAACTGTTGCGGCGCTACACCCTGAGCGAATCGCGTTTCCAGCCTCGATGATACTGGTGCCACTCATGAAACTGCTGTCACCAGTAGTCGTGACTGTTAATTTCGTAACGAACAACGTGCTACGTCTATTCGGTATAATTGTTACTGATTCCGCTGAGGATCACCTTAGTTCTGAGGAATTGCGTTCCCTTGTGCATGAGTCCGGTTCCCTAATTCCGCCACGGCGACAAAAAATGTTGCTGCGCATCCTTGATCTTGAGAAGCACAGTGTCGAGGACATCATGATTCCCAGGAACGAGGTAGTAGGGGTAGATTTGAAGGATGACCTGGATCATATCGTTAATCAATTACGTACCTCCGTGCATACCAGGTTGCCGGTATTTGACGGGGATTTGAATAATGTGATCGGGATACTGCACTTGCGCAATACCGCGCGTTTTTTATTGCAAGATGAGTTAACCCACGAAACGCTCGAAGAGATTGCCCGTGAGCCCTATTTTATTCCCGAAGGTACGGCACTGCATACGCAGCTATTCAATTTTCAGCGTGAAAAACGTCGGATCGGTATTGTGGTCGATGAATACGGTGATGTGCTGGGTGTTGTGACACTGGAGGACATTCTTGAAGAAATTGTCGGGGAGTTCACAACTAATTTTGCTGAGGCGAGTAGCCAGGAAATGCTTCAGGATGAGCAGGGTTATTTTCTGATTGATGGTACGGCATCGCTTCGGGAAATCAATCGTATCCTTGACTGGGAATTGCCGATAGATGGCCCGAAAACACTAAACGGGCTTATTATCGAGCACCTTCAAGCGATACCGGGTCCCAATATGTGTCTTGAAACGAGCGGCTATCTATTTGAAATATTACAGGTTTCGGATAACCGTATTAGGAAGGTGAAGGTCAGGCCGGCGAGTGGCGAAGGGAATTAAAGAAGTCAGATTTATCTTTCCGTTCCATCCGGTCTGTTGCTAGTCTCCAACCAACCCGTATCAGACATCCGGGATATATTTTGATCCGGAGAATGGCAGGGTTGGTTAGAGTTATCTGTGCATTTAGCCGTTGGCGGCTGCTACTGCATCGGTTACTAGTGTCTTAAGCTCGCCGCTTTCATACATTTCGACCAGAATGTCACAACCACCGATTAGTTCGCCGTCCACATAAAGCTGTGGGAATGTGGGCCAGTTCGCATACTTGGGAAGATTGGAACGAATTTCAGGGTTGGATAGAATATCGACGTAGGCAAACTTTTGTCCGCACGCCATCAATACCTGTGATGACTTTGACGAGAACCCACATTGCGGTGCTTCAGGTGAACCTTTCATATATAAAATGATGGTATTGCCTTCAATTTGTTCTTTGATGGTTTGCATAATGTCCATAAATTTACCTCTAAGCCTACAGCTGTACTCAAAATGGCTATTCTAACCTATTTGTATCTTTTAGGTGTTAGAGACCGTTAACCCAAGCATACTTTTGGCTGGTTAAAATAACTGTTTGATCGTATCGGATCCTGAGTTTGTCTCTTTTTTTTGTCGTGTGCTGGCCTCGGAGGAAGATTCTTTTGGCGCGTTTTCTATCTTGAAAATCTCCAAAATCGCATCCTCCTGACTGGCAGTGGCGCGCTCTCCGGTAGTTGGGTCAATTCGAACCACAACCATGCCATCCGGTTGTTTCATCATAATTTCGGGCTGGTTTTGCAAGGCTGTTCTCATGAAGTCGATCCAGATAGGTAGAGCGGCTTTGCTACCGTATTCTCGCGCACCCAGGGTTTGAGGTTGATCAAAACCCACCCATACAGTGGTGACCAGGTTGCCGTTAAAGCCCGAAAACCATGCGTCAAACTGATCATTGGTAGTGCCGGTTTTTCCCGCCAGATCACCCCGGTTGAGTACTTTTGCTTTGGTGCCTGTTCCTCGAAGAATGACGTCTCGGAGCATCGAATTTATGATGAAGGCTGTGCGTTCATCGACCACTCTGGCAGCTAATTCCGGTGCGTCAGGTTGTGGCTGCGTGCTTTCGGTTTTTGTCTCGCTTTTTTCTACTCCTTCTTCTCTAGCTCCCTCCGTAGGGATTGTGTCCGGAGGAATCGAACAGCCAGTGCACACTATTTTTGGAGTAGATCGATAGATGGTTTCGTTTTCCCTGTTACGAATTTCACTCATGATATAAGGCGAAACTTTATAGCCGCCGTTGGCAAAAACACTGTATCCCGTTGCGATATCTAGCGGTGTAAGAGCTGCGCTGCCTAGTGCAAGGGAAAGGTCATTTGGTAGCGCTTTGTTATCGAAACCAAAGCGCTGGACGTAATTGATTGCAACCTTGGGTGTCAGGGTTTTAAGTAACCGAATGGAGATCAGGTTTTTTGATTGGTACAACGCCTTACGAAGCCGTGTTGGCCCGCCAAACTTGCCACTGGAATTCTGGGGACGCCAACTATCTTCGAGGTTGTTGTCCTCGAATACTATCGGAGCATCATTAAGCAAACTTGCGGCGGTGAAACCGTTTGACAGTGCTGCTGTATAAATGAAGGGTTTGAAGTTAGAGCCGGGCTGCCGAGTTGCCTGGGTGACTCGGTTGAAATGACTTTGTTGATAGTTTGTACCCCCTACTAAGGCTTCGATTGAGCCAGTATTCGGATTCATTGATATCAGTGCAGCTTGTGCCCGGGTTTTTTGACTCAATTGCCAATGGCCATCGGCTTGTTGGCGGATATAAATCAAATCTCCAGGTTTCAAAATGTCACTAGCTGAAGAGGGAGCAGGCCCTCTTCGGTTGGCGCTGATATAAGGTCTGGCCCATTTTAGCCCATCCCAGGCTAAATCGACTTCATCGCCACTTCGTATAAGGCATTGAGCCGACTGGGGTAGAGTGCTTAGCACAACAGCGGCTTCAAGCCCATCGAGTTGTGGTTTTTTTCTGAGACGCTGAATAAGTGTTGAGTGATCTGGCAGCGTGTCGACGAGTGTTTCTACTCCACTATTATCATAGCCATGTCGTCTATGATAACTTTCAAGTCCGTCGAGCACCGCTTGATTGGCGGCTTGTTGATATTTACTGTTAAGCGTACTGTAGACTTGATAACCATCGGTATATGCACTTAATCCGTACCGCCGAATCATCTCTTTGCGGATCATTTCCGCTACGTGGGGAGCTTGTAATTCAGTTTGTGGTCCGTGATAGCGCGCGGTAACCGGGGTTTTTATCGCTTGCTCGAAGGTTTTATGGTCGATATAGCCGAGGTTCCTCATTCGGTTGAGGATCCAGTTGCGGCGGATCAGAGCTCTTGATGGGTTCGATATTGGGTTATATGAGGAAGGCGCTTTGGGTAGTCCCGCAATCATTGCGAGTTGGGCAATGCTAAGATCTTGGATCGGTTTTCCGTAGTATACCTGCGCCGCAGCCTCGATTCCGTAGGAACGATGACCTAGATAAATTTTGTTAACGTAGAGTTCCAGAATCTCTTGTTTGGTTAATTGTTGCTCTATTTGAATTGAAAGAAGAATCTCATTGAATTTTCGAGTAAAGGTTTTTTCTCTGCTCAGGAAATAGTTTCTAGCAACCTGCATGGTAATTGTGCTGCCACCAGTTTGCATTTGTCCAGTCTGGATCAATTGCATGACTGCTCGGCTTAATCCTATTGGATCGATTCCAAAATGTTGCATAAACCGACTATCTTCTGCGGCTAAAATAGCATGTATGAACGATGGTGGGATTTCTTCATATAGTATAGGGGTTCTTCGTTTCTCACCAAACTCCCCGATGAGCTTGCCATCATTTGAGTAGATCAATAGTGGGGTTTGAAGTTTGATTTCCTTGAGCGTTTCGATACTGGGTAATCTAGGTTGAAAATAAACAAACAAGCCTGAAAAAATCAGCACTGATCCGCAAATTGAACATAAAAATAGTGACAACGCTTTGTTCTTGGTGTCGCGAATCATGTGGGTAGAATGCTATGCCTGGGAGGGAAAGATGGTCAGAAAATAATCTCTTATATTATAGCAGTATGGTAAATAAATTATTTATGTGTAGTGTTTGCGCAATTGGGGTTCTTGATATTTAATTAGATGATTATCAGCTAGATTTTTATATATAAAGGTTACTGTGCTGTGTTGCAAATTTTTGGGAAAAAGCAAAAAAGTATGGTGGGGTTGGACATTAGTTCGACCACCGTCAAACTATTAGAGTTGAGTCGTACGGGTGATCGCTATCGCGTCGAAAGTTATTCGGTAGAGGCATTACCTGCCAATTCAGTGGTTGAGAAAAATATCGTTGGGGTGGAAGAAGTCGGCGACTCGATTAGGCGTGTAGTTGATCGCGCAAAAACCAAACAAAAGCAGGTAGCAATCGCTGTATCAGGATCTGCCGTAATTACCAAAACGATTGAAATGAGCGCTAGCCTAAAGGATCACGAGATTGAGGATCAAATTTCGATCGAAGCTGATCAATATATACCCTATCCGCTAGACGAAGTCGCTATTGATTTTGAAGTTATCGGGCCGTCGGAAGAAAATCCAGAAATGAATCGTGTTTTGCTAGCCGCTTGCCGGCGAGAAAATGTGGAAATTCGTCAGGAGGTCTTAGGGGCGGCAGGAATGGAGGCGAAGGTGGTTGACGTTGAGGCCTATGCAATGGAAAGAGCATTCTCCCTGGTCGCTGATCAAATAGAGGATGAGGCTGAGGTTGTAGCGATTGTAGATATCGGCGCCAGTATGACAACATTAAGCGTTTTGATGGACGGTAAAATAGTATATACCCGCGAGCAGTTATTCGGAGGAAAACAGCTTACAGAAGAAATTCAAAGGCGATATGGCTTATCCTATGAAGAGGCCGGCCTGGGAAAGAAGCAAGGCGGTTTACCGGATGAATATGAGACTGAAGTACTTGAGCCCTTTAAGGAAGCAGTTGTTCAGCAAGTCAGTCGTTCGTTGCAGTTCTTTTATTCCTCGAGTCAATACAATAGCGTTGAATATATTGTGTTAGCGGGAGGTACAGCTTCTATTGATGGTCTCTCTGAGCTTGTTCAAATTCAGTTAAATACGCCAACATTGGTCGCTAATCCCTTTGGTGAAATGTCCTTGTCGCCAAAGATTAATGCGATAAACCTGGCAAATGATGCCCCATCATTAATGATTGCTTGTGGGCTTGCGCTACGGAGTTTTGGTTAATGTCTCAAATTAATTTATTGCCATGGCGCGAGGAACTTCGCGAAGAAAAGAAAAAGGAGTTTTTTACTTCCCTTGTTGGAGTCGTAATAATTGCCCTAGGGTTACTTTTTCTGGCGGGTCGTTCTATTGGTACAGATATTGAGTATCAGGTCTCAAGAAATAGTTACTTAACCAAAGAGATCAAAAAATTAGATCAACAGAACTCTGAGATTAATCAGCTACAACAAAAGCGGGAGGAGCTGATTGAGCGAATGAATGTCATTCAATCTTTGCAAGGGAATCGTCCTGTTATAGTCAGGTTATTTGATGAGCTTGTACGCACGCTCCCCGACGGGGTTCATTACACCAATGTCACCTATAAAGCTGGTGCCCTTTCTATTATAGGTGTAGCGAAATCGAATAATCGAGTTTCTGAGTTAATGCGGAAACTAGATCGCTCTATGTGGTTTTCCGGACCAAATTTAAGTTCTGTCAAAGCAAACCCCTCCTACGGTGAGCAAGCGAGTAATTTCGTATTGACGGTTAATTTAAGCACACGTGATAAAAAATAAGAGATGGCAAGTATGGATTTGACGAGCATTATCGATAAGCTCCGTGAGTTCGATATCAATGACCTTGATGTGAATAATGTGGGTATTTGGCCTGCACCGATCAAGGTTGTTGCGGGCCTTTTGTTATTTTGTTTGGTTATCGCAGGCGGTTACTGGTTTTATTATCAGGATATGCAAAAGCAATACGAAACATTGCAAAAAAAGGAGCTTAACCTTAAGGGTAGCTATGAGAATAAGGCCAAAAAAGCGGCTAATCTTAATGCCTATAAAAAGCAGATGAATGAAATGGAAGCTTCTTTTGGTGCATTACTTGAGCAGCTGCCAAAAGACACTGAAGTTCCTGGGCTTCTCGAGGATATTACCCGCACGGGTAGTGGTGCTGGACTGGATTTTAATAGTATACGGCTCGGAGCAGAAAAAACTCAGGAGTTTTACGTAGAGTTACCGATTCAGATTCAGGCTCGTGGTACCTATCATGACATAGGTGGGTTTGTCAGTGGTGTTGCTAATCTTCCTCGAATTGTGACCTTGCACGATTTTAAAATCAGCCCGGCAAATGATGGGGCGCTTAACCTCTCGATTACAGCAAAAACTTATCGTTACAAAGGGCGGGGAGGTAAGTAGATGATGTTTTTAATATCCAGAGTTCGTTTGATTGGGATTTGCTGTTTTGCGCTTGGCTTGGTGTCAGGCTGTTCGGTCGAAAATAATACGCGCGATCTCAGTGCTTTTATGGAAGAAGTAAATAATAGGCCGCGGGGTGCGATTGAGCCGTTACCGATATTTCAGTCATATGAGTCATTTTCATATAAAGCGGCTCGTTTGAGAGATCCCTTTTCACCACCTGTCGAATTCGATATGAAGAAAGTGAAGGTGCAAACTGACCACTCGATTGCGCCTGATATGAATCGGCCAAAGGAATATTTGGAGGGCTTTAATTTAGCGGCTCTTAAAATGGTAGGCAGTATCGAAAAAAATTCCAGTGTGTGGGCTCTAATTAACGATAGCCAAGGTGGTATCTATACCATTACCAATGGTAACTACCTGGGACGCAACCATGGTAAAGTGATCAACACGCTTGACGGCTATGTAGAGATAGTTGAAATTGTTCCGGATGGGCAGGGTGGCTGGTTAGAACGACCGCAACGGTTAGCAGTGGACGAGTGAGGTTTAGAGCGTGCTTGGTTTTAGAATGTGTAAAAAGTACATAAATGAACATAAAACGAACAACACAGGTAATAACGGTATGTGGTTAATGCATCGGCTAAATAGCCTAATACAGGTGTTACTGTTGACCTTTGTCACGGTGTCAGTCGCAGAGGCTGCGAAGGTTGAAATAAAAGATGTTGAATTTTCATCTCTCCCCAATGATCTGTTCGAGATACACTTAACGTTTGATGGTGCTCCCCCTGAACCAAAGGGCTATACCATAGAAAAGCCTGCCAGAATTGCCTTGGACTTGCTGGACGTGTCCAGTGGATTGAACAAAAAAAATCATAAACTGAATTTTGCTAATGCGCGCAGTGTGACGGTGCTTGAGGCGAAAAACCGTACCAGGGTAATTATTAGTCTGGATCGTCTAGATCAGTACTCAACGCGTATTGATGGCAATAATTTATATGTTCTTGTAGGTGGAACCGAAGGTGGTTTTGCTGCAACGAAGTCAGGTGGAGTTTCCGCAAGCGCTAATATGACAGCTAAAGCCGCTGCATTGACCCGCGTGGAGGATATCGATTTCCGGCGCGATGAAGAAGGTGGCGGTAAAGTTATTGTTCGGTTATCAGATTCAGGTGCAAATCCTGACGTTCAAGAGGAAGGTGAGAATATTTTAATTCGGTTTTCGGGAGCCCAACTGCCTGAACCTTTGCGTCGTAAGCTTGATGTGACTGATTTCGCAACACCAGTGGTCTCGTTGGATGCGACCGTAGACAATGGACAGCCTGTAATAGCGGTTAAACCCAAAGGTGATTATCAGTATCTTGCCTATCAAGTTGATAATGTTTTCACCTTGACAGTCAAGCCGGCTGTCGGTGAGGAATTGAAGACACGTAAACTCGGTCAGCTTGTATACGTAGGTGAAAAGCTTTCATTGAACTTTCAGGATATTGAAGTGCGGTCTGTTTTGCAGCTAATTGCTGATTTCACTGATCTCAATCTTGTGGCAAGTGATACCGTTTCCGGCCGAATTACCCTTAGGCTCAAGAATACTCCCTGGGATCAAGCGTTGGACCTGATTTTGAAAACCAAGGGCTTGGATAAACGCCAGAATGGCAACGTATTAATGGTTGCGCCTGCGGCTGAGATTGCGGCTCGTGAAAAACTAGAATTACAAACTTTGCGGCAGGTAAAGGAATTAGCGCCGCTTTACACAGAATTTATTAACGTACGATATGCAAAGGCTCAGGATGTATTGAAGCTATTGACTGGAAAGAAAGGGATTCTTTCGAGCAGGGGTAAAGCAGCAGTTGATAATCGGACTAATATTCTGATTGTCCAGGACATAGCTCCAAAACTCACAGAGGTTCGTGAGCTGCTTAAGGAGCTGGATGTGGCAATCCGGCAAGTCTCTATCGAAGCGCGCATTGTGGTGGCCAATGCAGACTATAGCAAAGATCTCGGTATAAAATGGGGTGGCGGTTATTCTCGGGTTTCGGGGAATAATGCATACACTGCAGGAGGCAACGCAGCCAGTGGCATGATTGTTGACCTTGGTGTTGACAAAGGTAGCCAAACCACCTTTAGGTTAGGTTTAGCGCGGGGTTCAAATACTTTGGAACTTGAGTTATCCGCGCTTGAAGGTTCTGGTAATGGTGAAGTGGTTTCCCAGCCAAAAATACTGACGGCTGATCGCCAGAAAGCCAGAATCGAATCGGGCACTGAAATCCCGTACCAAGAAGCCTCCTCCAGCGGTGCAAGCACTACCGCGTTTAAATCCGCAGTTTTAGCGCTCGACGTTACGCCGCAAATTACCCCCGATGATCGTATTATTATGGATCTGGTTGTCAGCCAGGATTCAGTAGGGACGATAACAGTGGATAGCGTTCCCACGATTGATACCAATGAAATTACTACTCAGGTTTTAGTATCAAACGGTGAAACCGTTGTGCTTGGAGGGGTATTTAGCACCAAAGATGTTAAGAGTGAAACCAAGACACCATTCCTGGGAGATATCCCCTATGTTGGTGCGCTGTTTAAAAAGACTTCGGTAACGACTAGCAAGACCGAACTATTGATATTTATTACTCCACGTTTAGTGGATGAAGAGTGATAGCTGTCTGCTGACCCTATGGCTACTACTATGAGTGAGTCTACTAGTGAGTGAGCGTATTTTTCTCGTGGGGCCGATGGGCGCTGGGAAAAGCACCATAGGACGAATGCTCGCAAAACGGTTAGGTCTGGAGTTTAAGGATTCCGATCATGAAATTGAACGCCGAACAGGCGCTGATATACCCTGGATCTTTGATGTCGAAGGTGAAGAAGGTTTTCGGCGGCGGGAAAAAGATGTGCTTGATGAGCTGACAAACCGTTCGGATATAGTGTTGGCAACGGGTGGCGGAGCGGTACTAAAGCAGGAAACTCGCGAAAATCTTCGGCTTCGTGGTAACGTGATTTATCTGAAACTATCTGTCGATCAACAGTCCGTCAGGACCGCAAAAGACCGCAATCGGCCCTTGTTGCAGACAAACAACCCTAGAGAAGTTCTGGAAAATTTGTTTCGGGAGCGGGACCCACTTTATCGCGAAGTAGCAGATTTCGTGATCAACACCGATCACAAAACCGCACGAGCTGTCACCGATCAAATTGTTGAAGAGTTGAGCAACAATAAACTCTGCGCTGACTAGTGGATCAGCTAGGCTGCTATAGGCCTTAGCTTGGGCCGACAAGGCGTGATCCTGCGATCGAATAATCCCCCTCCTACCTGATGCCAAAATCAGGTGCCCTACGTTACAATGCCTGCTGGTATCTAATTATTGTCTAAATGGCTATATCAATAGCACAGCTTTGGATGCCTAGCAGTTGGAATTGAGCGCGGAGACGCTTATTGTATTTCGGGCAGCCTATTAACAAACTCTTTGGCGGAGACCCCATAACAGGAATGAAAAAACTCAGCGTGGATCTTGGTGATCGATCCTATCCAATCTATATTGCTCCCGGAATCTTAAGCGATCCCGCGTCCTATCTCCCGCATATCAAAGGGAGCCAAGTACTAGTGATTACCAATCAGACTATCGCGCCGTTATATTTAAAGCAACTTTGCAGTGCATTGGCAGGTTTTTCCGTTTCGACATTGATACTTCCTGATGGCGAAGAACATAAGAATATCGAGACCGTACAGCAAATTTTTGATCGATTGCTGAAGGACAAATACAATCGTACCGCTACCCTGATCGCCCTGGGTGGTGGAGTTACTGGGGATATGACCGGTTTTGCGGCCGCTTGTTACCAGCGCGGTGTTGCGTTTATTCAAGTGCCTACCACCCTGTTGTCGCAAGTGGATTCTTCGGTCGGAGGTAAAACCGGCGTGAATCATCCGCTTGGAAAAAATATGATCGGTGCCTTTCATCAACCCAATGCGGTGATCATTGATACCGAAACGCTTACTACCTTGCCGGAAAAAGAACTTTCCGCCGGTTTGGCTGAAGTTATAAAGTATGGATTGATTCGAGATCCAGAGTTTTTTGAATGGCTGGAAGACAACATCAATCATCTGCTTGAACGTGATAACGAATATTTGGTTGAAGCAATTTTCCGTTCCTGCAAAAACAAAGCAGAAGTGGTTGCGGAGGATGAATTTGAGTCGGGAGTTCGTGCCACTCTGAACCTTGGTCATACCTTTGGGCATGCGATTGAAGCTTGTCAGGGTTATGGAAATTGGTTGCATGGGGAAGCGGTTTCCGCAGGGACGATGATGGCAGCTGATTTATCAAGGCGAATGGGCTGGCTTAGTGATGATGATGTTGGTCGAATAATGAACCTGTTTGAGAAATGCAGGTTGCCTACAAGGCCTCCTATTGGTATGGGTCCTGATGACTTCTTGCAAAAGATGATGCTAGATAAAAAAGTACTGGACGGTAATTTGAGGCTAGTATTGCTTAAATCATTGGGCGAGGCGCGGGTCTGTGTTGATATTGATCCCGTTTTACTGCGTGAAACACTCCCCCCGCCAAATTAGGTCATTAGTTGGATTGAATTTTACTGATTCAAATATGGATTATTCTTCGGATCAAAACAGCGTTGAAGAGAAGCTTCAACAAGCCCTGCACCTGATCCATTACGGGCGTTCTGTCTTGCTGGTTCGTGGTGAGAGCTCTGAAACCAAATCCACATGGCTGCGGGCGCTTGAGCATCGATGCGCTGAGGATCAGCTTCGCCTCTGTTCTATTGAATTATCTAGTACGACTAATGATCTGCAACTGTTGTCGCTGATTGCGCTGGGATTTGGGATCAATTATCAACGCTCTGATCTGAGGACACTAACGGATTTACTGCATAATTTTCAGCGGGATCAACAGTACGCGCAAAAGTCAGTTGTCTTTGTCCGCAACGCGCAGCTTCTAGATGTCTCAGCTCTTATACATATTCAACGACTTTCGGAACTTGATGCTGATCTTGGGGCATTCCAATTTGTGCTGATTTATAGCGAAGGCGATATGGTCATAGAGCCTGATTGGGGCTCACTTCCTGATATATATGAATTTCAGATTGATCCCCAAACAAATGCTGGTGACAGTGCTGCCGGCACCTCCCAAAAAAAACCTTCTTTTCAAACTCAATTCAATAAAGCTGCAGTGGGAGCGCGTGGGAACAACTTGGAATCTGGGAGATTTTTTTCCCTATTTATTGACGCGATGAAATCAAAAAATGTTTTTGGCTTTCCTCGGATTCATCTGATCGTGATCTCTATAGTTGCTGTGATTGTTATCTTGGCATTGTTGGGGCAGCGAAGCACTGAGCAAACACTGGCACCTGTACAGATTGAACTGGAAGTGCCGAAGCTTGGCAGCGGATTTGTTACGCTTAAGGACGCAGATCCGGTTGCCATCAAGACGCCCGAGAGTGCGAAGGAATCGAATTTGATTCCATCTGAAGAGCTGGTCGTTCGTTCAACCGATAAACCTGTGTCAGTAATAGCGGCTGCACCGGTGGCCAAGGCATCTCCGTTTGGAGCTAAAGCTCCGGTGGCACCAGCGTCCAAGGCGCAACACTCGGAGTCAGGCCCAGCAAAAAAAAGGCAGCCTATTCCCTCGGAACCAATCGTACAGTCGCCACTATCGCAAAGAGAAAGATATGAAAAGCAGCTGCTGGAGTTAGACCCCAATAGCTATACATTGCAGCTATTCGCCACCTACGACCAAAGCAGTGTGAAAGCTTTTATTGGGAAGTATTCGGATATTTCACAACTTCGATATTACAGAGGCAGGCATAACAATAAACCATGGTATATGGTGGTTGCTGGTGTGTATCTCGATTCGGGGTCTGCAGCGAAGGGAGTGAAAAAATTGCCTAGTGCTTTAAAGCGCCAAAAACCCTGGCCGCGAAAGCTGGAGTCCATACAATCCAGTATTCGCAAGTACCAAGCCAAGCGATGAAAATCAGCTTGTAGAGCTACGAGTCTTCAGTCTCAGCGAATGTGATCACTTTTTCCTGTTTTTTTGGGTAATTTGAGCACGGCTGGATACCCGTGTAGAATGGCCCTCCATTTTTGCGTCTCGAAAATTCGTTAGTTTCAATTTTGAGGCCTATCTTTTTGATTTGAAAGGAAAGTTTGCACATTATGCAGCAGCTAGGTGCCGGTTTGTATCACCCTGATGAGTTCAGGGATAATTGTGGTTTTGGTTTAATTGCCAATATTGAAGGTAAACAAAGCCATAAAATAGTTGATACCGCGATACGGTCGCTTGCCTGTATGACTCATCGCGGCGGTATTGCAGCGGATGGCAAGACTGGTGACGGTTGTGGCTTGCTACTGCGCAAACCTGACTCGTTTTTACGAGTTGTGACCGACGGCCTTTTTGCCCAGCCTCTGGCAGAGCTTTATGGCGTTGGTATGATTTTCCTTAGTCAGGATGAAGAAAAAGCTAGCAAAGCTAGAGCTCGTTTGGAAACGGAATTTGTTGCTCAGGGTTTAAAGGTAGTTGGTTGGCGCAGAGTCCCGGTAAACCTGGAACCGTGCGGTGATACCGCGCTCGCTAGCCTGCCCATCATTGAGCAGGTATTTGTCGAAGGTGACAATCTGGTTGAGCATATGCTCAACGTGAAATTGTTTGTAGCTGGTCGTAAAGCTGAATTGGCGTTGGCTGATGACGAGGATTTTTATATCCTCAGCCTCTCATGCAGTGTGCTGTGCTACAAAGGGTTGGTCATGCCCGAGGATTTGCCGGAGTTCTATCTGGATCTCAAAGATTCCCGCATGGAAACTGCGATCGTAACCTTTCATCAGCGTTTTTCTACCAATACTCAACCGCGCTGGCCGCTTGCGCAGCCGTTTCGACTACTTGCTCATAATGGTGAAATCAATACCATTCAAGGTAATCGCAACTGGTCTGTATCGCGCACTGCGAAGCTTAGTTCGGATTTGCTGCCGGATCTGGATCAAATTACACCAATAGTCAATCAGTCCGGTTCAGACTCGTCCTCGATGGACAATATGCTGGAGTTTTTGCTCGCCGGTGGTGTTGACCTATATCGTGCGGTTCGCATGTTGATTCCACCCGCGTGGCAAAATGATGAAAGTATCGACCCTGAGTTAAGAGCTTTTTATGAATTTAACGCGCTGCAGATGGAAGCCTGGGATGGCCCTGCAGGCGTAGTGATGACCGATGGCTCCCACGCCGTCTGCGTGTTGGACCGAAATGGGCTTCGGCCGGCTCGATGGGTTATGACCGATGATGGTTGTATCACCGTCGCTTCAGAGATAGGAGTTAACGACTACAAACCAGAAGAGGTGGTCGCCAAAGGTCGGTTGGGGCCGGGCGAGATGCTGTCGGTAGATATTCATGCCGGAAAAGTACTACACACCGATGATATTGATCAGTTGTTGAAGTCAGCCCATCCATATAAAAGGTGGTTGAAGGAGAATCTGGTTCATGTTGAATCATCACTTACTGAAAATGTAATAGAGGACGTACCCGTTGATACTGCGGTGCGCAAAGCCAGTCAAAAACTATTCCAGGTTTCACTAGAAGAGCGTGATATGGTCCTGAGAGTACTGGCTGAAACGGGTCAGGAAGTGACCGGCTCCATGGGTGACGATGTACCAATGGCGGTGCTTTCGAAGCAGGTCCGCCCTTTATACGACTATTTCCGGCAGCAGTTCGCCCAGGTTACGAACCCTCCCATAGACTCATTGCGCGAAGGTGTGGTGATGTCGCTTGAGACCAATCTTGGTCGTGAAAAAAACCTGTTTGACGAAACACCGGATATCGCTAACCGTATCGTATTGACCTCGCCGGTACTTTCGACGGCTAAATTTTCTCGGCTCAAAAACCTCAATCGTTCCGAATTTTCAATTGAAACGATTGATCTTAATTACGCCACGGAACTTTCCCTGGAACAAGCTATCGTCAAAATTTGTGATCAGGCGGAAAAAGCGGTTAGAGAAGGTCTTGCACTGCTGGTATTGTCCGATCGAGCAATTACTCCTGAGTGTCTAACGGTTCATGCGCTGCTGGCTACCGGAGCAGTGCACCATCGACTGATTCAAAAGGGATTACGTTGCGATACTAATATCATTGTCGAAACCGGTTCGGTTCGGGATACTCACCAATTTGCAACATTATTTGGATTTGGTGCGACCGCGGTTTACCCATACCTGAGTTATGACGTGATCGACACGCTGGTTGAGAATGGCACTCTGCTTATTGATAAAAGAGAAGCACGTAAAAACTACCGCAAAGGTCTTAATAAAGGTCTGTTGAAAATTCTCTCCAAGATGGGGATTTCAACCATGGCCTCGTATCGTGGTGCTCAGCTATTTGAAATAGTGGGATTGGATTCCGACGTAGTCGATCTCTGTTTCCGTGGTGCAACCAGCCGGATTCAAGGTGCAAGTTTCTCAAACATTGAAGATGATCAAAAACGGCTTGCTCGGGATGCCTGGACCGAACGGAAACCCCTTGCTGTTGGCGGTATGCACAAGGTTATCCATGGTGGTGAGTATCACGCATTTAATCCCGATGTGGTTAATAGCCTGCAGGCTGCAGTGCAGACTGGTGATTACGGGAAGTTCCGTGAATATGCAGCTGAAGTGAATCAGCGCCCGGTTGCGACAATTCGTGACTTGCTGAAATTGCGCGATGATATCAAGCCGATCCCACTTGATCAGGTCGAGCCTATCGAAGCCATTATTAAACGTTTCGATTCGGCTGGCATGTCCCTTGGTGCATTGTCACCAGAGGCTCATGAAGTGCTAGCAACCGCAATGAACCGTCTGGGTGGGCGTTCAAACTCCGGTGAAGGTGGTGAAGATATAGCCCGCTACGGAACTGAAAAAGTATCTAAAATCAAACAGGTCGCGTCCGGGCGGTTTGGTGTTACCCCACACTACCTAGTTAATGCCGAAGTCATCCAGATCAAAATTGCTCAGGGTGCTAAGCCCGGTGAAGGTGGTCAGTTGCCAGGCGGAAAGGTCAACGAGCTGATTGCCCGTTTACGCTATTCAGTCCCGGGCGTTACCTTGATTTCACCGCCGCCGCATCATGATATTTACTCCATTGAAGACTTGGCGCAACTTATTTTTGACCTCAAGCAGGTCAACCCCGAGGCACTGGTCTCGGTTAAGCTGGTTTCTGAACCCGGCGTTGGAACCATTGCCACGGGTGTTACCAAAGCCTATGCTGACCTTATTACAATTTCAGGTTACGATGGCGGCACAGCAGCAAGTCCACTGACCTCTATTCGCTATGCTGGCTCGCCCTGGGAACTGGGCTTGAGCGAAACTCACCAGGCACTGCGCTGCAATGATATGCGTGGCCTGGTTCGGGTGCAGACTGACGGTGGCCTTAAAACCGGCCTTGATGTGATCAAGGGTGCAATTTTAGGCGCCGAAAGCTTCGGTTTCGGTACCACCCCAATGATCGCTATGGGCTGCAAATATTTACGTATTTGCCACCTTAATAACTGCGCAACTGGTGTTGCGACTCAGCACGAAGGATTAAGAGAGGAGCACTTTATCGGCGACGTTGAAATGGTGATGAACTTTTTCAAATTTGTCGCAATGGAAACTCGTGAGTGGATGGCAAGTTTAGGTGTCGCTAGCCTTGAACAACTGGTTGGCCGTACAGAATTACTGGCAGTTGAAGAAGGCTTTACCGATAAACAAAAAAATCTTGATCTCTCACCCATATTAGAAAGCCACGAATCGGCACAGGGCAAAGCTCAGGTATGTCAACAGGAGCGCAATACGCCTTTTGATAAAGGTTTGTTGGCAGAACGTATGGTGTCGGAAATATTGCCCGCTATTGAAGGCAGTACCGGCGGTACCTACTCCTACAATGTGACCAACTGTGATCGCTCGATAGGCGCACGGTTGTCCGGTGAAATTGCCCGCAGGCACGGCAATCACGGAATGGGCGAAAGCCCCGTCACCATTCGTTTGGAAGGTATCGTGGGTCAAAGTTTCGGTGTATGGAATGCTGGTGGGTTAAATATGTACCTGTCCGGCGATGCCAATGATTTTGTTGGGAAAGGTATGACCGGCGGTCAATTAGTCGTTGCTCCGCCCAAAGGCAGTCGATTCAAAAGCAATGAAACCCCTATTGTCGGAAACACCTGTCTGTACGGCGCGACCGGTGGCAAGTTATACGCTGCGGGCTGTGCTGGCGAGCGTTTTGGGGTGCGAAACTCCGGAGCACAGGCGGTAGTAGAAGGGGTTGGTGATCACTGTTGTGAATATATGACTGGTGGTGTGATCACTGTCCTGGGTGGAACAGGTGTTAACTTTGGCGCGGGTATGACCGGTGGTTTTGCCTATGTGCTTGATATGGATCACCAGTTTGTTGATCGATACAACCATCAATTGGTCGATATTGACCGTATCCGAAATGACTTTATGGAAGGTCATCGAACCCACCTACGGGGCGTCATTAGTGACTATTTTGATGAAACTGGGAGTAGCTGGGGTAAGCAAATTCTAGATAACTTTGAAGATTATGTACCGCATTTCTGGTTGGTAAAACCAAAAGCGTCTAATCCGCTTATGCTGCTGGGTGGGCTGTAGTCCAGATACTGAAATTTCGAGTATTTGAATTGACAGAGCTGGAACTTATCAGTACCTGAGCATAACGTTGAACAATTAAGTTCATGGAATGAATAAACATGTGGGCAGTGATTCTCAAGCTGTTTTTGAAAATAGTCTGGAATACAGGCCCGCAAATTTGAGGTTTTTATACGATGCCGAATCGGCTAAATAATGATTTTCAGTTTCTAGATGTAGCGCGCAAAGACCCTGCTAAGAAACCCGCGCATACCCGGAAAAAGGAGTACGTAGAAATCTACGATATTTTTTCGGAAAAACAGGCCCAGTCCCAGTCTCATCGCTGCCTGGATTGCGGTAACCCGTATTGCGAATGGAAGTGTCCCGTACATAACTACATTCCAAACTGGCTAGAGCTTGTAAGTGACGGAAAAATTATTGAAGCGGCGGAGTTGTGTCACCAGACCAATAGTCTGCCAGAAGTTTGTGGTCGGGTTTGCCCCCAGGATCGTTTGTGTGAGGGTGCCTGTACGCTGAACAATGATTTTGGAGCGGTGACCATCGGCTCGGTAGAAAAATATATCACCGATACCGCCTTTGCTATGGGCTGGCGACCTGATATGTCCCATGTGAAAGATACTGGTAAACGGGTTGCCATAATCGGCGCAGGCCCAGCGGGATTGGGTTGCGCAGATATTTTGGCGCGTAATGGCGTATCCGCCGTGGTTTTTGATAGTAATCCTGAAATAGGTGGATTGCTGACCTTTGGTATCCCCGAGTTTAAGCTCGAAAAAAATGTCATGTCGTTTCGGCGTGAAGTGTTCGAAGGCATGGGCATTGAGTTCCGCCTTGAAACCGAAGTTGGCAAAGATATCAGTATGCAGCAGCTGATGGATGACTATGATGCAGTTTTCCTTGCAATGGGTACCTACAAATATATGAAGGGTGGCTTCCCCGGTGAAGATCTTGATGGTGTATATGATGCACTGCCTTATCTGATATCAAGCGTGAATCGTAATCTTGGGTTTGAGAAACAGGAATCCGATTTTATCGATCTAAAGGGTAAACAGGTTGTAGTGCTTGGTGGTGGCGATACCGCGATGGACTGTAACCGTACTTCAATCCGTCAGGAGGCAAGGGGCGTTACCTGCGCCTATCGTCGTGACGAAGCCAACATGCCGGGCTCTGTTCGCGAAGTACAAAATGCCAAAGAAGAGGGCGTACGTTTTCTGTTTAACCGTCAGCCTATTGAAATTATTGGTGACGGAAAGGTCGAGGGGGTTAAGGTAATTAAAACCCAACTTGGTGAACCAGATGAAAATGGCCGCCAACGCCCGGAACCAATAGAGGGCAGCGAAGAGGTTTTGCGTGCCGACGCAGTGTTAATTGCCTTCGGTTTTCAACCAAACCCTGCACCCTGGCTCAAAGAGTTTAATGTCGATATCAATAGCTGGGGCGGTGTAGTTGCTGAAGAACAGGAACAGTTTGCCTTTCAAACCAGTAACCCGAAAGTATTCGCCGGTGGCGATATGGTACGTGGCTCAGATCTGGTGGTTACGGCTATTTATGAAGGTCGTACTGCGGCAAATGGAATCATGGAATACCTTGGAGTCTAGGCTAACCTATGGCGAACACTGAATTAAAAAACGATCGTTTTCTTCGTGCCCTGCGGCGTGAGCCTGTTGACCTGACGCCGGTCTGGATGATGCGGCAGGCCGGTCGTTATCTACCTGAATATCGTGCTAGCCGAGCTAAAGCTGGAGACTTTATGAGTCTCTGCAAAAATCCACAGTTAGCCTGCGAAGTGACTATGCAGCCCCTTGATCGCTATCCACTTGATGCTGCGATTCTGTTTTCCGATATTCTTACCATTCCCGATGCAATGGGGCTTGGGCTATATTTTGCCGAAGGTGAAGGGCCGAAATTCAAACGTCCATTGAACAACATGGAGGATATTGAAGCGTTGCCAGTGATTGATCCCCTCGATGATCTGAGTTACGTGATGGATGCGGTAAGTGTGATCCGCAAAGAGCTGGCTGGGCGTGTCCCGCTGATTGGGTTTTCCGGCAGTCCCTGGACGCTTGCAACGTACATGATTGAAGGTAGCGGTAGTAAGGATTTCCGAAAAGCTAAACAGCTGATGCTGGATAAGCCCGAGGCCATGCACATGCTGCTGGATAAGCTGGCGACCACGGTTGCTGCATATTTGAACGGCCAAATTCAATCCGGCGCACAGGCAGTGCAGATATTTGATACCTGGGGTGGCCTGTTGACCACATCCGGTTACGAAGAATTTTCACTGCAATATATGCGCAAAATTATTCAGCAGCTCAAGCCTGATGCAGATGGAAACAGAGTGCCGGTTATTGTATTTACCAAAGGCGGGGGTCTTTGGCTAGAGCCGATGGCAGATTCCGGTGCAGATTGTCTTGGGTTAGATTGGACCATTGATATTGATGTGGCTCGGCAACGTGTGGGTGGAAAAGTTGCACTGCAGGGCAACATGGACCCCACCATGCTTTACGCCAGCCCTAAGAGAATCCGAGAAGAAGTGAAGAATATACTGGCAAAATATGGCAACGGTTCGGGCCATATTTTTAACCTGGGTCACGGCATCACCCCTGAAGTTAAACCGGAAAACGCGGGTGCCTTTATTGAGGCCGTACATGAGTTTTCTGCAGTCTACCATCAGTAGGTATTATTCCCTCGGTGATGACTTACAGGGATTGTGATTAAGTTTATCGATTAGAGAGTGCGCAGAATGTCGAAAAATCTAAAGCTATGGTTAGCGCTGCCAGCTTCGATAATCGCTACATTGCTAGTCGCATTTATCCTGCTAGCGGTACTGGTTGATCCCAACGAGTACCGCGATGAAATCGAAGCAGCGGCGGAATCAGCGGCCAATATTGATCTGCAGATCAAAGGTGACATCGGTTGGTCACTATTCCCCTGGATCGGGTTCGATATCAATCAGATCGATATCTATACCCTGGACCAGCTTCAAAAAACTGAATTCATTCATCTGGCCAATGCATCCGCAGAACTGAAATTGTGGCCTCTGCTAAGTGGTCATATTGAAGTCGGTGCTTTGATCTTGAGTGGTTTTAAGCTTGCCCTGATTCGAGATGAGAATGGCCGATCCAACTGGGAATCTGTCGTTAAAAAACCTCAAACGGCAAATACACAAAATTCTAACGATAGAGCTGTCGACAAAACAAAGCGCAGCGAATCAGCTCAGAATCCCAAATCTGAGGGTACTGAAAAACCTGATTTCAGCATCGCCATTGCACAAATTCAGATCACAGATGCCCAGATTTATTTCAAAGATCAGGTCACCGATCAAAAAATTGATATTGATCTGATTCACCTACTTGCCAGTGATATCAATTCAGACAATACCTTTCCATTGCAGGCCGCATTTGCGCTAAAAAACCATTCACCGGAGGTTTCATTCGAAGCTGAAATATCCAGCATGATGGGTATAAGTCGTGGTGGTTACGCACTTTATCTCAAGCAGCTATTGATGGAAGGCAGTGTATCCGGCGAGCCTTTCAACGATAAACAAATTCCCCTTGAGATACAGGGGGATATGTCCCTCGATCGCAAAACAGATGCCCTAGATATCAAGTCACTGGTGTTAAAGGTGGCGAATTTGCCGGTGGTTCTTAAGCTTCAGGGCGAAACAATTAGCACAGCTCCAAATTTTTCAGGTTCGGTTCGTATAGCAGAATTTAATCCCAAAGAACTGATGGAGATGATAGGTCAGCCGCTTCCAACCTTAAAAGACAATAGCGCTTTAACCGATCTCTCAATGAAGGCTAATTTGCTGGGTTCTGCCAATCAATGGACGATCAATGATTTTAAATTAAAAATGGATGGCTCGACCCTAACCGGCAGACTGGGTATTTCCGATCTTAAAACCGGTGCTCTTTTCTGGGATCTTGATCTGGATCATTTTGATCTGGATGGTTATCTTCCAAAGGGTACTGATCAGACCAGCGACTCGGATTCACAAGAGGCGGAGCAAACGGGCGCTGATCAGCCGTTGCCCATCGAGATGTTACGCGGGTTAGATTTGCAAGGTGAGCTGCGTATCGGTGCGCTTGAGTTTGGTGGGATGGAATTATCGAGCCTGAAGCTTAACGTTCGGGCCAAAGATGGCGAAATCCTGATTGACCCGTTTCAGGCAGAAATGTATCAGGGGCAACTTGTCTTAACCGCTAAGGCCAATGCTCAAGATGAGCTGCTGAAGCTTGATATTTCATCGACTTTGAATGGCGTTCAGATCCAACCATTACTGGAATCCGTGATGGATGTTGATTTGATCGAAGGTCTGGCTGCTCTAAATGCTGAACTGAGCATGCAGGGCACAACCGTCGATCAGCTAATCAATAGTCTCACTGGCCCCGGGCGGCTTGAAGTGCTTAACGGAAAACTAAAGGGTACTAATCTCACCGAGCAGACTTGTAAGGGCGTAGCGACGGTCTCCCAAACAACTTTGGCTGAATATGATTGGAGCCCTGATACCGATTTTCAGCAATTGGGTGGATCCTTTCAACTCAGTCAGGGGATTCTAAAAACGCCGGATATGGCAATTGATCTGCAAAGCATCAAAGTTACCGGTGACGGTTGGGTCAATATTCCACAAAGCAGGCTTAATTATCGGCTGTTTTTAGCTGTGTCCGGTGAGCAAAATTTGAATGGTTGTTCAGTATCTGAAAAATGGCAGGATTTTCGCTGGCCTGTGCGCTGCAAAGGTGCCTTTAGCGATACTCCATTGTCATTATGCAAACTCGATACGGCGGAGATCAGTCGTCAGATAGGTAAAAAAGCCAAGAAGAAACTCGAACAAAAAACCGAACAAAAATTAAAAACCGAATTAAAAAAATTATTAAAGGGTTTCTAGTTGCTGGATAACGCCAAACTCTTTTATCAGCCTGTGTTGGATTGGCATCGTAAACATGGACGTAGCGGTTTGCCCTGGCAGCAGGAAATTTCGCCCTACCGGGTCTGGGTTTCCGAGATCATGTTACAACAGACTCGTGTTGATACCGCCATTCCCTATTTTTTGAATTTCCTCCAACATTTCCCAACTCTGGCTACGCTGGCGGCTGCAACAGAAGATCAGGTGCTGCATCACTGGACTGGCCTCGGTTACTATAATCGTGCACGAAATATGCGACGAGCCGCTCAGCAGGTCGTTGAGCAGCATGGCGGTGAGTTGCCGGAAAGTTTTGACGATCTAATTGAATTGCCGGGAATAGGGCGTTCTACCGCGGGAGCGATTTTGTCGATATCAATGGCTCAACGTGCAGTGATTCTTGATGGTAACGTAAAAAGGGTACTGGCCAGAGTTCACCGGCTGGCCGGTTGGCCAGGCTCAGGAGAACCTCTGAAGCAACTCTGGAAATTGGCTGAACACTACACTCCTCCTGATCCACCCGAACATGGAGCTTTACAAACAGCCGGTGAGTACAGTCAGGCGATGATGGACCTGGGGGCAACACTCTGCACACGGCATAACCCACAGTGTCAGTTGTGTCCGGTATCGGATAACTGTCAGGCTCTGCAAATGAATGAAGTGACGCTGTATCCCCAGCCGAAGCCACGAAAAGTTTTACCAGTCAAAGAGATACAATTTCTACTACTAAGTAATTCGGATGATGAAGTGCTGCTTGATAAACGACCGCCCGTGGGCATTTGGCCTGGGTTATGGTCTCTTCCGGAATTACCCCTGAACAATAGCGTTGAAGATTATTGTTTGGAAAGGCTCGGTAAATCACCGCTTACTGTTAAGGCCGAGAAACCCTTTAGTCATACCTTTAGCCATTTTAAGCTGATGATCCACCCGGTTTGGGTGGATGTTGCGGAAAGCACAAAAGATATAATGGAGCCAAATCGTAGCTTCTGGTATAACCCTACGCATTCGGAAAAGCCGGCAGGGTTACCCGCACCGGTTAAAAAATTACTGCAAAAAAACTTTGGAAAGGAATAGATAAAAATGTCACGAACTGTTTTTTGTCGGAAGTACAAACAGGAAAAACCAGGCCTTGATCAGGCACCCTATCCTGGCCCAAAGGGTGAAGAAATTTTTAACAATGTATCTGCTCAAGCATGGCAGGAGTGGCAAAATTATCAGACTATGTTGATCAATGAAAAGCAGCTGGTCATGGCCAAGTCTGCAGATCGGAAATTTTTATCTGCAGAGATGGAAAAGTTCCTTTCGAATGAGTCGGTTGAAGTGGTTCAAGGCTACGTGCCACCTACCGATTGATTGCTCTATAAACCGCATAAGCGGTTGACTTAAAACAGCTATGCGGGTTTAATACCGCCTCGTTTTTGATACACGCCCAGATAGCTCAGTCGGTAGAGCAGAGGATTGAAAATCCTCGTGTCGATGGTTCGATTCCGTCTCTGGGCACCAAAAATGATTCTCTGTATTCAATAGCTGTTCCGGCTATTCATTTCCTAAGTAATACTCTAAAAAGTTCCACGCTTTGAGTTACGTACTCATGATTACCTGACGTATGCAGCAGCTATGCTGTGCGTATGTTTTAGCAAACGCCAAGGCAAAAAAAAGCGCCTGCCATTTCTGGCAAGCGCTTTTAGATCTAACGCTAAATTTAGGGTAACCCGCTAGCTCGAATAACTTTGGAATACCAGGCAGGCGTTTGTACCACCAAAACCAAAACTATTCGACATAACCCGGTTTAGTGTGACGTTGTCCTTACGTTCAGTAACAATCGGGAATCCTTCAGCCCCGGGATCGAGATCTTCGATATTGGCCGATGCAGCAATAAAATTATGCTGCTGCATCAAAAGGCTGTAGATTGATTCCTGAACACCAGCTCCGCCAAGTGAGTGACCTGAAAGTGACTTGGTCGCGCTGATGGCGGGAACGTTATCGCCAAATACATTTTTAATAGCGCCAAGCTCACAGATATCGCCAGCCGGTGTGCTGGTGCCGTGGGTGTTGATGTAATCAACAGGCCCATCAACGGTTGCCAGCGCCTGCTGCATGCAGCGTGTTGCGCCTTCGCCAGAGGGTGCGACCATGTCGTGGCCGTCGGAGGTCGCGCCATAACCGACTAGCTCTGCATAGATGTTTGCACCACGGGCCAATGCGTGCTCCAGCTCTTCAATCACCAAAACCCCGGCACCGCCTGCGATTACAAAGCCGTCGCGGTTGGCATCGTAGGTTCGCGATGCTTTGGCGGGAGTGTCGTTGTATTTGGAAGAGAGCGCACCCATCGCATCAAACAGATAGGACATTGCCCAGCTGCACTCTTCGCCGCCACCGGCAAAAACGATATCCTGCTTGTTCAATTGAATTTGTTCCATTGCGTTGCCAATACAGTGAGCGCTAGTGGAACAAGCAGAGGAGATTGAGTAATTCACGCCTTTGATTTTAAATGGTGTTGCTAAGCAGGCGGAAACGGTACTACCCATGGTTTGGGTTACACGATAAGGTCCAACTCGACGGATACCTTTGTTGCGTAAAATATCAGCAGATTCAACCTGATTAATTGGGGAAGAACCGCCGGAGCCCATGATAATTCCGGTGCGAGGGTTGGAAACCTGTGCTTCAGTCAACCCTGCATCATCAATAGCCTGTTGCATCGAGATATATGAATACGCAGCAGCATCACCCATAAAGCGAAGCTGTTTGCGATCAATATGCTCGGAAAAATCGATATCAACAGTACCTGCAATGTGGCTTCTAAGGCCTAATTCTTCGTAATCCGATTGAAATTTAATGCCAGATTTACCCTGCTTGAGGGAATCCAGAACGGTTTCTTTATCATTTCCGAGGCAGGAAATAATGCCTATACCTGTGACGACGGCTCGACGCATGATGTAGTCCTATGTGGTTGGTCAAAAATGTTGCTATTACGGTCGCAGATTATAACTAAATATAGCCGCTGCAATTGTGACAGTAAATTTCAGATATATTGATCTGGCGCGGTCAATGTACCAGATCCATCCCTCAAAAATTCTCAGTGCTGGTGAAAAGACCAACTTTTAAATCTTTAGTGGTGTAAATCTCTTTACCATCGACTCGCATTACACCGTCGCCGATACCCATCACCAGTTTACGTTCGATGACACGTTTCATATTGATATGATATGTGACTTTATTAGCCGTAGGTAATACTTGGCCGGTGAACTTTACTTCTCCCACGCCTAGTGCTCGACCATGTCCAGGGTTTCCTTTCCAGGCCAGGAAAAAACCGATCAGTTGCCACAAAGCATCAAGCCCCAGACAACCTGGCATCACCGGGTCACCGGGGAAATGGCAGTCGAAGAACCAAAGATCCGGATTGATATCCAACTCAGCGATGATCTCCCCCTTTCCTTCAATGCCGCCGTCGACGGTGATATTAGTGATGCGATCCATCATCAACATATTCGGTGTGGGTAACTGCGCATTACCAGGGCCAAACATTTCGCCGTGGCCACAGCTGAGTAATTCTTGGCGATCAAAAGAGCTTTGTCTGTTCATAATTGTATTTTTTGAAAAAAAGAGTTTGTAACCGGCTGATTATACGTGGAAATGCGTGGTTTTTTCCAGAACTAGTTGTGGTGTAGTTTTTTGTTTGTGTTGATCGATATCAAGTCAAATGCAGCGTTAGATTTCGGTTCATCGATTTTTGTTTAAGGGCTTTATGTTACTTCCCCGTAATGACTAAGGTGTATATATAGAACGAAGAGGCAACCTGATGGCTATACTTATCGGATGATTGAAAACAGATATGAATTCAAAAAATGAACAAGTTATTGGCAGGTTGGCTGATTCAGAAGCGCTGGGGCTTAGCGTTCATTTCTTTTGTATTGCTTGCGTTTTTGGCAATAGGTTGTAAAGACCTTTATCTCGAATCCAGTTATAGAATATTTTTTGACCAAAATGATCCGTTTTTGGAAGCTTTTGATCAGATTGAAGATACTTACAGCCGCGAAGACAACCTGATTTTCGTGATTGCACCCGAGAGTCAGCAAGTGTTTTCTCAACAGACTCTTGCGCTGGTGCTGGCGTTAACTGAAAAAAGCTGGTTGTTGCCCTACTCACATCGAGTTGATTCAATCACCAATTATCAACACACCACTGTAGACGGCGATGAACTTTTTGTAGGCGATTTGATAGAGGATCTTGAGGCGCTTTCAGTCGAACAGATGTTGGTCAGACGACAAATCGCGATTGAAGAGCCAGAAATTCTTCATAAATTGGTTTCTGAAAAAACCGATGTTACCGCTGTTTATGTGCAGTTGCAGTTCCCCGACAAGGGGGGTGCTAACGAGCAGGAAGTAGAAGAAATAGTGCTCGCCAGTCGTCAGCTTAGAGATGAATTGTTAGAGCTGTTTCCAGAATCAAAGATATACCTGACCGGAAATAGCGTAATCACCAATGCATTTCAGGAATCTGCATTCTCGGATGGGCAAACACTGATCCCGTTGATGTTTGTTGTTGTTTCGCTATTGATGGCCTATCTACTTGGGTCAATTCCCGCTGCCTTCATTTCAATGGTTATTGTAGGTTGTAGCGTCTTGTTTGCGATGGGGGCAGGGGGCTGGCTTGGTTTTGCAATCAATCAGGTGAACGTATCTGCACCTACTATTATTCTTACCCTCGCCGTATGTGACTGCGTACATCTTTTATCGACCTATTTACAAAGATTGGCAAGTGGTGATGAAAAAGTAAACGCCATGCGTGTTAGTCTTGAGCAAAATATCAAGCCGATATTTATCACCAGCTTTACCACAGCTATCGGTTTTTTTAGTGTTAACTTTAGCGATTCGCCACCCCTTAGAGAGCTTGGGACGCTGGTGGGATTAGGCGTGATAGCGGCCTGGTTTTTCACCATGGCGCTGTTGCCTGCACTAGCGCTTCGCTGGGTAACAAAAGCACAGCCAAGGGTTCTAAAATCCCAAATGCTATCGAGCTGGGCTTGTAGTGTTGTGTTAAACCACCCAAAAAAACTGTTCTGGACAGCGTTACCTATCATCTTGCTATTACTTGGGTTTATTCAAAGCAACGAACTAAACGACGATACCATCGCCTATTTCGATAAGGGTGTTTCGGTTCGTGATGCAACCGATTTTACAGAGCAGCATCTGACCGGCGTCCATTCGTTGGTTTACTCACTGGATAGCGGTGCTGATAACGGCATTAATCAGCCCGAATTCCTTCGCAAAGTAGAAGCTTTCAGTGAGTGGTTGCGAACCCAGCCCCATGTTGCCCACGTCGCAACCTATACTGATACACTGAAACGCCTCAATCGTACACTTCACAGTGGTGAGCAGC
Organism: Pseudomonadales bacterium; assembly: GCA_029210125.1. Lineage (GTDB taxonomy): Bacteria > Pseudomonadota > Gammaproteobacteria > Pseudomonadales > JAHRWD01 > JAHRWD01. The sequence goes on along the minus strand of JARGPR010000002.1, from coordinate 183,087 downwards.
AGTGGTATCGGTTACCGGTCAGCGCACAATTGGCCTCCCAATACCAGTTGCTGTATGAAATGTCCTTGCCCTACGGGTTAGATTTAAACAATCAGATTAGTTTCGATCGATCCGCGCTTAAGATCAATATCTCCCTCAGGGGTTTAAAGTCCCAGGGTATGGTTGCTTTTGAAAGAAAAGCAGCCAACTGGTTAGAAAATAACGCCCCGGAGTTGGCCACGACCGGCTCAAGCATTTCTATCATTTTTGCCCATCTTGGACAAAACAATATTCGTAGCATGGTTGAAGGGTCCGTAATCAGCCTTTTCCTGATCTCGATATGCCTGATCTTTGCGTTGGGTTCACTCCGCTACGGAATAATTGCCACAATTCCCAATATTGCCCCCGCCGCCATTGCGTTTGGTATATGGGGGCTGCTAGTTCAAGAGATCAATATGGCAGCATCGATCATATTTAGTGTTTCACTAGGAATTGTCGTAGACGATACCGTTCACTTTTTAAGCAAATATATCCACGCAACAAAGGCTTTGGGTCTAAATGCCGAACAATCAATCACCTACAGCTTTGATGCGGTGGGTGGTGCATTGATTACCACCTCCGTAGTATTATCCCTTGGCTTTTTTGTGCTGGCACTCTCCAGCTTTGCGATAAACTCCATCCTTGGATTGATGGTAGGTATGACCATTATTATCGCAATACTGTTTGATTTTTTTATCCTTCCGGTTGTTCTACTGATGGTGAAGCAGTCTTAGCCTGCCCGACGAGCGAATAGCGCTGAGTCTAGCTTGGAACTAATTGTCTTACTACGCAGCCAACAGCATGCAAACCTTACCAGGGTTCGTATTCTGTTAAGCTTGTTCTACTTTACTTAAGAATATGTTTTTTAGGAGTGATTTTATGCTGTTCAGGGAAAAATTGAAAATTGTATTGCTTTCGTTTGTGCTTGTCCTAGCGGGGTGCACAGACAGTCTTACCGCGCCAGAGCATATCGGCAGGGCAAAGGAGTTTAATGAAAACGGGGAATACAAAGCTGCTGAAATTGAACTGAAAAATGCCCTGAAGAAAGCACCCTCCAACCCGGAAGCGCGTTTTATGCTTGGTGAGCTGTATGCCACTATAGGCAATGGCCCCGGTGCAGAAAAGGAGCTGGACAAAGCACGGGAATTGGGCGTATCTAACGTCGCACTGCTCAAATCATATGCCAAGGCATTGATGCTGCAAAGAAAATATAGAAAGCTTTTGGATGAAATTGTCGGTTTTGATTCCCTTCCGGAAGCAGATCAAATGCTTCTGCACGTATATCGTGGTGATGCATTTCTGAATACCGGCCTACCAAAGGAAGCGGTTGGGGAATATGACGTAGCATTAAAAATGAACCCAAAGTATATTTTGGCACGATTGGGTCACATTAAAGTTGCGGCTAATCAGGACGATCTTAGCGGCGCTGAAAAATTGATCTCTGAATTGCTGGAAATTGCCCCGAATGAGCCAGTAGCATGGGCTTTTCAGGGGGATTTTTTTCTTGGTAAAGGGATGTTGAAGGAGGCATTAAGTAGTTTTTCCAGAGCGCTGGAGCTAGATGATGCTGATCATCTGGTGCGAGCAAAGCGAGCAATTATTCTGGTGGATCTGGATCGTCCAGAAGAGTCAAAATTGGATGTGGATATACTTCTTGAGCAAGCCTCTGAGTACTATATGGCATATTTTGCATCGGGTCGGCTGGAACTGAAAAATGGTAATTATCAGCAGGCGCAGACTGAGTTTGAGCAAGTGTTAACGTTAAATGACCAGCACTTGTCGACCTACTATTTTTTGGGTGTTTCTCAGCTGATGCTCTCCAATTTAAACCAGGCAGCTCGAAACCTGGAGCATTATATTAGTAGTTACCCTCGTTCAGTGGTCGCTCATAAAGCGCTAGCGAGTGCTCAATTTCGTCTTGGTCATCTCCTGGAAGCGAAAGTGACCCTGGAACCGGTTATTAGAAGCTTTCCCAAAGATTTATTTTCCAATGGGCTGATGGCCCGGATCGAGTTTAGTTTAGGAGATAGCTCAAAGGGTATTGAATATCTGGAAAACCTTGCCGAAATCAGTCCTGATGAGGCCGATATTCATACCCGTCTTGGGGTTGCAAGGATGTTGGGTGGTCAAGGTGGTGAGGCTATTGAATCGTTACAGGCCTCACTTGAAATTGATGCGGATCAGCCACAAACTCAGGGTTTGATTGCATTTTTGTATATTCAGAATAAAAAATATCAGGAAGCGGCTGAGATTATTAGAGCTATTCGAAAGGCTCACCCGGATGATGCTACTTCATGGAATCTGGAGGGTGTGCTGGAATGGAATCGGGAGAATTTTCAGCGTGCCAAAGCTGCTTTTGAAGTGGCGCTTGAAAAAGAACCAGGTTCCCCCGGTTCCGCACAGTATCTAGCAAAAATATTGATCAAAGATCATAAATATGATCAGGCGCGGACTATCTATGAGCAGGTGCTGGCCCTGCATCCAAACCATTATAAGACCAGTCTGGCCCTCGCTGGGCTATCTAAAATTGAAAATAATCTACCTGCTATGGTCGCGCAACTCAAGGCAATCATCGATATCTACCCGGCCCAGCCACAGCCCAAATTAGAGTTAGCGACCCACTATTTACAGTATGGAGAGCCAAAAAAGGCTTTGCTGTTGCTTAAAAGCGGCGATGCAAAAATAATGCAAGCCCCTGGCTGGCTGGCTTTGCTGCTGGAAGCGGAGCTTGCAACAGGGCAAAGGGGGGATGCTTTGCAAACATCAGCAAGGTTGCTTGAAGGTTCACCAAATAATGCCTATGCACATTACCTTGCAGCAACGGTTTACCTGAAAAATAACAATATTACCGAGGTTAGAAATAGCCTTACTCGATCCCTTGAGCTGGCACCAAAATTCAGGCTATCACAAATCGCCATGGCGAGATTGCTGGTTATAGATGGTAAACCGAAAGAAGCTGCCGAAATAGTGGCTGGGTTGCTGAAAGACTCGCCCCAGGATGCCGAGGTGCTCGCATTAAAAGGCTGGCACGAAACCCGAACTGGCCAACCCCAAAAAGCGATTACCTACTACCAGCAATCGCTTGATACATCCCCCTCCTCAAAGACCGTTCTTGAGCTTGCGAAAGTGCAGTGGCTAGCTGGAGAAGTGAACGCAGCGATAAGTACATTGGAGCAATGGCGTGAACAGTATCCGGAAGATGTTGTGGCCCGCTATGGCCTATCTGCCTACTATAATATTGCGGGTGAAAGTAACCGCGCAATTGCCCTATTGGAAGGTATTATATCTCAACACCCTAATTACCTGTTTGCCTTGAACGATCTGGCCTGGCAGTTGCGGAGTACCGATGCCAAAAGGGCGTTAGAGCTGATTGAAAAAGCAGTTTCGATAGCACCTACTATGGTAGGGGTGATGAGTACCCACGCTTTGGTGTTGATGGAGAATCGACAGTTTGAAAAGGCGCTGCGTATATCAACACGAATTCGGGAACGGTTTCCCGATAATCCCAACTACGCCTACTACCATAGTTTGATTCTTTATCAAAAGGGTGACCGACAAGGCGCTAAACAGCTGCTGGAACGCCTGCTTGAACAACAACCGGCCTTTGATCGGAGTGAGCAAGCCAGAAAGCTTTTGGCTGAGATTAAGGCAAGGTGATTTGGTGGCATGCAGTGAGAAAAATAACTGAGCAGTAAAAAGTGTCAGTTATTTTTACACAATTACAGAGTCGAAATTGCTGTGGTCCGTAACTGATTGATATATATGGTTATTTATTTTTGGCACGCTGGTTGCTTTATCCTAAGCGTAAGGTAATAAAATTAACTTTCTATTTGGGATTTTAAAAATGAAAACTTTTAAAACTAAGAAAAATGGCGTTGCCGCAGTTGCCGCAGTTGGCAGTCTGGCGTTGTTCAGCGCCGGCAGTGTGCAAGCTGACGCATTAGCGGTTTCAGTATTGCAAATTAACAATTTGGAATTTTCGCAAGGCGGTACTCTGCTGGATATTGCAGATTTCAATAATGCAATTACTTATACCAGTACCGCTGATATAAGTGCTCAGCTGGGCGCTACGGTTTTGAACGATAGTGGTAGTACGATCAGTGCCAGTACTATTGATTTGGCTCCCGCATGCGTAGGCACTTGCCCTGCAATTGTAGATAATGCATTCCCAATTTTTAGTTCTCTTACTAGTGATCCAAGCAGCCAATTTGCTGCTGCTGACCAAAATCAGGTGGGTTCACCTATTACAGGTCTTAATGCCGCTACGGGCGCAGACATTGAATCAGCTGCTTACGTTTCTTTAATAGGGCAGGATTCTGGTTCCAGTACCGGTAATAACAACCTTAATTCCAACTGGACGGTTAGTAACGTGAACGGATCGATCGATGTTGATTTCGATGCAACTGCCTACCTGGAAGCATTTGTATCCTCCGATTCTATATTCCCTTCGTTTGCTACTGCTTCCTATAGCGTAGTTTTCACTTTGTCGGATTTGAGTCTAGGCGGTACTTTAGTTGATAACTGGGTAGTTGGAAGTACAGTAGATGCAGATAACCCTTTTAGTCTGAACACTACGCGTTCTGCAAACTCACCATTTGCGAATGGTATACCTCTGTATGCAGGTTCTAGCATAGGTGTAGCCAATAGTGGACACTTCAGCTATGCAACAAGTTCGCTTGATTCGACTCACACTTATCAGTTGAGCGCGCGTGCAACTACCAATGCCGACGCAACTATGGTTCCAGAACCTGGCATGATTGCACTGTTGGGTGCTGGCCTGCTGGGTCTTGGTTTTTCAAGAAAGCGTCGTGAAGCTTAATTGAAATAGCAAGATTTAACCCCTCTAGGTTGGGGGGTAGCAACAAACCGAAAGGGGGAGTCATAATTGGCTCCCCCTTTTTTGTGCATGAAGTTTGCGTGTGAAAAACGGCGGTTTTTTGATTCCGGTTTTGGAATGGCCTAGTTTGGGTTAGTTTTATAAATGGGCAGTACCTTTTTGTACTAAACTGGTAGTTACTTAAACGTTAACTCATCAGCTACGAAATGAGGGTGTTATGCCAAGTGTCGCCATGGCGAAAATATTATTTTGGGAGTTGTTAGGAGCTAAATCCCAGCCACGAAAAACCGAACCTGACTTGGTGATGGATGATCCGGACAAGGTGGCCGCGTACACAAAAGCTGGCCGGGTAGACGGGGTTATGGCTCCCGTTTACCTGCATCATTGCGCGCACATCAGTGAGGTAATCTGCCCGGGTGATAGAGTCATTGACCTTGCCTGTGGCCCCGCTACCCAGCTGGCGATGGTGGCGCAGTTTCATCCATCGTGCCAATTTACCGGGGTAGATTTGTCTGAGCAGATGCTGGGGCGGGCGGAAGCTCATGTGGCTGATCTTGGGTTAGTCAATGTTGATTTTGTGCGTTCCGACATCTCTAAGCTGCAAGCCTTTGAAGACAATAGTGTAGATGCTGTGTATTCAACCGTAGCGCTTCACCACTTGCCTGATGTAGTCGCACTAAAGCGTACGTTTTCTGAAGTTGCAAGGGTGCTCAAGCCCGGCGGTGGGGTCTATCTAGTTGATTTTGGTCATCTAAAATCGCAACAAACCATTGACTATTTTGCGTATCAATATGCGGATCGGCAGGCGGAGCTTTTTACCCTGGATTATCTCTATTCACTGGAGGCAGCCTTTGGTAAAAATGATTTTGAGTCTGCGGTTGCTGAATCGTTGTCAGAATACGCCAAGCTCTATTCCAGTTTTTTGGTGCCCTACAATGTGGCTATCAAAAGTGAGCGACGTGCTGAGTTTGATCCAGAGCTGAAGCAGAAGCTGGTAAAGCTGCGTTCTGCGCTTCCTGCTTGTCATAAACGCGACATCAGTGATCTGGTTTTTTCATTCGCAATGTCTGGCATGAGAACCAAACTGCTATAGTGGTGGTTTGTTCGGGGCTGTTTGCTTGGGAGGTTGGTCAGCTACTGATCAATCGTTAAATCCGCTAACGGCTTACGGGTTGAGCGAGAGGTTGCAATGCTTGCAGACCCGATGCGCCCGGCAAATACCAGGTTCTGCGGGTTTTCAGGTGTTACCAGTTTGGCCAGTTGGCCGCGCAGTGTTCTAGCGCTGTTAATATATTTTTGGGAGGCCGAAAACTTAATATCCTGATCAATATACTCAGCAAAGACCAGCGGGGTCATTTCAGGTTGTAGCTGTAGACCAATCCGGGTAGCGGTAAGCCAGAACCGCTGTGCTGCAATACCCGCTTGAATATAGTCCTGTGGCTGCTTTGGTGTTTGATCCGCAACGATAAAGAAATGTGCACCGCTCATCAGGCTTGGTATCAGATCCATCTCCAGTCTAGCCACATAACTACCACCCAAATAATTATTGAGAAGCCTGACTCGTTTGAAACTCTGTAGGCTCCACCGCATTAGCTTTCGGGTGATAGGGTTTACACCTAGCGCTTGATCCGGGATTTTGTCTTCGCTGAATCTAGCACTCCATTCAATATTTTGGCTGTGGGTTGGGTAAGCTTCGGGTAGGCTCAAACGTAAACCGGCATTTTTGAACAGCAGTTTTGTGATGGCTGTTTTTGGCTTGCGGCCTTCGATCCAGATGATTTTATAACCCGCGGGTAATGATTCGTTCAGGGCGGTTTTTTGGCGATCAGATAGTGGCTGCCTAGAGTAGGGCTTTCGATTGACTGAACGTATTTTAATCTGCGGAAATAACGGGTCTCTTTGTATAGAGGGGTCTGGCTGGAACTGAATATGGATTGAGGGGGATTGTTCTGCGGGGTCTTTTCCTGCCGGGTTTTCTTCTATTGGGCTTTTTTCTGCTGGATTGTCTTCAATCTGCCAGTTTGTTTTTAGGCCAAATTGGGTAGCAGCGATACGGATGTTTTCAAGCATAGTACCGGTTGATAGCTGGCTTGCATGGCCTTGTAAATCGTACACGCAATGATCGCGGGTATCCTCTGTGTGCAGTATTAGTCTGGTTTCATCTATGATTTCGAATCGGCAAACCTGACTGTTATCACCGCTTGGTGCCCAGCGAGCGATATCCAAAATCTGCTCAATAGAGCGCGAATAGGTGATGGTTTCAGGCTCCTCTACGGAGGGCTCGTCGTGGATAATTTTTTTTGCCAGGGCAATGATCAGTTTTTGTAGTGGGTTACGATTACCCATTGGCCGCCAGGTCTTCTTTAGTTTGTTCAGGTAGGCATCGTAGTGAAGGCCGTGGGGTGCGGAAGGTACTTTTCCTCGCTTCAATAGTATTTTGACGGTCATGGATGCCGCAAAACCGGCGCAGAGTTCGCAGCCAATCGGGGTGGAGGATGCCTTGCGTTGATTGAAGTTAACGGCGGAGGGTTCGACCAGATATATTCGTTGTATTGGAGTTGGTGTCAATCCCACCAAAAATCGTATCAGCTGCTCTTGCTCATCTTTTCCTTCGAGCCTGAAGTATTGCTCAAAGCTCATTTTTCCCGGTAAAAACGCTAGAAGTCCTGCTCCCATACCAATTGGGGCCGCGGTGATGGCGGGGATACCGAGTTCATCGCAGCGGGCAAATACTTTGCGGCGTATATCGAGCGCAAAAAAATCCAGCGCATCGACATAAATATCAACCTCGGCTAAAAAATCGTTGATATTTTCATCGGTCACACCCTGCTTAAACACCCGAATATCCAGTTCGGGGTTGATCTGTTTGGCCATTTTTTCCATAACGGCGGTTTTGGGTTCACCTATCGAATCTATATTGGCACCGGCCTGCCGGTTGAAATTATGTAGATCGAAGTGATCAAAATCGGCAATGTTAAAATTGGATATTCCCAGCCGGGTATGTGTTAGCAGGTGGATACCACCGACTCCGCCCATGCCGGCAATAGCGACCCTTTTTGTTCTAATCGAGTGCAGTTCAGAACTGGTTAGCCAGCCTATCGTTCTGCTGAAGGCGGTATCGAAGTTGAATTCGTCTTGAGTATTCATATTTGAGAATGGACGTTACGGCAGGTGTGGGCTGAATTGTTGAATGAGAATATCATTTATACCCTCCAGTAAGTTTTTGGTTTCTTCTGACATGTTTCGCTCATTAGTTGCCTTAAATACGTAGGGTGCGCGTGCTCCGTGGTATTCGACCAGTGGTCCTGCTTGCTCAAATGCCAACCCGAATCGTTTTATATTTCTTGCCAGCCGTGGCTCTGTCACCATGAAAATATTGTCTAGACCGTAATAAGTGTGGCAGTAGAGGGCGAGAGAAAATGCGGATAGATAAAGGCCGACATTGATTAGAGGGAAAGCGCGTTTCGAGTGTTCGCGTTCTTCGGGGTTGTCGGTTAATCCTTCAGGCCGACGCCTATCAGAGGTACGTTTCCTAAAATTGCTGTGCACCGCAAGCCTGGATAGCTCTGCAAATCTACCGTGAACTAACGTGTTGGGGTCTATCACCTGTGTGTCGAGAATATCGAAGAAATGTTCTTCAATAGGTAGTGGTGTGTTGGGTTGGTTTGCAGACGGTAGGATTAGTCGGATACACCCAGCGTAAGTGTCACTGTTGTTGTGCCGCACTAGAAAATGGTGGGAGTAATCATCGTAAGCATCTTTTTCAACATGATTACTGTTGCCCGCCTCAAAGCCAAATTCATCGCAATAGACATCATGGCGTATGCTATAAACTTCAGCTTTCAGCGCATCGGTGTTGGCGTAAACCGGCGTGAAGTACGAAAAAAACTGATCTGTTAGGGAAGTGTGCATCAATACATATTTAAAATCGATCGGTATAAAAGTAGAACGATAAGGCCAACACTCGCCGCTCTTGTAAGTAGAAAAGCATCATCGCACTAACATATTGCAAATTAAAGCTCTAAATAGCGATGTACTACTGTCGATTAAAGGTTTTCTGCGTTTTGTCAGATCTGTAGTCTAATTGTTTTTAAAAATAGTTAGGATGGGTGTTACATTTTGTATGTGTGCTAAAATTATCCGATAGGTTTGCTCGTAACTGGAGAAGTGTGGAATTTATGAATACCAATAAATTGTTAAACCGGTGGTCGTTGAGGTTTGTGTGGATTTTTTGCTCGGTCATGTTAGTTGGCTGCGCATCAGACAAGCCAATGTTGCCGTCTGCGCAAATGATTCCGCCATCGACGACTCAGCCCTCCGATTATCATTATCTTGTCGGACCAGGAGACTCTTTAAGTATTTTTGTATGGAATAATCCAGAGGTTTCTACCACGGTAACGGTTAGGCCGGATGGCATGATCAGTACCAACCTGGTTGAGGACCTCAAAGTGACGGGGCAAACGCCAACTCAAACCGCACGCCAAATTGAAAAGGTTTTGAGTAAATATATTAAAGACCCTATTGTTACTGTGATCGTGGGTGGTTTTGTTGGTCCTTATTCCGAACAGGTCAGGATTTTAGGTGAGGCTACGTCGCCGCAAACACTAGCGTATCGGCAAAATATGACAATGCTTGATGTGATGATTGCAGTTGGTGGCATTACCGATTTCGCCGATGGAAATAAAGCTTCAATTGTGCGAATCGTTGCCGGGCAGCAGCAGGAATATCGAGTTCGGCTAGATGATCTGATACGGGATGGTGATATCAGTGCTAATGTTGAGGTTCTTCCGGGGGATATTTTGATCATTCCCGAGGCGTGGTTTTAGATTAGTAGCTGCTTTATTAAGTAGATTGCTACTATACAGATTTAACTTTTTTGGGTGGATCAGAGTTTGTTGCAAGAACAGTTAGAAATTGTCCTGTCATATGCGCGTAACCTGTGGAGTAAACGCTGGTGGTTAGCGGGCATTGCGTGGTTGGTATGTTCCATCGGATGGATCGGTGTATATAACCTGCCCGATGAATATGATGTCAGTGCACGAGTCTATGTCGACACGCGAAGTTTGTTGAAGCCGCTATTGAGGGGGCTTACGGTTCAGGGGGATAGTGATCAGCAAATTCGTCTTATGGAGCGAACGTTATTTAGTCGGCCAAACCTCGAAAAAATCGTCAGAATGGCCGATTTAGACCTCACGGTAAGTGATGATTCCGGTTTTGATGAGTTGATCAAAGAGGTCAAATCGTCAATTTCTATGAGAAAAGATAGCAAGGATAATTTATATACAATCCACTATTCTGACCCAGACCCTGAAAAAGCAAAACGATTGGTTCAGGCTGTCTTGACAACGTTTGTTGAGAATACCATTGGTGAAGCAAAAGGAGATACCGTCAAAGCCCAACGGTTTATCGATAAGCAAATTGAAGAATATGAGCAGAGGTTAAAGGTATCGGAGAACGAGCTGAAGGCATTTAAACAGAAAAATGTCGCATTTTTATCTGAATCCGGTGGTTTTTACTCCCGGCTTAAGAATGAAGTGGGTCGACTTGAATCATCAAAGCTTGAACTTGCTGAAGCTGAGCAAAAAAGAAATACACTTCTGAAAGAAATAGAGGGCGAAGAACCTGTATTTATTCCTGAGTTACATGAGCAAGAGGAACCCGTCACGCAGTACGATGCGAGGATAGAAAACCTCACTGCACAACTCGATAGTTTGTTATTAAAATATACGGATAAGCATCCCAATATTGTTTCGATAAAGCGTACGCTCGCAGACCTTGAATCAAAAAGGGAGCTGGAAATATCAGAAAGTAAAGCGGGTGCGGTTTCTCCTGAAACAGCTTTTACCGGTAGCAACTATTATCAGCAGCTGAAGCTAAACCTGTCACAGCTGGAAGCATCGATTTCATCCCTCCAAGTTAGAGTCACAAACTATCAGCAGCGAGTGGATACACTTCGCGGTCAGGTGAATACGGTTCCTGAGGTTGAAGCACAACTTAAATCGTTAAATCGTGATTACGATATTGTTAAGAAGAAACATAGCGAGTTGTTGGTTCGACGTGAACAGGCTGTATTGTCACAGCAGGCAGATCAGAGTTCATCGGAAATTAAATTTAGAGTCATTGACCCGCCGCGAGTACCACTTCAGGCTACAGGACCGAATCGAGCATTGTTTGCGAGTATTGTGTTAGTGGTTGGATTGGCGGCTGGAACCGGGCTTACATTTATTGCTGGCTTGATAATGCCTACGTTTAATAGCGCTTTTATGTTGACTCAGGCTACGGGCCTACAATTATTGGGGACGGTTTCACTAGTCCAAAATGATGTTCGAACGTTCGAACGGAAAAAGCAATTGGTATATTTTTTGTCATTAATCGCTTTATTGTTATTCGTATACGTAGTTCAAATTGGCATATTTTTGAAATGAATATTTTGATTCGTGAGTCAACCTCAGTAAGTGGGATTGGTTATGTTGGGCGCTGGTTTTCTATTGAGGGAGTTCTATGAGTATTATTGAGAAGGCTCTGAACAAAAGTAAGTCTGAATCAGGGGGTGATAATAGCAGTACTTCGAGTAGGCCTATCGAAAAAATAATAAACCAAAATGTAAGCACAGAGCCGGCTGCAAACACTCATATAGATCGGACTAGCAAACCAAGCCATGCCATGGCATGTTGTGATATTGATCTTGAGCGTTTGGATCAGATAGGAATCATTACTCCGGGTTCGGAGCGAACTCGTTTTAAGGAAGAGTACAGGTTGATCAAGCGCCCGCTATTGAACCGCGCCTTTGAGGAGAGGAAAAACCGCAATGGTAAGCACAATAATGTGATTATGATTACTAGTGCGACCCCTGGTGAAGGGAAGACCTTCACCTCGATTAGCCTTGCGATTAGCATTGCTGACGAACAAAATCGGCGTGTATTGCTTATTGATGCAGATGTTGTTAACCCCAGCGTTGCAAAAACGTTTGGAGTCAGTGAAGATGTTGGTTTAGTTGATTATTTGTCCGGTGACTTTGGTGATATATCGGAATTATTGTGCCAGACAAACGTCGAAGATTTGAGTTTTTTGCAAGCTGGTAAACGCCACCATTTGACGACTGAGCTTTTAGCTAGCAAGCAGATGGCGCAGTTGATTGATGAACTTTCGCGGCGGTATCCCGATCGGGTGATCATATTAGATTCCCCGCCTCTCATGCATACTTCTGAGGCTAGCGTCCTGGCTGGTTTGGCCGGCCAGGTGGTGCTTGTTGTTGCTGAAAATAGCGCTAAACAATCCGATGTAAAAAAGGCAATTGCGCGTTTGGGAAATAGGCGAGATATAGGTTTGATACTTAATAAAAGCCGTTCCTCGAGCAATCGGTACGGTTATTATTACGGGTATGGTGCAGATCGTGAATAGGGTAAACGATGCCCCTTAGCGAGTTGTTGGTGAAGGTAATTGGATCTGTTTTTTCTCAATTGACTCGACGTAGGCTATCTGGCTTGGGTTCTGGTAGACGTAGAGCTTCGAGAAGAGTACCCATATCAAAAGTTCGAGACTACTGGTCTTGCGATCTTAACAAGGCTGGACGACTAGTTAGCTTAATTGCTCTCTTAGGTGCTGTTCCGGTTGTTTCGGCTGCGGATTGGGAGTTTTTGTCTGCTGCGACCGTATCAGAACTTTATTCGGATAACATTAGGCTATCATCAGATAATTCAGAGTCAGATGATTTAATAACGGAGCTGTCAGCATCGTTTGGGGTCAGAGCGGATGGTGCGAGGATTGATCTCGATTTCAACTATGTCATTAGTTATTTTGATTACGCGCAACATAATGATCTAGATGATTTGCGGCAAACGATGAAACTAGCGAGTAGCGTTGAATTGGTTCCTACGCATCTGATTCTGGATGTCGACAGTGCGATTACACAGCAGTTGATTTCATCAAGATTGCAGGGCGCGAACTCTGTGGTTGGGTCAGCTAATGTACTTGATACTTTTCAAAATAGAGTTTCCGCTAGATGGAACAGCCAGTTAGGCAATTTCGCGCAGCTTGAAATAGGAGTCGGGATTGATCAGGTAGACTATATTTCAGGCTCGGCTCCGGGGAGTACAAGTTCATTTCAGACGGATAGCACAGGTAGTAATAGCCGATTTGTCTTAACCAATCACGACCAGCGTCATCGAATATTCTGGAGTACAACCTATACTCAAAACCAGGTTGATTATGAAAACAATGAGCAGGGTGGTTCGGAAAACGGCGCGATTTCAATCGGGTATCGTTGGGATAGCTATAGCGTAAGTGCCGATACCGGTTGGGCACGATACCGACACAGAGTGAGCGTTGGAGGTGTTCAACCAGATAGCGATTTCAATACCGTCAATTTGACCTGGCAGCCATCTTACAAGTCATCGTTTACTCTATTTTCAACTATTAGAAATTTTGATCAAGGCACGATCGATCCGGACGCGAAAAGGAAATCAATAGGTAGTCGTATCACCTGGGACCCGACCGTTCGAACCCACTTGCATCTGTCAACTGGCAATGATTTCTATGGTGATTCCTACAGTTTTGGGTTTTCGAATAAGTCTCGAAACGGAAATTGGTTTGCTGACTATACTGAGTCGATAACTGATCTGAGGCAGCTTTTAACCGGCCAGGCACCTGCAGTCATTGCGTGTCCGGCTGGTTCGTTGAGTCCGATTGACTCAGGCTGCCATTTTGAGTTCGTAGGGAGTTCTAATATAGCTCCCACGGAAGTTCAGTTCCCTGTTGGTATTCAGTCATTTTCTGCTATTAATAATGACGAGTTTCTCAATAAACATGGCGTCATTGGTTATACCTATAATGCAGCACGAAACGACATCGGCTGGACTTTGTTTCAGACTGAGCGTATCTATTTGACAGATACACGACAAGAAAAAGACAAGGGAATAAGCCTAAACTGGGCCTGGCGTATGGGGCGTTTCTCTAGCCTGAATTTATCAGTAAAGCGCACTGAAAAACTGTTTTCAGATGGTACTGAAGGTGATTTTGTGTCATCTGATTTGAACTTTACAAGGGAGATTGGCCGTAAATCTGACTTTTCAATGACGATCCACCTAGCTGAGAACGTTGATCGTACCGCAAACAACAACTATAGCGAGAATCATATTCGGTTCCAGCTTACAACCTCTTTAAAGTAAACACCAATGTACGAAGAATTTTATGATTTAACCGCCCAGCCTTTCCAGTTAAGCCCTGATCCGCGCTTCTATTTTGGCAGCCGAAGCCACAAACGGGCTATGTCTTACTTGAAGTATGGTCTAAACCAGGGCGAAGGTTTTGTTGTGATTACCGGTGGCGTGGGTACCGGTAAAACTACTTTGATGAAAAACCTGTTTGATGAACTTGGTCGAGATGAATATATTGCAGCACAATTGGTGACCACCAATCTTCAGGAAAATGATTTGCTGCGTGTGGTTTCCGGAGCATTTGGTTTATCGACTGAAGAACTAAGTAAGGCTGAGGTGCTGGCGCAGTTTGAAAATTTCCTTCATCACTCTGATCGCGAAGGTAAACGTGTATTACTCGTTGTTGATGAAGCGCAGAACTTACCGATGACGAGTGTAGAAGAGATTCGAATGCTGTCTAATTTTCAAATTGAAAATCGCCCGCTTCTGCAAACGTTTTTATTAGGGCAGGAAGAGTTCAGGCCTGTCATTCAAGCACCGCAAATGGAACAGTTGCGGCAACGAATTATTGCCTCATGCCACCTTGTGCCACTGGATGAGCTGGAAACCAGAGCCTATATTGAGCATAGGCTTAAGCTTGTTGGTTGGGAACAGGATCCTGAAATTACCGATCAAGCATATCAGAGTATTTTTAGATTTACACAGGGCATACCACGTAAAATTAACGTATTCTGTGATCGACTATTTTTATACGGCTACCTTGAAGAGTTGCACTGTTTTGATAGTGAGGTAGTTGGAGCGGTCGTATCAGAATTGCAGGAAGAAACCGCACACCAAAAGCCAGTTCAAAATGCGCAAGGATCGGTGTTTCACGATCCAGGGCCTTCAGCGCGATCTGAGGAACAAACACAGAAACCAGTATTGCAAGGCAGTGCTGGTTACTCAATGCCTCAAACCAATGCTGACCTTACTGAATTGCAAAAGAGAATTGTTGACGTTGAATATGTTATCGAAGAACTCGAAGATACATTTCAGCGTAAAATGGGTTTGCTTAAAGCGGTTGTGAATACCATGAAAAACGGCACCTAGTGTAACTTGTTTCTGCCTATTGATTAGCAGGCCTGTTTTTAAGCCTTTTCTTATGTAACCAAGGAGTATGTTGTTTGAAATCCTCTAAAACCATTCCTGGCCCCGTAAACGCGATGACCGTCGATGTAGAGGATTATTTTCAGGTATCTGCTTTTGAAAAAACTATCCACCGCGATCAATGGGGTTCGTTACCGCTTCGTGTGGAAAATAATACCTATAAAATTCTTGAATTATTTGAAGAAAAACAGATTCAGGCGACATTTTTTACCCTGGGTTGGGTCGCGGAGCGATGTCCAAATCTCATTAGAGATATTGTTGCTAAGGGTCATGAGTTGGCAAACCATGGGTACTCACATCAACGGGCAACCCTGATGACGCGGGAGCAATTCCGTGAAGATATAGCCAAAGCCAAAACCATATTAGAGGATCTTTCGGGTACCGCAGTGCAGGGGTATCGTGCTCCGAGCTACTCTATTGATGAGACCAACCCGTGGGCACATGATGAAATTCTTGAAACAGGTCATCGTTATAGTTCGAGTATTGTGCCTATTCATCATGATTTATACGGTATTCCTGATGCGCCCAGATTTATGTACCAGTGTGACAATGGCCTAATAGAGATACCTATCACGACCGCCCGTGTATTGGAAAAAAACTTGCCCTGTGGTGGCGGAGGTTATTTTCGAATGCTGCCCTATTGGCTGTTCCGGTGGGGTGTGAAACGTGTTAACCAAAAAGATCAACAACCTGCAATATTTTATTTCCACCCATGGGAAATTGACCCTGATCAACCCAGACAAACCGATATCGATCTAAAGACAAAAGTTCGGCATTACCTTAATTTGGATCGAAACTACCATAAAATTACAACGCTGTTGGATGACTTCAACTGGGACAGGGTTGATCGGGTATTTCTTGATACAGTCTAATATTTCTAATCGGAAGTCTGTTTTATATGTCTGCTGAATTTACACTACGATATCTGGATCAGAGTTCCTGTGATCAGTGGAATCGATTCGTTGAAAACTGTCCTGAAGCAACTTTTTTTCATCTGTCACAATGGAAGAAGGTAATTGAGCGTGCATTCGGCCATAAAACCTATTTTATGTTCGCGGAAAAAAACGGCGAAATCCAGGCTGTGCTTCCTCTTGCACAGGTTAAAAGTTTTCTGTTTGGCAATGCGCTAACCTCTAGCCCTTTTTGTGTCTACGGTGGTGTTGCAGCCAATGATCAAAGCTCAAGGCGGTTTTTAGAGGACCAGGCCTGCGATTTAGCTGATCGACTAAAGGTCGATTATCTTGAAATGCGAAACATCAAAAGGAGCCGACAAGACTGGCCCTGTAAGGAACTGTACGTGACCTTTCGTAAGGAGATTTCTGCTGACGAAGAGGAAAACCTAAAAGCGATTCCACGTAAACAGCGTGCTGTTGTTAGAAAAGGTATAAAGGCCGATCTTCAGTCGGATATTGATAAAGATATCGATGATTTTTATACGGCCTATGCTACAAGTGTGCGGAATCTTGGTACGCCGGTTTTTTCAAAAAAATACTTCAAAGTACTCAAAGAGGTGTTTGGCTCAGACTGTGATATTTTGACTATTCGTAAAGAAAATAAATTGATTGCCAGTGTGATGAATTTTTATTTCAAGGATGAAGTTTTACCCTATTACGGTGGTGGTACCGAAGAAGCACGGCAAGTGAAGGGTAACGACTATATGTATTGGTCACTGATGTGCCATGCTAGCCAACGTGATGTCCGGATATTTGATTATGGCCGCAGTAAGGTGGGTACTGGGCCCTATAGTTTTAAGAAAAACTGGGGTTTTGAGCCTCAGCCTCTGTTTTACGAATATCACCTTGTGAAAGCGACAGAGATGCCAGACATCAACCCGATGAATCCGAAATACAATCTCATGGTGAATACCTGGAAAAAATTGCCCCTTGGCTTGAGCCAATTTATAGGGCCTATGGTTTCTAAGTATTTAGGTTAGCAGTGAAAGAGTCACTTCTTTTCCTTAGTCATCGTATCCCGTATCCCCCTAACAAAGGCGATAAGATACGCTCCTACCATATTCTTAAGCACCTATCTCAGAGATACCGGATTTTCCTCGGTACCTTTGTGGATGATGCGGAGGACTGGCAGTATCTGGAAGGCCTTGAACAATATGTGGAGGAGCATTTCTGTTTGCCCCTAAGTCCGCGCTGGTCCCAGGTAAAAGGAGTGACCGCACTTGCCCTGCGGGAGCCAATATCTAACCCCTACTATTTTGATCGAAAACTTCAGCGTTGGGTTGAGCAGGTTATAGAACGAGAAAATCCGGAAAAGCTATTTTTGTATTCCTCGTCAATGGCTCAATATGTCATGGATCCAAAGTATCAAAATCGCCGTAGAGTCATCGATTTTGTTGATGTCGATTCAGATAAATGGCGACAGTACGCGGAAAAAAAGAGTGGCGTTATGAAGTGGGTATATCAGCGGGAGCATCGATACTTACTTGAGTTTGAGAGAAAAGCCGCGGCACAGTTCAATGCCAGCCTTTTTGTCTCTGATCATGAAGCTGAACTTTTTAAGCAGATGGCACCCGAGAGTCAGGAAAAAATCGGAGCTGTTTCAAATGGTGTAGACCTTGACTATTTTTCCGATACGTCACAGCTAGAAAACCCTTACCCAAATGAAAACCCTGTTTTGGTTTTCACCGGCGCAATGGACTACTGGGCGAATGTGGACGCTGTTCAGTGGTTTTGTGATGAGGTTTTCCCTCAGATTAAACGAATAGCAGGATCCGCAGAGTTTTATATCGTCGGCATCAATCCATCTAACCAGGTCATCGAGCTTGGTAAACGGGATGGGGTTACGGTTACCGGACGAGTAGAGGATATTCGGCCCTACCTACATTTTGCAAACGTTGCGGTGGCGCCGCTGCAGATAGCACGTGGTATTCAGAACAAGGTACTTGAGGCTATGGCGAACTCTACTGCGGTTGTGGCTACCTCCGCCGCCATGGAAGGTATCTCGATCCCTGCGGATCTTCAGGTATTGATACAGGATAAACCGGACCAATTTTCAAATAAAGTGGTCAAATTGCTAAGTACCAATGAGTCAAAGTTGGTCGGCGAAAGGTGCCGAAAAGTGGTTGAAGAGCATTACAGTTGGGATGCTTGCCTTCAGCAGCTGGACTCTATTTTGGATGGATAACCCTAGTATGATCAAGCAATCGTGAATAACTCTACTCTGTCAAATCAATACGAAGCAGAACCCAATATCAGGCGTCGCTTGCTGATTAATTCATCGCTGCTTGCCGTGCCACTTCTTTTATATTGGCAGACCGCCTGGTCGATGGTCGAAATCTGGTGGCGGTCAGAAACATTTGCCCATGGTTTTTTGATACTACCCATTGCCCTTTATCTTATTTGGCAAAAGCGAGATCGACTGTCGCAGCAACCCATAAACACAAACGGGTATGGGTTGATTTTATTGGCGTTTTGCGGACTGTTCTGGTTTTTCGCTAACTTGGTCGATATAGCCGTTATACAACAGCTAATGTTTACCGCCATGATTCCGGTTGCTGTGTTGACACTGTTCGGCTGGTCCATCACCCGCACCATTCTTTTCCCGCTCTGTTTTTTGTTTTTTATGGTTCCCTTCGGCGAAAGGCTGATTCCATCGCTGATTGAATTCACCGCTTTTTTTACCATCCGTTCAATTCAGCTGACGGGAATACCCATCTATTGGGAAGGTAATCACCTTAGCTTGCCAACTGGAAATTGGTCGGTAGTTGAAGCCTGCAGTGGTATTCGTTACTTGATCGCCTCCATAGCATTAGGCTCTCTCTATTGTTATATCACCTTTACATCCAGGCTAAAGCGCTGGGTGTTTTTTAGTTTGTTTATAATTGTTCCGATCATAGCGAACGGTATCCGGGCGTTTATGATCGTGATGATCGGGCATTTTAGTAGCATGAAACTAGCGACCGGCGTAGATCATATTATTTATGGCTGGGTGTTTTTTGGGATAGTGATGTTTGTCATGTTTTATATTGGCTCGTTTTGGGCAGATGACGTTCGATCTAAAAAAGAAGCGAACGAAGCTATTGATGAACCAATTGAAAATCAGCCCATTAGCGAAAGCCGGTTTCCAAATAATGATTATCATGCATCCATGCCGGTTGTGGTTGTTGCGCTTGCGTTAATATTGGTTTGGCCCGCAATGGCATATCAAGATCAGACACCAGAGAGTACAGAAACGGTTTCAAAAATAATCGAGTTACCTTCTAATTTTGGGCCTTGGCAATTAGAGCAACAACCTATAAGCGACTGGCGTCCGATCTATTCAGGTGCATCGGTTGAGCTGCAGGCGGTTTATCGTAACGGTGATCAACGAATCGGTCTTTTTTTGGAGCACTATCCACGACAAAGCCAGGATGCAGAGTTGGTCAATTCGCAAAATCTTTTAGTTGAAGAGCTTTCAAACTGGAGACAGGTGGAAGACACTACCGTTGCAGTCCCCAATACAGATGGATTGGCTACGGTAAAACAGGCGCGACTCCACTCAAGTAATACCAACCTTATAGTCTGGAGCTGGTATCATCTCGCCGGAAAAAATACCGTTAATGATTATCTCGGTAAATTGTACGGTGTATACGGAAAATTACAGAAGGGTGATGAGTCGGCGACCGGTGTTATTTTATTTATGGAGTATGACGATACCGTGGAACAACAACAGCAAAACCTTTCAGCGTTTAGCGCGTTATTGGTACCGTGGCTTGGCGACAGCAAATAACCAAAAACAATCTGATTAATAGCTAACCAGGATTTCTTGCCGTTGTGAAATTTACACCCAGCAAAATACCCGATGTAGTCATTATTGAACCCAAGGTCTTTGGTGATCAACGGGGTTTCTTTATGGAAACCTGGAGCACGCGGGATTTTTCCGAAGCTGGGTTAGATCTGAACTTTGTACAGGATAACCATAGTGGTTCTACCCAGGGAATATTAAGAGGCCTGCACTACCAGATTCAAAACCCCCAGGGGAAACTGGTGAGAGTGGTCCGGGGCGAAGTGTACGATGTGGCGGTGGATATGCGTAGATCCTCACCGACCTACGGTGAATGGGTTGGGGTGACATTATCGGAGCAAAATAGACGTATGTTATGGGTGCCGCCGGGTTTTGCCCACGGTTTTTATGTCACCAGTGCCGAAGCTGAATTTGTATACAAATGCACTGACCTGTACGCGCCTGAACATGAGCGCAGCTTGCTTTGGAATGACCCGGATTTAGGTATCGACTGGCTAATTGCAGCGGATGCTCTGCCGACTTTGTCCGAAAAAGATGTTAATGGTACGCCCTTTAAACAGGCGGATAGCTACCCATGAAAGTACTGATTGCTGGCGCAAATGGCCAGCTTGGCCAGGAGTTGCAAGTTACCGCTGGGTCAGATATCGAAGTTATAGCCCTTGGGCGTGATCAATTGGATATCGGCAATCAACAGCAGGTTGAACAGGTATTGGCTGAGTTTAAGCCTCAGTTAGTGATCAATGCCGCTGCCTATACAGCGGTTGATAAGGCGGAGCAGGAATCGAAGCAGGCCTATCAAATTAATCGTGACGGCGTAGCCAACCTCATTGCCGGTTGCCAAAAAATTCAAGCGCGGCTTATACATATATCAACAGATTTTGTGTTTGATGGCACTCAATCCACTCCTTATAAACCAACAGATAGAGTAAACCCGCTGGGCTGCTACGGTGAATCCAAATACGCTGGTGAGCAACTCCTCCAAACCTCTGGCCTGAACAATTATCTAATTGTGCGAACCGCCTGGGTCTACTCCAGCTTTGGTGGGAATTTCGTTAAAACCATGCTGCGATTGATGGCAGATAAGGATTCCCTTGGAGTAGTTGCGGACCAGATAGGCACCCCGACCTACGCTCGGGAGCTCGCGCACGTTATCTGGAAAATGGCTCAACAGACGGAATTGAAAGGCATTCTGCACTGGACCGATGCGGGCGTAGCCAGCTGGTATGATTTCGCCGTGGCTATTCAGGAAGAGGCCATTGAACAAGGTCTTCTTGCCAAACCAATTCCGATCAACCCGGTTGGAACGGATGCATATCCAACACCCGCCAAGCGGCCCGCTTTCAGTGTGTTGGATAAAACTGAAACATGGGGTCTACTGCAATGCCCCGCTGTTCATTGGCGTGTGCGGTTACGGAAAATGTTACAGGCTCTGGCTCACGAAAGTAAAGATTAGAAACGAAATTGGAGTACCTGAGTACAGACAAGGCAACCGGTATTCCGAGTACAAAATAACTACGAATTATAGGTTTAAAGCGTGAGTAAAACGTTACTTGTAACCGGCGGTGCCGGTTTTATTGGAGTCAATTTTTGCAACTATTGGCTAAAAAAATACCCGGATGATCAGGTTATTGCTCTCGACATTCTCAGTTATGCAGGCAATCGCCACAGCCTGGAGCAAGCAGAAAAAAATGATCGGTTTAGCTTTGTAAAGGGGGATATTCTCGACCAGTCGTTAGTAGAAACTCTGCTACGTGAACAGAAGGTAGATGACATTGTGCATTTTGCGGCAGAGAGCCACGTTGATCGCTCAATCACCGGGCCGGATCAGTTTCTTGAAACCAATATCATCGGAACCCACAGTCTGCTAAAGGCAGCGCGACAGGTATGGCTTACAGAACAGGCGGATAGCACGCATCGTTTTCATCACGTATCGACTGATGAAGTCTACGGCACCTTAACCGCTGACGATCCAGCATTTTCTGAAACCACCGCTTACCAGCCCAACTCCCCTTACTCTGCCAGTAAAGCAGCGTCAGACCACATGGTCCGTGCATACCACCATACCTATGGGCTTGATGTCACCACCAGTAACTGCTCCAACAATTACGGACCATTCCATTTTCCGGAAAAACTGATCCCACTTTGTATTATCAATATTCTGAGTGGAAAACCTTTACCTATTTATGGGGATGGTCAGCAGATTCGAGACTGGTTATATGTAGAAGATCACTGCCGGGGTATTGATCTGGTATTGACGAATGGACGCGCTGGCGAAACCTATAATATTGGCGGCAATAACGAAAAGGCCAATATTGACCTGGTTAAAGCACTGTGTGATTTGGTTGATGCGCGTTTCGCTGAACAAACGGATTTAAAGCAACGTTTCCCCGATGCACCCGCTTCAAAAGGGCAAGCAAGCGATAGCCTGATTACGTATGTGGCGGATCGACCAGGCCATGATCGACGTTATGCAGTGGATGCCAGCAAAGCCAGCAACGAGCTAGGGTACGAACCTCAAGAAAGTTTTGAAAATGCACTTGGAAAAACCCTGGACTGGTATTTAGATAACGAGAACTGGTGGCGTACCGTTTTGGATGGCAGCTACCGGGACTGGATCGATGAACAATATGGCAGCTAAACCTACTCATATCGCTCATATTGTTTTCCGCTTTGATATCGGTGGGCTGGAAAATGGCGTAGCGAATTTGATCAATCGTATGCCGTCAGATCAATATCAACATACGATTATCTGCTTGACGGGATATAACCCCGAGTTCTTCAAACGTATCACCCAGCCAACGGTTCAGATTCATTCACTTGGTAAACGCGATGGCAACGACTTTGGTATGTTCCTTCGCCTGTGGAAATTGCTGCGGCAGATTAAGCCCGACATTGTACACACTCGCAATTTAGCGACGCTGGAAACCCAGGTGGTTGCAATGCTGGCGGGGGTTAAAGCCAGGGTTCATGGTGAACATGGCTGGGATATGGGCGATCTTGCCGGCGGCAATCAGAAATACCGCATATTACGCCGAATAATCGCACCTTTCGTTTCAAGATTTATCGCGCTGTCGCAGCAATCCGCAAAATACCTTGAAGATGATGTAAGGGTAAAACCACAACGTATTGAACAAATTATTAATGGTGTTGATGCCGATCTTTTTTCTGATGCGCCACACCAACTCACGAATATACCCGCACCTCTTGAAAAACAGGACTGCGTGATTTTTGGAACCGTAGGCCGTCTCGCCGAGGTTAAAAACCAGCAATTATTGCTTCAAGCCTTTGTTTGTTTGCTGACAGAACATCCTCAGTATCAGGACAAAGCACTTCTTGTTTTGGTCGGCGATGGCACGGAAAAAGCACAGTTGTTGGCTATACTTGAACGGTCTGGTTTAAAAGATGCCTGCTTTTTAGTGGGTGCGAGTGAACAGGTTGCACAGTGGATGCGGTTGATGGATGTTTTTGTTTTGCCATCACTAGCCGAAGGGATTTCCAACACCATACTGGAGGCAATGGCCACCGGGCTGCCGGTTATCGCGACCAACGTTGGTGGGAATTCAGAACTGATCGTAGAGGGTGAAACCGGCATGATGGTTTCGGTCACGGACAAAAAAGAGATGTCCAATGCCATGAAGCAATATTTGGATCAGCCCACTCTGGTCGAACAGCAGGGCAGGGCAGCACGGACCCGCATAGAGCAGCTGTTCAGTCTCGAGCATATGGTTGATCGTTACCAAAAAGTATACGCCGACCTTTTAACCTAATAGTAAGTAATGAGTAGTCGTTAGATGTGTGGAATTGCAGGGATATTTGATACCAAAGGTAAGCGCGATATAGATCGAGAACTGCTTGCGCGCATGAACCAGTCTCAATTTCACCGCGGCCCCGATGAGGGCGGTCACCATTTTGAACCGGGTCTTGGGCTGGCCCACCGACGGCTATCTATTATTGACCTTTCTGCTGGTCAGCAGCCGATGTTTAATCACGACCAAAGTGTCTGCGTGGTATACAACGGTGAGATATACAATTTCCCGGAACTTAGAAAAGAGCTCGAAGCAAAAGGTTTTGTTTTTAATACCCATTGCGATACCGAGGTCATCGTTCACGGCTGGAGTGCCTGGGGTGAAGCTTGTGTTGAAAAATTCCGAGGCATGTTTGCCTTTGCAATTTGGGATCGCAATAAACGCTCACTGTTTCTGGCGCGGGATCGCCTGGGAATAAAACCACTGTTTTACTCCATGCTACCCGATGGCCAATTTATTTTCGGTTCAGAGTTAAAGGTACTCAAGTGTCACCCTGGGCTATCCAGAAAAATGGAACCCACAGCAGTCGAGGACTATTTTGCGCTAGGCTACATCCCAGAACCAAAAACCATATTTCAGGATGTTTACAAGCTGAGCCCTGGCCATACCCTCACCATCAAACAGGATCAGGGGTTGCCACCCTCCCGTGAATACTGGGATGTACCGTTCCAACCGGTGCAATTTGGTTCA
This sequence comes from Pseudomonadales bacterium, assembly GCA_029210125.1. Taxonomy (GTDB): domain Bacteria; phylum Pseudomonadota; class Gammaproteobacteria; order Pseudomonadales; family JAHRWD01; genus JAHRWD01. Next base: position 158,698 of record JARGPR010000002.1, on the reverse strand, counting down.
GAACAGACACTACAGGAAGAGTTGATTGAGCGGCTTCGCGAAGCTGTAGATATTCGTATGGTCGCCGAAGTACCGCTTGGCGCATTTTTATCCGGCGGCGTAGACTCAAGCGCAATTGTTGCCATGATGGCACAATTGCAGGAACAGCCGGTGAATACCTGTGCGATTGGCTTTGACGTAAAACAATATAATGAAACCGAGTTCGCCCAACAGGTAGCGGATCAGTACCAAACTAATCATCTTAAACAGGTGGTTGGAAGCGATGATTTTGATCTGGTAGAAAAATTAGCGGCTTTGTATGACGAACCCTATGCGGATAGCTCAGCTATTCCAACCTATCGGGTTTGTCAGCTCGCCAAGCAGCGAGTGACGGTGGCTCTTTCCGGTGATGGGGGTGATGAACATTTCGCCGGATACCGGCGTTATCGCTGGCATATGAATGAAGAGAAACTTCGTTCCGCGTTACCTTTAGGTCTTCGTAAGCCACTGTTTGGAACTCTTGGCACACTCTATCCAAAGGCAGATTGGGCGCCGCGTGTTTTCAGAGCGAAAACCACTTTTCAGGCGTTGGCACGAAACTCGGTAGAGGCCTACCTTCACAGTGTCTCCCATACCTCCGCAGAGCAACGAACCGAGTTGTTTAGCGAGTCTTTAAAATCACAGCTTCAGGGTTACCGTGTGAATGAGGTGTTTGAGCACCATGCACAAAAATCACCTACCGATGACCCTTTGTCACTGATTCAATATATCGATATGAAAACCTATCTGGTCGGAGATATTCTTACCAAGGTAGATCGCGCAAGTATGGCGCACTCTTTGGAAGTGCGAGTACCACTGCTTGATCACAAGTTTATTGAGTGGGTTTCCGGTATCCCGTCAAATCTTAAACTGAAAGGTCAAGAGGGCAAGTATATTTTGAAAAAATCCCTCGAGCCCCATCTACACAATGACATTCTCTATCGCGACAAAATGGGTTTTGCTATCCCCATTTCAAACTGGTTTAGAGGCCCGCTAAAAAGCAAAATAAAGGAATCTATTCTGGGTGGTCGCCTAGTAGATACCGGGTTGTTCGATCACAGCTATTTAACCACGCTTTATGAACAGCATCAGTCCGGTCAGCGTGACCATAGCGCGGCACTATGGGCGCTAATGATGTTTGATTTAACGACAACTGATGTTGAATTTAGCTGATGACGATACTGGTGTTGAGTTAATTTATGCTGGAAAAAAAGGGGCCGTTAAAACGCATTTTGGTAGCAACCACACTCTATCCGAATGCTAACCAGCATCGACATGGGATTTTTGTTGAAACACGATTGCGACACCTGCTGAAAAGTGGTGAGGTTGAAGCTCAGGTGGTCGCACCCGTTCCCTGGTTTCCTTTCAAAATTGCATCAATGGAACACTACTCAATCTATACCGATATACCCAAATATGAGCAGCGCAATGGCATTGAAGTATTTCATCCGCGCTACCTGGTGGTTCCAAAAATAGGTATGTTGCTCACACCATTTTTCCTGGCGATGTCGCTATTTTTTTGTGCCCGTAAAATCAGGAAAAATGGGTTCAAATTTGAACTGCTTGATGGGCACTATTTTTATCCCGATGGGGTGGCTACCGCAATCGTGGCAAAAATACTTAAAGTTCCCTATTTGATTACAGCCAGAGGAACCGATATCAATCTGATATCCAGCTATAAAATACCTGGGAAATTGATTCGGTGGGCTGCAATGGGAGCGGCGGGAAATATTACTGTCAGTGCAGCACTAAAAGAAAAACTGACGAATCTAGGTATTGCACCGGATAACGTTCATGTACTCCGAAATGGCGTGGATACAGAGCTATTTGTAAAGCATGATACCCAAACGGTTCGAAAACAGATGAATCTAGCCGGCAGCATATTGATAAGTGTCGGTAATTTGGTTGAACCGAAAGGCCATGCTTTGGTTGTGCAGGCGTTGAAGAAATTGCCCGATTGCAGCTTGTTGATAGTCGGCAGCGGTGAGCAACGTTCAGAGCTGATGCAAGCCGCAGAAGAGCTAGGTGTGAGTGATAGGATTCAACATATCGAGGAAGTATCGCAGCCAGAACTGGCGAAAATTTACAGTGCTGGAGACCTGCTGATATTAGCATCAAGCCGAGAGGGCTGGCCCAATGTACTGTTAGAGTCAATGGCATGCGGAACACCAGTGGTAGCGACCCGGGTGGGTGGCACACCAGAAATTGTTAAAGCGCCGGAGGCAGGATGTTTGATCGACGAGCGATCCACCGATGCCATCGTATTGGCTGTTAAGGCAATGCTTGAGTCTGCTCCCCAGCCTGATGCTACACGTAGATATGCAGAAAAATTTTCCTGGCAACAAACAATTCATGGGCTGACAGATCTGCTCAACAAGATACTGGTCCGGCCAACTTCCAATACAGTGAAGCTTCAATAGAAAACGAATGAAAATACTATATCACCACCGGGTAGCCTCAAAAGATGGCCAATATGTGCATATCGAAGAGATCGTTACCGCGCTTAGAGAACTAGGGCATGAAGTGATCATGGCCGAACCGGCATCCATCAACAATAAAGACTTTGGTAAAAGCTCTGGTCTAGTTAAAAATATTCGAACCCTGTTACCAGGTTTTGTGCATGAGTTGATGGAGTTTGCCTACAGCTTTTTTGATTACTTCAAGCTGGTCAGGTTAATAAGAGCGCATCAACCTGATTGCATCTATGAACGCTACAACCTGTTTTTTCCATCGGGCATATGGGCTAAAAAACGCTACAAATTGCCACTGCTACTTGAAGTCAACGCACCGCTATATGCAGAGCGCAGTCAACATGACAGTATTCAGTTAAACAAGCTAGCTGCCTGGAGTGAGCGTTACGTCTGGAACAATGCCGAGTATGTCTTGCCGGTAACCGGCGTGCTGGCAAAAAAAGTGATTGAGAAGGGCGTTCCAGAAGAACGAATCGTAGTAATACCCAATGGCATCAACTTCGACAAATTTGTTGCCGATGCCGATTCCTTAAGTGATCTTGCAAAAAATCATCGTAAAGAATATCAACTCGAAGATAAGCTGGTTCTTGGCTTTACTGGGTTTGTAAGAGAATGGCATCGCCTGGATCGCGTGTTGGAAGTAATTGCGGCAAATCAAGAACAAAACTGGCACCTGTTTTTAGTAGGGGATGGCCCGGCGCGTGAAGATCTGGAGAAAACTGCGAAAACACTTGGAATCGAAAGTCGCATGACGATTACCGGCATAGTTGGACGAGATCAAATGCCAGGGCTGGTCGCGACTTTTGATATAGCTCTTCAGCCAGATGTAGTGGAATACGCCTCACCGCTAAAATTGTTTGAGTACCTTGCTTTAGCCAAAGCAATCCTTGCTCCCAATAGTGACAATATTCGCGAAATACTGATGGACGGTAAAAATGCACTGATGTTTGATGCTCAGCAGCCAAGCCATTTTTCTGATCAACTTTATCGGCTGTGTTCTTCAGAAGAGTTACGGCATCAACTGGGAGAAGCTGCTTTCGCAACGATAGAGAACCAAAAATTGTATTGGAGCCACAATGCAGAAAAAATTGTTCAATTGTTTGATCAACAGCTCACTGGCGCTACGCTGGATAAAAAACTATTTCCTAACAGCATTGAAAGCGAGAGTAGCCGAGTCAAAAAATAATGCGCGACCTACTTATCACCGCTATTGTATTTGGCAGTCTCCTGCTGATTCTACGTAAACCCTATATCGGGATTTTGGTTTGGTCGTGGTTGAGCTATATGAACCCTCATCGCCTCAGTTGGGGGTTTGCTTACGATATGCCTTTTGCGCAAATTGTTGCGATCACGCTATTTGTATCAATCTTATTCAGCAAGGAGAAAAAAGGTATCCCATTCAATGGGACAATTTTAATCTGGTACTTCTTTCTATTTTGGATAAGTGTTACAACTTACACTGCGATATACCCTGAAATTGCGAGTGTTTACTATATTAGAATACTAAAAATTCAGCTGATTACATTTTTGACGATATTGCTAATTACCGATCAGGAGCGGTTAACCAAGTTGGTATGGGTAATTGTATTATCGATAGGTTTTTTTAGTATTAAGGGTGGCGTTTTTACGATTCTGTCTGGGGGGGGATTTAGAGTATGGGGTCCGCCGGGTAGTTTTATTGAAGAGAATAACGCACTCGCATTGTCAACATTGATGATTCTTCCGCTGATGTATTATTTGTATAAAGTTACGGAAGAAAAGTGGCTTAGATACTTTTTAGTCTTTGCCATGATAAGTAGCTTCGCCTCTGCACTGGGGTCCCAGTCGAGGGGTGCACTACTTGCGGTTATCGCTGTTGCAGTTTTTTTCTGGCTAAAATCCTCAAAAAAATTAGTGACGGGTATTGTTGTTATTTTGGTGGCAGTTGGTGGGATTGGTTTTATGCCCGACTCGTGGTTTGATCGCATGTCAACGATCCAGACTTACGAAGAAGATGCTTCAGCAATGGGGCGGATCAATGCTTGGAAATATAGCATTAATATCGCGAATGATCGTTTTACCGGCGGTGGTTTGAAAGCATGGACGTTCGAAACATTTTCAAAATATGCCCCTAACCCCCTAGATGTGCATGCGGCTCACAGTATCTATTTTGGTGTTCTTGGTGATCATGGATGGCTGGGCCTCATACTGTATCTCATGATACTTATTCTCACTTGGCGATCACTTTCAAAAATAATTAGAAAGACTACTGGGGCTGACGATTGGTCGGAGATAAATATATTGGCTCGCATGGGTCAGGTATCTTTTATTGCCTTTTTTACTGGGGGAGCTTTTTTGAGTCTGCCATATTTTGATTTGCCTTGGTTTTTTGTGGCGCTTACTCAAATATTGAGACGGCAATTGAATGAAGAGTATACTGAAAGCGGTACTGATATTACGGGTGCTGAGCGGGATGGAATTGGGGTGAAGCAGGTATGAGTATTCGGATTGTAGGTTTTTAGATGTTAACGTCGTTACTGGCTCACGGGATTAAACCACTCCTTTCTTTATCGTCTCGGTGGGGCGGGGAGCGGAAGTTATGGGTGCTAATTTTTCATCGAGTCCTTGATAAGCCGGACCCGCTTCGACCAGGGGAAGCTGACCGATCGACGTTTGATAAGCAAATGAGCTTATTGGTCAATTTATTCAATGTACTTCCACTGGATGAAGCGATTAACCGTATGGAGTTGGGTACACTTCCATTGCGTGCAGTATCGATTACATTTGATGATGGTTACGCCGATAATTTACACATTGCATTACCTATTCTAAAAAAATACAGACTACCTGCTACTGTGTTCGTTGCTACGGGATTTTTGGATGGTGGGATTATGTGGAATGATTCGATTATTGAATCGGTGCGCCATTGGCCTGAACCAGTGATTGATTTATCTGAGCTTGGCTTAGGTATTATGAAATGTGAAACTGAGCAAGAAAAAGTCCATACTATCTCAAATATACTTGGAACTATAAAGCACCTGGACCCACATATCCGGCAAGAATTTGTAGATAGGTTTCAGCGGAACGTAGCAAAATTGCCTGACAATTTAATGTTGACCAGTGAAGGTGTCCAAGAGCTTTATGCGAATGGCATTGAAATAGGTGGCCATACAGTCACTCACCCTATTCTTGCAAGCCTAAGCGACAAAGATGCTGAAGAAGAGATAGCAGGAGGTAAAGAGCAGTTGGAAAAACTTATCGGTAATCCGGTTCGTTATTTTGCATACCCGAATGGCCGCTACCAGTCCGATTACACTGATAAGCACGTAGATATTGTAACTAAACTTGAATTTAAAGCTGCATTAACAACCCACTGGGGTGTGGGTACAGCTAGCAGTGCAAAGATGCAGTTACCTCGGTTTACGCCATGGGATCGCGGCGATATTTCATTTTTGTTACGTGCAGCCCAAATTTATCAGAAAGCAATGTGAGTAAATGTAGAATGCGTCGAGTGAGCTTTTTGATGAATAAAAAATGCACCTTGTGGTCACCATTTTTTTTGTTTTTAGTATCGGCCATTTCAACTACTGCATCAGCTAAAATGCCGTTAGAGTGCGGAACATTAGCCAATCATTACGGGCCATACAATTACGCGAACTTGGAGCATAGGCGTACAAAACTGCCTGTGGTAGAGCATGCACACTTTACCAACAAGGTTGAACAATTAATTTCAGGTGAGAGCGGTACTATTGAAGGTGATCTAGATTACACGCTGAGAACCTTTCCTAATCATCACCGAGCATTGGCTGCATTTTCTAACCAGGAACGAGCGCAAAAACGAGTTAACCCAGAATATAAAACTGGCTATTTCACTGTAAATTGTTATTTTTTGAGGGCGATTGCTAATGCCCCAGATGATCCGGTAGTTTACCTGCTCTATGGTATTTACAATGATCGGTTGAAATTGTTTGATAAAGCCGAAGAAAACTATTTGAAGTCAATTGAGCTAAATAGTAAATCCTCCAGTGCGCACTACAATTTGGGTCTTCTATACTATCGTATGGCTCGATACGATCAATCGCTGAAGCATGCAAAAATCGCGTATTCCAGAAGATTTCCTTTGCCGGGTTTAATGAACAAGTTGAAGAAATCAGGGCACTGGAATTAGCAGCAATATTTTCGTTAATATCGCATAGTATCGAAGTTAGTAAAGGGATATGTTTTTGAAAAATACTCATCGAGTCAAATTGTAAAATGACGCGAAGATATAAGTGTGACGTACTTGTACTAGATGGTGATACGGTACCAGCGCTCAGTGTCGCTCGATCTCTATCACGTTTAGGCGTCTCGGTAGATATTGCGAGTCATGTGCCTCAATCTATAGCAGGTTATTCTCGTTTTGTTGCACGGAAGCATATTTATCCTAACCCACTGGAGAGTGAAACTTCATTTCTTAGCTGGTGTGATGATGTCATAAAAACGCATAAGTATCGTTTAGTGATACCTGTTACCGAACGAACAATGGTTCCGATGCAGGCGCTGTTAGGAGATCCAGATATTGCCCCTCTTCTAGCGATCCCTCCTGTCGAAGCTCTTTGTGTTGCGTTAGATAAAGCAAAAACTGTACGTTTGGCAACTCAGCTAGGGTTACCGGTGCCGAAAAGTCACCATATCGAATCCCGCGAACAGCTGTCGGAAATCATAGATAGCCTCGACTTTCCTGTTGTAATTAAACCGTCCCGATCGATTGGTGGAGGAAAGAACGCACGATCACAGTTGATGGTTGAGTATGCATTTACTGCCAGTGAGCTTGTTGCACAAGTTAAACATGGCCTCAATTTTGGTTCAGTTTTGATTCAGCAATACATATCGGGTCAAGGGGTTGGTATTGAACTTATAGCTGATCACGGTGATATTAAATTTGCATTTCAGCACTTGAGATTGCATGAGGTTCCTTTAACAGGTGGTGGAAGCAGTCTAAGGGTAAGTATTCCTATTGATGAGCCATTGCTTGATGCATCCCGGGCACTGATAAAAGCGCTCAAATGGCACGGAGTAGCCATGGTCGAATTCAAATGGAACCCACACGACCAAACTTTTTCTATCATGGAAATAAACGGGCGTTTCTGGGGATCTTTACCACTTGCTGTAGCTGCAGGTGCGGATTTCCCTGCTATGCTTTTTGAACTGCTAGTCGATGGACATGTAAAGCCTCGCGCGCCAGCGAGGGCGGGTGTATATGGGCGAGTATTGTCCCGAGATATTCAATGGTATGAGCATATACTGCGAAGAGATGCACCAAAACGTTTATTTCAATACCCCTCAAAATATTCGTTAGTAACGGACCTCTTGCGAATATTTTCATTCAAGCATTCATTCGATGTACAGGACATACGTGACCCTCTTCCCGGCTTAGTCGATATCAGGCGAATTATTTCTGGATATATATCAAGGTTTGGCAATTTAGTCGCTGAACGAAGAAATCAGCGTGCGCGTATTCGTGACTGGGGTAGGGCATATCGGCAACTCAAGAACGAAAGACCGCGTCAGATCTGTTTTCTTTGCTATGGAAATATCAATCGTAGTGCGTTAGCTGAGCAATATATACGGTTATTAATGCCAGACACTGATGTAAAAATAGTTTCTGCAGGTTTTCATCAGGAGCAAAACCGTCCAGCAGACCCAGTAATGATCGAAATTGCTGGTGAGATGGGTGTCGATATGCAGTACTGGTCATCTAAGTTAGTGACAGAAAATATGCTATCCGAAAGTGATATCATTTTTGTAATGGAGCACAGTCATTTTAAAAAAATACAGGATCAATTTCCCGGCGCTACACATAAAACATTTCTTCTCGGTAAAAATGAAAAAAACAGTACTCTTGGTTTGGAAATATCAGATCCCTACGGAAAAGCGCGAGAAATTTACGAACAGTGTGTGCGCGAAGTCACGTCAAGCATTCGGGAAATAGTCAACTTAATGCCACCCAAAAAGTAATCGATAGATTTATGATAAACAGTAACCAGAACCAGATCGATTTTTCAGTAGTGATTCCTTCTCGAAATCGCCCTGAACTTTTACGTAGTGCCATTGATTCTGTGCTGACGCAGACACATGCCAATTTCGAATTAGTAGTCGTTAACGATGGTTCTGATGGAGAAAACGAGCAGGCCTATTTGGATTTGGCTACTGAATACTCAGGGAAGGTGCGATTTGTACATTTGCCACACACACTCAATGGCCATGGGCCAAGTGGTGCTATTAATCGCGGAGTTTCAGCTGCGTTTGGGTGTTTTGTTACTTTTTTGGATGATGATGACTGCTGGACTGATGTTGATCACCTGTCTCGGGCATGGCAAGGACTCAAAGATGGAAATACAGATGTATATTTAGGTAATCAGGCAGCCTATTTTGGTGAAAAAAAAATAGAAGGGCCCCTATGGCTTGAAGGGTTAGATCAAATTGCTAGCAGACACAGCGATGCTGATGGTCAAGGTATGCACACTGTAACCCCAGCCGATCTGATGGCTTGTACGGGGTTTGCCCATTTAAATACCACGGTTATTCGTCGCTCCCTATATATGGATATTGGAGGAATGGATGAAGGAATCCGTTATGAGTGTGAGTGGGATCTATTCCTGCGCTATACCGATAAAGCAAAAAGAATACTTTTTCATCCGGCGGTAGTTTCTAGACACAACGCGCCTGATCCAAAAAATTTAGCTAACGTCTCTACCACCATTGGGACAATTCAAAAAATGTTGTATCGCATCTATCTTCTTGATAAGTCGATATTATTTGCCCAATCAGCGGAAATTGTCTCCAAGGCAACCCAGCATAAAATATATACACTTAAGCATATTACAACGCTTTTGATGCAGGAAAAGAAATATAGCCAGGCCTACTTATTTGCACGGCACGCATATGTATCGTGCCTGGATGCAAAGTGGTTCATATATACCATCTACGTATGGTTGCGAAAGCTAACAGCGAAGTAAGCGTACTATTTTATGAGGTCAAATAAATGATCGTACTTGGTTTAGGTTCCGGCCGAACAGGAACCGCTTCCCTATCTCAACTGATAAATAGTCAGCCGGATACTATTTGTTTTCATGAGCTGAACCCCACAGGCGCAGTTCATGCGGGTAACCCCCAGCCTATTCTTAATACCATCAACGAATTCAGTTCGATACTTTCGGGTGGTGATAAGCATTTATTGGCCATTGATTATTCGCGACAAGCGTCGGTTGATACTTATACAGAGCTGCAACAACGAAAACAGGTAACCACTCTCGGGGATATCGCTTACTACTATTTGCGCTACGTTGAAGAAATTATAAACACAACACAGAATGTTCGTTTTGTTTGTATAAAAAGGGATCGTTCTCAAACAATCAGCAGCTGGCAAAAAAAATCAACGATTAACCGCTGGTTTTCTCTACGGGTAGCTGATCGGTTGAAGTCATTAATAACCCGAACCCCTTACCACGAGAGTAAAAACTTTTGGCAACAACACGATGGGCGGGCTTGGCAACTTGATCCGGTATGGGATAAGACATTCCCGAATTTTGATGCAGATAGCAAGGAAGAAGCGATCGGGAAATACTGGGACTACTATTATGAAGAAGCTACTCGGCTCGAAAAAAAATACGGTGAGTACTTTAAGATATTTGATATCAGTGAAATGAGCCATAGGGATGGCCAGAAGAAAATCCTTAGCTTTATTGGTATAGCAGATGAAGTAATGGTCTTGCAAGATGAGTTTCACGCTCATAAGAGCAAATAGCATGTTAATGCCTGTTAATTAATAACCAGCACATAATTTTTGAGAACAGTATGGAATCTTTTGAAATAGCGCGCGAACTTTTAAGAGAAATAATGCAATTAGGTAGTCGTGCCGACCAACTTACTGCAGAAACAGGTTTGATGGGGGATTTTGCCGAATTTAACTCCTTGACAATAGTAGGCCTAGTGACTGGTATTGAAGAGCAAACCGGTTGTGAAATTGAAGACGATGAAATCACTGAAGAAATATTCCATACCGTTGGTTCGCTTAGCAATTTTATAGAATCAAAATTGGGATGATGACAAAAAAAGCGACATTACCGATACCCGAAGCATTTTTTCTGGAGGGGAAGCATGGAAGTATTTTTGCTCTTTTTCAGGCCGCTCAAGGGGACCAGAAAGGTGCATTCCTTTTTATACCTCCGTTTGCAGAAGAGATGAATCGATGTCGTGCCGCAGTTTCGTGGCAAACTCGTGAATTTGCCAAAATAGGCTATTCGACACTTGTAGTTGATCCATTTGGAACAGGTGATAGCGAAGGCGAGTTGAGTGATGCTAGTTGGGATATTTGGCAGAGCGATATAACTATTGCAGCAAACTGGTTGGAAAATAAGACCAATAGGCCCATCTCGTTATGGGGGTTTCGCCTTGGTTGCCTGCTGGCAGCCGACTTTGCAAATAGCTCCCCTGAGCGTATTCGTAATTTGCTTTTATGGCAGCCGGTAGTTAATGGAAAACTATTTTTGACGCAATACCTTAGGTATCGGGTTGCCTCCTTGGTTGATCGAGGCCTTCCACCGGAAAATACACGAGAAATTAGAGATAGATTCATCTCCGGTGAAGTTGTGGAGGTCGCCGGCTATCCAATTTCCGGCGCTCTAGCTAAAGGATTAGACCAGGCTCAGTTTTCAAATTTTGACAATCTTCAAGCTATCGATATAACCTGGTTTGAGCGAGTCGTTGATAGTGAAAAACCTTTCCCAATTCCAGCCTTAAAAGCAATGGATACACTACGCGGCCATGGTTCCATTATAGACCCTTACAAGTTTTCGGACCCCCAAATTTGGCAGCTGCATGACAAGGACAGAACCCCAAACCTGGTTGAACTTACCACTCAACATTTCAGAGAAAAATAGATGAATGTGAGAGAGATGCCGGTTGTATTTCAATGCAACGAGCAATCGCTGGTGGGTATTGTTCACATACCTGAAAAACCCAAAAAAATCGCCATTCTTTCTATTGTTGCAGGAGGCCCGCAATATCGAGCCGGGTTTGGTCGGCAGTTAATAAAAATGGCACGACGATTCTCTAAAGAAGGTATCACGGTAATGCGGTTCGACTATCGTGGACTTGGCGATAGTAGTGGTACAGATGCTGGTTTTGAGCACGTTGGTGATGACATAGATTCAGCCATTACCACACTAATGGAGCTAGAGCCCGCGATAACAGAGGTTATTTTGTGGGGAGGCTGTAATGCTGCCTCTGCCGCCTTAATTCATGGGCACCGCAACGCTGCAGTTTCAGGTTTGATTTTAGCCAACCCATGGGTCAGAACACAAGAAAGCTTCGCTAAAGTGATTGTACGCGATCACTACGCAAAACGAGTTTTCGAACCGTCATTCTGGTTGAAAGTAGCGAGGTTTGAATACAACCCAATTCCAGCTATGAAAACCATTGTTAGTGGGTTGGGGTTCAGTAAAAAGAAAATGGTAGCAAGTGACGCCAGTACATCGATAGATACACTACCATTTCCGGAAAAAATGCTGATAGGGGCTACCAAATTTAAAGGAAATATGCTTTTCATGATGAGCGGTTTGAGTCTCACTGCTAATGAGTTTGATGAGCTTTTATTGCATTCCGATGAATGGAAAAAAGTGCTTAACCGTACCAACGTAGATCGAGTGGGTATTGAGAATGCAGATCAGGCGTTCTCCACTCATGAAGCAAGAGAGGCAATGTTATCAGCCGCAGGAAAATGGCTAAAAAAATGGAGTATTGATTAGGTTAATTATTAATAAATCTAAGTTATGAATATTCGCTATCATCATAACCGTAGTTTTTGGCAGTATTCCTAACTGCTAAATCCAGCGCAAGTTTTTCAAGTTTTGGAAAGTATCTTTTTTTGGGATGGTTCATTGTCTATTAAACCAGGTTTCACAATACGTGATAGCGTATTGGCATCTACAAGATCTACCTCAAGATAGCCTATAAGGTCTTGTCTTGTTTTAGGTTTCTTCAAATCTTCATATCGTACTACAACTCCTTTACCCTGCTCCGTTAGGGCATTAAATTCGTAAACAAGCCTATAACCCACATGGCGCCGTAATCTCTACCCGTTAAAATGGCTTTAGTTGACCAAGATAAAAAGCCAGCGGATAGGTAGTCGTAGAATGATGCATATGCGTTATAAGGGTTTCTGTATAAATACACAAATTTGGCATTGGGATATAACCATGACAAGTAATGAGCATGTTTAGCGCCCCAACGTACTTCTTTAATACCCCATCGGGATTTATTCAGTTGAGCCAACGGAGATTCAAGCAACGTTTTCCAGTAGCTCAAATGCGCACTACGAAGTAAATGTAGCTCTGGCAAGCAATTAGCTAACCACTACTCACTGAGGTTAGCATCAGAATTATCGAAGTAGTATTCCGCTGGAGGCCATCCACCATGTAATAGGGCTAGCTGCCCGAGCATGGATTCAACGATGTTTGATCGATGGTAGGGGTCACCCCAAATCATCAATTGTTCATTTCCTATTAACATCCGCTGAAGAAGGGTCGATCCAGATCGCCAGCCAGCAGAGAGGACAAATAATGGTTGGGTCATAGCCATTGGTTTGTAAAACTGTATCCAACCCTTTTAATGCATCAGCAGGGGTGTTTTGTTGGTTAAGCTTTCACGTTTAAGTGCACGGCCCCATCTCGGCCTCAGAAGTGTTCTGCGTAACATCTCATAATTATCTTCTAACATCGATAACCTGTCCTGTGAACTTTGAGATCAATGTGTCTAGTGAGTTTATCGCTACCTGTTTAGCGTCCAGCAATGTTTCCTTGGGTTCATTTCCAAAATTGGCAACGCGCATAGGTGTATCTGTTCTCTCGGGGTTGATGCAATTTACATTAATGGATTGAGGCGCCCACTCCTCTGAAATCGCCTGTGTAAAGTTAACGACAGCAGCCTTACTTGATGAATAAAGCGCATAATTTGCTCTGCCGCGCGTATAGGAACTAGAAGTGAATAAAAGTAGGCTACCTTTGGTTTTATCCAGGTATTCGTACGCATGTTTAGTTACATTAATTACCCCAAGGTAGTTAATATTAATGGAGTCAATTATTTCCTTGTGGGCTAGATTAGCCAGTGATTTGGTAATCAATATTGCTGCTGTGTTAACGACGAAATCGATTTGTCCGGTCTGTTGAAATACATCTTCCAAGGCTGACGATACAGCTGAAGAGTTTTCAATATTAGTTCCCGTTTGTGTTCGGCTGAAGCTGAATACATTGGCGCCATAGTTTTTCGCTGCATTTATTATTTCCAGACCGATACCCTGATTGCCTCCAAAAACAACCAGTGTTTTGTTATTGAAATGTTGTTTGTAGTAATTATCACTACGAGGTATAGCGTTATTATTGCTACGCAGCTGGAATAGCTTGTCGGCCACAAATATATCTTGTTCATGAGTTATTTTTATATTTGACTCATGTCCATCAACGACATAAACAGGGATGTCAGGAAGATATTTTACGATAACGCCGCAATCATCTGTCGCGGTGAAATTTTCATCCTTTGATGCAGCCTCATACGCAGATCGGATTGTTTTTAGCCGAAAAGCTTGCGGTGTTTGGCCTCTTCTAAGGCTCGATCGAGTTGGGATATCGGAGATAACGTCATCTTTGACGCGAATAATTGTATCGGCTGTTGGGATAGCAACATCAACCGCATCAAAATGCGTTAATGCGTCGACGCATCGCTGGATTATATTGTTGTCGACGAAAGGCCTGACCGCATCATGGAAGAGGAGTTTATAGTCTTCAGAGCCTTGCTCTTGAGCTAATGCGTTAATTGCAGCAAGGGACGAGTCACTACGTTCCTGTCCACCTGCCAAAACTTTTGATACTTTGTGAAACCCCAGTAAGTTATTCGATTCGCGTATTTTTTCTTGAAATCCATCTTTGATAATGATGACGATTTCATCGATCAGAGGAGAGTCATTAAATGCTTTGATGGTGTGATCGATAATGCTCAAGCCAGCAAGTTTAACCAGCTGCTTAGGCGTTTCGTGCCCGAAACGCTCTCCAAACCCTCCAGCCAAAACTACTGCTACAGTCTTCATGTGCTATATCCATATTTATGTCATGTTTAAGTTGGTATTTGTACGTCTAAATAAGTGTGCAAGACCAGCTATTCTAGCCCATTAATACTAGCATACATGTTGAAATGAGTTATGCTCATCAGGTAGATTTTGCGGGTGCATCAGGCTTAGGTTGGTATGATTTTTTAGGGGGTCACTGTGTACTCGGAGGCTCCTAAGGCTGCTCTCCTACGGCGCCTGGTGGTTGTTACCCCGAAATAATATGTCCGAAAGTGAGGTTTGCAGTGCCTGTCAGTAAAAAAGCAATATTCCACCGAGTTGTCTCGGAGTTAGTCCATTGCCTTGATAAAAGAAGGACCGTCATATTTGACGCCCCTGCTAAATTCCATTTACATCATGTTTATCCTGTCATTGAAAAAATGCTGGATTCCAGACCTATGGATTTTAGGATCATTATTGTATGCGATGAGGATTTCAAGCTGGATCCCAGGATGTCGATGGTGAAATGCGTCAATAGTTACGCTGATTTATCGATCACGGAAAGAATTAGTTTGATAGTGAAGACTGATTTTAACGGGGTTCCATATTGGCTTACAGCTCCCAGAGTTCATTTTGGTCACGGTATTGGGCCCAAGCTTAGTTATCAATCTGTTGAAGAGCTTGTCTGTTTTGACTATATTTTTACTGCATGTGAGCCAATTTACAGGGTTCAGAGCGAGTTAATCCCTGAAGATAAAATATCCAAAATTGGATTGCCAATTTTGGATAACCTCTGCTCGGACAATGAATCGATCGTAAGCCGATTTAACCTGGATAAAGGTAATAAGACCATAGTCTACGCACCAAGCTGGACGAATATTACTGAATGTATAGGTGATATTACAGGTGCACTTGTTGAGTTGGACAAACTCACAGAGGTCAATGTTATTGTCAGCCCTCACCCGTTACTTCTTATGCCCGAGCGTTGTGGCGGAAAGGATTTCTTTGGTAGTAGGGATGAGTACAAGACACTACACTATAATATGGATTCTAGTATTCATACTACGTTAGAGCTCTGTGCATATGCTGATGTAGTGATTAGTGATATCAGTTCCATTTTTTTTGAATCATTGGCTTTGGGCAAAAAAGCGATCCTGGAAAAGAATCAAAGGATTTTTGAGGAATTTTCTGCACTTGCCATTTATGATGAGATTCTGGAATCATGCCCCTCAATTGACTGGAGCAATACATCACCCCAGGAAATGAGCTCTTTGCTGGAAAATAACGGTTTTGAGTTGAGCAGCCAGGCATTTATCAGCAACTATCTGTTCAATAATGGTGTAGCAACAGAAGCTTGTGTCGATCGGATAAGTGAGATATTGAGTTGAACGGTTTCTCGCCTATAGCTGAGATTTTTTCTATAAATTTGGGCTCCATTTTATCGATGTTGAGCTAGACTGTAATGTTATATGTGTCTATTCGATTAGAGTCTGTTTGCATTCGTGTGTTGGCTTCCAACAAGAGGTTCTTCCTCAAATAAGATGAGTATAGATCCTTCTTACGCAGTTTTTATTCGGTAATCGAGGGCTGAATGTCAACCAAATTTTCAGTGGCGATTCCTGCCTACAATTGTGCTCCTTATTTAGAAGAGACCTTACGTTCCATCCTTGACCAGGAGCTTCCTCCCGATGAAATTATCATTGTTGATGATGGGTCTACGGATACCACCCCTGATGTGATCGCCAAGTTTGGTGAGAAGGTAAAAAGTACACGGATTGCCAATAGCGGGCCTGGGGCTGCCAGAAAGTATGCGATCGATCAGTGCAAAAATAGCTGGATTGCGCTCTGTGATAGTGATGATATCTGGTGCAAAAATCATCTTGCGAATAAGCATCGTGCAATTGAGTTGTTTCCGGAAACGAATATTGTTTGTTCCAATTTTGTATCTTTTGGCCCTACCGCAGTGTCGGGTCAAACCCGCCTGGGCGTAGCACCTGAGGGATGGCTTGAACGATATACCGGCGTTCAGCGTGAAAAATTTCGGCTACTGCACGAACCCTACGGGGCAATGCTAGATTTTAATTCGATGTATTTGTCAGGTTTGGCAATCAGCTCAGAGTTGTATCAACTGGCTGGTGGTATAAATCTGGCTTACCGGGACTGGCAGGCAGAGGATTCAGAATTTACAAGGCGTATGGTGGCTCAAGAATCAGCACGTTTGGTAATGGATACTGATATTACCTGGCATTACAGAAGACATGCCAATAATTTTTCCGCCAAACATTGGAAGAACCTTTATGCCAAAGCGCGCATAATCCAGGAACATATCGATACCAATATTGTTCCGGAACATAATCTTGATCATGCACGTAGACTCATCCTGGATGCGCGTGGTGAAGCATTCGATAGCGCTTTTTGGGAATACCACTACCACGATGCTAGAAAAATTTATTCTGAATTACCGAAGTCCCATAGGACGGTGAAGCGAAAAATGCGGCGATTGCTATCTTCTGTACGGCGTAGCTAAATGCACAAAATATATTTTTTTAAAATTTTCAGAGGTCATGTTTGAGTAACGTACGTTCCAGTATTGTGTGGTCTTTCACGTCTAAATACCTAACGACCATTCTTGCTTTTGGCTCTGTGGTGGTGCTTGCGCGGCTCCTTACCCCAGAACAGATTGGAATATACTCGATAGCTGCAGCCTTTTTCACAATAGGGCAGCATTTCCGGGATTTTGGTATTGGATCCTACATTGTTCAGGAAAAAAACCTGACGAAAGAAAAATTAATGTCTGCTTTTTCACTTTCGATCGGTGTTTGTTGGTCGTTAGGCCTGTTATTTATTTTGAGTAGCGGTTTTATTAGTGATTTTTATGGACGGGAAGAACTAAACGATATTTTCTTCTGGCTAGAGCTTTGCTTTTTTATCATGCCATTTGGTGCACTATCAAAGGCTATGTTAAAGCGCCAAATGGAGTTCAAAAAAATACTTGTTGTAGATGTGTCTAGCGCCGCGGTTCATGCTACGGTAGGTATTACCGCAGCCTATTTGGGGTACGGTTACATGAGTCTGGCGTGGGCATCCTTTGCTGGGATATCAACGTCCATTGGGATATTGGTGTTCTTGCGGCCGGCTAGTATGCCCTGGCTTATCGGATTTTCTGAAATCCGAAACGTAGTATCGTTTGGGTGGAAAATTACTACTGCTAATATTACGGGTCATTTGATGGGTGTGGCACCAGAGATAATCGTCGGTAAAGTATTTGGTGCACCGGCTGTCGCGATCCTTGGAAAGGCTACCTCCAGCACAACCATGTTTCGTCAGCTTATTTTCCAGGCTATAGCAAATGTTGCGGAGCCCGTTTTTGCCGAGAACAATAGAGAGGGTGGAAGCACTAAATCCCCATTTCTTTTCGCAACCAGTTGCCTAATAGCTATTTCCTGGCCCTTTTTTTCTTTCATGGCGCTTCATGCGGATGGAATTATCCTGTTTTTATTCGGAGCCCAATGGGTAGAGGCCGTTCCTTTCCTTCAAATTATGTGTGTTGCCGCGATGATCCAGGCAATTACCTCTTTTGTACCGACTTACCTGGTCAGTGTTGGAAAAGTAGGACGAATTGCTAAACTTCAAATTATATTTTTCAGTTTTGGAGTGAGTACCATTCTCCTGGGTGCGATGGTGAGTCTTCAGTATGTCTGTTTTGCAATTGTGGCGGATAGGATATTAAGAACCTGTTGCTATAGCTGGGATATTTTCAAAGATCTGAATACCTCCCTTGAAGAATTTGGAAGGCTGCTGATAAAAGTTTCTGTGGTTACGTTTTTTTCAATGGTCGCACCCGTGATTATGTACCTGACCCCGTATTTTGATAGCATGAATATCGTCATGTCGTTATTTATCAGTGCACTACTTGCCGTTTTTTGTTGGTTGATCGCTGTGCACCTCACGAAACACGAAATAGGGGATGAGCTTGTGAAAGTGTATACCGTTTTAGGAATTATAAATGCGAAGTAGCATTGCGCTTGGTTGAGTCGCGTGTAAACTCCGATTCCTGCATCCCCGTTTTATCCTGGATATAGGGCATATTGATGTCACAACCGCTATTGCCACTTGTGAGTGTCGTCATACCTGCATATGAGTGTGAAAGATATATAGTTGAGGCACTCGATAGTGTATTTGCTCAGGATTATGTCAATCTTGAGGTGATTGTAATTAACGATGGCTCAACTGATACAACATTAGAGCTACTCAAAGAATATAAGCATAAAATCACCATTTTAGATCAATCTAATTCAGGGTCAGCGGTTGCTCGAAATGCAGGTATGGCTATAGCGAAAGGAGACTATATTGCATTTTTGGACTCAGATGATAAGTGGTTGCCGGGCAAGCTTCAGGCGCAGGTCAACTTTCTTGAGCAAAATTTGGGTTTTGGGCTGGTTTGCAGCAATTGGGTGACATGGTCTCCCGATGAAAATGGCGATTTCCATAGTATTGAAGTCGGAGATGATCATCTAGCTTCACAGGACGGTAGACATTTTTCAGGTTGGTTGTACTGTGACCTTCTATTTGATTGCGTAGTCTGGACTAGCAGCGTACTAATACGCCGAACTATTTTTGAGCAAGTTGGTGACTTTAATGCACACCTTCGACGGGGGCAGGATTACGATTATTGGATCCGTGCTTCTCGGATAACAAAAATGCATAAACTAGATCAAGTTTATGCGATATATCGCATGAATAATCAAAGCGTGACGAACCGACCCAATGAAATTAATTTTGGGTACAAGGTGCTGACAAATGCGATAAATAAGTGGGGTTATCAGTGTGTTAGTGGAAAGGCAGTTGATAAAAAGTTGGTTGAACGATATTTAGCAGAAGTGTGTTTTTCATTTGCATACTATCACTTGAGTAGCGGTAGTATAAATGTTGCGCGTAATTCAATTTTTCTTAGCCTAAAGCACAACCCTTTCAAATTTTCGTATTGGTTGTATCTAGGGTTTATTGGCTCAAGGTATCTTAAACCACGGTTTTAATTATAGCAGGGCACTGGCTGTACCGTAGTTTATCCGTTTAAGAAAGTAAGCTGTATCGGCAGATGTTTGCATGGTACATGGTGCGTATATCGTTGGTCCATTTGGTATGCCAGTCCATTACTGGGCCATAAAATTCAATACGAGAGAGCGCAGTTTCGCTAAATATTTTTTCAAATACCTCTTTTCGCATCAGCATTGTTGGTGACGATGTTCTGATGCTTTCGTCGTAAGTGGTTTTTAGGATGATTATTTCATCGTGGCCAGTAATACATAACTCTGATGAGACCAGTTTATCATCGTACCAATATTGGTAGATTCGGCCCTGATTGTTACGACAAAATTCCTCTAGCATCTCTACATAGAAACGACCTTGAGCATTGTGTATATTGACAGCAGTTCCTGACTGGTTTTTCCAGCCTGCAATTTCTAATAGCCCGTACGCAGTAACTGCATCATATACCTGATCGGCATCTGTGATGCATTTTAATACAACTTCAGTTTGTTCCTTTCTTAAACGGTTGAGTTGTCTGCGTAGATTTTGACGTAGGTTTTTTCCGCGCTTAGCCCAGTAGTTTTCAAAACTATCATCTATAGTCACCCGTGCGGTAGTTATGTAGTCAATCGTGTTGAGCGATTTGTTCTGCTGTGGGCGGATTTGAAGATCTGGATCTTGTTGGGTAATGCCCATAATCAGGCACATTCCAGGTATTGTTTTTATCAGTTTTTTTGCCAGTTCTTCTGTTGTATTTGTTTGGTCCTGTAGCCACGCTCCCAGAGGATTTTGAGATGGCTGGAAGGTGCTCCATACACCGAATTTATCTTTTTGAACAATAGTTGCGGCGGCCGGACGTTGAGGGTTGCCATATAACGCTAGTTTTTCATCGCCGCTAGAAAAGTGTTTCAAAGTGGAGCCAACAAATGCACTATTCAGCGTTGGGGCTTGGAAAGTTTTTTGGTTAAGTTGATCCCATTGATCGCGATGAGTATTAAATTCTTGAATGGGGTATAGCGTCCAGTCCATGTGGTTATTGCTCAAGTTGAGTTCGAATCGTCTGGATCATCCAGTCGAGTTCATTATCGGATAGTTCCTGATGACAAGGAAACTGGAATATATGTGCAGATAGTTCAACGCTATTTTTGCATAGTTCGATATCGACCTCATCATCCAGGTACTCGCCAAACCGCCATATGGGCACCCCGAGTTGTTTGAGTTTAACGAAGTGCTTGTGTGGGTCGTCAATGTATATAGGGCAGACTAATGGGACTGCGCCATCGGGTAAAGTAGCGTATAACGGATGGCATCCCGTAATATTTAACAGTGCGTTATGGATCGTCTGGTAGTTCTTCCTTCTGGTACGCACCAGCTGGTCAAGGTCTGTATGTTCTATTATCTTTTTTGAGGGCCATGACGTAGACTTATTAATCCAGTTTTCATCGAGCCCGTACCCACCATCCGCAGAGGCGGGGCCGCTACTGATCCCTGAATCGTTACTATTGACTGATGTTTTGATGCGCCGCCACAGGATGGCTTGCCCTGCTAGCAGAACTCGTAGAAGTTTTCCTAACAGCCCAAACCGGCGATACTCCGTTGCTTTACCAAGAATATTGAGGATCGCTTTCACCTGAAATACAAATGGGGGAGTATCAAGTTGGATAGAGTTGAGTGGGCATGATTGCGAAACCAGTAATCCGCCATCATAGATGGGGAAAAATTTCATACTGCTGGCAATTGCGTAGTCACCGATCTGCCCAACTATTTTTCCATTTATGCTTCCAAAGAAGGTATGAGCACAGTCTTCTATTAGGGTGATCTTACGTGTATTACATACAGTTTTTAGTAGGGTTAAATCCTGCATGAAACCAAAGTAATGGGTCACCAGTAATGCTTTTGTCCTAGTGTTGACCTTTATTTTTATGTCATCTAAGTCTATTTTGGCATCCGGTCCAACTTTATAAAATATCGGGGTAGCGCCAATCCGACGTACCGGTGCAATCATAGAATCTGTGTGGTATGCAGGGATTAGAACCTCATCACCAGCCACGATATTGGCGGATTCTAAGGCGAGTGCGATACCTGCTCGACCACTGGATATGTGCCGTTTGTATTTGGCAGCAAGCAATGAAGGTGGTGGCTGTTTTCCTTGAACGTTTGTCATCATCGGAAAACGTGAAAGTACAGGGGAAAGAGGAATGCGCGGTGGAGGAAATGTTGTGCTAGTACCGTTCATTCGTTCGTTGGTGGCCTTTAATTTGTTCTACAATTATAATTCAAAAACAGTTCTTTTAATGTTATGCAAGGAAGTACGGATGTCAATATATTTGGATGTGTCTGAAATACTTCAGTCTGCTCTTCAGCTAGACGAAGGTATGGCTCAGCTGAATTCTGAATCAGGTTTGTTGGGTGTGATCCCTGAATTTGATTCAATGGCAGTGGTGACCGTATTAGTTGCACTGGAGGAACATTACGGTTTCATCATCGCTGATGATGAGGTCAACGCTGATACATTTGAGACGGTTGGTTCGCTTGTGCAGTTTATTGAAGATAAATACAACTCCTAGTTCCGACCTATGTCGATAGATTTCACACCTTTTTTTATTCATTCCGATGGCAACTCTGATGAGTCGTTATTTTGCATTTATTACCCGGCAGTCCAGGCTATTGGTAAGGATGCCGATGAAAAAGGTTCTTCGGGGAAGGAAGCTGTACTTTTTATCCCACCATTTGCAGAAGAGATGAATAAGTCTCGTCATATGATGTCACTGCAAGCACGAGCTATGGCAAGTGCAGGTATATCGAGTCTAATGATTGATCTATTTGGAACAGGTGACAGTAGCGGTGATTTTTCCGAAGCCCGTTGGCATATTTGGGTGGATAATATCCAAAAATCGGTAAGCTGGTTGCGTGAGCAAGGATATTCGAGTATTAGTTGTCTCGGCGTTCGGTTGAGCGGGCTATTGGCAGTGGCTGCGGCGAAGGTTGATGATACTCCAATCAAAAAAATTGTCTGGTGGCAACCCGTGCTGACTGGTGAAAACTATTTGATACAGATTTTACGCTTACGTACAACTCAGGGCATGCTTTTAAAGAATCAGCCTAGCAATGAAAATACTCAGGGGCTTCTTGAGCGCTTGTTGGGAGGAGAGACCATTGAGGTTGCGGGCTATGATATTCACCCCGAGTTAGGGAAGGCGTTGATTGATCAGCAAATAAATCAAAATGAACATTCTTTACCCCCTCTATCTGTCAAAATCGAACTGGTAGAGCTGGTTTCTAACAAGGATAAAAAGAACTCACTGCCGGTGTCTAATTTGATTGAGCACTGGCCGGCTGCTGACATGCATACGCTAGTAGGTGAGAATTTTTGGAATGCGCGCGAAAGTCATATCAACCAGGAATTGATTGATATGACTACTGCACTGCTGACTTAATGATTCATAAAAAATAGAGCTGTTTGTTGGTATTAGCCTTGTTACGGAAGTCCTAAATTTGGAAACACCTGTAAAAATATCTATTGGAACAGACCTGCTTTGTGGAGTGCTGCATGGCGTGGATAGCCCCTATGAAACGGGCGTACTTATACTAACCGGTGGACCGCAAACGCGAGTTGGTAGCCATCGACAGTTTGTACTACTCGCAAGATTATTGGCTGATAAAGGTATACCGGTACTACGGTTTGACTACAGAGGAATGGGTGATTCATCTGGTGAAATGCGTGGTTTCGAAGAAGTAGATGAAGATATAGAAGCGGCTATCGACCAATTCTTTGTCGAAATGCCGAAGATGACAAGTATTGTGTTATTAGGCTTGTGTGATGCCGCGTCTTCAGCACTGATTTATGCCCAGCGTGCAAAACGTGTAGAAGGTTTGGTGTTATTGAATCCATGGGTTCGTACTGTTGCCGGAGAAGCTAAAACGCGATTGAAATACTACTACTTTCAGAGATTGCTGAATGTGGGTTTTTGGAGAAAAGTAATCAAAGGACAATTTGAAGCTGGAATGTCTATATCTTCATTTTTTGGCTTATTGAAAATAATTTTCAGATCAAAATCTGGTTTGAAGGCATATACTGAAGCTGAGTTATTTCCTGACAAAATGTTGGCTGGATTCGAGAGTTTTAGTCACCCCGTACTTATTGTAATTAGTGGTAATGATCTAACCGGGAGAGAGTTTCAAGATAGCATTAAATCCGATAGGAGGTGGAAAACTCTGCTAAAACGGAAGAATGTAGTACAAAAAAATCTTGTTGATGCCGACCATACTTTTTCCAGACGTGAATGGCGTGATCAGGTTAGTATGTGGGTCAGCGACTGGATACTAGGATTGAAATAGTTCGAATGATGGCCAAGAATCTTCATATCAGACCAGCACTTCGATAACCTTGGTTTGATTCAAAAACATCGCTGGGCTCGCACTGTATCCATAAGCTCCGGATTGAAAAATAACAAATAGATCTCCAACTTCCGCTTTTGATAATTCCATTTTGTCTGCAAGTAAATCTAATGGAGTACAGAGTGGTCCTCCTACTGATGCAATCTCCTTTTGTGGCCAGTTCATTTTATTTCCAATGGCCACTGGATAGTTTTTGCGAATCGTTTGACCAAAGTTTCCGGAAGCTGACAGATGATGATTAAGGCCTCCATCGGTAATCAAAAAAAATTGTTCGTGCGATACCTTACGATCCACGATCCGGGTTACATAGACCCCCGCTTCTCCAACTAGATAGCGGCCAAGTTCAACAATTACGGATGCTTCCGGCAGGTATTGTTTGGCCCGTTGCATCTGTTTGGCCAGTGCATGACCTATCGGTTCAATCTCCAGAGGTGATTCGCCGGGGAAATAGGGGATCCCAAGCCCACCACCGATATTCAGTTTTCGAATAGGCCCGGGGCAGCTATCTGCGAGCTGGATAGCCAGCTCAATACTTTTGTGTTGTGCTTCAATGATCGCTTCAGGTTTCAGGCTTTGTGAACCACTGAAAATATGAAAACCTGCAAAGTCGAGCTCAAGCTCAGCTATTCGTTTGAGCAGAATGGGAACCTGTTCTTCATCCACCCCAAACTGTTTGGGGCCACCGCCCATCTTCATGCCCGAGGATTTAAGCTCAAATGCCGGGTTAATCCGCACCGCGACAGTGGCTGCAATTCCTAGGCGATTTGACTGTCGGGCTAATTCTTCAAGTTCGTTAAAGGATTCGACGTTAATCGTGATGCCCGCGGCGACGGCTTGTGCCAGTTCAACGGGGCGCTTTCCTGGACCGGCCATGCTGATCTGTTGCGCCGACATGCCGGTGTCTAACGCTACTTTCATCTCACCCGCTGAGGCAACATCTAAACCATCGACAATGCCTGCCATATGTTGAACGACCGCCGGCATTGGGTTGGCTTTCATTGCGTAGTGAATCTTCAAATCATCAGGCATCTGGCTGCGAAGCTGTCTGAGTCGGTGTGTCATCTTTGAGCGATCGTAGGCGTAAAACGGGGTTTGTCCCACTCGCTCAGCCAGTTGTGAGAGTGACTGATTACCTACTGTAAGGTTATGTTTTTTTATCGCGAAGGAGTCAATGATACTCGGATGGTGTTTTGGTGGGGTTTTGGCCATTTTTTAGATGCTAAACGTTGGATGCAGTCGAAGTGTAAAAATCTTGATACTGTTTTTTTAGTAGTGAGCGGTCGATTTTTCCGTTAGGGTTTTTGGGCAACGGGCCGATTACTTTGATCTCAGAGGGAACCATGAAATTGGGTAGCTCACGCTTACAAAAGTTGGTAATTTCATCGGGATTAAAATTGGAGGCTTCCCCCGCATCAATGACCGCAATAATCGCCTGCCCAAGAGTTGGGTGTGGGACACCCAGTACCGCGACTTCGGGAACCAGCTTGCTGGCATAAATGACCTCTTCAACCTCCGAAGGGCTGACCCGGTAGCCGGAGGTTTTGATCATCTCATCTTCGCGTCCAACAAAATAGAGATAACCCTCCTCATCTATTGTGACACTGTCGCCTGACCACACGGCCATTTCGGTCAGAGGTAATCCGGCTACTGGCGAGGGGCAGGGTTTGAAACGTTCAGCGGTTTTTTCCGGGTCGTTCCAGTAACCCATTGCAACCAGGGAGCCACGGTGAACAAGTTCGCCAGTTTCGCCGGGGTTACATAGGCTGCCGTCAGGTCTGACGACATTGATTTCAGCGTTGGGAATAGCTTTACCGATGGAATCTGGGCGACGATCAATTTGATTTGGAGGCAAATAGGTAGAACGAAACGCTTCCGTGAGCCCATACATCAGAAAGAACTGACACCCAGGTACGGATTCGCGCAGGCTATTTAACGCAGGGGTCGGCATTTTTCCGCCGGAGTTGGTCATGTAGCGAAGATGCTGGCTGATACCCTCGGGCCACTCCAATCCCGCCAGTTGTAGCCACAAAGGTGGTACTGCTGCGAGGCCGGTGATTTGATGCTTTTGTACTGCTTTGATGACATCCCGTGGCAATAGGTAGTCCATGATTACGCAGCAACCGCCCTGCAGTAAGGAGCTGGTGAGCTGGTTTAATCCGTAATCGAAACTGAAGGGTAAAACCGCTAGTAAGCGATCCGTGTTGGTGATGCCCAGGTACTCTGCGACACTGTGTGCTCCGGCAACCATATTAAGATGAGATAGCACTACACCTTTGGGTTTTCCAGTGCTTCCGGATGTATAAAGAATGGCGGCTATATCGGTATCGATCACCGAGGGTAAAGTGGTTTCGCTATGTCCACCCTGCAAGAATAGTGACCAGCTGAGTATTTCAATACGCTTTAATGTTTCAACTTGGGTGTTTTCAGAATCGACCAAAATAACCGTTTTGAGGTCAGGACATTGCCCAAGTACTTCCGCCAGCATGTTTAAACGGTTTTTTGATGTGACTAAAATTTGTACGTTGCAGTCGTTCAGTATATGGCCCGTTTGTGACGCTTTGAGTACCGGATTGATAGGTACAAATACGCCTCCGGCCATCGAAGTAGCGAGCATGCTGCTAACTGTTTCCAGTTGTTTGGGTAGGTATATCGCAACACGGTGCTGTTTGGTCAGGCCGGCAGCGACCAGCGCATGGGCCTGATCAGAGGTCAGGCGGGTAAGCTCTTGATAGCTCCAGCTTTGTTTTTTGTGAACGAGTGCTGTCGCATCTGGTCGTTGGTTGGTGCTGTTTGTGAGCAGATTGTGTAACAGTGTAGGCATAAAATATGAGTTTGGCTCAGTGGTTATTCATTATTTAGGTGTATGGCTATCGAGGGTTACTCAGGCTTCCATTCAAGGGAGGAGAGTAACGCGTTGGCTTCAGTTTTTTCCGGAAAATCTTTATTCGATAACTCTCGAAGCAATTTTATCGCAGCCAGTTTTTTGTCATTTTTAGCCTGCGCGGCAGCAAGATGATATTGGATACTGGGTTCATTTGGATCTAATGTGTGGGCCTTGGATAAGGCACTAAGAGCTTTGTGGTGTTGCCCCCGCTTAAGCGTAATCCAGCCATAGGTATCTACTACGGCAGGAAATTTGGGGGCTAGTTTATAGGCTTTCTCTGCATATTGTGCCGCTTTTTCGAGGTCTCTATCGATATAAAGAAAGGCGAGGTTGTTAAGCACAATGACATTATCGGGCTGTTTGGGAAGGAGCTCTTCGTAGTGTTGAATGGTTTCTGCAGTACGATCGCTGTTTAGTAGTGTGTTCGCTAGCAGCAATGCAATTTCGTCATCCTCAGGATGTGTTTTCAGCCATTGCCTGGCTTTTTTTTCTGCCTCATCCGTATGTCCGGATTGACTTAAAACCATTAGCAAGGATGCCATTATTTCCGACTGCGGGTTTATATCCAACGCTTTTTGATAGTGCTCGGCAGAGGTATCAAGATTTCCTTTCGATTGCTCGAAGCGGGCGCGTAAAACCAGGTAGGGAAGGGGGTTTTGGCGACCTTTTATTTCTGCGAGCCCTTTTTTGGCTACAGCGTAGTTTTTCTGTTGAATAGCTATTTCAGTTTCAGTTACCAAAATTTCAAACAGTGCGGCATTGATTGAATCCTGACTATTGTCGGGGTCCATTTTTTTAGCCTGTAATAATGCCTTCCGGCTACCTTCAAGGTCTTTTTGTAGAAACCGTGCCTTTGCCTCCAGCCAATAGTTAGCAGGGGTAGGTTGGATCGCGTTCAATTTGACCAATGCATCCGTAGCTTGCTCAGCTTGCTGGTTGAGTAAGTAGGCTTGCCCTAGAGTGCGCAAATAGTTTGCCGATTGCTTTCCATTTTCACTGATTTGTCCCAGCCAGTTGAATGCTTTTTGAGGCTCGTTGTTCACAAGGTAATAATGAGCCAGCATTAGTTTTGGTCTTGGATTTTTAGGGTGCGCTTGAATAGCCGCTTCCAGAATGTTTTGTGCCTGTTCAGGATGCCCTAGCGCCCTTTCAACTAACCCAAGCTGAATCTGGCTACGTAGGTGGTTCTCATGGTGAGAGAGAATAGTCTCGTAATAATTTTTTGCCTTTTCGTACTGCTTGGCTCGGATGGCAATGGTGCCAAGTTGACTGCCGGAGATGATCTCGCCAGGGTATTTGGCTTGGCTTTGCTCGAAAACTTTTATAGCTTGTTTCTGGTTGCCGCTAGCCAAATATATAAGCCCATCAATGGAAGAAAATTGTGGGTTGTTAGGTTCGAGGTGTTGTATCTGCCTGGAAACAGCGAGTGCTGCTTCATATTGCTTTAGTTGTAGCTGTGCATTGATGATAAGCAGTTTGATTTTTACGGAAGCAGGATCATTACTATCTGCTTGTGTTAACACCGCCAGTGCTTCCTCGGTCTTGCCTTGTCGTAGAAGGGTTTGCCCAAGTTGAAGGCGTGTTTCAAGTGACTCCGGATTCTTGCCGAGAAGATCGTTGAGGATATCGGTCGCTTTTTCCGGCTCGCCGGTGGCTTGCTCAAGTCCCGCCATCATCCGCTGCAACGGCTCATTAAGGGTCGCATCGCTCGCAACTGACTTCAGGGTGCTTTTGGCATCATCGAGCTTGTTTTGTTTGACATAAATAGCAGAAAGTACCTTTTGGGCATCGATATCCTTGGGAGCGAGCGCGACGTATTTTTTCAGGTACTCCTCAGCCTGAATAAGGTTTCCTTGCTGGAAATGGGCGATACCTAGTTGACGAAATGCAGGCATATAATCGATATATCGGATGGCCTCTTCGAAGCTGGATTGTGCTTCCTTCAATTGTTTTTTACTGAGATGCAGTTGTCCTTGAATATAGTGCCCTGCGGGATGTTTCGGGTTGATTTTTAATAGCATCTTTGCATCTTGGCTTGCTTCATCGAAGCTCTTTTCTGCAAGCGCAATTATCGCGTGAAAAAGCCGCGGTTCAATTGCGTTGGTTTTGAGCTCGAAGGCCTTTTGATAGGCTTGTTTTGCGATTGCCATCTGTTTTTCTGTCCGTGCGATATCACCTTTTAACGACCATATCTGCCAGTTGTTATTTGCACGCTCGCCGAGTTTATCCAAATGTGTTTTGGCAATGGCTACATCGCCCTTAATAAATGCAATTCGTGCCAGTGCAACGGTTGCTTTGATTGAACCCTGGCGTTGGGTTAGGGCCAGGTTGTACGCATCGGTGGCATTAGCCCACTCACGCATGTCAAAATACGCTCGGCCGACTAAAAGGTTTTCCTGGTAGGAAAATGGCGTTGACCCAGTTGCGCTTGAGGTTAATTTCTCCAATGCTTCCTTGGGTTTACCTTGTAATAATTTTGCCTGGGCTAGCATCTGTTTTAGTTCACGGGGGTCTGTTTTGAACCCGGCGGAGCGTTCCAGTTCTTTTTCGGCGGAAGCTCCCTGCTCTAACTCAAGGTATATTTTCCCAAGAAGAAACCGAGCCTCTTTATTATTAGGGTTGGTTTGTATTGCGTTTTTTAGCTCGATGATAGCAACGCGAGATTCACCGTTTTGATAATGTTGTTGGGCGTTGTCGAAATATTGTTGGTCCGTAAGGCTAGGCTCGTAAAAAACAAAAAAATAGATCGCCGCTACTAGAGGCGAAATGACAGCAATTGTGATAGCGGAAAACTTGAGTCTTGCCGGCCATATGTTCTTATTATTACGGTGTCTTTTGCTGGGCATATCTAAGATCCTTGAGATCGGTTAGCCTGAGTTTAGCGGCCTCGCTGCTTACGAGCCGGTGACTAATTTGTAGTTTAAATCGCGGTCGCGAGATTAAATGTACCAAGGTCTAAAAATAGCATATATTTACCTCATTCGCGTTACTCAGAGTAATGGATTCGAGTGACCACAGAATTATAGAAATAGATGTCGTACAGTGCTTGTAATTTATTAAGAAAGCATTATGATATGCCGCTCTTTTGAGGGGCCGTTAGCTCAGTTGGTAGAGCAGTTGGCTTTTAACCAATTGGTCGATGGTTCGAATCCATCACGGCCCACCATTTTCCCTCTATATTTCATTGTGTTACGTTCAGTGATCATTTGGAATAGGTTTATTTTTCTGGCCAGCTACTCGTCTCCTAAAATTTTTCTCCTCAGTTTAGTATTTGTTGAGAGGGGTGATTTTTAACTTATTTCGAGTAGAATCAAATCTCGGCAGTCCTTATATATTCATTCCGCGTAATCTGCTAGCCTACCCCCTTCAATTTGTAAGGCTGTTCACTTATCTGGTGGGCTCCGCTTTCCGAAAAAATGTATTCCATCCGTGTTCATACCGCTGCTTTTAGATCGGTAGTGGTTGGTCGACTACGGTGGTGTTTTTACCTTGATACTG
This sequence comes from Pseudomonadales bacterium, assembly GCA_029210125.1. Taxonomy (GTDB): domain Bacteria; phylum Pseudomonadota; class Gammaproteobacteria; order Pseudomonadales; family JAHRWD01; genus JAHRWD01. Next base: position 128,343 of record JARGPR010000002.1, on the reverse strand, counting down.
CGATTCATCAAAATATGACAGAGCAACTAACCCAAAACCCAGATCCAAAACCAGGTATCCGTACCCTTAAGTCTTTGTTGGTTTTTTTAAAGCCCTACAAAGTAAAGGTGGTGATTGCCACGACTGCTTTGTTGATTACCGCTGGGTTGATGTTGTCTCTTGGGCAGGGGATGAGGTTATTGGTGGACGATGGGTTTGCGACGGGTTCACCAGAGATGTTAAACCACAGTATTTTTATCTTTTTGGGTTTGGTGGTTTGCCTTTCAATAGGTACTTTTATACGTTTTTTCTACGTATCATGGATTGGTGAGCGTATCTCCAACGATATCCGAATTTCAGTATTCAACCACTTGTTACAGCTGCACCCCTCTTTCTTTGAAACCAACGATGGTGCGGAAATTCAGAGTCGGATCACTACCGATACCACGCTTCTACAAACTGTGATCGGCTCCTCTTTTTCCATAGCAGTTCGTAACGTCATCATGTTTTTCGGTGGTATTACGCTGCTGCTGATCACTAACCCAAAGCTCACTGGTATCGTACTGGGTACCATGCCGCTGATTCTGGCGCCGGTACTTTTCTTTGGTAGGCGAGTGCGAAGGCTAGCCCGCTCCAGTCAGGATAAGATTGCCGATATCGGCGTATATGTTGCGGAAACCCTAACCAATATTAAAACCGTTCATGCCTTTAGTCACCAGCGCATCGATCAGGACAATTTCCTTCAGGTAACCCAAAATGCCTTCAGGGTAGCGGTGTATCGCATCCGTCAGCGTGCCTGGTTAATGGCACTGGTGATGATGCTGATTTTTGGTGCTATCGGTTTTATGTTTTGGGTCGGTGGGCATGATGTGCTTGCAGGCCGAATCACCGGAGGAGAACTGGTGGCCTTTGTTTTTTACGCGATGATGGTCGCGGCTTCGCTGGGAGCAATCAGCGAAGTGTACGGCGACCTGCAGCGCGCTGCCGGTGCAACCGAACGGTTACTTGAGCTGCTGGCGACAGAAAGCCTGTTGATTGAGCCGAATCAAATTGCCCAAATTCCTGAGACCGGTGGCAGTGAAATCCATATTGAACAACTCAGTTTTAACTACCCATCAAGGCCCAATGCCAAGGCGATCGATAAGCTGGAATTGAAGATTGAGAAGGGCGCACAGCTCGCTATTGTTGGCCCTTCCGGTGCAGGTAAAAGTACCCTGTTTGATTTGATATTGCGTTTTTACGATCCGCAAAAAGGTGCGATTCGAATCAACGGTGTCGATATCAGAGAGATGAAACTGCAGCAACTACGAGAGCGTATTGCTGTCGTACCCCAGCAACCTTCACTGTTCAGTACCAACGCCTGGGACAATATCCGTTATAGCAAGCCCGATGCCAGTGATGAAGAGGTGATTGCTGCGGCCAAGGCGGCTTACGCACATGATTTTCTTGAGGCACTACCGGATGGTTACGACAGCTTCCTTGGGCAAGGCGGAATCCGGTTATCCGGTGGCCAGCGTCAACGCATTGCGATAGCTCGGGCTATCCTCAAAGACCCGCAGATATTATTGCTGGATGAGGCGACCAGTGCGCTGGATGCAGAGAGCGAGCACGTGGTGCAGAAGGCACTTGATCATTTGATGAAAAACCGTACCACGCTGGTCATTGCCCATCGCCTGGCAACCGTTGTTCATGCCCAATCGATTGCTGTATTGGATGACGGAAAATTAGTCGAAATTGGCCAGCATCAGCAGCTATTACAAAGCTGCCCACTCTACGCACGACTCGCAGCGCTTCAGTTCCGTGAGCCAGATGCCATCGTAGAGGGTAGGGTAGAGGGCGCGGTTGAGCAGGTGGAACTTGTTTAAGGTCACTCAGCATATCCATACCTAATCACAGGCAACGAATGAAGCCCGTTCCGTTCGGCTTCATTCGTTAACCAAATCCTGATACGTAGGAACTGGCTCTTGAACACCTTTACTCAAGCCATTTATCTTCAGATACAGGCTCGGCATTTTCTTTGGCTCCTTCTTCGGCCGCTTCGTTTTTATCTTTCATTTTTCTTTTAGATTTTTTCGTTCGAACTGAGGCTGTGTGATCCCACAGCTGCCCAGCCGAAATTGATTGCCAGCCCCATTTAATCCAGTTCAGTAGTGCAAATACAATCCAGATTGACCATAGCAACATGGCGATTCTAAACACGTATAAAGGAACACTAAACACCCAGGCTTGGGGTAGTTGATCACTGCTGTGATCCTGATACCACTGATAAAAATAGTTGCTTGAGCCATTGCCGGTTACCTGCATATCCGGTGCCGATAACAGGCTTTGGGGAATGGTGGAGAACAGGCTTACCAGCGCGATGGCGGATAAGCCTATCAGACCAATCTGGCTGATATTAAACCAGCGTGAGGATGCAGGAACGGGTTTATGTCGCCGCGCTTCCATCGCAAAAAACCACAGCACTACCGGGATACTGCCGGCCATATTGACGGTACTCATTCCCAGGGCAAGCAGCAGCCATTGCAGTGTGTTCAACGGGATTGACAGGGCCTGCCGCTTAATCAACAGCCCCAGGCCAACCGCAATCGCCAATATTACCGCCAGTACACCCCAATAGAGCATGGCTGGGCCGATGTTGGGACCATTGATGAATATAGGCCAGCGATCGTGGGGCAAGGTGAGTTTGATATCGATATTATTAGCCGGTGTCGGTAGCTTAAACCCAGGTGTCATGGTGGTTTGATCTATGCCGGAACTGAGCTGCCAGTTCACTACAATTTTTTGTAAGCCTGGACGCAGCGGAATGACCACATATTCATTCTGGGTCGGTGATGTTTGCTCACGACCATCAATCACAACGGATTGTAATTCTGCACCGGCAGGTTGAGGAATACGGTAGTCACCACCGAGGCTGGTACGCATTTTCATCGACAGCTTTAATGCAGCGTTGTTTGCACCGGGCCGGTGATCCAGTTCAACACTTTCGATGGTAGTGGTAGGGCCAGCTACGGGGTCAGGCCTTACTGCTTTTAGCGTGAGTGATTCGCCGGGCCAGGGGCGCCATAGCTGGATCGCGGGACCATTCGAACGGTTGGTTTTCACCGGTGCTATGCCTTCACCAGTAATATGCCAGCGAGTGGAGGCCATAATCTGCCAGTGCTCAACCCCGTGGATGCTATTGGATGCTTGTAAAACCCGCAACTCTTCAGGTTTGATCACCGAGTGCCAGCGTATCTGCCGTTGATTATTGGCAAGGTTTACCAATACGTGTTGTTGCTCGACAACGGTGTTTTGTGTCACTACTGACTCACCAGGCAACAGCGGGATACGCAAATTAATGGTGCCGTTAATGGGTGCTATACGGGTAACGGTAGTGATTAATTTCCAGTCGAGGTCGGCATTAAGTTGCCGTTGTATCCGCACAAAGGGTTTGATCGCTGTTGGCTGCAGGCTGTCCTGTTTTACCTGCTTTACCTTTTTATCCAACTGTAAGGTACCACCGGTTACCTGCCCGTTTCGCAGACCGCTGATATTCCAGCCCGGTGCTTTGACCGAGGTATTGTGAGGGGTAAGGGCAAAGGGGATGGAAATGTTATCGCCATTCAAGGCAGCAGTCATGATGATTTCATGGTTGCCTGCGGTTACATTGATCCAGTGTTTAGCATTATTTCTTGCCAGCGGACTGGCCAGGCCATCGATTAAAACCGAAACAGGGCGCCAGCTGTTATCGAAGGGTAGAGGGAACGCCAATGAAGTGGCAGCACTGATCCGTTGCCGCAATATCATGTCCTGCTTGTTGATAGAAATATGGCTGCTCTGTATCGAGGCGCAGTGGGGCACGCAGGTGGGCGCTTTGGTTAGTCTGGTTTCAAGCTCCTTTAATAGAGCAGGGGGTGGGAATGGGCTGGCTTGTAGATCCGGGCTGGCAAACTGCCCCAGAGAAACCAGACAGAAGAACAGCACAGTCGTCAGGACTCCGCCGCCAGACCCGTTATTTTGGTCAGTTGGTTCGCTACCCCCTTCTTTTTTGGAAGAACGGGAAGCAAAGATCCAGTGCTCCTTTAACAACCGACCTCCAAGACCATAAAGCAGCAGGCACACCAGCGCAATTTGAACAAATTTCAGCGAGCGGGTTAACCAGGGGGGTGACAGGTACAGGGTTAATGGCGCATCTATTTTGACCGGACCTGTCCAGCCAAGCCTCATCTGCTGCCATTGCCACGAAGGCTGACCTGGGCCAGTCTGCACATTGTCCGCGGGTTGATAGCGTTGTTTAGTTTGGGGTTCAGGTAGCGATCGTCGTTTTGAGTACTCGAGTCTGGATCCCTTGCTCAGCATATGATCGGATTGTTCGGCCAACTCCATCGTAGCTGCATTTTGTTTTACGCTATCGGTGGTGACACTGGAACGGTAGATTCCTGTATTGATAGCTTGATGCCGTTCCAGTTGAGGGTATATTCCAATGCGGATCTGGGTCACCGCAAAACCAATCACCACCAGTACGGTGGCTGTAAAGGTTAGATGAGCGCCCCAGTTCAGCAGTTGTTTTAGTTTTCCCTCCGGTACCACTTTTAACAACGGAAGTAGTGTTACCAATATTACCCAGCCAACCAGCGGTGCACCGGATTGATGATAGGTGAGCGCAAGCGTCATGGCACCTACCGCTGCCCAGCGCCAGTTGAGCACACGAAATAGCGCGCCAACAATCAATAGACAGATAAATAGACTCCATAAATCCCAGTGTGAAAACCAGGAATTCTGGATTCGATCCGGGCCCACCACATGCCATAATTGCCAGCCAGGGGGCAGATGCATGCGTGTATTCACGCTGTCAAAATTATGTTGCCAACCGGTAGCTAAAATAGAAGCGGAAACGGAAGAAAAACCTTCAATACGACTGATCGCTTCTATTTCAACCTGCGGATGGCGGATCTCAATACCCGCCCCTGGCTCACCAGGCATCCGTGTCACTAGTTGAGGCCTGCCATTGGCGACAATCCGGCCCAATTGCAATTCAGGGGATGAGCTCAAACGCCAGCCGTGGGTAAACGTACCGTTAATCAGATCCTTTGTGGTGGCACCCTGACCATCAAAATCAAGCCAAAGCTCGCGATCTAAGTTGAGCCGATTAGCAGCGGGCGATGCATCACCACGGTACTGTTCCGTCAGAACCAATGTCTGTTCACTAGATAATAGGTAGGTTGGTAAATTGGCAAACCGGGCTGGAATATTGATCTGTGATGGATCAATGGCGGGCGCACCCGACACGTTAACTCCGCGTAAACCAGGGTTCGCTCTGAAGCTCCAGATTTCCTGATCGGGCCATCGCGCATCCATCTTTTTCATCTTCAATTGTGGTGCCGGATTTAGGTACCTTGAGGTCAGATGAATGACCCACTGACCGGCTCGGGCCTGAATGCGCAAACGGCCATCATCTTCAATACGTGCGGGAAGCGATGAGCTGAACTGTATAATCTCACTGCCATCGGGCAATAGCTGACCCAATACTATTTCGCGTGGTTTACCCGCTACCGCCAACCGTAGCTCGGTTTCCAGCTGCACGGGAATATCATCCTGCAACATACGGAACACCTCAACCTTGAGCTGATCGCTTTCCTGGTTATTTTTGCGGTTAGTTTGTTGATCGCGTAGCCAGAGCCGGCCCTGCTCATCTAATTGAGTGGGTATCGTTTGATCCTTTCGTAGCAAACGAACCAGCGCCGTTTCAGGTGCAACGGAAAGGTACTGTGGTGCTTTGTGCCAGTTGAACTCACCGCTAACCTGGTAGTTACCCTGTGCAAGTTGCAGTGCGGGTTGTCCATTTTTTTCAACCACAGTAGCGGGTTTATTGTTGACCACAACTTGGGTCGGCCAGTGTCCGTTTGCGCTGGGGAGTACCACCCAGTCTTTACCAAATAGTTGCCAACTTTGATTAAAACGGGCAGTGTTATTTGATAGCTCCACCGTTAGTTGGCCCGGCCAGGCGCATGGCTTTGAGTCACTCTTTGAGCGGGGGGTAGAAGCGATATGCGGACAACCATGGTCAGTATGGTTTTTTAGCACCCAGGGTACCCAGGCCTTTAGCGCCTCCGGGATCACGTTGTCATTATTGGAAAGTGCGACCTCACTAAAAACAGGTGCTGTGTAGATTAGGCAGCACCCTATTAATGAGCGGATAAAAGAGCGTTTAAAAAATGACATTTTACGCGTCCCTGCTAAATGGTTTTTGTTCCGTTGTTGGGGGCAAACAGTGGCTTCGGTCATGGCGTTGCTAGCATCACCGTATTTCAATTATCATTCAGTCAGTATTTGAGTTTGTTATGTTTGAGGTAAACCGCTCGTTCATGGTTCCGGCAATATTCGTAACCACTGGATGCTGGGTATCCATCACAAATTGGTGACTCGCGGTATTGTATGCTGTCGCAAGTTAATTGGAGCAACATCCGCCTGAGGTAAAGATTTAGTACATGGCGGGTTTTGTCTCACTCGCCTTATAGCTCAATTAGCTCGGTTTGCTCCAAACTGAGTGCCCAAAGCTTGTTGGCTACCACTTTATCGTAGCTGTCTTTTGATGAAGTACGTGGTTTTTTATCCATAAAATACTTGCCGTTTATATCTTCTAACTCAGGTTCGGTAGCCAAATAAATAGATGTTTCTGCACCTTTTCGTGGTGACTTCATGAACATCTTAATAAAACCCGGTGTTGAGCCAATATTGGAGGCGATGACGCCGGGATGAAGGCAATTCACAGTGACCCCCGTGCCCTCTATACGTTCCGCAAGGGAGTAGGTGAACATTATATTTGCTAGTTTTGATGCAGCGTAGGTTTTAAACGATCCGAATTTTTTTTCTGCTTGCAGGTTATCAAAATCAATTCTATTCATGTGTGCATTTTTGAGGTGAGATTGATGATGCGTGCAGGACTACTTGCCTTTAACTTATCTAGAAGCAGATGCGTAAGTAAGAAGGGAGCCAGATGGTGCACCGCGTACTGCATCTCATAGCCTTCGGAAGTTAATTGTCGCTTGCTTAACATCACACCAGCGTTATTGATCAGCACATGAAGCTGCGGGTAGTCTCGGTTTATTTGATCTGCGAGTTCTCGTACCGATGCCATCAGAGAGATATCCGCAATTAATAGATCAATGCGATCAACACCGGTAGTCGCAATAATCTCCTTTCGGGCATTTTCTCCCCGTTGAGGATCCCGGCAGACAAGAATCAAGTCAGCACCCAATGCAGCCAAACCCTTAGCCGTTTCCAAACCAATTCCAGAGTTGGCGCCTGTGACGAGGCAGGTTTTCCCGGTCATGTCAGTCGATGTGTTTTGCATTTTAGTATCCTTTTTTATCTTTGTATGGTTTGGGCAGGTTACACTGCTGCTTTCCAAATCTGCAAATTAGCTAAGACTATAAGTAGAATTGGAGTTTGAGTTTACCCGGGTATAACCGATTCTGTTTTGTGTGTGTTTGCCAGGGCCACAACGATGTCCGGCTAGTTACTTTTCTAAAAGTATTGATTAATGAATAAGCAGCACTGTCGCGCATAAAGCCTATCGTCACAGCCATAATTATTCGGCCAAAATAATAGAAGGCCTTTAATAGAGCGCTTATCAGTATGTCACAAAATGAAGCGTTAAAAGCAGAGGAAATGGGTCGGCAATGTCGAGTACAATCGAGCCTTCAATACCAGTTCAAGCCGAATACCTGTGACAAAATGCTGTTATATGGCCGGCACTTTACCCGCTATTTTTGCAGCGGAATTTATCATTCAGCAGAGGAAACTACAGAATGAGTACTATCCATGTTATCGGTGGCGAAAAAGGCGGCGTTGGAAAATCTGTATGTGCGAGACTCCTGTCTCAGTATTTTCTCGATGGGGGTCAAAAGTACCTGGGGCTGGATGCCGACCAGTCACATGCGACATTGAGCCGCTTCTACGGAGAGTATACTCAGCCAGTGCAGCTGGACGAGTTTGAGAGCAGTGATGCAATTATCGAAGCTGCCGTTGAAGAGGATATTAATATTCTTCTCGATCTGCCAGCTCAAAGTGAACGCTTTCTGGATCGCTGGTTCGAAGAGAGTGGTGTACTAGAGCTCTGTCAGGAGATGGGAATCCCCTTAGCTTATTGGTATATGATCGACGATGGTACTGATTCCGCTGGTTTACTGGAGCAATTCCTCGAAAAATACAATGGCAAGTTAAATTGTATTGTTGTGAAAAACCTCGGTCGTGGCAGCAATTTTGAGAGTATTGACCAGATAATCAGCAATCTGGGAGCTGATAGTCGTGTCATCGCAACACAACTGCCCGCTTTACACCCGGCAACCATGAATAAAATTGACAAACTCAGTTTCAGTTTTTGGGGGGCACAAAACATACGCAGCAGTGACACACCCCATCTTTCACTGATGGAGCGGCAGAGAACCAAAGTTTGGATGAATAAAGCTTATGCCGGTTTACAAAATGCCCTGGCTCAACTTCAGACTGCATCTATTTAGGAGTGCTTCCCATTGGGAAACCCTCCGATATGACTTCTTAAAACGTTATGTTTTCAGATATAAATTATTTTCACGACCATAAATGACTTGGCGCTATTCACCAAAAAGAGGTGCAACGGTAGATTACTCCGCGATATTGATCAGCGTATAAAATTGTGGATAGTTTTGATTTATGTGGTCAATCAGTTCTCGATCGAGACAATCAAACAGATATTGCCAATTAACAAACCAAGAGGATCATTATCCGCGTAGCTGCACTTGCTCTTCTCAACCTACTCTGCGTTGCTCTCAAGTTCTTTCAAGCGTCGGCGATCTCGGCGCTCTTGTTCAAAGCGAGCGGTGATGTCTCTAGCCGTAGAAAGTGCCCCGAGAACGGCATCAGAATGGTCAATTACTATAGAAAAGCTGAGTTCGACGTATATCGTTGTTCCATCCTTCCGAATCGCTTTTGTTGGTAAGGACTGCCCCATGTACTTAGTAGCTCGTTCAGCAATCGCACGGTCGAATCCCTGCCAATGGGATTTACGAAACGGCTCGGGAATGATGATATCTAGGCTTGAGCCGATGGCATCTATTTTTGAAAATCCAAATATTCGCTCAGCAGCGTTATTCCATATATTAATCAATCCCGCCTGATCGGAAAAAATAATGGCGTCAGGGCATTGTTCGATGATTATTTCGTTCATTTGTAATTGTTCTCCAAAATCGTATTCAACCAGCTCCATTGTTGATTGATATTTCATATTAACTTCCGTAGCTTTGTTATATAACTGCAAACTGTTTTCGGAAAAGTGCACATCACTCCTTGGGATATTAATTTTTGATCTGTCTTCTGACTTAAATATGCCGAGTGATACGAACCTTCCTGCAATTCAGGATGAAACCGTGTTTGTAGAAAGGAAGCTGCCAGTAAAAATAAGGGCACATTAATTATAACTGCGAATGTCCATGCAGGTTATTCTAGTGAGCCTCGCACCATGTTTGATGCGGCAAGTTAATAAGCAACTATCTATGGAAAAAGGCCCGCTAGCCAAGAACCCAATACTTGTATTGGATATTTTTTTTCAGGGTTCATAGCTTTTCCAGACACAATACCTAGTAACTCATTTTTCGCCTTAACCCCTTGCTCACCTGTTGATGCTTTTTGGGGGAAATGATTCTATTGGTTGTCTGAACTGGGGGCTTGCAGCGTCAGTTGCATTACCAAAATTAAAACCCTCAACCAAAACAGTTTCGCCGAGATTACCAGAAGGTTTATTGGATAGCATTAAGATAGAATCAAACAAACTAGACATGTCCTATCAATCTCTAATCAAAGTTTGGTTCTCTGATAACGTGAAGCAAAGTCGGTAAGTTTGATAGTGCGAAATAGGAATAAGCTCAATGGAAATCCCGAGAATTCGTATCCAGTCCGCCCAGCCAATCACTGCAGTCTTCTAACTTTCCTGCGATCAAATGTAGTACCTGATCTTCCTGTTGTACGGTGCCGGTGACGAGCAATAGCTGGGCACTGAGCAGTGCTTTTCGCTGAGCCTGGCCGACGCTGGGCCAGACGATAATATTGGTTTGGCCGCTTTCATCTTCCAGGGTGACGAAGGTCACGCCGGAGGCGGTTTGGGGACGCTGGCGACAGATGACCAAACCCGCGACCCGTGCTAAACAGCCATTGCGTAATGACCAAAGATCACTGGCTTGATGTACTCGCTTTTCATTAAAACGGGACCGTAGTAGCGCCAGCGGGTGCTTCCTTAATGAAGCACCGGTAGTGGCGTAGTCGGCGATCACTGATTGCCTTTCGGTGGGAATTGGCAGTAGTGGTTTGCCTTCGTGGAACTCTAGCCGCTCAAACAGTGGTGGCGGTTGTTCAACACCGGCGACCTCCCAGTAGGCGTTGTGGCGGTTGCCGCTTAGGCCGGCAAGTGCATCAGCAGCGGCGAGGTTTTCAATACTGCCGCGATCCATCTGACTGCGAATCACCAGGTCGGTGATATCGGCAAAGGGCTTTTGCTTGCGGCTGATGATGAGTAGTTCTGCTGCAGCGGCGGAAAAACCTTTTACCATACGTAACCCAAGTCGCAGTGTTGGCGGATTATTGTGGGTATCTTCCAGTGAGCAGTCGTATTCACTAAAACGAACATCGACTGGCCGGACATTGACCCCCTGTGTTTGCGCATCCTGAATTAGTTGTGAGGGTCGGTAAAAACCCATCGGTTGGCTATTGAGCAGAGCGCAGGTAAAGAGTGCAGGGTGATGGCATCTGAACCAGGAGGATACGTAGGCCAGCAGCGCAAAACTGGCGGAGTGGGATTCGGGAAATCCGTAGTCACCAAAACCTTTGATCTGATTAAAAATACGCTCGGCAAAATCATCGGCGTAACCCCGTTCTCGCATACCTTTTTTGAGTTTGATCTCAAAGGGTTCTAGCCCACCTTTACGCTTCCAGGCTGCCATTGCACGGCGTAGCTGGTCTGCTTCGCCGGGGGTGAAACCAGCAGCAACAATGGCCAGTTGCATCACCTGTTCCTGAAATATGGGTATGCCCAGTGTGCGCTGGAGTACCTTTTGTACCTCGGGGCTGGGGTAATCAATCGGCTCTTGACCGGCGCGTCTGGCAAGGTAGGGGTGCACCATATCGCCCTGAATTGGGCCGGGCCGTACGATGGCAATCTGTACCACTAAATCGTAATAATTTGCGGGTTTGAGGCGCGGTAACATCGACATCTGGGCGCGGGACTCAATCTGAAAAATACCAATGCTTTCGCCCCGTTGCAGCATGGCATACACCGCTGGATCTTCCGCTGGTATATCCTGCAGGGTCACGGTTTTATGGCTGATTTCGCTGAGGTAAGTCAGGGCTTTGCGAATCGCGCTGAGCATACCCAGTGCCAGTACATCGACCTTCATTAATCCTAGTGCTTCTAGATCATTTTTATCCCATTGGATCACCGTGCGATCCGCCATGTTGGCATTTTCGATCGGTACTAGCTGGGACAAATTGTGTTCGGAAATTACAAATCCGCCAACATGCTGGGACAGGTGTCGCGGGAATCCGATCAGGGTTGAAATCAGCCAGCCCATCTGTTTTACCACCGGGCTGTTTGGGTTTAATCCATATTCACGCAGTCGCTCCGGTAGTAATTCGTAGTGATCCCAGCGGTCTACGCCCCGGGCCAGTCGGTCAATCTGGTGGGTGTTCAGCGCCAGCGCTTTGCCAACGTCACGTACTGCGCTGCGGGTACGATAGGTGGTGATGCTGGCGGCCAGCGCGGCGCGATCACGGCCATATTTTTGGTAGATATATTGGATCACCTCTTCGCGGCGTTCATGCTCAAAATCAACATCGATATCCGGTGGTTCATTGCGCTCTTTTGAGATGAATCGCTCGAACAGCAGGTTCATTCGGGCAGGGTCAACCTCAGTAATAAACAGGCAGTAGCAGACCGCCGAGTTAGCCGCCGAGCCACGACCCTGACACAAAATACCTTGGCTGCGAGCAAACCGAACGATATCGTGCACCGTTAAAAAATAGGGTTCATAGGCCATTTCTGCAATCAGACGTAGCTCATGTTCGATTTGGTCCAGTACCTTTTTTGGTGTGCCGTCGGGCCAGCGTGCCGCCATGCCCTGTTCGGTGAGTTGCCGTAACCAGCTACCGCTGGTATGACCATCGGGCACCAGCTCGCTGGGGTATTGGTAACGCAATTCATCCAGTGAAAATTGGCAGCGCTTACTAATTTTAATGGTTTCTGCCAGTAGCTCTGGTGGGTATAAATTTTGTATATCCGGGATTGGGCGCAGGTAATGCTCGGCATTTTTAAACAGTTCATAACCTAGCTCAGTAACCGGTTTTCTGTGGCGAATTGCGGTGAGTACATCTTGCAATGGTTGACGATTGCGGCGGTGCATCTGTACATCGTTGCAGGCTACTCGTGATAATTGATACTGCTTTGCCAGTTGTTGCGATCGGGCTAACAATAGCGAGTCCTGGGGGCCGCGAAACAGCTCTACACCCATCCAGCAATCATTGCCGAACTGTTGTTTTAACCAGTTTATTTGCGCGCTTGCTGTTGTAGTTTCTGCCGTAGTCGTTGTTATGGCTTCGAGCGACTGTCCCGGTAGCCAAATAGCCAAACAACCGCTGGGATGATGCTGTTCAACTAGTGATCTGGTCAGCTTGTATTGGCCTTTTTCTGCCCGCCGCCGGGCTACGGTAATGAGCTGGGATAAACGTCCGTAGCTGTGTCGGCTGGTCGCTAGCAGCAAAAAATGTAAGCCGTCTTCAAGCTTGAATTCACTGCCGATAATTAACTTTAACCCCTGCTTTTTGGCCTCAACATGTGCGCGTACAACTCCGGCAAGTGAGCATTCATCGGTAATTGCCAGTGCTTGATAACCCAGTTTTTTTGCCTGTGTAACCAGTTCTTCCGGGTGGGATGCACCCCGTAAAAAACTGAAATTGGTCAAGCAGTGCAGCTCAGCAAAAGCCGGTTTTGATGGCAGGGTTGATGTGGGTATTGATGAGGGCGGTGATGGGAAAGTTGAAGAACAGTTATTCACGATTGGCTACCCAAACAAGCCATGCAGGTACCAGCGTTCAGGTTGTTGCAGCTCCCGAAATATCCAGCAGCGGCTGCCGTGATGATCCGTTGCAACATGGTAGTCACGGCGTATGGGTTGTTGGTCCCACCAGCCGGATTCAATGCGCTCGCCCTGGGGCTGAATTTGATAATCGGTAATTCTGAGTGGTTTGGGTTGGGGTAGTAACCAGTAGGGCCGGGGGTTGGTGGGGTGTGCGAATGATTGCGTGGGCGGCTGCGCGGGATTTTTAACCTTCGGTTCGGTTGTACCGTACAGCGCAAAACTTTGACAGCGCTCCGGCCGATGATCATCGTTTAACGCTAGGGTTTGAATGCTCCCCGGGCCAAGCCGCGCCTGTAGTTGGTCGAGTAGATTTTGCCAGCTTTCATCATTTTGATGATAGCTGTGTGGCTGGAACAGATGCCGTTCTTCCGCTTGATAGGGTTGTATTGATTTAGTAGTGAGTTTGACGGCAATCACCGAGGCAGGCAGCGAATAATGGTTGAGTCTTTCCCGAACCAGTAAGCAGAGATGATCTAAATTTTGGCTGGGTTTCCGTAAGCCAATACACAGTTCTGAACGGGCATTGTTGGCGTGAAAAAAACTCAATTCAAAGTAAGCGGTAGCAACATTACGACGCTGTAAAAAATCAGTCAGGGTTTTTAAAAGGTGCTGAATAGCAGGCCAAAATTGCGACCAGTTTTCCATCGCAATAGGCAGCTCCTGCTCGGCGTTGAATATGAGTGGCTGCTCAAATGTAGCTAATAAATGGCTTTGATCGGCACTGATTTGATCCAGTGTTTTGAGCAGCTCAAGACCATAACGTCGACCCAGATCAGCTCGGGGTAAACGCCAAAGATCGCGCAGGTTGTTGAGCCCGGTTTTATGTAGCCGTTGCAATGTACGCGGAGCCAGATCAAGGTTGGCTAATGGCAGTTGGCCCAGCGTACTGCGCAGCGCATCGATTTGATTAATCTGAACATTGATGCCGGCACGTGCCAATAACCAACTGGCTCGCGGGCTGGGTGTTACGGTTAGGCAGGGACGGTATCCCTGTTGCTGGCAACCTTCGCGGATACGTTGGCTTAGATTATTTAATCCACCAAATAATAGAAGGCTGCTTTTGACCTCAAGCAGCAATGCCTGTGGGAACTCCAGGCTCAGTTTTGGGGTAAATTGATAACTCCACTGGGCTAGCTGGCCCAATACCCGCTGTTCCGCATTGATCTGGCGTGGACAAAGGGTGAGTTCCGGGCAGAGTGCAAGCGCAGCGCTGCTGCTCAATCCCGCCACCACTCCAGCCTGCCTGGCGGTGCGAGAGGCCGTTAAAATATGGGAGTGGCCTCTAACCTCCTCGGTGACGGCCAATGGTTTTTGAAGGTTGTGTACCGACTGAGCATCAGGGTTTTGCGCGATCACCTCTAATGATAAATGGGGAAAATAAATACAGAGCCATAGTGGCTGTTTGGATTCCGCAGGGGGTTGTTCCGAAGAGCTGGAAGTAGCCGCCGGTAAAGTGGGCGGAGGGGCCAGTGTTAGCGCAAGTTGCGCCTGTCGGGGAGTTGCCATCGGAGCAATAGCTCACAGAACCAGCCGCAGGGAGCGGCGGTACAAAGAGCCGCGAGCCTTTAGTATCTCGATATTCAGGGCCTTTCCGGTTGAAGCCGTTTCTGCCGTTAGCCGAATACGTAGCGGAGTAGGGGTGTTGGCCAAAGCCTGCTGCTGAAACACAATAGCTAAATGGTCGGCTGTGGTGGCGGCTGATTGCAAACGTCGCAAATGGTGAAGGGAAGGGCGTTGAGGCCAGGCCAACACAATGCCACAGTTTGGGTTATTCAGCAGTTTTTCCATGCTCCAAAACAGATTCTGATCAGCTTGTTTTGTTTTAGCTGTTGTTGATCGGTTAACAATAAGCAGATAACGCAGATCAAAGCCCTGTTGTACCAATGCCGGTGCATAGGGCATATAGGGTGCAGAAAGCCATGCGCACCAACGTGACTGGCGATTCAGATGCAACAACAGCGGCAATAGTAAACGCAGTTCGCCCACTCCCCAGTGGGGCACAATCCACTCCATCAAACCGCTGGCTGGCCAGCCACCATCCGGCAGTGCGGCATCCAGCTGAGGAAATCCGGTGCTGATAACCGCGATTTTATGATGGCTTGAGCGGCTTCGACCACGCCACAAGTGAGGCTGACTGTGGATTAATTGATCAAGTGATGGCGTGGTTGAGGTGTTCATAAAACCGATAGAATCTACTCGAGTAAGTGCTTTTATTAACAGTGTTTATATAGTCAGTATATCTAGGTTGTTTTGATCTGCAAGGGTTTACAAATTAAGTCATAGGGACTTAGGGAGGCGGGAAATGTTACCTCTGGTTTTGTTATCAGGTTTTTAATGACAAAGAGAGGAGTGGTGTAGAAATGCCATCCCGTGTTTTATGCGTGATAGATAGCATCAGCATATTCTAGCCTTAGGGGCTAGTCGCTAGCTAAAACCATTCTGTTTATCATGGCATTGAAAGACCCCGTTCCCTTATGGATGCACTGTTTTTATAATTTATGATTATAAGGCAAAAAAACTGTCAGCATTTTTTACATTTTTTTTTTGGTGAACCATTCTTACCTTGCAGATACTCTTTATCTTATTGTTTTATAAAGAAATTATTTTTTTGGCACAAGCTTTGCTTTCTGTCCTGTTAAGCAAGGCCAAGATGCAGATATCGCATTTTCGACCATGCGGATAAGCATTATTGAAATTAGTATTTAAACCGTGAGGGTAATAAAAATGAAAAAAATTAAGTTATTTGCAGCTCTGCTTGCATGTTCTTTCGCTGCAGGATCAGCACAAGCACACTTGGTGGCTTTTGGCTGGAAAGACAACGGTAATGGCTCAATCACCATGTGGGGGCAACACTGGCACGGAGATCAAACCGCACCTTCTACCGCCAACGGCGGTGTTAGAATTGGCGTATTCGGTACGGACGAAACCTTATGGCCAGTGTTCCAGTGGACAGGATATCAGAACAATTTAGGTGGAACCACAGTAGGTATGGACGCCATGGTAACCGCAGGTATTATTGACGGCTGGGATACAGATGCAAATTTTTCTGATGATCCATCCGAAAATGACTGGTTTTACACTGATCCCCTGGTATTGGGCAATGGCACATGGGGTCTGTTTACTGGCACCAATTGCTGCATCGATACAATGACTGTTCCTGGTCAATTTACAATCACAGGTATTTCCAGTGTCCCAGTCGGTACAGGCCCTGGTACTGTTACCAACGGTGTGCCAGCGCCTGGTACATTGGCATTGCTTAGCCTCGGTTTGGCCACCTTCGGCTTTGGACGCAGAAAAAAAGTCTAGAAGTACAGCATTATAAAAAGCCCGCCTAGTGCGGGCTTTTTTGTGCTCCAAGCACAGCTACTACTGCTGCTATAGTGAGCGCCGGGTCAGATACGAGGTTTTCCTCTGCCATATCCGTCCGGTTTACTATTCTACTGATCGTAGAGTAGAGTTTCTTATAACGATCACCAATTTCGTTCAGTTATGGTTGTGGTGTTGTATCTCGGTTACACAGCAAGGAAAGCGTTTTCTCCTTCGGCTGGTAGCTTCTGTTTTAATATCAATCAGCAGCCTGCTCTTTTGAGGCTGGTGGTAACGCTAGTACTGCGCAGGCGACTGAGGCAGCAATAAACCCAGATAGTATGATAAATGCCAGGTCGTAGTTCCCTGCCATCTCTACTAAATAGCCTGCACCAACGGGTACCGCAGAAGCGAAGATGACTTGTATGGGGAGAAGAAAGCCGTTGATGGTTGCAAAAGATTCGCGGCCAAAATAGTTGGCAACCATTGATGGTGCCATAACTACACCGCCACCAAAGGCGAAGCCAAAAATGGGTGCGGCAATGGTTAACATGGCGAGGCTGGGTGCTTTCCATAGAATCAAAAAGGCTATCAGCATGATGCTATGTAGTGCTGCGATGATGTAACGGGGTTCAATTCTATCCCCTAACCAGCCAACTGGAAAACGAGCGACGGCACTTCCAGCAATAAGAAAGCTGAGAATGCTGGCTGCTTGCATGCGCTCATAACCGGCATCACGCAAGTGGAAAATACCGTGAACTGTGATCATGTAAAGCGGCATTACCTGAGACATCACAATGATCAGAATAAACCACAGTGCGGGGGTGCGAATTGCATCTGAAAGAGACCAGGATATCTTGCTCTGGTAGGTTTTTGCCGCGCTTTGGGTGGCTGATAGCCCTTTGACCTGTTCATGGGTTCCATCTGGAATTTGCCCATATTCTTCCGGTTTTCCTTTGATCATCAGTGCGCACAGGGCCGCGCCCAACGCGCAGCAGCAGGCGATTAACCAGCCGATCTGCCAGTTGCCAAAGTGGTCGATTAACCAGGCGTAAAATGGTTGTGCGATAAACCCGCCGACGCCCCCTGCGGTCATCACTAAACCCAGTGCCATGCTTCGTTTTCTGTTGAACCAGTAACTGATGGTGGTTTGAATGGGCACTACACCACCAAAAGCAAATCCCAGTGGCATGAATAACCCCCACAGTACAATCCACTGCCACAGCTGGTTGGTTACGGTGCCTAACAGGAATAACCCGATAGTGAGTATCGACAACCCTAATAACAGTGATTTTTGGGTTCCATATCGATTAATAAATAGGGCGACTAACGGTGTTGATAGCCCAATTAAAATCCCCCTGATGGATTGTGCCCAGGATGCATCGCCCCGGCTCCAGCCCATGTCGGTGATCATTTCTGGAAAGATCACGTTAAAGCCGTAGAACACCATTCCCATGATGAGCAGGTAGATTGTGAATAGGGTGCGTAGGTTAGCCCAGCCGTAAAATTTAGCGCTCTGTGTTGTATTTGTCATGGTTCGACCTTCTCCTTGAAAGTCAGTTTGATGCTGTATTGAAGTGGTTTTAAGTAGCGAGCATATTTCACCAAGGTTGGCGCTGGTACTCAACAGATAATGAGTTAGATTAACATCTATTAAGAGTTGTTGGCATCTTTCGGGGTATGTATTGAAGCAGGTCCGAGAGCGAAATTATGTTCGCTTTGTGTGGAGGGTAATAACGAGCTGAGGGAAGGGTGTTAGGCAATCATGTAAAAACGGCACTATTGCCTCTTTGTGAGGTAGTGGCGCCGTTCTCAGTTGCCGTAGGTGCAGCTTACGAAAAGCCGTTACTGATTATCCTGATGGTTTTTGATTGATTGAATGATCTCTTTTTTGGCATCTTCGCTGGAACCCCAGCCGTCGATTTTAACCCATTTGCCCTCTTCCAGATCTTTGTAGTGTTGAAAGAAGTGCTCAATTTGTAGGGTGAGCTGGATGGGTAGATCTGAATATTCTTGAATATTGTCGTAAACAGGGGTCAGGCTGCTGACGGGTACCGCGAGCAGTTTGGCATCACCGCCAGCTTCGTCGGTCATATTCAGTACGCCAACTGGTCGGCAGCGAATCACAGAACCGCTGATGAGTGCATGGGGTGTAACCACCAATACGTCAGCCGGATCACCATCGTCAGACAGTGTGTAAGGGATGTAGCCGTAGTTGCAGGGGTAGAACATAGCCGCTGACAGGAACCGGTCTACAAACATCGCTGAGCTGTTTTTATCCACTTCATATTTGACGGGGTCACTGTGAGCCGGAATTTCAATGATTACATTGATTTCGTTTGGGACGTTGCGACCTGGCGGAACCATGCTTAATGCCATTGGGTATTAACCTCTTGATTACTGCGGAGAGCTAGAAAAAACGCGATATTATACAGGAATATCACTGGGTTTATGTAGCCCTATTCACTTATTCCGAAATTAGTCGTTTGATATCACGTTGAAATCAATTAGGTAGTATTTATATCGCGTTTGTCTGATTCTGGAGTTTGCAATCAAAGGGTTTCTCGTTACTATAAATCCGTCGTTCCCAGACGTGAGTGCATACTCGTTGCACGTTTGGGGCTAGATGTTTCGACAATAACAAGCAAGCCTGTTTGAGTGATGGCCTGGTTCTGTAGTCGTAGTGTTAGGCCCTTTCTCTTCAGCTGACAATAATGAAACAGGAAGTCCTGGGAGAAATAGCTGTATGAGTAGTTTAATGTATGTACCTGCCCTGGCCGGTATTATTGGTCTGGTGATCGCTTTTTTGATTTATGGGATGATGGTCAAATATCCCGAAGGTGATTCTGTAGTTAAAAAAATTGCTGATGCAATTCATGAAGGCGCCATGGTCTTTATGCATCGGGAATATCGAATGCTGGCAATCTTTGCCAGCGTCTTGTTGGTTATCATTTTCTTTTCGCCATTAGGGTGGAAAACCGCTTTATCCTTCTTGGTCGGGGCGCTGGCCTCTGCGCTGGCTGGCTACCTCGGTATGTTTGCTGCTACCAAAGCGAATGTGCGGACCACAACGGCTGCTCATACTGAAGGTGCGCCACAAGCGTTAACGATTGCCTTTTTTGGCGGTTCAATAATGGGTCTATGCGTGGCCTCTCTGGGGTTGATTGGGTTGGGTTCCCTCTACTGGTACTTTGGTGGTGATCCTGAAACGGTTCATGCCATTCATGGGTTTGGTATGGGTGCTTCTTCGGTGGCACTATTTTCACGTGTTGGCGGTGGCATTTTTACCAAGAGTGCCGATGTGGGTGCTGACCTGGTAGGGAAAATTGAAGCGGGTATTCCTGAGGATGATCCACGAAACCCAGGTGTTATTGCAGACAACGTGGGTGACAATGTTGGTGACGTAGCGGGTATGGGGTCGGATATTTTTGAATCCTATTGTGGCTCGATGATTGCGAGCATCGCAATTGCATCTACCATGGCCGTTGATACTGTAAGCACAATGGCACCGGGTGGTGGTCAGCCTGCGCTGATGTTCCTACCTTTGGCCCTGGCTGCGGCCGGGCTGCTCTGTTCGGTTCTAGGTATTGTGATGGTGAAGCAGATGTCTGCAAAAAGTCCCGAGGTTGCACTGCGTAGTGGAACCATGTCGGCGGCTTTGGTTTTTATTATCGCGTCCTATTTTGTAATTCAGCAAACCGGAATATCTAGCGCCGTATGGTGGGCAGTGGTATCCGGTGCAGTGGGCGGCATGATTATCGGGTTAATTACAGAGTATTACACCTCTAGCAAACCGGTGCGCAAAATCGCTGCGGCGGGTGAGACAGGTTCAGCTACTGTAATGATTACCGGCCTGGCGGTGGGTATGGAATCGGTGACTATTCCTATTATCACTATCTGCGGGATTATTTTTGCGGCTACCAGCTTAGCTGGCCTATATGGTGTTGGGATTGCTGCGGTGGGTATGTTGGCAACAGTGGGTATTACCATGGCGATTGATGCTTATGGTCCCGTTGCGGATAATGCCGGCGGTATTGCAGAGATGGGTGGCCTGGGTGAAGATACCCGAGCGATCACCGATTCACTCGATGAGCTGGGTAATACCACAGCGGCTATTGGTAAAGGCTTTGCGATTGGTGCGGCGGCCTTGGCTGCATTGGCGATTATCGCTGCTTTTGTTGAAACGATGTCAACTGGGGGCAGAGAGTTTGTGCTTCACATTGGTAATCCCATTGTACTTGTTGGTATGTTTATTGGCGGCATGCTTCCATTTTTGATCGCGTCGATTACCATGACAGCAGTTGGTGATGCGGCGATGGAGATGATTGTTGAAATTCGACGCCAGTTCCGTGAAATAACCGGGTTGCTTGAAGGTACCGCAGATCCAGATACCGCTCGTTGTGTTGATATTGCCACCACTGCTGCCTTGAAACGCATGATTCTACCCGGTGTGATTGCGGTATCAGCTCCTCCGGTGGTTGGGTTTATCCTCGGTGCCGAGGCGTTGGGCGGTATGTTGGGCGGCGCTCTGCTTAGCTGTGTATTGCTAGCCTTGATGATGTCAAATGCTGGTGGTGCCTGGGATAACGCTAAAAAGTTTGTTGAAAAAGGTAATCACGGTGGTAAGGGTTCAGACGTTCATGCGGCTGCTGTTGTGGGGGATACCGTTGGTGACCCTTTCAAGGACACCTCTGGCCCATCAATGAATATTGTAATCAACGTAATGGCGATCGTAAGTTTGGTGATCGCGCCGTTGTTGTAACGGGCAGCTCTAAAAATGCACTTTTTACGCGATAGCGGCGTCAGCTCCGTACTCGAATCCTCATGTATGCGTTTATACATTGTGGTTCTGTGTACGGTGCTTCCTGGCTATCACGAAAAAAATCACTATTTTTAAAGCACCCTAACATTCTAGCCCTCACACGGAAGCCAGTTTCGTGTGAGGGTGGAAGAAACAATGAGATATAAAAAAGGGCGCTTCGTGCGCCCTTTTTTATTGTTTGTTAGATAGGATTTTGGCGAGGCCTAATCGAGCAGTCGCATTGACAAATCCACCGCTTTAACATGCTTGGTTAATGCACCAATTGAGATGTAATCAACACCGGTTTTGGCAACATCCACCAAACCCTCTTCGGTGATATTGCCGGAAGCTTCTAATTTTGATTGGCCATTATTAATGGCGACCGCTTCACGCATATCAGCGAGGGAGAAGTTATCCAGCATGATGATGTCGGCTTTAGCCGCCAATGCTTCAGCCAACCCATCCAGACACTCAACTTCTATCTCTACTGACTTGCCCGGTTCATTCTGTTTTGCGGCAATTATCGCAGCGGTAATCGAGCCACAGCCAGCAATATGATTTTCTTTAATTAAATAGGCATCAAATAGGCCGGTTCTGTGGTTGTGGCAACCCCCTGCAAGTACGGCATATTTCTGCGCTAATCGCAGTCCAGGAACAGTTTTTCGCGTATCGAGTAGCCGAACGTTAGTATCTGCAACCAGCGATGCGTAGTAGTGACTTGTGGTGGCTGTACCGGAAAGTGTTTGCAAAAAATTGAGTGCGCAGCGTTCACCGCTTAACAGGCTTCGTGTTGACCCGGAAAGTGAGAAAAGCGGCTGGTCAGGTTCAACTAAATCGCCGTCGGTGACGTGCCATGTTAGTTTTACTGCTGGATCGAATTGTCGAAAAACCTCATCAACCCATGGTTTTCCACAAACGATTGCGGTGTTGCGGGTAATAACGAGGCCTTCAGCATGTGCATTCTCTGGTATCAGTTGCGCGGTAATATCACCTGTGCCGATATCTTCCTCAAGAGCCTGTGTGACGGAGCGGGTGATCTCTCGCTGTAATTGTTCAGATATCATAAGGTCATAGATGTTTTAGATGGATTAAAAAGCTTGAAATATTATGGGTTGCTCGGAGCATACTGCCTGAGTGTGAGGGTTCGATCCCGCTGAATCAAGTCAAGCTGTTTGAGTGCGCTCATGCCCAGCAAAATGGAATCCATGTCCATATGAGGGTTGATGCTTCCTTTTACGTTTTTCATCTCTATTGTACCGAGCTGAAGCGACTCGATTAGGGTGTTGTAGGTGGTCACTACACCGTTGGCGGTGTTGGCTCGACTAGCATAGCCGTATTCGAGATTCAGTTTTTGAGCAATTTTTTCAGGGATTACGACATCGGTAGCTCCCGTATCGAGCAGAAATATTACGCTTGCCCCGTTGATTTCACCGCTACTTATATAGTGCCCACTTCGGTTACGCAGTAGTTGGACTTCACGGGTGTCATCTGCAGTTATTTCGCTAAATGGTGTCTGATTTGGGTTGTTCTGGTCGGTTTGCCAGTCACCAAAAAATTGCGTCAGCAACATTAATCCGATCACCCAGGCGCAGATCAGCATGATTTTCCCCGTTTTTTTACCGGCTTGAGGGAGGGGTTGATTCATCTGGCTGGATTGAAGGTGAGGTTATCGAAGCAGGGAATTGGCTTAGGTTTTTCTCAGGACAGGGACTAGAGTAGATTGTGTGAGTCCGTTCACGATTTTTGGCAACTACACAACCACAATTTGTTCTTCCTATTATACTAATTATTCAGGGGTAAAAGCCATATCTATCAGGTTGAGCCCATGTATGAAAAACGTGGTATAGGTCGCTAATGACCGGAGTTGTATTCGATGAGTAATGTGAAAAATATTACCGATGTTGGAGTTTCTGGCGCGAGTGTTGCTGCGGGTCAATCCATAAAGATACCAGCTCAGCTTGAGCAAGTTGCGGAGAAAACACTACCCCTGCTGGCAAAAAATTTCCGAGGGCTTCTGGATAATATTGATGACAACCTGTTTCAACTTGCAAACCAGGCTGAAAATAACATAGATCAAAGTCGTCATTTTGATGCGATGCGTGAAATTCGGATTAAACGTAAAGGAGTGGAGAAACGTTTTAATCAAAATGTTCATGATGGTTTTCGCAAACTGGTTGTGGGCACGATCGTATCCGAAGAGGCTGACGATATATTGGTTGTTAGCTTTGATAAATTGAGCTTGCTGCAAAATGATGTACTTGAGGAGAACGTCGCATTCTCGGCAATGGTGTCGAAAACTACCGAACGTATCTCAACTTCATTGATGCAATTAAATACCCGACTGAATTGTATTCTGGGCAACCAAAATACTCAGCTTGAAACGAACCCCCTTGGCCCAACCATGGTTTGCCAGGCCATGTCTAAAGCTCTGGAGGTCCTAGATATCGAGATCACCTCGAAACTGATATTGCTAAAATTCTTTGAGCAGCGAGTTCTTCTACCGCTTGATAAAACCATCTCAGTCGCAAATAACTACCTGATTGAGATGGGTGTGCTACCGGATTTTACTGGGGTGGTCACACCAAACGGCAGTAATCCTTTGGTTCAAACCGGCGATCCATCACGCAATACGGTCAATCAGTCCTCTGATAACGAATCAACCAAAGAGGATCTTGTTGTACTGGATCTGCTTCACGAGCTGATTAATGGTAGTAACACTCATCCAGTTCAGCGCCAAATAAGTGATCCTGAGATACCTGCAGATCGTGGTGTAACCGTTTCCAGTAATCATCTACTGACGTTGTTATCTGGCATTCAAAAAAATAATGCTGCTGTGCAAAGAGAGGGAGGTGTACCTGTATCAAAAGCTAAAGTGATTGACACGTTGGGTCAACTTAATGAGCTGGTAGCGCAAGACGCTGGCACTGATGAATCTATAGGTCAATCGGATCAGGATATGATCCAATTGGTTTCGATGCTATTTGATGTTGTGTTGAATGATCGAAATCTTGCGGATGCAATGAAAGTGCTTATAGGTCGTCTGCAGATTCCGATGATCCGTATCGCCCTGCTGGATGAGTCCTTTTTTACCCGTAAGAGCCATCCGGCTCGAAAGCTCCTAAACGAAATCGCTACCTCTACAATTGGCTGGAGTGAAACAGTCGATCTATCTGACGATCCCCTGTACAAAAAAATCGACGAAGTTGTTGATCGCATCGTCAACGAATTTGATGATGATGCATCCTTAATTGATACACTGCTGCAGGAGTTTATGGAATTTGTGGGCGCCGACCGGCGCCGTGCAGAGCGAGTCGAAACCCGTACCCGCGAGGCCGAGAGAGGCAGAGCTCGTAAGGAACATGCCAGATTTTTGGTTCAGGAAGCTATTAATCAGTATGCCGTAGGTAAACAGTTACCAGGTTTTGTTGTTAGTTTTTTACGTAACGCCTGGAGCAACTGGATGTTCCTGGTATTGCTTAAGGAAGGAAAAGAGAGTGAAGCGTGGAATGAGGTTCAGGGTACGGTTGAAACTTTGGTATGGAGTGTTCTACCCAATCAGGAGAGTGCTCGCGAGGAGTTATTTCAACGACTACCTGGCTTGCTCGCAAGCCTAAAAAATGGGCTTAAGGAGATCTCTTTTAATCCAGCGGAAATGGATGAATTCTTCTCGAGATTGGAAGAGGTCCATCTACAGTTTGGTCGCACAGGTGTTGCGGACCAAAAACTTGTTAAACCCTCAGCAGCAATGTCTGCTAAAAAGGAATTGCCGTCAAAGGATAAGGTCGATGTTTCATCAATGGTGGTGGAGGAGATCTCGGCAACCGAAGCTGAAATTGAAGTGCTTGTGGCAGATTCGGTTCAAGTTAAAGAGCCACCAGTAGAGTCAGTCGAAAGCTCCCGTGAGGCAGATCAAACCCCAGCTCCAGTAGAATTGAAGAATGGCCCAGAATCTGAGATTGCCAATAGCTACCTCAAAAAAGTAGATGCGTTGGAGATTGGAAATTGGGTGAATTTCTCTCGGGAAGAGAGTACGGCTTTTCGCTGTAAGCTCGTCGCTATATTACAGCCAGCTGGGCAATTTATTTTCGTCAACCGCAATGGTGTCAAAGTGGAAGAACGGGTGCGCACCGAACTGGCAGCTATGCTGCATACTGGCGAACTCGAAATCCTTGACGATAGTCAGTTGTTTGATCGTGCATTGGAGTCAGTGATTGTCGGGCTTCGAGAGCGTAACGGCGCGGCGTAGTTAGTACCGGGCTGCATTCGCATCCCGATCAAAAAACTTCTACAATTTCTTCGAACTAAATTTCGGGGATGGGTATTTGAAGATTGATCTGCATGGTTGGCTGAATGAACCTGAAATGGTAGAGCGCAAGCCTTCGCCTAATCAGAACGAGCGTCCAGCTGATACGCCAATCTCCCTGCTGGTTATCCACAATATTAGTTTGCCGCCAGGGGTTTTTGGCGGACAATTTATTGAGGATTTTTTTCTAAATAAGCTCAACCCAGATCAGCATCCCTATTTCGCATCGATAGCTGACCAGAAAGTATCCGCTCACTTGTTGATCAAACGTAGTGGTGAGATCGTTCAATTTGTATCATTCCAACAACGCGCCTGGCATGCGGGTGTTTCCTGTTTTAATGATGATGAAAACTGCAATAATTTCTCGATAGGGATTGAGCTGGAAGGTACGGATCAACAGCCCTATGAACAAAATCAGTACCTTCAACTGGCTGCGGTTGCCAGTGCTTTGATCGCTGAATATCCTGAAATGAACATTGATCGAATGGTTGGTCACTCAGACATTGCACCAACTCGAAAAACAGACCCTGGTTCAGTGTTTGACTGGCACTATTTCAAAAGCTTGGTAGCCGAACACAGCCAAACTTGATTCCTGCTAATTGATTTTTTGCTGCGTTGTGCCAAGTCATCAATTTCAGGTTAACATAGGGTTCGTTTGTATAAATGGAATGTTAGTCGGATGAAACTAATAACTATCATCGTTGCCGTAATGATTCTGAAATTGGCTGATTTCAGAGGGTTTGTTCATCAGGATCGTTGGTACGATAATTATCTAAAACGCTGGTTGTCGACGGATGAATCATCCCAAAACCGGCAACTCGTGCTTGGGTTATTGTTACCCTCTGCTCTTATAGCTCTTGTTGTCTACTGGGTTCAGGATTGGTTGTTCGGCATTGTTGGGTTGGGGCTAAATATATTGATCCTCCTGTACTGCTTTGGTCGGGGTGACCTCTCGATACAAATATCCAGTTATCTCGACAAGTTTAAAAATAAGGATGTTGAAGCCGCTTGCAACGTTGCGCTCGCTGCGGGGCTGTTGAACGAAGATCAGGTCGTAGAAAGTGCGCCGCAGATGAATCAACAGGTATTATCTGGTTTGATGTATCAGGAGTTTTTACGTTTGTACCTGGTGTTTTTCTGGTATTTGGTACTAGGCGTGTTTGGTGCTCTGTTTATCTGCCTTGGTTTGTTGTTTCAGTGTACACACTCGGAAGCGAAAAATTCAAAGCATCTTATTGCACGTTTTTTAGCGGCGGCGGAGTGGATTCCGGTGCGGATTCTTGCGATTACCTTTGGTCTGGTCGGTAATTTTGAAAGTGTTTACCAATCCTATAAAAAAAGCTCCCGTGAGTATGAGCTTGACGAAAAATCAATGCCAGCGCAGTTATTGTTAACCACCTGTGGTTTTGCCGCGCTGGGCCTTGCGGTTGATGATTCCGAGTCTGAGTATCCGTCAGAATCGGCGCAGGAGGGAGAAGGTTATATTCAATTAGTCGAGGAGGTTGAAGATACTAAAAGGATGTTGTTTCGCAGCTTGGTGGTCTGGTTGGCGGGGCTGTCAATATTAACCATAGTTGGCTGGTCTTCCTGATTTTTTACAGGTTCTGCGGCATATGGTCCGGACATCGGCATAGAGTAAGATCCCTCTTACAAATACTGCTCCATAGCTTTGCTTAGGTCGGCTGGGTTAGTCAAATTGATCAAGCTGATCGCGGGTCTTTTTTTATATCTGCTGCTCCCTGTTCAGGGTTTTGGTGCGGCTACTCCTATTGAGTCTAAAAGCTCCTCCACAGCACCATTTGTTGCGGTCGATGACAGCGGCCGCAGGTTGGTCTTTCCTCAACGCAGTCAGCGGATTGTCAGCCTGGCTCCTCATATTACTGAACTTCTATTTGCTGCGGGTGCCGGTGATCGTATTGTAGCCACCAGCCGATTTTCAGACTATCCGGCGGCTGCGAAGGATATCCCCACTATTGGTGACGCGCACTCAGTGAATATGGAAGCGTTGCTGGCATTGAATGTTGATCTTGTAGTGGCCTGGCAGTCAGGGGTTAGCCATCGTACTATTGAGATGCTAGAGCGTTTGGGTATTCGATATTTCCTCAGTGAACCTAAAACTGTAGAGAACATGATTGAATCGTTGCAAGTTTTTGGGCGTATCGCTGGCGACCCTCTGCAAGCGAATCAGCGGGCGGAGCAATTGCTGCAGCGTTGGCAAAGCCTTCAAAAAATGTACCTGTCTAAATCACCTGTTCGAGTGTTTTACCAAATTTGGTATGAGCCGCTGTTTACGATCAGCAGCCCTCATATCATTGGTAGCGTCATTGAAACTTGTGGCGGGGAGAATATTTTCTCTGGTCAGCCCCAGGCTGTTTTCAGAACACAACTGGAAGCAGTAATTTTAGCTAAGCCGGAGGTGATACTATTTGGTGGTTTGAATCGTCCGAGAGATCGAAAAACAAATAACCAATTTTGGCAGCGGTTTCCCCAACTTCCCGCAGTGAAGAATGATCATCTGATTGCATTACCCGAGGAATGGCTTAATCGCCCTTCACCACGTTTGATTAAGGGTGCGGAGTATATGTGTCAGCAACTGCAAAGGGTTAGGGTAAGCAGAGGATGGTGAGCGCCAAATGATCTGTGCTCAACAAATATGAAGGGCGGTTCAATGAGCTAACCAAAATATACAATCAACTGTATTAAATTTACGATACACAGAACTGCGGCGGCACCCTTCCAGAATAATAGAGGATTGCGCTCAATTAGAGGCGCTCGGTTGTGTCGCACAAACTCCGGGTTTGCCTGGGTAAGATCCCGCTGCAGCTCAGACAGGCTTTCGTACCGCATTTCAGGTTTTCTCTGCACCGCTTTTGCTAGTGTTTGATCCATCCAGGGTGGAAGCCGATCATTGATATCGCAGGCGTGTTGGTATTGAACTCTATTCAGGTTCCGTTTGGTAAGGGTCTCTGAATAGGGCAATTTTCCAGTGTACATTTCGTAAATAATTACACCCAAAGAAAAAATATCCGAGCGATTGCTAGGTTTTTGTCCGAGCAGATATTCAGGCGCGGTATAGTTTTCGGTACCCAGTAAACTATTCTGATCAATAGGGGTGTTGATTTCTGCGAGCCCAGCCACCCTGGTGGAGCCGAAATCGATGATTTTTACCGTACCATCAAGATCAATCATGATGTTTTCAGGCTTAAGATCTTGATGAATCATATCAAGCCGTTGGAAGGCCCGTAGACCCTTTATAAGCTGGGCAATAATATTCTGAACTTCAAGCGGTGCCGGTAGCGGGTGCTGATTCATCCACTCCCGTAGGGTTTGCCCCTCAATATATTCGGTAATGGTGTACAGGCATTGGCGTTTCCGTTCTGCTTTTTTCACTTTCATGATGTGCGGGTTGTTGGCACGCCGACCAATCCACTCTTCATGCAGGAACAGGTCGATGAACAGCGGGTCATCTTCGTAGTTTACCGAAGGTGCTTTCATCACTACTTGCTGGTCATTTTCAATATCTAGCGCCAAATAAAGCTCGGTACGTTTTGACGAATGAATCTCGCGGATAATGCGATAACCGTCAAGGATCATGCCCGGCTCCAGGGAGGGGGGGAATGGCAACGCGGTTAGCTGCTGGTAAAACGCGTCTTCGTCGGAGGATGGCAGCTGATCAATGACGAAAGTCAGGCAGGTAAGGTTGTCATCACTATTGTTGGCCAGCGCTTGTTCGACCAGGTTTTGGCAGATTTCAGTATTGTTTATCCCTGCTGAAAGGGTTTTGGAAATAAGCGTGTCATTTAGAAACCCATGCATACCATCGGTGGTTAACAGGAACCGATCGCCGACTTCAACGGCTATGGTTTTGTAGTCGATATCGATATTGATATCGATACCGAGCGCACGTGAAAGGAAGCTGCGGTTGCCGATCTGGGTTTGGTGGTCGTTGGTCAAACACTCGAGGCTATTATTTCGGTAAAGGTACACCCGGCTGTCGCCGACGTGAAATATGTGTGCGGTAGTTGATTTAATGACCACCGCATCAAAGGTGCAGACTAGCCCCTTTGACGTGCCATAGCTGGCGTGTCCCTGACTGTATAACCAACGGTTTAACGCAGCCAAAATAGTATGGGCTGATTTTTTGACTGACCATGTTTCAGAGGTGGAAAAATAGTCTGACAGGAAGTTAGTAACGCTGGTTTGACTGGCCTCATGGCCGGCCACTGCGCCGCTCATGCCATCAGCTATTACCGCAACGACTCCCTTCCCATCAAGCAACGGAGCTTCGGGTATATGTATGCCGCAGGCATCTTCGTTAACGGGTTTGGGGCCGGCAACCGAATGGCTTCCATGTGAAATGCGTATTTGTGACATGAGGATCCAAAGGTACTAAAAAACAGCTAAATTTACGGCTTTAAATAAAAGGGTGCCTGATCCTAGCTTTACATCGTTCTGGTTCGGGCTACATCAATCATCTGAATTGTTCTATCGGGCAATGCTAAGCTCAGTTGCGTATGTCGTTGCGGAATAATATTGCGGGTAAATATACTGGGTTAAATTAGAGTAGAGGACCTTTCTAGCGTGGCTTGCGTTCGATATCGCAAACACGAATAGGAAATTCACCGACCTTACGATCGCCAAAATAGTATTTGAGGGTTTCGTTTACAACTGGGAATGCCAGATTATCCCAGGGGATTTCATCCTCATTAAATAGTTTTACTTCCAGGCTTTCATCCCCCGCAGCAAATTCCGGCTCCGATAAGCGAGCAAGGTAAAACATATAAACCTGACTGATGTGGGGCAGGTTGAAAAGTGTATAAAGGTCATCTATAACCGGCTCTGCTTTGGCTTCTTCCCAGGTCTCACGCAGCGCGCCTTGCTGGGTGGTTTCACTGTTTTCCATAAAGCCGGCAGGCAACGTCCAGTAACCCAGGCGTGGTTCGATAGCCCGTTTACACAGCAGAACCTGGTCGCCATATACGGGCAAGCAGCCAACGATGATTTTTGGGTTTTGATAATGGATGACACCGCAGTCATCACAAACGTGGCGTTCGTAGGAGTCACCTTCGGGTATACGTGTTGACACGCTATTGCCACACTGGCTGCAGAATTTCATGGTGTTTACGAGTTCCCAGCGCTGTAGCGCAGTTGTTGTGTTTCGAACAGGCTCTCGTCGAAACAGGTCGTTTGGGCAGATGGAAACAGTATAAACCTATGCGGCATGCATAGTCGCCAGTAAAGTTTTGTTAAAAACGCTTAAGCTCTGCTTAAATGACTGGAAACATAAGTATCTTGGCTGACTTTTTCGTAGGGGTGGACGCTGAGTCTGGGCTCAAACTTGCAGTCTCCATGGGATAATCGTCTACTGAGATATCTCTGACTCGGGAGCTAATAACCGCAGAGCTGGTTTCCTGAACTTCATTATTGAGCATGCTGCGAAGCTGGTTAAGTGATTGATGCATCATTTCGGAAATTTTCACGCAGGCGGCTATTGGCGATTTCGCTCGGCGGACCTCCATGTCGATATGAAATTGAAGCCCTCGAAGTTTACGCTGGGTACGTTCATCGGCAAGGGAGATCGTTTCCTCAATGAGTTGAAGCCTAAGTGCCTCAAGTTGCTCCGGATTTTTTTGGGCCATTTCCTTGAGTTGATCAAATTCAGGTATCGGTGTGAACTGCTGCATTGAAGTTCTCCAAGCGTAGATTTCTATCTGCTGCGTCAAGCGGGTTAAAAATGAGTTTCTTGCTTTGTGTGGAATTTATACTACACCGATATTTTTGCTTGAGGCAAGTCGTAACTTATTGAACTTAAAAGATAAAATATTAACTAGCCGCAAATAGTGTAAAAAAATCTGACACTCTAATGTCGAGATAAAGTTAAAAACTGTGTGATTACAACTAGATATGGTTATTTTATGATCATGTTTGTTTATAGGTTGATTTGGCCATTAGCTTCTTAGAATTAATTGTTATAAGCGATTCTTCTATGTGTTTTTTTTGGTTATTTTGCTGGTGTCCCTATTTCATTTGGACCCTATCCGGCCCCAGGCTGATCGCCATCCTGATACAATGCTAGTTTTGCACGTTACCTACTGGTAACCACCACTGGTAATCACGAAAAACAATGGAGAGTTGGAATGATCTATAGCTTAGGCGATCGAGAAGTTGAAATACGAGGAGATGATTATTGGGTAGCGGATAGTGCCGATGTAATTGGATCTGTGGTGTTGGAAAATAATGCCAATATCTGGTTTAACGCGGTATTACGTGGTGATTGTGACCGCATTATAATTGGCGAAAACTCAAATATTCAGGATGGCTCAGTGCTGCATACCGATACGGGTGTTGAGTTAATCGTAGGGCGCAACGTCACTGTAGGCCATAAGGTGATGTTGCATGGTTGCACCATCGGCGACAATACCTTGGTTGGAATTAACTCCGTCATTCTCAACGGAGCAAAAATCGGCAACCACTGTTTGATTGGCGCGAATACGCTTATTCCAGAGGGTAAAGTGATTCCCGACGGCTCTTTGGTAATGGGTTCGCCGGGGAAGATCGTTAAGCAGCTGTCCGAAGAACAAAAAATGATGTTGGAGGGTAGTGCGCTTCACTACGTCAATAACTTCAAAAGTTTTAAGCAAAATTTGAAACCACAATCCTGATGTTTAAAAAAAGAGAAAACTCCCTGGACGCAAAACAACCGAAAGAAAAACCGGTAGCCTCGCCCTGTGTGTCAATATGCTCGTTGGATGAAGACGATATTTGCATCGGCTGTCACCGCTCCGCTGATGAAATTTTAGCCTGGGGAAAAATGGACAATGACCAGCGACGCGAAACCATAGCAAAAAGCGAGCAGCGTGCTCGGGATGCAGGAGCATATTTCTGACCTCCAATAGCATCAGATGTCACTCCCCAATTCTCTAAGAACTGCAACCCTTGGATAAATTATGACTCAAACTATAGGCACACCACTTTCCCCCTCTGCGACCCGCGTCCTGTTATGTGGCTCCGGTGAACTTGGAAAGGAGGTGACCATTGAACTTCAGCGGCTGGGTGTTGAGGTCATAGCGGTGGATCGCTACGAGAATGCCCCGGCGATGCAGGTAGCTCACCGCAGCCATGTTATCTCGATGCTTGATGGGGATGCGCTAAGGGCAATTATCGAACTGGAAAAACCAGACTACATCGTGCCAGAAATAGAAGCGATTGCCACCGATACCCTGGTCGAGCTTGAGTCAGAGGGGTATCACGTCATCCCCACTGCAGCAGCGGCCAGGTTAACGATGGATCGCGAAGGTATTCGAAGGTTAGCATCCGAGCAGCTGGGGATTAAGACCTCCCCCTACGGGTTTGCAGACACCGAAGCAGAGTATCGAAAATTGATCGAAGAGATCGGGATTCCCTGCGTCATCAAGCCGGTGATGAGTTCTTCAGGCAAAGGGCAGTCCTTGATCAGATCCGAGGCCGATATTGATGCTGCATGGACTTACGCTCAGGAGGGTGGCCGAGCGGGTGCAGGACGTATCATCGTTGAAGGCTTCGTCGATTTTGATTACGAAATTACCCTGTTGACCGTGCGCTACGAAGGTGGCACAAGTTATTGTGAACCGATTGGGCACCGACAGGAAGGGGGCGATTACCGCGAATCATGGCAGCCTCAGGCTATGAGTTCATTAGCGTTAGAGCGTTCTCAGCAGGTGGCCAAAACCATTACTGAGGCACTGGGAGGTCGCGGCTTATTCGGTGTTGAGCTATTTGTCAAAGGAGACGAGGTGTTATTCAGCGAAGTTTCACCCCGGCCTCATGATACCGGGATGGTCACGTTGATCTCCCAGGATCTGTCGGAATTTGCGCTGCATGCACGGGCTATTCTTGGGTTACCTATTCCAGCTATCCGTCAGTTTGGGCCGGCGGCTTCTTCGGTAATCTTGGTTGAAGGGGAATCTTCTGAAGTTCAGTTTGGCAATTTGCAAGCCGCTCTCTCTGAGCCCGATACTCAGCTGAGGTTGTTCGGAAAACCAGAGGTGAAGGGTCAACGCCGTATGGGTGTCGGCCTGGCGCTGGGGAACTCTATTGATGATGCGCTTGCTAAGGCAATTCGTTGTTCGGAAGTAATATCGATAGAGCTGTAGCCGGGCTTTTAGCGCATTATTTTTTTGCTTCAATCCAGTGTGGTTTTGTTAACTTATTTGAGTTTTTGTCTAAACTCAAACGTATACGAAACTAATACCAGATTTGGTAGCTTATCAATGAAGAATCCATATGCTCAAGGAAGAAAATAAACTTAAACCGGCTCGCCCTAGGATTCTTGTTGTAGATGACGAGATGATGATGCGGGTTTTGGTGTGTGAATCACTTCGGCAGGCTGGATTCGAACCAATTGAGGCAGCCGATGGCGAAGAAGCAATGGGGCTTATTCAAGAGTGTGAGCCTGATCTAATTTTGTTGGATGTTTTGATGCCGGGCATGAGCGGTTTCGAGGTCTGCTCCTGGCTGCGTACGGAGCAGAATGACCAGGCAACGCCAGTGCTGATTATGACAGGCCTAGAGGATGTTAGCTCCATTGATCGAGCTTACGATACGGGTGCTACAGACTTTATTACCAAACCCCTCAACTATCCGATATTGACTCATCGGATACGCTATATTTTGCGGCAAAAGGAAATTACCGACCAGCTCCGAATCAGCGAAAAGAGGCTGGCGCTGACCCAACAGACCGCACTACTAGGCCATTGGGAGACAATCCCAGGGGATCCTTTTGTTTATGTCTCCAATACCGCTAGGAGCATATTGGGTGAAAGTTTTGAAGGCTCTAAAATTTCGAAAAAAAAACTATTCGGGCAAATGGCTCCGGATGACGTTGAAGCATATCAGCGCCAGTTACAGATCGGAGTCGATACGGCTTCACGTGTTCAATTTGAGTTCATCCTAAATAAGGAAGATGGGGGGCAGCGAATTGTATTCCTCGACCTTGAACCCCTCGTGAAAAATGGTGAGGTGGTAAAAATCGTCGGTGTTTTTCAGGATATTTCTGACCGCCGAAACGCTGAAAAACATATTTACCAGCTTTCGAACTATGATGAAGTTACCGGTTTAGCTAACAGGGCGCGTTTTTTGGATAAAGCGCTAAATAAAATAAAATATGCGAATGAAAGACGTAAAAGTGTCGCAGTTTTTATGTTGGGGCTCGACAATTTTAAGGTAGTACACCAGTCTTTAGGCCATGCCGAGGGCAACCAGTTATTGATAGAGCTATCGAAACGTTTGGAGCGTTTTGTTCGCACAAGAAACTCCAATAAAAATCTTACCTCTCGAGCAGAGGTAAGGAAAAATATAAATCCAAATTGTGAAAATGATCTGCTTGCCAGTCTTGGTGGTGATGAATTTGCATTGGCCTTATGGGGGGTGAGGCAAGCAGAGGAAGCGGGGTGGATAGCAAGCACTATTTCGCACTTGATAAAGGCCCCTATCGATCTTAATGGCCAGGAAATTGTGGTTACCTGCAGTATTGGTATCACTTTTTTCCCGCTTGATGGTAGTGAGCCTGATATGCTGCTTAAAAACGCCGAAGTGGCCATGCATTATGCAAAGAGTGCGGGTAAAGATTGCTATCAGCTCTTTAGCGAATCGATGAGTTGGCAGTCGACTCGCCGCTTGAAACTTGAAGCAGATATGCGCCAAGCTGTGGAGAATCAGGAGTTTTCGTTACATTACCAGCCCAAGGTCAAAATTGCTGATGGTCGAGTATCCGGAGTAGAAGCGCTGATTCGCTGGGATCACCCGGAGCAGGGTTTTGTTTCACCAGGAGAATTTATTCCGGTTGCCGAGGAGACTGGGCAGATATTGCAGATTGGAAAATGGGTGTTGGAAACCGCGTGTAAACAGGCGAAAGCTTGGGCGGATCAAGGTACACCGCTGTGCATTTCGGTAAATGTTTCGATGCTGCAGTTGCGTGATTATGAATTTTGCGAGCTGGTTTCTAGCATGCTACAAAAATACCAGCTCGAGTCGAGTTTAATTCAGCTTGAATTAGTCGAATCGATGTTGATGGATTCGATGGACGATAATAGCCAGAAGATGCAGATATTACGTGACCTTGGCGTAACCATCGCTATTGATGATTTTGGTACCGGTTATTCCTCGATGGCCTACCTGTCTCAGCTACCCCTGGATGTGCTCAAAATTGACAAATCATTTATTGATTTATTGCTTGATGACGAAAATCCAGTAGCCATTGTGGAGGCGACAATCGCACTAGCGCACGCGCTTGAGCTAAAGGTGGTTGCAGAGGGTGTTGAGCAAGAAGTTCAAGTTAAAATGCTATCAGATTTAGGATGTGATGAAATTCAAGGTTATTATTATTCACGACCCTTAAATGTTGATGATTTTGATCTGTGGATTGCAGATTTTATGGGCAGTCCTCAAAAAGCTAAAGGAAATCATATAAGCACGTTGAGCAATAAATAGAGCTTATCATTGGGCTGACCCAACCTACGAAAGTAGATGTTTTAGCTAGCCCCGCTTGTTTTAACTAAAGGGTTTGCTCCTCCTCCCATAGTCTTGGATAATTACACCCTTATCGTGACGGGACTAGTGGATGGAACAATACAAAAATATTGGTTTGATTGGCCGAGTAGAAAACGCCGAGGTTATTGAATCAATCATCGTCATTAAAGACTATCTTCTCTCCCAGGGCTTAAATGTCGTTATTGATGAAGAGACCGCCGCTGCGTTGTCGGGTCATGGCCTGCAGATTTGTAGTCACCAACTACTGGGTAAAACCGCAGACCTCGTAATTGTAGTTGGCGGCGACGGAAGTATGCTTGGAGCAGCGCGTGCATTGGCGCGTCACAAAGTACCAGTATTAGGCGTGAATCGTGGTCGTCTGGGTTTCCTAACCGATATTAACCCCTCTAACCTCGAGGAAGGCCTTGAGCAAGTGTTGCGCGGTCACTATATTCTTGAGAGCCGCTTTTTACTGGAGGCCACTATTCAGCGAAATGGTGAACCTGTTGAGGTTGGGCATGCGCTGAACGATGTGGTTTTACACCCAGGTATGGCAACTCGAATGATTGAATTTGAGATGTTTATTGACGAGTTGTTTGTATATAGTCAGCGTTCGGATGGCTTGATTCTCGCTACGCCCACGGGCTCGACAGCCTATGCATTGTCTGCGGGTGGTCCGATTATGCACCCCTCCCTGGATGCGATGGTATTGGTCCCCATGTTCCCTCACACACTTACTAATCGACCCATTGTGGTGTCTGGTGGCAGCGAAATCAAAGTAGTACTGAGTGAAGAAAACCACTCGGACCTCCAAATCAGTTGTGATGGCCAGGATAATTTCACGGTGATTCCTGGAGATGTTATCTATATTCGAAAGTACCCCCATAAACTCCGATTGATTCACCTGATGGATCACAACTATTACGAAGTGTGTCGCAATAAACTGGGCTGGGGTAGCCGTTTAGCTTGAGAATTTTCGACGGAATGAACTTCATATGATTAATTCGTTGGAAGTGGCGAGCGATCTGGATCTAAGCGGTTTCAGTATTATATTAAGCCGCCACGGCCTGCGGCACCGAATCAGTGAGAGTTCGGGTAAACAGATAATTTGGGTGCCACAGCCGGCAGATATCAGGCTGGTGCAGCAACTCTACACCGACTTTCAGAACGGGCAGTTTGAAGAAGAGCTGAAATCGACCCGGAAAATGGATGCCCCTTCCGGGATTGAAGGTTGGTTGCTACTGCTTCAAATTTCACGTTTCCCCGTGACCCTGCTATTAATCGTAGCTTGTCTGGTCGTGGCTTTTCTGACCCAGCTCGGTGATCGACTTGATTTCGTCGGTATCTTTAGCTTCTTAGAAATCACCCATATTCAGCGTGATATGCTGCTATCGATGCCACAGGGGCAGCCATGGCGTATGATCACCCCGATCTTTCTCCATTTTAGCGTATTGCATATCTCTTTTAATATGCTTTGGTTGTGGGAGCTAGGACGACGCATCGAAGAGGTGCAGGGTAGTTTGGCGGCACTATTCTTGGTGTTAGCTATTGGCCTGGCTTCAAATATTGCCCAAGCCATTGCCGTCAAAGGTGGCCTATTTGGCGGTATGTCTGGCGTGATCTACGGGCTTCTTGGCTACTGTTGGTTGTGGAATCTGCTATCACCCCGGGCGGAATTTGCTCTAAATAAAGCAGTGGTATTCTTTTTGCTGTTTTGGCTGGCATTGGGATACTCGGGCCTGATTACGATGCTGGGTTTCGGGGCTATTGCTAATACAGCGCACCTTTCGGGTTTAGTTGCGGGTTTAGTGATTGCGGCGGTTTTTGTTTCGCTCACTAAGGCGATGGAATATTTTCGAAAATAATAAGGGTCGATTTATGAGAGAGCGTCAGGCAACCACTACCTATTTAAAGGACTATCGGCCACCTAATTATCTAATTGATACCACTGATTTAAAGTTTGAACTGGACAATGAATTCACTCTGGTTTCCTCTAAATTAAGCTTACGTAGGAACCCGGAAGTAGAGGGCTGGAATAGCCCGCCGTTAGTGCTGGATGGTCAGGAACTTGAACTGCTTTCAGTGACGCTGGATGGCCAGGTGCTGAGTCATGCTGATTACGCCCTGAATACCGAGTCCCTTATCATTGCTACAGTGCCTGATCAATTTGTGTTGGAGATTCAGGTCCGCATTAAACCGATCGAAAATACCGCACTTGAAGGTCTCTACATTTCCGATGGAATGCACTGCACCCAATGCGAGGCCCAGGGTTTTCGGCGTATCACCTACTATCTTGATCGTCCTGATGTGATGTCGCGATTCACCACTGAAATTATTGCTGACCAAGCCAGTAATCCGGTGTTGTTGTCGAACGGTAATCTATTGGAAAGTGAGGAGTTAACAGGGGGGCGCCACTCGGTTAAATGGCTCGACCCTCATATGAAACCAGCCTATCTTTTTGCGCTGGTGGCGGGAAAATTGGAGTTTATTGAAGATCTTTTTGTCACCTGTTCGGGTCGTGAAGTGACCCTGCGCATTTTTGTAGAAGCCAAGGACCTCGACAAATGTGATCATGCTATTGAATCGTTGAAAAATTCCATGAAATGGGATGAAGAGGTGTACGGTCGCGAATATGATCTCGATATTTTTATGATCGTAGCCGTAGATGCATTCAACATGGGCGCGATGGAAAATAAAGGGCTCAATATTTTTAATAGTTCCTGCGTACTTGCAAAACCCGAAACCACCACAGACCTAACCTACCAGCGTATTGAAGCGATTGTAGCCCACGAGTACTTTCACAACTGGTCTGGAAACAGGGTGACCTGTCGTGACTGGTTTCAGTTGAGCTTAAAAGAAGGTTTAACGGTTTATCGTGATAGTCAATTCTCCGCTGATATGGGCTCTAAAACGGTTAAACGAATCGATGATGTTGCATTGTTGCGTACGGTGCAATTCGCTGAAGATGCTGGTCCAATGGCGCATCCCGTGCGCCCAGACTCCTTTATGGAGATCTCTAATTTTTATACCGTAACGATCTACGAAAAAGGCGCAGAGCTGATTCGTATGATGCATCATTTGGTGGGTGATGCCGGCTTCCGGCGCGGCACTGATTTGTATTTTGATCGACACGACGGGCAGGCGGTAACCACGGAGGACTTTGTTAAGGCACTGGAAGATGCCAACCAGGTAGACCTGACGCAATTCAGTCGCTGGTACTCCCAATCAGGCACTCCAGTGTTAAAAATTTCAGATCAATACGATGCGCAGAATCAGCAGTATCGACTAACCGTTGAACAATCCTGCCCAGCGACACCAGGGCAGCCGCACAAAAAACCATTCCATATACCGCTGCTGATAGGTTTACTTGATACAGATGGAACTGATCTGCCGTTATCTTTACAAAATGATTTATCCGGCGTTAATGGTAGTACTAGCCTTACACTGGAAATCACATCTGAGAAGCAGCAATTTGTTTTTGAAAATATCCCCGAGAGGCCAACTCCTTCCCTGCTGCGGGGGTTTTCCGCACCGGTTAAACTTGAATATGACTACAGTTCAACGGATCTGGAATTCCTGGCGCAGCATGATAGCGATGGTTTTAACCGCTGGGATGCATTGCAAAAACGATTCGTAGTGCTGATTTTAGATTTTGCCGAGAAGCTTCGGCAGGGTGAGGAGATGGAGCTACCAACACAGCTGATTTCGATCTGTTCATCAGTGCTTGCTGAAAGTGAAAACGATCCCCAGCTTGCGGCCAAAATGTTATCGATACCAACCGAAGCGTATTTGTGGGAATTGGTTGATGAAATTGATGTGGAATCCATTCATAGGGCTCGCGAGTTTGTGAAACAAGAGTTGGCAACGGCTTTGAATGAGCCTTTATTAAGGGTATATCGAGAGCAATCCAGCAACGAATTATACCAGGCAACATCGCAACAGATGGCGCGTCGTAGCCTGAAAAATCTTGCGATGCAATACCTTGTTTGGAGCGGCGAGGAGCGCTGGCTTCAAATGGCTACGGAGCAGGCATCTAGTGGGAGTAATATGACAGATGTCAGCGCTGCGCTGGGGGCTATAGTAAATTCAATGGCTCCACAGGCTGGGCAACTTTCTGACAAGGCTTTGGATCAGTTCTATCTAAACTGGAAACACGAACCGTTGGTGGTAAATCAATGGCTTGCATTGCAGGCGGGTTGCCCGCGAGAAGGGGCATTGCAGCGGGTTGAAAAGTTACTCGAACATGATGCTTTTGATATTCGAAATCCGAATAAGGTACGCTCAGTTGTAGGTGTATTTTGTGCTCAAAACAGGATTCATTTTCATCATATAGATGGCAATGGCTACCGATTTCTTGAGCAGCAGGTTATTCGGCTTGACGGTATTAATCCGCAGATTGCATCACGATTGTTAACCCCCTTAACTCAATGGGGTAAACACAATAAACCCCGCCAAACTTTAATGAAGCAATCTTTGTCGAAGATTCTCGAAAAGGGCAATCTTTCGAAGGATGTTTACGAAGTGGCGAGCAAAAGCCTGGGTTAGTAGCAGGAGGGTATGCTGATGGTGTTCGGCAGAGGGTTGATGACGCTATACCCAGCCTGTGAGGGAGGCTGGGTATAGCAATAGAGTTTAGGCGGTAAGCAGTTGTTTTATTTCTGATATCTGGTCTTCTGCTTCATCCAGTATCGCTAACTGACCATCTTCGGTTAGGGCTTGATTTTTCAATTTAGAAAAAGCCGGGACGGAATGAATGGGCGGCAGTTCTTCGATTGAGTCGGATTCCCCGAGGTGAAGTTGCGCCAATATTACCAAATCAGCATATTCGAGGTTTATATTCCCTGGATGCATCCATTCTTCGGCTAGTTCTGCTGCTTCACATAGCTCATTTGGAAATTCCCACTTGCGCAAAATCATACTGCCGATTTCACTGCGCATGGTATCCATTACGGTAGCCAGGGTGTCTTCATTTGCTAGCATATAAGGATGGTTTTCGGCGTAAGCGATAATTGCGATATCGCCAACATCATGAAGCAGTCCCGCCAGTAGCGCCTGTTCCGGGTTTAGACCGCGAGTGACCCGTGCTAGAACATAAGCTATCGATGCGACGTCAATACTATGTTTCCATATATGGTTCATATGCTCGTTTAGCAAAGGATTATCACTTTGAAACACGGAACGCATGGCAAATGTAGTCACCAGTTGGCGAGTGGTTCCAAGGCCTAATCGGACAATAGCTGCTTGCGTTGATTCGAAGGTGGATGTGCCGCGGTAGAGTGGGCTGTTCGCTGTTTTGAGTAATTTGGCCGCGATTGCCGGGTCTGAATTGACGGCGTTTGCGATGGTCTCTGCATTAGCGGACTCGCTTTCGATCAGGCTGTGGATGCGAACCGCTACATCAGGTAATGAAGGAAGTGGTAGTTTGTCGTTTTTCAGATCGCTTCCAATCGAGAAATAGATTTCATCAATCTGATATTCCTCGGCCTGCTCCAGTTCTTCAACCTGATAAGCGCCACCATCCGATAGTATATCGACTTGATAGCCATCAGAGGTTGGCGTGTTCTGCTCAGGAGACAGGCTTGTGATCGGTGCGGGCGCATTGCCCGGTTTTAATAGGGTTGGCTCGACCAGTAAATATTTAACCTCCGATAGGGTGATGATGTTGTACATGCGTGGTCGCATCTTTGCGATCGGTAGCTCAGCACTTTCTGAATCGCTTGTTATAACTGATTTCTTTCCATCTCGAGCTTCGAGTCCAAGCTTCCCTTCCAGAAGGAATAATTCCATCGGGTCCGTTGAGCCGATCTCGACTATTCGCTTTCTGGGCGATTCAACATGAACTTCTAACGCGGCGCATACACGCATTAAATTGTCGTGATCAAACTCACTGAAGGGTTTAAATTTCCGCAGCTGGTCTGGTGTCAGGCTATTGTCTTCTTGAAGTTCCATGGCATCTTTTTTTGTCAGTTATACATTTAATTTATATTGCGCGACGACTGAGTATCGCAGCCACACATTACCGAAGAAATAGTGGGTTATTCGTCAACGAGGAATTGTCGAATAATTGTTAGATCATTTTCTGAGATATCAATGATTTGAAAACCTGTCCAGAAATATTGGTCACCGCTTAACGCGTTGTTCCAGAGGGCATCTGCGCCCACCTGCAGAACTGATTTCCCGTTAATTTTAGATGTAAGTCGAATTTCAAGCCGATAGAGTTTGTCTAGCTCAATCGGGGATTGGCTTAGTAGCATTAAGCCGCTAATCGAGATATTGAGCAGGCTGCCGATATTTTCACCGCTATCGAGGTCAACAACAACTATTTTGGAGTCGGTGGTTTTTCTATCATTAGTTCGGTTATCGGTCATATGATTTCACATTTACGCAACAGGTTTACCTACTTTTATAAGTTCGTAGATCGCAAGCATTGCTCGGTCAACCATGGGTTTTTTCTTTTCCTCAATGACGACCGCATCACCTAATCGCATACTGTTGGCAAGTGATAGCATAGAGCGCACCGCTATCTGTTTACCCTGGACGTTGACGAACATATAGCGAGAGGTTGCCGGGCTATACCACGAGAGTTTCCCTTTTATCGTGTCGCCCTGAGCGTTGGTAGTAAACTGGAACCAAGTGCCAAAGGGTATTCCCCGAAGCTGTTTGATAGCCGCCAGCAGTTCCGGTGAATATTTTTTTTCTGCTGGTTTAGGTGCTTCCTTGCTCGTATCAGCGGAGTTAGTTTCAACTGCTTCAGTTTCAGTCGTTGAGGTCTTGGGGGAGGTTTGCTCTTGTGTTGGGGGGTTGTTCAGCAACTCTTTTTGTTGCGCTGAAATTTCTCGTAACAACGCCTTGCTGTTGCCAGGGTAACCGCCGAGCTGTTCGAAACCGCGCGCGATAACCTGATTGATATCTTCTATTTTGTTTCGTACTTGCTGTAGCTCCTGTTCGCTGGATTTTGGGGTCGTGCTCCAGATAAGTTGCTCTATCAGGGTCTTCTGCTCTGCCCAAAGTGGGTGATCATCACCCTTGCGTAATAGCGTAAATACTAGAATGTCGAGCCAACACTGACGAAGAAACTGATCTACACATTCAGGGGGCGGGATTTTTTGAGTTCGACGATTGATCTCCTGTATAGCCTGATCCCTTGCTAGTCGTAGCTTGTCCTTGCCTTTTATCGATTCTGAAGCGCGTTTTTCAGCAATTTCCGCACGTTTTTCAATTTGATGTATGAATTTTTCGAAGTCCAAATTAAGTTCAGAGAATAGCTCTAGGTTGATCTCGAATTCTAGCAGGACACGATCCACTACTGATTTCATTTTTGGGAAAACGCCGCGATCTCTGTCGTTTTCCTCTACCCAGCGAGCACCAGCTTTAGCCATACTATTGAGTAGTAATCTGGCCGGGTGATTGTGTTGTGTAAAGAAATCCTTATCTAGTAACGCAACTTTCAAAAAAGGTGTGTGGAGATGGCTTAATAGTGCTTTAACGGATGGGCAAAGATCCTGGTCATTCAGCATGAATTCGAACAGCATACCGATAAGGTCGATGGTATCGGCGTCTAGCCCGTTAATCTCTTGAGGCTTGGATGGATCGTTTGATTCCCTAAGTTCCTGAACGAATTGCCTTTTTGTGTTCTCAATATGGTGAGGGTCAAATACCAGTTGTTCCGGCAGTTGTTGCTGCTGCATCGCACTGATGACGTTAACCAGTTGATGATTGTTATAGTACTGTACTGCTGGGCCGGGGGCTGTGGTCAAGGAGCCAGGTTGGCTTTGCACAAATGCCGGAGCCCCGCTACCAAAAACATTAACAGGTGCCGCACCCGTCTGTTCTGAACCGGGCTGTCGTTCGGGCGCAGTATTTTCAATCCTATTACCAGCTGCTGGTGTTGGCGGGTTTGCGCTCGGTTGAGTGTTCCATGACGAGTCTGTTATCGGTCGTGCCGACATGATTTCCTGGATTGAATGGTATAACTGTGGAGCGGAATTTTCGTGTTGCTCGGCGTAACTCGCTGGCGAGGTAGGTTCCGCGCCGGATACGTGTTCTGCGTTGCTAGTCAGATCATTATGAAGTCCTTCTGAATTAGTCTCTGCTGTATCAGCAGGTGTCGGCACGGCAGAAACTTTTCGTTTTTTTATAGTGAATTTTAGATCGGGAAGTATTCCGGCATCGATCAGCATTGCATTGCATTGTGAGTACAATGGTTCGAGCTTTTCAAGCACTGAGTGGTTGAATGATTTAAGTAGTAAGTCTTTGTGCGCCTGAGGCAAGTCAAGATCGGCACTGATGTCAGAAAAAATCTGAGTTAGGCGAGCAGGCCCAAAGGGATTGGA
Organism: Pseudomonadales bacterium; assembly: GCA_029210125.1. Classification (GTDB taxonomy): domain Bacteria; phylum Pseudomonadota; class Gammaproteobacteria; order Pseudomonadales; family JAHRWD01; genus JAHRWD01. Next base: position 83,973 of record JARGPR010000002.1, on the reverse strand, counting down.
GTGATCATCAAGCTTGTATCCGTGATTGAGAATCGATAAACGTTGGTTTAACTCAAACAAGGCATGGAAGTACTGTTCGTTTGCCTTTTGAATAACGGTTCCAAAGGCAATTTTTTCGTCTAAATCCTTAAGATCTACAAGAGAAAGCTCTCCCTTTGAGGATTCAGGTATGAGGATATCGAGAGGCTTTTGCTCAAATTTAGTGCTGCCGCTAAAAATGTCGGCATTTGATTTTATTGATTTACAGAAATTTTCTTCAAGCTGTTGTCGATTTGAGCGAATTTCGCGCATTCCATCAAAAACTTCAGACTGGGCTTTATTGTTTGCCGCTTGTTCAGCCAGCTCAAAAAGCTCGTCGTTGACCTCTTCAAAGCAATTTGCGTATAGCGGCTCGATATATTCCGCGACCGTCGAGGTGATGTCAGTGAATAGTTTTATATGGCTGGGCTGCACGGGTGGTATCCTTTTATCCTGAGCAAACACGAAGGACTAGCATCTGGTTTTTTTGCCTCATTAATAAGGGGTTTCAGGTTGTGATCCACCGCACCTATTGCCTACGCACCTATTTATGGTTGAGGAATTATACAATAAATACTTATTGAGCATAGCTGAGTTCTGGAACTATACCAGCGGTTAAGTGTGGGGGATTATCGAGTAGCTGATCTTTGATTAGGTGCTCCGCTATCAGGTGTTTCTTATTTGTGCGGCCGGAGAAACTAGAAGAAATATTGAACCCGTACGGAAGCAGTTTCGCCGCTCGTATCACTTCCTACAATGGCTGCTGCGTCATCGCCTGATACTTTTAATCGGGTGTAGTTTCCCATGAGCCGTACAGAGCGATTCGCGTACCACGATAGCCCAACGGTGAACTCTTTATCGTGGACGCCCTGGCCGGCATCATTTAGATCGATATCGCCATAACGCACTATCAACTGCCACACTGACTCGCCGGCCGGTGGTTTAAAGCGCTTGAAACGACCAGTTTTACGATTAAAGTTCTCGGTAACATCACCGAAAAAATGGCCGGCCTGGATAAAATAACCCGTAAAATCAAAGGTGGTTGGGCTGTTGAATTCATCGATCCGTGCGTTTACCAGTTCACTGGATACGGTCCAGGGGCCATTAACCAGAGCGAACTCAAGTCCTACATAGTCACCGGATTTAGCATTAAAGGACGCGGATTGGGCAGGATAGAAGCTGCCGATGGTGTGCGCGCCCATACGGCTTATCATCTGGAATGGCCCACCACCAAAATCGCGTTTCGATAACGAAATCCCAAAATGTAAAATATCGCCGGGCTCTCGAACTGGGTCCCAAGTGCCACGGGTCGAGAATGCGTATTCTTCGCTATTATCGGTGTCCAGCAATGGATCGCTTTCATCTTCGTGGAATATACCGAAGGCATAGGTGAACCGATCGTGATAGCCGTTAAAGGCAATTCCCATGCTTAATAATGGTGCCATACGCAGTGAGACCGCAGAGGCCTCCGCTGCTAGTCCAGAACTGAATCGTGACAGCCCAAAACTTTCGCGTTGTTTGCCAAAGGTGATCTTGCCAGCATCAAAGCCTTGGTAGCGGATGTAGCCCATAAACGGCCGACCGCTGTTCATGTCGAACATCATCTGGTATTTCCAGTCGTAGTCGACAGTTCCCGAAAAGCGGAACCAGAAGCTTCTCATTTCGGTTTTTTGGGCAGTACCTCCCATATTAGCTGTTGCGAGGGTGCCATTTTGTTGGTCTGCATTGTAGGCTCCGCGAATCCACTCATGATTGATGGCGATTTGTCCACCTACCTGGAAATCACGTTTTTTATCCGCTGTTTTTAGTTTGAGGCCGCCGCTCAAGTTCGCCTCTATCGGTTCATGTTTTGAATATACCGTGTGCTTGTCATCGTTATCCAGACGCTCGGTAAGCTTTTCGATCATCTGTTCGAGATATTGGATTCTGCGCTCTAGTAAGTGTTCAGGGTCTTCGTGCGCTGAGGCTAATGGGATGAACAGGCCAGCGGATATAATGGAGAAAAATGAATAGAATGCGATATTTTTTAGCATAATGTACCGGCCGCAGGTTCTGCCAGCGGCTTACTCAAATTTTAGTGTTGTTACGGGGTGGTTACGCAACGTAACACCCTGTTCTTACAATCAAACAATTGAAGAAAGGCGTAAATTAAATGGTGAATCTTGGATTTTTGAGCCGATTTAGAAGTGTTTGGGCGGTGTTTATTAGTGTTGGTGTTACCGCTCTGGTATTCAGTCCATACTCGCTCGCCACGGATCAAGCTGATAATAAGTCCAGCAGGGCGCACATACTTGCTACGGCCACAACAGCCGGTACATTCTATCCAGTTGGGGTTGCTTTGGCTACTTTAACCAAGCTCAGATTGATGCCCGGTACGGGTATCTCCCTGTCCGCAATTAGCTCCGCAGGTTCAGCTGAAAACATCAAAATGCTGCGAAAAAATGAAGTTCAATTTGCGATATTGCAGGGTTTGTACGCGGCCTGGGCATGGAGCGGTGAGGGCCCTTTTGAGAAGCAGGGCGCTCAAACAGAGCTGCGGGCGGTAACCATGTTATGGCAAAACGTTGAGCATTTTGTGGTCGATGAGGCGGTGGTGGGTAGCGGTTCTCTGGCTGATCTTGCGAACCTAAAATTAGAAAAATTTTCGATGGGAAAACGTAATTCTGGTACAGCGGGGTCTGGTTTTCATATATTGGAAAGCCTGGGTATCGTTAAGGGCAAACACTACAGAGCGGTCTACATGGGTTACGGGGCAAGCGCACAGGCGTTGCAAAACGGTGTTATCAAAGGCATGAATATTCCTGCTGGGCCACCGGTTGGTGCGGTGACACGAGTATTTGCTGCACGGGGGCGACAACTAAAAATATTGGAGGTCAGTGATGATCAACTAGCAAGGATTAACCAGCGGTACCCGCTCTGGAGCCGTTACACGATCCCAGCGAGTACTTATCCGTACCAGTCAAAACCGGTTAATACCGCATCCCAACCCACATTACTGGTAGTGCGAGCCGATGTGGATGAGCAGTCTGTTTATGAAATCACCCGGGTGATTTATGAAAACCTTGGGTTTTTGGGAAGTATCCATAAAGCGACTAAAGCAATCTCGCTGAAGCACTCCGTAGATGGCTTGCCACTGCCTTTGCATCCTGGCGCGCTGAAATTTTATCGTGAGGCGGGCAGAGTGATTCCCGAGCAACTCATTCCACCTACTGCGTTGTAAATATTCATAATTTGTAGGTTCCTAAAAATAGTGAGTTCATATGAGCGCTGATCAAATACGAGTGGGTTTGATTCAACTAGTTGCGTTGGTCGTGGCACTGATGCACCTATATTTGAACACCTTCGGAACTTTGTCCGAATTGTGGTTTGCGGCCATACATTTTGGTTGCTTCGGGCTTCTAGTGGCTCTTGGTTTTCCGCTATTCAAATCAGCTTCGTTCGGAAGCATTGCCGAAAGCAGCCCAGGCGGGGGTTATATCGCACTAATGGCGGATCTATTGATCGGCCTGGTCGCGGTAGCTTGTGCGCTTTACCTGATGTTGTTCGAAGAGGACTTATATCAGCGCGGTACCGAATTTAATAACTGGGACTGGCTGGTCTCTGGCGCCGCAGTGTTACTTGCTGTTGAGTTCTGTCGTCGCAGCTCGGGTTGGATAATCCCAGTATTAGTGGTAGCAGCGTTTAGCTACTCAACGGTATGGGGTAGTTGGCTTGACAGTGTATTTTCCTTCCCTGGTATCAGTCTCGAAACCATGTTGTTTAGAAGTTATTTTGGTGGTGAAGGGGTTTTGGGAAGCATCACCATTATTTCCGCAAGTTATGTCTACCCATTTATTTTATTCGGTGCCTTTTTATTGGTTTCGGGCGCCGGTGAGTTTTTGATAGATCTGGCTCGTTGTTTGGCTGGTCGTACAGTTGGTGGCCCAGGGTTGGTGGCGGTAGTAGGGTCCGGGTTGATGGGATCAGTTTCCGGATCGGCGGTAGCTAATACAGCATCTACCGGGGTTGTGACCATTCCAATGATGAAGCGTTTTGGATTTACACCACGTTTTGCAGCTGGAATAGAGGCAGCGGCTTCCACTGGCGGGCAGCTTATGCCGCCGGTGATGGGGGCTGGAGCTTTTGTGATGGCCAGTTACACGCAGATGTCTTACATGACAATCGTTGCAGTTTCGATTCTGCCCGCATTGCTCTATTTTTTATCGGTAGCATTTTATGTGCGAATCGAAGCCAGGCGGCTGGGTTTGAGTGAAATGGATGAGCCTAGGCTTTCTGTGAGGGCTGTGATCTCTCAGGGCTGGCACTATTTGATTCCTCTAGCAACACTAGTGACGATGTTGGTTTGGGGTTTTAGTGCCAGTTTTTCTGCTGTAATCGCAATATTGGCTGTAATTGCAGCATCGTGGATATCGCCGAAGCCGATGAAGCTGAAGGATATCCAGCAAGCGCTGGTTGATGGAACCAAGAATATGATACCGACGGCGAGCCTGTTGATCGCGATTGGCCTGATCGTCAACGTCGTCACTACAACCGGTTTCGGCAATACCTTCTCCCTGATGATCGTGGAATGGTCTGGTGGTAGTTTGTTGTTTGCGATTGTGTTGATCGCGGGGGCATCATTGATTCTCGGAGCAGGGCTGCCCGTAACGGCTTCTTACATTGTTATGGCGACACTTTGTGCTCCATTGTTGTATGAGTTGATGACACGCGCGCAGTTGGTCGAAATGATAGCGGCCGGTGACCTGTCGCAGGATGTAATCGCCATGTTGTCGATGTTTTCTGGTGCGATGGGTTATGACCTTGGTCAGGGTCTGAGTATCACTGAGGCAGAACGTTTATTAGCGGAAATCCCCGTCGATTTTTTATCTTTGGTTCGTGACCAAATGATCGATCCAGTCTCGATATCGCTGATACTGCTGAGCGCACACCTGATTATTTTTTGGCTGTCCCAGGATAGCAATGTAACGCCGCCGGTCTGTATGTGCGCGTTTTCCGCTGCCGCGATTTCCGGAAGCCCGCCAATGGCAACAGGCTTCACGGCCTGGAAGATGGCTAAAGGGCTGTATTTAATACCGTTGTTGTTTGCCTATTCGCCCTTGATAACTGGAAACTTGCTGGAAAAAAGTACAGTTTTTGCGATGTCCGCGGTAGGCCTGTATGCGATAGCTGCCGCATTTCAAGGATATATGAAGTCAGCATTATCGATATGGATACGATTGGTTTTGGTGGTGGCTACTGTTCTGTTGTTATGGCCCCATGGAAATGGGTGGTTGTCCGGCCTGGGTTTGCTGAGCATTGGTGCGATTTACCTGTGCCCAGCTCGGCCTTCATCTGAAATAGGTCCGCAAACCCACTGAATTTGCCTAATCTAACGACCTGTAGCGTGATTTTTTACTATTTAGTATTTCAAATGCTTCTGTAATCGCGTAAAATACCGCACCTTTTTTTGTTACAGTTATCTTCTGTTATCCGCGCCTATGGCCGGATTTGGGGGGTGGCCCATTAAAATATTTAAAATATTAGGAGATTGACTGGATGGTAACTATTCGTCTAGCTCGCGGGGGCTCTAAGAAGCGTCCTTTTTATCATTTGACCGTAGCGGATAGTCGCCGTGCTCGTAATGGTGCATTTATTGAGCGTGTAGGTTTTTTTAACCCTATGGCTCGTGGTCAGGAAGAAACACTTCGTGTTGACCAGGCTCGCATTGATTACTGGATTTCTCAGGGCGCACAGCCGAGTGATCGTGTTGCCGGCTTGCTGAAGAAAAACTCAGCTTCAGTAGCGGCTGCAGCTTAAGGGTTTTCTTGCTAAATTTAGTAGATTGACTAGGTCTAGTAATTGAATCGTCCCGAAAATACTGGAAAGGTCATTATCGGGAAAATCACTGCAGCTTTTGGTGTACATGGTTGGGTTCGAATTCATTCCTATACAGAGCCTGAAGAGAATTTTTTTCAGTACTCCGGTATTCGGCTTGAAGTATCTGACCCAAAACCGCTGCCGATCAAAATCGAAGAGTGGAAGCCTCATGGTAAAGGTTTTGTTGCATACCTGAAGGGGTGCGATACCCGAACCCAGGCAGAGTTGTATCGTGGTGTGGAATTTTCCGTTCCGAGATCAGCATTGGCGGAACTGGATGAGGGCGATTACTACTGGAGCCAGCTGATTGGGCTTAAGGTACAAAGTACCGAAATAAGGCTGTTAGGCCGTGTCGATTCAATGTTAGAGACCGGCGCAAACGACGTATTAGTGGTGAAAGCCTGTGACAATAGCGTCGATAAAAAGGAACGGTTGATACCATATTTACCCGGTACAGTGGTTCAGAGTGTTAATCTTGATTCAGAAATGATCACGGTTGACTGGGACGAAGATTTTTAGCAAACAGCTCTGGGGAAACTCAATGCAAATTGGGGTGATCACACTTTTTCCCGAGATGGTTCAAACGGTCATCAAGTATGGAGTTACCGGCAGAGCAGTCAAACGAGAGTTACTGTCTCTGCAATGCTGGAACCCTCGAGACTATACTCAGGATCAGCATCGAACCGTGGATGACCGACCCTACGGTGGTGGCCCGGGTATGTTGATGAAAGTAGAGCCATTGCGAGATGCAATCTCTGCGGCAAGGCAAAATCTGGGGGCTGACGTGTTGACAGTCTATCTTTCACCCCAGGGTGAGAGGCTAAACCAGGAGAAATTGAATACATTAGTTGATCAGAAAAAATTACTTTTGATCTCCGGTCGATACGAAGGTATCGATGAAAGATTGATCAATATGGAAGTCGATCAGCAGTGGTCCCTCGGTGATTTTGTACTGTCCGGGGGCGAACTTGCGGCAATGGTGGTGATCGATGCGGTAACACGCTTGATCCCCGGGGTATTAGGGCATGATGCATCAGCCCAGAGTGATTCTTTTTCAGAAGGGTTGCTGGATTTTCCCCACTACACTAGGCCAGAAATGTTTGAAGGGCGGCCTGTTCCGGAGGTTTTGCTTAGTGGGAATCACGAGCGAATCCGCAGCTGGCGTCTCAAGCAATCCCTGGGGGTTACCTGGTTGAAAAGACCGGATTTACTCAAGGATAAGGAATTAAGTCCGGAGCAAGAACAGCTTCTGGAAGAATTTATTAAAGAGTGGCAACAGTCGGAAACCACCAGTTAGTTTGGTGGTCCGGACAAAATATTTGAACAATAACCTGAACTACATAAAGAGCGCGTTATGAGCACCAACAAGATTATTTCTGAAATTGAAGCGGCACAAATGAAAACCGATTTGCCAGAGTTTAGCCCTGGCGATACTGTAACTGTTCAGGTTAAAGTGAAAGAAGGAACACGTGAGCGACTTCAGGCTTTCGAAGGTGTTGTGATTGCAAAGAAAAATCGGGCGATCAACTCATCATTCACCGTTCGTAAAACTTCCCATGGTGTCGGTGTTGAGCGTACGTTTCAGACCCATAGTCCCTTGATTTCTGAAATCGTCGTCAAACGACGTGGTGATGTGCGTCAAGCCAAGTTGTACTATCTGCGCGAACTTGCCGGTAAAGCTGCTCGAATCAAAGAGAAAGTTGGCTAAACAAATTTCTTTATGTGAAAACAAGCCCGCTTTATTGCGGGCTTGTTTCGTTTTGAATTGCTAAAAATATTCGTAAAAGCGATCAGGATTTGGACATGTTAAAGCCTGCAAAATTATCTGATATATTCAGTTCAAATATGCAAATTGCAGTCTCTGATCTGAAAGAGGTTAAGGCTTTGGGTTTTAAGACGGTGATCAACAATCGTCCTGATCATGAAGCCGATGACCAACCTTCAAATGCTGAGTTTTCAGAGATGGCTGCAAAGCTTGGTCTCGAATATCATTTTATACCTATCAATCTAAATACCATCAGCGAAGCCGAAATTAATGCAATGCAATCGGCATTAGATAACGCAGCAGCGCCAGTGTTTTCATTTTGCCGAACTGGAAATCGCTGTACGATCCTTTGGTCCATAATTTCCATCAGACGTGATATTGAGCAATCCCACAAATACCTTGAGCTAGCTGCTAACGCTGGTTTTGATATGTATAAACAACTTCCGCTTATACGGCGTTTTATAAGCGGGATTTGACCGGCCTGCTTGGTTTTTATCTACTTCCTGAAATTTCCAAACAGGTTGCGTAACGATTATGCGAACATTCGTCTACAGGGTCTATAGGTCACTTCTCAACGCCTGGGTGAAAACAAAAGTTCACGGTAATAGTGAATTGAAAGAGGTGTTGCGTGAAGACCAGCCCATATTTTATGTGCTTGAGTATCGCTCCTACGCTGACCTGCTGGTGGTAGACCAGATATGCAAGGACAACAATTTACCAAGCCCGTATCAGTATTCTGAGATCGATCAACTTGCCCAAAAACGTGGTTTTTTTGTTCTTAAGCGGAACGAAGGCGTGTTGTTCAAACGTAGCAGCAGTCGCCAGTATTCAGATTCAGCTACGGAATTAGTGAGCCTACTATGCGCAGATCAATTAGAAGATGTGCAGTTAATTCCAGTATCGGTTTATTGGGGCTATCATCCTGAGAAGCAACGTGGTCTCAAATCCATGTTATTTGGGAGTGGGCGAAAGTTAGCCAGCCCATTCCGGAAATTTTTGATCATTTTGATGAATGGGCGCAACGTCTTCGTTCAATTTAGCCGACCTGTTTCCGTGCGGGCATTGATCGATGAAAAAATGGAATCAGCCAGGGCTGAGCGTAAACTATTTCGAGTATTACGTGTTCATTTCCGGCAGGTGCGCACCTCAATTGTGGGGCCTGAATTATCCCATCGAAAAACCATGATCAATACCCTGATCGATTCCCCTTCAGTCCGTAAAGCAATCGAACTGGAAGCAAAAGATCAAAACAGACATTACGCAGATGTGCGTAAGCAAGCGAAAAAAGACGCTCTCGAGATATGTTCAGATCTGAGCTATCCGGTAGTAAAAATATTTGACTGGGGTCTGACGCTGCTCTGGAAGCGCATGTATAAAGGTATTGAAGTTAATCATGCCGACCGCGTTAAAGATATCGCAAAGGAAAATGCGATTGTCTACGTACCTTGCCATCGCAGCCATATCGACTATTTGTTACTGTCCTACGTTCTATATGGCCAGGGCCTTGCGCTTCCGCATATTGCTGCTGGGGTGAATCTAAATATGCCAGTTGCAGGGGCTCTGCTACGCAAAGTAGGTGCGTTTTATATGCGCCGTTCTTTTAAGAATCAGCGCTTATATACTGCGGTATTTAATGAGTATATGGGAATGGTTTATGCGCGCGGGCACTCAATGGAGTATTTTGTTGAAGGCGGCCGTAGTCGTTCCGGCCGCACGTTACCAGCAAAAACCGGCTTGATTTCCATGACCGCTCGAACCTATCTACGAGAGCAAAAACCGTTGGTATTTGTACCGGTATATATTGGTTATGAAAAGATAATTGAAGTTACTAGTTATCAGAAAGAGTTGGAGGGAGCGACAAAAAAGAGTGAATCGGTTTTTGATGTATTTTCAACCCTGAAAGGTTTGAGAGATTCGTTCGGGAAAGTGACAGTAAATTTTTCAGAACCCATCATCGTGGGTCATTTTCTCGACGAATATAAACCGGACTGGAGAAAAACGCTTGAATCTGGAAATGATAAGCCAGGCTGGTTAAATCAGGCAGTAAATCAGATTGGAGATCAGGTTGTCACGCGTATTAACCGTGCAGCTGCGGTTAATCCCGTCAATCTCGTTTCCTTGATGCTACTTTGCTCATCCCAAGGAAAAGCATCTATCAATCAGCTTGAAGCAGAACTTAGCATCTGTTTAGAACTTTGTAAGCATGCGCCCTACAGTAGGGATATTTCGGTAACGGCATTGAGTCCGGCAGAGATCATCACATATGTTGAGGAGTTGAAGCTTCTAGATCACGTAGATTCAGTTGTTGGTTTTGATTCGGCTTCAGCACCCATAATGAGTTACTACCGTAATAATATTATTCATATTTTTGTGATACCTGCTCTTATTATTAAGTTGATTAAGTTGCACGGTGAAATTACGAACGAACGCCTGGTTAAGGCGGTTTTTAATATTTATCCTTTTCTAAGGGAAGATTTTATTTTGCATTGGAATGATGCTGAGCTAGCAGCTCATATCCAGCAGTGCTTAAGTTCCTTTAGTGACCAGGGAATGATTGTTTTAGAAAATGATTTCTGGCGCATTTATCACGTTAGCAGTGATTTAGTTGCCCTGGAAAGTTTTTCAACTTTGATACAACCCACCTTGCAACGATACGCCATGCTTGTAGAGTTACTGAACAAAAGTGGTAGTGGGCAGCTAAAGCAGATCGTACTAGAGAAACGCTATTTTAAAGTCCTAAAACGTATCACTCAGTTGTTAGGAGTTAGTGAAGCCGACCACTCCGATCGAGGTTTGATCAGAGGCTTTATTCAAACGCTGAAATCCACTAGCATGATCCGATTGGATGATGAGCGCCAACTGAGTTTTGATACCTTCCCTGAAGAATTTGTTGTTGATTTAACCCTGTCAATTAGCTCTGAAGTGCATCAAATAATCCAGGAAGTAGTTGAGACGGATTAATTTATACAGGGGCGTTTTCGGTTTTACTATCAACCAGTATTACGCATTCCTGCCGCAATACTGGTAATCGATATTTTTAGTACCTGTTCATAAATATCTTTGGATATTGGGCTGCTTTCTTCTGCTAAGCGCAGTTGCCTCATGATTTCAGCCTGTAAAAAATGTAACGGCATGACATAAGGGTTTCTTACTTTTATCGAATGCTGTATTACCGGGCTTCCCTGCAGTAGTTGTTCTGAGCCCCGTACCTTGTTGACTGAATTCACCACCGATGCGAGACGAGTTCGAAGTTGTGTGCCCACTTCCTGCATCGACTCGTCAACTAAACGCTGCTCATAGTATTCGGAAACCAATGGTTCCGCTTTTGCCAGTACCATCTCCAACATATCGATAATTGAAGAAAAATAGGGCCAGTCGGCTGACATTTTTTGGATCAGCTCTAGATCACCATCATTGACCGCTTTCTCGAGTGCGCTATCGGAGCCGAGCCATGCGGGAATTAGTAAGCGAGTCTGAGTCCAGGCAAAGACCCAGGGAATTGCGCGCAAACTTTCAATGCCTCCACTGGATTTTCTTTTGGCTGGGCGGCTGCCAAGCGAAAGGCGCTGTAACTCTTGCTCTGGTGTTGCATTGTGAAAATATTCCAAAAATTTCGGGTTCTGGATCTCGTTTCGATAACTTTCCAGCGAGTAGGTGGTCAGCCTGTCCATCAATTCACGCCATTGATCCGAAGGTTTTGGCGGCGGCAGCAAAGTCGCTTCCAGGGTTGCGCAGGTGTATAGCTCTAGCGTTCTGAATGCGATGCCGGGCAGGCCGAACTTAAAGCGAATCATCTCACCCTGTTCAGTGATACGTACATAACCCTTTACCGCTCCAGGAGGCTGCGAGAGCAGTGCGTCGTGGGCAGAGCCACCACCACGACTCATGGATCCGCCACGGCCATGAAACAAACGTAGCTGCACGTGATTAGCACGGCATATGTCTACCAGCTTTTCCTGAGCCTGGTATTGCGCCCATGAGGCAGCTAAAAATCCCGCATCCTTGGCTGAATCAGAGTACCCGACCATGATCTGTTGGCATCGATTTATCGATTCTAGATAACCTTTAGTTTGGAATAAGTTATTAATAATCTCCGGTGCATTTTCGAGGTCATTGAGTGTTTCAAACAAGGGCATTACCGGCAACGGATCAGTGACACCTGCTTCCCGTTGCAACAACATTACTGCCAGTACATCTGAGCCAGAGTGGGCCATTGAAATGATGTAGTTGGCAAAACTACTGCGTGGATGTTTGCAAATGGTCTGGCAGGTTTTTAACACCTCATAAACGTTATCGATAGAATAATCGACTTGCTGATGCAGCGAATTCACCCATTCTGAATCGACGGTTTGATTCAAAAAAACGGCGGGGATCAATGGTCGTTGTTGCTTCAGCTCCTCAGTCAAAAAGGCCAGCTTCCTGGTTTCGCTCCACTCGGAATAATGGCCGATACCGATATAACGGGTCACCGCATCCAGTACCTCAGCGTGGCGCGATGATTCCTGACGGATATCCAGTGGTGTTAAGTTCAAACCAAAGCAATTGATGCATCTAATAATATCCGTCAATCGGCCATCGGCAATGATGCCCATGCCCTGGCTGATTAGTGAGCGATAGCAAAGCAGTAACGATTGTTTGAGCTCATCAACATCGGAATAGATCGCACCTTCGTCAACAGCGGGTTCGCCGTTGATCTTTGCTGTTAAGGCATCTCGGGTTATTACAAGCCGGTTGACTATCCCACGTAGTAACTGCCGATAGGGCTCTGGGTGATTACCCACCACTTCACGTAACTCGTCACTACAGCTCGACATTGAAAGCTCGGAACGTAGTTGCTCGATATCCTTTCGCAATAATTCCGCTGCCTGCCAGCGAGATAGCCAGCAAACCTGATCAGTGGTTTCTGCTGTGACATTGGGATTGCCGTCACGGTCGCCACCCATCCAGGAAGCGAAACGGATCGGGGCGGCATCAATGCTTAATCCCTCGCCTAGCTGTTCATTCAGATGGGTACTGAGCTGTCTGAGTAACTCCGGGACTGTGGTCCACAGGGTTTGCTCGATGGTGGTGATGCCCCATTTGGCTTCGTCGACGGGAGTTGGTTTGTTATGCCGAATTTCATCCGTTGCCCATAACGAGGCGATCTCTCGGCGCAGCTCGTTTTTGATTGTATTGCGCTTGTAGTCGGACAGGTTTACCTGGTCGAGGGTTTCGAGATGATCTGCAATACGGTCATATTTTTGACTCACCGTTCGGCGAGAAACCTCAGTAGGATGAGCAGTAAGCACTAACTCAATAGTCAGATTTTCAATCGATTCGGAAATACGTGATTTAGGTATACCCTGGCTTTCGAGGTGGGTCAGCAGCTGTGGCAAGGATTTGCGATGGCCGCCGGGACTGCTGTGGTGACCGGTGCCACGTAATCGCCGAACCCGGTGGTACTCCTCAGCGATATTCATCAGATTTAACATCAGTCCGAAGGAGCGAACAATGGGAATCAACTGGTCGTCCGGAAGTGCCGTCAGCAACTGCTCAAGCTGTTGATATGAATTGGCATTATCCGCTGACGCATCCTTTGAGAACCTTCGGATTTGCTCGACTAACTCAAAAACCTGATTCCCGTTTTGTTCCTGAATGGTTTCCCCTAGCAAACCACCCAGAAGACGAATATCGTTTCGTAAAGGCGCATGACTATCTGAGTTGGATACGGGTGGTTTCATTCTGGTTTCCTTATACAAGATACGTAAAAACGAACTATCTTCAAATTTTCGCGTGACTGAAAGTGGGTTCCTCGGATTAACTCCGCCTTCAATGCATGGAGGAGTGATTCCATATGAGCATTGTCGGTACATTTACCGAGCGGTTCAAACTGTGCAAGATACCAGGTCGCTTAAGAGCTTTCTGGTATTTTACCCCTCGGTATTCAACACCTCTGTTCGTATGCAGCATAAGCTCTCTTTCAGACTTTTAAAAACATAGGCTTAACCAAGGCAAACTCCTCAAACACCCAGAGAGCTTAAGGCGCTTCTTGTGCTTGAGAGTGACTCAGAAAGTCTTCCAAAAACCAGGCAGAAAACTCATGCCGCCCTTCCAAACCGGCCTTCGCATACAAGCCAGATGCCTGCTGGCGAACCGTTTTTTCCTTGGTGTTTCTGACTTCTGCAATTTCTTTGAAGCTCAAACCTTTAAGTAGCAGTAGACCCACTTGCTGCTCACCTTCCGTCAATGCCCAGGCTTTAAACTGCTGGTGTATAACCTCGCTGTATTGACTGCGGGCAACACGCATATCTTCGGTAATATTTTTCAGCTCTTGATCCGCATGGGCAAGACGAGCGGCAATGCCATGGAGCTTTTGGCTACGCTGGTGCATTTCAAACACCACATAGACCGCACATAAACCTGATACCAAAACAATCAGCGATTCTTCCAAAATATGCCAAAGCGGCACCCCTAGATGGATATCAGTAATCACGTCAAAGCAATTGAGGATCATAACAACAAAAAGTACTACCGCAACAACCTTGTCTTTCATAAAACCCTTGTAAAACAATACGTTAATAATCATTAGGCATATGTACCATGACCCAAATCGGGCCATTTGTCCAATGCGTTGTACCTCCAACCCAGTAGAGTAGAGCGCAGACAATACCGGAGCAAAGCTAGATGAAAATTATCCACCCGACTGCCTTCCTTACCCTTCACCTTCGAAGATTGCGGTTATCAGGATGCCTGGCCGCAGCGCTAATTGTTTGTCCGCTAAGCGCTCTCTCCGATCAGTTAACAAATAGCCCCGGCCAGGCCACACAGATTACTTTAAGGGATGCTCTTGATGCCGCCATAAAAAAGGGCCTTGTCCAATCAGATACTGGCCAAACAGCTTCTCACCGTGCTTACCAATGGCTTGCCGCTTCACCGAGTATCAGCGCCAACTATCTTGATAGCCGTGAACAGCTGGGTAGTAACGAAACCGAATTGAGCCTCAACTTGCCCCTCAAATCCCGGTACCAGTACCAGGCCGATAAACGATTGCGGGCACTAACGGCTTCAGGCCAGGAACAAGCCACTGCCTTGCAGGCGCTTTACTATTCCGGGCTTATCCGTAAAGCCATCTGGTCTTATCGCATCGCCCAATTTAAACACCAGAGTGGCAAAGAAAAGTTACGCGTGCTCGGTGACTTGGAAAAACGCCAAACGGAACTTCTTAAGGTCAACGCCATCCCTCGTTATGCCCTGTTGATGGTTCAGAAGGAGATTACCAGCACCGAACTTGACACATTGCGGGCACAACAAGAAGCAAGCCGATGGCTCGCATCCTACCGACAAACCACAGGCCTGGACTCGCTGCCCGCCTCTGTTCTTGAGGACACACCCAGTTTAGCGATGCGCCCAGAAACCTCCTTGCTGGAGGGTCATCCCGCCTTGCTGGCCTTAGACGCTCAGTGGCGTCAACATCAAACCATGCTGCAAATCAGCAGTAGTCGGGCTGAACCATGGGCACTGGCTATTTCCGCTAAGGAAATCGATACCTCTGGGTTTACAGAAACGCAGCTCGGTGTGGGACTACAGGTGCCACTGACTTTTTTTAAGCGTAACGCCCAGTCCCACCGAAGCGAGCATATCAACGCGCGAACTAGCTACCAGCAACAGCGAAGCGAACTATTTCTAGCGCTACTCGATGAATGGCAACAACGCATACAGGCATCGAGGTCACTACAACAGCAGCAAACGCTTCTCGCTGAAAATGTCTCTCTTGCGAAAGGTATCAATGTGCAAGTTCAGTCTTTATCAGCACGCAACGAGCTCAATCCGGAAATCATCATACGTCGCACTTTAGATGCCATTGATAGCCAAGCAGCAGCATCTTTAAACCAAATATTGATCCATCAAAACCACGCAATGCTTCGGCAGGCAGCAGGAATTTCACTATGAACAACACCAACAAAATACGTATTGCCAGCCTCATAGCACTCCTTTTTTCAAGCTGGATCTATGCTGAAACACCGTCGATAGAAAAACCAATAATGCTGGCGATTGAAGACTTAGGGCAGCTGGACATCAACTTTCAGAAAGCGAAAAAAGTGACCCACTATCCAGGCGAATACTTGCCTGCAGAGGTTTCCTCCATCCCAGGAAAAAGCCACCCCCTTTTAGCGCCGATGGATATTCAGCAGGTAGACTTCCTGTTTGCACAAGGCAAACACGTTACCACGGGTGAGGCCGTGTTAGTCATTCGTGGGCCAGCGGTACATCATCTCGTCAACGAATTCGAAGGCAAAAAGGCCGACTATTTATTGCGCAAAAAGCGTTATAAAAATAATAAAACACTGCTTAACAAACAAGCCATCAATGAAAGCCTATGGATAGACATCAGCAGAGAATATTATCAAGCGAAGTTAGAGTACGAACACCTACGCCATTTTTTTACCTTAGTGATCCATAAAGATGAAACAGCCCCGTCTCTGACACTGGCCGCACCGATTAACGGTATAATAAGCTATTCCAACAAGGGCACATTCCAATCGGGTGGAACGCTTGCCGAATTTATGAGCTCCTCCTCTCTTGCTTTGAATCTCGCGCTACCCATTCGCTACACGGATCCGCTTTCCTACCTTCAAGTAGAAAACCTCAGCCCCGAACACTGCCAAGTAGAAATCAATCGCGTCGGTAATGTAGCGCAGAATGTCTTTCTCGAAGCCTGGTCAAAACCATTGCCGTCCAACTGTGCGTTAAAACTTGGGCAAGCCGTGCGAGTAAAACCTTTTTTTAGCGCCTCCGCCTTCCGCATCCCTCAGCAAGCCGTATTTGAATGGCAAGACAAAAACCACATATGGATAAAAAGCAACCACTCACTCCAGGCTATTCCTGTGCAACTTATTTCTAGTGAAAAAAAACACTACCTGATTAGTGCAACGACAGAGCTATCAGAACGAGAGGTTCTCACCTCATCGGTCAGTGCCGCACAAGGCATACTGCTAGGACTAGGAGCAGAATAATGATACTAAACTCCATTCTGCGATTTTCCCTTACCCAGCGACTTTTTGTACTGATCGTCGCAGCAACCTTTGTCGCCCTGGGCGCCAGAGCATGGCTAAATATTCCCATAGACGCCTTTCCCGACATCTCACCGACGCAAGTTAAAATTATCATCAAAGCGCCGGGTATGACCGCAGAAGAAATTGAAGCACAAATTACCCAGCCAATTGAAACGGAGCTTCTTGGCATACCTGCTCAACAGATGCTGCGCTCCACCACCAAATATGCCATTACAGATATCACCCTCGATTTTGACGATGGCACAGATATTTATTGGGCACGTCAACAGGTCAACGAGCGCTTATCAAATCTCTGGGAAAACTTGCCTGCTGATATAAACGGCGGCATCGCCCCTATGAGTACACCACTCAGCGAAATTTTTATGTTTTCCATTGAAAACCCCAATTTATCGCTCCTTGAACGACGCCAGCTGTTGGACTGGGAAATTCGCCCTCTATTACGCACCGTTCCCGGTGTTGCCGATGTGAATGTACTGGGGGGCTACGCCAAAACCTTTCAGATCACCCCTGATGCAGTACGACTAGCGAATGCGGGGCTCAATTTTTCAAGCCTTGAAGCCGCCATTCTCAACAACAATGTGAATGGCGGAGCGGGGCGTTTAATCAAGGGCAATGATGCCCTCATTGTCAGATCCGAAGGGCGAATTGATGACCTACAAAAACTAAAAAACTTGGTTGTGAAAGTCGATGGCCAAAAAATATATCGGCTAAAAGATGTTGCAGAAATTGGCATCGGCCACCTCGCCCGCTATGGCGCAGTCACCCGAGATGGCGCAGAAACCACCGAGGCACTGGTCATCGCATTAAAAAATAGCAATACCGCCGAAGTGGTAAAGGGCGTTAAGGAAAAGCTATCTGCCATTGAAGCATCTCTGCCGGCAGGCACCCAGTTGAATGTTTTCTACGACCGCAGCAATTTAATTAATACCGCCGTCAACACACTATCTATCGCGTTAGCTCAATCAGTTGTTTTAGTTATCCTGCTGTTAGCAATATTTTTGGGTGATGTACGTTCCGCCGTGGTGGTTTCACTGTCCTTACCCCTCGCAGCGCTCTCTACATTTTTCTTGATGGAAAAAATGAATTTATCCGCAAATTTAATGAGCCTGGGGGGGTTGGTGATTGCCATTGGAATGATCGTGGACTCCTCTGTTGTCGTGGTTGAAAACATCGTCAACCAACTCGAAAAAAATAGCCGCCTACCACGCCTGCATTTAATTTATAGAGCCAGCAAAGAAGTTGCCGTGCCGGTTTTTTCAGGCACCCTTATTGTAATGATTGTTTTTTCGCCTCTAATGACACTGCAGGGCCTGGAGGGCAAGTTATTTTCTCCAGTCGCACTCACCATTGTATTCGCAATGTTGTCTGCTTTAGTCCTATCACTGACTGTAATCCCCACCATTGCCTCCCTGCTGATTAAACCCGGTGCAAGCAAAGAGCCCTGGCTTGTGGTCAAACTACAGAGCATTTATCGACGTAGTTTAGTAAAGGCGCTGCATCAACCACGGGGGCTCATTATTACCCTATTGCTAATTTTATTTATCAGCGCAGGCTTATTTACGCAATTAGAAAAAGCCTTTATGCCGGTACTGGATGAAGGCGACATCATTGTTCAATTGGAAAAATCGCCGAACATTTCATTACAAAGCTCTATTGAGTTAGACCAACAAGTTGAACGAGCACTATTAGATAACATTCCCGAAATTGCACAAATTGTTGCACGCACCGGTTCAGACGAAATGGGCCTTGACCCAATGGGTTTAAATGAAACCGATATTTTTATGGAATTAAAACCCTCAGAACAATGGCGCTTTAATGACAAGGAAGCACTGATTCAGGAAATAAGAAAGGTGCTCGAAGGTTTCCCCGGTATGAATATCGGTTTTACTCAACCCATTCAAATGCGCACCACCGAAATGCTAACCGGCAGCACGGGTGATGTCAGTATTAAAGTATTTGGTAACGAAATTGAGAAACTGGCATCGTTAACCGCCAGCATTATCGACATCGCCCGCGACACCGAAGGTAGTGTTGATGTGCAGGCATCCACTATCGAAGGGGGCCGCTATCTTAATATCGAATTGATGCCAGAAATCGCTCAACAATACGGCATGTCTGTTGTCGAATTCAGTCGTTACCTTAAATCTCAATTAGAAGGCGTCAGCATTTCAGAAATTGTTCAAGGTAAGAAAAAAACCCCATTGGTTCTTGCTATAGGGCAAGAAAGCGAATCATCCATTAATACCATTAAACAATTAAAAGCGCGCTTGTTAGTGATGCCTGATCATCGCCTGGCAACCCTGCAAGATATTGCACGAGTGAACTATAAGCACGGCCCTTTGCTGATTGAGCGTGAAAAAGGCAATCGCTTTGCCGTTGTCACATCCAACGTCACCGGTAGAGGCGTAGTGAGTTTTGTGGATGAATTGAGTGCAAAAATAAACCAGCAGATCACTCTGCCAACCGGCTACACCATCGTCTATGGCGGAGAGTTTGAAAATCAACAACGCGCCATGACCAACCTGCTTATCGTTGTACCGGTAGCGCTCACACTGGTGCTTATTATTCTATTCACCACCTTTCGCTCACTAAGTAAAGCCAGCTTGATACTTGCTAATATTCCTTTTGCGGTGATGGGAGGCGTTTTTGCGCTGTTTATCAGTGGTGCTTATTTATCTGTACCCGCATCCGTCGGCTTTATCGCACTATTAGGGGTGGCGGTGCTTAACGGCGTAGTGATGATTAGCTACTTCGAGCAAATACGGTTTGTCGTGCCAGAATTACAACAACGCATTATTACTGGATCAGTTCGCCGCTTACGCCCCGTATTAATGACCGCGACAACCGCCATGTTCGGTCTGGCACCCCTGGTATTTGCCACCGGCCCAGGTGCCGAAGTACAAAAACCGCTGGCCATCGTGGTCATAGGAGGGCTTATCACCTCCACCATCACCACCTTATACCTGTTACCACTGTTTTATTATCGACTGGAAAATAAACGCCGGGAAAGAATCGCTTAGCCAAAAGCCACACGAACGGAATATGATTGGAAAATAAGCATGATAAATAAAAGTAAAAGCGAGCAATTGATACTCATTGCGCCAAATGAAATTAAAGATGATATTGTTGATCAACTGATGGGATTATCACAATTATCTGGTTTTAGCCTTAGCGAAATTAACGGCTACAGCCGTGAACATAGTCAGTTCGATATTCGGGAACAAGTGGAAGGCTATCGGAAATTTCACCGCTTTGAAATATTCCTGGACAGTGATGAAACAGCAACTGTTCTAACGGCGCTCAAGCCAGTATGTG
Source organism: Pseudomonadales bacterium (assembly GCA_029210125.1). Lineage (GTDB taxonomy): Bacteria > Pseudomonadota > Gammaproteobacteria > Pseudomonadales > JAHRWD01 > JAHRWD01. Next base: position 63,966 of record JARGPR010000002.1, on the reverse strand, counting down.
CAAGTGCAGCCGTGCGCTACTGGATATTACCGGTTTTAACAGCGGGCAGTTTTGATACGCTATAAATCATATGCAAATTACATCTAAATAGCTGCTTTAGGTGAAACACACTTATTTGAATCCAAGGATGATCAGAAGCAGAACAAGGCAAAAAATATTAGCTCACCTTTGACTGAACCTCCCCCAGTTCAACGGACGCTTTTTAGCGAGAGGCGATTGCTTTTAAAAGGAGTGTTCTAATGACATCAAAAAGAAAGCCCTACAAAACTTACTCCAATGAGTTTAAGCTCGAGGCATTTAATGTGATCCTGCATTCAGATCAGGGCAGTACTTACGCATCCTGCACTTATCAGCAACAACTCAGGGAAAATGGCTTACGTTGCAGCATGAGTAAAAGAGGCGAGATACGTTTCTAGTCTGCGCAACACCCGTATAGTTTGAACATAAATCGATGAATAATTAAATCATCCGTTTTATTGGGGAACCTCAGGTACCGTCTCAAAAATCAAGCGAACTTACCAGAAAATGGCATCCCATTTTTCATGGGCTGCGGTATCGAAACAAAACACTCCCAGTCATCCGGCACCTAACAGCTGTAGCGTCGATACCATTTGTCGCTGGTATTTTTATTCTGGGTTTATCTACGGGGCGATTGCTGTAACCGATTGATTCACACCTTCTGTTGATGAATCGAATTATGGATCGGCAATACATCCTTTTCACTTTCCACGAGTCCGCAAACGGCCGGTTGCGCAGTATTCTACGGTGAAGACGCCATCGTCTGTACTCTGGCTAAATAGCTCAAGGAAGGCGAGGTTGCTTGCACCTTGTAGTAAAGCATCAGGACGATCCCCTTTTGTACAAGGCATAAAGAGACTATCGATAAAGTGTATGACGCCGGACATCCGGCTGCTTTTGTGGCTGCTCGGGGCGGTAACCACTCAGACCAGTGTTGCGGCATAGCCCTCGACTGATGGTAGAGGAATGTCTACCTGTGAATGTCTGGCTTTTTTCCGGCTGTAAATCTGGTATCGTTCGCTCTCGGCCGGCTGGTTATAGCTCATCGGAGCTTTATCTTTTGGTCGCGCGAAGCGCCGACTCTAGCAGTGAGCTTCCCCCTGACCAAATGCAATTATTATCCGAAACTGCGACAAATAATAAAAGGTGACAGTATGAAGGTAGCATTGATATGTATTGCGTTGTTAGGTTTTTTAGTCCTTGTTCTAGGTTTATACGTTTCGATCTGTCGAGGTAAAACAGAGACCATTACTGGAGGTATCGACGCCCCGGATAATGTACTCAATAAAGCAATGCGCGCCCACGGTAATACGGTTGAATTTGCGCCGATGCTGGCGATTCTGATTTTTGTATTAGGCACCACCTATCCATCAACATGGGTGATCTGGAGTATGGGTTTGGTGACCTTTTCCCGGTATCTAATTGTTGCTGGTCTGATTTTTCCAGAAACAATGGCCAAACCCAACCCAATGAGGTTGCTTGGTGCGCTGGGAACCTATGTTTTCGGGTTAGCGCTGTGCGTCGCGCTGGTGATGAAGCTGCTGTGAAAATAGCGGATCAAGTAGCGGCTGAAATACTAAATAAGAAGGGGTGGTGAATTCAGCATATTGTTGAATTCACCACCCCTTTTTTATTTGAGAAGTTGTTAAGAGAGTTATTAATAAAGTTACGATGGCAAAAATTCGATAGGGTAATTTACTCGCGTCACACTGACATCCTTTTCACCGAATGAAAACATCTTGATTCGAGTGATGAGTTTGCGTTCAAGTTTTTTGTGGTTTAGCTCGCTGCTGACAATTTGACAGGTAGATACAATCCCTGAAGGTTCAATTACAAGCTCCAGTACTACTTTGCCCTGAAGGCCTGGATTTTTTCGAATGGCTCTGTTGTACAGTGCGTAGATCGCGCCCTTGTTACGATCAAATATTCTTCTGACTTCTTCAATACTTCTAGACTTAATCGCATCCTCAAGTTCATTTTTAGCAAGTTGACTTGCGTTCGAAGATTGAATCTCACTTACCATCTCGGTGCTTTGGTGTGCAGAAAGCGAAGTATGACCCGTATCGCGACTCAGATTGGCTGTACGAATGCCACCGCTGCCTTTCAGTTGTTTTGCACCAATTAAAGTGCGTGTTTTTTTAGCAACTTTGGCTCCGGAATTGCTCAAGCGTTGATTGGAAAGCTGCGATGGCTTAATTTGTTGGCGCATCGCCAGCAGGTCATCCTGAAAAGCCAACAGGCCCGATGTGGCGGCTTTCTTTTTAGCCTGAGCTACCGTCTGTACAGGTTTAGCTACTTTTTTAACGGTTTCTACTTTCTTTATGGGAGCTTCTTTTGGTTTGATCTCTTTTAGCTTTTTGGGTTTTTCATCCGGTTTCTTGGCTACAACCTTTGGTGGGGGGGGTGGTGCCAGTTTTTTTCGTTTGATAATGACTCGTGCGAGATGCTCCGGTAGTTTTTCGGCCTGTTCACGTTTTATTTCGGGGACGCTCACAAGCGGGATTACGATACTGATCGCCAGTAACAGAACAAATAGTCCGATCAGTATTTTGCGAAACTGGGGGTCACCGCCGGCGGTTGAGGACCATGACATAGATGTTTCGTGTGAATAAGCGCTAGTTGACAAGGTGTTATACCTCGGGCGCGACGGATGATTTGTTCGCGGTTTTGGTGACCGCTAGAGAGATGTCGGTGTAATTCGCGTCAGCGCAGGTTGTCATGACCTGTTTTAATAGCTGATAGGGTATGTTGTGATTACCCATGATGGTGACCGCATGTTCTGGTGTGTCTTGATTGGTAACTGTTGAGCGTGAAGCATGATGGCTCAGCTCGCTGGTCAGTGCTGCGATCGTTTCATCGCGTCTGCTGATTTCATCGACGTTGACTACCTTGCGTCCCTGCACAATGATCTCCTTATCATTGACTAGAATCATGATGTTTTCTCTCGGTCTACGTTCTGCGACGGATTCCGGTAATTTGATCGAGTCATTCTGCTGAAGTATCTCGACATCTGATGAATTGACCATCAAAAAGAAAACCAGAATGGTAAAAATATCCATCAATGAGACCAGGTTGAGCGTTGGACTGCCTTTCATTTTACGCAGTCGTTTATTCATCCTTTTGGCGCGAACTGATTGTTTCACGGGGTATTTGAACTCGCTATATGGGGTAATTCAGAAGGTGCATCGCCCAGGGCTATCTCAGGGAATAGCTCTGCATTTACCACAGACGCGGCTATAACCGCTTGAAAGGAACGTACGCTATCCATGACCGATACAATTTCCTGATAGGTCGTGGATTCCATCGACAACAGGGAAATATTCTTTTTTTGAATGCCTTTTTCGCTGAGTTGCCGTTTTACCTGCTGTAGAAATATAGATAATGTTTTTACATCCTGAACTCCATCTTTTTTGGGAATTTCACGAAGCAACACGCCTTCGGGATAGTTTACTCGGAGCGCATCTGTAAGGATCACCACTTCTAGCTGGCGTTCTTCACCGGCTTGTTCTGCAGCTATAGCAGAGCGGGGCAGTTTTAACTCAATCACGGTAATTTGAGAAAATACCATACCGAGCAACAATACCGGTACCAATACGATCATCAGGTTCATGAACGCAGTAATATCGAGCTCCGCATCCTGATGTCGATCATGGCGATTTTGTTTTGTAGTAAACATTAGCTGTTGTCAGTAGTGCGAGTTTGAGCTGGAGTGATACGAGTACCCGAGAGGATATTCATGAACTTGACTCCCGCCATTTCAAAGCCATCGACAATTTCGGCCGTTTTAGTTTGAAGGAGCGCGTGGGTTAGTAACAGTGGAATAGCCGTAATGAGTCCAAAGGCAGTGGTGTTCATGGCGACCGAGATACTTTGGGATAGTAGCGATGCTTTTTCCGATGGGTCGGCATTGGCCACCGCAGTAAATGCTGCAATTAGGCCGATGATGGTGCCAAGCAAACCTAGTAAGGTTGCGACGTTGGCCAGGGTTGCGAGGTATTGGGTACGCTTTTCAAGTGGTGGTAACGCCTCCATTACACTCTCTTCCATTGCATATTCTACATCTTCGCGTCTTGGACTTTGGGTGGTTCGGAATAGACCCGCGGCGATGATGTCGGCGAGGGGTGCTTTAATCGAACGCGCTACTTGATGGGCAGTGTTATATTCCTTTTTTTTCAGTAATGGCATCAGCTCGTTGAATGCCTTTCGATTTGTGATCTTTGCTTTGGTCAAAAATAGATAGCGCTCTAACGCAATGGCAAGCCCAAAGGTCAGCACCACCGCGATGGGATACATAAAAAGCCCTCCATCTTGAAAAAACCGCACAATTGTATTGTAGATATCCATAGCCAAAGTCTCGAAAAAGTTATAAGGCAGCTACCAATCAACGGGATTTTGCGCTGCTCAAAAGTTGTACTTTTTTATAATAGTTCAATTCTCGAGCTATGGACTGAGGGGTGACAGGTTTGAGAACTGCGTCAATGTTTACGATCGGAACCGTCGACTCCGATAAAAAATCCGACCTTTTGGGCTGTCCCCAGGGCACGATATACATAATTCCGGGCTGCTCTTCATTACCAAGGATTTTTGAGCTTTCGAGCTGTATTAGCTTTTCTTCGGCAATCAATGCTTGGCTGCCGAACATCAGAGTAAAAGCGAAGATCAGGAAGCTGGCTAGGGGTAGGGAGCGCATATTGAAATGTCCTGGTTTTGAGTCCATATCTACTTTTGAAGAGATGTGGGTGCGAATGAAAAGCGGCTAATTAGTTTTCTGTGATTGCACTATCTATATTTTTATCAGGGTTTTTGTTTTGAGCTTTGATTCGATTTTTTATGTCAATAATCCAGCCCTTTAATACAGGGTCTGGTTCAGGCAGCAGGCTTTGATAAGTCTGATAAAGTGTCAGGGCCTGAGTCAGCTTTCCCATATATAGGTCGTATAAAATCGCCAGGTTTCGATGAACTTCGGGGCTGCTCGGATCAATTTTTATGGCGTGTAAATAGTGACTCTCAGCCTGGTCGAACTGGCCTTTTTTCCGATATAAAATTGCAAGCTGATGATGACCGGAAAAACTTTCTGGGTTTACTGATATAGCCTGTCTAAATAGGTTTTCGGCTTCGTCGGTTTGTTTTCTTTTCAACTCAATGAGGCCAAGGTTTATGTAGGCTCCGGAGTAGGTGGGATAATCAATAGTTAAGGCACGAAATCCCTGGGATGCTAGTTCGATTTGTTCATTTTGTAACTGCGTTATAGCGGTTTGGTATCGTGTTTTAAGTGCTTTGGGAATAGCCCTTTCTACATTACCAGCCGTATTACTTGAGGTTGGCATATCAGGTTGCTGCTGTTGGGCAGTGCAAGCGGCCAGAACTAGAGTCATGGTAGTCGCTACAGTAGCCGTGGCTCGGTTAGTGGAGCGACTACTTATAAAGCAGTTTTTAAGGCAATTTAGAAGATAATTAAAGAATTTCATCGCTGTAAATTATGACTGCCTCATGTTTGTTATAGCGGGCGGGCAGTAGCTCGGACAATGAATCAAAACTGCGTTGAACCCCCTTATCGTAGATGCCGATCCAGGATCGCTGGGCATTGGTTTCGTGAATGGCGATCGCTTCCTCCTCGAAGGGATAAGCCTGTTCTTCAAGCAACATTTCATACTGCTCCAGCTCAAGTTCATTAAGATTCGCTGGCCTTTGCGAGTCGATTAAATCAGCGCTTAATTGCTGGTAAATAGCGCCCATTTTAAAGTTGGCTACGGTCGTGAATTCTGCAATCTGATAACTCAATACTCGGTTATATCGATTGATTGCTTTATCGAAAGATTTTTTCTTTTTGCTGAGGGATTTGTTGATCGGCAACTTGAGTCTAATTTGTTCAAAACCAATCCGTGCATCTTCAGCAAACACCAGTGATGCCTGTGCGGCCAAATATCGAGAGCGATCAGTTCGTTCGGTTGTCTTCGCTGAACTGTCTAATTTGATAATCTTGTTTAGCCAGTAGCGCCTTTTCGAATCTTCCCCCATTGCCAAGTAAAGCTGTTCCAGCCTATGTCGTGATTCCAGTGCGTCATCCAGTGGCATTGGGTATGCGTGGGCATATTTTTTGTAATAGCGAATCGACTGAGCGATGTCTTTTGCTTTCTCATAGGTCTGGGCTGCCAAAAATAGTGTCGTGCGTTTTTCATCCGCCAGTTCCGATGATATAGAAAGTTTAACCAGTTCATCCGCCGCATCAGGCCAGCGTTCAAGCTTTTGTAAAGCGGTGATCAGTAAATGAGGGGTATTGGCATTGAGTGAGCTTTTTGGGAAGCGTCTGCGAAAATCCACTATTTGATCGGTTGCCGCTGCCCACTGTTTGGTTGCGACCATTTGCACAATTGCATCGTACTGAGCCGAGGTACGGATGGTTGAGTCCGGTGCGAGCTTAATGATCCTCATAAAATGATGGATTGCCCGCTGGGGTTCTTCTAGCGCCATTGCCTGTTCAGCCTGCTTATATATCGATGCTGCAAAGCGCTCATTGAGAGTTTTGTAATCTCTGCTTTTGGGTGTGCTAACTTCTCTTAAGTTAAGGTAAGCGATTTCTGCTTCGGGATAATTTTTCAGTTCGAACAAGCTGTGGGCGACAACTCTACGTGAAATATCTAGCTGTGATCGCGTAGTTCTTTCTTGAGGTAATGAGAACAATCGCGTTGCGGTATCGATTGCTGACTGGTAGCTATTTTTTGAAAATAATTCTTCGATGGTTTTAGTCAGTACCGCAGCAACTCGGGCATCATCGCTGAATTTTTCAGTAAACCGAATCTGTGATTCAATTTTTTGATTGCTGATTTGCTCGCGCTGCGTCTCCTGTTCTTTTGGTATCGATGCCAACAGCTTTCTATAACTATGAATCGCGCCGTAACCAGCATTGGCGGAATGTTCTTCGGCCGGGTATTGATAGGCCGATTGCTCATAGGCCTGTATCGCTAGAGGGTACTGGCCTGTTTTATTGAGTGTTTCAGCCAAATAGTAGTAGGCGGCAGGTGTGGCCTGATCCGATGGGAATAACCTAACGAACTGTTGATAGTAATTTATGGCTTGCAAATAATGAGCGTTACTTTTTTGTTTATCATCCGTCTTTTGGGCCAACGCATGGTAATGGGTAGCCAGTTCGTGCACATATTGCTTAAGTCTGGTTTGGGTATCTTCCTGTCCGTTGCCCACTCCTGGGTTTATGGCTTGAGTGGCGGCTACAAAACCATATTTGGCGACAAAGGAGATTTTTTCCCTAAACGCTAACTCCAAAAAAGAACCGCTCAGATAGGCATCCACTTTTAAACCGGAATAGATGGCAGCGTATTGATTAGCCGGATGTTTTTCAATGTATGCCTGGTAGCTATTGGCTGCGTCGATATAGCGGCTCTTGGCCAGATATTCCCCTGCTAAGCGACTGTACAGGAGATGCTCATAGGCCCGCGCACGGGTATTATTCAACAGGCTGGCAATAGATTTTGGCCCACCTCGCTCAGTGAAAATCCAGCTCATGACTCTGAGTACATCGCTTAGCTGTTGTTGTTTGTTTGGATCAATTGAAGCGGGGGGTATCTGGCCTGTAAAACGATGATCCAGAAATGAAATGAAAGCTTCGAGGGCCGAATCAAAATGCTCCTGTTTGAAGCGACTCCAGCCTAGCATGTAGAGCGAATTTTGATACATGCTCGAAGTGTTTTCGTTCTCCACTACCGATAGGTAGGCCTGTTCTGCCCGATGGTATTGCAGATCAGAAAATAAAAATTCGGCGATACGAAATTGTGCTTCGACCCAATGTTTCGAATCCGGGAAGTTCTCGGTTAGCCGAGTAAGGGTTTCGATTGCCTCTTCAAGCTGGGTGTCCAGTTCATAGGCTTTTGAGAGCTGATATAGTATTTCATCGTTGTCAGGCCGGTCTGGGTAGGTATCCAGCAGTGCGACATAGGCTTCGATGGTTTTGGTGTAAAAACTGCTGTCGTAGGGCTTGTCAGACGGTGTAAGTGGGGCCGATGGCGTAGCCACTTTAGCCAGACTGTTTGATGGGTGTTTACTGGGTTCAATCGTGCTTTTCTGCTCAGATGATTTGGTGTCTTGAATTTCCAGATTTGAATCCAGTTGTTCACTTTTTATCATCTCAAGCTCGGCCAGCCGCTGCTGCATATTAACAATGACCAACGGGTCCTTTGCCAGTGTCAGGAGTCGTTGATAGTTAGTAACAATATCCTCGTGTGTGGTTACGGGCAGCGGCTGCGATCTGGGCAATTTTACTGGTAATTGCGGTGCATCTGTCTGCGGGCTCGCATTTTGTAGCAATAGACTGGCAAGGGTATCGGTAGTGACCTCCTGTTTGCGCTCGAATACTGAGCACGCTGAAAGGCCCATCAGGCAAATGAATAAATACCGGCGATATTTATTCATGGTAACGAACCCTTAGTAGACGAGGCTCCAGACATCGGTGATAGCTCTGTGCTAGTAGCGCTTGTTACCGGGTTGAATTCTCCAGACGTAGGCGGTTCAGCACTATTTTTATCATCGATAGTATCCGAAATTGAGCTAGAACTGGCTATTGGTTTTGGCTTATCGGTAAGTCGCGCAATAGCGAGATGACTGTGTACCAGGTAGTTACGAATTTCTTCCTGTTTTTGGTTAAGAGCCAGCATGAACATAGTCTGAATTTTTTGCTCCTGTTGTTCGATCAGGTATTTGGTTTTATCTGCGGTCTGTTGGAGTTGTTGTTCAAATAAAGCGACTTTATCGGTTATGGGGCCGGACTTAGTCAAATGCTGAGTAAGAATGGCTTCAAGTTTTCCCTGTATCTTTTGTGAAGAAGCTATTGATTTTTCGATTGCTTTTAGCCCTTTTTGAGCATTCCATATGCGTTCTGAATATGCTTCGGTAAGGTTCCACAGCAAAATTCCATCCACTCGCTTAATGCGCCGCTCATATCCATTTTTTTTGTCTACATCATCAATTAGCGAAAGCGTTTCAGTGGATCGTTGGATGCGTTTGGCGTAATCACGCTCATCCGTATTCATCAATGAAAAAACTGAATGATCACTTCTGATTTTGGTGATTTGTTTTCTTAGGTTTTTTGCTTGAATTAGAGCGTTTGAGCGTTGTAGTTTTTTAGCCTCAGCGGATATTAACGGTGCTTTTTCCTTGTGATTGCGGTCGTTGTTTTCTATCAGGTAGCTAAATGAGATTAGATCGTTGCGACGTTTCTTTACTGCGTAACTCAGTTGATAAAGCTCAGCTAAAGCGGTGAGCTCTTCATGTATATTTTGTTGTTCCAGTAGGTTGCCCACCAGCGCGGTTTCAGGGGTGACAGGAAACTCAACCGGTTCCAAATGCCAATCGGTTACTTCACCTGTCCGAAATTTATTCATAAAACCAAACATGTGTTGGTTGTGGGTATTAGCTTTCGCTCCCTCAAGTTGAGTCATCAGCTCATCATAGTAGGTCACAGCCTGCCTGTATTTTTGCAGTGCTGTGTCCGGGTAGTCCATGGATAGATATACAAATGGAATTGCGATTTGAGTTTTTTGAGACTGGGGGTGGAAAGCGTAGTTGGTTTGCAACAAGTTCCAGGAGGCCAGAGCCTGACTAGGTTTGTCGGTGTGGTACGCAGCCCACCCTTGTCCAAATAGCGCTTCGCTGGAGTAGGGGCTGTCGATCTTGATTTGGTTGAAGTGCTCAAAAGCCTGTGGGTAATTTTGTTCTGATGCATACAATTGAGCGGCTGCAAGATGGGCGCGGTCCTTAAGTAATCGAACATCCAGCTGGGTGCCTGGTAACCCTATGATATTGTTGAGATGCGATAACGCAGCGTTGCCATTTTGTTTCTTTTGCTCTGCCGCAGCCAAATTAAAAGAGGTGTACGCGCCTAATACAGGGTCCTGGTTTTTTTTGAGAAGCTGTTGAGCTTCGGCAATCTGGCCATTATTGATGTAGATATTGGCTTTTAGTTGGTCTAGTTTTTTGTGCAGCGTAGGCGGTAGTTGATCGCCAATTTTTTGCATGGTTTGGTAAGCCTGCGGCCAATCCTGTTTGTTTGTATAAAGCTGCGCAAGATAGAACCATGCCAGATCCTGCTGGGGACCTCCTAAGGTTTTTGTGGCTACGTTACTGATTAGATCCCTGGCGTGATTCTGCATTCCGTATGACAGCATGATGCCGGCTTCAAGGGTTTTCATTGCTTGTTGGCTGGTATTAGCATCGCTCGGATTGACTGGGTGTCGAAGGTTAGCGGCACTGATCTCTACTAATGCCTGAAAATAGTTACCCTGCTGGAACTCATAAAGAGCGATGCCAAAAGCCTGTTGCAGTTTTTGGGTTGAGTTGTTGGTTTCCTGAAGCGTATTTTGATCGATGGCTGATTCTTGAAGCTGAGGCGTTATGTAGTCAAGGCCCCAGGTTTGTGGCACAAATAGAGCCAAAACCAGGCATAACAAGGCACGAGCCTGTCTGGCCCAATAGTAGGTTGAAGTACAAGGCGAGGTCATGGTGTCGTCACTGCTTACCGAAGTATCCTAAGACTCGATGACTGAAAATTCAGGTTGATAGCTACCTTCGGAGGCAGAGATTTTCAATTCAATCGTTTTCTGACCAGTTTCTTTAGTGAAGGTGAGTGTCGCCGCTCTTTTATACTCTCGTTGGTCGGGACCGTACCCAATAAATACAGCGGTTACTTCATGTTCTCCTGCGCGAAGGTTTCCCATGTACAGTCGTTGTACGCCTCCGCGTTGCAAAGCATGCATTTGGCGTTTCGTATACAAATATTGGGTTACAACCTCGTCATCAATCTTGAGTTTGACCGAGTCAAGGCTGAAGGTTTTGTCCGCATCAACAGCAAGCAACACCGAAACCTGGGTGCTGGCGGGGAATAACAGTTCCTCCTCCAGAATGAAGAGATCACGGTTCAATTTGATTAACTGTTTTTTTAGGGATTCAATCTGAACTGCAAGGGGCTGCTCCGCCATTGCTGCTGGAGTTATGTTGACTGCATCAACTCCGGAATCTGACGATGGTTCGGGATTCGGCGAGGAAAAGGCCGGCCCAGCGGCAAGGCATAGCATCAAAACCAGCTTTGAGCACAACCGGTACGATTCAGATAATGTCACTTGAAAATCCCTCATAGCACCCGTGAAAGGGTTATTAACAATATATTGCGCAGATTCTCAGTTAATTTTAGCTAGCGTTGAGGTTTTTGGAGTGTTTTATCGTGATTAATGTGATGGATTCTTAATATTTACTGTTAGTTCGATGAGGGTGAGCTAAAAGCTGACTGTAGCCCTGAACTGAAATGCATTTTTGAATTTTGATCGATCAATATGGCATCGTAACCCTCAAGCGTTTCGATTAGCGCAATCCCTTGCTTTACTCCCAATATAAACACAGTGGTGGAGAGCGCATCGGTCATCGTTGCTTTCGGGCCAATAACAGACGCACTTTGCAGTGAGCGGGCAGAATCACCCGTTTTTGGATTGATAATGTGGTGAAAACGAACACCTTTCTCGATAAAAAATCGTTCGTAATCACCGGAGGTGGAGATTGCAGCATCTGAAAGTGGAACGGCCGTAGCCACTTTGATTCGATTCCTTGGTGCCTGGATACCGACCATCCAGTCTCTGCCTCTATGGTCTCCAAGCACGCGGCTGTCACCCCCTGCGGTGACAATGGCATGCCGAATGCCTTGTTCATCTAATATTTCTATGCTCCTGTCCACCGCATACCCCTTGGCAATGCCGCCCAGGTCCAATTTCATACCGGTATGAGCAAAGGATACAGTTTGAGTTTTGTTGTCGAGAATAATGGCCCTATAATCGATTTTTCCCACTAATTGATCAATTTGCTGGTCGCTAGGTTTTTTGCCTTTCCTAAAGTCATATAGATAGCCCAGTGAGGAAAAGCTGACATCAAATATACCGCCGCTCATGTCGGAGATCTGTTTCGATATTCGCAGTAGTTGGTAAAGCTCAACGGAAATATGGACTGGACCTGCTGCTGCAATAAGATTGATTTTACTCAGTTCACTGCCGGTCATTAGTGGACTCATAACGCGTTCAATGCGTCGCATTTCGTCAAATACTTCGTTGCTGGCTGAGTCAGCCTGTTTTTTGTTTTCATGCCATACCTCAACCCTGACAGATGTGCCCATTATGGCCTGTTGATAGGCATACCACTGGCTGAGGGCCGGTTCTGAAAGCAGCAGTAATGTGAGTGCGGCTACAACCTTTAATTGCGAATAGATATTAGTTACCTGCTGTATTTGTTGATGATTGATAACGAATGGTGACCTCAAGAGCGAAGCTTTGGCCTTGAAGGTATTGCGGTATTTTGGGATAAGGGCTGGCGTTTTGCGCATCACTGATTGCGATTTTTTTTAGTTCGGTGGGTCCTGAGATCGAGAGTACCTTTGCATTGATAATGGCGCCGCTACGGGCGATTTTGATCAATAGCTTTACCTTGCCCTGCATACCAGCTTGATTAATTGATGGTGCGGAGTTTTGTTGTTGCGCTAGCCATAGTCTCAATCGATTCGAGTATTGCTCCCGTTGTGTTTGCATCCTCTGCAGTTGTTGCTCTTTTTCGGCAACGGTTTGCTGTGGAGGATGATCTGTGGGTTTTTCTGTTGGCTTTTCAGCTGTGGCCTTTTTAGGGGGTTCCGGAGGCATAGGCGCTACTGGTTTTTTTCGAACCTTTTCTGGAACGGGTACAGGTGGAGAGGTAACGGCTGGAGGTGTAGTTGATGCTACCTTTGGCGGTACAGGTTCATTTGAAATAGTTTGTTTTTTTGATCGGTTGTCGAGATTAACCGATATTGTTTTGACGGCGGGTTTTATCGCGAAAGGGCTTATCCATTGGTTTTGAGCACGTATCCAGCCCATGGATCCTAGCCCAACCAGTAACACGAGTCCAAAGGTCGTAAAGTAGGAGGGCTTTCGAAGGTTCTTTTCGGGTTTGTCGTGGCGAATACGAAGCCGGGTATTAAATAACTCGATAGGGTTTGGTGTTGGGTTTTCCTGGCGTAGCCTTAAACCCGCTTGAGTGTAAGCGTGCTTATATTCATCAATGACCTCGATATCACTAGATTCAATAATGATCAAAGGTTTAACTGAAAATAGTTCCTCTTGAACCTGTTGCCTGGATGCGCAGGTTAGGTGTTGGAGATTATTGAATACAACCTCCAATTCCATGTTTTCTAAACATTCGCCATCGAATATCAGCCGGTAGCCACTTCCTTCAACGGTCTTACGTGAGGCTCCCGGGCTGGTGGCCAGAGATATTTTTTTAAGATTGGTTTCTAATTTCGATTCAGCAGATGAATTCTGCGTATAGGCGAATGGAAGGTCGACCTCTATCACTGATTCCAGCGTGTGGGAGTGGGGCTGTGCCGTTACCTGCAACCCTGCTTGTTTAAAGCTTGCTGCAAAGTGTTCTGCAAGTTCAGGTTCCGAGGTTTTTTTTAGAATGACGGGTTTAACGGAAAATACGTCTTCGATCAGCTCCTCTTCACTTAAGCCTGTGAGTAATTGGAGTTGAGCAAGTGCTTCAGTTTTGCTTATACCAGGTAGTAGGTTACCGTCGAAAACGATATAGCGATCATCAGATTTTTCTATCATGATTTGGGTTGATCATCCCACCTACCCATGGCCGTTGCTCAAATTCAATCGGTATTGCAGTTAAAAATTTCTGGCTCTCTGCAAGCTGTTAAGGCTGAAGTTTTGCTCGGATAAACCAATATTGAACTGATAGTCAGACCAATCCAGCTGTGTTTCAGTGCTGTTTTGATGATTGACGATATTCATGGTGCCGGCGCGCCAGAACTTTTTGTTATATAACTTGTAGTCGGTCGCTATAAGGGTTTTCAGTAGCTGATCTTTTTTGTCGTAATACACGATTTTGACCGGATAATAGTGCTCAGTATCAACCCAGGTTAGCAGCTTGTTATAAGCAGAGTACTGATCCTTTGGGTAGCGTGCGATAACATGCACTTCACGCCCGCCCAGGGTTTCCTTGCGAAGGTATTCAAAATTGTACTTGCTTAAGCTTTGTAAGCTCAGGTCTTCAAAAAAGACTTCCGTGCCCGCAAACGAACTGCCGGAGTTATTGCGGGCAACCCGCTTAACCTGTTTGTTTTCCGGCGAATAGATCCACTGATCATCCAATCCATTTTGGTTTGATATCGTTAGCAGGGCGGTTCCTTTTGCCTCTTTTGGATTGTTGATGACAATAATCCGCTTGTCCTGCTCGTTATCCCTTTCCAGAAACCGCATCTTAACCTGGCGCTGAAGGGTGGTACCGTTTTTTTTGATAGTCGCGGTGAGCATTGATTGGCCATCAACATAACCACTGCCGCCAAACCCCATCGTTGCACCGTTACGGTCACCTAATTCACGATACACTACTTGTGCTTTTTCGGCGGGTTCGAGGGTTGAAAATGGATCTACCGTGGTTTGGCAGATGATTTCTCCGTCCTTGACGTAACAATTTCTCGGCTCATCCGCAAACAACGGAAAAGTGGCTAGTGGCAGAACTGCGCAAATAATAGCCCCGATTTTTTTTTGTAGAGACATGCAATAAATTCTCGGTTGTTTCGGTTTTTACAACAGCTATTGTATCCCTGTAATAGATAAAGAATAGGTGAGAGATCTACTGGTGTCGAGTACAGTTTCTAACTGATAGGGATCGTACTATTTTCACTATCAATCGTATCTGTAGTAGTACCGTCAATGCGAGGGGGAGCCGTCCGGGCATCACAGGTAAGTTCGACGAGTGTAATATCATCTTCCTGCTCACGGCCGTCGCGAAAAGCACTTATATCCGTCAGAACCCGTTCAAAGCGATTCTGTTTGGGGCTCGTTAGTTGATCTTTGAGGCGTGATTCGCCATAGGGTTTACCATCAAGAACACCAGCCTCTATGATCCCGTCACTGTAGAGGTAGAGCTGATCACCTTCTTCCGGGAACAGAGTTTCGCTGCTTCGGTTGAATTGCTGATCAGGTAAGATACCTAGCGGCATATGCTGTGAATGAATGGTTCCTTTAAGTTCGCCAGTTGGGTCAACCCAGTATAGATCAGGCATACCTCCAGCCCAGATGGTGAGACGCTTTCCAGTTTGATCTAACTCAACCAGGGTCGCCGCACAAAACATATCCACTGGCATTACGTCCAGCAATTGTTGATTGAGTTGCGCTGCGATATCCCCAATAGATGTGCCTTGCTGCGCGAGAGGAAAAAAAGTTTGTGTTACCGGCAGGGTTCCCATTGCCGCTCTCAGCCCATGCCCAGTAAAGTCCCCAAGCATAAGATAGAGGCTTCCGTTTGGACCTTTTTCGGCCAGTAAAATATCACCATTAAATGCCGACATCGGGGATAAATGGTAATTAATATAGCGTGGATCAAGGTGACTTTGGCTAAGTGCTTTATTGAAGAAATGCTCGATGGTCTCCTGTTCGTATAGCAACTCTTGATTGTGGTTTAGTATTTTCTGATTGAGTTCCCGAATTCTTAGATGTGCGGCGATCTTTGACTCGAGAATACGGAGATCTATGGGTTTGTTTACGTAGTCATCGCCACCGGATTGTAGTGCCTCTGTTAACGACAGGTTGGCTGACAGGGCTGTTACAAAAATGATCGGTACGTGATTTTCACCGGCCATCGCTTTGATTGCCGTTGATGCTTCATAACCATTCATAACCGGCATATTAATATCCATTAATATTAGATCCGGTGAAGAAGTCCTAAATAGTTCGATGGCTTCCTGGCCGTTGGTAGCCTCAATGGTTTCGAAACCCAAGTGTGTCAGCATCTTTCTTAACAGCACTCGATTTGAGCTGATGTCGTCAACAATAAGGATGGTATTAAAGGAATTTTTTTTTATTTTCATTCGATAGAAAACTGCTGATCAAAACGTGAAATCATGAGTATTTTCTTTACGCTCGTATTGCAGTTTATTATGACGATATTATCGGTTTGATCCCCCATATAACGCCTCATATTCAACAGCATTCCCAATGCTGAACTGTCGATAGATGTCGTATCACGTAGATCCAGTGTGATATTGGCGTCGCGGTGATTTTCATCACTATAGGCTTCTCTAAACTTACTGAGTAGACTGTAATCGAACTTTCCGGTCACCTCAATTTTAAGGTTGTTGTTATCTGGCGAAAACACGCTTCTTACATTCATCTTTATATTCCGTTTACTGCTTCATACAGTATTTTTATAATCAATTTATGCATGGTTACCGCTGCTAACTAGAATAATTCGACTTCGCCTTCTTCAATTGTCGTCGACGTGACCGCACGATGATCAGTTTTTGATAGCGGGTGGTTTTGATCGATATCATCAATGGCTTCGAGTATTTCGTTCAGTCCGCTATTGTTGTTAAGTTTCTTTTGCACCGCGTCAGCAGCTTGATTTACAGCGCTTAATTTTGAATCAATAAACGACACCAGCTGTGATACTATATCCTCGTATTGAAGTGCAGTGACGATATTGGAAACATCTGATCGAATCGCGTTGGTAATCGTGGAAGAGGTTAATAGGTTCTCTGATACGTAGCGGTTAACCTGCTGTAGCTCCTGCACCATATCATCCAGTTTCTCTCTTGCATCAAGTGCCAAATCTAGATCCAGGGTAGCAATTTCCCCAACAATCCTGCTGCTCTCATTAACCGCTAGCTTATTGAGTGTGAGCTGTTGCTGGACTCTGTCGTTAATATCTTTTGATTGTTCAGCAAGGTTCCGTATCTCCGTGGCCACAACGGCAAAACCTCGTCCATGTTCACCAGCCCGCGCCGCTTCGATTGCGGCATTCAGGGAAAGTAAACCGGTTTGGCTGGATATGTAGCTAATATCAGAAAGAAGGGTTTCCATAGCCTCCATATGAACCAGCATATCTTCCATCTTATAGGCGGCTTCAATGCTTTTATCGCTGACGTTAATTGCAAGGTCAACGTAGTTCTTCAGCACCACTAGGGTCTCGTCAGCGAAGGTGTCAAAGACAAGTGCTGACTGATTATCTTCGACTTCGGATCGGAGTTGAGTGAGGATACCGTGGGTAAGGTCATTTTGGGTATCTGAATTTTTGGTCAAATTTACAAAACCATTTTGCAGTTTACCATTGGCATCTGATACCACAGACCGAATCTGATCCAATGATTCTAGCAGTGGAGTGATCTCGTGGCTTATATGTATAGCCAGTTTTTCTATCTGTGCAGATAGATCTGGAATGTCGTGGGAGCTGTCTTCTTGCGCCTGGGAAAGAGATGGTGAATATCCAATATTTGTGAAGGTCGCTTGCAGCATCCAGATGCCAGAGATTATTAACACCAATGCGATTGGAGTAGTCAACGTTGTTACAAAGTAACAGATGGCAGCAACCATGAACGAAGCCATCCATGCTGGCCAGGTATTAATTAGTTGACTATTCATGACTATCTTCCGGCTCCTGATATAGGTTCTTGAGTTCAATGATTTCCGGCAAAACCTTGAGGAAGTGTTCAACGAGCATCGGGTCGAAATGATGACCACTTTCCTTTTTGATCAAATCTACGGCATCGTCAACAGGCCAGGTTTTTTTGTAGGGACGTTCGGAAGTTAAGGCATCAAATACATCTGCTATCGCCGTGATGCGACCACTAATGGGGATCTCTTCCCCTTTTAGGCCGTTGGGGTAGCCGGATCCATCCCATTTTTCATGGTGGGATAACGCGATTTCGGCGGCCATTATCAATAAATCTGAGTCGGGGTCGGCCAGAATGTCGGCACCAATTTGAGCGTGGGTTTTCATGATTTCCCATTCGTCGGCATCAAGTTTCCCATTTTTAAGTAGGATTCCATCGGGTATACCTATCTTGCCAATATCGTGCATTGGCGATGCATTGAGCAGCAGGTCACAAACGTATCTGTCCATTCCAATGCTTTTTCCAATACATGCTGCAAATTCACTCATACGAATGATATGCAAGCCGGTTTCATTGTCTCGGTACTCGGATGCGCGGCCTAAACGGCGTACAACCTGTAATCGACTATCATGAAGCTCTTTTTGTGTATTGATCAGTTCCGCGGTTCTGTCCCATACTCGTTGTTCTAATTTTTCGTTTTGTTGTGAAATGTAGTCATAGGCTAATTTCATTTCAATCAGATTGCAGACCCGGGACAATAGTTCTGCAACATCAAAGGGTTTAGTGACGTAATCACGGGCACCTGCATCAAAGGCCCGTTGGCGGAGGCCCTGGAATTCCTGGGCGGTTATTATCAGTATTGGGGGTAATTGATCCCCTAAAACAGCGCTGAACTGCTCCATAACCTCATAGCCATCCATATGTGGCATATTGAGATCGAGTAATACCAGATCGCAGTTGTGCTCAAGCTGCAGGGGTAAAGCCTCACGCGGATCTTCAGTTGATACAATGTTGGTGTAACCGGCTTGCACGAGTACGGTGCTCAAAAGTCGCAGGTTGGCTGCTTCATCATCCACCAGGAGCAGCGAGGCGCTTTTTATATCGAGTTTGATTGCCGGAGAGTGGTTACTCATCTACGGATTCCTTGTTCGGCCATTAGTGTTTTTTTGTGAAAGCTATAAAAAATTGTAGTCCATGCCTGTGCGAATGGCCGATATTCGTCTTCATTTTGTATTCTCATCCGATCGAGGTTTATCTATTGAGAACTTGTTGAGGTTAGTCAATCAAGCGATCGAGGTTTTTCAGTAGCTCATGAATATTGATGGGATGGGATATGTAATGATCGAAACCCGCTCCACTCTGTTTCTTTGATGGAATGCCAGCGATTGGATGGCCGATAGATATGACTGGAATTGCAGCAGCTTCTTTCTGCCTACTTAGTTCGACAAGTAAATTGTAGCCATTTTGGTCAGCAAGATTGGCGTTAAGTAAAATCAACTTCGGCTGGTGTTTACTCGCTAACGGGATGCACATCTGCGGATCCTCTGTAGTTACAAGCTTAATTGATGGGCGGCTTTTTAATATATTTTCAATCAGATTAAGGTTTCCCGGATTATCTTCAACATACAATATATGTTGGGTGGCAGTGGTGGACATAGATGAGGCCAAACTGATTGCTTCTGCTTCTGCTTCAAAAGTGTTGGCCCGGTGGATTCCCGGAAGTTTTATCCAGAAAGTGCTGCCTTCTCCGAGGGTACTTTTGACACCGATGGTACCGTGCATTTGTTGGATCATTTGTTTGGTGATGACTAGTCCAATCCCAGTTCCTTCTATTTCATCATGGTTTTCGGAAAGTCGGGAAAAGGGTTGAAACAAGTTTTCCTGCTGCTGTTCCGACAGCCCAATGCCGGAATCAGCAACTCCAATATAAACCTGACCGTCGTCACATGTGTTGATATGTATATCGATTTGACCGCCTTTACGATTGTATTTTATCGCATTGCTGATCAAATTGAGCAGACATTGCTTCAGTTGTTTCCGATCTGCCCGTACAAGGATTTCGGCAGATACCTGCCCTGCAAGTGTAGCGGTGCCATCAAAGTAAATATTTAACGTGAGAAAATGCTCGGATAACAGTGGACTAATAAGGCTAATGGTCTCCGAGAGTAGAGTTGATAATTCAACAGACTTAATCAAAACTTCCTGTTTTCCCGACTCGATTCGAGCGAGATCTAATATATCGTTTATAAGATCTAGCAGGTGCTGCCCGGCATTAAAAATTTCCGTTGGATAGCTCAGCAATTGTGGGTCAGTATTTGAATCGGCCTCCATAAGCATTAGCTGGCTAAAGCCGATAATTGCGTTTAATGGTGTTCTTAGTTCATGGCTCATGCTAGAGAGAAAAATTGATTTTGCTCTGTTGGCTGTCTCTGCTTCATTCTTAGCATCAATGAGCCTTTTTTCGTATTCATCCCGCTGCTGCATAAGATGTGTTTGAGCTGTGATATCTCGGGTAACACCCATTAAATGAATATTGGAACCGTCTGGATCACGGGTTGAATTTGCTGTCAGGCTAAGCCAGATAACAGATCTGTCATTTCGAATGACCCGGTAGTCAAAAGTAAAACCGTTTGGGTGTTCTCCAGCGATTGCTGCACGTAAAATATTACTGTATTTTGGTTGGTCTTCGCGATGAACCATAGCAAGTATTTCTTCCGAGAGACCTTCACCTCGGTGCGAGGACGGGATGCCCAAAATGTCAAAAAAAGCATCTGAAATATGAATGATGCTGCTGGTTACATCGAAATCCCAGCTGCCAATCTTGCCTAAGGACTGGCTGGTTTGTAGCCGTTTTTCACTGGCTTCTAGCTCCTTGCGGGATTCAATTAAGTCTGAGATATCATCTGCAAAGATAAGCGCTCCCGATGCTTGAATCATGGTATCCGTAAAGGGAATAATGCTGGAGCTGATCCAGCGAGCAGACCCCATGACGTTTATCTGCTCAACTACCCCATATTCAGCTTTTCCAGATTGTATGACCCGACGGCAACCGGATGTGATGGTTTCGATATCATCGCTATCAAAGAATTGTGCAAGAGGAAAACCTTCAAGTTGATCTACTGGTTTAGCAAAGGCTTTAGAGGCTGATCTATTAACTTTTCGGAGTACTCCATTCTGGTCTACGAACAAGAGTATGCTTGGAGCTGAATCAATAATTAACTGAAGCTCGTTTCGTTGCTCTTCGTATTGGTGCTTCAACAATACAGAATCAGTGATGTCAGTCCGAATTGAAATATACCGATATGCTACACCAAGATCATTCAAAACTGGGTGGATGGTAGAATCGACCCAGTACGTTGAACCATCCTTTGCTTTGTTTTTAACGATACCTTTCCAGGTTTTTCCGGCTGAAATGGTGCGCCACATCTGCCGGAAAAATTCAGTTGGGTGATGATCTGAGTTGAGCAGGCTATGATCTCTGCCGATCAGTTCTTTGCGATCATATTTGCTGACTTTACAAAACTGATCGTTGGCGTAGTCAATAATACCGGCTCTATCGGTTACGGATACGATGGCGTGTTGATTAAGCGTGCTCAGTAATTCTTTTTCGAAGGTTGGTTGCCTTGCCGCGACGGAATAGAACTCGAGTGTTTTGCCGAATATTGTTTGAATCAAAGATTCTGCAGATATAGGCCCATTTATTGTTTGGTTAATGTTTTGTTGTACGCTGCCAAACCTGCTTTTAATCGTGCTGGAGTTGGATAATTGATGAATGCAGATTGCGGAATTTTTTTGGTCATATCGTATAAATTTTGCTATTTCATGTGCTTCAATACTTGGATCAGCATCGGATAGTATTACAAATTCAGGTCTATATTGTTTTATCTTTGGTGATACTTGTTTGGCGTTAATGGCTTTTATGATATCTATTCCGACGAAGCTAAATATAAATTCGATATAATCGTTAAGAGCCGCTATCTGATTAACAACAAGGCCAGTAAGGCTTGTTGATCGTATGAGAGCTGTGTTTTTTAATATATCGGTTAACCTGAATTTGTCGATGGGTCTCACCAGGTGTTGGTTAGCCCCTATCCTAACCGCTGCGAGTTCGCTCTCGTGGGAGTTAGAATTTGAAATCAGTATCAACCGTAACCTTTCGGTAAGCGCGCTCTTGATTTTTATTATGAGCGTCTTTACCCCAGGCTCATCGAGTTTTTCATCATCTATGATGAGAACGGTCGGGTTTTTTCCCTCATATAATCGCTCCAATTCCAGAATATTATTGGGTTCGTGAATGACGTAATCAAACCCTCTGAAATTTGCATGACAACCACGAAGCTCATCTGAATATTTTGAGAAAATGGTGACGCCCTGTGACACTTCATGATTTATATCGAAGGATCTAAGGGCCGTTAAACGCTCAAACATCAGTTGTAATTTCGAATCGCGAGTAGTTGCAGAACAATATTCGGATTCGGCTATCAAAACCGCAAATTTTTTGGTGATGGCAAGGACTTCATCGGCAACTTGCTCCCGTTGCTGATGTGCTATACCGGTTTCAATTTTTTTAAGGCTATTTCTTATCCCTACGATATTCGCGTACAGAGCCGGATGATCCATGACAGATGCGTATTCCATCATACTCTCAACCGCTTGTTGTGATGGTTTTACATAGATGTCGATTGGGTTTTTGGTATCGCCGTATCTCTTCCACAACAGGGATAACTTGGATGCATTATTCTGAATAAAGGAAAAGAAGGTTTGGTGGTGATACGCCAGTTGCTCAATCAACTTATCTTCTTTATCTGCTTTGGTGGGAATGAAGCTCATAGTTTTGGGTTCGTGGTGTCTGTTTCGTAAGTACAAAAGTCGATATTAGCTAACCTTGTAGAGCGTCTTCGATCGATTCGATCATCGCGGAGAGCTCAATCGGTTTTGTTACGTAGCTATAAAATCCGGCTTCAAGTGCTTTTGAAATATCCTCCGGCATCGCATTTGCAGAGACTGCTATCACAGGGATCTCCCTAGTTATTTCGTGTTTTGAAAGCTTTTCCATGACTTGAAATCCGTTCATTTCTGGTAGGTTAATATCTAGCAGGATCAAATCAGGAACCTGTTTTTCTGCTAGCTCTATACCTGAAAATGGTTCATTGGCGGTAATAAGGTTTAGGTTGTTTCGGTGGCCTAATAACCCTTCCACCAACCTCAGGTTGGCGGGGTTGTCTTCAATATAAAGTATGGAATAGTTGTGGTCCGAGGGGGTAGTCGGTATCAATTCGATTTTACTGGGTGAGACCTGGTTATCTGTTTTGCCGTGGTCGATAGAGTTGGTTTGGGGTAATTCAATCCAGAACGTGCTTCCCTTAGTGGGTTGGCTTACAAAACCAATAGAGCCATGCATAAGTTCGATCAAATTCTTGGTGATGGTTAAACCAATTCCTGTACCTTCAATAACACTCTTTTTATGTTCAGGTATCAGTCTTTGAAATGGCTGAAACAGTTTTGATTGTTGGCTTTTTGATAAACCGTATCCGGTGTCCTTAATGCTGATGCGTATTTTTTTTCCAAAAACCACATCGCATTCAATGGTTACCTTGCCGTGTTCACGATTGTACTTGATTGCATTTCCAATCAGGTTGATCAGCGCTTGTTTGGTCAGAGTAGGATCTACATCACAACATAACGAAGTGTGCTCTTCAGTTGTCGAATGGATAAAAGAGTCGGCTGATTTTAATAGTATTTCAATATTGTTTTCAGCTGCAAGAGATGTCAGAAGAGAGATACATTCAATAATTAGATCGAGTAAGAGTACTGGTTGTATCTCTGGTTTAATATTTCCAGATTCAATTTTTGAGAGATCAAGTATTTCATTTATAAGTGTTAACAGATGATTTCCGGCATTGATGATCTCATCGGTATATTCCTTGATTGGGTTCTCGGAAGATGGGCCAGCCTCTAGTTGAATCAGCTGACCAAACCCCAGTATTGCGTTTAGTGGAGTTCGTAACTCATGGCTCATGCTCGAAAGAAAATTGGACTTTTCCTGATTTGCTTTCTCTGCTTGCCGCGCAGCGTTTTGTAGAATTTTCTCATTCTTTTTTTCGATTGTAATATCTTGAATTGTGCAGACGATCCCAATTTTTCCAAGGACATCCAGAAACAGCCGTTGCTTGAAACAGGTTCCGTCTTGTTTGATGCTCACTGACTCGCCTTGCCAATGGCCAGTGGTTTCTAGTGAGGGAAAAATTTCGTCGTAGTATTGTGAGTGAGTGTCAACGGGCACCAACTTTTTCCAGTTTTTATTTTGTATATCATCTACGTTGCTATACCCGTGCAATTTCGCCCATGCTGGGTTGACGTATCGAAAGGTTTCATCAAGATTTAGTATCGCCATTCCGTACATAGATGCATCCATTGCACTTTTGTGACGAGATAACTCCTTCTCAAGCGTTTTGCGTTCAGATATATCCTGCACGATACCCAACATACGCAGCGGTTCCCCGGTATTTTCATCCCGTAGCACATCTCCTTTTTCGTGAATCCAGTGAGCACTACCGTCTGGCCAAATGACTCGGTATTCGATCTCATATGATTCACCTCTTTCGATGCAGTTTTCTATCGCCAGCGCCGACTTTTCTCGGTCGCCTTCGTACATGCTGTTAATAAACCGCTTGGGTGTATGTTGTATTTCTGGTTTGTCGCAGCCAAGCATTTCGCTTACGCATTCGGACCAAAAAACCTTACCGGTTTTAATGTCCCAGTCCCAGGTACCTATGTTTGCAAAGACCTGACTTCTACGAAGTCGCTCTTCACTGGATTTCATCACTGTAATGTCTGTACTGGCGGATACGTATTGGTAGGGTGTTCCATTTTCATCTAAAAACGGCACAACTGTGGACTCTAGCCAGTACTCCGTACCGTTTTTATGCCGATTACAAAACGTACCGTTCCAGGTTTTTCCAGTTTTTAGTGAAGCCCAAATCTCTTTATAAAATGAGCGGGGATGATGCCCTGAACTGTGTATCCGGCAATTTTTCCCGACCTGTTCATCGGTTTCGTAGCCGCTGACTTCACAGGATTTTTGATTTACATAGGTTATGTTGCCATGGGTGTCGGTAATGCTGACGATGGCATGGCGGTCTATCACTTCCTGGCGGGAGAGACTTTCCCGCAAGGCAGACAGGTAGTCATCGGATATTCTTTTGGACCTGCGGGCTCTTCGGGCCCTTGCTCTGATTTCCGATACAAATATGTTTGAATTCTTTAGCGGCTTGGTCACAAAACCATCTGCGCCAAAACTAAACACCTCTTTCTGATGCTGTAGGTTGGTTTCTGAGGATAGAAAAACAATCGGGATGTGGTCGTGCCGGTAATCCTGTCGAATCACTTTGCCCAACTCAAGCCCTGTAAGATCAGGCATGTGAAGGTCAAGCAATATGAGGTCTGGAGTAAATGTTTCCAGAGCTGGCAGCACCTGGTATGGGTCACTGAGTGTTTCAGTTACCATCCCGGCGTCACTAAGTAACTCTGAATAACAGGCCAGTATTTCCACTTCATCATCAATTAATAGAATACGAAAAGCGGAGCGGCTTGTGGATTCAGCAAGATCATCAATCGAATGGAGTAGCCGCACAGGATCTATGGGATTCGTTATGTAACGGCTTGCACTACAACGGGCCGCATGGAGGCGTTGTTCGATCTGATTAGAATTACCGATAGCTATAACCGGTGGCTGATGAGCAACTCCTGCCTGTAAGTTTACAATACAGTCTGAAATTTCGGCGCTTTCGGGGGAAGCCACGTCAAACAAGATAACGGTAGGTTTTTTGACCCGACATGCGGATTCAAATTCGGGGTAATTCTTGTAAATTTCTACGCAATATCTGTCGGAGTGAATAGAGGCATGTAACGCACTCTTTACACCGCTGCTTTCCCCTACAATGTAAATAATATCCTTTTGTATTGTCGGATCATCCTGGTGTGTAGCCATAATCAACTTCCATTTATTGGCAACTTATTCGTTTTTATTATTTACGCACCAAAACTTGAACAACAGGTCTCTGCGGAACTCTTTGCTTGTAATCAAGGTCAATTGTTTTGGTTCAGTGGTCACGCTCAATGATGACTCTGTGGTTATCTATCAATTGAGTACTGTGGATGCCAGTATTTTTCCACGTATAAAACACTATTCCACACAAAGTAAAAGCGGGATCTAGTGTGCCATCTATCACGTTAAGCCTAGAACAGAATATAATTTATGCAATTTTCAGGATTCGAGTGGCAATTGAACATCTACTGTTAGCTTTGACTGCAAAATGTCCATTGATCGAACTCTGCGGTTTTAACCGCCCCGAGCAGTTTTACACATTAAGGTATATTTCAACATGTTGATTAAATCTCGCAGCACGCATGATTGCCTTGAATCTGAAGTCACCGATCATTCGCTCTATCTTCAGCGCCGTCGATTTATGGAGGTGTCGGCCCGTGGTCTGGGCCTGGCAGCCATCGCGCCGTCGTTGCTGTTGTCCGCCTGCAGCGACGCAGCTACCGATGACGGCCGGGATCAGGCGTCCTCTCAACCTGCACAAGCGGCGGATGAACTGACACCCTATAAAGATGTGACGAGCTATAACAATTTTTACGAGTTTGGTCTGGGTAAGTCTGATCCGGCGAAATATGCGGCGGACTTCAAGGTTAAACCCTGGAGCGTGAAAGTAGAGGGTGCGGTCGAAAAAGCAGGCACTTTCGATCTGGAGGATCTACTAAAGGGTGTTCAACAGGAGGAACGAATCTATCGATTGCGTTGTGTTGAGGCCTGGTCAATGGTGATTCCCTGGTACGGTTTTGCCCTTTCCGACCTAATCAATAAACTCAAACCCACCTCTGCCGCAAAATATGTGCAATTTGAAACCCTGTATGATCCGGCGCAAATGCCAGGGCAAAAGGGTAGGGCGTTGGACTGGCCCTATGTTGAAGGACTGCGGCTTGATGAAGCGATGCACCCTTTGGCATTTATGGCGACGGGCCTTTATGGAAAAGACTTACTGGGGCAAAATGGCGCACCATTTCGACTGGTAGTTCCCTGGAAATATGGCTTTAAAAGTATTAAGTCGATTGTAGTCATCCGCTTTACGGAAACTGAACCCGCCACAAGCTGGAATCTCGCCAATCCACGGGAGTATGGTTTTTACGCCAACGTAAACCCGAAGGTGAATCACCCTCGTTGGAGTCAACGCAAAGAGCGACGTATCGGAGAGTTCCGCAAGCGGCCAACCCTTGCTTTTAACGGCTATGGTGATCAGGTGGCCGGTCTTTATCAGGGTATGGATCTAAAGCGCTATTTCTAGTTAATCCAAAACTTTCAACGAATACAGATCGCAGATGCGTACCTTACTTGTAAAACATATAAAGCCAGTCTGTTTTGTTCTTTGCTGTCTACCGTTGGCCTATTTGGCGACTCTGTTTTTGATGGATGAACTTGGCGCAAATCCTATCGAATGGGTTACGCGTTTTAGCGGTACCTGGGCACTGCGAATGCTACTGATTGCTCTAATGGCTACACCGCTTCAGCGTGGCCTGGGTGCCGTTTGGCCATTCCGTATTCGACGGATGCTAGGGCTTTTTGGGTTTTTCTACGTTACGGTTCACCTCAGTAGCTATATTGTTCTTGACCAGTTTTTTGACTGGTATGAAATCTACTACGACCTGGTAGAGCGACCCTTCATAATGGCCGGTATGGTGGCATTCGTTTTGTTGATTCCTCTTGCCATCACATCAACTAAAAAAATGATGCGGCGACTGGGGAAGCGCTGGAAACAGCTGCACCGATCAGTATATTTGATTGCCGCTCTTGGTATACTGCACTATTTTTTGTTAATCAAACTGGGCTGGTTCGAACCAGCTATTTATTTGCTAGTCTATACGCTATTGATGATCATGCGCATGCCGTTGACAAAGATGCTTTCTCAAGTTGTCCGGCGTGAACCAACCCCGGACTCAAGCTGATATATTTATTGATTAATTTGCTATACTGCTCGGCGGTTTAAATGCCCCGTTTGCGTACACCACAAACATGTAGTCACTAGAAACATTTAGCTGTTTGGAATATCGCCTGATATCACCAAAGCTATGCAGCTCAGGATGGCGTTGCTCGGTTTTCTGTTTTTACCTGACTATTTATATTTCCAGACTATATCCCCAGAGATTATTATGATTTTTTTCGGAAATCGACGCAAAGTCGTTGTCTTTTTTCTGTTGTCAGCAGCTCTGCTCACACCCCTACTAAGCGGTTGCTCCAAAAAAGAGACCGAAACCAAAGAGGAACTGATTCGACCGGTTCGCTACCTTATTGCTCAGCCCGACTCCAATGTTCGCCTCTATCGCTATCCTGGTACAGCACGCTCTAAAGTTGAATCGAAACAGAGTTTTCGAGTTCCGGGTTTAGTCACTCAGGTGGCTGTTGAGGTTGGGGATCGAATTAAAAAGGGTGGTTTGATCGCCAAGCTTGAACAAGCAGACTATAAATTGCGACTTAGCTCCGCCGAGGCTGGCCTCGAGCAAGCCCAGGCCAATGCTGAAAATGCACGTTTGACACTGGAGCGTATCAAAGGTCTATATGATCGCGGCAATGCATCGATCAGCTCCCTTGATGATATGCGTTCCAAAAAATCTTCAGTAGATGCGGGGGTGCGAGCCGCCAAAAGCCAGCTTGATCTGGCTCATCGCCAACTTGGATACACCCAGCTACAGTCGCCAGCGGATTGTCTGGTGGCGCAACTCAATACCGAGGCAGATGAAAACGTAGCTGCCGGTCAGGTAGTCGCCGTATTAAACTGCGGTGACGAAGTAGAAATTACCACAGCGGTGCCCGCTACCCTGATTCAAAAACTCAATAAATCCGTTGAAGCCCAGTTAAAATTTTCCGCCCTTGGGGAACAATTATTTGTAGCAACGGTTAATGAGGTCGGTATCGCTGCTACCGAGTTTGGCTCCATGTATCCCGTAACACTTATGCTGAAAACCGCAGCGCCGCAAATACAATCGGGAATGTCGGCAGAGGTTATTTTTCAAATGCCGGAAACACGAGATACCCCTATTTATAGCGTACCTCTCTCCGCTGTGAGTGAGGACAGTAGTGGTCGCTTTGTCTATGTGGCCGAACCGTTGCCGAATCGTAAGGGTTTCGCCAAGGTAAAGCGAGCTAAGGTTACCGTGGGCCGCTTGAGTTCCACCACAATCGAAATCATCGATGGCCTAAATAGCGGTTCCCACGTGAT
Organism: Pseudomonadales bacterium; assembly: GCA_029210125.1. Lineage (GTDB taxonomy): Bacteria > Pseudomonadota > Gammaproteobacteria > Pseudomonadales > JAHRWD01 > JAHRWD01. Next base: position 35,256 of record JARGPR010000002.1, on the reverse strand, counting down.
TACTGCGGGCGTATCCCGGATCAATCCGGGGCAGGTCGTCAAGCTCAAACGTATGTCAGGTGTCTAGCTGTGAGTATTACTGAATATGCGTTAAAAAACAGTCGGGTTACTCTATTTGCATTGACTCTGGTGTTGATCGTTTCAATTAGTTCATTTTTTAGTTTGTCGCGTTCTGCAGATCCACAAATAACCATTCGTGTGGCGCGAATCGTGACATTGCTTCCCGGTGCCAGCCCGGAACGTGTTGAAAAACTGATTACTGACAAAATTGAAAAAAAGGTTCAGGAAATTCCTGAACTGGATTTTATCAGTAGTGAATCTAAGGTCGGCACCTCGATCATAATTGTTGCTCTGAAAGAGAAGTATTTTGACCTGCGACCAATATGGGACAACCTTCGGCGCAAGGTCGAACAAGCCACGTCCGCCTTACCGCCTGGAGTAGTTGGCCCAATTGTAAATGATGAATTTGGTGATGTATTTGGCATTATTGTTTCGATCACTGGCGAGGATTATAGCTACGCCGAAGTGAAGGATATTGCCGATGAAGTCCGTGACGAATTCCTGATGCTGGATGCGGTTGCGAAGGTCGATATTTTAGGAGCCCAAGAAGAGCGCTTCTTCATTGAGTATGACAATACCCGTCTTGCTGAAATTGGGATATCTCCCGCTCAGCTCGCGCAAGCTTTGCGCAATCGGAATATTATCGATCCCGGCGGATCGATCTCAACTGGCATGGAGCGTATCTCCATTGAACCCAGTGGTAACTACGAAACGATTGCAGACCTTGGTAATACCATTATCGATATTCCAGGTAAAAAACAGCTGGTTTATCTGCGGGATATAGCCACTATTCGTTCTGGATATGTGGACCCTGCGGTGGCCCGTATGCATGCCAATGGTGTTACCGCGTTAGGCATTGCGATTTCAATGGTTGATGGTGAAAACATTCTGTTGTTAGGGGAAGAAAGCCAGTCTTTGGTTGAGCGCTTAAAAAGCATTTATCCGATTGGTGTTGAATTCAATATCGTCGCGTTTGAGCCGGTTAAAGTAGAACAGATGTTAAGCGAGTTCTTTTTGAGCCTGGCGCAGGCAATTTTTGCCGTCGCTATTATTGCGCTGATGGCATTAGGAATCCGGAATGGTTTAATCGTGTCCACCTTGATGCCAATGGCAATTTTGCTGGGTTTCATTGTGATGAATTTTCTCGATATCGGCCTGCACAAAATTTCGATGGCGGCTTTGATGATCTCGCTTGGTCTGTTAGTGGATAATGCCGTGGTGATGGTAGAGTCGATTGTGGTGTTGACTCGTCAGGGTAAATCAACCGCGAAAGCGGCGATTGAATCCGCTAATGAATTAAAGATTCCATTACTAACCTCTTCGTTGACCACCTCCGCTGCATTTCTACCACAATTTTTGGCCGAATCTGTTTCCGGTGAATTTACCTCCGCATTGTTCAAGGTAGTAACGATCACGTTGCTGAGCTCATTTGTGTTGACCTTAACGATGATCCCGCTTCTCTGTGTTGTTTTCCTTAAAACAAAAGATAGTGTTGCGCGTTCATTATCGGAAAGTTACACCAGCGTGATGTACCGAAGTTACCGGGGTGCGTTGATATTTGTACTGAAACATCGTCTGTTAACATTGGTTGCGTTGATCGCTATTTTTATTGGCAGTATGCAGGGCTTTGCAATATTACCGAAGGCCTTTTTCCCTAAGGCGATGGTGCCGCTGATCACCGCTGAAATTGATCTGCCTGTGGGTGCGCCGATTGAACGAACCGAGGCGATGGTGTCGGATCTGGAAGCCTACATGTCAAAAACATGGAAAGCGGAAAACAGAGAAGATGGCCGGGGTATCGACAGTTGGGCAAGTTTTATCGGCAGCGGTGGAACCCGTTATACGCTTAACTGGACCCCGGAACCACCCACATCGGAATACGCATCAATGATGATCAATACCACTGATTCCGATATCGTTCCGGACATCGTTGCAGGTATGAATGATTTTATATTTCAAAATTATCCGGACGTCACAGCAGTGGTAAAGCGAACGGTTGAGGGGCCCCCCGTCAAATCGCCTGTGGGTGTGAGGCTGACCGGTAAAGAAATAAATACCCTGTTTGAAATTGCAGGTCAGGTTCAGCGAAAACTTGAATCGATGGAAGGTACCCACGAAGTATCGGATGACTGGGGCAGTTGGGCGAAGAAGTTTTACATTCGAATCGACCAGGCCAAAGCCCGTCGAGCCGGTGTCAGTAGTCAGGATATTGCAACTTCATTGCAGGCTGGATTAAGCGGCATTAACGTGACCCATTTTCGTGAAGATGTGGATCTGATTCCGGTAACCCTGCGTTCAGTGCAGGCTACACGACCGGGTCTGGATAAGCTTGAAAGTATGCAGGTTTACTCCCAGTCTCGTGGTACTTCGGTTCCGCTGAGTCAGGTTGCTGCGGTTGAGGTGGTCTGGGAACCCGCTAAAATCTTCCGCCGTGATCGCTCCCGCGCAGTGACGGTTTCGTCAGAGCTTAAAGAAGGGTTTACCTCCGAGGCAATCTCCGCTGAATTGTCTGTGTGGCTTGATGAGCAGGCCACTAGTTGGCCCGCGGGTTATCGCTATGAAGTGACCGGAGCAGCCTACGAATCAGCCAAGGCAAGCGGTGCAATCCAAGCGAAAATGCCAATTGGTGTGATGGTGATCATCATGCTGCTTATCTGGCAGTTTAACTCCTTCCGTAAACCGCTCATTATCCTCTGCACCATTCCCATGAGCCTGATTGGTGTGGTAGCCGGCTTGCTGATGATGAACAGCTATTTCGGTATTCTGACCTTCCTGGGCATTATCTCGCTGGCTGGAATTGTGGTGAACAATGCGATTGTACTGCTCGATCGAGTCAATATTGAAATTACCCAAAATGGCATGAAGCCAGATATGGCGATAGTCGTTGCAGCCCAGCGTCGACTAAGGCCGATTCTCGTGACCACAGCCACTACAATTGGTGGTTTGATGCCGCTGATGCTGACTGGCAGTATGTTCGATACCATGGCTATCGCGATTGTATTTGGATTGGCATTGGCGACCCTGTTAACCCTTGGCTTTATTCCGCTGCTTTATTCGATATTTTATCGTGTCAGTTTTAAAGAATTTGACTACGATAAAGCGGCATCAGAACTCTGATGCAAGGGCGGGTTGTTTGCGGATTAGGCAAAGCATGAGGCCTTCGTTCGATAGGGTAATAATTTGAGGGCACAAGGATTTCTCAAATGGGTCTGAATCAATGGCTTGATGCAGGTCACATAAGTCAAGGGTAAAGCTCGGGTTGAGTGGTATTTGCGGGCGTATGGATTGCGGTACAGAGGCCTCTAATCTATAATGAAAATCGTTATCATTAAGAAGTGCGATAGAGTTCGCTATAACTCCTATGTCCCAGTTCCAGTTTTTGTCAGAGATACCTTCAGGCCAACATGTCATGTTGTCTAATATTGAAGATGGCCAGCTTAGCCGGCGTCTGCTTTGTATGGGTATACCGCCGGGTGTTGAGCTTGAAATATTGCACAACCGTAAGGGCTCAGTTGTAGTTGGCCGCAATAGACTGCGGATAGCGCTGGGCAAAAAAATAGCGAACCGAATTGGAGTGAAACCTCTAAATGGGTAACAACCGTACGGTTGCAGTAGTCGGCAACCCTAACTGCGGCAAAACCACTTTATTTAACGCCTTGACAGGCGCTCGCCAAAAGACCGGCAATTGGCCCGGTGTCACCGTAGATCGCAAGGAAGGCAGCTTTCGTTACAAAAGTCAGGATTATCGTCTGATTGATCTGCCTGGCTGTTATGCATTAACCAATGATCGCGAAGCGATTGATGAAAAAATCGCCACGGAGTATATCCAGCAGGGTGAAGCGGATCTGGTTATCAATATTGTTGATGCCAGCAATCTTGAACGTGGGTTATTCCTGACCCTGCAACTGATCGAGATGGGCGCTCCTTTAGTCGTGGTGGTCAATATGGTCGACACTGCTGAGCGTGCTGGATACCAGGTCAATTTCGATCTGCTTGAGGAGCAGCTTGGTTGTCCGGTGCTTAGCACAGTGGCTCACCGGCGCCAGGGTATGAAAAACCTGCTCAGCGTGATTCACAATTATTGCAACCAGCCTCAAACACCCACAACAACACTCCAGTATTCAGACGAAATTGAACTCGCGATGGCTAGCATTCAGGCGGAGCCGAAAGCCGAGACTCTAAATCGTTGGCAATTACTGGAGAACTGGTGTCAACAGGAGGATGCGAAAGAGCAAAATCCGCATGCCGCACGTATTGAAGTGGATGGTTATCGTTACCGATACGCACAGCATATCGCCAATCAGGTAGTATCGCAGGCTGAAAAAAGCAGTGGTGGCTTTTCGGATTTTGTTGATCGGATAGTACTGCATAGATATCTGGGAATGCCGATCTTCTTTATGGTGATCTACCTGATGTTTCTATTCTCCATCAACATCAGCAGTGCTTTTATAGATCTTTTTGACCAAATCAGCGGTGCTCTCTTTGTAGATGGTGTTGGTCACTTGTTAAGCATGGCTGGCAGCCCCGACTGGCTGCGGGTATTGATCGCCGACGGTATCGGCGGCGGTATCCAGGTAGTTGCTACCTTTATCCCGGTGATCGGTGGGCTGTATCTATTTTTGGCATTTTTGGAGGATTCCGGTTATATGGCCCGGGCCGCCTTTGTAATGGACCGCTTTCTGGGCAGAATTGGTCTTTCCGGTCGAGCGTTTGTGCCGCTGATTATCGGTTTTGGCTGTAACGTGCCCGCTGTTATGGCTACCCGTGCACTGGGATCTGAACGTGAACGTATCATGACGTCAATGATGGCGCCTTTTATGTCATGCGGAGCACGACTGTCGGTTTACGCACTATTTGCCGCCGCATTTTTTCCGGTGGGTGGGCAAAACATGGTATTCCTGCTTTATGTGATTGGAATTGCCTTTGCTGTGCTTACCGGGCTGATTTTGCAGAAAACCGTGCTGAAAGGCGTATCAGATTCGCTGATGATTGAACTACCCGCATACCATTTACCTACCCTCAAAAATGTACTGCTGCATACATGGGACAAACTGAAAGGTTTTGTACTGCGAGCCGGGAAGGTGATTCTGGTGATGGTATTTATTATCAATGTAGCCAATTCACTAGGTACCGATGGCTCATTTGGTCATGAAAACAGCCGCAATTCAGTGCTCAGTGCCGTCAGTCGTGTGGCGACACCTCTACTCCATCCACTGGGAATCGAAGAGGATAACTGGCCCGCTACCGTAGGTATTTTTGCCGGAGTACTCGCCAAAGAGGTAGTAGTCGGCACACTGGATGCAATTTATTCAGCTATTGATCTGGAGGAGGGTGTGGAACAACAGGAGCAACCCTTTGAATTGATCCCTGCCGTTACCGATGCGTTTAAAACCGTACCGGAAAATCTGGTTGACGTGATGCAAAACCTATCGGATCCATTAGGATTAAGAGTACTGGAAAGCGCAGGCGACAGCGACTCCGCGGCCGAAGAACAGGATGTTACCGCCAGCACCTTTGGGGCTATGGTTCAACGTTTTGACGGAAAAATTGGAGCTTTTGCCTACTTGCTATTTGTTCTGCTCTATTTCCCCTGTGCATCCACGATTGCCGTATTGGTTCGTGAAACCAGCTACAATTGGGCAATATTTTCTGGGGCCTGGTGTACTTCACTGGCCTTTTCCACCGCAACGATCTTTTATCAAAGCGCGACCTTTATGCGGCACCCACTCAGCTCTGGATTCTGGATTCTGTTTTCAGTGGCGCTGATTGCTATCTTCGTGGTTGCCATGCACTTGCGGGGTAAGCGCCACAACCGTTTATTTGTGCCTTTGAGGCAAATCTAACAAACCTCTAAGCAAGTTCTAAAGTAAAAAAAGTTCTAAAGTGTCGGTGCCTCTGGCCGATACATCGGTTAACGAATCACTCTAATTCCGTTCTATGGATGCCGATTATGAACCTTAGCCATGTTCTCACACCTCTACGGGATGTCAGTCATCAGCAATCGAATAATCGATTGTTTCATCCAAACAGTATTCAAATAAAACCCCATAACGAAGGGCTTTCCGGAGTCAGTCTGCAGCAGATGTTGTCCCAGCGACTAACCAGTTCGATTGGAGACAAACTCGGGGTACGTCCAGTAGATAAACCCGCTGAAGTACAGCCCGGTGACTTTTCGGCCAAAAAAGTCGCCGACAATGTGTTGGGTTTTGTGCAAAATCATGTCGACCGATTAAGGGTTAACGGGGCTTCGGAGGAAGAGCTGGAAACTGCGCTGGCTGACGCTCGAAAAGGTGTTGAACTTGGCCTGCAGCAGGCTACTGAGGCGATCAACGGCATGGGCCTGATGACCGAAGAGCTGGACAAAGGTATCGCAGATGTCGGAACATTGATGGCCGAAGGGCTGGACAAATTAGCGGGGCAGATTTCGCCCACATCCCCCAGTGCCATCACGGATATCAAAAGCCGTTATCACAATGTTTCTAAAGCTGAATCCAGTAGCCGTTTTGATCTGCAGATTACCACTCAGGAAGGTGACCAGGTCAGCATCCAGATTGACCGATCCAGCCGCATGATGGAAGTGACCAATGCCAGGAACTCGGAAGAGGGCGCTTCGATTCAGCAAGTGAGCAGGTTTAAATCCTACTCCTCCGTTAATTTTGAAGTGCAGGGCAACCTGAGTGCAGATGAAACCGCAGCCATCGAAGAGCTACTGGGTAAAGTGAACAGCCTGGCGGATCAATTCTTTAATGGCGATTTAATAAGTGCATTTGAGCAGGCGGGTGAGCTGGGCTTCGATGACGAGTCTATCGCCAACTTTGCGTTGAATCTGCAGCAAGAGCAGAGAATAGAAGTCACTGAATCGGTTTATACTCGCGTATCAGGCCCAGCCCGAGAATCAAATGTATTGTCACCCATCGATAAGCTTGCATCCTTTGCGCGGGATTTTGTAGACGCGGCACGGCCTACCCAAGATACTCCCGCCCAACAAAGCAGTACTGCGAGCAGTTTGTTAACTGAGTTTGTGCAACAGGATCAACGTTTTGTGGATATGTTGGCGCAACTTCAAGATCAGGCCAATCAAGCTCTTGGTCGCTTGACTGGTAGTATTGCCGATCGTATCTGAGTCACTTTTTAGAATTGATGGGCGTCGCAATGGCGCTCGTAATGGGTGCTTTCTTTAAAGCCCTTTCTGAACGGTTACTCCTCTCTTTATATCCTTTCTATTCCCTGATATCACCGCCGTTAACAGCTCCTGTGGATTACTATACAATCCCGCCTCAAATTGATGGGTCGTTGTGAGTGCCGTATTTAAAAAATGGCACTCACATAATGGAGAGTATTGAATGTTTGCAGTGGGTCAACGTTGGATCAGTGATACGGAACTGGAACTTGGACTTGGTATGGTCGACGAGATCGATGGCCGCCAGGTTTTAATCTATTTTCCCGCTACAGATGAATCCCGACGATACGCCATGGCCAATGCACCCCTGACCCGGGTGCGTTTTAATGTTGGTGATCGTATTCAGTTGCAACAGGAGCAGGATGAAGCGGGTACCCCGACCACCTCAGATGTTGAAGTGCTTGATCTGCGTGAGCAGAACGGGGTTATCTTTTACGATGACGGTACAAGCTGGATTCCGGAAACCAGCCTGAGCGGGCTGATTCAGTTAAACCAGGCGTCGGATCGACTTTTTTCAGGGCAACTGGATAAACTTAGAGCCTATGAGTTACGCCTTTCTGCGCTACAAAAAATCAGTAAGCTAAAAGCCGACGACCAATACGGTTTTGCTGGCGCACGTACTCAATTATTACCCCACCAACTCTATATCGCCCAACAGGTCTCAGACCGCGAAGTACCGCGGGTACTCTTAGCCGACGAAGTAGGGTTAGGGAAAACCATCGAAGCCGGTTTGATTTTGCATCGGTTATTATTGCTCGGCCGTATTGAACGAGTGCTGATCTTATTGCCGGACAATCTGATTCATCAATGGCTAGTTGAAATGCTTCGGCGTTTTAATTTGGCCTTTTCGGTGATGGATGAAGAGCGTTGTGTAACCTTTGAGATGGAGCATCCACAGGCTAATCCATTTCAGCAGCAGCGCTTGGTATTGGGCTCATTAGATGAGTTGGCCAATCGTGAACATCGGGTATCACAACTGCTGGAATCCGAATGGGATCTGGTGATTGTAGATGAAGCCCATCATTTGCAGTGGTCGCCGGAAGAAAGCGCCGTGGATAATGCGTATCGGCTGGTAGAAGCGCTGGCGGCCAGTTGTCCCGGATTACTATTGCTCACCGCCACCCCGGAACAGCTAGGGATTGAGGGGCATTTTGCACGGCTAAGATTGCTTGATCCGGTGCGCTTTCACGATCTTGAGGCCTTTATCAAAGAGGAACAAACCTATCGACCCGTGGCTGAAGCGGCACGTTCGCTATTGGAGCAACAGTCGTTAACTGCAGCTCAGGTCACAGAACTTGAGCAACGGCTGGATGAACCTGCCTGTACCGAACCCAGCGATCAACAGCGCCAGCAATGGCTGCAGCAGTTGATTGATCGTCATGGTACCGGTCGAGTGCTGTTTAGAAATACACGTTCAGCCATAAAAGGTTTTCCTCCGCGCAAATTTGTACCCGCGCCGTTATTACTTCCAGCGGCATATTTAGCTGATGATGCCCTCGAAGACACGACACACGAAAAGAGCTACGAAGCATCCCTTTATCCGGAGTGCCGTTTAGCTGGGTGGTATAAACATGATCCTCGTATCGACTGGCTAATCCAATTGCTCAAGCAGTATAAGGGCCAGAAAATATTGTTGATCTGCCACCGGGCAGCAACCGTACTTGAGTTGAATGAACAGCTACGCCTGCGGGAAGGTCTGCACTGCGCCGTGTTTCATGAGGGCATGACGATTATCGAACGGGATCGCGCCGCTGCCTACTTCTCAGATTCCGAATATGGCTGTCAGCTGATGCTGTGTTCAGAAATCGGTAGTGAAGGGCGTAACTTCCAGTTTTCCCATCATCTGGTGATGTTTGATCTACCTCTCAATTGTGACCTAGTTGAACAGCGTATTGGTCGGCTCGACAGAATCGGCCAGCAACACGAAATTCAGATTCACGTACCCTATTTTGAAGGCCATGGTAGCGAAGCGTTGGTGCAGATATATCACCAGGGTTTTGATCTGTTTGAGTCGACCCGTGTTTCCGCTCAGGGTTTGCTGGAGCGGCATTTTGAGCAAGTCACCGAACTAATCGGTAGCTTTGACAGCACCCGCACCGGTACTAGCACTGAAGCGTTGAATCAATTGATTGAGCAGCTGGTACCGGAGCGACGTGCGCTTGATCAAGCCCTTGAGCAGGGTCGCGACTGGTTACTAGAGCGCCACTCCTGTGACGAGCAACAAGCCTCCAAAATAGTGACCTCCCTGCAGGAAACTGACCTGCAAAGTGCCGAGCAGCTACAACCTTTTATTGATAGGGTTTGTGATCTATATGGTATTGAACAGGATTATCATAGCGCTGATTGTCATATATTAAGGCCTGGCGATCATATGGTTCACCCTCAGTTTCCGCATCTTCCGGAAGAGGGACTCACCTACACCTGTAATCGTGAAATGGCGGTGTCACGGGATGAAATTCAGTTCTTTAGCTGGGAACACCCGCTTATCTGCGGTGCGATGGAGTTACTGCTCAACGAATCAACGGGAAACAGCTGTGTTGCCTATCTTGAAAAGCATGCTTACAAAACAGGGCAATTTTATCTACAGGTTCAATTTACCCTGAGTTGCCAGGCACCTAAACATTTGCAGCTACAACGATATCTGCCTACTGCGGGTTTGCGCCTATCAGCGCTGCCCGATGGAACCCTTAAACAGGGCGTTATAGACCGCATGGATGCCTTGCAGGATATCGAGAAAAAGACAGCGGTTTTGCTGATTAATAATATGCGCGCGCCGATCCAGAAAACACTCAAACAGGTAGAGCAAGTAGGGCAAGATCAACTATCTCAGCTATTGGAACGGGCGTTGGAAAAAGTCGATCAGGAACACGATGCAGAGATTCGCCGACTGAAGGAACTAAAAAAACGTAACCCTAATATTCGGCAGCAAGAGATTGATAGCCTGCAAGGTAAACAGCAACAGTTACGACAACATATCGAACAGGCCAAACTAAGGGTAGATAGTATTCGGGTGATTTTTTGTGGTTAACCGAAACTAAGTGCGACTTACTGGAAGTCGCCGCCCTCGCACGCCAATCACCCACCAACATACGAGGATGCCCTTATCTATTCATATTTTGTATTGACAAGTCAGGGCTTGCTTAGCAGGATTTATTTGAAGAGCTGAATAGTGATGTTGATGGGCACTCCCGCTGCATTATGTTCGAAATGGAAAGCTCGAATATATGTTAGAAAAAATGGAGTGCCTTAGCTGGAAAGTAGCTCAAACTGCTTGCCTGAATTTTTATTTTTTAAGCCAGTGTAAAATTCTGTTATTGGCCGGCAGTGGATAGTCCCCTTGTAACTCTAAACCTGCTTGGTTCGCAAGTTGATCAAGGGCTTCGAAATCACGAACGGCCGATTCTGAATGCTGTTTTTTAAGCCATTGGTCAAAATTGGCATTACTCTCACTGGTATATTTTCCATCGTAATTGAATGGCCCGTATAGCACTAACTGACCGCTTTCAGGCAGTGCCTTACCTGCGGCATTGAATAGTATCTCAACTGCTTGCCATGGCATGATATGTACGGCATTGGCACTGAACACGGCATCGATAGTAAGGTCAGGCCAACGGTTTTTAAGCAGATCCAGTTCGATAGGCGTAGGAAGGTTCTCTGATTCGTGGTTGCCTAGTCTCGCTTCAAGGTTGGCCAGGTTGAGCTTTTGGTCACTGCATTGCCAGGTTAAATGTGGCATCTGTTCTGAAAAATATTCGGCATGTTGCCCGGTGCCACTACCTACTTCCAGTATGGTGTTTGCTTTGGCAAAAAGTGATTGAATGACCGATAGAATAGGAACTTTATTGTTTTCACATGCCTGTGAAAAAGGTAATACTGTTTTTCGATCGTTCATTAGATATCTTTCCGATAAGGGGTAGTTGTTTCAAGGTAACTGATTCGTTCAGCCATGGCTTGACGTTCCTCTTTGCAAAATTGTTCGATAGCTTGCTCAAATCGGGGATCGGCAATCCAATGTGCAGATAAGGTTCGAGTTGGAATAAAACCTCTGGATATTTTGTGTTGACCCTGGGCACCCGGTTCAAAAATAGAGAGTTTTTCCCGGATGCAATATTCAATACCCTGGTAATAACAGGCTTCGAAATGCAGGCTGTCAAAATTGTGGGAACTGCCCCAATGCCTACCATACAAGTGAGTATCACTTCGGTACATCAGTGCGCCAGCGACACATTGATCGTTATGATCCGCGAGCACCAAAAAAGTTTGATCGGGTAGTTGCCTGGCTACGTCGATAAAAAAGTCGAGGTTGAATTTTGGTGTATTCCATTTTTCATGGAAAGTTCTACTGTAAAATTGATTAAAAATATTCCAGTCTTCTTCGCTTGCTGTGTGTCCATCCAGTAGTCGGAACTGTATTCCTGCCTGCGCTACTTTACGGCGTTCCTGTTTGATATTTTTACGTTTTCGCGAACTAAGGCGACTAAGGAAATCGTCAAAATCTGTGTAATTATCATTATGCCAATGATATTGACAGTCATGACGAACCAGCAGCCCCGCCTGTTCCAAAAATGGATGCTGTGATTCGATGGAAAAAAGACAATGAATACTGCTCGCTTCTATCTGTTCCGCAACCTGAATTGCGGACTGTAACAGCAGTGGAAACATCTGTTCCTCATCCTCCGGCTTACATAAAAATCGTTGCCCCAGCGTAGGCGTGTAGGGGACTGCCGAAACCAGCTTTGGGTAATATTGAATACCGTTGCGATGATAGGCATCGGCCCAACCGTGGTCGAATACAAATTCGCCCTGGGAGTTGTATTTTTGGTACATCGGCATCGCTGCCTTGAGTACGTCATCTTCGAAAATGGCGATGTGGCAAGGAATCCACCCGGACTTGGTACCGACACATTGATGGAGTTCCAATGCGTTTAGAAATTCGTGGCGCAGGAACGGATTATTCCCTTCAATCAGCTTGTTCCATTGTTGGGCAGGGATCTCGTTGATCTGCCGGTGTATCTGTATATTCAAGTTAGGAGTCCAATTGAGGTGTCTGTCATTCATACGAGCCGCTGAGTCACTGTTTTGAGTGATATGATGCGCGCTTCGAGTCATATATTGTTCTGGGTTGCGTGTTTTATGATACAACAACTGCCACATCCCTTTGATAGCCTTACACCTGAGTTTTTGCTGGATGCGGTAGAAAGTTTAGGGTACCTCTGCGATGGTAGATTATTTCCGCTTAATAGTTATGAAAACCGGGTTTACCAGGTGGGCATTGAGGAGTCCGATCCGCTGATCTGTAAGTTCTATCGGCCTGATCGTTGGAGCGATGAGCAGATTCTCGAAGAACATCGGTTTTGCGATGAGCTGGTTGATCAGGAAATTCCTGTGGTCGCACCGATGAAGAATGAAAATGGCGAATCGCTGTTTCAATTCGGCGGCTTTAAATTTGCCCTGTTTGTGCGTCGTGGAGGTCACGCGCCGGAGCTGGATAACCTGGATCATCTACTGATTCTAGGTCGTCTAATGGGTCGTATCCATTTGGTAGGTGCGGTTAAACCCTTTAAATATCGACCCGGTATCGATAGCCAAAGTTATGGGCATCGATCTGTGGATCTGGTGAGTGAGCATCATATCCCACCCTCCCTTAAAGAATCCTACGTGAGTCTGACCCGTGACCTGCTTCAATTGGTCGATGAAAAAATAGCTAATGTGGGCGATGTACCGCAAATACGCTGCCACGGTGATTGCCATGTTGGCAATATTTTATGGCGTGACGAGACGCCGCATTTTGTTGATTTCGACGATGCGCGGATGGCTCCAGCTATTCAGGATTTGTGGATGTTTTTATCCGGTGATCGCTCACAGCAAACCGGACAGCTATCGGAGCTGATTGAAGGTTATAACGAATTTGCCGACTTTCAGCCCCGTCAGCTTGGTTTGATTGAACCCCTGCGAACCCTGCGTATTCTTCATCACACAGCCTGGTTGGCGAATCGATGGCATGACCCTGCTTTCCCGCGAGCTTTTCCCTGGTTTAATACTGAGCGTTATTGGGGGGAGCATATTTTGGAGCTTAGAGAGCAGTTATTTGCGTTGGATGAACCTATATTGAGATTATTTTAGGGTTTTCCTTGCGGGTTAGGATATTTTTACAGACATAAAAAAACGCCCTGTCGAACTACTAAGGGTAGATTCAACAGGGCGCCTATAAAAACCGATTGGTTTTTTGTTTCTTACATTACTTCTTCAAAGGTCGAAGCTGCACGGGTAGTTCTGTGTAAGTACGAATCTGTGAAGAATAACCACGGACGGGTTCGCCCACCACTTCAACCTTTTCGAAGCGCTTCATGATTTCTTCCCAGGTTACGCGAAGCTGCATCTCTGCCAGGCGGTTACCCATGCAGCGGTGAATACCAAAACCAAATGACAGGTGCTGGCGCGGTTTGTCACGGTCGATAATAAAATCATAAGGCCGTTCAATTGCATCTTCGTCACGGTTACCTGAGACATACCACATGATAATTTTTTCGCCAGCCTTAATCTGCTTCCCTCCCAGAATAGTATCCTGGGTGGCGGTACGGCGCATGCTGATAATAGGTGTTTGATAACGAATAATTTCAGGCACCATTTTGGGAATAAGGCCTGGATTGTCCCGTAGTTTTTGGTATTCACCGGGGTTATCATTCAACATCACTACGCCGCCAGAGAGTGAGTTCCGGGTAGTATCGTTACCGCCAATGATCAGTAACAGCAAATTGCCGAGATACTGCATGGGGTCCATGTTGCGAGTGGCTTCGCCATTTACCAACATGGAAATCAGATCGTTGCCGGGTGTTTTGGCCGCCGCACGTTCATTCCAGATTTCAGTGAATGTAGTGAGGCATTCCATCATCGCATCCATCTGCTCCTTGTAGGTCTCAACCACAGCACCAGGCTTGGGAATTGCTGATGCAGCATCGGACCAGAAGGTCAGTTTACGGCGATCTTCGAATGGAAAATCAAACAGGGTTGCGAGCATTTGGGTGGTAAGTTCAATCGAGACTTTATCGACCCAATCAAAGGTTTCATTAACCGGCAGAGCATCAAGAATTTCGCAGATACGTTCACGGATGATCGGCTCCATTATTGCCAGGTTGGTGGGGGCAACCACTGGTTGAACTACTTTGCGTTGTTCGCCATGCCGGGGTTCATCCATCGAGATGAACATTTCAATGGGCATATCGTCCGGAATATCAGGAATTGAGATAGTAGGCTCCGAGGAGTAGATCTCAGGATTGCTTTCAACTTCCATAATATCTTTGTAGCGCATCACTGACCAATAGGGTCCAAAGAGCGAATTGGAGCAATAGTTGACCGGGTCTTCCTTTCTTAAACGATCAAGAAAAGGCCAAACGGTATCGGTTTGATACAACGCCGGTTGTGTCAGATCAAACTGATCTAGTGGGATGCTATAGGGGTCTCTATTGAGTAGGGGTTCTGCTTTAACTGCGGACATATATTGTTCCTTAATAATCCATATTTGTGATGCGGTAAATAACGAGATTGCGCCCACGACATCCTGTAATCATGATTGGCAATGGAGCGCCCAAATAGGCGCGCCTATATTAGCTGATTTGAATGATCGTTTGAAAAGGTACATTCATTACGATTTGATCTAAGTTATTCCCAATAGTTTTGTTTGCATTTTGCTGCTCAATGCCAACTTTTGGCCATTTCTGCCACCATCGGTTTCATGAAAAATTTACTCTCTGGCATGAAATCGACGCGGATATCAGCACAACGTAATGCATCGCCAACTACAGGGCCGACCGCCGCAATTTTGATCGCGTTAAGAGCGTCAATGAGCGATTGATCGGTATTTAGTTTAGCTGAAACTCTGAGTAATCGGTTAAGTTGCGCGGTGCTGGTAAAAACCATCGCATCGAGTTTTTTTTCGATCAAGGTTTCGATCAATTTTACAACCTGTTGCTGCTCTGTATCACTGGCGTAGATGTAGGGCGAAACGGGTTCGATGAGAGCACCTTTTTCCTCAAGGAAATCAATGAATTTTTGATTTGGCTCCTGGCCGTATAGTTGTACCGCGACTCTTGATCCGCTGAGGTCAGCTGAGGACAAGGTGGCCATAATGCCATCGGTGCGGGGCTGCTCAGCTACCTGGTTTGGCTGGAGTGAAATGCTGCGAAGGGCCGCTATTGGTTTAGGCCCGCGTGCGAGAGTGTTGGTAGAGGCTATGGCTGTAATAAAGGGATCCTTAACTCCAAGTTGCTCAGCAAACTTCAGTAACCGCCTGATACCTTCGCCGGTAAAAATGACGAATCGGTCAGGTGGGTTATCGATAAAATTTTTGATCCATTGGTCTACCTGAGTACGATCGGGGTTATCGTGTATAGCCACTAATGGACATCGAATGGTCCTGGCGCCACGCTGTTCAAACAGGTTAGCCAGCACATCCAGCATGCGGCTTTCCGGGATAGCGATGGTTTTTCCTGCGAAGGGTTGGTCCGGCATAGCGTTCCCGCTTAAAAGAGTATGATGAGAATTAGACGTTGATTAAGAGGATTCAATTCGGTTAATCAGGTCGAGTATTTTTTCTGCTACTAGTTCGGATTTTTCCATGGGTAAAAAATGTCCGGTTCCTTCAACTTCGATAGCTTCAGTGTCTGGCTGTAAGTCACAGTATTTTTCAACGCCGCTGGGGTTGCAGGTCGAGTGGCTGGCTCCGTACATGATGAGGGTAGGACAGCTGAGTTTTTCTACCTGTGGCCAGGGGTTATTTTCGGCTGTTTCGAATGAACGTGCTTCCCATTCTGGTTCGCATGTCAGTTCGACCTGGCCATCTTCCCGCAGCCGCGTGCCACCGTCGATATAATCCTCAATCCAGCTACGGTCCCAGGTTTTAAATAGCCCTCGATCGATGTAACTCTCAATGGCTGCTTCACGGGATGGGAATAGGCTGCGGCGATTACGAGCGGCTTCTGGTAATGGATTGTCGACGGGGTTATAGGGACGTTCGGGAATGTTACCGACTGTTGGCGGAATCAACGGCTCGGTGAGAATAAGGCCTTTAACCAGATCAGGCCGCTTAACGGCACCGCCGATGCTGATGATCGAACCCACTGAATGCCCCATCAAATAGATCGGCTGTCCGATATGCTCCAGCATGCGGTAGAAGTCTTCACGGTAAATATCCCATGAATTAAACTCCGATGGATCTGCCTTAATTGTTCCATGGCCCTGTCCACGGATATCGGTGGCGAATACATTTAGATGCTCCGATAATGGTTCCAGCAATTGCCGATAGGTCTGGGCATTAAAGCCCGTTGCGTGCAATAGGTGAAAGTAGGGGGCATTTGGTCGATGGGGGCCCCTCAAATAGGAAATATTGCCATCGGGGGTTTCGAGTTCGTGTCGCGTTAATATATTTGGCATGGGTTGTTCTAAATTATTATACGAAGGGTGTCAGCATTCTTGGGACTACGGTTGTGAATGTCAACCGGCAGCGCTTGAACAGGGCTAGAGCATTGCGCTGTTCACTGGGTTGGAAAATATGTTTTACCCGTGAATGCCGTACCGGAAGTTCTATAAAACAAGTATCATGCGGTAGCTATATTTTACTGTTGTTTATACAAAGGGCTGCTCTATTCATGATGCATCAAAAAATAGTGACTGTATTGGGTGGTGGTAGTTTTGGTACGGTATTGGCCAATATTTTGGCGACCAACGGCCATCAAACGCGATTATGGATGCGTAATCAGGAAACTGCACAGCAGACTGAAAAATCCCGCGCAAACAGTAAGTACCTGCCAGACTACCTGTTACACGAAAATCTAAAAATTTGTTCTGATTTGGCATATGCAGTTTTGGACAGTGAGCTGGTGTTGTTTTCTGTGCCAAGTTCGTCGGTCCGGTCCGTCGCCAAAATAGTCGCGCCTAGCCTAAAACCTGATGTTTGTATATTAAGTACTGCCAAAGGGATTGAAATCGGCAGTTTTCTGCTGATGAGTCAGGTGCTAAAACAGGAGCTGCCGGGTAAAAGGATAGGTGCTCTGAGTGGTCCTAACCTGGCAAAAGAGATCGCCCAGGGCTTTCCTGCAGCATCGGTGGTTGCGAGTGATGATCCATCTCTCTGTGATCTGGTTCAGGACACACTTGGCAACGAAATTTTCCGTATTTACTCCGCTAATGATATTTATGGCATTGAGCTGGCAGGTGCGTTAAAAAATATATATGCGATTGTGACGGGATTTTCGTCAGCCCTTGGTATGGGGCAGAATACCAACGGTATGTTAATTACCAGAAGCCTGGCTGAAATGAGCCGGTTAGCGGTGCGGCTGGGGGCTAATCCACTCACCTTCCTCGGCTTGGCTGGTGTCGGTGATCTGATTGTGACCTGCATGTCGGATCTTAGTCGAAATTTCCAGGTTGGTTATCAGGTAGGCCTGGGTAAAACCCTGGAGCAGGCGGTGGCAGACATTGGCCAAACTGCGGAAGGTGTGAATACGCTGAAACTGGTTAAGCTTAAGGCGGAAGAATTAGACGTCTATATGCCTTTAGTTACAGGATTGCATAAAATTCTATTTGAAAATGCGGATGTCGGCGAAGTGACCCGGGGCTTGATGTTGGGTGATAAAGCTCAAGATGTGGACTTTGGCTTAAATCTGTTGTCTTAGCTTTTTTAAGCTCGCCTTAGCTTGGTTTGCTGCTTTAAATCAAGCTGGGGGTTTTTTTGGGCCCTATATTAGAACCCCCCCCCAGCTTGATCGTTGTTTTTTTAACGTCGTTCCAGCATATTTTCCAGATACTGAATCGATAGTTCAGCCTGTTTGAAATCACCGCGACGAATGACTTCTTTGTGCAGTGGTATGTTGGTTTTTACGCCTTCGATTAACAGTTCATCAAGGGCAATACGCGTTCTTGCTAGTGCAGAATCACGGTCTTCACCATGACAGATGATTTTTGCTATAAGCGAGTCATAGGTGGGTGGAACCCGGTAACCACTGTATAAATGGGAATCTACCCGCACCCCGTTACCGCCGGGAGCGTGGAAATAGGATACGTCCCCAGGGCTCGGTAGAAAGTTGTCGGGGTCCTCCGCATTGATTCGGCACTCAAAGGCATGACCATTGATTTTGATATCATCCTGACTGTAACGCAGTGGCATACCGCCGGCAATTAAGAGCTGCTCCTTGACTAGATCAACGCCTGTAACCATCTCGGTAACCGGGTGTTCAACCTGAATACGGGTGTTCATCTCAATAAAATAGAACTCCCCTTTTTCGTATAGGAATTCAAAGGTTCCAGCGCCTTTGTAGCCAATTTGGATGCAGGCCCTTACACAAGCCGCTGCGATTCGTTCTCTGGCTTCTGGGTCAATATTCGGGGCGGGTGCTTCTTCGATCACTTTTTGGTGACGACGTTGCAACGAGCAATCCCGGTCACCGAGGTGAATGGCGTGGCCCTGGCCGTCGGCTAAAACCTGAACCTCGACATGGCGGGGTTGCTCGATGAACTTTTCCATATAAATGGTATCGTCACCAAAAAAAGCACCGGCTTCTGAACGGGTTACGTAGAGAGAATTTGGTAATGCAGCCTCGCTTTGTACAACGCGCATTCCGCGACCACCACCGCCAGCAGCGGCTTTGATGATAATCGGGTAGCCAATGCGTAAGGCAATTTTTTTTGCTTCAGCCAGATCATCTGTGAGAGGCCCATCGGAACCGGGTACGGTAGGAACCCCGGATGCTTTCATTAGTTGAATCGCTTTAACTTTGTCTCCCATTGCACGAATTACATCGGCGGAAGGGCCAATGAAGGTAAACCCGCTTTGTTCAACCTGCTCGGCGAAATCGGCGTTTTCTGCTAAAAATCCGTAACCTGGGTGTATGGCGACTGCGTCAGTAACTTCGGCGGCGCTGATGATGGCTGGGACATTTAGGTAGCTATCAACAGGGTTATCCGGCCCGATGCAGACCGATTCGTCCGCAAGCCTGACATGCATCAAGTTCTGATCTACCTTGGAGTGGATCGCGACGGTTCGTATGTCGAGCTCTTTGCAGGCTCTTAATATTCGCAGGGCAATTTCGCCACGGTTTGCGATGACAACTTTTTCTAGCATGGTGATCTGAATCTCCCCAGGGTCGATTGGGTGTGGTGTGCGGTGCGGGTATCGGTCTATACGATTGTGATGAGTGCTTGATCGAATTCAACGGGGCAGCCATCTTCGACGAGAATAGCCTCCACAACGCCGGCACGATCAGCTTCAATCTGATTCATCATTTTCATAGCTTCAACAATACAAATCACATCCCCTACATTCACTTTCTGACCCACTTCAACGAAGACAGGTGACCCGGGGGCCGGTGATCGGTAGAAAGTTCCCACCATAGGCGAAGTTACCGCGTTTTCATTGCTGGTTTCGGTTTTGCCTGAATTCGGGCCGGGCTGCTCTGGAGCTGGTGCAGGTGCTGGCGTGCTTGGAGCCGCTGCCACAGCTGCTACTGGCTGCTGATAAACCGGCGCCGGAGAGGAGGAGCGCAGTACGATTCGTACGGACTCTTCCCCTTCGTTGATTTCTAGCTCGTCAATGCCTGATTCTTCAACTAACTCAATCAGTTTCTTTATTTTTCTAATATCCATGGATCGGTCTCTCGGTAAACTAAATGGGTGAATTAAACAACGAACTAAACGCGAGGTTAGTCCTTTTCTTTGAGCTTTTGAATCGCTGCTTCAAGCGCAAGTAAGTAGCTGGTTTTGCCAAACCCACAAATCACTCCTACAGCAATATCTGAAAAATAGGAGTGATGACGGAAGGTTTCCCGAGTGTGTACATTAGAAAGATGTACTTCAATAAAGGGGATGTTAACGGCTAACAGCGCATCCCTGAGGGCGACACTGGTATGGGTGAAAGCAGCAGGATTAAAGATGATAAAATCGACGGACTCAGCGCGACTACGGTGAATGCGCTCGATCAGCTGGTGTTCTGCATTGGATTGAAAACTATCAAATTGGTGACCGGCGTCGTCACAATGTTGGGCTAGCATTTGATCAATGGCGGCGAGGTTTTCGGTGCCATAATGTCCGGGTTCTCGTTCGCCGAGTAGGTTTAAGTTAGGGCCATGCAGGGTTAAAAAATTTGCCATTGGTCTTAGATCTGCCCTATGTTCCCTCGAGAATCACTAGAAATAGTTTTCCACCATAGGTCTGAAGAGTTTGCTTCAGGGGGAACTCGAAATAACTTTTAATATTATTAATGTTAGGTTTTCTTGCGGCAACTATCTGCTAAAAACCGCAAATTTGACGGTAACTTCTGCAAACGTTGCTTTAGAACTAATCGGGGTGCAATTGTTATGATTTTTTAGTCTTTTTTCAATTGTTTTTTAAGGTTTTTTCGTGATTCAACGCAATTTGAAGCTGATTGAGCAGGGATTTGGTATCAACTTCCCCTATCAGACGAAATTTGGGCATTTCAGTTCCGGTTGAATCAAAAAATACCAGGGCTGGTGGCCCAAATAATTTAAATCGATTGAGAAGCTTTTGATGAATAGCGGTGTTGTCGGTGATATCGGCCCGAACCAGCAGGAACTTTTGCAGAGTCGCAGATACATTAGGATTGGTGAAAACCTGATTCTCCATTACTTTGCAGGAGATGCACCAATCGGCGTAAAAATCGATCATTAAGGGTTTGCCTTGCTGTTTGGCTTGTTCCACCAACTGTGCCAGCTGAGTTGTATTATCCGCTGGGTAAAACGTGAGCTCGGTATGATTTGCGCCGCCGCTTTGCAAGCTGCCGGACCTTAGCGGTTCAAGGGGGTTGATGGGGTTGTGACCACCAAGGGTAGCGCCAATGATCAGGATTCCGCAGTAGATCATCATCAAAAGGGCAGTGGTTTTGCGGAAAATCACCCAGGTTCGGGAACCGCTGTTGTCTGTGAGCTGCAAAAAACTGGCCGTTCCTGCTAGTAATACAGCCCAAAGGATGAGGATCAGCTGACCAGGTAGAATTCTCTCCAACAACCAGATTGCGACACCCAATAACAGAATTCCAAAAAAGTTTTTAACGTCATCCATCCAGCCGCCGGATTTGGGTAATAGATGGCTGCCAAGGGTAGCAATTACAATCAGTGGTGCGCCCATTCCAAGGCCAAGCATCAGTAATGCCAGTGCCCCCAGAGTCGCATCACCAGTGGTACTGATGTATACCAGTGCCGCAGCAAGAGGGGCGGAAACGCAGGGTGATACGACCAGCGCGGAGAGCACGCCCATGACGGATGCACCGATCAAGGTGCCTCCTTCCTGCTTGCGGCTTAAGGTATCAACACGGTTTTGAAGGCCCGAAGGTAGGCGTAATTCGTAAAAACCAAACATTGAAAGCGATAGCCCGACGAAGAATAGTGCGAAGACACTTAATAACCAGGGTGATTGTAACCGTGCCTGCAGGTTGAGTTGAGCGCCAAAATACCCCATTAGTGCTCCCGCCAGGGTAAAGGCCAGGGCCATGCCTAATACGTAACTGCCAGACAGTAAAAAGGCGCGGGAACGGCTTGGGGTTTTGCTTTGACCGATCACCACGCTGGATAGAATCGGGATCATCGGAAGTACGCAGGGGGTAAAGGTTAACCCGATACCCGCCAGGAAAAATAGTAGGATAATTTTGGCTAGTGTGGCCTGGTTTAAAAGTGTCAGTAATTGGTTTTTGCTATTAGGCTCTGAGGCAGTTGAACCGGGCCCTGTAGTTTGATCTTGGGCGGATCGAGCTTGGCTTGAATTAGTGCCAGAATTAGGGCTTCCGATCTCGAAATACCTTGTAGTTGGTGGGTAACAGAGCCCGGCATCGGCGCACCCCTGAAACGTTCCTTTGATGGTATAGCCTTGACCTGCGGTTGTGTTTAACAGCAGGGTCGATTCCATTGTGTGGTGGTAGACCTCGGTTTCTCCGAAGTATTCATCATTCTTCAGCTCACCGTCGGGCAACTCAATTTTCTGGATAGAGGCCTGCTCAGCTGGTTCTACAGAAAATTTGAAACGATCACGATAAAGGTAATAACCTTCAGTGATCTGCCACTGGATTATGATTTTATTAGGCTGTTGGTCGGTGTGCTGCTCAAAAATGACCGGGTTAAAGGCCTGTTCAACCGGCAGGAATTCGTTGTCGCTGCTTTTGAAAAAAGCATCAACGCTTGAGGTGGTGAGTGGATCTTGCTTGGCATTAAACCCTGAGCCAATGGCCAGATGTGGCTGAGCGGTTAGCCATACGGCCAGTAGCATCAGCAGTGTTGGTAACAGCCGGCCGCTACTATGAGCACGGGTCAATTTGTCCGCTAATCCAGATGGGAATGCCAAAGTCCGACGATCTCCTGTTTTGTTTCAATACCCCGTGCTATGGGGGCTGTTAATGCGTCACCAACGATGGTGCGGAGTATTGAATATAGTCCAGCAATACTTCTGCACCTTCGCGCAGCAGGGTATCAGGCTCTGAATTGTGATCGGGGTCAGATTTTTCGGCGGTTCTTAGCTCTTCAGCAGCTTTTAATTCAGCGTAGTCGAGGTAGGGTTTGTCACCCCTGGATTTACGTAATCGGTTTTCCAGATCAAGGGCCCATTGCTTGTTCTGATCGATTTCTACTTTGCGAGTGGATGCATTGAGAGACAGTTGGGTAATCTCTCGCTGCTCCTTAAAGTGCTTCATTCGTTCTGCTAAGTAATGGAATTCAGGATCCTGTTTTATTCGTTGTTGATGCAGCTCCGTCAATTTCGGAATCAGCGGCTTAATTGGGGTTAATGCGTTGTACGACGCAGAACGAATTTGGTCCCAGGGCAATGCTTCTGGCAGAGAGCTTTCGCCGATTTGTTCAATATCTATATTTTCCGGGAAGTAAATGTCTGGTAGTACCCCTCTGTTTTGAGTGCTTTTGCCAGATACTCTGTAAAATTTGGCTAGGGTTAGTTTTATCTGGCCTTGATCGACGGGAAGAAGAGATTGGACGGTACCCTTACCGAAGGTTTGGCCGCCTACAATGATGCCGCGATTGTAGTCCTGGATAGCGCCGGCAAAAATTTCTGAAGCGGATGCACTTAGGCGGTTTACCATTACCACGAGTGGCCCATCGTAGAGTACTTCTGAATCTGAATCACCAAGCAGGTCAATGCGACCGTTAGTATTGCGGATCTGTACCGTTGGACCCTGTTTGATAAATAGGCCAATGAGTGAATTTACCTCCTGCAGTGATCCACCTCCGTTGTTGCGGAGATCAACTACCAAGCCATCAATTTTATCTTTTTTAAGTTTTTTTATCAGTTTGCGAACGTCGCCGGTGGTGCTTTTGTAGTTGGGATCACCCTGCCGGTAGGCCTTAAAGTCGAGGTAAAAAGTAGGCAGGCTGATGACTCCGATCTTCCGGCTGCGACCTTCCTGTTCAACTTCAATGATCTTAGCCTTTGCTGACTGGTCCTCAAGCTTGACCCGATTTCGTACAATTTGAATAGTTTTTGGCTGTTTGCCGGCGGAGCCACTAGGAACAATGGTTAATCGTACCGTGGTATTTTTTTTACCCCTAATCAGGCCGACCACATCGTCCAGTCGCCAGCCAACCACATCGACCATTTCACCAGTTGTACCCTGTCCTACCGCAGTAATATGATCCGATGGCTTAAGTTGACCAGCCTTATCTGCAGGTCCTTCCGTAACCAGGCGAACAACCTTGGTATATTCATTGTCGATGGTGAGCACTGCACCGATACCCTCCAGTGAAAGGCTCATGTTTATATCGAAGTTTTCAGATAACCGTGGTGAGAAGTACTGAGTATGTGGCCCGTAACTTTGGGACAACGCGGTCATGAAGTTTTGAAAAATATCGCGACTCCGGGTTTTCGATAAACGATTTAAACGGCTTTTATAGCGTTTTAGAAGTGTTTCCTGTACGTCGTCAGGGGGTGAGTCGGAGAGTTTTTGAGCAAGAATGTCGTTTTTGAGACGTTTTCGCCAAATTTCGTCTGCATCCTGCTGGGTTTCTGGCCATTTGGTTTTTTCTCGGTCAATATTAAAAAACTCATCAACCTCAAAATCGATCGAATCATAATCGTTTTCTAGAAAATTGATGGCATAGATAAGCCGTTCAATTCGGCGTTGTTGGTAGCGGTTAAAAATTTTATAAGCGGGGTTTAAATCGCCTTTTTGTATACTGTCATCGAGCTTATGGCGATAAACACTGAGCTGCTCAATATCGCTAGCAAGAAAATGCAAACGGCTGGGATCAAGTAGCTTCAGGTAGCTGTCAAAAATGTTAGCGGATAATTTGTCATCGACAGGTATATGCCGGTAATGGCGTTCTCGCAAATTGTCGAGAATATCGATTGTGGTCTCTTTAAAAAGAGGTTCGGGTGTGAATTTCTGATAGTAGTCAGCAGTTACAATGGACGATGACTTGACGTTAGCGCTAAGGTTTGTGATAAACGCGCTGCAAATAAGGGCTACCAAAATGGTACTTTTTTGAAATTTAGCCATCGTGAAAATTCTGCACCTGTACTTTGGGGATTGAACCTCTAATTCTACGTCAAAAATCGACCCATATACCGAAATAATCAATCTGGGAGTCAATATGCTTCATTTTTCACATATCTACCCTCCAATTGGAATGATCTGCTTCCTTTGAGTCGTGCAGAGCTTTTTAGTTCGCTTTTGCTGCTCTAGGACAAATCTCGGATGAATAGCTGAGCGGTGTCTACGCATCAGATTTGTGCGGCGGTAGATGCGTAAAAAACTGGTTTGAAATCGTTTCGTAGGTTGGTTAAAGTGTGCGCCTCTTTGCTGGTTGCAGCACCTGCTACACTGTTTTCAATGGTGGTGCCTGCATTTTGTTCGATTAATTCTTAGGTATTCCAGTGTCTGAATTATTAGCTGAAGGTCTATTTCTCATGCTGTTTGGTATGGGTACAGTCGCGGCATTTTTGACGATATTGGTATTAACAACCAAAGGAATGTCAGCACTATTAATACGATTCGGTTTTGCAAATATCGAGCCGCAGGGCATCGCACCGCACCCGGTTGCTCAGCCCGCTAAAAACGACCCGCAAAACGAAGAACTGGTAGCTGTTATAACAGCTGCTATTCAGCAGTTCCGTTCGCGCCACAAGTAGCGAACCTATTGCTTAAATTTTCAGGGCGTAAAACATACGTCCGTTATTAAAAGGTCTTTACCATGAGTGAAGCAGTTAACCCTGTCGGCATTACTGAATTAGTCCTGCGCGATGCGCACCAATCCCTACTGGCAACCCGAATGCGTATCGACGATATGCTTCCGATTGCTGCAAAGCTAGATCAAGTGGGTTACTGGTCGATTGAATCATGGGGAGGTGCCACCTTTGATGCCTGTATCCGTTACCTTGGGGAAGACCCGTGGGATAGGATTCGGGAGCTTAAAAAGGCTATGCCCAACACCCCACAGCAGATGCTGTTTCGGGGCCAGAATATTCTGGGGTATCGTCATTACGCCGACGATGTTGTGGATAAGTTCGTTGAACGAGCAGCGGTCAACGGTATCGATGTATTCCGAATATTTGATGCAATGAATGACGTTCGCAATCTCACCCAGGCGGTGCGTGCGGTAGTGAGACAGGGTAAACACGCCCAGGGTACTATTTCCTATACCGTGAGTCCGGTCCATACCCTGGAGAACTGGATTGACCTCGCCCGCCGGCTTGAGGATATGGGTGCCCACTCAATCTGTATAAAAGATATGGCGGGTTTGCTTAAGCCCTACGTAGCCTTTGATCTGGTCACCCAGCTGAAAAAGGCAGTGAATGTCCCCATCCATATGCAGTGTCATGCGACTACCGGGCTATCAACAGCTTCTGCCCTGAAGGCGATTGAAGCCGGGATTGATAACGTCGATACCGCAATCTCATCCATGAGCATGACCTACGGCCATTCGCCAACCGAATCACTGGTTGCAATCTTAGAAGACACTGATCGCAGTACTGGTCTCAATATTGTTCAGTTAGAAGAAATTGCCGCGTATTTTCGGGAAATTAGAACCAAATATGCGAAGTTTGAAGGTGCGTTAAAGGGCGTTGACTCCAGAATTCTGGTGGCTCAGGTGCCCGGTGGAATGCTGACGAATATGGAAAACCAGCTGCGTGAGCAAAATGCGCAGGATCGTCTTGATGAAGTGCTTGCCGAAATTCCCCGTGTACGCAAAGATCTTGGTTACATTCCGTTAGTGACCCCGACCTCGCAAATTGTTGGAACTCAGGCGGTACTCAATGTGCTGAGCGGCGAGCCGTACAAAACGATTACTAAGGAAACCGCCGGCGTATTAAAAGGTGAATACGGTGCGGCTCCGGCGGAGGTCAATAAAGATCTACAGATCAGTGTATTGGCAAAAGGGGAAGAGCCTATTACCTGTCGTCCGGCGGATCGACTGGACCCCGAACTTAATCGGCTTACCGATGAACTCAATGAACTGGCAACGAAAAATAATATCAAGCTGGCGGACTCCGCCATTGATGATGTCCTGACCTATGCACTGTTTCCTCAGATTGGTTTGCGGTTTCTTGAAAACCGTGGAAACCCTGAGGCATTTGAGCCTGCACCGGGTACAGAAACACCCGTAGCGGCTCAACCTTCCAAACCAACCGAGCCAAATGATGTTGAGCGCTATAGTGTTCGAGTAAATGGGAAGGCCTATGTAGTTGAAGTAGCTGAAGGCGGTGAGCTTGGCGACATCACACCGGCTCTACCTGAATTGGGTGCGGCCGCAACCACAACTTCAGGGGAGCCAATCGCGGCACCACTAGCGGGAAATATATTCAAGATCCTGGTATCTCCAGGTCAACAGATCCGTGAAGGTGATGTGATTGTAGTGATGGAAGCGATGAAAATGGAAACCGAAATCAGGGCTACCCGAGCCGGTGTGGTGGATCTAATCAGCGTTAAAGAGGGTGATGCGGTAGTTGTCGGTCAAACTCTGTTAAGCCTCAACTGAGCCTGGAATAATGGATAAAGTAATTCAACTTTGGACTGATTCCGGGCTTTATCAGATGGAGCCGGGTCAGGCTATTATGCTTGTGATCTGCCTGTTTTTGCTCTACTTGGCAATTGTGAAACAGTTTGAGCCACTGTTGTTACTGCCTATCGGTTTTGGTGGAATACTCGCCAATATTCCCGGCGCAGGTCTTGCTGTAGGTGACGGTATTCTTCATATGATTTATGACGTCGGTATTAGTACCGGTGCCTTCCCGTTGATCATATTTATGGGGGTAGGGGCGATGACCGATTTTGGTCCATTGTTGGCAAACCCCAAGACTCTGTTGTTAGGTGCTGCAGCCCAATTTGGTATCTTTGCAACCCTGTTAGGTGCGGTAGGTTTGACCGATCTCGGTTTGATGGATTTCACCCTCAAGGAAGCTGCGGCGATTGGTATTATTGGAGGCGCGGATGGACCCACTGCTATCTATGTCGCCAGTAAGTTAGCTCCGGATTTATTGGGGGCTATAGCCGTTGCAGCCTATTCCTATATGGCCCTGGTACCGTTGATTCAGCCTCCAATTATGAGAGCGCTTACGACGGAAGCTGAACGTTCCATAGAGATGAGCCAGCTTAGGGAAGTATCCAAGGCTGAAAAAATTATTTTTCCACTTATATTGCTGCTACTAGTCGCGTTGTTACTGCCCAGCGCAGCGCCTTTGCTGGGTATGTTTTGTTTCGGAAACCTGATGAAGGAATCCGGAGTGGTGGATCGCCTGAGCGATACCACCCAGAACGCGCTGATCAATATCGTCACCATATTCCTCGGGCTGGGTGTGGGTTCTAAATTGATGGCTGAACAATTTTTAGATATCCAAACCCTTGGCATATTGGCATTGGGTATTGTTGCCTTTGGTATTGGTACCGCGACGGGTGTGTTGATGGCCAAATTGATGAATAAAATTAGTGGTGGTATTAACCCACTGATTGGGGCAGCGGGAGTATCTGCAGTGCCGATGGCGGCTCGGGTAGCCAACAAAGTAGGTCTTGAATCGAACCCACATAACTTCCTGTTAATGCACGCAATGGGGCCTAACGTCGCGGGTGTGATTGGTTCGGCGGTGGCTGCGGGAATTATGATTAACTATCTGGGTTAGTATTTGCCGCTAACCTGTGGCTAAGTCTCCAGTCTGTTTTTTCAGATAGCGATTCAAATCAGCGCTGGATAGGGCCTGACTGAAAAAATATCCCTGGCCGATAGTGCAATGTTTGTTGCGTAAAAAATCCATTTGTTCCTTTGTTTCGACGCCCTCAGCCACGGTGTCTAAACCCAGGCTGGAGGCCATTGCAATTATGGCGGAGACGATGGCTGCATCTTCACTATTGCTCGTGACATCTGAAACGAACGCTCTGTCAATTTTGATGACGTCTATGGGAAATTTCTTCAAATAGCTTAATGAGGAATAACCAGTACCAAAATCATCGACCGATACTTTTATGCCCAGTTTTTCGAGTTCTTTGAGTGTTTCGGTAGTCTCTTCAATATCGGTCATGATTACCCGCTCTGTTAGCTCAAGTTCTAGCAGATGGTGGGGCACGTCATAGTATTCTATATTCGCAAGTAGTCGTTTAATAAAATCTGGTTGGCTAAACTGGCGGGCAGAAATGTTGATTGCGATGGGAATATGGAAACCGCTATTGAGCAGGTGGTTCGCCTGCTTACACACTTGATGAATCACCCAATCCCCAATTGGAACGATCAGGCCAGATTCCTCCGCCAGTGGAATGAAATGGTCCGGCGGTATCCAGTTACCGTCTGAACCCTGCCAACGAATGAGTGCTTCAAGGCCGACAACAGCATTCGTTTCCATATCAATTTGAGGTTGATAATAAAGCTCAAATTCTTCCTTTTCGATAGCCTGGTGAAGTTTGCTGGATATCGTCAAGCTACTTAAAGACTCCTCTTGCATCTCATGGTTGTAGACGAGGTCACGGCCTCGACCCTGTTCTTTTGCTTGATAAAGTGCAATATCCGCGTGCTGTATTAGCTGCTCAGCATTCACTGAATGTTCAGGGAAGCAGGCGATGCCAGCACTAAAAGACTGGGTGATCTCTCGATTGGCGATATGAAAGGGCCTGGAAAGGCTTTTACGCAGTCGGTTGATAATCTGAAGGGTGTCATCGCCTTGATCGTTGTCAGATATCAATAGACAGAATTCGTCACCGCCGTAATGGCATACTAAATCTTGCTGGTTTCCTGAGGTAAGTCGTGAAATGGGGTCGGTTTCCCTAAGGTTTTTTGACAACCTGGACGCAACTTGTTTAAGTAGTTCATCGCCATTTGCGTGCCCCAGCCCTTCGTTAACTCGCTTGAAAAAATCCAGATCCAGCAGGATCAACGTAACGTTGTCCCCAGTTCTCGATGCCCTCGCGAGCGCCAGTTCGAGGTGTTTCTTGAAGCTCGGTTTTGATGGGAGGTTTGTAAGCAGATCGTAATTATTGACGTACTCTAACTGCTGGGTTTTTTCGTCAATCAGGTTTTCCAAATAGCTATTTTGAACATTGATCTGCTGATACAGTTGCTGTGAATGCAAAGCGTAAGCGATATGCTGAAGGGCTGCTTCAAGCAACCGTTGGTAATGCTTTTTGAATGCTTTTGAGGAGGAAACTTCTCCAATGAATATACCTAGCACTTTATCCGGCACAGCAATGCGAACGAGTACGATCGGACAACCTAAGGCCGTTTGAATTTGAATGCGGTCACTTTTTGAAGCCCAGCCAAAATCGCCACTTTCTATCATAGTATCCATCACACATTGCAACGGATATTTTGATTCTTCGCGGTTGACCCAATCTAGTGAAAATTCTGCGGTAGTTTCATTAATTAGGCAAAACCCGTACCGAAGAATTTCCGGAATTCGGTCGAGATAGGGTGCTGATTTGTGCAGAAGCACCTTCCGATCTTCGCAATCCTTAATGTTTTCCTGAACCTGGCTGATTCCCGAGAGCACCTCAAATTCTTGGAGGTGCCAACGTTCCATAGACTCAAGGTAGTCTACTCGCTGTTGCAGAAACTGCTCATCCGATTGGTTTGAAGGGGGTGTACGATGGTGCATCAAATAGTGCTACTACAAAAATAGTCCGGCTACGCTTTGGTATTGTTGATCCGTTTGATCAATCAGCTCCCCAAGTGCTGATTCAGGTATCTCCAGCCGTTGCCAGAAACTATCAATAAGTGGAGGTACGTATTGTTCACCGCTAGAGCCTATGCTCAGACCGTTGACTAGCCAGTCTGCTACATGCACTGTTTCCGGCAGGATCGCCATTGGGATATCGGTTTGTGGGCCATGTTGGAACTGTACTGCTTGCTGTTGTGCGAGTGGCAAATTCCAGTTTTTCAGTAGGGCGTGACCAATATTGGCGTGATTGAACCCCATAATTTCATTTTCCGCTTCAAAAAGTGGAATTTTCTTTTCTAACGACAATTCAGTGGTTTTTTCGGAAATTTCCGGGAAATCTGTAAACAATATCAATCGACCGATCACGTGGAATAATCCAGCAAGGTAGTATTGCTCATAATCCCGTTTGCCCAGGTAAATAGCGATTACCCGGCAAGCGATACCGCAGGCGATACTGTGCTCCCAAAAATCCTTCATGGAAATAAAAGGATTGTTTAGGCTCTTAAACATATCGATTACAACAGTGGCCATTGCCAGCTCCTTTAGCTGGCGGGTTCCAATCAACATCAGTGCTCTTTGCACCGTATTGATTTCGACCGGGTGACTATAGAATGCACTGTTCGCGATTTTCAGTAGTCGAGCCGCCAGTGCCGGATCCGAGTGAATGATTTCAGCCGCGTCGTCAATTGATGAAGTCGGTGATGCAATGGTTTGCTCAAGCTTGAAATAGAGGTCGGGTAGGGTGACCAGATCAGGATTGTGTCCAACAATTACTTCGGCGGTTAATTCCATCATTCTGTCTTTATTTCTTAATTGCATTCTCGCTCCATTAATAGCTTTTTAAATTCAACTACAGCTTTATGGCCAGGATCATTGCACTGAAATTGGTTCATGTTATGTAAGGTATTTTCGCTCTGTAAGTTGGCAGTGATCGCGGCTGTTGAAGGTATTGTGCTTTCTTTTCGGATCGATACTTCAGACACGCCCCAGCTTTTCAGTACGCGGATTTTTTTATCATCAAGTGTTGTAGATGCGGCAACTAGCAGCCGACCGCCGTTATCTAATACATCGTCGGCGAGGCTCATACCTGGAGATATATGTTGTATGCTGAAAATTACTGACATGAAGTTTTACTACTTGAGTAGGACTGAAATCACTTACAATTTGTTACACGTGCAGTTAAGAATAGACTAAAAAACAAACTACGCACCGTGGATATGGTGCGCAATAATAAAAACAGCAGTTTCAGGCACCAGCACGCCTACCGCCGCATAAAAGGGAGAATGTAATGAGTCAGTCACTTCAAACTCAGCTGATCGATGGAATACTTGTACTTACCTATTTCGACGCCGACACCGGAGCAGGATTGCCCTGGGGTGAAGGGATTGGAGCCATTACATCGGCAATTACAAGCACGGATGCCAAAGCGGTTCTATTAAATGGAGCTGAATCTCTTTATTTTCGTACGCTCGAGCAGCAGCAACAGGGTTACACGGATCAGCAGCTTCAAGCTGCCGATCAACTGCTCGCCGCCATAGAAAATTGTGCGGTTCCAGTGGTAGCTCTGATGAATGGATGCGTGAACGACTTCGGCTGGCAGCTTGCGCTTTGTTGTGATTATCGGGTAGCAAGTGAATCTACGACGATTGATCTGGATTTACTGAAGCAGGGTTCTATCCCTGGATTCGGTGGTAGCCAGCGTTTGCCCCGGCTTGTGGGAATGAAAGAAGCTTCCGGCTTGCTTAGTGGCGCTGCCCCGTTAACCGCAGCAGCAGCCAAAGCGACAGGATTAGTCGACCTGTTGAATAACGGTGTTATTGAACACTCTACGGTATCGCTGGCACCTGAAGTGGTTTCACTGGTTTCCGCCGGCTGCAGAAATATTAGTGGGGTAAATGATCTGGATTCTGTGGAAGGCAAGGAGGTGCTCGATAAGTTGAAAGCCACCTTCGCACGAAGACGGTCCGCGCAGATTGCGCCCCAAAAGCTGATCAAGGCATTGACCGCAGCTTTGGAACACGAGCTGAATCAGGGGTTGGCCCTGGAACGGGTGCTCTTTTTGGAAATGCAGAAAAATGAACAGTGTAAGGCTCTTAGCTATCTTGCCGTCAGTGAGCAGCAAGCGAATCACATTCCAGGGTTAGCTAGTGGTCTTGAGGTACCTGCGGTTAAATCAGCCGCTATTATTGGCTCGGGCACCATGGGCGGCGGTATTGCTATGTGTTTTGCGAATGCTGGCATCCCAGTCACCATTATTGATAACGCAGAACAAAACCTGCAGCGCGGTCTGTCGGTAATCAAACGTAACTACGAAATTAACGTAAAACGCGGCAGCATTAGTCAGCAACAAATGGATCAATGCTGGGGGCAGGTCACCGGCTCGTTGGACTATGAAGATATCGCCAATGCAGATATCGTAATCGAAGCCGTATTTGAAGATATGGCTCTGAAAAAACAGATTTTTACCAAACTTGATCAAGTCATGAAACCTGGTGCGCTGCTCGGTTCCAATACCTCAGGGCTGGATATTGACGAAATCGCTTCCGTCACCAAGCGACCCGGTGATGTCATTGGCTTGCACTTCTTTAGTCCTGCCAATGTGATGAAACTGCTTGAGGTAGTGCGAGGCACAAAGGTCAGCGATCAAACGATTCTGCGAGCCATGAGCCTCGCTAAAACCATCAATAAAGTTGCCGTACTAGCGGGCAATTGTCCTGGATTTATCGGCAACCGAATGATCCGCGGATATATGCAACAGGGTGCCAATCTAATATTGGAAGGTGCATCCATAGAGCAGGTGGATCGGGTAGTTGTGCAGTTTGGAATGCCGATGGGGCCCTTCGCGATGGGGGATTTGACCGGCCTTGATGTCGGCTGGCGAGCTCGCCAGGCCAGTGGCAAAGCACCAGGTTTGACTGATCACCTACCTAACAAGTTGTGTGAAATGGAGCGCTTCGGGCAAAAAAGTGCCGCTGGTTATTATCGATATGAAGAGGGCAGCCGCAGGCCAATCGTAGACCCGGTGGTCGAAGAGCTGGTCGAGCAGATTTCGCAGGAGCAGGGCATCCCACGTCGTGAATTTGATGATGAGGAAGTATTGCGCAGATGCTTGTATCCGCTTATCAATGAAGGTGCCAATATCATAGACGAAGGCATAGCGATTCGCGCCAGTGATATCGACACCGTTTATGTGAACGGCTATGGCTTCCCCGCCTATCGAGGTGGTCCCATGTATTGGGCAAACCAGATTGGGCTAGATAAGGTCTATCAGGAGATTGAAAACTACCATCAGCAGTTCGGCGATTTCTGGAAGCCGGCCAATTTGCTAAAAGAGCTGGCACAGAAAAAACAATCATTTTCGTAAATAGGTGATCCGTAGTGATGGTTTTAATACGCGATAAATTCCGGTACCCATAAATTTTTATTGTGCTGGCAACGCGCTGTTCGGTGGCACATTAGCGCAGCGCATTAACATAGCAGTGCTACAGCGGTTAGAATAACCAATAATTTTAAAAAAGAGCATGGTTGTATGGCAAATTTAGATCAATTTCGTAGTGAGACCTGTAGCTGGCTAGAGGCCAATTGCCCGGTTAGTATGCGTAAAAAAGGTGCAGCTGCGGATAATCCGTACACGCGGAAAAAACGTTCCGGTGATTCCTTGCTGTGGTTAGACACGATGGCAGAAAAAGGCTGGATCGCTCCAACCTGGCCAACAAAATATGGCGGTGGTGGATTATCCGAAGCGGAAAACGCCATCCTGCGGGAAGAGATGGCAGCCATCAATGCACCTGCACCATTGGCAGGTATGAGCCTCACCATGATCGGCCCAACCTTGCTGGAAATGGGAACAGAAGAACAGAAACAGCGTCACATTCCGGGTATTACCTCCGGAAATATCCATTGGTGTCAGGGTTATAGTGAGCCAAATGCAGGCTCGGATCTGGCTAATCTGCAAACTAAAGCAGAAGATAAGGGCGACCACTTTATTATCAATGGTAGTAAAATCTGGACATCCGGCGCTATGCATGCGGACTGGATGTTCTGCCTGGTACGTACCGACCCCAACGTCAAAAAGCAGAAAGGTATCAGCTTTGTACTGTTCCCTATGACCGATCCCGGCGTAAGTTACAAACCTATCCGATTGATCAATGGTGAAGCACCTTTTTGTCAGGTGTTCTTTGATGACGTGCGAGCGGAAAAAAGCGAATTGATTGGTAAAATCAATGAAGGCTGGACCGTCGGTAAACGGTTGCTTCAGCATGAACGCAGCTCCATCGGCGGTGGTGGAAATCACCGTTTAGGTACAGAGATTACGCTGCTTGATATAGCCAAAGAATACCGCAGTGATGAGAATGGCAAAATTGATGACCCCGTTTTACGTCTTCAGCTTGTGCAACAGGAGATGGACGTGGCTGCCTTTGGCGAAACTACAAGACGAATCGCAGACGAGGCTGATTCAGGCATTACCCCGGGTTTTGCCACCTCCATGATCAAGCTCTACGGTTCTGAAATGAACAAAAATAATACCGAGCTGATGGTATCCATAATGGGGCCACAAGGTTTGGGCAGTTACAAAGATACGGACAATTTTACCGCCAGGGAGCATATCGTGACAGCAGCCTGGTTAGGTAATAAGGCCTCCACCATTGCAGGGGGTTGTTCCGAAGTACAGCTGGATATTATCGCCAAGCGAATCCTTGAGCTGCCAAGCGCTTAACCCCATTCGCTGCAGGCCGGTTTCCGGTGGGGTTAACCTCTACTCTAGGTTGCCATCTGCTGGTGTCACAACTTGCGGCCCGCCGGCGGGGTGCTGTTTATGATACCTGTTGTTAGTCGGCGCTGCTATGGAA
The DNA here is from genome assembly GCA_029210125.1 of Pseudomonadales bacterium. Taxonomy (GTDB): domain Bacteria; phylum Pseudomonadota; class Gammaproteobacteria; order Pseudomonadales; family JAHRWD01; genus JAHRWD01. The sequence continues at coordinate 27 of JARGPR010000002.1, read as the reverse complement.
AAATTAATGCACAGTGCAGTTGTAATA
>JARGPR010000021.1:18299-20041 GCA_029210125.1 Pseudomonadales bacterium | reverse complement strand
TCGTAAACCGCCTCCAGCTCCGAGCAGTTCTTCTCACGCATAATCGCTGCACGTTCAGCCTTCTCATGCTTTTCAGTCATGGCCAGTGCTAGCGACAAAGCAGGAGGCACGTTGCGGAACAGCGCTTCGACCTTGTCGGCCAGGACGACTCCCTCCACGTATTTTCCCGGCTCTTTGCGGGCAGACAGCAGCAGGTTGCGTTGTTCATCATTCAGATCCTTGAAGCGGGCGATCTGCTCCACCTCTTCTTTTGGCATGACCAGGCACAGCCACCACTCCATCATATTGAGCATTTTGCGGCTGGCGTCCGGAAAGTCTTCCAGATTCTGGGTGGCAATCCAGAACCAGGCACCGAGCTTGCGCCACATCTTGGTGATCTTGACCACGTAGCGCGCCAGCAAGGGATTGGTGGTAATGATATGGCCTTCGTCAGTCACCACCAGCGTGGGCCGATCGTCGTGTTGATGACGTTCCACCAGGTCGTTGATGTGACTCATCATGGACAGGTAAGCGACGGTGAGTTGATCTTCGTAGCCTTCCCGGGCCAGCATGCCCATTTCGAGGATGGTGACATCGGCTTCTGGCCAGGACTGCCCCGGCCGGTTGAAGAAGTGGCCCGCCAGGCCCGAACAGAACAGCGCCATACCATCCCCCATTTCCAGTGCTCGATTACGCCGGTGTTCGGGCAATTCCCTGTTGGTGGCGATGGTCTGGAAGGCGTTGACCACATCCTGGGTAATCACCTGGGGTCGACTGGTCTCTTTCACGGTTTTTGCGGCAAGGAATATGGCATTACGGATCAGCAGTCGGTCGGCCCGGGTCAATCGCGCGTCTTCACGTTCATCGCCACCGGTGATCATGATACGTGCAGCAATCTCCATTTCGCCGAGAATATCGCGCCCGCCGCCCTCTTCGTCCATCTCATCATCTTCGTCTAACGTCTCCTCCATTGTGGACTCATCGACGTCGAGCGGATTAAACGCATGGCGACGATCCAGCAGTCGAAGCGCATCGGCAAAGGGCGGCAGGCTGACATCGACATTGGGGTTCAGGGTGATCTGGTTCACTGACAGACCGTGATGCGCAAAATGCTGCCCCAACAACGAAAACGAAGCCCCGGCCTCGATGATAAAAATCCGTGGCCGGTGTCGTGCCATCATCTGCTGCAACAGATACACTAGCAGTGCTGACTTGCCCGCCCCCGTCGGCCCCAGGATCAGCATGTGGGCGTTCTTCTTGCGGTCATCCCGGTGCAACGGATCGAAGACCAGCGGTTCGGCACCCCGGTTGTAGAACACCAGGCCGGGATGACCGGTGCCACGGGAACGGCCGTAGAACGGTACCAAATTGGCAATATGCCGGGAGAAGATCAGGCGCGAGCGACGGCGGGATTTGTCCAGGTCGGCGTCGTAGGCCATGGGCAGGTTACGGATGTAACTGTCGAGCGACAGCAGGTCAGCTTCCTGGGCAATGGGCTGCAGACCATTGGGCAAAAGCAGCGCGTGGAGACGATTCAAATTGTTCCGTAGCGCCTTTTGATTATCTCCGCGCACATAGAAGGCCATGCTCACGGGATACAGCTTGTTGCCCTGCGCCATTTCCCGCTCCACTTGCTCCGCATCTTCCCGGGTGATCGACGCCTCTGCGGAATCACCCACCGCTGCGCGCTTGATCTGGGCAATGTGATTGCGGGTGGTGTCTTGCGGTTTGAGCGTGAGTGTTATTGCCATGATGGTGTGCTC
>JARGPR010000021.1:0-18199 GCA_029210125.1 Pseudomonadales bacterium | reverse complement strand
TGCGGGTGGTGTCTTGCGGTTTGAGCGTGAGTGTTATTGCCATGATGGTGTGCTCGGGCAAACGATCGAACAGCGAATACACCTGATCCCCGGCCTGGCGCTCCGCCGTAAAGTGCCCGATGTCCGGGGCCCGCCGCAAGCTTTGGACGGTCACGACGGTGTGCGGCAGTTTATCGAAAATCCAGCTCGAGGATGCCTCGTCGGAGTGTGGCATCGACAGCGTAAGCTGTTCGGCAAAGTCATAGCCGAAGGGTAAATTGTCATCACCCGGATAAGGTGCCAACTGCAGCAGTGATTCCGGATTACCGTCTGCCAGCGGTGGATTGGGATTGAACCAGCTCAGCAACCACTGATAAAACGCTTGACCATTGGCCCGTTGGGCGTTGATTCCGGCAGAGGCCAGTGAGGCGATCCATTTGGTGGCCACGTCATTGAGCGCCTCCTCCATTTCAACAGCGGGTGGCATTTTGCCGTTGTTTTTCAAACGGCGGTAGAGCACAACGCGGATCCGCCGTTGCTGCCCCTGCCAACGCGAACCGGTGACGGTGGTATCGTCAAACAACCCACCCGGTCGGGAAATCGCTTGCAGGTGCTTCGACATCACCGACTGGTAATGTTGAGAATAATCCGATGCGCGCACCGTCGGCGAAGGATAACGGGCCAAAGACTCATTGAATTGGGTTAGCCTGGGCTCGTCCTGCACATAGATCTGTAAGACCCAAGGCGCATCGTCGCGCTCGGGAATGGCCTCGTTGATTGCCGTTTGAATGGCGTCACGCAGCTGGGTCATAAAGGCTGGCGTCCTTGCCTCACAACCGACCGGCTGCACCTCGAACAGCGCGCCGAGGCTGACCCCATCCTCTAACAGAAAAGCTCTACTCTCGGGAATGTATTCCATCCAGGGCAGCAAATCGGTAAACGACGGCGGGCGGGTATAGTGTTGTTTGACCGCGGCAGTGGTTAAGGGCGCACCCTCGGGAAGGTTAGGTTTATGTTTTGGCATCAAGCGTTCCTACTGATCCAACGTCGAATGATTGGCCGTTGCGGACAATTCACCAGGTACTTCCCCCGGCACTTCTCCAGGTAGGGCGTACTCCACCTTTTCGTAAAAGGGAAAGGTGGTGACATAACCCGGCACCGGGGTGCGCTCACTGCCCGACAGGTGGGGAAAGATATACATCACCAGCGTAGGATTCGGCAGACGAGGAAATACCGTGTCGATTTCATTAGCAGCCTCTCGGACAAAGCCCTGGTAGTGGTCGATACCAGATTGCGGTAACGGTTGACCACCCATGACTCGCCGGTGGTCTGGCTTCTGAACATCCACCATGTGCTGATCGTAAATGGACTTCATGGTCGGGCCGTCCTGCGGTAGTACTGTCTCTTTAGTGCTGGCGCAGCCGACCATCAGAGCGCTAGTCCAGACCAGAACCAGTGGTAAACGTCGCTTGCTGGAAAAGATTGGTTTCATGATGAAGTTTCCTGCCGTTGGAATGGAAATCGATGGGGAGTTCATGATCAACGTGAATTGCCAGCTGGACACCGGCGGGCACGAAGACCGCATCGAAGCTCTGTGCCTGACGCTCCCGCAACCACTGGGCGACTTCGTCGCTACCGCCGCTCAGGGTTTTGCCCAGTACGTATTTACCGGTCTCACCGGAGACCACACTGGTGGCCGAGCCTGAATCATTGATCAGCGTTGTGGTTTCGGCCTGTGCTGCCGCTTCACCGGCGGCTTCGAGGGACATCACACCAATGCGTTGTGTCAGGAATGCGGGAGCGTTGGTCTTGCGTTCGCCCGTGATACAGGGGATACCCCGCGCATCGGAGATCCAGCCCAGCGGTCTATCGCTGCTTCCACTGGAACCACCCCGTTGGTTGCCGCCACTGGACTTTTCATCAGAGGAAATGGTCTGAATGGTGCCGTCCTCGAACACGAAGGTCACCGATTCCAATTTCCCGGTCACACAGGAGAGCGTCCAGTCGCCAACAGCCGTTCCACTCCAGATCATGCCCTCAATACCGGGTATGCGCAGTCCATTGGCGGCCAGGTTTTCTTTACCGGTAATCACCTTGAACGGCATGGGGTCGCGCACCTGTCCCTGAATTGGCACCCTGCCCACCAAGGCGGTCATGCCAATGGAGCCAATCAGAGTGGCATTGCGCGGCACGGTGTAGACCGGCAGAGCAGTATTGAGGGCTTCGGATCCTTTCGCTACCAGCGACGTCACCTCCGGACCGGCGCTATCTAACGCATTGCGGCTGCCGCGAGTGAAGCGGTTAAGCAACGTCTCCTTATCATTGTCAGCTGACGGCGTGAGCTCAAGAGGGCTAACCCACACCAGTGATTCCGCTTCCGCAGATGATCCTCTGACACCATCCAGACCAAGCCCGACCGGAATATCAGAACCCGTGGAAGTCCGCTGTGTCGATGACGTCCCAAACCGGTTGGCCAGGGAATCCACCCTCGCCGTCAACGCGGCGATGGCCGACGTGGTTTCGCTTGGCGCGGCGTCCGTACGTTTTGCCTCCAAGGCTGTCTGCACTCTCGACAGCACGTTGTTTTCGATCTGCTTTCGGTCTTCGATCAAATCGCGGTTTTCCTGTTTGAGTGCGGTGTTATCCCGGCGCAAGGCGTTGAGCTCCGAAGTCATGGCGCTGACATTGGCCGTCAGTGTCTTGATGGTATCCGCCGGGGTATCGGCATCTGGTTTCGGTGCCTGTGGCACGGCTTCCAACAGCTGGGGTTGATGGTCACTCGGGGAACAGGACTTCACCGCGACGAGCACCGCCATCAGCACAACGGAACCGGCAAGAAGTGGTAACAAACGATTACTGGTGACCATCGACATGGTGGATTCCTATCCTCTCTCAAAGCGCCACATCAAAAGGCCGCATCAAAGCGCCGATCCGACACCAAATAGACGGCTGTGGTATCGGCCTCACTGCCAGCGGGTAACAGGCGATTGTGCTGAAAGGTTGCCGCCAGCCATGACCCGCGCAGTTCGCGTGGATCCAGCACGACGGGGCTTTGGGTACGATTGATCAGCTTGACGGCAGTGACGTACCGCAAACCCGCCTTCCAGGCAGCAACCGGCACGGCTTCGATCTTGCCGCCCACTACCAGATCGACCGGTTCGGGGTTCACGGGTATGGCAACCACGCCCGGCTGCCGGGGGATTAGTCGTGTTGGCGCATAGAGTTGTTGCGCGGCATACCGGGTTAAGGCGGCATAACCCAAAGGCTGCGAGCGCTTGTCCGATGTCCACTGATCGGCACCGGCGTCTTCCGACAAATCCTGCGGTGGCTTTTGTGGTGATTGGAGCAGTACCTGCACATCCGGCAATGATCGACCGCCTGCTCCGCCTGGCGCCGCTGAAATATCGAGGACGTAGATCGGGCCGTCGGTTTCCGAGCGCACCATGACACGGGTGGGATCAAAGGCTTGCTTGGCCAACAGGTACAGTGTGCCGTTGATGCTTTGGCTGCGCAGCAACGGTGTCAGTGACTGCGGCAAGCCGATGCTCACCGAATCTGGAAAGTGCACCAGGCGCTCTTCACCAACGACCAACGGAATTGCGATAGGCGCTTTGTTCCAGACAACGCGTTCCGGAACGTTCGAGGCCGCGTCATCGACTTGTGCAAAGGACAGCAGCGGGAAACACAGTCCGAGCGAAGCGATCCATCTCAATGGCGTAAAGAAATCACGAGGATTCATTGGGGGGATTCCTTATTGGTAATGGCGCCAGTCACGCTGGGTTCAGCCAGCTCGGCATCGGTTAATCGACGCGGGCCGTCACTGGCATAGCCATCGAGTGCCAGCCCCCAGGGATTGGCTTCCGGATCGATGGCCTGGCGCACTACGCGAATCGGGTAGCGAATCGTGGTTTGCTTGACGGTCATGCCTTTTACGGACTCCAGCAGATCCAGATCCAGCCAGACAATCCAGACATCGGGCGACAACACATCGACGCGGCGCTCCTCGTAGCCGTGCCCTGGCACCTCATGGACACCGCGCACCCGGTAGGCCAACTCGCCGCGCCGGGCTTTGAGTTCCATATCGGCGATCAGGTCATTGCGGTAGCGCGGTGTCAGGTAGGGCGAGATTCGGAAAATTGCGCTGCCGTAATCCGTTGCGCCGTTCTCGGGCCAGCGATTGAGCTGCTGAAAGATATAGAACGCAAAGGCATAGACATTGGCCGGAGGCACCTCCTCAGCCGCCAGAACTGCACCCGAGCGCAGATCGGGTGGCACATAAACCCGCAGCTGCTTGGGTGCCTGGCTCCAGCCGACCCAGAGCGCGAAAATGATCAGGCCTTGCAAGCCAATCACGACCCATAGGGAGCGCAAATGGGACCGCACGTTATCGATTTCGAGTCGGTAACGGCGCATGCTGCGTCCTCCCAATGTCCCAAGCGCCCGAACGTAATACCCAGGGTGCCCGATAAAATCCGGTCGCCTGCAGGCGAATACGTAACCATTGTTGGTAATACCCTTCAGGCCGTCCGCGCTTGATGCGCTGAAACAGCGTCGCCAAGGCAACCACCGTGGCCACCACACCAACACCGGCGATTCCGAAACCCATGGTGATGGCACCGAGCAACCAGGCCAGTAACAAACTGAGGGGTAACCACACTGCAATGGCCAGCCCTACAATCATGCCCAGTTCTGAAGATGAGCAACCCTTAAAAATGGCGGGTTCAGCATTGAGCCGATCCGCCAGGACTTCATGATCGTTAGACATAGGCTTTTCCTCTCCGGCGCTCGGTATGTAGCACCTCAGATGACGCCTGCGGCTTCCGTAAGCAGGTAACTGGCAAAGATCAGCACGATCGCTCCGACAATGCCCAGCACGCCCACTTCAGCCCATTCCGCCTTACCCTGGCGGGCTTCGTTAAACTTTGCGAAGCCAAGGTAAGCAATCCAAAGAAAGCCCAGTACCGCAATTGCCAGCCCCAGTACGAGACCGCCATCTTTGATGTAACCCTGAATTAAGCCGATCCAGTCACCCGCCGGCGGCGCAGTACTCGGCGCGACGGGTGTCGGCAATGCCGCCCAGAGCGGCAGTGGGAAAAGCACCGCGGCGATTGCCAATAGCGGCCTGCGAATGGCAACGGGCGCTTTACTGAACCCGTTTTCTGTAATTGATGTACCCATAAGAAATATCCTCTTCTGTAACGCTGATAAAAATGGGGCCTATCCCCGCATCCCACTGCGATGCACCGCCGCTTGCCTTTGTGAGGCTTTCTCGATCGAATCACCGCAAATAGAAACCCAATACCATCAACACAATGCTTGCCCGCAGGGTGCTCCAGGTCAGGTCAAACACGGTGGCCTGACCTTCCTGCCAGGCCCGAAAGGTGCCGATGGCGACCCAGATCACCCAGACAAACGCCAGCACCAGGATCATCGACGCGATGGCCGTCAGCATGGTGGCTGGGGTAATACCGGAACCGGCTTGAAAAGCGGTTTGTTGTGCGGCGTTCATGACGAAACCTATCGACGGTAATCGCCGCGCAATGGCGGAAATGAGCGAGGCTGAGCACGGGGAGAGTCGATGTGTGACTGGATGCCGTCCTTGATCTGCTTCAGATCCTGACGCAGCCAGTCATAGCGAAAGCGAATTCGGGAGTCCGGATTGGCATTCGCCTCGGCCTGCTTTATAGCTGCCTCAAGGGCATTCAGGTCGTGGATAATTTTCGCCAACGCTTCACGCTCGGCACCGGCATCCGCTAATGTGACCGGAGAGGTCAATAAGCCGATGACCAGAAAAGAAGGTAGCCAGAGATGGCGTTTCATGACACTGCTGCTCCCGTGAATTGTTAGGGGGCATAGTGCGAGAATTAGGGAAGATGGACGATGGAAAATCTATTCGGTGGGTGGGGTGGTTTACTAACGAACAAAAAGTCTGCCACCTCCAACAGGTGGACACTTACTACAGTTAAACATTCGGGAAGCTAACGCCTCAAATACAAATTTCAATGCATATCGAGTGAGTTAATAAACTACAGGATTTAAACAAGGCTACCTATTATCCACTGTTTAGTAGCCCTAGAATTAAACGCTTTTCGCCCATAGCATTCGGTCAATAAATCTTCAGGAAGATACTCATCATATTTTTCAATAAGCTTTTGCTGCTTCGAAAGTGTTTCAGCAATCTCGGTTTCATCCGGCAGCACATCATTTGCTATGTCTATTAAGCAGTTCTTTATATCATCCGCATTAGAATTTTGTACTTCAATAACACCGGCGAAATTACTGCATACATATCCACTTCTAATGAGTAAAACGGTGAGCGTGTTAACAACTTTATCGCCCATCCATGAAAAAATATAACTATGCTTACCGCTTTGATAGACAGGTTGTTTATCAAGAGCAGCTTCTTTAAAAAGATATGCCCCTTCTTGAAAAAGCTGTCTTCCGAGATTATCTACAAAATCTATTTTCTGATTGCCTACCTCAATTCGGTAGTCACCGTTGCGATAGATTTTTAACATCTCTTGCCGAACTCTGTCATGAATCGACATGCCACTACCGTTAAACTTTGGAGGTTTGCCGCCCTTTGTAGAAGTGACATAGATGACTTTCTTTTCATCATCAATATCCGTAACCTTCCATCTACGGCCACCAAATATAATGTGCTGATCTTTGAGAATTAGGGAATCGACAGGTAGCGTTCCGAGCGTTTTGCTTCCGGCAACAATACGGAATTCTTCCGGTGTTTTAAACACAGCATAGAAAGTATAGGAATTGGTAAGACGCTCCCCCTCAATCCCCAAAACCAACTCACCGCTATTGAGTTGTTGTATTAATTGAACTTTCCCCATATGGGACAACAATTGTTTAAAATGCTGAATTGATATTTCTTTGAACGATCCTTGCTCACATAATAAAGAATAAAGCTGATCAGCCCTGACGCTTCCCCATTGCGCAATTACGGCAAGTATCTGGTGTAAAAAGGTAGAAAGATGCATTTGTTCTGTATCTGACGGTTCAAACCAGTTCTCTACAATCAGCAATCGAATCATCGCTAGCGATTGAACCAACTCTAATCGAAGGCCATCTACAATATTGGATTTATCATTCAGTTCATTTTCTGCGATTAGCATACGCAATATGGAAGGGGAATTTCTTCTACCGGATCGACCTAACCGCTGACGTAAACTTGATACTGAGTGTGGAGCAGTAACCTGAATGACAGAACTCACTTTCCCGATGTCGATGCCTAGCTCTAAGGTCATGGTACAAATAGCTGTGGTAGGTAGGGTTTCTTTCTGCAATCTGGATTCTAAATCTTCCCGAAGTTCTTTAGCTAATGAACCGTGATGAGGGAAAAACTCATTCGGTACAACGTGTTGTTCGCATAAATCACTTAGCTGTGCAGCGATGCTTTCTGTCCGGCTGCGGCTATTTGCAAATACCAGATGTGAGTCACCTCTACAGAGCCTAAATATTTCCTGACAAATCTGTTGTTCGGCAGAGGTACGTGTTTCATCCGCCATGATGTCTACCGGTTCTAAATATCCTTTAACCTGAACCTTAATAGTGCTTTGGTGCTGACTACTGGTAATGGTTTCGCAAGGCAGACTTCTATTTGGCCTAAGAGAAAGTGGTACTTTTTCAATCTCTCCAAGAGTCGCGCTTAGCGCAACCCGTGGAATAGGATTAGAGATTCGGCCAGTTATATGTTCAAGGCGGGTAAGCAGAGAAAGTAATTGCTGTCCTCGCTCTGTCCCGATAAACGCATGAAATTCATCAATGACAATATATTTGAGTGAGGTGAAGGATTGCTTTATCCATCCAGGCTCCCTGACTAACAGTGATTCCAAGGATTCAGGTGTGATTAACAGAATACCTGAAGGATTGTTTATGGCTTTTTTCTTTTTGGATTGAAGGCTATCACCATGCCAAGGTGTAACCTGCATATCCAGCATTTCACTTAAACTTTCTAGCCTGCGGTACTGATCGTTTATCAATGCTTTTAACGGACTGATATAGAGAATACCAAAGCCGTTTCCATCGTCGGCAATTGCGCTACATGCGGGTAGAAAAAAAGCTTCTGTTTTACCTGCTGCCGTTGATGCGCTAATCAGCACATCTCTATCAGCTGACAGAATCGGTGCGATTGCCCGTTTTTGTATTTCCCTTAAATCAGCCCATCCCTGATTAAATAGCCATTTTTGTACACGCTTATCAAGGCGCTGATATTCCTCTATCATAATTTGAAATCAGCCAGTCCATCAGAGTTCAAAATTTCGCTTGTCTCTTCATCCACCATAATTTCATCTGTATCACTTGGACGATCATCCTCAATCGCAATGGATTGAACTAACTGCGACCATTGCATAGAAGGATTTTGTTCCAAGACTGCCAGCATATCTAAAAATGCTTTGATGGTATTTCTCGGTGTGCGGAAATAGGCATCACCGATAGTCTGGCTACAATGATGTAAAAAAGCTTTGAGAGCATCATCAGGTACTAGATATTTAGACGTATCACCTTCGGCAAAGACATGACGAAGGTTCTTCAGGAGAATAAAAAGCTCCTCCGGTGTTAAGCCCGCTAGATGTAGTGCGGGTGAGGAATAATCAATAACCCCCGCACGTTGCGCAAAGCTATTTTCAGCTAATCGGGATTGCAGTGCTTCATAGCTGTATAATCCTCTGCGGGGATCTAACAAAAACTCCGGTGTTCCACCCAATAAAAATCCAAGATATTCAGCGGAACCCTGAAGGCAATCATTGAGTATCCGTAGAATCTGCTCATAGTTAGATGTACGTGCTTGTGTGCTGCCTAACTTATATAGATTGACCATCTCATCCAGATTAACGAGTAAACCTTCATAGCCTGCCTGACGCACAAACAGGCTCATAAGTTTTAATGCATCATAAAACGAGTTATCCGAAATAATCGTTCTTACATCAAGATCTCTTCTTGCATCTGTCTTAGTAGTGTATTCAGCACGTAACCAGCGAATGGCATTTGATTTTAACTCTTCATTATCCTGCTCATGACCATTCCAGTAAGCATCAATAACTTTTGCAAAATCATATCCGCCAACCAATTCTGACAAGGATGCTAATTTTTGATGAATTACTGTTGAAACATCAGTATTTTTTTCAGCTGCTTCTTTACGAGCCTGAGTTACAAACCTCTCTACAACACTGGCTAATGCATTTCCATCCGGCTTATTACGGGTTGCCAGATTCCTCATAAGCTCGGAATAAAGATTCCGTGCCTGTCCTGAAGAAGCGTGGACACGCCGATCGGGTGAAAGATCCGCATTGACTGTAACCAGCTTCTTTTCGAGAGCAATGGAACGTACCACACTCAGAAAAAATGTTTTCCCTGAGCCATAATCACCAATGATAAGCCTGAACGCCGCACCGCCTTGAGAGATTCTTTCAATGTCTTTATACAACGCCTTGACTTCATTGCTTCGTCCTACCTGAATATGCTGAATCCCAATTTTGGGAGTTACACCAGATTTCAGTGATTGAATGATTGCGTCACGTTCTTTTAATCGGATACGTTTTTCCATAAGTTTAACCTTCTATCTCTTCTACGATTTCCTGATCGACATAAATTGCGTCACCATCCTCTTCAAGTACAGCAGCATCCACTTTATCAAATGACCAGTCATTAATAGTTTCCAATGCTCCACTAACCATCAAACCCGAATCACGGCACAATGCTTCCACCTCTTCACGAGTCCATTTATCTTTTCGTATAAGGCTTTCAAACAACGCATAATGCGGTTTATCAATTCCGGTTTCTTCCTCTACAACAGTGCTGTCTATGGCTGAATCATCGGATTCACTAAAGGGCTCGTCCTCCACGAATATTGCGCCCAACATGCTTTGTACATCTTTGGTTTCCGATTCATGTATTGCAAGAATGCTTTCGTCGAGCTGGAATGACGAGGAATCAGGAGAGATAGCTTCTGATTGAGGGCTAGCAGGTCGTATTCCCGCTTTGCTGGATGACATACCGTGAATGTCGCCAGTTACTAAAGTTTTATCCAGACCTAGCAAGGTATAGAGTTTTTCAAGCTGTTTGATTTCATCCGGATCAATTTTTCCATCGGCCATCGCAACACCGACCAATATGCGGCTAACCGCAGCTTTTTCTGTTTTACCAAGTAATTCCACTCTGGCTTTTAAGCCTGTAACATTTGAAGGTGTATTCAGTCTCCACACCAGATAGGCATGTAATGATCGTTTCTCGGTAGGAGATAAATTAGTATCGTGGTCAATGAGCTGAGTTAATAAATGCAATTCCGCCTGATCGACATGTGAATCAATGGTGGCGACCATAGCGCCTAGACGCAACGCCATACCCATTTCACTAAATGCTTTGGAGGGTTCAAAGTATTTACCATGTCCTTCAGGAAATAGAACTAGCTTTCCATCTGCGCTTGTCTTGGCATGGTGGTAACGTGTATCAGGGGCTATGCCATAACCGGCTTTTTGTGCAAGATTCTGAATTAATTCAGCTTCCTTTTTATTGATCTTGGAAGGTAAAGGCGATTTGGTATATGTCCAGAATTCCTCGACACTTACCAAGCCATTTTTCGTTGAAATGGCATCATCCGCCCATTTCTTAAACTTTCCTAATCCTAACGTAGCGCCTACATCACTAAGATCATCCGGCAGTAACAATACGGCTTCAATATCGGTGCGGGACGTATCGGGTTTAGCAAGATAGCGGCTATACGCATCTAATCCAGCCGTACATTCGTCTGCAATGGCAATAAGTTTATTTACAGGGCCTTTCAAGTTACTTGGGTCGGGAAGATCCTGTTGAGGAAATGATATTCCACGCAAGGAAGAACTCGCGGGATGATATTCAATCTTTAATCGTGTTTTATTGGGTTTGACGACAATGCCGTCCCCGTATTTTTTGTTATAGAGGCGTGTAAACATCTGGCTGAATTCATAGCCACAACGCCGTGCCGGTTTCTTCAGATTATAATCCGGATAAAACCTAATCCATGCCAACGCCAGTTCAGCAGAAACGGGCTTCTCTTCATTTACCGTTGTGGCTAGGCGATGTTTAAATAGCAGTGAATCTCTTTGAGGTGTTTTTTCAAGTTCCGGATGTGATACTACGTGAGGCCGTAATAGACACATGATTTCTAAAAGACGTGTAGCATAATTTGAGAAAGATCGACTACTGCCGTAAATGCCTTTTAAGCGCAGTATTTCGTCAAACAACGATTTAAATTCTGCGTCATCAACCGCCTGCTTAATTGAATCAACAGTAATGCGTCTTTCAATGCCATAGAAATAAATAAACACATAACCTAAAGGCGTCTCTGGATCACTTCTATTACTCGATAGCCAACTAAGGAAAGCGCCACGCCCTTTAGGTGTGAGAGAGATAAATTTCGGCCAATATCCTAAACTTTCATCTTCATAACTTGATGGCTTGTTTTCAATTTTTAGCGAATCATCAACTAATGAGGCTTCCGTTCCGTACCCGTCTAGCGAACTGAGCTTTCCGCCAAAATAAAAATTACCGCCAGTAAATGTTTGTCCCTTTATGGTGATAGATTCACCGGATTTAATCCATTTACCCGGCGTTTTGTTTTTGCTTTTTTCCTCTTCATAGCCATAGGAAATGCTAAAGGTAGCCAGATCGTCGTCATCATCGCGATTACTGTTCGCAACAACCCGATTACTTGTAGTTACAGTTACACGGGTTTCATTTTCGGAACTTGATCTATTATTTTTATGCGTTTTCTGTTTCGAGGACGCTGCCATTGCTTTGATGACGTAGTACAAAATTACCGCACCTCCTATTACTAGCCAGAATTCCATATTCGCCTCAATCTTTATTTTTCAAGTTACAGTTAACCGTCACGTTGCTACTACCAACTAGAGCCTCTATGTTCTATAAGACAGCTGTGGCTTTTCTTGCTTTCTTTGACCCATTGTTCAATATCTTCTTTCTTAAACTAACAGCTTCCGCTGGCACTCCTGCCGACCTTGAAGCCGGGAAATTTCCCTTTCGAAGAGATGGGTTATATGCCTTTTTCTCGTAAGTTCATGCTTTTGCCGCACGTCCACTTTGAGTGTAACCGGACACATTTATCTATCGCCAACCATCATGACTCCAGGTTTAAACTTCATCTACATATCCATTGCACTTCATCGCTTCTATAACTCGAGCCGTTTGCTGACTATCAATATTTGCCCCATGAATCCCACCGATCTTTGCCCTGAGATCTTCGACTTCAAACGCTTTCGTTAACATATCTAACGATGGCCCCCTGTGGCTGCAAGACAAATTCATTGCCTGCGCCCAGGGAATTGCTGCTTTCTGACTGCAAAATACACCTTGAATTGGCGGCATTGATAAAGCGTATCGAGTGACGTGATCCAGCAAGATCGGCCAGTCAAAACTGGCGTTGTGAATGACGATGAGCTGATCTTTCAGGTATTCGACAATCTGGTTCCATTGGGAATCAAAGGAATCAAATCCTGCAGCCTGTTCGTTGGTAATACCGTGTATCGACTGCGCTTCTTCTGAAATGTGTTTTTGTGGCCGAGTTTTAAACTCGACAGATTCAGCTATCTTTCGATTTCTTACCACGGTGATACCGAGTGTCACGATATCCGGCGAGCCGTTTTCGTCAGGAAGTCCGGTGGTTTCGGTATCCAGTACGATGTAATCATCCGGGAGTTGGGTAAAGATCCACAGCAGCTCTTTGTACATTGCCATCACCTCCTGCCACTGCCATCGAGGGATTCTACGTCGACGATCATTCCTTGGTTATAGTGGTAGCGCAGATATCGCCAATGGATCGCATCGGACAGCGCTCTTGCGCGCATCACCCCATAGCACTCGCCTTTTGCCCTTACGCTTTGGTAGTGAACACCAAAGCTTTTCGCATCACGTAGCGCGTAACCGATATGCTGGGCTTCGCCGTAATCATCTGGATCATAGATGCCATCTCCCACTAGGTGACGTACATCATGCAACGTTGTCGGCCCCAACTGTGCGCGGATGACGCGCATTTCCTGAGTGGTCTTGTCGATCCGGGATTCTCGCAGAAAGCGCGCCCGATGGTAGGACGATTCGGCGATGGCAATCGCTTCATCGGCAGCGCAGTAGTAAATACCAAAGTCCCGGTTGAAGCGACCACCCCGCCCATCAACCGGAGGATGGGTGAACGCCGCCATGATCCAGGAGGCACCATCGCCATAGACGCGATCTTCCGGGGGTACTAGGCGAATATCGCCAACTTCATCGCGCAACCTGGGATTGGTTAGCGACTCGACGGCGTAGAGCACGTCCCAATCCTGGGGATTGGAGACGCGCTCGAAGAGGTGGATCTGGGGATAGCGCGACAGGATAACCCGGTAGACCGGTTCATTGACCTCGCTGCTGGTTAGCGTATCGATCGCAATCACCAACCACCCCGCTCCGCATCAAGAAAATCCCTGACCACGGCCAGGTCGACCACCTGACCAGCCAGCAAGCGATCCAGCGGTGCTGTACCGTTGAAAAGCGGATTGTCGTTCGGGGTAGCCAGCCACTGGTCCGCCAGTGCCCGGTCAGGCAGCAGAATTTCGAGGGACTTGTATATCCCCAAAATGTAGCTGGCCCGCTCCAACAGGTCTCGCGTCAACTTGGCCTTCTCGGGTTGGCTCTTCCAGTTGTAGAGGGTTTTCTCATTGCTGAGTCCCAATAGCGTCATCTGCTGGGCACCCGTCAGACGCCATTGGCTGAAGATATTGAAAATGGCCGGCAGCAGCGAGCTGGTGACACTGGAACCACGTTGCAGTAGTTGTTCAGCTTGCGCGATCATGCTTACCTCCTCTCAACCTTATCTCAACAACTGTACTAGTACAGTCATCAAATACAGCCTAGCAAACTGTATTGTTACAGTCAACCGTGTCAGAGATACTTTTTGAAGGTACTCGCGGTGATTGTGACCGCGAAGGAAAACGCCAACGCAAAAGGCAGAATGATCCACGACGGGTGGAGACTGAAAGGCAAGGCCAGGTACACCACCCAGGCCATGATAATAAGCGGTATAGCGGCTTTTTTGGCGTAGTGGTAAACGAAAGAGCTTTCCCGGCCTCCGCCCCAACGCCGCAGGTCGCGCCGCACCAGTCCATCCACCAGCGCCACCAGGGTGAACAGTCCAAATACCGGTGTGGCCAGCGTCAGAATAGCCAGTCGCACAGCAAACACTTGAGTGATTTGCATGGCGGCGAGGACGAAGTCAGACACAGGTCGGTAGAGGCGATGGAGCATTGGCCTCAGGCCGTTTTCCTCGGCAGCCGGTACCGGAGTAACCCACTGGATCAGATCTACGAACCCCGTCCATTCGAAGGCAACCTGGTAGATACGACCCGATAGGTGACTGGCGAACGCCATAGGCTGGGCGGTTAACCAGCTGCGATGAAAGTCGGTGCCGAGGAACTTCAATTCGTTCACCAGCATCTGTCGACTGTGGCCAAGTCCTTGCTCTTCCCACCAGAACACCATGCCGACCCACTCCACTAGAATGGAGAACAACAGGGAGAGAAACAGCCACTTGAGGCACTGGGCGATACCCGTCAGCAACCGGGATACGGTACCCGGCTGTGCAACCGGCCGTCGGGGATCACGGGGCTCCACCGTGCTCAAGCCTGCTCACCGGCGTCTGAGGGTCGGATCGCGGCCTCGGAGACGGCGTGCCACCAGTGGTCGGTGACCCGGTACCAGTGATCGTTGGTGATATAGCTGCGGCGCATGGCCTCGGCTATTGCCTCGAAGTCGTCGGGCATGGCCGTATCCTCGCGGTCGTCCGGCAACGGGATACGGATTTTCCAGAGCTGACCGCCTTCCAGTAAAGCGAAAGCCTGCCCCTTGGGTAAGGTGACCATATCGGCGGCAGTTAGCATCGGCACTTCCGAGACACTGATCCGGTCTTCGTTGCGGGATTTGAAATCGACTCCTGAACCGGGATCCGATGAATCATCGACGCCAGAGACACTCATCAGGGTGAAGACCTCAACCCGCGGTAACTGTTCGGTCAGCATGGCGGCGGTGTCCAGCTCTTTCACCCGCAGCATCAGCAGGGTATTGAAGTTACCGGCCACCTGCCCCGCTTTGGCTCTACTGCCGATTCGCGCTTCCACGTCCGACCAGGTCTGGGTGTAGGCCGTGACCTGAAAGCCTGCCCCGCCGGCCTTGTTCAGCAGTGGCACGAATTCATCACCGATCAGCTCGTTAAACTCATCCGCATGCAGAGAAATGGTGGGGGTCGAGCGTGATATGGTTTCCGGGTCTGGCGCATGAGTACCCTTAGCCGCGACACCGTGCTTGTAGATATGCCCCGCGACGGACACCAGATCCGCAAACATCGAATTGCCCACGGCGCTGGCCACGGTGGTGTCCGTCAGCGCATCGAGTCCGACGTAGACAATGCCTTTGCGACGCACCACATCCATCCACTCAAAGATCGGCCTGGCGTCGTGCTTATCCTGGTAATCCGGTGAGATCAGCCCGGCAATGGTACCTGTAGTCAGCTTTTCCATCAGCGGGCCGACGGAGCTGACGATCTTGTCGAAATAGGTCTTGTCGTATTTGAACGCGGAAATCAGCCCGTCCAGGACGGGATCGTAAATGGCCTTCTCCTGCAACAAGCGCATGCAGGCGATGGCTTCCATCGACCGGCCACGTAGGGCATTGGGCAGGTTGCGCTCTTTGATATCCGCCGCGCGCTCTTCAACCAGAGACGGCCAGGCTTCGATGCCGGCAACGTCGGCACAGTGGCCGGCGTATTCCACAAACAAGGGCTCGATGTCGTTGATGTAGCGACGGATCTGCTGGTAGTCCGGCCGGCGTTTCAGGGCCACCAAAGCGCGCGCAATGATATTGACGAAGCGCCAGGCGAACTCCTTGAAGGCAGCGGAGTTGCCCTCGTTGGGCAACTGATTGGCGATACGGGTCGCGACCTCGGTAATGCGGGAGAAGTTACCGATGGCGTTGTAACGCGCCGACAGTTCCGGAAAGCCGAGATGAAACAGATAAAAATCGTCCAGCCGACCGGCGCGCTTCGCCTCGGCGTAGATGCGACGCAACAGATCGGCATCCCCTTTCGGATCGAAGACAATGACGACATCGCCCCGGCGGATGTCCTGGGTAATCAGCAGTTCCGCCAGGCGTGTCTTACCGACGCGCGTGGTGCCCAACACCAGCGTGTGCCCAACCCGTTCACCCAAATCCATCCACACGGGCTGCTCTTGCGGTTCAACCGCGTGCAGGGCGGGTTTACCGCCGACGGCTGGTAATGGTGCCAGCGGGTTCCAACGGCTGCGGCTACGCAGGGCTTTGGCCAGCAAAGACAGGACTGGCATCGATTCCCAGGCCACTTCCTTTTGTCGCGCCCACTGGTAGAACGTGCCCGGCTGAACGTAACGTTGAACCTCGGGCTTGAGGGTATCGCGCAGACGCTGGGTGTGTTGCTGGGTCCAGCGAAAGCCTTTGCCCAAAAACAGCTTATGGCGACTAACGGGAATCTGGTTGGCCCGCACGTGGTAATCCGGCAGCCGCTTAATGTGATGCTGGTAGCGCAACACACGCCATGCTTGACGGCCCCGCCACAAGCCAAAACTGAAAAAAGTCAGGCTCGTAGCTGTAGCAATACCAGGTGGCATCATCAAGGCCCAGGGGGCGAACCAGGCCAGCGTACCCGCCGCAAACGCCGTACAGGTGGACCATAACTCCACGGGAGGCCGCAACAGCGCTTCCATCGGATGCGAACTCATTGCCGGATGCCATCACGGGTAATCAATACCGGGTAATGATGAATACCCAGTGCGGTGGCCAAATCACTCCCGGAGCCCAGAGTGACGGATAAGTCCTGCGCCACCTCGGCAATCCGTCGCACATCCGCCTCGGTATCGGCTTGTACCAGCATACCCACCGCACCCAGGGCTTTGAGAGTGTCGTGGTGAGTCGCCAGCCATTGCACTGACAACGCATCCGATCCGATGAGAAAGAAGGGGCGTGGATTCCCTTGCGCCAAACGCGCCAGAACCTCGGGATTCAGTTGGCTATCGGCAGTATCGCCTACGGCCAATCCGGGTGAACGTATGGGCAATAAATTACTGAGAGTCGCCGGACCGAGCAAGGACTTTGAAGATGGATTCTGGTCGTTAGATTCAGCCGGGGCGGTCGATTGAGCCTTTTTTGACAAAAGTGGGCTGAGTAACGGCGCTAAGGACCGGGTCTGGCCACTGTCATAAATCACCGCCAGCTCAGCCAATACGGAGTAGTTCATGACCAGCCCGAGCACGAGGACTGGCAACGATCGTTGTTTATGGATTCTCAAGACGTACCTCCTGTGATGTATCGGTCAACCGCATCCAGTGCGCCTTGACCCGCTGACCGTAGCGATCAGCTCGGGCAGGATCGTTGGGTGCGTGATAGCAGCCGGCGCTTTGAATCCAGTGGGTGTGTTCGACGAAGCAGTCGCGCAGGATCGCGGCGGCCACACGCAGGTTGTGGTAGGGATCCAGCGCTTGCCAGGATGAGCCCAGGACTGAACGATGGTAACGCCAACTGATTTGCATCAGCCCGATATCCACCGAGGTTTTGGTTTCCGTCAACACCTTCTCCAGGGCCTGCCATGCCATCTGACGCGACGGGAAATAGTGCCCTTCCCCATCAATATTGAGCGCCCACGGCCAGGGGCGTAACTGTCCACCGCTGAGGGAGCTTTGTCCGCTCTCGGTCAAGGCCACCGCGTAGAACAGGCCCGGAGGCAGGCCGTATTCGATCGCGACTTGCTGATAACCCACTGGCACGGATTGCGACTGCGCGGCCGTCGACCACCACAGCAAACCGATGACACAAGGTATGATCGGCCAACTCCCCATGACCGGCGCCCGCTAGAATCGTGATACCGGCAAGGGCATCAAGCGATCATCCCGCCGCAATATCAGTACAGGCAAATCGTGTCTTTGCAGACCCGTATGTGCGGAGACCTTACCTAGCGCACCGGCGTCGATGTTCAGAGTAATCTTGTGCTCGCTCACCCATTGGGGATCAATCTGTTTCGAGGCCGCCCAGGCACGTATGCGGGATTCTTCACCGGCAAACACATCGATCAAGTACAGATCAATGCCGGAGAACTGTGTGATCTGGCTGACCAATCGCTCCAGCACCGCATCGCAGGTCGGGCATTGGGTATCGG
>JARGPR010000031.1 GCA_029210125.1 Pseudomonadales bacterium | reverse complement strand
ATCTGCGGCTTTACGTGTAATGCGGCCGATGTCTGCCTGATCCACTGGTTTGGTGTAAAATACATCAATTCCTGCGCTGATCAGGTCTTCTACTGAATCGATCACATCGCGGCGGTAGCTTTCCACATTAGGGTCTTCATGAACCCGGCGCATGTTGGCCACCACTTTTTGATACAGATCCTCCTCCAGGCGGAAGCAAGCGTATGCTTTCTCCGGGTCGTGATTGTCTATACACACCAGATATGAAAAGTTGTTGGCGAGTCTTTCGAGATCCTTAATTTTCCTGTTTTTCAATAGTTTGCGGATTACCAGGTGGATTCCTTTCTGAACTGCGTGGATGCCTGTATCGGTTGCCTTTTTGAGTCGAGGTGAAATTTTGGCAAGTTGTGCCGGCTGCTCATAGTAAGCGTCGAAGCCTGCATCGGTGATCGCTATCAGGGTATCTGCGCACGATTGACACAACTGATCCGTGTTTTTACCAGTCTGGATCTGGTTGATGGTGGCAACGACCTGATGATACAGCTGCGTTTCAATAGGGTAGCCAAAATAACGAATTTCCCGGTGTTTTGAGTCCGTTGTTTTCATTTAATTTCCTGTTCGTTATATTGCGTGGGTAATCCGATAGCAGCAACCGATAATACAGTGTGTATCCTGGTTTGTAATTAGCCATAGAAACGATACCGTTTGTCCAAAACTCCAATCACTAGCCATAAGTACACCGAATGACTGACTTAACTCATTTAGATAGCCAAGGGCGCGCAAACATGGTGGATGTCACTGCAAAAGACGTGACTTCTCGCCAGGCTACGGCGGAAGCCTGGGTGCGCATGCAACCCGAAACATTATCTTTGATCACCGAAGGTAAACACAAAAAAGGTGACGTATTTGCCGTTGCCCGTATCGCGGGCATTCAAGCGGCCAAAAAAACCAGCGAGCTGATCCCGCTATGCCATCCCTTGATGCTATCTAGCGTGAAAGTTGATCTGTCGGCGGTGCCGGACATGAGCTCGGTGCGTATTCGTGCAGTTTGTAAGCTTGCTGGGCAGACAGGTGTCGAGATGGAAGCGCTTACTGCAGTAACCGTGGCAGCGCTGACGCTCTATGATATGTGTAAAGCCGTGGACAAAGGCATGGTAATCGAAAGTGCGCGTCTGTTGGATAAGCAGGGCGGTAAGAGTGGCCACTGGATGGCGCCATAGAATAAGGTTTTCAAGATGATTAAAGTTCTGTTTTTCGCGCGCATAAGAGATCAGGTCGGTTGTGCTGAGCTGGATGTTGAGTTGCCTGATATGGTAGACAACATCGATGGGCTTACCGGTGTTATCAAAGCGCAGGGGGCGGCATTTGAAGAAGCGCTCTCGGATCCTAACCTATTAATTGCAGTGAACCAGGAAATGGCAGGTGGCCAGACCACAGTGGAAGATGGCGATGAAATTGCTTATTTCCCGCCCGTAACGGGAGGCTGAAGTGCCAACCGAGACTGAAAAAGCACCATCTTCAGCGATTCAGATTCGCGTAGAGCCTCGTGATTTTGAGCTTGGCGTTGAATACGAGAGTTTGCGTAGAAGGTCATCCGCCAGTGGTGCTATTGTCGCTTTTACCGGATTGGTGCGTGATTTTAATGCGGCAGGCAGTTTGGCAGGCATTATTCTGGAACACTACCCGGCGATGACCATCAAGAGCCTCTACGCCATAGCGGAACAGGCAATGGCAAAGTGGCAACTTGAGGCTGTGACCATAGTTCACCGAGTGGGACGCTTGGAGAGTCACGACCAGATCGTTCTGGTAGGAGTCAGTGCCCGGCATCGCGATGCTGCTTTTGACGGGGCCCGCTTTATTATGGACTACCTCAAGACCGAGGCACCTTTCTGGAAAAAGGAGGTGTCTGAAGCTGGGGGTGAAGAGTGGGTTGATGCAAAGGATTCTGATCAACGGGCCCGAGATCGCTGGTAGCGACCGCGATTATTTTTATTGCGCGAGGGCCGTGATCTAACTCCACTCAGCAAGTCATCCGGAATGCCATCTTCGCGAAATTGACCAGGCTGCAAATCCCCGATAGACCAGGGTCCAATTGAGTACCGTACCAGGCGCAAAGTAGGGTAGCCCACCGCCGCGGTCATACGCCGTACCTGACGATTGCGTCCTTCGGTTATGGTCAACTCTATCCAGGTGGTGGGGATATTCGCGCGATGGCGGATAGGTGGGTCGCGTTCCCAAAGTTGAGGTGGCTCGATTATCCTGTTGGCTAACGCTGGTTTTGTTTTACCGTCTTTGAGCGTCACTCCGGATCGGAGTTGTTGCAGAGCCTGTTCTGAAATTTCACCCTCTACCTGTGCCCAATAAGTTTTGGGTAATTTGTGTTTGGGATCGGTCAAACGATGCTGTAATTGACCATCACCCGTCAGTAAAAGCAGGCCCTCGGAATCAAAATCCAGTCGTCCAGCAGGGTAAACATCCGGCTGTTCGATGAATCTTGCCAGCGTCGATTTACCTTCGTGTTCAGAGAATTGACAGAGCACTTGGAATGGCTTGTTAAGCAGGATTACCTGACGTGAAGGCAGTGGTGACGTAGTCATTATGTGATTGATAAATAGCCAGTTATCGCGAAATTCATGAGGCGAAGGAATACGGATTTCTGTATACTTCGCGTACCTAAACCGTAATTGTATGTAAATA
>JARGPR010000009.1 GCA_029210125.1 Pseudomonadales bacterium | reverse complement strand
AAAATGACGGCTACGGCCGCATAGTTAGAGTGTCTACTTTTCGTGGGGAACACCAGCAATGGGAAAAATTATTATGAGGCAATAGCGAAAGAAAAAATAGATGATATTTATAGCGAATATAGTCGCCACTCTTGCATCCCACCAGAAAACATGCACTTCATGTCAATTGATGACCTTGACCTTTTGACTTCTATTTTGAAATCAAAAAAATTCAAAATATCAGACATACTAGATATAGCCAAAAACAACGATAAAGATCCCGAAACCAAAAAATTCGACTTCAGACAACACCTCCACGAACTAGAAATCACCGCTCAACCACCCGAGTACTTAATCACTGAAAAAGACAAGATTCTTAGCAGAATCATGGAGGCCATCGAGAATTAAAAACGCCAGTAAAACTTGCATTAACTAATTATGATCACCATAAAAATTTCGCTATTCCCCCCATATTCCGCGTAATGTACAAATTACTCGAAGCAGTTTACCCAACAGGCACTAAATTCAAATATGGTTTTTCCTGTTCCACTGTATCAAACCAAAACCGGTGACCATTTTCAGTTAGCCAGGTTTTAGTTTTCTTATAATGCCGACAATGACTCTCCACTAGTTTCCAATATTCCCGGGAGTGATTCATGTGAACCAGGTGACATACTTCGTGGATCATTAAATACTCCACCACCTCAGGCGGTGCCAGCATAATCAGCTCATTAAACTGAATAATACCTTTGCTGGAGCAGTGCCCCCATTTACTGCGGGTTTTTCGAAAACGAATTTGTTGCAGTGATTCTTCTACGCCCAGACGAGCCGCATAGGCTTCGGTGCGGGGCATCATATAACTGCGAGCCTGCTCCTTAAGCCAACTGTGAAACAGTTTTAACGCTTTATCTGACTGTTCAATCCGCCCCTCTATACAAAGCCTGCCCGCTTCGATATAGACTTTGTTACGGGATGCTATTCGTAATTGCAGCTGAAGCTTTCGGCCCAAAAAAGTAATTGTTTCGCCATCGGCTAAACGGTATTGCTCTGAGCGGTTTTTAAGCTGCTGCGCTAACTGGGTATTAATCCAGTCCGCTTTACTTTCTACAAATTGTTCAAGCCATTTCGGATCTATTTTTTTTGGCGCGCGAACTTCAACCTGACCATTGCGAAGATGAATAGCGACGCTTTTACGTTTGGAACGGATGATCTGATATTCAAAACCCAGCTTAGTCGCCACGCCCCATTCCCAAACTTATGCACTAATCTTTTTTAGGTTTTTTTCTGAAGGCTGCATGGCCATCACGTTTTGGCCGATCGGATTTAGTACCCCAAACACTATTTTTCACGGGTTCTTGCTCCGGCTCTTCAACGAAATCATCGTCATCCCAATCGTCTAATTTAGCATCTTCAGCTTCTTCAGCCTTTTTTGCTTTTAATTTGGCTTTAGCCTTGGCTTCTCTTTCAAGCTCTCGGGCTGCATCCCTGAGTGTTGGGTCTGTTGGTTCTCTGCGTTTGCCAATATTTTTCTTATCGCGCTGCCGCTGCTTTGGCTGCTCTACTTTTGTTTTTTCTTCCTGTTTTTTCTTTTTGGTGCCTATGGTTTTGCCGGACTTTTTGGTTTTTTCGGGGCCTTTAAATTTACCCTTCAATGCCGGAGTTTCTCGACGTTCAAATTGGTGACGCAGGTAGCGCTCAATATTGATCATGCGGTCCCATTCGTACGCGCTGATCAGGGATATCGCTACTCCTTTTTCACCTGCGCGGCCAGTACGACCAATACGGTGAATATAGTCATCACCACTACGGGCCATATCAAAGTTAATCACCAGTTCAATATTTTTAACGTCAAGACCCCGGGCTGCCAGATCCGTCGCTATCAATATATCGATACGGCTATTACGCATCTGTTGTAGCACGTAGTTTCGCTGGGTTTGATCCATATCACCATGCAGAATACCGACCCGGCGTTCGCCGTTTCGTAACATTGCGCCGAGTTTGTCGGCGCGGTCGCGGGTATTGGTAAATACTAGCGCTCGAACATAGGTTTCATGCTTAAGCAACCAGGCGACCTGTTTCTCTTTGTGCTCCAGGCTATCGGACAACACAATTTGTTGTTCAATATTTTCGTGCTGATCACGTACGCTGTTGAGGGTGATAGTTGTAGGGTCCTGCAATACCTGGCTAGCCACTCCGCCCATCAATTTTTGGCTTAGCGTTGCGGAAAACAACATGCTTTGACGCTGCTTGTTACAGCGAGAAACAATATCGAGCACCTCTTCACTAAAACCCATATCGAGCATTCGATCGGCTTCATCTAGCACCAACACTTCGAGTTCTTTAAAGTCTGCGTGTCCTCGATCCATATGCTCGTGCAAGCGCCCGGGCGTTGCGATCAGAATTTCGGGGTTTTTACGAAACAGGGCTTTCTGATATTTAAATTCATCGCCGCCGGTAATCACACCCACTTTCAGAGGGGTATAGCGTACGAAGTCGCGGCACTGCTTATTGATCTGCCGCGCCAATTCCCGGGTTGGTACCAATATGAGTGCACGGGTGCCGCTAGCTGGGGTTTTTGACACCAACATTCGTTGCAAAATTGGCAATAAAAACGCGGCCGTTTTACCGCTGCCGGTTTCGGCGCTGACTAGCAAATCCTTGCCGGTGAGTGCCACCGGTATCACTTCGGCTTGAACGGGGGTCGCGTCTAGAAACTGTAAAGCTTCCAAAGCCTGTTGAATATTAGTTTGAAGGGATAGATCGGAAAGTAACAAGTAGAACCTCGGGGGACGGATTATCGATGAGCGGGCCGTAACCTGACCCTTGTAGGGTTTCGCAGGCTGCTTTTGTAAGCCCTTTTATGAGAGCTATCGAGCTATCTATCCAGCTATATAGCTACGACCGGCGAGCATTATAGACCGCCGAAGGGAATTAGTCGTTACCTGACCAAACACTACAGTAGTTGCTGATCTGTTCCTGGGTTCGGGGTTTGGCTGTGACGACAGGGGTGCCAAGATATAAAAAGGCGATGATCTCATCATTTTGATTGAGCCCTAGCCCTGTTTTAACCTCGGGCTTATACGCCATATCACCGGTCCGCCACATCGCACCAAAACCCAGTTCTTCGGCCGCCAACAACATATTCTGAACCGCTGTTCCGGTCGCGATCAGCTGCTCCAGTACTGGTACTTTATGATTTTCAACGGGTTGCGCCGCAGCCACGATAATAAGCGGCGCACGCAATGGCATATTTTTGATTCGTGTTTGGCGCTCGACGGATAGATCCGGCGTTTCGGCAAGCGCAGCGTTTAGATAAAGCTCACCCAACTTGTAACGCGCTTCCCCTTCAACAACCAAAAATCTCCAGGGCTTAAGACGCCCATGATCAGGAGCGCAGAGAGCGGATTGCAAAATTATTTTAAGCTGGTCGGTATCGGGTGCGGGGATGGTCAGTTTGGGCGAAGAACGCCGTTGTTGCATGATTTGAATAGCACTCATTGAGGTTAACCGACTCTACTATAAAAAAGCGAATCTTAGCGGTAACGAAGAACTAATACCACGCAGAAAAGAAGAACCGAACTACGTTAGCTGAGAAACTGTACAGAGGTTCTTGACCCGGCAAACCCCCAGCGGTGACATTGCGAAAATCGTCGTAGTCAAACATCAGGTGATCAACTTTGAGATTCAGGCTGATTTTTTCCACAAAAGAGGATTTCAGCGGGTATTGATAGGTCACCCCAAATCCAATCCTTTGGGAGCTAAAGGCACTTAACTCTTTATCTCGCGCGAGGAATGTCTGGGAGCCAGAATACGCGTAAAGATCGGAATAAAAATCGGCCCCGGTCTGTGAATATACTCGGACATTGGTTTCAAAAATCCAGTGTTCACCAACCGGATGGGTATAGCGGATGGTTACGTTGTCTGCTTCAATATTCCAGGTATCGGTAAAATAACGGTACTCCAACATTAGCGAAGCACGATATTGCAAGTAATACATCATACGAATCGCAATGGCGTCGCTGGTGCGTGTCTCGGGGTATTTTTCAGCTTCGTAGCTATAACCAAGCCCAACGCTTGCATCCAGATAGCGCACAGTTCGGTAGGGGTTGTTCAGAAAACCCTGATTGGTGATGGTCTCAAAGGTGGTATTTACGATCAGGTTTTTTGTCAGAATTTGGGAGAGATTAAATTGATAGTTTCTGCTTGATGCATCCTTTTTAAAACTGAGATCTCCGGTCTTTCCAACTTCATCTGAACCTTGAGAATAGCCAATCGACAGGTTGGTCAAGTCTCCGAAAAAATCCTGGCTGATCGAAAACCGAAATGAACTCGCCGAGTAATCATTTTCTTCACTGCCTGTATAACCAAAATTGATCAGTGTTTTATCGTGAAGATAATCAACACCAATACTGGTTTCGGTTCGTTCTTCATCATAAGCGCTAGCGGTAGAAACCACATCAATCGATGCACTGCTAACGGTGTCGACATAATAATTTGCGATAACGGATACGGAATCAGATAAGCCTTTTCGAACCAACAGAGAGGGCCCGTCAATGGTCACACCACCACCGCTATAGGAGTGGTACAGCAGGTCAGTTCGATCTTCAGGTAATACTGCTGCTTCAATACTGGCAACGGCAAATACCAAACAGATCACCGCTAGCCATGCGGCAAAGGGGTTTATGGAATTTCTATCCTTTATCACGCCTGGGATTTTATGATCTAGTTGCAACCACAACCTCCGCCACTTCCGCCTTCAGCACCCCGGGCGGACTCTCGAGCCTGATGTACATGGTGCATGTAACTGCCTTCTACACCATCTCTATCAAAACTCATGATGGGATCAGCGAGGTTATTCCGCTCATAGGGCTTGACCCACGGCTTTGGTGCTGAACACCCAGCAAGCGCAAAACCAACTAGCAGAAATAAAATATGGATTTTAAATGGAAGCCGGAATTTGTTCACGGGTAATCGTCTAATTGTTTATCTTTTACAAATTACTGTCAGGTGCTATTCACGCACCAGTGTTCTGACCTGCTGCGCATAGGTATCTTCATATCCAGGTTTATATCCTTTATGCAAATACCGCATATTTCCATCTCGGTCGACTAAAATAGTGCTTGGCATGGCATCAACCCTGAACAGTTTGGTCACTTTGTTTTCAGTGTCATACAGAATCGGAAAATTAACCGGATTCTCAGCCAGCAGTTCGTTGGCCTTAGATGAGTCTTCCTCTACATTTACACCCAATACCGTAAAACCAAGGTCCTGATATTTTTTCTGAATCGCAGCTAACTCAGGCATTTCTTGTCGGCATGGGCCACACCAGGATGCCCAGAAATTAATCATGACAACTTCGCCCTTTAGCTCGCTCAATCTTTGATTTTCGCCGGTACTACTCTTCAATGTAAAATCCGGAGCGGCGACTGCGGCCTTAGGTGCAGAAAACCCCATAGGACTTAACACCAAACAAGAAACTAGCAATAAAGTAGTTTTAACCTTCATTGAAAATTTTAAAAATTTCATTTTGACACCTTATCAATCATCACATTTGAAAAGTTATTCGGGCAAAAATCGTACACCAGAGCTGTAACAATTAGCTCAAGAAAACAACCTCAAAAAAACACAGTTAAACCACCGGTAACTTCAAGGTTGTGGCTGGTTTTATCGATCCCCAAAAAATCAATATCCAGCATATGGTCACGCACATCTACATGAAGAGCTATTTCATCGGTTAGTAATAATCGATAGCCCATGCCTACATTCACTGTAAAATACTGATCCCCTGCAAACTCGGTACTACCTGCACCCATCACAACATACAACTCGGAAACAAAGGTTTTATCCTCAAGAAAAAACACTTCTCCAGGTAACAGGTTATAACCTACCGATAAATTATAGTACTGGTATTGCCTCTGATCTTCGGTTAATAAGCTCGTACCATTCAGCACTTCAAAACTAGTTTCTTGCGTATCAGTCTGCCCGTAAACCGCTTCAGCAAATATATATTCACTGATGTGATAGGCAAGCCTGGCAGCAAGTACACTACTTACACCAAAATCTTCTACGCTCATCAATCCGTATGAAACGCCAAATTCGAAATCTTCAGTATCGATATCGGGTTTGTTGATTTCTGCCCTTTCTACCTCGGGTTCGAAAACTGCTGTTGTTTGATCCGATGCAACCGACCACTCCAGATTTTCCCCATAACTGAACATAGAGAACGAAATCAACATCGCCGCCAAAATAGCTGAAATTTGATTTCGTACTGCCATCAAAAAAATACGCTGAAGCCAGTTTTCCATTCGCCAATTTTCTCGTTTTTACTTCGGTTGGTTAAGACAATGTGTTCTTTGTATTCAGCTCGCAATATGAATCGTTTGGTAAGGTATGCTTTCACACCCAAGCCGACGGTCACAATTTGATCTGTTCTTTGTTCACTCTGAACCAATGCGGTTTTTGGGTCTGTTTGTACCGCACCCGTTCCGAGAAACATAAAGGGTGAAACGCTCCAGTTGCTAAATGGCTGATTTATAAATCCCACCGAGACTAGCTGGCTACTCGAAAAATTCCCGTTTATTTGATAAAGCGAAACCTCTGCGGACAGGGTTTCTGAAAAGCGGTAGTCCAGATATATTGACATCAACCTGGCCCCCTCAAAATCACCTATACCAACACCGCCCTCAAAGGTTCGTTTGCCAAAGTCACCTGCACTGACATCCGTTACTGTAAATTCCGTTCCGGTCGGTAACAGCGTTTTCTCCATTTGTGAACGACTAACCCAGCCGCTTTCGCCGGTCGCCGTCACGACCTTAAACCAACCGGTTTTTTCCTTTAGAATTTCTACTGAATCTCCCCTCTCTACGACATAAACAATCGGATACCTTGCCCCTGGCCCGGTATGAAATTCAATATAGGGGTCATTGACCTCAACCCAGTTTGCAGACCTGATGATTTCGGCATTGTCATTCAACTCGAAACCGCCATCTGCAACCGTTTCTGCGCAAGTTGAACCGGTAAAAATCGCAACGAGTAACGCTAACCCTACCCCAATATTTTTGGTTTTCTGCTTTCTGATCGAGAGCAATGCTCCCATCAGCCGAATCCTGGTCACGCTGTTTAAACTCTCATTAATCTATGACTCAAAGTATGGATAAGTGTAGATGGATTATCTGGAACTGGTTCCCAATTTCCCGAACTATTTCCCAAACCATCTCCGGGACCAATCAAGTTGTGAAATCAGTCGCAAACTTGAGCGCTATCGAAACGATTTCATTGAGGCTACTGAGGTGCACTAAATGGATTGTTGTAATACTGGCCACCAATATCCAGCCATTCATAGATCAAACGCAATTCGGCATCGTTGAGATACCCAGCATGGCTACCACCGCTTTCAAACAGACTGTAAAACCGAGCACTGGAGTTGGCGCCTGCTGTAGACATTGATGCAGCAACATTGGTGGTTTGCATCACTGGGATTGGGTCACCGTTGATATCCAGAATCAGATCGCCATTAGCATCGACCTCAAATACGGGGTCGCCATTGGCATCTAACACTGGCGTCATTTGATCCACCAGTACCCCCATATCCAGCACAACCTGGTTATCGTTAAACATTAATTCACGGTAGCTGGTCAGGTGCTCCGGTTCATCTGTTGATGGGCCATCACGTAGATCAAGCTGAGCGGCAGGAACCTGCGGGTTACCCATCTCATCCTGCGAGTTGTGGCAACTCTGGCAGCTGTTATCCGCAACTAGCATGCCGTTGACATCAAGAATTTGCCGCACGACTTGCCAGATTGGGTGGATCTGTTCCGGATAGTTGATGGTAATCCGGCAAAGGTTATTCCAGCTTGTCTGACAGGCTGCGGAAGTTGGCACATCCGTCGTAAGATCCTGATACGAATAGGAAAATGATGCATCCTTAGCCCGCACCGCTGGGTCAGTCCAGTCATCAACATAAGCCGGATCCACCGTCGGAGAACGTACTCCGTTAATACGCGCATAGGTTGTGGCCATGCTTTCACCGATATCGGCCAGAAGCGCCGGCTCGGTATTCGGGAACTGCGCACCACTGGTGGGTGCGCCCGCATTTACAGAAAGTGGTTCCGCATCCACCCTACCATGGGGTAGTGCACTATTTGCCTGATGGCAGCCTACACACTCCAGCTCTTCACCGGGCATTAACTGAATCCAGTTTCTATGTCGAGCGGTGATACGTTTGCCGCTTTTGTCCAATACGCTAAAGGCCAATGGCACGTTCGCTGGCACCTTCATTTTTACCGACCCATCCGGCTCAATTGGTACATAACCAATAATTTCACGCATCAGCTGTGCGGTGCTGCGCCCAAAATCCCGACCGTTCAGGTCAACCAGATCATCGTCAGGAATCGCAACCGATTTGACGATACGTAAAAACCGCGCGGCCCTTGCATCAGCGTTGGTAATAAGGGGATCTGCCAACGCTGCAATGCCACCACTTGTAGTATCAACCCCGTCGATATCATAGACGCTACGAATATGCACCACAGCTAGTTCGTCATCTACCAAACCTTGATCCAGCTCCACACCGCCTTGTTTATCGGCAATGATAGGTGGAAAAGTCCGCTCCTTCATAATGACGATATCGCTAAAGAACGTTTTCGGTTCTGCAATGACCACCGGCAATCGTGTATCCGCCGCAGTATCAATCATCCAGATACTGTAATTGGGAGATGCCTCAACGGCATCGGGATCCGCAAGATTTTCGTCATTACAGATCAAGACCGAAACAACCATGGTCACCGGATCTGTCTTTTCCAGCACACACTGGCTCCAACTAGCAAGCACTCGATCCGTACCATCGTAGAGTGGGAAAAACGAGCTATATCGACCACCGGGAGAAGGCGCATTGTCGGTTCTAACCGTGTCATCAAATAGCGTCAACTGTGCCGTTGTCGCTGCGCCGCCATATCCACGTACCGATTGGCTATTATCAATAAAGTTCTCGGTGTCGATTTTTACAATATCACCACCATAATGGCTGCTTGATGTAGGCTGCAACATCGCCAAAATATCGCCATTCTGGGACTGTCGAGCGCCAACAAATTGCACCGCTGAATTGTTGGTGCCGGTATTGTGGCTGTTTCGGCCATACAGCAGGCTATGTTCAGTACCATCGGGGTTTAAGGTATACAGATTCATCTGATTCAGATTTGCAACATGGTCCCATCGGCTATACAAAATGGTGCCATCATTGAGTACCGTAGGATCTAGATCATGGCTTGGGTTGAAGGTGATCTGGCGAATATTGCTACCATCCGAATTCATTACGTGCAGCATCATGGCGTCTTCACGACGACGTTCATCGGATGCGGTGAACTGGGGTTTACTCTCATCTAGCAAGATGGCTTTTGATTGGCGCTGGCGGCTGGATGAAAACAGTATGCGTCCGTCGGGCAGGTAGTTCGGTGAAATATCGTGTCCGGCCTCGGCGGATATATCCGAGCTGATAATGCGCCGAACGCTATCGGTTTCCGCGTTATATTCCCAGATATTCCACTTCGGCTGATCTTCGTCGTCAGCGCCTGGAATATCCGGTGCTCGCATTGAAAATAATATGGATTCACCATCGTATGAAGGCTGAAGATCCTTTACGTCGTATAGTTCACCGGCGGTAAAAATACCTGCGGTGATAACTCGATCTGCCGCCGAAACCGCTGCGCGATCACGAATGCGCAGTTCAGCGCCAGGATTAAACTCCACTACTTCTCGTAAATCCTGTGATATGGGATCCTCATCTTCATCGACGGGAAGCGGCCGTTTCACATAGGCGATGGCAAAATCAACCGCCACCGCATCCGGTTGCTGGTCAGAGTTTGTAACCCCAAAACCCTCTTCACAGCCAGAAATCATCCATAAAAAAGGTACCAGCACTAATAACGATAGGGTTTTATTTTTTATGGAATAGATCACGGCCCGTGCCTTGCTGCTAAGCTTATGTTTTGCTGCTATGAAAGTGCTAAAAGGTTGTTGCTAGTTTAAAAGGGTAACTGCTCAGCTTCATAGCGCCAGCCAATTACCGTTTTTTTGTGAACTATGTATACATTCCCCAACAACCCACCCCGCAATGTGTGAGGCAGATCTCCTATTCCGCCCTAACCACATGCTTTTCAATATTTTGTTTGTATTCTTATTGCCTATACGCCACATATTGGGCAAACCGATATCGGCAACCCGGTATCAGAAAATTCAGGAGCCAACGCTATGAAGCTCGGCAGATATAATCCCTCTAAAGAGATTGGCAAAAAAACAACTTCGACCGTATTGCTACTATTGTGCAGCGTGCTGTTATCTCAACCGAGCTTTGGAGGCAGTCGCGAACAAGCCAAACGGATGCACGATCGACTTGCCGGTGTTCCACCCAGCGAAACGGTTCTCAATAATATGGAAACATTAGTAGCTAGCGGAGATGTTTTAGGGGCCGCTACGGTAGCTATGAACAACCCGGCCTTTTACTCCGTCACGTTAAAAAATCTGGTCACACCCTGGACTAACGAAGCACAAACTGTTTTCGCCGATTTAAACGATTACACCGCAACTGTCATTGGCATTGTTAGGGATGACTATGACTTTAGAAAAATTCTCTACGATGACATTCTTTATGTAGCCGACCCGTCACTGGGATTAACGCCCTACTCCACCACCAACAATACCCATTACCAGCAGATCGAAGCGCAAAATATCGATATGACCACCGGGTTGGTCGAAACCACCCAGTCCTCGGTAAGCAATTTCCCTGCCTCTGCAGCCGCCGGCGTCACCACAACCCGAGCCGCTGCCAAAGCATTTTTTATTGATGGCACGAATCGAGCGATGTTTCGGTTTACCCTGATGAACCAGCTCTGTACCGATCTCGAGCCACTCAAGGATGTCACACGTTCCAGCGACCGAATTCGGCAGGATGTGTCACGAAGCCCCGGGGGTGATAGCCGCATCTTCATGAACAACTGCCTTGGCTGCCATGCCGGCATGGACCCCTTAACCCAGGCCTTCGCCTACTATGAATTTGCCCACGACGTAACCAATGACCCGGAAGGGAACAATGGCCAACTTGTCTACAATGATGTGGGGGCAGTGGATTCGGTTACCGGAACCCAGGTGCAAAAAAAATACCACAACAACAACGATAACTTTAAACCGGGATACGTCACCCTCGACGACCGCTGGGACAACTACTGGCGCAATGGCCCAAATTCGCTACTGGGATGGGATACTGGACTACCATCGGGGGGCAATGGTGCAAAATCGATGGGCCAGGAGCTGGCAAACAGCGAAGCCTTTGCCAGTTGCCAGGTCAAAAAAGTATTCAAATCCGTGTGTTTACGGCCTGCTGTAGATGCTACCGACCGTGCTCAAATCAGCTCGATGACCACCTCATTCAAATCCGGCTATAACCTCAAACAGGTATTTGCTGAGTCTGCTGCCTACTGCATAGGGGGATAACGATGAACTACTCAACAATGTCTGTACCGAATACACCCGTTAAAAAAGCGTCTACTCTTTTTTTGGAAACAACTTTTGGAACCGTTTTGGAAGCCACAATACGGAGTAAGAAATTTATCGCCGTTGCCGCCGCAATCACATTTCTTGGTGGCTGTACCGCAGGTGGTGGAGAAGACAACGCATCACTGCCAAACACCACCACAACAGTAGCCACCAACTATACTGGCCCGGCACCAAGCACCGCTGATGTCCAGCAATTCAAATTGAATGTCTGGGACAACCTGATTTCAGAAAACCGCTGTGGCAGCTGTCATAGCACCGGCGGGCAAACCCCTACCTTCGTTCAAAGCGATGACATCAACACAGCCTATTCCGTTACCAATCCACTGGTTGATCTGACCGCACCAGGCGATTCGCGGTTGGTAACCAAGGTAACTTCCGGGCACAATTGCTGGTTATCCAGCAACAGCGCATGCGGCGATATAATGACCGCTTATATCACCGCCTGGGCTGGTGGCAGTGGTTCTACTACCAATTCGATTGTATTGCAGGCGCCCACTCTACAGGACGCTGGAGCCACTAAAACTTTCCCAGCCGACGCCAGCAACTTTGGCGCGACCATTCATCCAATACTGGCTGCCAATTGCGCTTCATGCCACTCCGATAGCGCAGCTACGCCCCAGGCACCTTTCTTTGCAAGTGCTGATCTGGACGTTGCCTACGATGCAGCTAAAAACAAAATATCCCTTGATAATGCTGAGAATTCACGGCTCGTAATTCGATTACGCAGCGAGTTCCATAACTGTTGGAGCGGAGTCTGCGACGACGACGCTGATGAACTGGTCGGCGCGATTGAAGCTTTCAGCGCGGGTATATCAACCACTGCAATCGACCCAGATTTAGTACTTAGTAAAGCCCTGACTCTGGTCGGGGATGGCATAGTTGCCAGTGGCGGTGGCCGATACGAGACCAACGTAATCGCGCTTTACCAATTCAAAACGGGATCAGGAAATACGGCCTTTGATACAAGTGGTGTCGAGCCAGCTCTCGACTTGACGCTTACCGGCGACTATAGCTGGGTCGGTGGTTGGGGTATTGAAGTACCCAACGGCAAAGCCCAGGGCACTACCGGTAACAGTAAAAAGTTACATGATCTCATTACCGCAACCGGGGAATACTCTATCGAAGCCTGGGTTGCACCTGCTAACGTCACGCAGGAAGGTCCCGCCGGAATTATTAGTTACTCTGGTGGGTCCAGTGCTCGTAACTTTACCCTCGGACAAACCCTCTACAACTACGATGCGCTTAACCGCAGCAGCACTACAGGAGCCAATGGCGAACCGGCTGTTTCAACCGCCGATGCCGATGAAGTACTTCAGGCCACCCTGCAACATGTTGTCGTGAATTATGATCCGATAAACGGACGTCAGATATACGTAAATGGCACCCTGAGAACCACAGCGGATTCCGAAGCCGGTGGTACCCTAACCGGTTGGGATGATAGCTTTGCACTGGCTCTTGGAAACGAACCCTCCAATGACCGGGTATGGCAGGGCAATATCCGATTAGTCGCCATCCACAATCGTGCGCTTACTGTTGATCAAATCACACAGAACTTTAATGTCGGTGTCGGACAACGTTTCTACCTATTATTTAGTGTTGCTCACCTGGTCAATGTACCTGAAAGTTATATCATTTTTGAGGTCAGCCAGTTCGATAGTTACAGCTACCTGTTCAACAAACCATTTTTTCTCAGCCTCGACACCTCAGCCACAATCGGCAATATCAGCGTGAAAGGAATGCGGATCGGTATCAACGGCAAAGAAGCGATTGCGGGCCAAAGCTACAGTAATTTGGACATCACGCTCAACGATAGCGACTACGGTGACTCAGGCCAGGTAATGTCTCCCATGGGAACCATTATCAGCCTGGAAAACGGGCCGGCTTCCGATCAGTTCTTTCTGACTTTTGAGGTGCTCGGCAGCCACCTCGGCCCCGAGGTCGACGCGACGACGGTACTACCGCCCCCCCCAACTGACTTGGCGCCAATATCGGACATCGGCGTGCGCACCTTCGCTGAAATCAATGCCTCCATGGCCGCCGTAACCGGCGTCGATCAAACTACATCAGCGGTTGCAACCACCTATCAGACCATCATGCAGCAATTACCGCCACAGGAAGATATCGACACCTTCCTCTCCACACACCAGATGGCGGTCACACAGCTGGCAATTCGTTACTGTAATGAGTTGGTCGAAGATTCAACATTGCGGGATAATTTTTTCGGTGCCGGATTTGGTTTCGAACAAAATGTCGCGACCGCATTCGGCAGCGGCGACTCCTCTGAGAAGAATCAGGTCGTCACTCAGATCTTTAATAAAATGGTTGGTCTGCCAGATGCCTCAGGCACTGCGCTTACATCAACCATCGATCTAGCAACTCTGAAAGCTGAACTGATAGGTCCCGCTGGCACCAATGCCAACAATTTATTCGATCGTCTGACCAGCGCCTGTCCAACCGGTTGCGACAGCACCCGGACTAAAACCATTGTCAAAGCGATGTGCGCTTCAACCTTAGGTAGCGCAGCTATACTGGTTCAATAACGGTTGGTTCAATAACGCAATGATTCAGTTGTTTTACACTCACTCCACAGGCAGGAATTAACCATGTCCAGGATACCGAAAGTTCTTCCGGTTGATGAACCGCTCCGACACGCCGCCCATAAACGCCCAGTTTCACGCCGTGATTTTATATCACAGGGTTTTATGGCGGGGATGGGTACTGCCATCGGTACCTCAATGTTCAGCATGTTTGCCAACCCCCGTAATGCAATGGCAGCCCTGTCTGGCGACATGGAAGATTTAAAATCAAACTGCGGTATTGCTACCCAGGGAGCGGGTAAAATCCCCTTCATCTGTTTTGATCTGGCGGGTGGAGCCAGTCTGGCAGGCTCTAATGTATTGGTTGGCCAACGGGGTGGACAACTCGATTTCCTGAGCACCGCCGGATACAACAAGCTGGGACTGCCGGGGGATATGATTCCACCAATAGCCAATCCAACCACCGGACTCAATGACTTTATCAATACTGAGCTGGGTCTGGCATTTCATTCCGATAGCGGTTTTTTAAGGGGTATGCTGGAGCGCACCTCAATAGGAACTCGCTCCAATATCAATGGTGCAGTGATCCCGGCCCGCTCGGACAACGATACCGGTAATAATCCCCACAACCCGATGTACGGTATCAGAGCCGCCGGTGCCGATGGCTCGCTACTTAACCTGATCGGCTCATCTAGCTCCGAATCCGGCGGTAACTCAATGGCACCACCGATGCTGGTTGATCCTGAAGGTCGGCCTGCAAAAATAGACCGACCAAGTGATGTAACCGGCCTGGTGGATGTTGGTGATCTGATTGGGTTATTGAATCAAGAAGATGCCGTTGCGGTAATGGAGTCGATCTACCGAATCAGCAATAGCAAACTAGGCCAAGTGAACACTCAACTCACCAATGATCTGATTGTTAAACAGCTGGTGGAATGTGGTTACGTAAAAAGTGCTGATATCGCCGATCGGTTTGGCAACCCATCGGAACTGGACCCTTCACTAGACCCTGATATTGTAGGCAGCGCAGGGATTTTCAGTGAAGCGGAGTTCGCGGCTGATAGGGAATTCCGTAAAGCGGCTTCGGTGATGAAGCTCGTCATCAATGGATACGCGGGTGCGGGCACTATCACCATGGGTGGGTACGATTATCATACGGGCAACCGCTCTACTGGCGAACTCAGAGACCTGCGGGCCGGCAGATGCATGGGGGCATGTCTTGAGTACGCAGCACGGGCAGGCGTACCACTGATGATGTATGTATTCAGTGATGGTTCGCTTTCCAGCAACGGTATGATTGATGAATCGGTAGATGGGCGTGGAAAAGGCGTTTGGACCTCTGACAATAGCTCAACCGCAGCGCCATTCTTTTTGGTTTACAACCCCGGTGGTCGTGCAAATCTGATAGGTGGCACACCAGAGCTGCAGGCCATGCATCAACAACTTGGTTATATGCGCGCTGATGCTTCGGTAGAAACCGCTTCATCTCCGGCTGCCAACAATGTCAATCTGCTGGTAAACACCATCTTGCTAAATTACATGGCACTGCATGGCGAACAGGGTGATTTTTCAACCCTGTTCCCTGGGCACGGCCTTGGTAATCTGGATAATATGACAGCCTTTGAATCTATTGTGAGCGGAACTATTTAGCGGTCACGCGAATGAATGAGAGCGTGAGATCATATGGTTGCGTACTTTTACGCCAAAACCATTGGTATTTTAACTCCTATACATCTTCAGGTTAGGGAAACAGGTACAGCCCCCAACCTGAAGGCGCTTACTTGCAATACACGCCAGTAAAATCGCTAATCAGTCATACCCTCGGGAATATTTTGGCCCTGGGTCCAGGCGTCAAACCCACCTTCCAAATTGAGTACTCTCTCAAACCCCATGCGCTTGAGGGTTGCACCCGCCAACGCGCTGCGACCACCGGTTTTGCAATACACCAAAACCGGAATCGAGCGATCGGAAAATTTAGGGTGGGCCTCAATCATAAATTCCAGAAGGCCGCGGGATATATGTTCTGCACCGTCAATATGGCCAGCCTCAAATTCTACTTTTTCACGTATATCCAGCAATGTAACCTGACGGTTTTCAAGCAGGCTGTGGGCCTCGGTCATGTTCACCTGCTCCAGTTGAGCCAGTGCTTCCAGCATCATCTCTTTTGCGGTAAGTGCCATTGCAATTACTCCAGTGTTTTAACTAACCCGGGATCAGTCGGGTAACGGTATAGGTCACCCATAAAAACAGTTAACCCTGTTGGCCGTCAATGGCTATTAAAAACCCCAAACCAAAGCTGCACCATCGGATCTTTGGACAGGGCTGGCAATAGTGGTCGATGTCTTTAAGGTTTCCCCTAGATTGGGGCTGGCGGGATTGATAAATGCCGTCACTTCTTCCTAGCTCAACCTTTCAATACCTACTGACAGTGAAGAACAGGCAAAAGCGCTATTGGAAATAAGGATACTAACGTGTGCGTAGCGCGATAAGCGTAAATGTATTCATGAGAATAACCCTAGCATACAGTCATAGAAGCCAATTTAAAAATTGATGGTCAGTTACGTGACCAGGTAGATAAAATAAAACCCCCGCAAATTATGCGGGGGTTTTATTTTCAGGTTTGAATCAGGGCGCAAAGGTGAATTAGAAAACAATGTTTCTCGTCCTGGCCGTAAATGCCATATCTACCCTCTTACCTGGTAAAATCCCCCTATTGTTTCACCGAGTAATCTGTCCATATCTCACCATCAGCAGTACCGTCAAACACAAGGTCTGACGGTGGCGTCCAGTTAGAATCCTCAGAATAGGCCTTCATACCACTTGCGGTGACAACCAAGGCCTGACGGCCCACACCATCTTCCAGTATGACAATATTATTTGTGAGACTCCAGGTACCCGAGCCCGATTCGATGATCACTCCATCTTCGGTAGCATTCCATGCCATCGTATAATCGGCATTAAGGACAACAGTTTCTGCGTAAACCACGCCAGCATCCGTATCGCTATCAACCCAGCTGCCTATGATATCTGCGTCAACAATCGTAAGAGCGCCGCCACAATCCGCCACTACAGCCAGGAAATCCGTGTAGCTATTAAAAGTAGCGGGTTGATCGTTAGCATCATCCCAACCGGATTCGTAGTTACAGGCAAGGGTAGTTCCGGAACCACCGCCACCGGTAGCCGCGGGCCCAGGAATTTGTGCTGTATAGTCTCTGGAATGACTCTGCCCCGTGCTGGTATCTTGTGCGTAGACGCGAACCCTTAGTTCATAACTGGTGGCGTTCGCATCAAGACCTGCACTGGTCGCAGCCGCTGCGTTCAGTGCTGCGGATGCCACCGTTATACTGGTGTCGCTACTGCCCCAGGTCTCTTGCCATATTTCTATACGATTACCCAGGGTATCACTCACCTGAATCAGAATTTCGTCGTTACGCGTACCGTCTTGCAGGGTCCATGCAATAGTCAAACTGTCTCCTGGCTCGAAAGCTGCCATAGCACTCTTGGTCGCAGTAGTCGCTGAAGGTATTTTTAATACTTCTGAAGGGGCGAACAGCAGCGTATCCCTATAGCTTGCAACCGCCGTTGCAGCGGATGCAATTTGAGGAGTAGTGGTTGTGGTAATATCCAGCGCTTCGGTATACAGGTCGTATTGAATAATATCTCCAGTTGCAAAAATGCTTGAAGCGATTTCACCAAGCCCTGAACCGAAGGCTTTGTAATCACCTTGATACCCGCCCGTTGCTTCGTTATAGACCTGTACATCACCGGGAGCCGTGCCCGACGGTGTTCCCAGGTAAATCACATCTTTAATGGTAACGCCATCGCTGCCATCTATGATGCTAACGGTGCCGGAGGCAATGGGCGCACCACCCGTACCATTGTTGGTAAAGTCTTCATCCCAGAATTGAGTATTAATCCCACACTCTCCAGGATAGCCGGCATCACCATCGTAATCATTGCAGTGGAAAGAAAAATAGGTGTCCACAATCCTCTGATCGCCACGAATCTGCCAGCCCAAAGTAGCGTCTTTGGCGACGAACCAGGTTGCAGGTTCAGGATCGACTACCCCATCAATGGAGAAGTAAACAGTCACCGTCGCTGTACCCATCGTGGTATCCAGCTCCGACACAACGATATTACCGAAACTCAAACCCACAATATTTGGGTCGGTTGTAATATCGGTTAGCCACAAACCCTTGGAGCTGTCTTCGTCAGAAAAATCTGCGGCGAAATAGTTCTCAATCGATGCCTGTGTTGGCAAACCGTTAGCAAATGCAGCAGTAAGTGCGTCGAAGATGGCGACGATTGCCTGAGTATCTGTTACCGCTCCATTAATGGCGGTAGTATCGGTGACCTCCAGTACGTCAGAATTATCGTCAGCATCTAGTATGTCATCTGAAATAGTCGTACTTTCTATCAAATTAGTAATGGTGACGATGTTTGAGCTGGTTTGCTCAATGCGAATAATATCCAGAGCCGCATCAAGGCCGGAATGGTCGGCGCTGAAGGTCGAATTTAGCAGGTTAATCGCCGCCCCCACTCCTACCGCATCAAATACAGAC
The DNA here is from genome assembly GCA_029210125.1 of Pseudomonadales bacterium. Taxonomy (GTDB): domain Bacteria; phylum Pseudomonadota; class Gammaproteobacteria; order Pseudomonadales; family JAHRWD01; genus JAHRWD01. The sequence goes on along the minus strand of JARGPR010000009.1, from coordinate 107,562 downwards.
TGCAGCTTGACTTGCAATGCAGCTTCCTGGTCATCAATTTCTGCCGGGTCCAGGTCCGTTGGTGTGGCCTCATCGAAGTAAGCTGCAGCAATCTGGCCAGCAGCGTTGGCAATAATCAGATCGGTAAACGGTGTAATATTGACGGTGTTACCGAGGTCGGACGCCTCTGCATAGGAGTGCAATTTGTAGGTTTTTCCGCCAACGGTTCCGACAGCTCGCAATCGATATGGGGCGGTTAACCCGGTTACATCCACATCGTAGGAACCATCGGCTTCAATAAGGGCAGACTTGGTGTTATCCAAAGATCCCTTAACTGTAACTGTACCCACAATCGCAGCGCCCGCAGCCGCTACCCCTTTTAAGCTGGTTGATGTCGTACTCGTACCTCCCCCGCCACTGCCCCCACCACCACAGGCAGACAAAAGAATCGAACAAATCAGGGCTAACGACCCCTTATTTAATTTTCGCATCTATCTAATCTCCAATATAAAATCAAAAATACTCGTGCTAGAGCAGAGCGTCTGTAATACTATTATCTGCGCGTAACTATCTTCCTTCGCCGCACTTAACGAACTACGCTTTCACTGCGAAAAACCACAGCTAATCCGTAACGTTTTTGCAACACTGTTTTTGCCACTGATATGGTAGAGTCGTTTTCTGGTAAGCGAATCATCCATATGGTGTATTCGGCAAAAAAAGTGATCCCGTTCACGTTTTGTAACAACACCCGAAGGCCAATAGATTGAAAAAAAAAGAGATTGATGCGGCAGCGATAGTTGCCCTCATCTATGAAAAGATCCAGACACCCCATCTGTACCAGGGCCTGACACCCCGGGATGATCACATCCTCGGTGGTTTTGAAATAACCGATCAAGAGCATCTGAACAGTTCCAGCAAGGGAATGCTCAGCACTGAACTGCTGGATGAGGTTGCACCGCACCTTGAGCAAGCGATCAATATGATCGGCAAGCAACAGAAATTAACGGAAACTCAACCCTTTTCAGCGTCGGTTTCATTTTTTGATCTTCCGTTACCTGTATGCCTGTTATCGAATACCTATTCAAATACCCTGGAGTTACTGGAGGTCAATCATTCAGCAAAGGGGATGTTGGTCGAGGGAGTTAACCTACCCTTCAAAGCCACATATGCGTTAACTTTAGAGCAATCGCTTAAAAAGGATATTTTGACTGCCGTAGCGCGAACACTAGAGACTAATAAGGCCTCTACGGTAACCCTAAAAGCCCGGCATGGTGTGATACGCACCATTCTTGTGGTTCCCCGGCATCCGGAAAAGAACAATACCGCCATGCAAGCAGCCGTGCTGTTCCTGAACCACGAAAGCAGGGTTGATGAATTGGCGATGGCTCTAATCAAAACCCATGGCCTTACCCAATCTGAAGCTGAGGTCGCTGCCTATCTTGCCCAGGGGCTCGCGCCGGAGCAGATCGCAGCGGAAAAAAATTGCTCCTTAAACACAGTACGCACCCAAATAAAAAAATTATTCACAAAACCCAACACGACTCGGCAAGCGCAACTGGTATCGTTGGTGTATAGCGGCCCGGCACTGTGGATGAATATTCTTAACGACAGGAATACCCAAGCCAGCAATAGACAGGCTGAAGCTGATACAACCTCAAACGCCATCACCCTGACGGACGGCCGCACCATGAGTTATGGCGATTACGGCCCTCGAAACGGCTTACCGGTTGTTTTATTCCACCATTTGTTCGGGTCTCGAAATGATAAACCTGAGGATGAAACTCTGTTGCCCAGCCTTGGTATTCGGTTGATAATCCCTGAACGTCCGGGCGTTGGTCAGTCCTGTTCAACACACGAAATTAATTTGCTAGCCACGATAAATGATGTTCTGCAGCTGGTAGATAAGCTAGAGATCGATCGCTTTCACGTAGCTGGGCTTTCCGCCGGTGCACCCTTTGCAACAGCATTTGCCGCTATAACGGCTGACCGGACTATTAAACTTGGACTTATTGCTGCACAGATGCCTGTTGAAGAACTACCCAAAGGAATAAAGGTTGGGACCATACATCGATTCTTAACCAGCGTAGCCCGCTACCTCCCATCAATGGTGCTAAAGCAACTAGAGCATAACTACTCAAAATTGCTTGCTAACCCAGAGGAGATGCTTAGCGAATACAAAAGCAAGACAAACTCCGCGGACAAACGGTTACATCAGGACCCGAGGATCAACCGTATTCGACTGCAGAATATTCAAGATGCAGCTACTCGTAATCCTTACATTTATGCGCGAGACCTGACCGCGGGGTTTAGACCCTGGGGTTGTAAACTGTCTGAACTGCAAATACCCGTAATTTTATGGCACGGAAAACAGGATGAGTTGTTTCCGTATGAACATGCTCAGGCAATGGCCGACTTAATTCCAAATTGCAAAACCGTATTTAGCGATAACTGGGGACATTTTTTCCCTCTACAGGAGTGGGAATCCATATACCGAACTCTAATTGAATGAGAATACGGTCTTATTTGTGTTTTCCGTCAATAGTTTGCTCTGGCAATTGAGCGAACCTAATCAGAACCCACCAGCTCAAAAACCTGTGAGTTTTTTTCAACTCCGTTTACGATCACAGTCAAGCAATGCTCCCCAGCATAGTGGGTTCGTGTACTGAGTTGCTTGAAACTATGTTTTTTTGTGCAATGCTTGGTCGTGCTATTCACAACACCTTCGGATACCTTAAATATTTTCTTTGAAGTTTTGCCATTAGCTTTTACAAAGTCTATTGCATATTCAATTCTTGTTTTGCCCAAGTCATCTGCATTACTCACCACCTCAAAATTGAACTCAATGGATTCACCAATCACGCAACTATTCTGGGACAAATGTATATTTGGAACCATCGTTTCCTGGTTGGAAAATCCAAATAATGCCAGTACCTGCGGATTACCTTTTTTCAGTAATGTTCGGCTGGCATGCTTAACCAGCCAGTCAGTATCCGCGTGCTCACCTATCCAGCACTCAACGACATCAAGCGTAACTTGAGGATTATCTTTAGCAATGTCATTTAAGTTGTTCGCGACGCTGCGTCTTACATAAAGGCTGGAATCTTGTTTAAGATTTTCCAGAACTGGCAATATTGGTTGCGGGAATTTTTTAAATTCTGGCAATGCCATTGCCCATGGAAGACGTGGCCTGCATCCTTCGCTTGCAAGCCGGCGCACGTGCTCACTCTCATTTAGAGACCACTCCAGCATCTGGACCATCATTCTTTTCGAGTCCTGGATAATAAAAGGCCGTACAGAAAATTCACTGCTGGAAAACCGGGTAAAATATTCTAGTGCGGCTATTGATTCATCCCAGTGCTCCATTCCATAGGTCTCCACAAAATCAGGAAAAACCATAGCTTCAAAACCACTAAATGAAGGCGCTACATTTTTTAGAAGATCGATACTTTCCGGATAATTCATAGGAATATATCGATGCAAGCAAACTGCGATGTAATGCATTCGATCTTTAAGCTCACGCCGAGGCCAATTGTCATCTAAAATCGCTGCGGTAAATGCATCCATATCCAACAAAGAATAATGCTGCTTAACCACTGTAGCGAGATGTTCGATATATTGGCGCGAGTATCGCTCTTTTAGTAGCTCTGTCATTTCTAATCCTGTGTTCAAAACGGACAGTAATCCGAGTCAAAAAAATTTTCCATCGGCGTTAACTTGCATAGCCTGATTTTGATTGGAAATCAGTGCCCTTCTCATGACACCACATTATTCGGGATAAATGCATCTCAGCGCGAAATAGACTTCAGTTCATCAACACACTAGTACGCCACTTAGTATACGTTGGTGCAACTATGGCATTAATCACATCGTGTATAATCGGCGAGTTAGCCGACCGTAACATAAAGAATTTACCGCTATGCTGGATTATTGATGAGTTCAATAGAAAAAAAAGCAGTTAAACAAAAATCTGACACTGACATTTCAGCCCTGGTCTCGCTGATTTATGAAACCGTGCTGGCACCCAGTCTCTCTATAGGATTTACCGAAAGGGATAATACTGTAAACAATTCGGATCAGGCAGGGAATCCAATAGGCAGGGCTCTAAATACGGCACTCATCGAGCAGGCGCTACCCCATCTAGATCATGCGCTGGAGCTTACTACAAAACAGCACTCCGCCGGAAAATCATCACCCCCTACAGGAATATTGTTCGACGATTTACCTCTGCCTGTCTGTATTATTTCCCGGCAGCTCGAGTTATTGAGTATCAATAAAAAAGCCAGAACGATACTGAAAAAAAATTCTCGCTTACCACAACCGGCAGAACAAGCACTCGCTATAGACGACCTACTTAAAAGGGATATTCTCAATGCTGTAGCGGCAACCATCGACACCCGGCATAGCCGCACACTCAACTACCACATCGATTCTGGTATAACCCAAACCATTCTGGTGATGCCAGGACCTTCATACAATAGAGTTGGAGCCGCTGATTCGGAACCATCGGCAGAAATCTTATTCCTGAACTTTGAAAGCGGTATTAATGAACTCACCGCTGCGCTGGTTGATCTTTATGGGCTCACTCAGTCCGAGGCACAAGTTACGGCTTACCTTGCTCAGGGGGCCTCTCTTGAGGATATCGCAAAGAGGAAAGCCTGTAGCCTCAACACCGTACGCACCCAGATAAAATCGGCGTATGCTAAAACCGGCACCCACCGACAGGGCCAACTGATCTCCCTGGCCCTGAATGGGCCGGCGGTGTGGCTCAATATTATGAAGAACAATATCAAGCGATGGGAAGAATCATCGTCCATCACAAGTAGTTCAGAAAAAAGGTTACACCTTAAGGACGGTCGCATTTTAGGTTATGGCGACTACGGGCCTGAACATGGCAAACCAGTAGTCTTGTGCCACCATCTGCTTGGTTCAAGAAAAGAGAAACCAACCGATAAAGATATATTGAAGGAACTTGGTGTTCGCCTAATTGTGCCTGAACGCCCCGGTGTTGGTTTTTCCTGTGGTGCTGAAGAGCGAGCTTTGTCCGATTGGGCTGAGGATGTTCGCCAACTAACTGATCATCTCAATATTAAACATTTCTACATAGCTGGTTTGTCGTCTGGTGGACCCTACGCTGCCGCCTGCGCTTCGTTACTCGATGATAGAATAATAAAACTAGGGCTAATTGCATCTCAGATGCCCATTGATGAATTACCCAGCGATATAAAAGTGGGTTATTTGCAACGATTCATGACAACTATGGCTCGACACTGGCCGGCGCCGCTGCAAAAAATTCTGGAGTCACGCTATTCAAAATTGCTTGGAAATCCGGATAGCGCAATCGCAGAGTTTAAAGCCGATGGCAGTGAACCGGATAAGGGGTTACTGGAGAATTTTAAGATCAACCAATTTCGGCGGCAAAACCTCGTGGATGCGTCACAACTGTCGACCACCATTTTTGCGAAAGAACTGATTGTACTGTCGCGGCCATGGGGGTTTAAACTATCAGAGTTAAAAGTGCCGGTGATGTTGTGGCACGGCAAACAGGATGATTTTTTCCCGGTAGAGCATGCAGAAGCGATTGCCGAACTAATCCCCGACTGCAAGGCCAGCTTCAACGAAAACTGGGGGCATTTTTTCCTCTATGGCGAATGGAAAAATATACTCGGCGCACTGGTTCATTAAAGACCCAAACCAAGATCGCCAGCCCCAATGATTGACTTCGTCTTAACCGCAATATCTCCGCAACATTCCCACTTTATTTCAGCAGCAACCATTTGAAATACCCCTTATAATGCCGCGATGAATATATCCGGAAATATCAGAAAAATGGTCGGCGTGTTACAAAGCCCAATTGAATACCAGCTTCCTATCGGCGATCAAACTATTCCGATTAATCCTCTGATCGGCAAGACTATCAAGCTGACCGCCAACGGACACATTAACTGTGTGGCCTGCGGGCGCAAAACCAACAAGAGTTTTAGCCAGGGACACTGTTTCCCCTGCATGCGCTCATTACCCCAGTGCGATAGTTGTATTATCAAACCCGAGCTCTGTCATTTTGAGCAGGGTACCTGTCGTGATGAGCAGTGGGGAAAACAAAACTGTCTACAGGACCATTTCGTTTATCTGGCCAATTCATCGGGTATAAAAGTAGGCATTACCCGGGGCACACAGGTGCCAACCCGCTGGATTGATCAGGGTGCCAGCCAGGCACTGCCGATTTTTCGTGTAACCAGTCGATTACTCTCGGGCCGGATTGAAGTTGCTCTCAAACAACATATCGCGGACAAAACCGATTGGAGAAAAATGCTTAGGGGGCAACCCGAGCCAATTGATTTGATCGCACGGGCAACGCAATTGATATCGGATTGCAGTGAGCAGATTGTGGCCATCGAACAGGAATTTGGTGTTCAGAGTATTTCGCGATTAAAAGAGGAAGCGCCGGTAACCCTCGACTACCCTGTAGAAAGCTATCCCGAAAAAATAAAAGCGCTTAATCTGGATAAAACTCCGGAGATCGAAGGTACGCTTGCGGGGGTCAAAGGTCAGTACATGATTTTTGATGTCGGTGTATTAAATATTCGAAAATACACGGGATATCATATGACTATTTCCGCCTAAAGATTCTTCCGCATGAGATTCGCAGAGCTTCCAATAGCACTTAGCGGAAGCTCCACAATCATTCGATCATTCTAGCTCGTTGCTGGCAGCCAAATATTCGGTAAAATCAGTTATCCCGGTTTCAATACTTTTCTTAAAAGCGGTTCGGGCCTGCTCTACGTTGCCGGTTGCCAGATGCAACTGCCCAACATAAAACCAAAGCTCACAATACTGTTGAACCTGCACCAGTGGATTGGGGTTGAATGCGGCGTCAATCAGTGTTTTCTCATCCAGCTTGCCAGACATAAATGCCAAAAGATTGCTGGGCCAGTCTTTATATACGCGACCCTGATTAGAGCCGACCTCAGCAGTCTTTAAATCAGATAATTTAGAACCGTGTTTCAGTAACGAAACTATTTCCCAAATTTTGGCGTAGGTATTATTGGGGTTATGTTTCAGCGTATTGGCAAAATCTTCCGCTGCCGCTTTATATTGCCGCAGCAAAAAATAGGCCATACCACGGTTAAAGTAACCGGGCTCCATATCGGGTTTTAAAAACAATGCGTTGTTGTAGTCGTTTATCGCATTCAGATACTCAGCCTTGTCATACCAGGCATTGCCGCGATTGTAATAAAGCGGCGCGAATTCAGGGTTATAAAGGGTTTCTTTTTCCGGGGCTTCAGTACCGGGCGCGAAGGATGGGTTATCTTCATAGGGATCTGGATAACCATTACGAAGCGCCAGGCTTGATGTGCTGAACACACAAAGCAGTAGCCCAAGAAGTAGCGAGAACCTTCCCCAGGCAACCAACGAGTTAGCCGATACTAGTTTTAGTATCCGACGCGATTTTCCTCGCCTCGGACTTTCTTCATGAAGTTGCAGCCTGGACTGCGACTTGAGTTGGGTCGAAATGGTCTCTAATAAAACACGGCCATTATATTTATTATTAAAATTGGCATGTGACATAGTGCCCTCCGAGGGGTTTCTTTAACTTCCGTTACAAATTAGCCTCACATTAATTACGCCTTCTATTTCAAAAAGTGCTTCGGCCAGCCCCTGGGGCGGCGCGCACTCGATATCGATCAAATTGTAAGCTACATCTTCGCGGCTTTTATTCAACATGTCTACTACGTTTATATCGCGATCCGCCAACACTGACAATACGTTGCCCAACACTTTGGGAACATTACGGTTTGAAAATGCGATACGGCATGGGCCGTTGCGCTCAAGATGCAAATCGGGAAAATTGACGGAGTTGCGGATGTTGCCATTTTCAAGGAAATCGATCAGTTGGCGAGCCGCCATGACCGCACAATTTTCCTCTGCTTCGTTAGTGCTGGCACCAATATGCGGCATCAGAATGACATTGTCACGGCCCAGCAGATCCGGATGAGGGAAGTCAGTGACATATTGACCCGCTTTGCCGCTTTCAAGGCCGTCGACTATAGCTGCTGTATTCACGATGCTTTCACGGGCAAAATTGAGCAGTACAGCACCCTCTTTCATTGCCGCAACGGCATCGGTGTTGATCATATCTTTAGTGGGTTCGATTGCCGGTACGTGCAGAGAAACAAAATCCGAACGAGCCAGCAAAGAGGGTAGGTTTTCCATTTTTTCAACCTGGTTTGGCACCCGCCATGCAGCCTCGACGGACAGTGAGGGATCAAAGCCAACTACCTTCATGCCCATCTGCAGCGCTACTTCAGTCACCATTGAGCCAATCGCACCCAACCCCACAACACCAAGGGTTTTACCGGCAATCTCACGACCACGAAATCGCTTTTTCTCCTGTTCGAGTAACTTGCCCATTGCTGTGGCGTCGTCGATATCCGTCAGACTATTAACGTAACCGATACCAGGCACAATTCCACGGGACGAAAGCAACAACCCGGTCAGTACCAACTCTTTCACCGCGTTAGCATTGGCGCCCGGCGTATTAAAAACCGGTACGCCTTTTTCGGTGCAAGCACTAACGGGTACGTTATTGGTGCCAGCACCAGCCCGGGCGATGGCTTTTAGATCAGGAGTAATGTCATCGACACCAAGCTTATGACTACGCACCAAAATTGCATCTGGGCGACCAATTTCGCTGGCCAGTTCATACTGGTCCCGCGGAAATTGCTCCAGCCCTTTAAGTGAAATCTGATTGAGGGTGCAAATTCGGTACATCAGGGTACTCCGATAACAGTTTTTATAGGGTAAATAGAAAAATTAGGGGTGGGATTCTACCCGTTTTGCCGGAAAACCAGAAATAATGGTGGGTTGCAAAAAATAGGACATTCCATTAACCACGATAGCACTTGCAGTGGTTACCGCAGGCTAACTTGAGCCGAGCGGCAACCAGATCTCTAATCGTATGCGTAATCAAACCGTTAATACAGATCGTTTTCTGCTCCAACGCCCCATTCAATCTCTTTTTCAGAATCACCTCTAGCGATCGTTCTGGCGATAACAAAAAGTAGATCGGACAGGCGGTTCAGGTAAATCTGTAGCTCCATTTTTGAGCTCTGTTTCGATTCCTGTTCGGGGTGCGCTTGTTCTTCCGATGGCTGCTGTTCATCGGCTATCAGCGTTACCAATGTACGCTCGGCGCGTCGGCATACTGATCGCGCAAGATGACAGCATGCCGAGGGCCGGGAACCACCGGGCAAAATAAATTCTTTAAGCGGCGGCAGTTCTTCGTTGATCGCTGCGATAGATTCCTCAAGCATGGCGGTAAAGGTCGGTATTTTCCCACGACTGGTCGCAGTTGCCAGCTCTGCACCCACGTCAAATAACTGGTGTTGTACCTCTTCAAGCAACCTATACATCAGGTCAGTCTCAATCAGTTCTGCTTTGATCATGCCAATGCAGCTGTTGAGTTCATCAACATCACCCAGCGCGTGAATCCGGCCGTGATCCTTGGAGACCCGCTCTCCGGTCGCCAGGGATGTGATACCTTTATCACCACCGCGGGTGGTAATTTTTGTCAGACGATGGCCCATTTGAGTTCTACCTTAGTTAGTAAACAGATCGACGAATTGAGCTATATATCAGGCTGATAGCTCAGGGTTATCAAAAAATTACGCTCGGGGGCAGCGTAAAAACCTACGTCGTTGCCGAACAGGGCTGGATTGTATGCAACCGTCGCAAAGGACAGATTGTTACGATTTGTGAGGTTGTTAATACGCGCTTCCACTGAAATACGTTTAACCTCAAGCCGCCATGCCACGTTCAGCTGATTTTGAGATTTGATTCTAGCAAAACTGTTGTCGAAATCCGATGCCGCAAACCGTTTACCGGTTTCCAGCCACTCCGCGTGAAAACTCCCCAGATCGGCGGACTGATAGTCCACACCAACACTGATATTTTGACGAGCAACAAAGGGTATCTCTTTGTCGCTGTAGGGACCAGAATCAAATGTTGCATCCACCAGGCTTAGCTGAAAATTCACCGCTACGGCCGAACTTAACTGGCTGATAATGCCCAAATCTGCGCCTACCCTTTTGGTGGTATCGAGGTTGATATTGGAAAAGGTAGTGCCGTCATAGATAATTTCATCCGTTAGCTTTAACTCGTAGTAGCTAAAACTGACGATGGTTTGATCTGCTGAAATACGCACACCGGTTTCCAGGGATACACCTTGCTGATGGTTTAGAGGCTGGTAAAGACCCACGAAGTTAAACTGGTTGGTATGCTCCTCAATTTTTGCAAAACGGAAATTTTCATCTCGACGCAGAAATAGTTTTACATTTTCCTGTGGAGACCACTCCAGCCCAAAGCTGTTTCGGGTGAAATCGTCATCGTCCGATGTGCCGGCGGGAAAGGTAAAGCTATCCTTGAGTTCGCTTTCGAGCCTGGAATACCGTGCACCCGCCTGAAAGCTCAAGGTATCCAGAACTGGAAATAGCAGTTGCGCATAGAGGCTCTGGGCCTTTTGCTCAGCTTCCTGGATTCCAAATATTGAACTCAGAAAATAGTCGGCATCATCATAATCAAATCCACTGGTAATAATGATATCGCCCTCGGGCTTGCTATAACGACCAATCAGGCGCGGGTTAACACTGCTCTGTTCACGCTCCTGTCGGGTTGCACTTGGTGAACCGAAAGCGACCTGACTACCATCAATATCGTCAACACGGTTTGTGATATCAATCTCAAGTTGCCATTGGTCGCCGAGAGCGATATTCGCACCGCCTCGATAGGTCCGGTATTGACCATCTAGAAAATCCGTATAGTTGCGTGATGCTTTACGATTCGCGGCATATTCGCTGGCAAACAGTGCCCCTGGAAGCTGCTGCAACTCATTTGAGCCAGCCACTTCTAACCAGATCCGACCTGTATTTAAGGTTCTGCCAATTTCCAGATCTACAGTTTCTGTGTCGCTATGATTGTGGTTTCGATAATTATCCGCCAACCGCTTTTCAGCGCTAATAGCGAAATCCCAGTCGTTAGCCTGATCCGCGACCGAAACTCGATATTGCTCATTATGGTAGCTGCCGCCGTTCAGCTCAATGCGCGCATGACGGCTTACGCTGCGGGTAATGATATTGATAACGCCACCCACCGCACTCTCACCAAACAATACACCAGCGCTTCCTGAAATAATTTCAATCGCTTCGATATCATCGATATTTATTCCGCTTAAACGAGCAGAGCCTATATCAAGGGAGTTATTGAGTCGCCTTCCATCGATCATAATTAAGCTGTTAAGCGCAGCATTATCACCAAAACCTCTCATACCAACGGTTACGCTGCTACCGTTGCCAAATAGATCGGTAAGTTGAATTCCCGCGGTAGTCGCCAGTATTTCTGCAACACTACTGGCGCCACTGAGGGCTATCTGCTCACGATCAATCAGGATGTGAGCCGCTGGCAGTGTTGAGGGTATATTTGTAGATCGCGTGGCTGAGACGAATAACTCAGGTAATGATTTCGGTTCTACCTGTTCAGCAGCCATGTTACTGGATGCTATTGCTGAACCGAGAAACAGGGCTAAAGATAAAGCTGGAATAAACGCGCTCAAAATTGGCGCAAATGCTGGTCGCAAAGAATTCATGATTCCCCCCTAGAGAATACAATTTGTTTTTTGGGGGTACTGGAAAGAGTTGAAGCAGGGGATCAGTGCACGGAAAAGCACACTTTCCCGGTTATCGCCCTCCGCAATACCATCGATATAGCTAACGAGACCGATACCAAAAATGAACTGTCATTTATGAAGCGGAAACTCGAAACGATTAACGAGGCCGGTATCCGGGCTTACAACCTGAATTCTGTTTTTTATCACCAGAATTCTAACCTTCGCGCCTTCCCATGCTTATTAACACAGTGGCTGTTCGCGAAAGTTATAGGGGATCTTTATCACCCTGGGTTGATCACCGTTGCGGGGGCAGCACTGGAATAGTTCAGGATTAAAAAATCACAAACGCACCAGTTTCCCGTTTCACCTGTTGCCAGGCACCTGCTAAACGTGGCGCGACTTTATAGATAGATGGGGGTCAAGGTCAAGTCCAGAATAAAATGGATCCACTCGACCCGCTCTGCACGGTTTTGTTTTTCAATTTTATTGCGGATAGACTGACTGCCTTGCCGACAAAAAAAATAATAAAACGTCGGTGTGCTAAGCAGTTCATGGACAAAGAACCCCAACAATAATAACAAGGAGCACTAAAACACCATGTCTACATTCGTCTCTGCAAATAATCTCGACATTGAACAAGCCATGACCTGCGGTATGGTCATCGCCGTTTGGGCCAATAATTTCCCAGACCGACCAGCCATATACTCAGATAAGGGTAACCGTACATTTGGCGAGCTAAATACAAGGATTAATCAAGTCGCCCGTGTCTTCGAAGAAGCAGGCCTCAAACCCGGCGATGGTGCAGCCTTGATCTGCTCAAACCGCCCGGAATATGCAGAAGCTTTGATGGCTTCAATGCGATGCGGTGTCAGACTGACGCCGGTGAACTGGCATCTTACTCCTAAGGAAATGGCCCATATTGTCAACGATTGCGAAGCCAAGGTTTTGATCGGTGATGCACGTATGAAGGAAAACCTGGAAGATGTGCTCACCAATTCACCAAACGTAGAACTCGCACTAGCGGTGGGTGGCGAGATGGATGGGTTCAGTTCCTACGATGACGTTGTCAACGCGCAGGATGGATCGGACCTGAGTAATCCTACTCCAGCGGGACCGATGCTATACACATCCGGTACTACCGGCCACCCTAAGGGAGTTTGGCGTGAACCTGGCCCACTCCAGATGGGCGTTACTATTACCTCGCTGCTAACCTACGATGGTGAGCAGGATCTGGAACTTTGCACCGGGCCGCTCTACCACGCTGCGCCCATGGCCTATTCATTAATGGCAACCCTGCACCAAGGAGTCGGTGTTTACCTGATGGACAAGTGGGATGCGGAGGAAACCCTACGGATTATAGAAGAATACAAAATCACTCACAGCCATATGGTTCCCACCATGTTCCACCGGATGTTAACCCTGCCGGAGGAGATACGTAATAAATACGACATCTCTTCAATGAAGTATATTCTGCATGGTGCCGCACCTTGCCCGGTACATGTCAAAAAATCCTTCATGGAGTGGTTTGGCAAAATCATGTACGAATACTATGGCGGAACCGAAGGCGGCGGTGCCTGCTTTATCGGCCCTGAAGAGTGGTTCAAACGGCCCGGCTCGGTCGGACAACCGGTGCTCGGTGGCACGCTAATATTGGGGGATGACGACAAACCATTACCTGTTGGAGAGATTGGCCGTATCTATATGAAAGCACCCGATGAAGGTCGGTTCAAATACTTTAAAGATGATGGAAAAACCGACAAGGCCTATCTAAATACCAAAAAAACTCACTTTACTCTGGGTGATATGGGTTATCTGGACGCGGATGATTACCTTTACCTGTCGGACCGCCGTAATGATCTGATACTTAGTGGTGGAGTGAACATTTATCCTGCTGAAGTCGATGCCTGTTTATTACTTCACCCGGCGGTCGGCGATGCTTGCACGGTGGGTATTTCCAATCCCAACTGGGGCCAGGAAGTGCTGTCAGTAATTGAGCCTAAGGAGGGTATTGAAACCAGCGATGAACTAGCGGCGGAGTTAATACAGCACTGTGTTGATCACATCGCCAAGTTCAAATGCCCTCGGCAAATTAAGTTTATGGATGAACTACCCAGGAGCGACGCGGGTAAAATTAAGCGCCGCTTAGTGCGTGATACTTATGACACCGGGAACAAATAGAATATCACTCAAATGACGATGGTAATGAAGGTGTTAAAGCCTGCTTTGTAGAGCACACTATTTTCATATCCGGCCCTTAAAAAAAGGGGCAGCTTATTGGCTTCCCCTTTTTATATCCCAGGCTTTTATCCTGAGCCTATCCATTACCAATCCATACTACCAACCCACGGGTAAAATCACGGGGTCGCTGCTCTTCTAATACCCTAATGATTTCATCGCAAGACACACTTGTTCATAGGTTTCATCCGGTATTTCTTGCATAAAATTATGCCCGCCCTTCATCTGAATTGCAGTAATGTTTGGGTTCATCTCAGCAGCCTTTTTACTGTTTTTAGGTATTGGTGAACGGTCATCATCACCGTGAAGAATTACAGTCGGCACCTTTAGCTTTTCAAGATTTTCCCAAATAGTTTCCAATGGTCCAGCCAGTACTTCTGCTTCAGTTTGCGGCGTACATTTCAGGTGGTAACTTCCATCACTATGCAGGTCTAGCGTGTGATCAATAAAAGAGCTGAAAGCTTCATCAGTCCATAACTCAAAGGCCGGTTTTGATCTAAAGAATTGATGCACTTGTTCAAGATTATCCCACCTGGCTTTCCTCCTGAGTGTTTTTTGAGCCATTGGGCTTTCATCTATCGGCATCTTTACCAACAACTCAGGCGGCATCAACATTGGATCAAGCAATATCAGACCATCAAACAGCTCAGGCCGCTGCACTGCCATAATAATACTGAGTGACGCACCGTAACTGTGGCCCATACCAATAAATGCGGAACCTCGACTTTTTAGATCGAAATTATCGATCACACTAAAGGCATGCTTGATTGCATTTTCCCAACCGTCGAATAACTCCCCGGCATCGCTCTCACCATGACCCTGCATATCCTGCATAAACAGGCCATTATGTTCAGTAAGTTGCTTTAGCAATGGCCAGTAGAGCTTCCCACAAAATGCGACACCGTGCATAAAATGGAGCAACGGTTGATCCTTTGGTGGGTGAGCGTTACCACGCAACGTTAAACCCGGCTCTACTTCATATTCCCATTCAATGGTGGAAGCGAGGATTGGACAGTCTTTCATATTATTATTCTCTTGGTTTTACAGATGAGCCGAGCACGTAGGCTGAAAAGCCAACGGTGAATAGTATCAGTGAAACGCTGCTATTTCATACTATTGATGATAGTTTCAGTATGATTCCGATATAGACTGCGATCAAAAACCAACCAACAGAATTTAAAAATGGCAGCATCTAACACGTTGACCTCCCAATTGCCCCTAACCTAAACAGAGCGGGTATTTTCATGACTGCAACCTAGTTGGTATGGCTTTCTTAGCCACTTTTTGCGGCAGGGGCTTATATTCCTCAACGTATTTTTCAGTGAGGGGCTGGCTCACAAATAACATCAACCCAAAGCTCGCTGCGCTGGCCTATGGCTCAGGAATAGGAAACGTTGTACCTATAGAGAGCATTGGGTTGCTCACGCTAGGAATAATTTCAATATTTGTGACTCTATTAAAAGATACTTTGACCAGCAATTCTAATCATGGACATACTCTTTTATTTTCTGTAGCTTACTACTACCTAACTTATGGTGTAATCACCAAACTGGGTAAAAAGACACTCAAATGAATACTTTTTAACTATAGGAATGAATTCATGAAAAAACTTATCGTTGCTACCGCTTTGGTTACTGCTTCCACATTTACCTTTGCTGCTGGCGGTCATGGCCCTTCCGGTTGTGGCCTAGGCTCAAACATCATAATGAAGGATGCTGATGAGTGGCATGAACATGTTTTGGCGGCCACTACCAATGGTACATCAGGCAACCAAACCTTTGGCATGACTTCGGGTACTTTAGGTTGTGCAGATGCTGGCGGCCCTTTGAGTACAGATATTCAGCAGTATATTGATGGGAACCTTGATCAACTGGCTGCGGACACAGCAAGAGGAGAAGGTGATTCACTGGCAGCACTTGCTGACCTAATGGATATTGAAAATGCCGATCGTACACTCTTTAACCAGAGCCTGCAGGCAAATTTCGATAAATTATTCCAGTCAGAAAACACTACTTCCGGTGAAGCAGCTGAAGTATTGTCTGCTATCATGAGCGCAGACAAAACTCTCTCAAAGTACGTCTGATAACGTCGTTTTTTAAATAGTTCAAAAAGGCGTTACCGGTACTTTCCGATAACGCCTTTTTTGTTCCTGCTCCTGTACAAAACCACCTTTCAGTTTCACCTTGACTAGCTTTTTCATACGCCTATCGAAAGCCAACTTGTATCTGAAATACATGTTGTTGATCTTATTTTTATTTCCCGGACTCGCTCGAACAGAATCACTCAGCGCAATTTTGGCGCCTCTTGAAAACCACCGAGAGTGGCACGCCCTGTTACATTTTAAACCGCATGGAATTAACAATGCGCTACGGAGCGAGGTGGATGATGATAATTTTTTCCTTGCCGAAAACGGCGCGACCGATGCAAAATCTGAACTTCATGCAACAGTGACAGCCTTTCTCACCAAAGCAGAAATAATGGATCAGTCCGCAGCCTGTAAATTCCCAGCTCGGTATCACTGGATAAAAACCAAGCTTAAAGAACAACTCGAACTACCCAAATATCAATGCAAGCAATTCGAAAGCTGGTTCGCTGGATTTGATGCGCAATCATTAACATTGATTTATCCCGCATCCTATCTAAATTCCCCTTCGTCGATGTTCGGGCATACTTTAATAAGAGTAAACCCAAGCAATGCAAAACAGAGCAGTAGCTTACTTGCTTACTCGATTAATTATGCCGCAAATGCGGATCCAGATGATAATGAGCTGGTTTTTAGCTGGAAAGGATTAACTGGCGGATATCCCGGAGGGTTAAGCGTTTTGCGTTACTACGAAAAAGTAAATGAATACAGCTCGATTGAAAACCGTGATATCTGGGAATATGACCTAAATCTGACGCACGAAGAAGTTTCGCAATTTCTTCGTCATAGCTGGGAGATTAAGAATATTCGATTCGACTATTTTTTCTTTGATGAAAATTGTGCCTATCGAATTTTGACGATGGTGGATGCTGCCACACCAAGATTCAATATCGAAAGTCAGTTTTCATTATTTGCAGCCCCCGTTGATACGATCCGTCTACTCGCAAAACAAGATATTGTCAGCAGCACTCTTTACCGACCATCCATGGCTAAGATACTAAAAAGTCAGATTAAACAAACATCGGAGCCGTTATCAAAAATCGCAATAAACCTGGTAGATGTCCCTGAAACTGCTGAATCAAAGGTCTATCAGGAATTAACCGCAATAGAGCAGGCGAAAGTATTAGAGCTCGCATACGGATTTATACGATATACAGATAAAAAAGAAAAAATTCCATTAAAAAACCGCACCAAAAAGTCACTTTCTTTATTATCCAAACGTGCCAAATTAGGCATTGTCTCTCCCTTTGAGGCTCCCAACACGCCTGAAGTACGTGACGACCAAGGCCATCAATCGAGCCGTATTTCTGTCGGCGTAACCGACGAGACAAGCAGCCAATATCTCGACCTTGGACTAAGAGCTAGCTACCACGACCTGCTCGACCCATCCGTCGGTTACCCCAGGGGCTCAGAGATAGAAATGGCAGACCTACAACTTCGTATCGACGAAGATGGTGGCATCAAGGTTCAAGAGTTCACACTGGTGAACATCACATCTCTATCACCCCGAACTACCTTTTTTTCACCGATTTCGTGGCGAGTTTCCGGTGGTATTAAGCGTTATAAAAATGAGCTACTCGACCAAGCGATCGGCTTTTTGGATGGTGGGTCAGGTGTCAGTTACCCCGCTGGAGAGGGGTTAATATTCGGTCTCGGGGAGGGTGAATTAAATGCAGATAGCGATATCGACAAAGGTTACGCTGTGGGCGTAGGGCTACAGCTCGGGTATTTGTATCAAGGCTCAAAAGCACAGGGGCTATTGAGTTACCAATACCGGGATTTTTTTAGTGGAGGCAACTACCGTATCCATAATGTTAAAGCGGTACTCGCCCTCAACCTAAGCGTTGATGCACAAACTCGTTTAACACTTGAACAAACCAAGTTGGATAACAACAGAAACCTGACATCAAAAATAGAATATGCTCACTATTTTTAAAGATTTTCTGGCTGCCAGCCTCTCATTTAAGTTATCGGTTGGTGTTGGCCCTCAGCGCGCTTACAGTAACACCAAAAAGCGAAGGACCCCTCTACTACTATTCACCGCAGTATTCTGTATTTCACTTGGTGGTTGCTCAGCTACACAATTTATTTTTTTTCCCGCGAAAGGCTACCTTAGAACCCCTGAACACCTCGGTATTCAGTATCAGCAAATATCACACCAGACCGAGGATGGAGTTACACTGCAAAGCTGGTATTTAAAGGCTCAGCATAAACCCCAGGGTATCATTTATTTCTTACATGGCAACGCTGAAAATATAAGCACACATATTGGCAGCGTTCATTGGTTACCCGCCGCCGGATACGATGTTTTTATGTTAGATTACCGGGGTTTTGGGAAGTCAGATGGGCTAGCCAAAATACCGTCAGTGTTTTCTGATCTAAATTCGGGATTTCAGTGGGTTCAGTCCCATAATCCAAACCAACTACCTGTCTATATTATCGCTCAGAGTCTGGGTGCCAGCTTAGCTGTCCCCTTTGCCGCCAACCCGGAAATTCGCTCCAAAATTAGTGGCATTGCAATTGACGCTGCCTTTGCGAATTATGCCGACGTTACCCGACATGCATTTTCAAAGCATTGGCTAACCTGGTTGTTACAATATCCTGCCGCATGGTGGATCAGCAATCCATATAATCCAATCGACTTTATTGAACAAATATCACCAGTACCCATACTGATATTTCACAGCGAGCAAGATGCAGTAATCCCCTTTCACAATGCAGATTTACTGTACAAAAAAGCAGCTGAACCAAAATATTTTTTCATGTCTAAAGGTCCTCACATCGCGACCTTCAATCAATCATCGGCTCGTGATCGACTGCTGAAATTTATGCGCGCTAATGCCACTGTTGTGGAATCGTTATAATAACACTATGAAAGTAGATCCAAATCCAATCCTGCAGCTGATTTTGAGGTAAGCCTCGGTGATTTCAGAACCTATTCTTTATTCATTTCGACGGTGTCCCTACGCCATGCGTGCACGTTTAGGAATTTACTACGCGGGCATCAAGGTTGAAATCCGAGAGGTTATCCTGCGGGACAAACCCTCATCACTACTAGATTATTCTCCCAAAGGTACTGTACCGGTACTTGTTCTTAGCGATAAAGAAGTGATCGAGGAAAGTATCGATATAGTCCGTTGGGCCCTTAGCCACAGAGATCCTCAAAAATTGTTGCCAACACCAAATTCACGACAACAGCAACAGGTTGAGCAGTTAATCGAACAAAACGATGGTGAATTTAAATACTGTCTTGATCGTTATAAATATGCAGATCGATATCCTGAATTTCCCGCGGAACATTATCGTGAGCAGGGTGAAGTTTTCATCAAACAACTGGAACAGCTACTTTTAAAAAATAGTTATCTTTTGGGAAAGGCACTATCGATTGCGGATATTGCTATCGCACCGTTTATTCGACAGTTTGCCCATGTCGACAGAAACTGGTTCGACAACGCGCCCTACCCCCGCCTAAAATTATGGCTTGCCAGTATTATCGAATCCCAGGCCTTTAAGGATGTTTTTTTAAAATACCCTCAATGGCTTCCCGAACATGAACCACGGTATTTTCCCTAGTAGAGGAATAAATAATGACAGAATTCAGGCTCGACCCAAAACTTGATAGCGATTGTTTTACATTAGGAAAAATGCAGATCAGTCAGTTATTACTCATGAATAACGCTCTGGCCCCATGGTTTATCCTGGTCCCCGAGGTAGAGGCTGCAGAACTATATCAATTAGACAATGATATCCAACAACAGATACTTGCGGAGATAAACCAGCTATCGGAATTTATTACGCAAGAGTACATCACTGACAAATTGAACGTTGCGGCTATTGGAAATATTGTGAATCAACTTCACATACATATTGTTGGTAGAACTAAAAGTGATTTTTGTTGGCCTAATGTGGTGTGGGGGGCAGACCAGAAAAAAACCTATTCCGACCAAGAAGTAAAAAACATAACTCGAAAACTAAAAAACAGCCTGGCTACATTTACGGTATTAGAAACGTATACGTGAATGATTACTTGTTATTTAGCTCATTCAGGTCATCAATCGAAGAAAGAGTTAAACCAAGATCCCTGATAAGTCCATCAGATAAACCGTATACCCAACTGTGTATGGATACTTTCTGACCTCGATTCCACGCATCTTTCACGATTGTGGTACGGGCTACATTAGTTACTTGATTGATTACATTAAGCTCGCACAGGCGATCCTGTCTCTGCTCGCTGTCGTCAATACCGTTCAGCTCATCGGCCTTCCTGTGTATCAAATCACGGATATTATTCAGCCAGTTGTCAATCAAACCATGGGAGTTTCCATCAAGCGCTGCGTTGATACCACCACACCCGTAATGACCACATACAATTACATGTTTTACTTTCAAAACATCTATCGCAAACTGAAGCACCGACAGGCAATTCATATCGGTATGAACGACTAAATTCGCTACGTTCCTGTGAACAAACAGTTCACCTGGCATCAACCCGACAATTTCGTTGGCGGGAACCCGGCTGTCGGAGCAGCCAATCCACAAAAACTCCGGTGCTTGCTGCTGGGAGAGTTCCTCAAAAAAACCAGGCTTCTGTTCAAGAATGCGTTTAGCCCATTTCTGGTTATTTTCAAATAATAGATCGTATTTTGGCATCTGTATTTTTATTGCAATTTAGTTTTTATTTGGCTGTTTCCTAGCGAATATTCAATATCATTTAAATAAAATTCTATTGGTAATAGGTTGGATCGTCAAACCCCGCATCAAGAAACCCTTTTGATCGTAAGCGGCAACTATCGCACGTCCCACATGCCCTACCCTCCGTATCCGCCGCATAACAGGATACGCTCATACTGTAATCCAACCCATGTGCCATACCCTGCTCTATAATCTGACCTTTACTGAGATTTATCAGGGGCGTACGGATACGAATGACTCGTCCGTCAGAAGCCGCTTTGGTCGCAAGATTTGCCATGCGTTCAAAAGCTTCGATAAATTCCGGTCGACAATCAGGATACCCAGAATAATCTACCGCATTAACACCAATAAATATGTCATCCGCTTCGAGGACCTCGGCCCAGCCAAGCGCCAGAGAAAGAAATACGGTATTACGAGCCGGCACATAAGTAACCGGAATACCATCCTCAAGTTGCTGCGGCATATCTATAGTTTGATCCGTTAAAGCTGACCCACCAATGCCATCAAGACCAATTCGTAATATTTTGTGCTCTACATGGAAGTGCGCGGCTATATTTTCCGCTGCGTGTAATTCAGTACGATTACGTTGCCCGTAATCAAAACTCAGCGCATAGCAGCTAAATCCTTCTGATTGGGCAAGCACCAGGGTAGTCGCAGAATCCAACCCACCCGAAAGTAATACCACCGCTTTTTTACCCATATCATAACTCTCTCTTACATTTACTATCGCTATCGGTTTTATTTGTTTTCATGCTAATTTTTCTATTACGGTGTTTGCAAAAACCGTAATAGAATTCACAGCGGACTTTTAAAGTCCTTTTGTACACTTATGACATGATAAGTTTGGCCTAATGTCGCTACAAGCCTCTTTGCTGTATCGCTCTAACGGCCTGGAGCGTCGTCCCAAATCAATTTATGTAACTGCATCTGAAACCGGACATGTAGCTGGTCTTGTAAAATCCAGTCTGCCAAATCCCGAAAAGGAAGCTCGTCAATCGATGCGGAAAACAATACAGTGTCAACCTGTTGAGATAGGTTTCTTTCACGTACCTGTTCACTGGCCCACAGATAGTCTGCACGATTGCATATCACAAATTTTATCTGATCCTTAGCTTGCAGGTGTTCAATATTTTTATACAGGTTGCGTGATACCTCACCGGAGCCTGGGGTTTTAATATCCATCACAATCGAAGCACGCTTATCAATCATGCTGACATCCAACGCACCACTAGTTTCTATCGAAACGGAATAACCCTCGTCACACAAAAGGCTGATCAACCCGTGAACGTTTTTTTGTGCGAGGGGCTCACCACCGGTAATACATACGTGTTTGGTATTGTAACTCTCCGCCTTGCCCAGCAGCTGATCGAGGCTGATCATTTCACCACCCCGAAATGCATAACTGGTATCACAATAACCACAACGCAACGGACAGCCGGTTAAACGAATAAAGGTGGTAGGTAATCCTGCCGAAATACTTTCACCCTGAAGCGAATAAAAGACCTCGGTAATTCTTAATTGTAAGTTTGAATCGATCTGTATAGAAGGTATTTTTGAAACGTTCAATGGGTTCACTGGCGGGTCTTAATACCGGTACGAAAGCGCCGGCATTGTATGGAGTTTTATTGAGGGAAATTAGCTTTCAAATAGCGGGTTGCAAATCGTGCGGCGGTTGAATTTGGAAACTGTGTAACCGCACGATTGAGGTACTGCCTGGATTTTTCAGACTCACCTAACCTAAAGTGAATTTCGCCCAGTTTGTATAACGCATCGGCGCTTTTCCAGTGCTTAGGATAGAGCGTAACCACCTTGGAGAAAGCGATTGCTGCATTGTTCAAGTCCGAGTCGACCATAAACAGTTCGCCCATCCAATAGTGAGCATTCGGAGCAAACTTCCCGTCAGGGTAGTCGATCAATAGCTTTTCAAATGCCTTACCGGCCTGTTCGAATTTTTTGTTTTTTACCAAACCATATGCATGGTCATAGTCGTTTGATTCCGACTGAGCTTTGTCATCAGAAAGGTTTTGTTTTGCAGCGGTTACTGTCTCAATACTCGGTGCGCTTTTGGTCGGCGCAACAGTTGACGGTATTGTCGCGGGTTGCCCCAATACAGGAGCATTACCAGAGACTTGACGAAGCTTTTGCTGAAGTCCACCAAGACGACGATCAAGGTCGAGATAATGGTCTCGCTGGGTATCCTTAATCTGTTTCAGCTGGTATGCCTGCTCTTCGGTCAGGCCACGCAGCTGAAGCACCTCCTCCTGAAGTGCTTGCAGCTGCATAAGAAGCTCCGATGCAATAGAGCCTTGCTCTGCAGCCTCAGCGGGATCCTCTGCAATTACCGGCTGAACAATCCAGCAGGTTATCGCAACACAGCATACAAGTCTTCTAATCAACGGTTGATTACCCTATTGCCGCTACAGCTTAGCTTCGACACGGCGATTTTGTTGCCAGGATGCCTCATCGTGCCCTTCTACTGCAGGTTTCTCTTCACCGTAGCTAACCGTTTCAATTTGAGCCCGGTACACTCCTTCCAGCAAAAGGTAATTTTCTACCGATTTTGCGCGTCGCTCGCCGAGGGCCATATTGTACTCTCGGGTACCGCGTTCATCCGCATGTCCACCCAGGACTACTGAAACTGCTCGATCCTGTTTCAAGTATGTAGCCAGCTGATCAAGGCTCACAGTTGAGTCAGACCTAATCGCTGAAGAATCAAAATCAAAGTAGTAAACTGTAGTCAAATCAGAGACCATAGTTGCTGCTTGCTTACTCTCTTCAGTGCTTGCCGCTACGGTAGAACCTTCAACCTTACTGCTCGCATCATAGCCAGTGGTGGTCGCCGCTGGCGTTGAGTCACCCATTGTATCCACTTCATCCTTGACACCCCCGTCAGAACTACAGGCAGCTAATAAGACAACCAGTGCAGAAACGGTACTGATTCGAACTAATTTTTTGGATTGCATACTATTTTTAACCTCTTGATAATTCACTTCAAAATTTGAACAGTTATAGTGCTAACAAGCAACTTTGTGATTCGATTCCCCCACCCAAGGGAACAACGCCTCCATTGTGAACGGAATCGAACCGGTTTAAAACTATTTTCACCTAAATACTTTTAAATCACGAAATTAAGTGCTGTAAATCGTTAGTGTGCCAGGCGCTGCAGTGCGCAATTACCGCGACATCACGGGCGACCAGGATGGTTCACGCACATTGCCACGTGATGAGGGCAACCGCATTTTGACCGAACCGTCAACGGAAACAGCTGCCAAGATTCCTCGATTACCAGACTGAGTCGCATACACCACCATAGTGCCATTGGGTGAGATACTCGGAGATTCATCTAGCTCGGTTTGGGTCAGTGTTCGAACGACTCCACGCCTTAAATCCTGTACAGCTATATGAAACACCCCTTGAGTCCGATGAACCATCACCAAAAAATGTCCATTTGGCGTAACCTGCCCCCGTGCATTGTAATCACCCTCAAAAGTGAGGCGCTCTATTTTTCCTGTCATCAGGGTCACTTTATATATTTGTGGCTTGCCTCCCCGATTAGAGGTAAATATCAGCGATTTACCATCGGGTAACCAGCGTGGTTCAGTGTCGATGGCAAAATGACGCGTCACACGCTGCAATTTTTTGGTCGCCACATCCAAGGTATAGATTTCTGGATTACCATCCTTCGACAAAACCAATGCTATTTTCTTACCATCTGCTGACCAATCCGGTGCTCCATTCAACCCTCTGAAGGAGCTGATGAGCGTTCGTTCTCCGGTGCTTAATCGTTGGGTGTAAATAGCGGGACGGTCCGATTCAAAGGATACATAAGCGATATGCTCACCATCCGCAGACCAATCGGGAGAGAGAATCGGCTCTTTCGAACGCAGCAAATTGCGAACCCTGTGGCCATCCGCATCCGCCACTTCAAGCCTGTATTCTTTAAAAGAGAGGCCATCAACCTCTATTTTATGTTCTGTAACGTACACAATTCTGGTTGAAAAATTCCCTTCTATACCGGTTATTTTATGATAGATTTTGTCACTGATCGCATGTCCGATATCCCGAAGGTTTGGCGTTGTAGCCGAAAAGTTACCGGCAACCACCTTCTGGCCCGAAGGCACGTTGTATAGAGTATATGCCGCATGGTAACGCTGCGCGCCGGCATCAAAATCGATATGACCTATCAGCAAATATTCTGCTCCCAACATGCTCCAGTCTCGAAAATGCACTTGATTTTCATAATGAGGAAAACTCAGCATATTACCCCGCGGCATGGGTGAAAACTGACCACTGCGATATAGATCATCGGACACAATTTCCGACAGATCCTCCGGCATTGGTTTATCACCTGACCATTCAAAAGGCACAATAGCAATAGATACAGGATTATCCTGACCCTGGGTAATCTCAATCGTGAGTTCAGCCCACAACAATTGAGGTGCCATCGCCAACAAAAGCCCAGCACCAAGAACTACCAATCTGATACGTTTCATAACCCCCATCACCGACTCAACCCTTCTGCTCTAAAGGGCAAGGTCAGCTTACGAAAATACTGATCAAACAATTCATACTCCTTGGGAACATTAAATACCTGTACTTTACGAACGGCATTAACCGCCGATGTATCGAAAGCATCATTGCCGCTTGGTTTAATAATTTTGACATCAATTAATTCACCGCCAGGTACGAGCTGAATCATCAATGTAACCTCCATTCCGTTTCGCGCGCTTGGCGGCCTCGACCACTTACTTTCAATATCGGAGCGGATTTGCTGGGAATAGGACTGAACCTGTGCCTGCTCCAACTCAAGTTTGCGTTTTAATTCTTCTTGCGCCAGTGAGTCCGCCAATGCCTGTAATCTGTTTTGTTCCGCCAGTCGTTCTTGTTCAGCTTGCCGTTTTTTTTCATCAACCTTTGGCTTGATGGGCTCTTTTTTAATTTTTTCAGGTGGTTTAGCGGTCTTTGTAATGACTGGTTTTTTAATCTGCTTTTCTAGTTTCGGTTTAACAGGTACTTTCTTTATCTTTTCTTTTTTTACCGTGGTTTTCTTCACTGGTGGTTTTTTAGGTTTCTTAGCCTTGCTCACTTTTTTAGTTTTAGGCTTAAGCTCTACCACTTTAGCCTGGATGTGTTGCGGAACTACGGCGGGTTTAAACTCAACCGCAGAATCCCAACCCATCAACAGTAGAGAGATCAGCACCAGATGCAGAACAACAGCAACGATTACCGGCACCCACCAACCACGCATTAGCAACACGAAAAACGTCCACTCACCGACTCACACCAACCCTTGTTATCTGACCAATGCTAAACAAAGCCATTATTAATGCTCTGGCTCAGTGATCAATCCCACATTAGGCACACCAGATTTCTGCAACACTGCCATTAACTCAACCACTTTACCGTAGGGTACACTTTGGTCACCACGAACCAGCACCTGAATATTAGGTTTAGCCCGAACAACTTTACTTACCTGAGTGGCAATTTTTGCTAATTCAGCGGCTTTTTCGACATTCTCACCAAGGTTGATGTAATAGCTTCCATCTGATTTTACGGAAACAACCAGCGCCTGTTCTTCATCAACCTTTACAGGTTTGGCGGTCAGTTTCGGCAACTCAACACGGATACCCTCGGTTAACATCGGTGCTGTGATCATGAAAACCACCATCAATACCAGCATCACATCGATATAGGGAACGACGTTTATTTCCGCCATTGGTTTGCGTTTTTTTCTATCCCCGGCCATGCCGAATTACCCTCGGTGTTCCGTTTCGCTCTTACTGGCATCCAAATGCGCCTGTCGGTGCAGGATGCTGGCAAACTCCTCTGCAAAGGTTTCATATCCAGTCACTAACGACTCCACTTTGGTCGCAAAATGGTTATAGGCGATCACCGCAGGAATCGCGGCAAACAGCCCCATTGCTGTTGCAATTAATGCCTCTGCAATACCTGGCGCAACTACAGAAAGAGTAGCCTGATGTACGTTAGCCAAACCACGAAATGAATTCATAATGCCCCACACTGTGCCAAACAAACCCACATAAGGACTGGCTGAAGCAACCGTGGCCAGAAACGGGAGATTTGTTTCCAGCATCTCCTCCTCTTTAGTGGTCGCGACACGCATCGCGCGTTGTGCTCCGGTCATAACGGCTTCGGCATCCGCACTCACTTGCTGACTAAGGCGGCTGAATTCTTTAAATCCTGCTCTGAATATACCCTCAAGTCCTCCGATATCGATGCCGTCCGCCGCCTGGGCGTTCCCTTCTCGATAAAGGCTATTCAGATCGACTCCCGACCAAAATTTTTCCTCAAACAACACCAGCTCAGTTTTAGCGTGGGATAAGATAGAGGCGCGTCGAATGATAAACACCCATGAAATGACGGACGCCAGCAGCAGTAATGCCATCACAATTTGAACTAAAAGACTGGCGCTGCTAATCAGGCTGAAAATAGACATGTATTCTCCATCTGGAATTCATTTTTCTTACACATAATCATGTTGATAACCGCTTCCCAGGCCAAGGTTCGGGACCCAAGTTACGACCGATAGATCGAAACTGCCCCTGTGATCGATTTCGGTATCGCCATCACTTTACGTGATGACACAGATATCGAGGCTACCTGCACATTCGCTTTGCACAACAGAGCTCCCTCGGAGCCATCTTCAAGCTCCAGATTGATCTGCTGGGAAAATACCATGGTTGCGAAGGTTACTTCGCTGATGGTGGTTTTTACTCTAATCTTGTCATCCAGTTGGGCTGAGGCCCGGTACCGAATATCTAGTCCACGGATCACAAACAATAGGTCATCATCCATCAGGGTTTGCTGCTCAAATCCCGCAGCACGAAGTAATTCAGTACGGGCCCTTTCCATCCAGCGCAGATAATTGGCGTGATAAACCACACCACCAAAATCCGTATCCTCGATGTAGACCCGTACTTTAGTGATAAATTCCGTCATCTATTTTTACTACTTTGACAGTAATATTTTGGACTAGTCAGTTGGTAAATTTGGCGCGCTGGTTGTGGGATGCTGCGCAGGCATATCCAAACCAAAGTGCAGGTAGGCTTTTTGGGTCACCATCCGGCCACGGGGGGTGCGCATAATGTAGCCCTGTTGAAGAAGATAAGGCTCGATGACATCTTCAATAGTATCGCGCTCCTCACTGATTGAGGCCGCCATGGTATCGATACCCACTGGACCGCCATTAAAATTACTGATCATGGTGGTCAACAGGTGACGATCCAACTGATCGAACCCAACCGGATCGATACTCAGCATATTAAGCGCCGCATCGGCAATTTCAGCACTGATTGCGCCATCGGATTTAACCTCGGCGTAATCACGTACCCGCCTCAGTAAACGATTGGCAATACGCGGAGTCCCCCGTGATCGTTTGGCTATTTCAGCTGCACCCAAGGGGTCAATACTCAGACCGAGGATCGTGGCGGAGCGAGTAACAATATGGCTCAAATCTTTCAGGTTGTAGAACTCCAGCCTCTGCACGATGCCAAATCGATCCCGCAATGGCGAGGTCAATAAACCCGCGCGGGTAGTGGCACCCACCAGAGTAAAAGGTGGCAGATCGAGCTTGATGGAGCGCGCCGAAGGGCCTTCACCAATCATAATATCGAGCTGATAATCCTCCATCGCAGGATAAAGCACCTCCTCTACCACAGGGCTAAGCCGATGAATCTCATCGATAAATAATACATCCCGCGGCTCAAGATTAGTCAGCAGTGCAGCAAGGTCACCGGGACGTTCGAGAATAGGCCCGGATGTCGCTTTGATATCCACATCCATCTCATTGGCGACAATATTAGCCAGAGTGGTTTTGCCCAATCCCGGTGGACCAAAAATCAGGGTGTGGTCGAGCGCCTCGCCACGTGAACGACTGGCCTCAATAAAGATCTCCATCTGTTCGCGGATCACCGGCTGGCCGACGTACTCCTCCAGTCGCAGTGGCCGAATGGCACGATCCTGCACCTCTTCCCGATTATTTTCAGGATCAAGCCGGGGAGAGATCAGTCGGTCAGATTCATTCATCCGGCTACC
This sequence comes from Pseudomonadales bacterium, assembly GCA_029210125.1. GTDB lineage: Bacteria > Pseudomonadota > Gammaproteobacteria > Pseudomonadales > JAHRWD01 > JAHRWD01. Next base: position 78,799 of record JARGPR010000009.1, on the reverse strand, counting down.
ATACCTTTGAGCGCCAGGCGGATCAATTGCTCGCTATTCATGCCTTCTTTGGCGATCGCATTCACCGCTTTATCCGCTTCTTTTACCGAATAACCCAACGAGATCAGTGCGCTTTCCGCTTCCTGCTTTTGTTGACGGTCGGAAGGGGTGCTTGATGTAATAGGCTGCAGTAAGCTGGCGGTTGGATCTGATATTTCCCATTCTTGAATTCGATCCCGCATCTCAACCAGTAATCGTTCAGCGGTTTTCTTACCAATACCCGGGATCTTGATCAGGGTTTTTACATCATCATGGGCAATACAAGCAGCGAACGCAGCCGCATCAATGCCAGACAGTATCGCCAAACCAACCTTGGGGCCTACGCCATTAACCTTAATCAGGCTACGAAACATCTGCCGTTCAGGTTGACTGTGAAAACCAAATAACAACTGGGCATCTTCCCGCACTACAAAGTGCGTATGTAACGTCACCTCGGAACCAACTTCCGGAATTGCGTAAAAGGTAGTCATTGGCGCCTGGATTTCATAACCCACACCCTGCACATCTACCAACAGGTGAGGGGCTTGTTTTTCCAACAATATGCCATGTATTTGGCCAATCATAACTTACTCTTCATTGATTTCATGACTATAACGACACTTCGGAAAGGCACTACAGGCCCAAAAGTCATTTCCAGTATTTTTCCCTTTTTTTGCAACTTTCTTAAGCATCTCAGATGAACATTTAGGGCAAGTTTTATTTATCTCGTTTTCGGACTGCGTCATTCCAGAGTTCAAAGCAGCTATAGAAGACTCTTGATCGATGCTGTGTGATGGAGCGATGGGCAGATAGGCTGAAATACAGCTCTGTATTTCAGCAATACTATAAGCTGCTTTTGCAGGCACTTGCACAAGTGGAATATCGGCAGATTTACAGGCATTTTCCAGAAATTGATCTCTCTCCTTTCGTACTTTTGAATTGTGTGACCGATCATTAAGCTCTATCGCACATAAAACAGACAAATCGCTTTTATCACAAAGTAAATAATCGAAATGCTTGCCTGAAACCTTATTAAAGGCTTTTTGCCAGTCGCTTTTCGATCCGTTCTTCCTTGGTGTAATTACATCGGCGACACGTACTTTACCAAATACCTGAGCGTTTTCACCGACAGCCTGAATAAGCACGCCAAGAAAAGAACGCTCAGCTGCACTAAATAAAACATTTACTTTTTGGTATGAGTATTCCTTTGAATCGGGGTCGGCTGATCCCGATTCGGCAGATTGACTCAGTCGATCAAGTGGTGGAGATCCAACGGATTTATCCTGAGTCTTTTTTTTACTCTTCACACCCACCGCAGCTATAACAAGAATCACTACAACTATTGCAAGCAGCATCCAGCCCATACATCTCTCCTTTTAGGCACTACCAATGACTTTGAACGGTTCCAATAACAGGTGTCATCATATAATTAACTGCGAACGCGGCCACCAGCCCTACTTCGTGCCTGATAAATCAAACTAGTACGGGTATTGGCGTGACATATTGCGATAGCTAATGCATCGGCGGCATCTTCGCCGGGGGTATGATCAAGCCGCAGCAGGGCGGTGACCATATGCTGAACCTGTTTTTTATCCGCTGCACCGCGACCAACTACCGCCTGCTTGACCTGGCGGGCGCTGTATTCAGCTACGGGCATATTACGATTACTAGAGGCGACGATCGCTACCCCCCTAGCCTGACCAAGCTTTAATGCGGAGTCTGCATTTTTGGCCATAAAAACTTTTTCAATCGCCATTTCGACGGGACGATGAATCTCGATGACCTCACTGAGGCCCGCGTAGATTTTGCTGAGCCGATCCGCCAGCTCGCCTTCGCCAACTTTCAGGCAGCCATTAGCGATATGTTCTATTTTTGAACCCTGGCTACGGATTACGCCATAACCGGTAATTCGGGAGCCGGGGTCAATACCGAGTATCACGGTCATCCAATAGGCTCCGGTGAATGAATATCAGGGACAGGCTGAATTACTCGTCTCCGGAAAATAGCTCTTCAGGAAACTCAGCATTGGAGTAGACGTTTTGCACATCGTCGAGGTCTTCAAGACGGTCGAGCATTTTTAATACTTTTTCAGCACCGGCAAGGTCGAGATCAATGGAGTTCGACGGCAACATGGTGACATCCGCATTGGCCGCAACGAATCCGGCCTCGGCCAGTGCATCTTTTACTTTGAGCATATCGTGCTGGCCGGTGATCACATCAACACTGCCATCGTCGTGGATATCGATATCATCCGCACCGGCTTCCAGCGCCACATCCATCAAGGCTTCTTCATTCACCCCCGGCTCAAAGGTGATCTGGCCTATTTTGGTGAACAGGTAGGCCACTGATCCGTCGGTGCCTAGATTACCGTTGTGCTTGGTGAAGGCGTGGCGCACTTCAGCAGCAGTTCGATTACGGTTATCGGTCATCGCTTCAACCAGTACCGCCACGCCACCCGGGGCATAACCTTCGTAAGTCAGCTCTTCAACATTATCGCCCTCAAGACCACCGGCTCCACGTGCAATCGCGCGATCAATAGTATCGCGACTCATGTTAGCGCTGAGGGCTTTATCCAGCACTGTGCGCAAACGCGGGTTATCCGCAGGATCGCCGCCGCCAGCACGTGCGGCAACGGTTAACTCACGAATAAATTTGGTAAATACCTTGCCTCGTTTGGCATCCTGAGCCGCCTTTCGGTGTTTGATATTGGCCCATTTACTGTGTCCTGCCACGGTGTTCCTCCAAAGCTAGTTTTGATGAAATCATTGCACGAAAGCGAGTTCAGCCCGATGCAATCATCTCAACATCTAATTATTTTTTACGGTGGTTTAGGAGCCTGATTCCTTTGTCTTGTCCGCATCAACGGGCTTACGAATCCGTACGTTAAGCTCTTTTAACTGTTTGTCATCCACAGGGCTCGGCGCTGACGTTAACACACAGGCCGCTGTCTGGGTTTTTGGAAATGCAATCACTTCACGGATTGAGTTGGCACCGGTCATCAGCATCACTAATCGATCCAGCCCAATCGCTAAACCGCCGTGGGGCGGACAGCCGTACTTGAGTGCATCTAGTAAAAATCCAAACTTGTCCTGGGCTTCTTCATCATCAATCGCTAGCACATCGAATACTGCGTTTTGCATCTCGGCCTGATGGATACGGATGGAGCCGCCACCTAGCTCGGTGCCGTTTAATACCACATCATAAGCTTGGGAAAGTGCAGCGCCGGGGTTTTTAACCAGCTCTTCAGGGCTGCAGGTTGGCGCAGTAAATGGGTGATGAAGTGAAGTCCAGTTGCCGTCGTTGTTCTTTTCAAACATCGGGAAATCAACAACCCAGCAGGGTGCCCATTGTTTGGTAAGCAGGTCGAGATCAGTGCCCAGTTTAACCCGCAGCTGTCCTAGCGCTTCGTTAACTATTTTGGCGCTATCGGCACCAAAGAAAATTAGATCGCCATCTTGAACTTCGGTACGCTCAATCAGTTGGGTGACAATTCCATCGGGAATAAATTTCAGGATAGGAGACTGCAATCCTTCCCGCCCGTCGGCCAGTTTGTTGACCTTAATATACGCCAGACCACGAGCACCGTAGATGCTCACGTACTTGGTGTAAACATCGATATCTTTTCGGCTCAGTTTTGCTCCGCCGGGAACTCGCAGGGCGGCTACTCGGCCTTCTGGATCATTGGCCGGGCCGTTAAATACCTTGAACTCAACCTGACGCATCAGATCGTCAACATCCACCAGTTCCATCGGGTTACGCAGATCTGGCTTGTCGCTGCCGTAGCGGGACATCGCTTCTGAATAGGGTATTTTCGGAAAATCGCCAAGTTCAACATCCATCACCTGGGTGAATAGCTGGCGCACCATTTTTTCGGTAATCGACATCACTTCCTCTTCATCTATAAAGGAAGCCTCTATATCAATTTGAGTAAATTCGGGTTGCCGATCTGCCCGTAAATCTTCGTCACGGAAGCATTTAGCAACCTGATAGTAACGGTCAATACCAGAAACCATCAATAATTGTTTAAAGAGTTGCGGTGATTGGGGTAAGGCAAAAAAGGAACCGGCATGGGTTCGGCTTGGCACCAGATAATCCCTCGCACCCTCTGGGGTTGCCCGGGTAAGAATCGGTGTTTCAATATCAAGAAAACCCTGCTGATCCAATGAGTTGCGAATACTGCTAGTGATCTTGGAGCGTAGAATCAGGTTGTGCTGCATCTCTGGTCGACGCAAATCCAGGTAACGATATTTCAGACGAACATCTTCACCGACATCGGTATAGCCATCCAGCGGGAAAGGAGGTGTTTCTGAAGCGTTCAGCACTTCAAGGGTTTTACCCAATATTTCAATTTGGCCGGTTGGCATATCATCGTTGGTAGTGCCCTCGGGACGCGCCCGAACCAGCCCGCTGATTTTAAGTACAAACTCACTGCGGACTCGTTCTGCCTGTGCGAAGGCCTCTACGGTATCGGGATCAAATACGACCTGGGCAATGCCGTTGCGATCACGCAGATCAATAAAGATTACACCACCATGGTCACGACGACGATGCGCCCATCCATAAAGCTCGATTTGTTGACCAATGTGCGATTCATTTAAATCGCCACAGTAATGGCTTCGCATTAAAACTATCCTATCCAGTAAAATTTAAGTGGGATGTCGGTTTGTCCGGGCTTCAAATATCGGCTAATCAGCCGCGGAAGAGGATGAAGAATCACCGGCAATATTTTTCTTGCTACCTGTTTTAAAGTCCGTTTCGTACCAACCCTCGCCCTTCAAACGGAACCCGCCAGCGGAGATCAGTTTTTTTAACGTCTCTTTTTCACAAGAGGGACAAATTCTGAGCGGGTCATCGCTAAGTTTTTGCAACTTCTCAAACCGGTGCTCACAGACATTACACTGATATTCATAAATCGGCACGAACATACACCTCCGGGTCGGATACTAGTCAACATACCGGTAAACCGGTAAACCGGTAGCTAAAAAAACGCGCATTATACCTCTATTTATATCGATTCCGTCACAGCTCAGACAAATTTACGCTACAAATCGCCAATTTGGATATCCCTGCTACCCTTAAATAGAACCTTTTAAAGTCCTCGCGCTTTTCCAAAATTGGTATATTCCCATGGCACACACTGAAAATCAGCCTCCCCACTTACCTCAGGCAAACCTACTTACGCACATTAGTGTAACTCGACAATTATGCGAAGCTGAGATGCTAAAGTTCGAGGCTAACCCCGAGAATTCAGAGCCACTGGAATCATTGCAGGCTTCACTTGGAAATATCCGCCAAAGCCTGATATTCCATTCCTTCGATCTACTCGCAAAGCTGGTACGTGAACTGGAGAATCTGGTTCAGGCTATCCGTATGGATACGATTCAATACCACCCAATGCTCACCGATATCGTATTACTGTCACTAGAGTGCATTCAATCCAAAACCCAAAAATTTGCCGCCGGGAATTTCACTAGTATCAGTGAAGATCGACTGCTGCAGATTATTTCATCGCTCCAAATGATCTTGTATAGCAGCGAAACGCAGCATGAAAATGCTATGCGAGCCTCCATGCTGATACTTGATCCAGGCACACAAATTGAGTACATCGAGCTGCAACAACCAGCCGCACCAGCCTATATGCCAGAAAATAGCCCCGAGAGCCTCCAACAGCTATTTACACATTATGGCGTTGAAGATTCCGCTGACCTTGGTTTTTTTAGAAGTTTGATCGCACCGATTGAAGCCCGTTCCCAATATTGGCAGGGACGCAGTGAACGCATACTACGACTTGCACTGGAGATGAATCACCATGCCCAGCAGCCCGTCGATCCGACTCAGCTGACAGCGGCGGTCTATATGCATGATATAAGCATGGCATTCCTTCCGCTCGATATCCTACACAAGACAGATCGCCTCAACCACAATGAGAAACGTATTCTAAATGGTCACGCTCGATCAAGTTACGAAATGCTCCACCGCATGATCAATTGGGAAGATGCTGCGGAGATGGTACTACAACATCATGAACAGATGACGGGTGGTGGGTATCCGAAAGGACTGACCGAAAATGAAATTTGTGACGGTGCCAAAATTATCGCCATCGTGGATACGTTTGATGCACGCACCCATGAGCGCGCCCACACCACACTGCAACGTCGCCCCTTTGTCCGTGCAATACTGGAAATTAATCGCGAAGCGGGCAACCAGTTCAGCCAATATTGGGTAGATATTTTTAACTACATCATTCGCAACCCGGAAGAAACAAAACTACACATCATCAAGCCATAGGGCGATTCGCGGGTATGCGGGTTCTGCGCTATCCCATTCTGAATATTGCCTAAGGTCACTCAAAAACTCTTATATGCTTTAAAATCAGCGGTTTTTAGCGCCCTCTCCTATCTAGGCCTTGCAGCGCCAGGCGGTTTGTACTATAAAAGTGCGCGAAAGTCGTACTTCTTGCGACTTGAATAATTCTAGAAAATTAACGCATCAAATCCACTCAGGGAAACCAACATGGCCGTTAATCCAAAAAGAAAAGTTACCGCCGTAAAAGAGGCTTACACGAAAACTCAACTAATTGCTGAAATTTCAGAGAACACCGAGTTAAGCCGCAAAGATGTCGCTGCGGTGCTTGATGATCTGGGGATCGTGATCGAACGCCACATCAAAAAACGAGCGGTTGGGCATTTCAGTATTCCAGGCTTGTTAAAAATCAAAACCGTAAAAAAGCCTGCTACCAAAGCCCGTAAAGGTACCAACCCCTTTACCGGTGAACCGACCGTATTTAAAGCAAAACCAGCACGCACCATTGTCAAAATCACACCACTAAAGAAACTCAAGGATATGGCGCTTTAACTCAATTTATACCGGGCTAAGCAAGGAAATAGCTGCTGCTAACAACCCTGATCTAAACCTCCAACACCCCGCTACAACACTTGCAGGGAGTTTAAGAGTCACTCTAATCAATAGTGTATAGAGCTCTTAAACCTTCCCTGCTTTTTATCGTCCGCTATAATCTCACATACTACCGACCACTCTATTTACGTACATACAGGAATACCCGATGCGAACCAGCCAGTATCTGATTGCCACTTTAAAAGAAACACCATCGGATGCAGAAGTCGTCAGCCATCAGCTCATGTTGCGAGCCGGCATGATCCGTAAATTGGCTTCGGGGTTATATACCTGGTTACCGATGGGCCTGCGAATACTGCGAAAGGTTGAAAATATTATCCGCGAAGAGATGGATCGGGCGGGTGCCATGGAGGTATTGATGCCAGCGGTGCAACCCGCTGAATTGTGGCAAGAATCCGGGCGCTGGGAACAATATGGCCCAGAGTTACTGAGGGTTAAGGATCGTCACCATCGTGAATTTTGTATTGGCCCAACCCACGAAGAGGTGATCACAGATTTGGTGCGCAATGAGCTGCACAGTTACAAACAGCTACCCAGCAATCTATACCAGATTCAAAACAAGTTCAGGGATGAGATCCGACCCCGGTTTGGTTTGATGCGCGGGCGTGAGTTTTTGATGAAAGATGCTTATTCATTCCATATCGACCAGGAATGCCTTGAAGATACTTATCAAAAAATGCACCAAACCTACTGCCGTATTTTCGATCGGCTGGGCCTCGATTACCGACCTGTTCTCGCGGACACCGGCTCTATTGGCGGCGCATCTTCCCATGAGTTTCATGTACTGGCCCAATCCGGTGAAGATGCCATCGCATTCAGCAATGAAAGTAACTATGCAGCAAACGTTGAAATGGCAGAGGCGATTGCGCCGCTGACGCCGCGCCCAGATGCCACACAGTCGATGGAAGAAGTAGCAACACCTGACACTAAATCCATTGAGCAAGTCAGTCAGTTTCTCGACACACCCCCGCAACAAATTTTAAAGACTATGGTCGTGCTGGCTGAACCAGAAAATGCAGACAGCAAACCGGGCCTTATTGCGCTGGTTTTACGGGGCGATCATCAACTAAATGAGATCAAAGCCGGCAAACTTGCCGGAGTAGCCTCGCCACTTGAGCTCGCAACTGATCAACAGATCCAACAGGAGATCGGCTGCCAGCCTGGTTATATCGGCCCGGTCAACCTTGATATCAAAACCTATGTTGACCGCAGCGCGGCTGTGGTTGCGGACTTTGTTTGCGGTGCGAATAAAAATGATACGCATTTAAGCGGAGTAAACTGGAGTCGTGATTGTAATATCGATGCGACAGTAGATCTGCGGCAGGTCGAAGCTGGTGACCCAAGCCCCGATGGCAAGGGTACATTGGAGATCAAACGCGGCATTGAAGTCGGTCATATTTTCCAGCTCGGCAACAAATACAGCCAGGCCATGAATGCAACGGTGCTGGATAAAACCGGCCGCGCTACGGTAATGGAGATGGGTTGTTACGGTATTGGTGTATCACGGGTTGTGGCCGCAGCGGTCGAGCAAAATCATGATGAGTCTGGCATTACCTGGCCACAATCGCTGGCGCCATTCAAGGTGGTTTTAATTCCTCTTAACATGCATAAATCCGAGGCAGTTCAAAGCGCCACTGAAAAACTATACCAACAGCTTGACGATGCAGGTGTAGAAGTATTAATGGATGATCGAAACGAGCGTCCTGGGGTGAAATTTGCTGATATGGAGTTGATTGGTATCCCCCATACTGTAGTGATTGGTGATCGAAGCTTAAAAGAGGGTAACCTTGAATACCGGTCTCGCAAAGACGGTTCGAGCCAGGTTGTTCCGGTAGAAAAAATGTTCGAATTTCTAAAAAATTTATAGTGCTGATCACAGCGCTGACCGGTAGTACGTTTCCCAAAAAATGCACTTGATTAAAACCAGTACCGTTACCTATCAAACACCCTTCATGGGTTCGTTGCGCGCTGAACTTCGCCACCTGGTTGGTTCGGTACTCGGCTCTTTATTGATCGCGTTGCTGATGCTTGTGTCTACTACAAATAGCTATGCAACCGAAAAAGTTGATCCGGAACTGCGGCAATATTTGATTAAAAGCCTGGCCGATAATCCCGGTTTCAAAGATCGCTTCGATGCCGAGGTATGGCTGATCGATATGTCTGGCAGAATTAGCCCCTTTATTCGCGACCCGGAAAAGCGCTTAAGCCTACTTAGGAAAGTCTATCAACACGCCAGCAATTTTGAGCTTCAACCGGGTTTAGTACTGTCGGTGATTGAGATTGAAAGCAGTTTTAACCCCTACGCCGTATCCAGCGCCGGTGCTCAAGGCCTGATGCAGGTAATGCCATTCTGGAGAAAAGAGATCGGCCGCGAATCCGATAACCTTACCGATATAGATACCAACCTGAAATATGGTAGCGCCATCCTCAGCCATTACTTAAAAAAGGAAAATGGCAATATTACACGGGCGCTAGCCCGCTATAACGGTAGTCTTGGGAAATATCGTTACCCTGGAAAGGTATTTAATGCCTGGGATACTCGTTGGCGCAGCACAAGATTTTAACCACTATTCTTGATCGCACATGACGACTTTGGTCGCCCCTATTTTTTTAACCAAATTCGCTCTCTTAACCCATCCCCTTGAAGAAGCCGCACCCCCCTCACGTTTGACCACACATAAGGTGCCAGTCATTGAATTCACTCCCATCTTATGTAAGGATATTGCGCGGTCAAGAAGACCGTCTGATAACCACCTTAGTAGCGGTTCAGACCGAACCACGGCCACGGCCGCAAACAGCCAGACGCGACGAACAACAAGGATCGATCAATGTCCGACCTCACCATTGAAATCAAGGCGATAGGCCCCGCTAATAAGCCTTACCTGTCTTTAGCCAAGGGGCTTGAAAAGGAGTACAAAAAGAAAAAAATTGAGTTACTCGCGCCGAAAACCAAAACCGATAGCCCATGGAACAGTGTATTGCTGACGGTCTCATTAGGTATTTCACCAAAGCTTATTGAAAACCTGATTGACCTGGTTACCACTATCGCGGCCGACAATGATGAAATCGAAATAGATCTCTCTATTCATATCGTCGATGCCGAGGTTTTCTACGACCTACCGGATGAAAAAGATAAGTTCATCGAATCATACAAAAAGAAAACTAAAGCGACCAAAGCAGCGACTAGCGCAAAGACATCAACTTCAGCAGCACAAAAAAAAAAGGTTAGCTAAGTTATATACGCTAACCTTTTTAGTTTCCCCTTCTCTATATTTGTAAAAGCAGTTATAGATACAACAATTACTTAACTTCCAGTGCCTGCGCAGCAATTTTTTCTTTCCAAAACGCTGGCCCCGTCCTATGCACGGATTCCCCGGTACTATCCACCGCAACCGTTACAGGCATTTCAACCACATCGAACTCCCTAATTGCTTCCATCCCTAGATCTTCAAACGCTACGATGCGAGAGCCTTTTATGGCCCGTGAAACCAGGTAGGCAGCTCCACCAACTGCGGCTAAATATACTGAACGATGTTTTTTAATTGCGTCAATCGCAACCTGACCGCGTTCAGCTTTGCCGATCATTCCTGCAATACCGCTGTTGGTCAGCATGGTTTCAGTGAAAGAATCCATTCGAGTTGCGGTAGTGGGGCCAGCGGGACCGACCACTTCGTCGCGAACCGGATCAACCGGACCAACGTAATAGATAAATTTGCCGTTAAAATCCACACCGTCGGGCAATGATTCGCCACGGGCGAACATATCCGCCATCCGTTTATGGGCCGCATCACGACCTGTCAGAATAGTACCCGACAACAGCAAACTATCACCTGGCTTCCAGCTTTCGATCTGCGCCTGGGTAATATTGTTCAGGTCGACCTGTTTGGCACCGGCTGAACCATCCCAGCTGATTTCAGGCCAGTCTGCTAATCTTGGTGGCGCCAGCTCCGATGGCCCTGAGCCATCGAGCACAAAATGCGCATGTCGAGTCGCGGCGCAGTTAGGGATCATCGCAACAGGAAGTGAAGCAGCATGGGTTGGATAATCGAGAATTTTCACATCTAACACAGTGGTCAAGCCACCAAGCCCCTGGGCACCGATACCCAGCTGGTTGACGCGATCATGAATCTCCAGCCGCAACTCCTCAACACGGTTATCTGGGCCTTTTTTGATCAGCTCGTGCATATCCAGCGGACCCATTAACGATTCTTTGGAAAGTAACATCGCCTTCTCTGCGGTCCCGCCAATACCAATACCTAGGACCCCCGGTGGACACCAACCGGCCCCCATGGTGGGTACGGTTTCAACCACCCAATCCACAATACTGGCATTTGGGTTGAGCATTTTAAGCTTGGCTTTGTTTTCAGAGCCGCCGCCCTTTGCCGCAACCGTCACATCCAGTTTATCGCCTGGCACCATCTGCATATGGATCACAGCCGGGGTATTGTCTTTAGTATTACTTCGTTTGCCTGCGGGATCGGCCAGAATGGATGCACGTAGAACATTATCGGGGTGGGTGTAGGCCTGGCGAACACCTTCGTTCACCATATCCTCAACACTCATACCCTCGGATTCCCATTTCAAATCCATTCCAATTTTAAGAAATACAGTGACAATGCCGGTGTCCTGACAGATTGGTCGCCGCCCTTCTGCGCAAAGCCGGGAATTCACCAGAATTTGCGCCATCGCATCTTTCGCAGCTGGAGACTGTTCTTTTTTGTAGGCTTCATGCACCGCGTTAATAAAATCAAGCGGATGATAATAGGAGATATGTTGCAGCGCATCGGCTACGCTCTGGATAAGGTCCTGTTTTCGAATTATTGTCATCGGTTTCTCTTGGTTTGCCTATGCCTGAAAAATTAAAAATCTACTGATCTAACCTTGCCAGCAATAAAAATCGGCCACAAGATACGATCAAAAAAAGACTACCCGGAGATCGAGCAGTGTATTTTTTACTAGCGGGCAATTATACCCGGAATTAACCAGATAGCGGCGTGAAACAGTGTTCTATATTGAGCGGTTATCAGAACTTAATAGCCTTCCGGGGTTAAATTCAAGCATCAGGAGGGCAACTGATCTGTCACGCGCCGACTCGGCGTTTTTGGTTCTATGGGCACGTACGTCTTAGGAATTTTAAAGCTGAACATTGCACCACCATCTTCGGAAGCCTCTGCCCATATTTTACCGCCATGAGCATCAATAATTTGTTTGCAAATAGCCAGGCCTAAACCAGTGCCACCAGCTCCGGTATTGGTTTTACTACTTTGGATGAACTTATCAAAAACACTCTCAAGCTCATCCTCAGGAATACCAATACCTTCATCCGTTATGCGGAAGAGGATAGAAGGCACCTCCGATGATTCGCCAGCGTATTCCGTCGTCATGCTTGAAGTGTGGATTGAGAGGGTAATGAGTTTTCCTGCCGGTGTGAATTTGACTGCATTGGAGAGCAGGTTTGCCACCACCTGGCCAATACGAATCGAGTCGAAACCTCCTCGAATTTCTTCCGAACTATGCTTCAGCTTTATGATAACGCCCTTTTGTTTAGCCGTAGCTTCCTGCTCAGCCATTCGGCTTTCTACCACTTCAGTTAAATCATAATCTGCGATTTCAAGCTCCATTTTTCCTGCCTCGAGCTTGGCTAAATCTAGCAGGTCATTCACCAATATCAGCAACCTGTTTCCACTATCGTGAATCCGTTCAAAATAGGTGCCCAGTTTTTCAAGCGGTGCTGTTTGCAGTTTGTCGATCCCAAAATTGGAAAAACTCAGAATGGAGTGCATAGGAGTGCGCAGCTCATGGGACATATTGGCCATAAACTCAGACTTCGCTCGGTTGGCTGCCTCGGCTTCTTCAACCGCGTCGCGCAATACCTGTACCTGACCATCCACAAGCTCCTGAAGATGATCACGGTGCATCCTTAGCTCTTTTTCCGCTTCTTTAAGCGGTGTCACATCCATCGACAACACCATCACGCCACCGTCGATCGGGTAACATTTAACATCTACCCAAGCTTCCTGACCTATGCCTTTAAGCTCCAGATGCATCATATAGGAATGCGATTGTCCGGTAGCTATTGTCGAATCAACCAGTTCAAATACTTTTCTATCCGGTAGATGGGCCATTACCTGCTCAATCGGCTGGCCTATCGCTTCGCTCTCGAGAATACCGTTACGTTCACAAAAGGCCTGGTTCACTACAGTGGTAATATGGTTGCTGTCCACCGCAATAATAGTTGCTTCGGAAGCTTGCAGTACCGCTCTATATTGCCCTTCACTCTCCTTAAGTTTTTTCTGAGTAGCCTTTGTTTCAGTTAAATCATAAAGCCATACCAGTATCGCCGGTTGCCCCGCATGGGATGCCATACGAATATGAACCATAACAGGGGTAGGGTCTGAAGAACCCCTGCGATTTATCTCGGCTTCATACTGATCAGGCACTTCTTCACCCGCCTCCCTTGCTTCATTGATAGTTCGAATTAAATCATGGGTGGTTGAGGGCAACAGGTCGTAAATGGATCTCCCAGCCAAAGTTTCTGCATCGATATTCACCAAATCAACAAATTGCGGGTTAGCATACACGATTTCTAGATTCTGAATGATCAGCGCGGCAATGGGGGTATCTTCAAACAGATCCGAGTTTCGAGTTTTTACACGGTCCAGCTCAAGGTCTTTCATTTTATTTTCGGTAATATCTCGAAATAAGATCATTGACCCCTCTTCTGTCGGATAACACCTTACATGAAGCCAGGACTCTTCTTCCTCTCCCTGGGCCTCTTCATAAATTTCAATTTCTCCTGATGTCTGTGTGTTCATGGCCCGACTGAATAAATCAATTACCTTTTTAGCATGAGGTGTATCAAGCAGTGATTCTAGATCTTGACCTATCACGTCCGACTCATTTTCAAAGCCAAAACGATCACAAAAACGTTTATTTCCAAGAGTTATCAGGCCGTCGGGATCTGTCAGAATAATCGAGGATTCATTCGAGTTTAATACAAACTCATAACGTTTTTGTGCATCCCGCAATAGCTCCTCATCATGTTTTCGCTGGGTAATATCATGAACCATTCCGGTTTGCACCAATCCATGTTCACCCTGCTCAATAATAGAATCGATACTCGCGTGCACCAACTTACCGTCATTCAAACGCCGATAGGTTTTTTCGAACGGTTCATAAACCCCTACCTCTGAAAATGCAGCTGCTGGGCTGTTTATCAACCGGCCCATGGATTGCTCAGCGGTCCACTCGGATACATGGTGCCCTATCACCTGCTCCAGATCAGGTACACCAATCATATCCAGATAGGGCTGATTCGCCGATAATAAACATCTATTTTCGTCTACCGTGATCAGGCCGGTATGGGTCAAATTGATCAATCGGTCAAATCGATTACGGCTCTCCTCAAGGGATTCTCGACTCTGCTGCAAAGAGCAATGATTCAACTGAGCCACCCAATATTTCTTTTCCAAATCCCGCCCAAGGCGCAATGTAACGATGATATATGCGAGAAGAATCATCAGCACGACCGGTGGAACAACCGCACCCCCTACTATCCATCCATAAACAAGGACCGGAGCCCATAATGCAACAATCTGGGAGGCTAACACGCTGAAAAAAAAGTATTTCCCCGTCACATAACCAGTGGTCAAACCACAGAGAACAACAGTGACCGTTACCGTCGCGACCATACCCTCTAACTGCTCAAAAGCGAGGATGCAAAAAAGACCTATTGCAAATCCATTGATCCAGTTTGAGAGTAGAAATAGATCAATGATGCCACGGAGCGGCGCTTCGCCAACAAGCCCATCTTCGTCAATTTCAATAATCCTGCGACTGCACCAGTACCGGCCTAATGTCGTCAATACAATAAGCGACACCAACCCGATCGTCTGGGTAAATTTCAGCTGATCAAACATCGTTAACAGCAGGAACACTACGACGGCAGGCGCGGTAAAAATATCCATCAAGCGAACCATCATATCCCGGGCTGCCTGATGCAGTAATTGCTCTTTCTCAGCATCACTGATCCGTTGGGCATCCAGCGCTCGGCTATATAACAGTCTCGAGAACATTGGTTAATCCTTCGTTGTGCTAGTCCAAAAAAATGCGATCAAGCTGCACTCATATCTTCAGGCTGATCCATGCCGATTATGGGAGCAATATAGGTTCGAGGAATCGTAAAATTAAATATCGCACCGCCACTCTCCGCGTTTTCAGCCCAAATGGTTCCGTTATGGGCATCGATAATTTGTTTACAAATCGCCAGGCCCAGGCCCGTACCCCCGGCTCCGGTATTGGTTTTACTGCTCTGGATAAATTTGTCGAACACCTGCTCCAGTTCATTATCTGGAATCCCAATACCTTCATCCTCAATACGGAAATGGAGAGAAGGCAAATCACTAAAAGAGCCATTTTCACCCTCTACAGCCATAACCCCGGTGCTGATTGAAAGCTCTATAGCGTGGCCTGGAGGAGTGAACTTCACCGCGTTGGACAATAGATTAGTCACCACCTGGCCAATGCGAATGGCGTCAAAATCACCCTCAAACGGAGTATTCGCATTGTCCAGGCTGACACTCACACCTTTTCGGCTGGCGGTAGCCTCTTGCTCCGCCATGCGTGTGATGACCAGTTCAGTCAAATCGTGCGTTGAAACCTCGAGCCCCATTTTCCCTGCTTCAAGTTTAGCGAGATCCAGTAGATCATTAACCAGCGCCAGCAACCGATCACCGCTCTGTTGGATTCTTTCGAAATAGATACCCAGCTTTTCAGTCGAAGCAGTAGTCAGTTTTTCAAGCCCAAATTTTGAAAAACTCAAAATCGCATGCATAGGTGTACGCAACTCATGGGACATATTGGCAAGAAATTCAGATTTGGCGCGGTTGGCCGCTTCGGCTTGATCAACCGCATCCCGCAGCTCCCGAACCTGTTGTTCAACCAGCTCCTGAAGGTGATCACGGTGCATGATCAACTCTTTTTCCGCTTTCTTAAGCGGCGTCACATCCATTGACAGCACCATCACGCCATCTTCAATCGGGAAATACTTAATACTAACCCAGGCTTCTTCAGCGATACCCACAAGCTCTAGGTGCATCATATAGGACTGGGATTGCCCTGTTTCGAGGGTCAGATCAACCAGCTCAAATATGGTTTGATCCGCTACATGAGCTAGTACTTTTTCAATCGGCTGACCGATCGCCTCACTCTCGACCACACCGTTACGTTCACAAAAGGCCTGATTCACCATGGTGGTAATATGGTTGCTGTTGACCGCAAGAATAGTTGCATCCGAAGCTTGCAGCACTGCCCTGTACAGTTCCTCGCTCTCCTTCAGTTTTTGCTGAACACGGTGTAGCTCGGTCACGTCATAAAGCCATACCAATATGCCTGGCTTGCCATGGTACTCGATCAAGCTGCTATGGATCATAACTGGTATTATTATTCCTCCTTTCCCGTATATTTCTGATTCATAGTGATTTTCGGTTGTCTTTCCGGACAGTTTATCCGCCTGCACCTCTCGAACCATTTCCTGTGATGACTCTGGCAACAGATCAAATACTGACAACCCTTCCATCTCGCCATGCGAAATACCCACCAGCTCACTAACCTGGGCATTGGCGTATACCACTACTTGATCCTGAACAATCACCGCCCCAATGGGTGCTCTTTCTGAAAGTTCTGCGCTGAAATTTTCAACATCTTCAAGCTCGAACTCCTTAAGTTTTACGTGTGTAATGTCCGCAGAAACCATCATTACGCCATCTTCAACCGGGTAAAACCGACAAATTACCCAGGATTCTCTGCCAAGACTTTTCATCTCGATACTGGTTTCAACGGTAACCATCGTCTGGGTTTCGGTCGCCTCATCAATAGATTTTTCGATAACGTCCTGCATGGATTCATCTACCATGCTCTCAATTTTTTGACCCAGCACCTCCACCTCATCTTCAAATCCATGCCGAATACAAAAGACTTTGTTTACCAGCGTGATCCTATGATCCTGGTCCACCATCGCAATAGTACTTCCGGTTGCGTTCAGAATCAGTTCATGACGTTCACGGTTTTTATCCATGAAATCTTCAATACGTTTTCGTTCAGTAATATCATGAACCATTGCAACATGTTCGATGCCCTGCTCAGACTCATCGATCATCGCATCGACCGAAATCGAAACAATCTCGTCATTGTCCAGTCGGCGAATTTTTTTCTCCTGGTTTACAAAGGTACCCGCGGGTGATAGCGGGGCTTCCAGAATATCCTTCGTCTCTTCTACCGATTCTTCATCGGTCCATTCGAGAATACTGCGGCCTTTAATTTCTTCAAAACCCCTGGCACCAATCATTTTTAGATAAGGTTCATTGGCCTCCTTTACACAACCCTCTTCATCTACAGAAATCAAACCGGTATTGGTTGCATTGATCAATCGTTCAAAACGATCACGGCTGTCCTGCAGCTCCTTTTGACTAGCCTCCAAAGAGAATTGCACAAGCTGCATCTGCCAATATTGCTTTCCGATATTGCGCCCCAAAAACAGCATTGAAACGATATATAGAACAGGAATACATGCATACAACACACTCAAAAACTTAAAATCCATAACCGCTAGGCCGTACACTGCCATCGGTAACCACTGAGCTACTAGCAGAGCCACTACCGCCGGGAAGAAGCAATACACACCAGCGATATATCCTCCTGTTAAGCCCGCAAGAAGAAGGATCATGCCTATAGTAACGGTGAAATTCGGTAGCTCATCTATTATCGCAACGCTAAATACTCCAGCCGCGAAAGCAGCGACAATGGCAGAATAGATAAATACATTTGCAGCTGAACTAACCGTACTATCATCCACCGTGAGGGTATTCGGAGTCTTGTACAGCTTCCGGTAACAAAAATAACGAACGACCGATGCAACCAACACCACCGTCGCAGCCCCGTAAGCGGTGATGGATTCAAGCTGTTTGAACGATCCCACCAGCACAACCAGCACGCCTAAAGGAAAAGCGTAGGTGCCGAATTGGCGCCCCACCAAATTTCGCGCCGCATGCAGCAGCATTCGTTGCCGCTGCGACTCCGTAACCCAGGGCACCTCTATCTCGCTATTTTGAAAAAGTTTGTTCAGCATCTTTATTTCCTTAACATCATTACTCAGCTATGAGCGGTGTTAGCCGATGCTGGCCCAAGCTCGATTCTGGCAGTTACTTCATTCCCTACTCCTTTGTACTCGAGTCGAGAGAAGCTCAGGGCATTCGCAAGCGCGATCCCCCGGCCGTGATTGTCTAGCACTCGCTCAGGGCTAAATTGCATATATTTCTGCCAGTCGAAACCAAGCCCCTGATCCACAACGGTGATCTCGATAACTTCGTCAGTACGCAAAAAATCGACCGTTGCATATTTGTCTCGATAGCCGGGCTGCTGCAGCCGTTGATTGACCTCGTTCTCCCATACCCCCGCTGCAAGCAAAGCGGACTTTTCTTCGTAGCCAATACCAAGGTTGCCGTGTTCTATCGAGTTAACCAATAATTCAGAAAGCCCTGTCACTACCTTACCGGGATCTGGGCACGCGCCCGCAAGCAGGGTTGCGATAGCTCGGGCTTCATCTAACAGCTGATACCGAAAGCTCGAGGATTCCATATTGCCAAGCATTTTTTGGCCGCTAAGCAAAGTTTTCTGAAGCTCTTTGTAGGCGTCCCGATCCCTGACCGCAGTCTTCACCACCGACAGCAACATCTCGCCTTCAAAGGGTTTGGTCAGATAGTAATATGCTCCTGCATTCAGTCCATCAATAATGTCCTGTTTGTTGGCCATTCCGGTCTGCAAAATGACTGGAATGTGACAAAGCACTGAGTGTATTTGCATCTTCTTGAGAACTTCCAGGCCGTCCATGCCAGGCATCATTCGATCAAGTAAAATGACATCAAATTTAGTCGGCTCCTGCTCCATCAACTCTAGTGCACTAGTGCCATCTTCAGCGGTACTCAATTGATAGTCGCAGTCGTCCAGATATTCGCTGATAATCTCGAGATTATAGGGTTCATCATCAACGATCAGTATGTTGGCGGTTTTCATTCAAATCTCCGTAACCATCCTCGATGGCGTAAATTCAATCCATAACTGCACTACCTAACCATAGTAAGGGTTCGGTGGAATTCAAATCTAATGGGGGTAGAGGGGAAGGAAGGCAGAGATACGCGGGGTTACAAACGGAACTTATGCCGGCTATAAATTCTGGCGAGACAACCGATAAAATTCACAAATCCGCTGAGCACAAGCTGCGATAGAAGCCAATTTGTAGTTCAGATATGTACCGGATACTAAATAAGATAGACGAACAAAAAGAGGAGCAAAATAGACGGCGGTGCTAACTGAACGCGGTATTAGCCCAGCAGATCAGAAAAGGTGTAAAACAGGACTCGATCACCTATGCAGATTGTCTGGTTCACTTCCACAATAGCAAGCCCGTCACCCCAACTTGCCCCGGACAACATGCCAGAATTTTGATTTGGGTAGATTTGAACCCTCGGAAGCGCCAATTCATGCTCCGTGAGATTTAAGCCAGATTGCAGCGTAGGGTGTTTCAGCTGCCCGTGGAGGTAACGCCTACGAATACTTTTTTTCTGCAAGTCAAAATCAGCCTCTACAACTGCTGGCGTATTTTGGAATGATCTCACGCTCTGCATTTTTAACAGATAGGGTCGGGCAAGCATCAAGAATGTAACCAGCACCGCCGATGGGTTTCCCGGTAGTCCAAGCACCGGTGTAGCGTCAAATTCACCATACGCAAAGGGTTTACCTGGTTTAATGGCTAGTTTCCAAAGATGAAGGAAACCCCGTTGTTCAATCACCGCTTTAACGTGATCTTCTTCTCCAACCGAGACTCCGCCACTGGAGATGATTAAATCGGCTTTCGAAGCCGCCTGGCACAATGCTGTTTCGGTCGCTTCGTGGGAATCTGCAACAATCCCCATCGGAATACACTCCATATCAAGGGAGTCAATGAGTGCTGATAACGTATAACGATTTGAATTGTATATCTGCCCAGAACCGGCAACAGTACCGGGCTCAATCAATTCATCACCGGTTGAAAGCACGGCTATTTTAAGTTTTTGATAAACCGGAACCTGGTCCACCCCTAGCGAAGCCAGTAATCCCAGCTCCTGGGCGCGTAGCCTTGTGCCGCTAGATAGTATCCGCTGCCCGCACCGCACATCTTCTGCCTTAGCACGAATATTTTGCCCCTTTTCAACACCATCTGAACTACTGGGCAAACGAACCACCCCGCCATTAACAGCACATTGCTCCTGCATAATCACGGTATCTGCGCCGAACGGTACCGGCGCACCAGTAAAGATTCGGGCAGCGGTATTAGGTGCGAGAGCTCCCCCCATAGCGCCCGCAGGTATTCGTTGCGACACAGGTAGCGGCTGCTGGCCCTGCAGATCTGAAAAACGCACTGCGTAACCATCCATTGCGCTGTTGGGCCAGGGTGGCACATCAATTTGAGATATTTGATCCTCCGCAAGCACACGACCCGTTGCAGAATGCAGAGGCACATATTCAACCAGCTGGGTTGTTGATACCTGGCTCAGCAAATATTCCAGGGCATCATCGACTGGCGTTAACTGTGCGGAATTTTTATTCAAGAATCTGAGCCTTTTTTAACTGGAATGGCGGACATCAATAAAAACGCCCTATTGATTGATTAGCGATTGATCAGCACGCCCACAAAATTGCAGGGGGAGGTTTCACTATCCAGCTGCAACCGAATAAGCTCATCCCATGCGGTAGCACAGGCATTCGTTGAACCCGGCATACAAAAAAGCACGGTATGGTTTGCAAAACCACCCAGCGCTCTGGATTGAATAGTTGAGGTACCAATATCCCTAACAGAAATCTGCCTGAACAACTCACCAAACCCTTCGATCTCTTTATCCAGTAACGGCTTTACCGCTTCAGGTGTTGAGTCACGAAGTGTAAATCCGGTGCCTCCGGTAATGAGGATCGCATGGATATCAGGTTCAGCAATCCAGTTCGAGAC
The DNA here is from genome assembly GCA_029210125.1 of Pseudomonadales bacterium. Lineage (GTDB taxonomy): Bacteria > Pseudomonadota > Gammaproteobacteria > Pseudomonadales > JAHRWD01 > JAHRWD01. Next base: position 57,828 of record JARGPR010000009.1, on the reverse strand, counting down.
AATAGCCCTGATCCTATAGATATCGTCCTTGCTAATTTTTTTTTCAGCCAGTTTATGCCCAGCCTGCTGCACTCGCTCTACCAGTAGCCGACCGGAGCCATCATCCTCTTCAGTCCTGGTATCCGAAACGGTTAACACGGCAATATTTAATGGCACAAAACCTTTCTGGAATAATTTTTGACTCATAAACCAACAACCTAAAAAAGAGAATAAACACACACCCAAAGAAACAGCAAGCAACCATAAGAAACCCTCTGCACATAAAAACGGCAAAGTAACTGCTGTTTTAAACAGTATCGGCTCATTATCGCTAGTTACTTGATCCAAATCAAAGGCGTGTTTGTTACCGACGGTAACATTGTCGCGGTAAAATTTGTGCCTGATGCCAGCTAGCATACCGGCATGTTTTATGTGCGTCGTTGGTAATATTTGTCCTTGTCTCTAATTAGAAATCGATTAGCGGTTGACCGAGCAATAGCGAACACAAATTTTATACAGCCATACAAGCGAGCAGTACTTATATAAATAATAAGTTAAGTATTGTTTAATTTATTATAAGTAGGAGAGTTCTAGTGAAAACAAAGTTATTAGCCCTTGCAGCCAGTGGAATATTAGCCACATCATCATTTGCTCAGGCAGCCCCTGATGTCAGTATTGATGGTTTTATAGATATCATTTTTACTGGCATTGATGAAACCAGCGATGTCCCAGCAGCCACTAACCCAACCGAGGGGAAATTTCTTGCGGACGCTGAAATAGATTTTTCTGCAGCATTATCGGATAAAGTAACCGTTCGTGTTGACCTGGACTTCCAGCTCGTGACCAATGGTGGCGCCAATGTCGCCGGTGAAGACTCAGGTGAAATCGAACAGGCTTATTTCGCCGCAGCATTATCGGATGAGGTTACGTTACTCGGTGGTGTTTTCAATAACCCAGTTGGCTGGGAAGCACACGATGCGCCAGACATGTATCAAACCAGCCACAACGCAAACTGGCTAATCCTTGATGGAGCAACTACTCTACACGGTAATAATATCGCTGGTGTAGCGGTAGCGGCCAACATGGGCGCATTTACCGTAACTGGTGCAGTACTGAACGACCTCGGCCAGGCTAATGAAGAAAACTCCCTTGCACTTGTACTCAATGCGTCTCCAGTAAAGGGCCTTGATCTTGAGTTTGGTTACGTAACCCAGGATACAGGCGCGGGTGATGTTATCGATCTCAACGCGACCTACTCAATGGGTGCTCTCACACTGGCGGCTGAAATTCTGTTGGCTGATGCGGTGATTGATGATTCCACTATGCTGCTTGCGAACTACGCCCTAGACGGTGGATTTGGTGTCACAGCTCGATACGAAATGGTCAACTTCGCGGCTGGCGGTGATGGCAACCGTTTCACTGTGGCAGGCAGTTACGAAGCGGCTAAAAACCTGTTTGTTCTAGCTGAATTATCAGATGCAGATGCTGGACCCGTCGTAGCTACTACCGGCGAAGGCACTGTATTTACTCTTGAGTTTGTGGCAATGATTAAATAAACTCAAAAGCTCTTTAACAAAGAAGTACAAAAAAGCTGGGATATCCCAGCTTTTTTGTTTTAACGTCGACTTAACTCGGTTAGATGAACCCTATTTGGGCGGGCCCAACGAACCACACACCAAGCAGTCACCCTGAAAGATATGCTCGTTGAATATTACTCCACAATACGACTGATCCACCTCAGTTCAATCACCCTTAGTATTAGTTTTTTCCTTGTTAGGGGTTACTGGATGTGGTTCTGTCCAGAGCGTTTGAATATCAAATGGGTAAAAATCATACCCCACATTATTGATACGGTACTGCTTACCAGCGGTATTACCTTAATCCTTCTGACCCACCAGTACCCTCACCAACAACCCTGGCTTATGAGCAAGCTGATAGTACTTCTCGCATACATTGGCTTTGGTGCTATGGCGCTGAGACGCGCGCGAACAAAACCATTACGACTGATTTTTCTAATGCTGGCTATTACGGCGTTTACTTATATTGCAAGTGCTGCACTAACCCGGGACCCACGGCCCTGGACCACTAACTATTCCAGCATTGCGGCCCCCATCACAGCGATCAGCTCATATTCATTAAGATAATTAGCTATACTTCTCGTCCACTGGCTTCGTAAGCCTGTCTCAAGATAGAAAATCGAGACAGAAACCAGACCTCGAACTGCTATCTACGAAGCCATCGACCAAAATCATGTAATAGCTTCGAACACTTATATACGCCAGCCCCGGAATTTAGACCCCCCCATGAGTAGCATCCGAATATTTAAACATCACATTCATACCCCACATGTTGTGTTGGGTTGCATTGAGTTCGCTATCTGCGTTTTTGCCGTTTACTTCGGCTCTTTTATCCGATTCGGCGAAATGGTGATGATTGAGGAGGAGGAATTACTCCCTCTTACCGTTCGAGCCCTATCTTTTTCTTTGCTTTTAATGATAAGCATGATCGCTTTAGGGGTTTACCAAAGCCATTTGCGCGAAGGTCAACTTGGCATGTTGCTGCGAACCGCAGCTAGTTTTCTTTTTGGCTCGATTTTACTAACGCTGATTTTTTATATCATTCCAGGACTTTTTGTTGGACGAGGTATTTTTGCCTTTGCAATGGTTTGCGCCTTCTTAATGATCATAATGGTGCGCTATCTCTACTTCAACAATGTGGATCAAACCCGGTTAAGACGGAAAATATTGGTCCTTGGTGCGGGTAAACGAGCAAACTCCATTGCAGAGCGACTACGACGTAAAGTCGACACCAAGGGTTTTGAAATTTTTGGCTTTATCCACAGGGATGGTGAAGTAGACGAGGTAAGTGGCTATCCGGTTTTTCCAAACCTCGGGCAACCATTAGTCGAGTTTGCACTAAAAAACCAAATTGATGAGATCGTAGTTGCCGTCAATGACCGCCGCAGCGGCATACCCATTGACGAGTTGCTTGACTGTAAAATACAGGGCATCTCGGTAATTGATGTCGTTGACTTCTTTGAGCGTGAAATTCAGCGGATTGAACTCGATCTGTTCCAGCCAAGCAGTATGGTTTTTTCCGATGGTTTTGACAGGGGTATCATTCGGCAGTTTTCTAAGCGAACACTGGATCTATCGATCAGCGTGATTATGTTTATATTGGTTTCACCAATACTCCTGTTCACAGCAATTGCAATACGGTTAGAGGATGGCTGGGACGCACCCATTTTTTATAGTCAGGAACGGGTCGGACTTGATGGTAAAACATTTAGAGTCCATAAATTCCGTAGCATGATTACCGATGCTGAAAAAGCTGGCGCCCAGTGGGCAGAAAAAAATGACACTCGAGTCACCAAAGTCGGAGCGGTATTGCGGAAATATCGTATTGACGAACTGCCTCAATTGTTAAACGTACTGTTAGGCGAGATGAGCCTAGTGGGCCCGCGACCAGAGCGCCCAGAATTTGTTGATTCGCTGAGCATGAAAATTGATTACTACGACAAACGTCATCAAGTTAAGCCTGGTGTGACCGGTTGGGCACAGATCAACTACCCCTACGGCGCATCCGACGAGGATTCACGACAAAAACTCCAGTACGATCTGTATTACGCAAAAAACAATAGCCTATTTATGGATCTGCTGGTCATCATTCAAACCGTCGAAACCGTGTTGTATGATGGCGAATAACAGAATCCTAACAGCCTAGATGATCGGTCTAAATCGACCACTGAGCGGCCCTTTCTAAAGCATACACAACCATGGTTGAATCCAGCGTATTAGGCTACTTTGCCGCCTCAGCGCTCTATCTAATTCTGAGCATCCTACTCGTCACCAGCTGGCGCGGTCGACTACAGGGTGCACTTTTGGTCTGCGCGACGCTTACCTCGGTACTGTGGGCAGCAGGCAACGGGTATTCGCTTGGGGTAGAGCTTGTTTATCGGTACCAACTGATCGCTCTAGAAGCCACCAAAAATATTTTTCTGTGCTTATTTTTATTACGTTTACTCGATATATCCACCACTGCTGACACCACAGATTCATCTAAACCCCTGCCCAAAGATACCCTTCAGCGATTAAAACCCGCGGTCATCGCTATCGGTTTTATCACTATATTATGCTCACTATACCCCGACCTTGGGGTTCTCGTTACAAACATAACAAAGACCGACCCCCGAGTACTCACGATGATGGCGTTAAATATCATCGGCCTCTTATTGATCGAACAGCTCTACAGAAATACCCGCCCAGAACAACGCTGGGCTATTCGCTACCTTTGTTTTGGGCTCGGTGCGCTGTTTGCTTACGACTTTATGATGTTTGCCAAAGCAGCGCTGTTCGGTACGCTAGATGATCAATTATGGAATGCTCGCGGTTTAGTTAACGTGGCGGTCATCCCGATGATCACAATATCTATCGCTAGAAACCCAAAATGGTCAGGGGACCTATTCGTATCCCGAAAGGTAATTTTCCACTCCACCGCACTGGTTGGCGCAGGAATTTATCTTTTATTGATGGCGACTACAGGTTATTACATTCGGGAATACGGTGGCAATTGGGGAGAGATTGGCCAGATCGCTTTTATTACCGCCTCCATCCTATTACTAGTTGTACTACTGTCCTCGGGCCAAATTCGCGCTGCGGTAAAGGTATTTTTTAACAAGCACTTTTTTTCCTATAAATATGAATATCGTGAGGAGTGGATCAAACTAAACCGTTATTTAACGTCGATCGACAGTCAGGTAAATGAACCGATCGTCGATCGTTGCATCCACGCACTGGCGGATATCGTCGGTAGTCAATCCGGACACCTCTGGCAATTAAATGAAAACGGCGAGATCAACTACACTGCGAGCTGGCCTCCCCTATTCGAAAATGAAACCGTCACAACACCAGACGATCCCTCTCTAGTAAATTTTTTAAATAAAACTCAGTGGGTAGTTGAAGCGCCCGAGTACCTCGAAACACCCGAGATGTATGCTGGCCTGAACCTCGATAGCTGGCGGACCTGTTTTCCTAAAATGTGGCTCGTTGTACCCCTGCTTCACCAGGAAAAACTGTACGGATTTATCGTACTTAACACCCCCCCCATACCTAGGTCGATCAACTGGGAAGATCATGACCTGCTAAAAACTGTCGGCATTCAACTCGCGAATCATTTGGCTCTACTGAATACCAGTGAGCAGCTCGCCAGTTCCCGCCAGTTTGAAGCCTACAATCGCCTGTCCGCCTTCGTGGTACACGATCTAAAAAACCTCGTTGCACAACTATCATTGGTTGTCAGCAATGCGGAAAAACACAAAACGAACCCAGAATTCATTGACGATGCCATGGACACCCTGAGCCACGCAGTGGATAAAATGAGTCGCCTGCTGACCCAACTAAAAAAAGGCGACATCGAACGGAAGCCTGATCGCCTGGTTGCATTAAAAGCTGTTTTTGATGATGTGACCGTCCAGCAGTCAGCCATGAAACCAACTTTGATCACCGAACTAACTGATCCCAACTTGTCCCTCCATACAGATCACGACAAGCTCGCCGCTATACTTGGACATTTGATCCAGAATGCCCAGGAAGCAACCAAAGATGACGGCATGGTAAAAATCACAGCCCGTCAAAACGGAGACTGCGTTCAAATCAAAGTCATTGATACCGGTACCGGTATGGATCAATCATTTATTCGTAACCGCCTGTTCAAGCCCTTTGATACCACCAAAGGAAATGCCGGTATGGGCATCGGCGTATTCGAAGCTCAACAATTTGTAGAATCTCACGGTGGCACGATCACCGTTGACAGTACCGTCGGTGAAGGCAGCCAATTCACACTTTCACTACCTGTTCAGTCACAGCAACAAACCAGCTAATCTCTTCAGCACCACCCTCAACCGTAAAAATAACTGACACTTAGTGTAAAAAAACCTGTCACTTCTCATGCAATTCAAAAAATATCCGCTATGATTAGATCTGTTATTTTTTGAAGCAAACTGGGGGCAGCGTTGGCAAAAGCACAAAAAAAAACCAAAGCAGATAAGAGCACCGAAACACAGCCCGTGCTGCTGGTTGTCGAAGATGATCCCGGTTTGCAAAAGCAATTCAAATGGAGCTTTGAGCGCTATAAGGTCGTAATTGCAGGTGATCGCGAAACTGCTCTCAATGAGATTCGCCGGCATGAACCAGGGGTCGTAACCCTCGACCTTGGCCTACCCCCAGACCCGGCCAATGCTACCGAGGGTCTCGCCACCCTTGAGCAAATCCTTCAACTTGCGCCGCATACTAAAATAATAGTGGTGACGGGTAATGACGATCGCGAAAACGCGTTAAAAGCGGTCGCTATGGGAGCCTACGATTTTTTCCAGAAGCCAATCGATCCAGAAACGCTAGGGTTTGTAATTGACCGTGCACACCACCTGCATAGCCTGGAAAAGGAAAACAACAAACTCCACCAGCAACTCAGTGATGAGTCGCCGCTGGAGGGTATCATCTCCATCAGCCCAGAGATGAACAAACTGTGCCGAACGATTGAAAAAATCGCGCCTACGGATATCACCACTCTTTTTCTAGGTGAGAGTGGTACCGGTAAAGAGGTTCTGGCTCGAGCACTCCACCAGCTGAGTGACCGTCGTGACGGTAACTTTATTGCGATTAACTGTGCAGCAATCCCTGAAAATCTGCTGGAAAGTGAGCTTTTTGGCTATGAAAAAGGGGCATTTACGGGTGCATCCCAAACAACCAAAGGAAAAATTGAATACGCCCACAAGGGTACATTCTTCCTTGATGAGCTTGGTGATCTACCGATAGCTCTTCAGGCCAAATTACTAAGGTTTCTTCAGGAACGTATCGTCGAACGGATCGGCGGGCGCGAAGAGATACCGGTTGATGTGCGAATTATTGGCGCGACCCATCAAAACCTTAGCAAACTGATCGAAACGGGAACCTTTCGCGAGGATCTGTATTATCGGCTTAGTGAAGTCTGCATTGAAATACCACCGCTTAGGGACCGCCAGGGCGATGCCGTGGTCATCGCCAAGACACTACTGGATCGTTTTAACAAACAGAACAAACTCAAAATAAAGGGCTTTAGTCCCGACGCATTAGCCGCGATTGATAGCTATCGTTGGCCAGGCAATATACGCGAGATGGAAAATCGAGTGAAGCGTGCTGTAATCATGGCGGACGGAGCCCACGTAACTGCGGAGGATCTCGAAATTGAAGATGCATCAAAAAACGTCATGCCGCTCAATTTAAAGGAGGTCAGAGAAAGCGCTGAAAAAATGGTGATTATAAAAGCCATTAAAATGGCCGATCATAATATCTCGCGAGCAGCCGATTTATTGGGTATCACTCGACCAACGCTCTACAACATGATGGACAAATACTCGATATCGGAGTAATTTTCCCAGAAGCCATTACCCGCTAAAGAACCCAGGCGGGCTTTGGCTTTCATCATTTTGTTTCAGCACCTCCTGAAGCAGAGTCGAGTGGTCTGCGTTCATTCGAACAAATTCGACGCCACTTTTATTCCCTAACCTGGAACAGATTTTCACCTCAACTGACAGCTGAACACGACATTCAGGCAATGACAGTTTCAAGTCAAACAACTGCCCGACTTCAGGCTGCCAGTACTCGCTTCTGAACGAGCAGCCATTTTTGGAAATGTCGATCAATTGCACATCGATCACCCCTGCAGCAAATTCGATCACCGTATTCACATCATAACGAATCCGTGGGGAATGCCTTCGCTCTCGGCCATTGAAATGAAGTGCAGACAATTTTTCAGGTATTCTTTTCGCCATGCTTGCTCGGTTTTTTTCGATAATTCGACGCGATAAAAGATGCAATCAAAAAAAGTATAGCTGAACTAACTGACCACCTTATGACACCGCCATTACTTTCGAAGAGTTTTAGCGGTCTAACGTTTATTGAGGTAAAATATCGCCCCGATTAAAACGTACCCATCGGCGGGAGTTACAAACAACTCCAGTGCCTGCACTATTTGAGGAAAGCATGTTCAACAAAGAGATGAAAATTCAGGGCTATGACGACGAACTTTGGGCCGCCATGCAGGGCGAAGAACTGCGGCAGGAAGAGCACATTGAACTTATCGCTTCGGAGAATTACGTCAGCCCAAGAGTATTGGAAGCACAGGGCTCTGTACTGACCAACAAATATGCAGAAGGGTACCCCGGCAAGCGCTATTACGGCGGTTGCGAGCATGTTGATGTGGTTGAGCAACTAGCGATCGACCGTGCAAAAGAGCTGTTTGGTGCGGGTTATGCCAACGTGCAGCCCCACTCTGGCTCGCAGGCCAATGCGGCGGTCTATATGGCACTGCTACAGCCCGGCGATACTTTTTTGGGTATGAGTCTGGCGGATGGTGGTCACCTTACCCACGGTGCCGGTGTCAGCTTTTCTGGAAAAATTTACAACGCCGTCCAGTACGGTCTTAATGCGGAAACTGGCCGCATTGATTATGACGAAGTAGCCAGACTGGCCCGGGAACATAAACCAAAAATGATTGTAGCGGGTTTTTCAGCCTACTCGCGCATTATCGACTGGCAAAAGTTCCGCGACATCGCCGATGAAGTAGGTGCGTTCCTGTTTGTGGATATGGCTCACATCGCTGGACTGGTTGCCACTGGCTTGTACCCTAGTCCGGTTCAGATCGCCGATATCACCACCACTACCACCCATAAAACCATCGGTGGCCCGCGGGGCGGTTTGATCCTCGCACGTGACGATGAGGCCATTCACAAAAAACTCAACTCAGCAGTATTTCCCGGCGGTCAGGGCGGACCGTTAATGCATGTCATTGCGGCAAAAGCGGTCTGTTTCAAAGAAGCGATGGACGATGAGTTTAAGCAGTATCAAACACAGGTCGTAAAAAATGCCCAATGCCTGGCGGACCTATTCATCAAGCGCGGTTACGATGTAGTCTCAGGTGGTACTGATGACCACCTGTTTTTGTTAAGCCTGATGGGGCGCGAGATCACTGGCAAAGATGCGGATGCAGCGCTTGGTAGAGCGAATATCACCGTCAACAAAAATGCAGTCCCCAACGACCCGAGATCACCTTTTGTTACCAGTGGCCTGCGTATTGGCACACCGGCCATCACCCGACGTGGCTTTAAGCTGCGTGAAACTGAAAAGCTCGGCAACTGGATCTGCGATATTCTGGATGATATCGAAAATCAGGACACCATTGATCGAGTGAAAGCCGAAGCGCTGGAACTCTGCAAACAGTTCCCGGTTTATAGCTAGGGTTATTCAGCCAACCTATGTACTGCCCTTTCTGCAAAGCCCATGAAACCAAGGTGATCGATTCTCGATTGGTCGCCGAGGGTGAGCAAGTCAAACGGCGGCGTGAGTGCCTGAGCTGTCAGGAGCGCTTTACCAGCTTTGAAGTAGCCGAGTTAGTGATGCCCCGGATCATCAAAAACAGTGGCAACCGGCAACCCTTTGATGAAGAAAAATTACGGGCAGGGCTACTGCGCGCGATTGAAAAGCGCCCGGTCAGTATTGAGGATGTAGAATCCGCCATAACTCGGATCAAGCACAAACTGCGCGCGATTGGTGAACGCGAAATCCCGTCGGATACCCTTGGCGAAGCGGTGATGGCGGAACTGCGTGGCTTAGACGAGGTTGCCTATGTTCGGTTTGCCTCGGTTTATCGGCGCTTTGAAGTGGTCGATCAATTCCGTAAGGAGATAGAACAACTCAAAAAAGAAAGCTCCGATTCTGTACCAGTCAACAAAAAATGATGGATCGCTTTGTTCAGTGCCGTGATCAAAACCATGATCAAAACCATGATCAACACTGGATGGCACAGGCTATTCAGCTCGGACAAAAAGGCCTGTACAGCACAGACCCCAACCCGCGAGTTGGTTGCGTACTGGTAAAAGATGGGGAAATAGTGGGTGAAGGTTGGCACCGTAAAGCAGGTCAAGCCCATGCTGAAATCGAGGCCCTTAAGGCTGCTGGAAGCCATGCTAAGGGTGCTACCGCCTATGTAACTCTAGAGCCCTGCAGTCACCAGGGCCGAACACCACCCTGCTGTGACGCACTGATAAAAGCCGGTGTAGGCAGAGTCGTCGCAGCGATGGAAGACCCCAACCCGTTAGTCAGCGGCCAGGGCTTTGCACAACTGCAACAGGCTGGAATTGAGGTAAGCACAGGGGTTTTACAGGCGGATGCGGAAGCGCTAAACCCCGGATATATCAAACGCCACAAAACCGGCCTACCTCTGGTTCGATTAAAATTGGCCATGAGCCTTGATGGCCGTACCGCAATGGCAAACGGTGAAAGCCAGTGGATTACCGGCCCGGACGCAAGGCAAGATGTACAAAAATGGCGAGGTCGTAGCTCTGCTATTGTCACCGGCATTGGCAGCCTGCTGAAGGATGACCCGCAATTAAATGTACGGCGTGATGATCTGGCCATAAAGGTAAAACAGCAAGCTTTTGTCCGGCAGCCATTACGGGTTGTGCTGGATCCAAGCTTACGCACACCGGTTGATGCAAAAGCGCTCAAGCAACCTGGAGAGGCGCTGATCATTGGCTCCCTATTAAAAAATAGTAACTCGGCGGAGCAGGATAAAAAACAGCAGCTACAGGATGCAGGCGCTGAAGTACTACTCATTCCCGAGCACAAAAAGCAGCTCGACCTACAGAAAACCCTGCAGATACTGGCACAAAGGGGTTGCAACGAAGTACTATTCGAATGCGGTGCAACCTTGGCTGGCTCGGCGCTCCAACAAGGTTGGGTGGATGAGCTGCTTATTTATATGGCACCAACCTTACTTGGAAATAACGCTCAACCATTGATGAAATTGCTGGGACTCGATCATATTGACCAGCAAATCCATCTGAACATTTTGCAAACCCGTATGATCGGCAAAGACCTTCGAATTATGGCTACGACCCAACAATAGATTCCCCAAAGAAACCCAAGAAAGATCAAAGAGACAACCAACAGATGTTCACAGGGCTGATTCAATCTATCGGTGAGATTACCGAGCTTCACCGCGACAACAATGATCTACGGATCCGTATTGACAGCCGTGGGCTGGATATGAGCGTTGTCGAACTTGGCGACAGCATCGCTGTGAATGGGGTTTGTCTAACCGTAGTTGCTTTTGACAACACGAGTTTTCGTGCCGATGTATCCGCAGAAACCCTTGCCAATACCACCCTTGGCAATTGGGCCAGCGGCCAGCGAGTTAATATGGAAAAAGCCCTGACTTTCTCCCAACCACTTGGCGGGCATCTGGTCAGCGGTCATGTCGATGGTACCGGTAAAATCCTGTCCCGTGAACAGGATGGTCGCTCGGTTCGTTTTTCTATCCAGGCTCCCGGAGAGCTGGAAAAGTACATTGCCCGTAAGGGTTCGATCTGCATTGATGGCACCAGCCTTACGGTAAATGCCGTGGTCGCCGGTCACTTTGAGATCAACATCGTCCCCCATACCCTGGACCAAACTATTTTCCAGCAATACCGGCCCGGTGTGCTTGTAAACCTTGAAGTTGATCTCATCGCACGTTATTTGGAACAGATGCTTATCAGTTCCAAAGATAGTAAGGGCGTCTCTCTCGAATCATTACAGCAATACGGGTTTGTTAAACCCGGTTCACGCTAACGCAGGACATAACATGCAGTCATTAAATACCGTTAAAGAACTGATTGAAGATATTCGCCAGGGCAAAATGGTCATCCTTATGGATGATGAAGGCCGAGAAAACGAAGGCGACCTGATTATGGCTTCCTCCAAAGTCAGAACCGAGGATATCGCCTTCATGGTGCGTCATGCCTGCGGCCTGGTCTGTATGCCGATGACCCGGGAACGTTGCGAACAGCTACGTTTACCGCTTATGGTCAGTGACAACCTGACCCCCCACGGCACTAACTTCACACTTTCCATCGAAGCCACTGTAGGCACGACTACCGGTATTTCTGCTGCGGATCGCGCCACCACTATTCAGGCTGCAGTAGCAAAAAATGCGGTCCCCGATGATATTATTCAACCTGGACATATTTTCCCTCTAATGGCACAACCCGGCGGCGTATTAAGCCGTGCAGGCCATACTGAAGCAGGTTGTGACCTAGCCATGCTAGCAGGACTAGAACCTTCCGCAGTTATCGTAGAGATCATGAACGAAGATGGCAGCATGGCGCGACGACCCGAGCTAGAGGTCTTCGCTGAAAAACATGGTTTAAAGATGGGCACCATTGCTGATCTGATTCAATACCGTATGACCAACGAAAAAACCGTCAATCGTACCGGTAGCTATCCAATTTCTTCTGAATATGGCGAATTGACGGTACATAGCTACCAGGATGTCATCAGCAATGAACTACACCTGGCTATTGTCAAAGGTACCATTTCGCCAGATGAGCCAGTAGCCGTAAGAGTTCAACAGGCCGATACCATGCGGGATCTGCTGCACACGGTCCGCTCAAACGCTCCAAAAAGCTGGTCGATACATAGCGCACTAGAATACATTGCAAACCAGGATAGCGGCGTTTTAGTACTGATTGCGCACCAGGAAACGCCCTCGGAGCTGCTGGCCCATATTGAATGGTTATCCTCGGGAACTCCCCGCAAGCATGGCCTTGGGCAGGAGTCCCATATTGTACGAACCGTCGGCGGCGGCTCACAGGTGCTTCGGGATCTGGGGGTACAAAAAATGCGACTGCTAAGTAGCGAAGTTAAATACAACGCTCTGTCCGGATTTGGACTTGAGGTTATCGACTACATTCCCTGCGCATAAACACGACTAGCCTGATCAAACCGGCTAAAAACCTATTATAAGACTGTTACCGAGAATAAATTATGAGCGACATCACCACCATCGAAGGAAACTTTTCTGCCAGCGATGCAACCTTTGCACTGGTTGCCGGGCGATTCAACCGTTTTATTGTTGACCCTCTTATCGACGGTGCCGTTGATGTTCTGGTGCGCCACGGTGTCCCGAGAAAAAATATCACCCTGATCAATGCACCGGGTGCCTTTGAACTGCCTTTGGTTGTACAAAAAGTAGCTCAGCAAAAAAAATACGATGCCATCATCGCACTTGGCGCGGTTATTCGTGGTGGCACTCCACACTTTGAATATGTTGCTGGCGAATGCGTAAAAGGTATTTCACAGGTATCGCTAAATGAAAATCTGCCCATCGCGTTTGGCGTGTTAACCGTCGATACCATCGAACAGGCGATCGAACGAGCGGGCACCAAAGCCGGTAACAAGGGTGCTGAAGCAGCTATATCAGCTTTTGAGATGGTTAGTTTGTTACGCAACCTTTAATCGGCACGCCATTCACCTACGTCAAAAGAAAGGAAAACGGTAGTACAGCTTAGTAGTTCAACCGAGTTGAAGTGCTGCTCGGCATAGATCATGAAACTGATAGATACCGAGCGTCTGTTTACCCGTACGCTACTCATACAACTGATTAACGGAAAAAAGCTATTGAGCCAGGAAAATCCCCCTATCGGCTTCACCATGAGCGGTGATGCAGAAAAACCGAAATCAACTCCCTCATCCCGTCATCAGGCACGGAAAATGGCCCTGCAGGCCGTTTACCAATGGCTCATGTCCGGTGGTACGGCTCGCGCTATCGAGCGGCAATATGTGAACGAAAGCCCCACAAAAAATGCAGATCTGGATTTTTTTCATGAACTGCTTTTTAGTGTGATCAGCGATCATAAAGAGTATGAGGTTTTGATCAATCCGTTACTGGACCGTCCCTTTGAGCAGATCGATGCTATTGAAAAAGCGGTGCTCTACATCAGCACCCACGAACTCAAACACAATATCTCCACCCCCTATCGGGTTGTGATCAACGAGGGAATTGAGTTGGCGAAAAAGTTTGGTGCAACCGATAGTCATAAATACGTCAACGGCATCCTCGATAAACTCTCTAACCAATTGCGCGCAACAGAAAAATCCGCCCGTAAATAACCCCCCTTACAACGCTTGATTTGAAGGTTTCAGATTGAATGAATTTGAACTGATCCATCATTACTTCAAGCAGCGTTATTCCGACGCTGCAGGTAGCGCTTCTGGCATTTCGCTGGGGATCGGCGATGATGCCGCTGTTCTGCAACCCACACTTGGTTGTCAAACCGTAGTTGCTGTCGATACGCTGGTATCCGGCGTGCACTTCCCTGAAAATGCATCGGCCTACGATATTGGCTGGCGCTCCCTTGCGGTAAACCTGAGTGATCTGGCAGCAATGGGGGCGGTGCCACGCTGGTTCACCCTGGCACTAACGATTCCCTCTATCAACAAAGACTGGTTACAGGCTTTTTCGGCAGGATTATTTGGTTGCGCCCAGGATTACAATATAAAACTGGTCGGAGGGGACACCACCGCTGGGCCACTGACACTCTCTGTTCAGGTGGTGGGCGAGGTAGCAGATGGAAACTATCTAACTCGCAGCGGAGCTCGTGAAGGTGATTCCGTTTACCTGACGGGGCATATTGGCGATGCGATGGCTGGACTCGGTATCATGCAGAATCGCTATTCCGCCGGCGGAACTCAGCGCGAATATTTGCTCAATCGATTTATGAAACCAACCCCACGGATTGAAGCAGGTTTGGCCCTGTCCAGGCTCGCTAGCGCCGCTATCGACATCTCCGACGGTCTGGTCGCAGATCTGGGACATATCGCCAAGGCCAGCCAGTTATCCGCCCAATTACAACTCGATAAAATACCGGTTTCTAACCCGCTGATTGAATTATTGAGCAGAGGCACCGCCCAACAGCTCGCACTTTCCGCTGGGGATGATTACGAGATATGCTTTACTGTTAGCTCGGAAAAAGAGCAACAACTACCGGGAGTTTTCGAAAAACTTCAGCTAAATTACAGTCGAATTGGAGAGATGAAACCCGGTACTGGCGTATCCGTTCTAGGAGAGAACGGTACGCAGGTCAGTGATCGCTCGACGGGATACCAACACTTTAGCTAACACCAACAAACAAACCATCAATGCCAGCCTAGAGACACTCCCTTGCAACCTACCTTCACCTTCAAACAACTACTTCGCAACCCTATTCATCTGCTGGCCTTTGGTTTTGGCAGCGGCCTGGCTCCAAAGGCACCTGGCACCGCAGGCACATTAGCTGCGATACCATTTTTTTTAGTCCTGAGTCTCTTGCCTGAGACGATCTATTTTGGGGTATGCCTATTAACCTTTGCAGTGGGTATTCCAATCTGCGGAGCCAGTGCTAAAGCATTAGGGGTGAAGGATCATTCCGGAATTGTCTGGGATGAGTTTGTTGGATTTTGGGTGACTATGTCCTTTGTACCGGCCTTTCCGCCAATGGGTTGGGCATGGATTGCCGCAGGCTTTGTGCTATTTCGCTTATTTGATATCACTAAACCCTGGCCGATCAGTTGGGTTGATCGTAATATCCACGGTGGGTTAGGTATTATGCTGGACGATCTAATTGCCGGTGTTATTGCCGGTGTCATACTGTATTTAGCAGCGCACTTTATCTAACTATCTAACGATGCCCCCGAACCGACTTTACGTAAAGCAGGGAACAGCATTAAGGCAAAAGCTCAACATAAGGCCTGAAACTGACCTGTTTCCTGGTTCAGTTCGTCAAGTTCACCAAGAGCTAAATTAAAGTACCAACCACGAAGATCCAGCTCGCCCGCTTCAACTTTGTCCCGCAACCAGGGGTAGCTCATCAAATTTTGAAGGGAAACCGACAATGCTCGGCGGCTGCACTCACAGGACAGCTCATCAAGGTCTGCTGACCCCAATTCGGCCACTACCTGCTCAGCAACCCCCTGGGCGATACCCGTCCAATGTGCCAACGGGTGATCTGCGTCATAGCCATCAATCATTCTCGTTAGCAGCGAACGAATGCCGCCACATCGTGAATGGCCCATTACAATCAGATGATCAACATCGAGGAAACAGACACCGTATTCTAACGCGGCCTGGGTTTCGCTATGGGCGATATCCGCATCATATCTAGGCACCAAATTGGCGACATTGCGAACCACGAATATATCGCCGGCTTTAGAGTTAGTAATAATTGCTGGATCAACCCGTGAGTCACAACATGCGACCATCATTATTTTGGGTCGAGCACCTTCGTCGATCAGCTCACGGTATTTACCGGTTCGATCCTCGGTATACTCCTGTTTAAAATCGCCAAAACCACTCACCAGTGCATCAATATCGCTCATCACAGACCCTACTCCGCATCACCATTACTCAAAAAAAGAGTTTCGATACCTTTTCCGCAAGCTATAACGCCTGATTCACAAAAAGCAGAACCCGTAGGGTTTCGTAATCACAAACTGTGCCACTAGTTTACAAAATGTTATAAAAACGAGATGATAACCGCTGCGGTTGCAGGCTACGCTTTTTAAACGGTTATACGAGTTTACCTTTAGAGAGCACCCCAACACCCTCTTCTAAGGCAGTATCTCTTACTGCTTTAGCAATTACAGGAACAACCGTACGGTCCAATGGGTCAGGTAGTATTTTATCTGCAGTGGGCTCTAACACTACATCAGCAAGTGCATGGGCTGCTGCGATTTTCATCGATTCAGTAATACGGGTAGCATGGGCTTCCAATGCCCCCTTAAAGATACCAGGAAAGGCCAGCACATTATTTACTTGATTAGGGAAATCACTACGGCCTGTTCCCACCACTTTGGCGCCTGCTGCTAGTGCAACGTCCGGCATAATTTCTGGGATTGGATTAGCCATTGCCAGCACAATAGCATCAGGGTTCATGTTTTGAATGTCGGCGGAATTTAGCAGGTTACCCATGGATACACCTATAAAAGCATCAGCTCCCTTCATGGCATCCTGCAATGAACCGCTAAGATCTTCCTGGTTGGTATAACCCAAAAGTTCTTTTTTATATTCATTGAGATCGTCTCGACGACGGCAAACAATGCCTTTTGAATCACACACCAGTACCTTTCGAACTGGAACACAAATCGCAGGATCGTGGCCCACACATCGCAATAATCGCGCAATAGCAGTACCGGCTGCGCCCGCGCCGTTGATAACCACCTTCATCTCTTCAAGGGGTTTGCCAACCACTTTACTGGCGTTCATCAATGCAGCCAGCAATACAATGGCGGTACCGTGCTGGTCATCATGAAAAACAGGGATACCGATATCCTGTAGGGCATTTTCAATTTCAAAGCATTTTGGAGCGGTAATATCTTCCAGGTTGATCCCACCAAAGGTCGGTGCAATCGTTTTAACCATAGTAATAATTTCCTGGGGATCCTGGCTATCGACCACTAATGGAATACCATCGATATCTGCAAATGACTTAAACAGGATTGCCTTACCTTCCATTACCGGTAGCGCCGCCAAAGGACCAATATTGCCAAGACCCAATACCGCTGAACCATCCGAGATTATCGCAACCGTATTACCTTTCATGGTCATCCGATAAGCTGAATCCGGATCTTCCGCAATATGCGATGAAACCGCTGCCACCCCTGGTGTATAGGCAACTGCAAGATCTTCCCGATCATGCAGTGGAAAACGCGAGCTGGTTTCCCATTTGCCACGAAGCTGTTGGTGTAGCTTGAGGGACAATTGATCATATTTGCTCGTCATAATATTCTCGTTAGATGGTGATTTTTTGAGCCGGACTTTATAGCAGGTTTACCGGCGATTTGCATATCTTTTACTAAAATAAATCGTTTACTCGGTCGGCCGCGCCGTCATCAGCCTGGAAAACAGAATTAATCAGCGCTTGCCAATACCCAACCTGGGCACCACACGCTTTGATGATTTCCGAGCTGGGTGCATCTTGCACCAGCACATTTCTCTCTCTTGTCATGGCTCGAGCAAATAGTCCACTTTGCGAGTGATAGACCAGATAACGCATATCCACATCAATGCCGTGATATGCGGAGCTGCCATAAATAGTGTCTAGCAACCTATTGGATTCGCCCAGGTAATCATTCAATTTTGCAATATCCATAACATTTTCAACCGCAAGATCATGAGCCTGATGGGGACCGCGATTTTCCTCGACAATATTCCTGTATCGACCCTCCAGTCGGTCAAGCCGATAATTGGAATCCAGCCCCATCAAATTTGCCCAGGGTTTCCATTTCAAAAACCGGGCATCGATACGCCACTGGTCACCATAGATGGGGTGGTAATCTACCGTCTGGCAGTGATCTACGGTCGTTACATGTGCAATATGAGCATTATTGACGAGCTTATCGAAGGTGATTTCTGCGATCAGCGTTTCATTGCTCAACCTTGAATATCCATAAATGGATATCGACAGCATCACCGCCGATACGCACAATACCGATACCGGAATTAGCGACATTTTCAACAGCCGTTTGATGATCATTCGAATCACCTTCGAATCAATCGTAGCCAGCGCCACAGATTAAACAGACTTGCCATAGACGCCGCCAGATAGGTGAGCGCACAGGCGCTTAATATTTTCTTAACAACGCGTAGATCCTCACCTTTAACGTACTCTCCCTGGACCAAAATTGGCAGCGCTTTTTTAAAGCTGGCGTCAATTTCTACCGGCAACGTGACGAGATGCACAAGGGATAATATCGACATACTTAACGCCGCGATCACCAACATCAGCATAGGTGGTGCCGGGGCACGCAGCAATAGACCTGCTAAAGGCGCCAGTAAAAATGCACCAGAGCCAATTTTTTCCGCTATAGCCGCCACTTTTACCAGACGACCTCGAAGAACCAGCAGTGAATCATCCATTTCATCCTGAATGGCATGGCCGAACTCATGACAGGCAACCGCAACGGCGGTGAGTGATCGCCCCTCGAACACAGGCTGACTCAACCTGATCTTTTTCGAACCGGGGTCGTAATGATCACCCATCTCGGTTGGTTCTACTTCAACGCCGCGCAATTCAAATTTAGCAATTAAGTGCCTGGCAAGCTCAGCGCCGGTTCCCTGGATATCTGTCTGATCAACGGAATATTTTTTAATCACATGTTGAGCCCACAGGTTTGGGCCTAACAAAATAGTTAACAGCAACAAAATCAGTAGGATATAAAGCATCGGATCAGTATAGCGAAACCACGGGGTTGAGTGCTAAATCTCAATTTTTAATCGCCATGCTCCTCAACTTTGTGATCGATCTACTATATTTAATAGATCATTTATTGGTCGCAGGACATCTCCGCCCATGACTCTACTTAAAATACGCTTCAGCCCATGGGCGAGCTTATTGCTGGCTCTATTTTCCCTTCACACCCCCTCCCTGGCGTTAGCATCGAACCCGGACATACGGGTAAAAGGACTATTCAGTAAGTCAGCGATTCTAACCGTTAATGGACAACAACGCCTGCTGCGCCAAGGTGCTGTCTCGCCTGAAGGAGTTAAACTGATCACTGCGAATAGCCGTACCGCGGTAATTTCAGTTAATGGTCAACAACAAACCCTGACTCTAAGTGGGCAAATTCGCTCTCAGTACTCCGAAGCAACACGCCATAGCGTCACCATACCTCTCAACTCATATGGACAATATCTGACCCATGGCCTGATCAACGGCCAGGGTGCTGAACTACTGGTAGATACAGGTGCTTCGGTGGTAGCCATGAGCGAACTGCAAGCTAATCAGCTCGGCATAGAATACGCCACTAAAGGTATTCCGGGGTTCGTTGAGACCGCCAGCGCCAAGGTCAGCTCATACCAGGTCACCCTCGACCAGGTCGATATCGGTGGTTTAAAAGCTTACAACGTCCAGGCAGTGGTACTTCTGGGGGAATTACCTTCAAAAATTCTGCTAGGCATGTCCTATCTGCGCAACGTCGAACTTAATGAAAAACAGGGAATGCTTAACCTGCTGGAAAAACGCTAGTGGATACCAAGGCGTTTATATTCGCCATCGTTAACACCCAGCAAACTCGCAGATTCACCTAACTCCTGATAGAATTTCGGCCCCGCTTTTATCCCGGAGTTTTATTTCAACGTGGAACTAGTCGTTTCCTCCAAGCTACCCACCCCCTGGGGTGAATTCGCCATTCACGGTTTTAGCGAAAGCCGCACTGGCAAAGAGCACATCGCACTCACCATGGGTGATGTCAACTCCGGTGAACCCGTACTTGCGCGTATTCACTCCGAGTGCCTGACCGGCGATGCTTTGTTCAGCATGCGCTGCGACTGTGGCGCGCAGTTAGAGGCCGCCCTTGAGGCAATCGCAAAACAGGGTCGTGGCATTTTGATGTATCTGCGTCAGGAGGGCCGAGGCATTGGTCTACTGAATAAACTCAAAGCCTACGAATTACAGGATACCGGAGCCGACACGGTTGAAGCGAACGAACAGCTCGGGTTTGAGGCCGATCAGCGGGAATATGACATCTGCAAAACTATGCTGGATAGCCTGGGTATTTCAGAAGTACGCTTGATGACCAACAACCCACGAAAAGTAAAAGCGCTGGAGCAATGCGGTATTACTGTGGTTGAACGGGTTTCTATCCAGGAAGGGCGAAACCCCCACAATGATAATTACCTGGATACCAAGGCCAAAAAGATGGGCCATATGTTCGACTAACATATTGAAATAGCCGTTGGCTAAAGGGTTATTTAATCTGCTCTAGCTTATTCCTGATTGACTGAACTATACCTGAGCTATCCAGACCACAGGATTCCAGCAACTGCGCATGACTTCCATGCTCAATGAAACGATCAGGTAACCCAAGGTTCAACACTGAAATCTGCTGGTTTTCTGCCATCAACAACTCATTCACCCCCGAACCAGCACCACCCATCACCACGTTTTCTTCGATGGTGACCAACAACTCATGGGATTTGCAAAGGTTTAACACAAGCTCACGATCTAACGGCTTAACAAATCGCATATCCACCAGGGTTGCGTTCAACTCTGCAGCCGCAACAGATGCAGGCGCTAACATCGAACCGAAGGCCAGGATCGCGATCTTTTCACCGCCTCGTATCTGTCGACCTTTGCCCAGCTCCAGCAGATCAGAAGAGGGATCAATTTCGGCACCGGGGCCAGTGCCACGAGGGTACCGTACCAAAGCCGGGCCTTTATATTGATAGCCGGTCGATAACATTCGGTAGAGTTCATTCTCGTCGGAGGGTGCCATCACCACCAGGTTTGGAACTAGCCGCAAATAACTATGATCAAAAACCCCAGCGTGGGTTGGACCGTCTTCTCCTACTAGTCCAGCACGATCAAGAGCGAATAGCAGATCTAGATTTTGAATCGCCACATCGTGAATCAACTGCCCGTAAGCACGCTGTAAAAAAGTTGAATAGATCGCCACTACCGGTTTCGCTCCCTCACAGGCCATGCCTGCTGCAAGCGTTACCGAATGCTGCTCAGCAATACCTACATCGTGATATCGGTCCGGAAAGCGCTGAGAAAACTCAACCATGTCAGAACCTTCGCACATCGCCGGGGTAATTCCTTCAAGTCGCTCATCCTGTTCCGCGGTATCGCATAACCAACGACCAAACACTGCAGAATACTTCACTTTGGGCGCGTCAGCCGACGCTACCTTAGGTGTCGCACTATTTGGTTTAGCTGTTATCGCATGATACTTAATCGGATCCTTTTCGGCAGGCTCAAAACCCTTGCCCTTCTGGGTGATCACATGCAGAAGCTGAGGCCCCTTGAGGGACCGAATATCCTTTAGAACCGCAACCAACGTGCGCAGATCATGGCCATCGATAGGGCCAATATAGTTGAATCCAAGCTCTTCAAACATGGTGCCCGGAGCAACCATACCTTTAACGTGCTCCTCGGTACGGCGTGCCAACTCCAATGCGTGGGGCAGCTGACTGAGCACTTTTTTGCTGCCTTCGCGCATCAGGGTGTAGGGTTTTCCTGCCCAAATTCGCGCGAGGTATTGTGACAAACCGCCGACGTTTTTCGAGATCGACATATCATTATCGTTCAGGACCACCAGCAAATTGGCATCATTGTGACCGGCGTGGTTCAGGGCTTCAAAGGCCATACCCGCGGTCATGGCACCATCACCAATTACCGCCACTGCACGACGATCACTATGCTGCTGACGAGCCGCTAGCGCCATACCTAAGGCTGCGCTGATCGAAGTACTCGAATGACCAACACCAAACGTATCGTAGGGGCTTTCAGAACGTTTTGGAAAACCGGACAGGCCTCCACGCAGGCGGATCGATTCCATCTGTTCACGCCTTCCAGTCAAAATTTTATGCGGGTAGGCCTGATGGCCAACATCCCAGATTAACCGGTCTTCAGGCGTATCAAACACGTAATGGAGCGCAGCGGTAAGCTCAACCACACCCAGCCCAGAGGCGAAGTGACCACCGGTCTGGCCTACGCTGTAAAGCATAAACTCTCTTAGCTCATCCACTAAAACCTGCAGTTCAACTTCAGAAAATCCACGCATATCCGCTGGTTCCTGAACAGAATCAAGCAGCAGTGTATCAGGGCGGGTTTCAGGAATTTCCTGAAATTTGGCAGATTTATCGATCACGTTTTATCAATACTGAGTAAAACCGGCGATTCTACAGCAAGCGCACCATAGATTCACGGTATCACTTTGAAACTAAGCGGCAAAAACCGATGGTCAGGCCGCGTCGTTGCCATCGTTTGAGGAGAGTTTTTCGGTGAGAAATTGGTAAAAGCTGCGGCATACATCGGTCGAGGTAAAAACCCCCGCCAATTTACCTTTGCGTGTCACCAGCGCCGAACCAATATGTTTTTCTACCATATGGGCCAGCACATTGGTTAAGGGCTCATCTAGGCTGACAATATAGGGCGTGTCGATATAGACATCCCGAACACTGAGCTCCTGTTGTGATGGATAGTCAAAATCTGGCCCCAGTATCAGTTTGATATCACGGTCGGTTAGTATCCCCACCAGCTCGGTATTGTCGGTAACCGGTAAGTGACGAATATGATGGCTCATCATAAACTTACGCGCATCGATGATTGATGCATCAATATCGATCGAGTGGGGAAAGGGTGTCATCACGGACTTGATTAATGGATTGTTTTTCATTGCTCGTCGCCTTTAGCTAACGGTTAATTTTTACAATTCATGCTTCCAATATTACGCCTCTACCTTAACTTCCTCTATTTTTTCTTTATGAGAGTTCGCATCAACTATTTTTACTGCCCTCGCATAAACAGTTTATCTAAATTATCCAGTGTAATCTGAATCCAGGTTGGCCGGCCGTGATTGCATTGGCCACTGCGCTCAGTGACTTCAATATCGCGCAGTAGCTGGTTCATTTCCGGCAGGCTAAGCACACGACTAGCTCGTACAGAACCATGACATGCCATGGTTGAGATGACGTCATTCACCTGTTCTGTGACTCTGTCGCTGCTGCCCTGAGCCATCAGATCCGCCAACATATCTTCCACCAATTGTTGGTGATCCCCCTCGGCCAGCAATGCCGGTACCTGGCGTAATTGAATGCGTTCCGCATCAGTCCGCACCAACCATACCCCCAGCTCTTCAAAAAGCTGTCGATTGGACTCAACAAAATCAGCCTGCTGCTGGCTCACTTCAATTGATAACGGAATCAATAAACGCTGTAACTGAAGCTGATTTTGCTGGCGGGCATTTTTGATCTGTTCGTAAACAATACGCTCGTGGGCTGCATGCATATCAACCAGTACCATGCCTTCAGCGTTTTCTGCCAGTACATAGATCGCTTTTAGTTGAGCAATTGCATAACCAAGGGGTGGCAAATCCTCCGAAGCTACCGGCGCAGCGGGTGTTGATAAGCTTTGATAGATTCGGACATGCTCCCCAACACCTGCGCTAAGATCACCAGACTGGGATTGATACAGGGATTGAGGTTGAGCCAATGGCATATAGCCTTGCATTGGGGCCGTACCGTTTAAATTTGCCGTATCACGGGCCACTCGGCTGCCAAAATTGTGCGCCGCAATGCTGCCTTCAAGCTGGTTGACTGATCCAGCGGGGCTATCCTCCGCAATGGCCTGATGCACACAGTGATATACAAAGTTGTGAACTGAACGGCTGTCATGAAACCGCACCTCATGTTTAGTAGGGTGGACATTCACATCTACTAATGTCGGGTTCAGCTCAAGATACAACACGTAAGCTGGATGACGGCCGTGATACAACACATCCTGATAAGCTCGACGCAGCGCGTGGCTTACTAATTTGTCACGAATCACCCGACCATTGACGAAAAAATATTGCATATCGGCCTGACTGCGTGAAAAGGTTGGTCGTGCAATCCAGCCCCACAATCGCATGCCGTTTACTTCGCGATCAAAATAGATCGCGTTTTCTACAAAGGGTTTTCCGCAAACTGCGCCGATACGTCGTTCACGATCCTCCGGTGAGGATGCAGCCGGTAGTTGATAGAGCTGCCGTCTATTATGCTTCAATGAAAATGCACTATTAAAACCCGCCAGCGCCAACCGTTTAAATACCTCTTCAACGCGTTTGAACTCAGTTCGTTCTGTGCGTAAAAATCGTCGTCTCGCGGGTGTATTAAAAAACAGATCGATGATTTCAATACGGGTTCCTGCGGGCAGTGTAGCGGGCAACAGTTGCGGACTCTGACCGCTCTCCACTGCTTGCTCAAGGGCCGAATACAACATGCTGCAGTCGAGACTCCAGGCCAGCTCCGCATCCGCCGCTTTTGATTCCAGTTTCAGATGTGAAACAGATTGAATACTGGCCAAAGCCTCCCCACGAAACCCAAGGCTGGATATCCCTTCAAGGTCCTGCAACTCAATCACTTTGCTGGACGCATGACGACTTACCGCAAGCAGCAGATCCTGTTTTTCTATTCCGCCACCATTGTCACTGACCAAAATCCGCTTAGCGCCACCTTTCTCAATTTCGATATCGATATGGGTAGCTCCCGCATCAAGGCTGTTTTCAACCAATTCTTTAACGACCGATGCGGGACGTTCGACCACCTCACCCGCTGCAATCTGGTTCGCCAATGTGGCAGACATCGGTTTAATACGATGAGAAATAGATGGTTCATTCATAGGGAATTTATAACGTGTAGTATCAGTATCTAGCAAGGAAATTGAAAACAGCATGCCAATGACTGAGCCGTCCAAACGAATCCGTTTTTAAAACGGATTTAAACCAACAAACCATCGAATAATTTATGACAATGGAATTCGCAACCGTTGGCCAACGTGGATGTTGTTGCCATTGATACGATTAAATTTCTTTAGCAGCGCAATGCTAACTCGATAACGGATGGCGATCTCTGAAAGTGTATCGCCTCGCTTTATCACATGTTCAGCAATAACTGGTGCCGTTCTTTTGCGCCAGGCAAGGTAAGTTCCATCCGGTGGAGACTGCTGGAAATAGTTCTTGATTCCCAGAAAAATTTTTTGTGCCATTTTTTGCCGATAAGCAGGCTTGCTTAATTTCCCTGCCTCTTTTCGGTTTGAAATAAAACCGGTCTCAACCAATATTGAAGGAATATCCGGAGATTTCAAAACCAAAAAACCTGCTTGCTCCACCTCATTTTTATGTAAGTCAGCCATCGTGCCTATCGAGTCTAAAACCTGACTCGCTGCATTTTGACTAACATCAAGAGAGGCATTCATGGTCAAATCGATCAGGGTTTTTTTTAGCATCCAGCCCTTATCAATCAGCTCGACACCGCCCACTAGGTCGGCATTGTTTTCACGACTTGCCAACCAACGGGCCGACTCGCTTGAGGCGCCATTGGATGAAAGGGTAAATACAGATGCGCCATGAGCTGTACGGTTTTTAAAGGAGTCCGCGTGAATAGAAACCAGCAGGTCAGCGCCCTTATCCCGTGCCATCTCACTTCGTTTGCGCAGCTGGATAGAATAGTCACCGGTGCGGGTCAACTCAGCCCGAAACCCGGTTTCTTTTTTTAGCAATCGTTGTAAACGTTTGGAGATATCGAGCACAACATGTTTCTCCAACAGATTGCGGTCGCCAACCGCGCCGGGATCTTCTCCTCCATGGCCAGCATCAATAACCACCACTACATCCCGACGCTGACTCTGAACTTTACTTGCGGTTTTAATCGTGTTTTTGCGTTTTTGCAAATCATGTAAATCAATGACCAGCCGGTTGCCGTGGCCTGCATCTTTTTTTAATGTGAAGCTATTGGGTTTTACCAGTTGTGCCAGATCAAACACCAATCTCATTCGTCCATTCTTATCCGCAGAACTACGTATATTACGAATCGGTGTTTTGGAAAGCTCTAACTTGCTGACATCGGTTTTCAATCGAGTGTTATCAATGTCGACCACGACACGATGAGGGTTGGCAAGCGGAAAAATTTTGTAGTTATTGATTTCAGAAAGGTCGAGTACTATTCGGGTATGGTCGGGCGCACGCCACAAACGTACACCATTTAATTCGGCCGCAAATGCTGAACCGACCATCAAACTGGCCAGCCCTAAAAAGAGCAAAGAAAATATTCTTTTTTGCATAACAGCTCCTTTCTTTACAGGCTTAACACCGCTGCAAAACAGTCGGCTAAATATCCGTTTGAAGTGACTCAACAACAGCCTCTCCACAACGGCTAATCCCCTGAATATACAACATTCTACCGGGGCTTTGTACCGTCATATTGAGCTCCAGATCAGGCTCGGGAAGAAAACCCAAACCTTTATCAGGCCACTCCACTAAAAATAGCGCATGATCCGAATCAAGGTCACGAATACCGATAAATTCCAGCTCCTCCGGGTCCGCCAGCCGATAAAGATCAAAATGGTAGATCAGCGCGTTTGGCAACTCGTAGGGTTCAAGCAATGTGTAGGTCGGGCTTTTGACTCTATCGTGATAACCATAGGCCTTAATAATAGCCTGACATAGTGAGGTCTTCCCTGCACCAAGATCACCCCGCAAATAAACCACCAGGCGCTGATTTGCGATCGCTTTACCTAATGCGAGGCCGGCTTCTGCAGTAGCCTGAGAGTCTTTTAAGTAAATTTCCATGCGCTTGCTTTCAAATAATTCGTTTTGGTTTCGTTTTAATAATGTTCGGTGGAGATTCAGGAATTTACCTGCTGTCGTATAAATGGCATTAAATCCGTTGCCACCATTCCTCTTTCTCCGTCTATTGCTGCTTGATCTGCACTTAGTGCATGAACCAACACACCCATTCGCGCCGCTTCGTGCGCCTCCAAACCCTGGGCCAACAAACCTGCAATCACGCCAGTTAGCACATCACCCATGCCGCCGCTGGCCATTCCGGGGTTACCGGCGGAGCAAAGTGCTACCCGCTGTTCTTCTCGCTCAGCATCCCAATGGCAGATCAAACTGCCCGCTCCTTTGAGCACGACGACTGCCGAGTATTTTTTCTGAAGAGCCTTCACTGCGGCCCAGCGATCCGCTTCAACCTGTTGAACGCTAGCCGATAATAAACGAGCTGCTTCACCGGGATGGGGCGTTAATATCCATTGTTTTTTTTGAGTCTGTAACCGTGTCTGTAAATCCGCTGTTTCGACCACGCCGCTGGACAATAGGTTCAGTGCATCCGCATCCAGCACCAAATCAAGATCACTGCTTAGTGTCCGTTTCAGCATATGCTCAGACCACTGGGTAGCGCCAAGACCGGGGCCAATCGCTGCGCAGGTGGCTTTTTCCAGCATCGCCTCAAGCTCAGCCACAGCCGTTACTCCGTGGGCCATCGCTTCGGGTAATCTAGCCTGAAGTCCAGGCAGATGCTCAGGCTGGGTGGCGATACTCAGCAACCCACAACCACTGCGTAATGCGGCCTCGGTAGACAGGGTAATCGCCCCCGCCATTCCGTAGTTACCACCAACCATCAGCAGATGACCAAAATCGCCCTTGTGGGCATCCCGTGATCGAGGGGGTAATGCCTTTATTAAATCCGCTTTAGCCAGATGTTCAGTCAGGCCAGGTATCGATGGCAACTCATCAACTGAAATACCGATAGACTCAAAATACAGCTCACCCACACAACCAGGGCCACGGCCACTCAGCAAACCCTGTTTTACGCCGACAAAAGTGACCGTTGCATCGGCCCGAACCGCATCACCCAATATCCAGCCAGTATCACTGCAAACACCGGAGGGGATATCGATAGCCAATACTGGGCAATTCGTCTGATTGATCTCAGCAATTGCATCCGCAACCGTGCCGCGCACATCACCCCCCAGACCAATCCCCAATAGCGCATCGACGATAAGATCGGGAGCCGGGTTATTTTTGTCCTGTTTTTTTTCCTGGGATTCAGACAGATCAATGATCTTCAGCCCCCATTCCTTCGCCAACTGGCAGGCAGCTTCCGCATCACCCTTTAATTGCGCGGTATCAACAGTAGACACCAGTTCCACCTGCATGCCTGCCTTCTTTGCCTCAACCGCTACTATATAGCCATCGCCGCCATTGTTACCGGGGCCACAATAGATCCGGATACGATTTGCATCGGGCCAATGCTGACGCAGTATTTTAAATGCAGCCTGACCCGCCCTGCGCATCAAAGCAAAACTGGCGATACCTGTCTTATCGAGATAGCCGCGCTCAAGCTCGCGCACCTGTTCAGAGCAATACAGATAACTGCAATTTTCAATTGAGTGTGACATGATCTCGATCCACTTTTCCCACGCTTAAACCTGACTTTAAAAACCGATAGCAATCTTCTGATTATACGCTATGACCACCTCCAAATCTGACATGGATCAGCTCGCCCAACAAATTCGAGATTGGGCAGCACAACTGGGGTTTCAGCAAGCCGGCATCAGTGCGCTCGATCTGGATCAGCAACACATTCAGCATCTCGACCGATGGCTGGACGATGGCTTTCACGGCGATATGGAATATATGGCAACACGCCGGGATCTGCGGGCCGAACCACAAACGTTAGTGCCCGGCGCAACCCGTATTATCTCATTGCGAATGGACTATCTGGTGGGTGACACCCAACCCGTCAAACTATTAAAAGAGCCCGACAAAGCCTATTTAAGCCGCTACGCGCTAGGCCGTGATTACCACAAACTGATCCGCAAACGCTTGCAAAAACTGGCGGATCAAATCACTGCGGCGGCATCCGCATTGCAAACAGAGCACCAATACCGCGTATTTGTAGACAGCGCTCCGGTGCTTGAAAGAGCCTACGCCAATCAATCGGGATTAGGCTGGATCGGTAAAAACACCATGCTGCTTAACCGCACTGCGGGGTCATGGTTTTTTATCGCAGAACTGTTTACCGACCTACCACTACCCATTGACCCGCCAGAGCAAAAAAACCACTGCGGCAGCTGCACCGCCTGCCTTGATATTTGCCCCACCGATGCATTCACCAACCCCTATCAACTAGATGCTCGACGCTGTATCTCCTACTTAACCATTGAAAGCAAAGCCCCTATTCCCGTTGAACTACGTTCAAAAATGGGTAACCGAATATTTGGTTGCGATGATTGCCAACTGATTTGCCCATGGAACCGGTTCGCAAAAACCACATCAGAAACCGATTTTTCACCACGCCACCAGCTCGACAATATTAAATTAATCCAACTGTTTGAATGGAATAAACAGCAGTTTTTAAAAAATACCGAAGGCTCTCCGATACGACGAGCCGGATACCAAAGCTGGCTAAGAAATATCGCCGTAGCACTTGGCAATTTGCTCGCGAGTAATGCCAGCGAACAAGATAAACAACAGGCTATTGACGCCTTAAAAGGCCGACAGAATTGCGATTCCGAACTGGTTCGTGAACATATCGAATGGGCTTTACAGCAGTATAACCAGCCATCAAAAACAGCGTCTGGCTTAGGTGAAAGCCAGTAACGTATAGTTAGATATAGAAACCAGCAAAAATGGTATCGGCAGTTACAGCTAATATACCTCAGCGCCACAACAAGGATGAAACCATGAAAAAAATTTTGGTACTTGGCTCCAGCGGAGCAACAGGAAAACTCGTAGTAGCTCAACTACTCGAACAAAACGTTAATGTGGTTGCGATCTTACGTTCAACCAGTAGCCTGCCCGAGGAAATCTCCAGTCATACAAAGCTACATCTGGTTCGAGCAGACATTACAGATTTACAAGAACAGGATCTGGCCAATTATCTACAGGATTGTACCGGCGTAATCTCTTGCCTGGGCCACAACTTAACGCTAAAGGGGATGTTTGGAGAACCCAGGTTACTGGTGACCGATACCATAAAAAAAATATGTCGGGCGGTTGAGCGTATTGATAGTGATCAAAAAATAAAAGTAATACTTATGAATACCACGGGTAACTGCAACCATGACATACCTGAAAAGCCACCCCTCTCGCAACGAGTTGTTATCTCTATCTTGAGATGGTTGCTACCTCCGCACGCTGACAACGAAAAAGCAGCTAACTTTTTGCGTCTAAACATAGGGCAAAATCACAAACAGATTGAGTGGGCAGCGGTTCGCCCTGACGCCCTTACCGATGACGATAGCGTTTCTGAATATAATCTATGTATTTCGCCAGCTCAAAATGCAATATTTAATGCGGCCGCCACAAGCCGAATTAATGTAGCCAATTTTATGTCACGCCTGGTTTGTGAAGATTTTTTGTGGAATCAATGGAAAGGCAAAATGCCCGTCATCTACAACCGTGCCTGATAGCACCATTTATACATTTGTGCGCCCATTAAACACAGCAGTAAATACCCTTACCAACAAAGCTCGTGTATTTTTTCCCGTTCGCTCGCATAGGCATTAAGGCGCGGAAAGATCCGACCTCATTTTCATTTTATGAGGATGGAATGCGCATTACCTAGAATCATCCATGTTAATATCACAATACATGTAATACGTGGAGGATGGGCTCCGCTTAGATAACGCTGTTACACATGCAGAGGATAACCGAGTTCGTGAGAGTTTTTAAATATAGGGGCGGAAATGAAAGTATCTTTATTAGAGATCTAGAGTCTCTTGAAAAAGATACTTTCTGGGCTCCTACTAGGGATGCATTAAACGACCCGTGTGAAGGGTTGGTCTCGTCAGAAGTTCTTCTTAGTCAAATTGATTTGACGGCGGGGGTATTAGGAAAGGGAATTAAAGGGATAAGCAGTTCTGTAGATTCCGTAAAGCAATCTCTTAATGATCTTATTGAGAAGAAAGACTCGGCAGGTGTTTACTCTCTCAGCAAAAATTGTACTAACGAGTTGCTATGGGCACACTATGCAAATAGCCATAAGGGCTTCTGTATCGAGTATGATTTAGATACTTTGGTTTATTTTGGGCGTAATGACTACTTCAATTTCAACGTAACATATAGCGATCATCCGCCAAAGCTAAATATCAATGATATGCTTGCAATTGAAGACAAGGTTGGCTTCATTCAGAAGTTAATTGGCGTCAAATCTACAAAATGGGATTATGAAAAAGAAACAAGAGTAATTACGTCTGAATCTGGTTTACAAAATTATGACTACAGAGCTGTAAAATCTATTTACTTTGGCCTAAGAATGCCAAACGAAAAAAGACAGGAAGTAATGAAAAGGCTGTGTGGTAGAGACATCAAATATTATCATATCAGCCTTAAAGATAATTCTTACAAATTCACTACTGAACCGCTCGAAGACTTATACCCAACAGATAAGAAATACATGTATTCAATTGCACCTATAGCCGAATACGCAGTTGATCCAGACGCCTTAAATGAGAAGTGGTCTGAGTTTTCTCCATACCTACATAAAATGGCGGAGATAGTAAGGCGTGAGCCATACTGCAATGAGGTTCAAATGGTCGAAGTAAGCTTTGATAAGAGCAAACTAGGGAAGCCAGTGTTTTTTGGGCAGTATCAAAGATCTAAATCTAGACACGAAAATTTATACCTCACGCCAAAGGAAATCGATGAAAGGTACTCAAAAATATCAGACTTGAGTGCGGAACTTGAATATGTATAACAAAGCGCTGCTAAAGACTTGTGATTTCCCCCCGCTTTAACGGGCACCAATATCTAACAAACTGAGTTAAATCTAATACCTAATTTCCTGCCATAACCTGAAAGGCTAACTCAAGTGCGACGTGCCAACCACTCACGGAGTTCGACTTTTTCCTCGGGAGAAAGTGATTTGAGCGGCCATTGTGATAGGGCTTTAAAACGTGATTCTCCTTCATTTTCCCGCGGTCTTTGAATAGCGCCGAGAAACTCTGGCTCAAACTGCTCCTCTTCCAGCAGGGTTTGACGGCTGGCTAGCTGCACTACCCGTGCGCCCTTTGGGGCGACAAGTGGTTTTAAGCTCATTGGGTAGGGTTTTAAAGCTCATTTATGCTAAGGTTTGAGCTATATTTATTTTAGCGTGAGCTTAAATCTAGAAACGGCAGTTGAGTGTAAAAAAGGAACAGCAACAGTGAAGCTATCGGCTAATGCTGCAAAACTGGCTGAATATATCCACGCCAACCCATCATTATCATCCAAGGCCTTATATGAAGAGGCAGGTTTAGATGTTGGCTATGCAACGGTAAAACGGCTACTAGCACAGCTGGTTTCCGAAGGCTTGCTGCAGACCACCGGGAAAGGCAGAGCCACACGCTACATAGTGGATTCTGGCTTTGAATTGTTTTACCCCATTGATATTGAAGATTATTTTCTCAAAGAGATTGATGAACGAGTCGTTAGGTCGAGTTTCAACTGGACGCTGCTACGAGACCGTTTGCCGCAAACGGATCTGTTCACACAAACCGAAATGGCGCATTTAGATACATTACAAAACCGCTACCGCAATAATATCGCGCAATTGAGTGAAGCCGCGTATAGGAAAGAACTGGAACGCTTAGCCATTGATTTGAGCTGGAAATCGTCACAAATTGAGGGGAATACCTATTCTTTGTTAGAAACAGAGCGTTTATTAAAGGAGCAACAAACAGCAGAAGGCAAACCTCGAGACGATGCGACCATGCTGCTTAATCATAAGGCGACGCTCGACTTTATCTTTTCTCATGAAGGATTGTCCCGCCCGCTACAAGTGGCAGGTATTGAGTATGTTCACAGTTTGTTGATGACGGAGCTGGGGGTGGAGCAGAACATTCGCCGCCGCAAGGTGGGTATTACTGGCACCAACTATGCGCCGCTGGATAATGAGTTTCAGATTCGTGAAGCCCTTCAACTAGTTTGCGAGCTGGTGAACTTAAAAAGCAATGTTTTTGAGAAGGCGCTGCTGGTATTGGTGTTGCTTTCCTATATTCAAGCCTTTGATGATGGCAATAAACGCACCGCCAGAATTATTAGCAATACGGTGCTTATTGATCACCAACACTGCCCTATTTCATTTCGCACTGTCAGCTCCATTGATTATAAAAAAGCGATGCTGCTTTTCTATGAGCAAAACAATATTTCGGCATTTAAGAAAATATTTATAGAGCAGTTTGAATTTGCTGTGAACACATATTTCTAACAGGCTGAGTTAAATCTAATATCTGATTTCCTGCTGTAACCTGAAGGGCTAGCTCAAGAGCGACGTGCCAACCATTCGCGGAGCTCGACCTTTTCCTCGGGAGAAAGTGATTTGAGCGGTCGTTGTGATAGTGCTTTAAAGCGTGATTCCCCTTCGTTTTCTCGTAACCTTTGAATAGCCCCAAGAAACTCTGGTTCAAACTGTTCCTCTTCCAGCAGGGTTTGGCGGCTGGCTAACTGTACTACCCGCGCGCCTTTTGGGGTGCCCTGCCAATGGCTCATCAGGACTCCAATATTCAGCTGGGGTTCTTGCTTGAAACGAGCGATCAGTTCAATCAATAGGGCTAGTTCGGGGTTGTTGTCCAGATCCATATCACTTAAATCCGGTGCTACCTTTGCCAGCGATGGACTGTGCAGTAATAGCATGGTTGCGGAATCTAACGAGGGAAGCTGGTGCTGGCGGAAGCCTTTGTTGACGGGCGCGGCACTTATGGGCTTTGCATTGGCTGGTCGAGAGGCGGAACCACGTTGGGGTGACTGCTGCTGCAGTTGTCGCCCGGCGTCATTCTTTTTACCGGTGTTCAGATATGCGGCCATATCCTGTTTGTTCATCCCGGTGCTTTCCGCCAGTTTATCCACCATCAATTGATAGAATACGCCCCGCGGGAAACGCTGAATCAGGGGCCGTGCTTCAGCGGCCAGTTGGGCGCGGCCATCCAGACCGTTCATATCGATATTTTGGGTTAGTTGTTGGAACAGATAGTCCGATAAGGGTTGTGCTTGCTCGAGCCTTTGAGCAAAACGGTCTGGCCCATCTTTTTGCACCAGGCTGTCCGGGTCTTCGCCTTCGGGCAACATCAAGAAACGTGCCCGCCGGCCATCGGTCATCACTGGGGTTACGGCTTCCAGTGCTCGCCAGGCCGCGGCTTTACCTGCCCTGTCGCCATCAAAGCAGAATATGACTTCGGAGCAGTTACGGAATACTCGTTCTAGGTGCGCAGTATTGATGGCGGTGCCAAGGGTGGCGACCGCTTCGGTAAAACCATGCTGGGCGAGCATAATAACGTCCATATAACCTTCAACCACGATGATACGTTTGAGGTCTCGGTTGGCTTTACGTGCTTCGTATAATCCGTAAAGTTCCTGGCTTTTATGGAAAACAGGTGACTCTGGTGAGTTGATATATTTGGGCTTGTCATCACCCATCACTCGCCCTCCAAAGGCGATTACCCGGCCGCGCTGGTCACGAATTGGAAAGGTGATGCGGTGGCGAAAACGGTCGTATCGACCGCCATCTTCTTTATCTACCAATAGGCCGCACTGTTGTAACATTTTGCGCTGCTCTTCATCGGGAAAACGATGAAGCAGGTTTTGCCAGCCCGGGGGTGCAAAACCCAAACCATATTGTTTGGCGAGTTTGCCTGATAATCCACGATCTTTTAAATACTGCTTGGCTGCTTCGGCCTCGTTGTGATTTCGCAGTTGCTCCTGGTAGTAGTCATCTACCTTTTGCAGGAGTTCATAGATGGTAGCGCGTTGTTTGGTTTTTTGATCATCCCGCTGGCCTTCACGGGGCACAACTAACCCAGCCTGGGATGCGAGTTGCTCGATTACTTCTGTGAATTCAAGACTCTCATAATCCATTAAAAAGCTAATGGCATTGCCGCCCGCGCCGCAGCCAAAGCAGTGGTATACCTGTTTATCCGGCGAGACTGAAAAGGAGGGGGTTTTTTCGTTATGAAAGGGGCAGAGACCGCTGTAGTTTTTTCCGGCACGTTTTATTGGCGTGCGGCTATCGATGATTTCGATAATATCGACTCGGGTGAGCAGATCTTCGATAAAACTTTGGGGGATCAAACCTGACATTTAGATAATATACAGGAAAACCTGGGAGGTCTTTACGATGTTTGCTGTGGATCGACAGCTGATATCGAATATGGGTAGTGCGCTGCGGAAAGCAGCGCGACCCAATGATATGGTTTCTAACTCAAACGGGATTTGATCACTTTGCTGACCTCTGCCATATCGGCACGGCCTTGCATTTGTGGCTTCAGAATACCCATCACTTTGCCCATCTCTTTCATTGATGCGGCACCGGTTTGCTGGATTGCCTGATCAATCAATGTAACGATCTCTGCTTCGCTCAGTGAGTCTGGCATGAAATCTTTGAGCACTGTGATCTCGTAAGATTCCTGATCCGCCAGATCGGTTCTACCTGCGTCGGTAAATTGGGTGACGGAGTCTTTTCGCTGTTTGAGCATTTTATCGAGAATGGCCAGCACCCGGTCATCTTCAAGCTCTATTCGCTCGTCGACTTCGACACGCTTCAGTTCCGCAAGGGCTAATCGAATGACACCGAGGCGTGGCTTGTCTTTGGCGCGCATCGCATCTTTCATCGACTCGGTAAGCTGCTCTTTAATCGCTGAAGCCATATCGTAACCTTCTTTGCTCTGTTAGATTTTTAACAACAAAAAAGCCCTTCGAAAAGGGCAAATAAATTACTGCTTAAACTGTATGGCGCAGCTCAGGAACTGCGCCGCACCAAACGCTCTAGTAGAGGCGTTTGGTTCTTCTGCTTTCGCGAGAAACTTTTTTAGCGTTACGCTTAACGGCAGCAGCCGCTTTACGCTTACGCACTGAAGTAGGTTTTTCGTAGAATTCACGACGTCTTACTTCAGCAAGTACACCAGCTTTTTCGCAGGCACGCTTGAAGCGACGTAGTGCAAAGTCGAACTGTTCATTCTCTCTAATTTTAACTTCGGGCATCAGTGTTTCCTAACAGCCTGTTTGTCTGAAAATTCGTTCCCTGAGGATTTTAGTATCCATGCGGGAGTGCAATTGATCCATAACGCTGGATCGGGGCGGCGTATTCTACCTGTTCCGATAGATCGTTGCAAAGTGATTATGGACGATACCAACCAATCCAGCGGAATGAATATGCTCAACGCTTACCTAACTATGTTCTGGAATTACTTCTCCAGCTTCGGGATCATCAAAGGTTTCCTGCTCGAGTTGGCCTTCGCTGGCCGCCACCAGGCAGGAAACCGTCGCATCGCCGGTTACATTTACTGCGGTACGCACCATGTCCAGCAATCGATCAACACCAATAATGAGCGCGATGCCCTCAACCGGCAGACCCACTTGTTGTAGAACCATAGCCAGGGTTATCAGACCTACACCGGGCACACCGGCGGTGCCGATTGAGGCCAGTGTAGCGGTAATAATCACCATCAAATAACCAGTGAGGCCGATATCAATGTTATATGCCTGCGCAATAAAAACCGTTGCGACACCTTGCATAATAGCGGTGCCATCCATATTGATGGTCGCGCCAAGGGGAACGGTGAAGGAAGCGATCGAGTTTTTCACCCCCAACCGATATTCAACGGTCCGCAACGTTACCGGCATTGTTGCATTGCTGGAGGCGGTACTAAACGCAAACAGCATGGTTGCCCGCATTTTCCTATAAAAATGTTGTGGATTAAGACGACCAATGATTTTTAGAAGAATTGCATAGGTACCCAAACCGTGCAGAAGCAGAACCACAATTACGGTGAAGAAGTACCAGGCGAGATCTCCGATTACGCCAATGCCCTGGTGGGCAAATAACTGAGCCATCAAACAAAAAACACCGTACGGCGCGAGCGCCATCAGCATAGTGACCAATTTCATGATTACTTCATTCAGGTCTGTAAAGAACTGAATAACTCTGGCACCGGGCTCGCCACTACGCGCTACGGCTATACCCAACAATATGGCGAACACGATAACCTGCAGCATATTGCCTTCAGCCATCGCCTTTACGGGATTTGACGGGAATATATTAATCAGTACGTTAATAAAGGGCGGGGACTCCTTGGCAACAAAGGTGGTACCCGCAGCCATATTAACACCCATACCAGGGTCGACCAGGTTTGCCACAAATAACGCAACCACAATCGCTATTGCTGTTGTAACCAGGTAAAGCCCAACGGTTTTCAGGCCGATTCGGCCAAGTTTGGAGTTATCGCCAAGAGCTCCAGCACCGCAGACTAGCGATACGAACACCAACGGCACCACCAGCAATTTCAGGGATGCAACAAATATCTTACCCACCAGCAAAAATATGCCTTCCACGAAATAGGTATCGATTACCTGCATAAATACTGGCGCCAATAGCTGGGATTGCCCCATCCATTTAATCAATGCACCTAGCGCCAGGCCTGCGCCCATCCCCCATAAAATCCTAACGGTTAAATTCATGAACTCGCTCCCATTGCCGCTTCTTTGAGCGCTTTGCCTGCCTTGAAGCGAACTGATCGAGACGCTGCAATCTGCAGGGGTTCGCCGGTTTTTGGATTCCTACCAGTTCTTGCTTTACGTTCACTCACCTGAAACGACCCGAAATTAGGTAGTGAGACGCTATTATCACGACTCAGCGCAAGGGTAATTTCATCGATTATATGATTAAGTACTTCGCTGCCTAGCTCAGCGGAAAACTCTGCTTCAAGCGCAATTTTTTTTGCTACGTCTTGTTTCTTCATATCTAAACCGTTTGCTAGTTGTAGCCGTGCATCATATTAGGATAGCACTGGCTCTTCAAACAGCTCTGTTCCACGCCATATAAGGACCCGCAAAGGCTGAACCCGCAAAACCGTCAGGTAACTCGTACACACGACTAGATAACAGGAGGCTTCAATTCAAAGAATCACTCGAACAACCTTACTCTCCAACAAACAAACTCACTGTTACTTTCAGTAAATGCGCTTGCTTCTGACTTAAGCTTTTGATTTTCAAATCCTTTGATATACTTTAAAGTTACAGCCTTAGAATATTTGCGAAATTCAATACGCGCTTAAACATGATCAAGCGAATCCAATCACTGCATCGAGCCAAACACTTCCCTAAGCGCCACATGGTGCTGGCGATTGCTGTTGTGATGTCATTGGCTGTAATCTCGCTATGGTCACCGTCCCAGCAGTTATCAGCCAAACGACAAAATTTTTCGTTACCTCTTTCGTTGCCTCTGAAACCGGATGCCAATCTAACTCAGTCCGACTCCGCCGAAGAAACTTTTCCTGCCAGTACTGATACGGAAAGCTGGGAAGAGATTATCGTCCGGAAAGGCGATAGCCTCTCAAGCATATTCTCTCGCAATCAGCTGAGCGCTACTGAATTATACAGATTTGCCAATTCGGGCAAGCAAGCCGCTGACTTGAAATATATCAAACCAGGTGATCAACTAGGATTGGTTCGCTCAGAGGACAACAAGCTACTTAAGCTTAAATACCATAAAGATATTTTTGTAACGCAATTATGGCAATATCAGGACGATCAGTTCCTGTTTTCGGAGCAGGTTAAAGAGCCGGAAATCAAAACTACTTACCGTGAAAGTGTTATTGAGCAATCGCTCTACCTCTCAAGCCAACGAGCTGCACTGTCTGACAACATCACGATGCAACTTGCTGAAATTTTCGCCTGGGAAATCGATTTTATCCAGGATATACGAGCCGGCGATCAGTTCAGCCTGATCTATGAAGAAAAGTACCTTGACGGAGAAAAAATCGGTGAGGGGCGGGTTCTTGCGGCGCGGTTTGTTAATCGAGGCAACGAGCATATGGCTGTTTTATACACCGACACCAAAGGCCGCTCCAGCTACTATAACCCCGAGGGAGCCAGTTTAAAGAAAGCATTCACTCGTTACCCTGTTGATTTCACCCGTATCAGCTCTCGTTTCACCCTCGCCCGCAAGCACCCGATATTACACAAAATCCGCGCCCACCACGGTGTAGATTATGCCGCCCCCTACGGCACACCTGTGAAAGCCACCAGTGACGGAAAAATTATTTTAGCCGGCAAGAAAGGTGGATACGGCAATACAGTGGTTATTAAGCATCGAGTTAAATACACCACCCTTTATGCCCATTTGAAACATTTCGCCAAGGGCATCCGGTCTGGAAAAAAAGTCAAACAGGGCCAAATTATTGGCTATGTTGGCAGCAGCGGTCTCGCAACAGGACCACACCTCCATTATGAATTTCGCGTCCATAACAACCATCGTGACCCGCTAAAGGTAAAATTACCCCATGCGCTGCCAATTGCTGCGGCGGAAAAATCACGCTTCAAACAACACAGCAATAGTATGCTCTCGCAACTTGCTGGCTACCGCAACAGCATCGCACTTAACCCCTGATAAACAGTATAAGCAGATTTATGCCGCCGGGTTCTAATCTATATGTTGGTCTGATGTCGGGCACCAGCATGGATGCTCTGGACTGTGTTGTGGTGCAATTTGATGAACCGCAAAAAAACAATTCGCCAGCCGACGCAAAACAGGTCGTTTTACTCGGCACCGTGAGCCTGCCTTTTCCCGATAAAATGCGAAAAAAAATGCTACAGCTATGCGAAGGTGGCTATACAGAAAAGCAGCAAACGGGAGAATTACTGAGCTGGGCGGAACTGGACCATCAATTTGCGAAACTAAGCGCCTCAGCAGTAAATCAACTGCTAGAACAGTTAACCATTGATCCTGCCCAGATCCGCGCGATTGGCAGCCATGGCCAAACCATCCGGCACTTTCCGGAACATGCCTGCGCTCACAGCCTGCAGCTGGGAGACCCCAACTTAATCGCCGAACTAACGGGCATTACCACGATTGCGGACTTTAGACGTAGAGATATCGCGAGCGGTGGTCAGGGCGCACCGCTGGTTCCCGCCTTTCATCAAGATATCTTTACAGACAACTCGATTGACCGGGTCGTGCTCAATATTGGTGGTATCGCTAATATCACTCTCTTGCCAGCAGACAACTCACAACCTGGCAGCGGTTTCGATACAGGGCCAGGTAATACTTTAATGGATGGCTGGATCAGGCAGCACAAAAACAAACCATACGATCATGATGGACAATGGGCCCAATCAGGCCAAATCAATACAAGCCTGTTAGAGCGACTACTATCCGATGACTACTTCCTGCGGGTAGCACCCAAAAGCACAGGGCGAGAGCTATTCAACCTCAATTGGTTGAACTCTCATCTGATGTCAGAACCTGACATCAAAGCGGTAGATGTGCAGGCAACGCTACTGGAGTTAACCGCTCGATCCATCGCTACTGACATCAATCGAT
Source organism: Pseudomonadales bacterium (assembly GCA_029210125.1). Taxonomy (GTDB): domain Bacteria; phylum Pseudomonadota; class Gammaproteobacteria; order Pseudomonadales; family JAHRWD01; genus JAHRWD01. Next base: position 17,400 of record JARGPR010000009.1, on the reverse strand, counting down.
CGTTCCCCAGCGGTGAAGTTCTGGTTTGTGGTGGTGGCGCGCTCAACTCCCGGTTATTAGATAGACTGCAAATACACCTCAAGAGCTTTGATGTGCGCACCAGCTCAAATGCGGGCCTCGAACCGCTATGGGTAGAGGCTACCGCATTCGCGTGGCTTGCCAAACAAACCCTTGATGGCCTCGCCGGCAATTTGCCCGCGGTTACGGGGGCCGCTGGACCCCGTATACTGGGCGGCATCTACCAGGCCTGACACAGGCCACATCCACGTTCAGACCAAGACATCTGCGGACCAAAAAAAAACCAAAAGTGAACTATGAGAGTATTAGGAATCGAAACCTCGTGCGATGAAACTGGTGTCGCCATTTATGACAGCGAAGAAGGCCTGATATCCGAAGCACTGTATAGCCAAATCGATCTGCATATCGAATATGGTGGGGTGGTTCCAGAACTCGCTTCCCGCGATCATATCCGCAAAACAATCCCTCTGATCAAGCAAGTTCTAGTCGATTCGAAAAAGCCTATTGATGCCATTGCTTACACCCAGGGGCCCGGCCTGATGGGTGCCTTAATGGTAGGTGCCGCTATCGGGCGCTCATTAGCAATGGCCTGGGGTGTACCCGCCCTGGGGATACATCATATGGAAGGTCATCTGCTCGCGCCAATGCTTGAAAACCCTGCGCCAGAATTTCCCTTTATTGCTCTGCTGGTTTCCGGAGGGCACACTCAGTTAGTCGATGTACAGGGGATCGGGAAATACCGATTACTCGGCGACTCCCTTGACGACGCCGCAGGTGAAGCCTTTGACAAAGCGGCGAAAATGCTTGGATTATCCTACCCGGGAGGGCCGCAGGTAGCAAAACTAGCTAGCAAGGGAACCCCAGGCAGGTTCAAGTTTCCACGCCCCATGACCAATCGCCCAGGTCTTGATTTCAGCTTTAGTGGGCTTAAAACCTTTACGCTGAATACCATCGCCTCGGAGCGCGACAAAGATAATCTCGACGGACAGACTCGGGCCGACATTGCCTATGCTTTTGAAGAGGCGGTCGTGGATACTCTCGCCATCAAATGCCGGCGCGCAATCCAACAGACCGGCATTTCATCACTAATTATTGCAGGCGGGGTTAGTGCAAACCGATCGCTACGCAAAAAACTTGAAGAAATGGTCGTAGATGAAAATGCCAGGCTCTATTTCCCTCGCCCCGAATATTGCACCGATAACGGCGTAATGATTGCCTTCGCAGGCTGTCAACGCCTGCTGGCTGGTGAAACCTCGGGGTTACAATTCAGCGCGCAGCCGCGCTGGCCGATAGACGAACTAAAACCCGCAGCCAATGTTTGAAATTTAATTTGGAATATCCCTAGCCATTTTGAAAAACGCATTGTATAGTAAAGGCGTAGTACCAGCACCATAAAAAACAGAGTAGCTAGCGCACCCTCCAAACTAGAAATGAGATATCTTGCACTCGGGCTCACCGAGCAGCTTGCCCTTCCTACAGGCAATAACGACCCTAGAAGTAACCTTCCCGGACAATCCTCGGCGATTGACTGGCGTTCGGCCATTTCTGAACGTTTGCGACTAAAGTTTGATGTGCGTAAATCCAATGCATTTCGCGAGGATTGATCCAGTCAACGGATTAACTACCCTAAACAATGAGTTAATCTTCAATTTTGAAGATTGCTATTAACATAATGCCAAATTTTTTGGCGCAATACTTAAGTGTAAGAGTGAGAGAGATATGTCAGATATAATCGAAGGTACCGTTAAGTGGTTCAATGACGAAAAAGGTTTCGGCTTCATTGAACAAGAAAGCGGCAAGGATGTTTTTGTTCATCATAGCGCCATCAATGGCAGCGGTCGTAAGACCCTTTATGAAGGCCAAAAAGTAACAATGGAAGTAACCCAGGGACAAAAAGGACTTCAAGCAGAAAACGTAACACCTGCTTAAGCCTTAATCCTGGCTAGAAATACCTTCTAGCAATCGGCGGCCTAATAAAATGGGCCTGCCGATTGTTGTTAGTTACATCCGGCACGCAGCCTATGGGTACGCACGGTTCATGCAATCGGCATCTCATCGCGCCTGTCATTCTTAATGGCTGTCCCTCGGCCATCAGGTTAAAAATTTTAACCTCAGCCAAGCTGCAAAAATTCTGATGCAATTGCATCAACACGAAGGTGCCTGAGTTCCGCCCCCACCTGCTCTCCTTTGATACCCGTTTCAATTAACGTTTTCGCATTCGGAATGATCGCGGCTCTATAAGCTCTGCGCACTACTTCTGCCTGAGGGTATTCCACACACTCCCAGCCGGGACGCCCCTGCGAATCAGCAGTACACGCGATCAAAAAAGGCTCCAGCCGCTCCGGCCGACGAAACAGATCCAGCGATTCTAGTAATCTCAATAAGGTATCTGGCCGCATCTCCCCCGCCTGATGGCAACGCCCATGATGCTCAGCGACCGATACTGCGAGCTGGCGATAATCTTTGGGAACCGTCAAACGAGCACATAGCTGCTCGACCAATGGCTTGCCCTTTTGTTCATGCCCTATATGTCTTGGCCAAAGTGCTGGATCCGTCACGCCCTTGCCTAAATCGTGTAACAAAGCAGCAAAACGTACAGCTCTATCGTTTGTTAATTCAACAGCCCGACCCAGCACCATTAAGCTATGAATACCGGTATCTATTTCGGGGTGGTATTTTTCTGGCTGCGGCACACCGAATAGCTGATCTAATTCAGGTAGAATTTCCACAAGTGCGCCACACTCTCGCAACACCTCAAAAAACACCACTGCACCAGGTTCCCCCAATGCCCGATCCATCTCCCTCCAGACTCTTTCAGCAGTTAACTCTGCTAGCTCCCCTGAACTACTGATTTCTCGCAGCAAATCCATAGTCGAATCCGCAATACGGAAACCAAGGTGAGCGAATCGAGCAGCAAATCTGGCGACACGCAGAACCCTCAGTGGGTCTTCCACAAAAGCATCTGAAACATGCCGCAAGATGCGGTTTTCAAGATCTTGCTGGCCACCATAGGGGTCGATCAATCTGCCATCGCTACATTCCGCAATTGCATTGACGGTTAAGTCGCGGCGCAGCAAATCTTCCTCAAGGGTAATATTTGGATCAAAAGCGGTTTCAAACCCCAAATAGCCCTTACCGATTTTTTTTTCGGATCGCGCCAGTGCATACTCCTCTTTGCTATCAGGGTGAAGAAACACAGGAAACCCTTTTCCAACTTGCTGGTAACCTTGCCCAGTCAGCTCTTCAGGCGTTGCACCCACCACAACCCAGTCGCGCTCGCGCACCGGCAACCCAAGTATTCGATCCCGAACAGCCCCGCCTACCAAATATACTTGCATAGACTCCAATTCACTCAGTCATCAAAATTGTTATGGTAACACCAGCTGGTGGACAATGAATATCTAGCCATCAGCCATAATCACTACCTGTACGATTACCCTACCCTTCTGAAGCGCATTTCGAGATAATACCGGCGCTGCAACAAGCATTTCAGGCCCGTGAACAAAAACATTCGACACCAATACTAAGTCTATAATTTTCATATTCAAAACTGTTTTAGAGCACATTATTTTGCACCCAATTTTAATTGACGGGCCCTCTGGATCGATCGAATGCCTGTTATCCGAAGCCATCGAACAGAGCGCCAAACCGCCCAAAAGGGTTGCGGTAATCTGCCACCCTCACCCCATGTTCGGTGGCAATATGCACAACAAAGTAGTGCATACTCTGGCCCGTTTTTATCGAGATCTGTCTATTCCGGTCATCCGGTTTAATTTTCGCGGGGTCGGTGCTAGCGAAGGAAGCTATGATGAAGGAGTTGGTGAAGTTGATGACCTGACCACAATCATCGACTGGCTTATGCTTAATGTACAACCGACGGAAATAGAGCTGGCGGGCTTCTCATTTGGCTCCTACATCGCTGCTGCAGGTGCCATGCGTCTACAAAATGACCCCAGACTAAAACGCGTTATCCTGGTAGCTCCGCCGGTACATCACTTTGACTTTCAAAATTACGCCAACCACAACTGCCCAACCATAGTGGTTCAAGGCATGGAGGATGAGGTAGTGCCTGCTGACAAGGTCATTGCTTGGGTGACGAACAATGAATCGGCTATTCACTTGATCCAAATGGACAATACCAGCCACTTTTTCCATGGACAGCTCGTTACACTCAAGCAACGATTACTTGACGCTACCACCCTATAACTAACAACCGTAAGACCTCAAAGCCCCATATGACACCCATCGAGAAATACCGCAAAGACTTACAGCAAGAAGGTTTTAATTTTGACCCGGCTCAGGAAGCGGCTGTCAAGCAACTTCAAGACCTCTACGAACGACTGACTGCGCCGGCTGCCGCACCTACCGGCTTGTTGCAGCGCTTTAGGCGCCGCTTTGAGGAACAAACCGCGCAACCTGAACGCGGTCTCTATTTTTGGGGTGGCGTCGGGCGCGGCAAAACCTATTTAATGGATCTGTTTTATGAATGCCTGCCGTTTGAGAATAAAACCCGGATTCATTTCCACCGATTTATGCAAAAAGTCCACCACCGACTTAAGGAGTTAGAGGGCGCAGAAGACCCGCTCAAAAGCATCGGTGCGGACTTGGCAACGCGAGCGCGAGTGATCTGTTTCGACGAATTTTTTGTATCCGACATCACCGACGCCATGATTCTTGGCCGACTACTGGAGCACATGTTTGCCAATGGTATGTGCCTAGTAACCACATCCAATATCGCTCCAGATCGCCTCTATGAAAACGGTCTACAGCGTTCACAGTTTTTGCCGGCCATTGCGTTACTGAACCAGCATACTAAATCCGTACAGGTCGATGGAGGCACAGACCATCGACTGCGCGCTTTACAGAGCGCTGAACTTTATCACAGCCCACTGGACGGCCCGGCGGAAACCAGTTTAAACAAGAGTTTCCAGCTTCTAAGCTGCTCCGACCTTGAGGACTCCGAACCGCTGATTATTGAGGGTAGAGAAATGACACCCCGACACAGCATTGAAGATGTAGTCTGGTTTGAGTTCGACGAACTCTGCAATGGCCCGCGCAGCCAAAATGATTACATCGAATTGGCACGTATATTTCACACTGTATTGATCAGTAACGTACCACAATTCAATATTGAAACAGAAGATTTAGCACGACGCTTTATCAATCTAATCGATGAATTTTACGACAGGAGTGTCAAACTGATTGTGTCGGCTGAGGTAGCTATTGAACACCTATACGCCGGAAAAATACTCGAGTTTGAGTTTGAGCGGACCTGTAGCAGGCTGCTGGAGATGCAGTCGGAAGAATATCTGGCTCGTGAACACAAACCCTGACGGATCAAACAGTCATAAAAAAGGGAGGCTGAGCCTCCCTTCTCAATAGCGAACAATCAACCACATTTCATTAGCTCATTGCTCTGTTACCAGCGGCCGCCCTCACCATGTTTAATTTGGATTGACCGCGAATATACTCACCAGAAGCTCGAATAGCATCGCGTTTGGTCTGATAAGGTCCCATTTGGCGCCCTCCCCTGACTGCAAAATACCAGGTAGCATCCATCTGGAAAAAACGTTCAGATCTATCGCCCTGTAGCCCCTGCTCACCGTCTCGATTGACATACATACTTTAGCCCTCCTGTGAAAGTACCAAAACACTCACACGATTTTGCATCTATGTAATAATTGCTAGCTGCAAAACTCTTCTAACTCCGACACAATGCATAAACCCGTCGAAATTATTAAACAAGCGCAACTTTATACTAGTTGATAAATCCCCGACCCATTAGAGTGATTTTGAATATAGGTAAGCTACTAAAATATAAAACGGTATAGCGCCTCCCACCGCCAGGCATGTTAGATGCGTACTTTTTTGCAAACACACTTAATTTCCAACCTGATAAGGTTTTGTGGTATTTTCCCATTTTTCTACGTTCCGTTAGGGATTGCGGAGGGTGATGTATCACTCAGCTAGTATGGGTTACTGCTAACCCACTCCGCAAAATAACGGTAATCCTAAGATTCAGATGTCTGTTCGATTGGGTATCGCTACACTATACATACAGGAACACGTATAGCACTTCGCGCGCAGAACTTGTTCTTAGAGCGCTCGGATTTTACTTTTCGCCACCAGCCCGCTTCCAGAAACCATAGCCAAAACTGTCAACACCATGAGGAATTTAGTTTGAGCCATAAAGAGTCGCCCTTAAATCCACTTAAAGCTCAGGAAGAATCACTATCCCAGGTATATGAAGGGTTAAAATCATTAAATCTAAATCTTGATATTACCCGAGGCAAACCCTGTTCCGATCAACTCGACCTATCCGTTGAACTTGATGGTATCCTGGCCGGCAACTATACAAGCCGGCAGGGTATCGACTGCCGAAACTATGGGGGCCTAGATGGCCTTCAAGAAGCCCGAGAGATTGGCTCCTGGTTGCTCGATGCACCCACCGAAGAAATCATCGTTGGTAGCAATAGCAGCCTGACCTTTATGTACCAATATATTTCCCAGGCCCATCACCATGGGTTAGAGGGTGATCATTCCGCATGGAACCAACTAGAAGGTGGTGTAAGGTTTTTGTGCCCAACACCGGGGTACGATCGCCATTTCTCGATCTGTGAACACCTTGGAATAGAGATGATTCCAGTCGGTATGACCGGTACTGGGCCCGATATGGATCAGATAGAAGCGCTGCTACAGGCGGATCCATCTATTCGCGGATTATGGTGCGTCCCTAAATACTCAAATCCAACCGGAGACATCTACTCCGATGAAACCATTCAGAGGATTGCGAACCTTGGCAAACTCGCCGCATCTGATTTCCGTATTTTCTGGGATAATGCCTACAGCGTTCACGACCTGACCGACCAGCCGGCCAATATTGCCGACATTCGACACCTAAGCCTACAAGCTGGGACTGAAAGCAACCTGGTACAATTTGCCTCCACCTCGAAAATCACCTTTGCGGGTGCAGGCATATCATTCCTTTCCAGCACCAAAGAAAACTTAAAAATCTTTACCGATCATTTGAGCTACCGCTCAATTGGTCCGGACAAGGTCAATCAGCTCAGGCATGCGAGGTTTTTCACCCAGCAACAGCAGCTAACCTCACACATGAAAAAACACGCAGCGATCATAAAACCCAAATTTACCAGGGTTCTAGAGCTGTTGGATTCAGAGCTCGGAGATCAAACAGGATCAACCTGGACACGCCCCGAAGGCGGCTATTTTATTTCCTTTAATACGCGACCAGGGCTGGCCAAAGAAGTGGTAAAACTTTGTGCGGAAGCCGGTGTAAAATTAACGCCAGCGGGGGCATCTTTCCCCTACGGTAAGGACCCCAAGAACAGCAATATTCGACTGGCCCCAACTCTTCCTACGATTGATGAACTGGACCAGGCGATCCGAGTTTTTGTGGTTTGCGTAAAACTCGCAACCGCCCGATCATCCCACTAATAAGGACACCTCAGCAAAGGCAACTCAGTGCCCCGATACCAGATAAAAGTGGGAATAAAGATACCTTACTCGTTGTTCCCTTTTGGTGTCATGATAGATGATGGAAATTGCGTTACCTTCTCGCCTTTGGTTTCATGAATTTTACAGGCACCTTCTCGCTCAACCTCATCAATTCGAACAATAGAGTGCATCGGAATATAGGTGCGCTTAACCCCATCAAATTCACTTTTTAGCTTTTCTTCACTCGGGTCCACTAATAGCTGACTGCGTTCACCAAAAACCAGCTCTTCAATTTCGATAAATCCGTACAGATCACTCTGATATATATGCCGCGCATACACCTCGAAAACGTTGTTTTGATTGTAAAACACCACTTTGTATACCGGTTGACTAGCCATCTATAACTCTAACCCCAGGTTGGAAATCAATAATAAGAGAACCAATATGGTGCTTCGACGGTTACTTTTCAAGCGCTGCAGACCATCAACCATGATTTCGAGCGGATATGCGCATTAACCATGCCTAAACCCAAAAAAATCACCCTGAGCGAACAACCAGTGACCCTAGGATTGGTGACGGGTTCACGGTAAAATCAGCGGCCTTTTTTGAACACCTGCCAATCGGGTACGCTATGACCGGAAAATTCCACATTAAAACCCACGGCTGTCAGATGAATGTGTACGATTCATCCCGCATCGCTGACCTTCTGCGTGAATCACATCAGCTACAGCCCACCGACAATGCTGACGAAGCAGATTTATTACTACTGAACACCTGTTCGATTCGGGAAAAAGCCCAAGAAAAAGTATTCCATCAGTTAGGGCGCTGGCAGGCACTCAAGAAAAACAATCCAAAACTACTAATTGGTGTGGGCGGCTGCGTGGCCAGCCAGGAAGGAGAAGCCATTCGCCAGCGTGCGCCCTACGTAGATCTGGTATTTGGCCCCCAGACCCTGCATCGACTGCCAGAAATGATCAGCCAGATACATGCCGGCGAAAAAGCTATCGTCGATATCAGCTTTCCAGAGATTGAAAAATTCGACAATTTGCCCGCACCAAAAGTGGATGGCCCCAGCGCCTTTGTTTCGATCATGGAGGGCTGCAGCAAATATTGCACCTTTTGTGTAGTGCCTTATACCCGTGGCGAAGAAGTTAGCCGTCCGTTTGACGATGTGATGACTGAAATAGAGCAACTGGCAGCGCAGGGCGTACGAGAAGTCAATTTGCTAGGTCAAAATGTCAACGCCTACCTTGGTGAAACCAGTGATGGCGATCAGGCTGATTTAGCAGAGTTAATACCAGCGGTTGCTGCGATAGAGGGTATTGATCGAATTCGCTTCACCACCTCGCACCCCATCGAATTCAGCGATCGACTGATTGAGGTTTACGCAACCACTCCAGAATTGGTGGACCATTTACACCTGCCTGTTCAAAGTGGTTCTGACCGAATTTTAGCGGCCATGAAACGTGGTCATACGGCTATTGAATATAAATCGATCATTCGCAGAATACGAGCAATCCGCCCAAACATCAGCATTTCCAGCGACTTTATCATTGGCTTCCCCGGTGAAACTGAACAACAGTTTGCCGACACCATGAAGCTAATCGAGGAGATTAAATTTGATCACTCCTTCAGCTTTGTATACAGCGCCCGCCCCGGCACACCTGCAGCGGAGCTCGTCGACACGATTGATGAAGAAACCAAAAAGCAGCGCCTCAACATTTTACAATCCAGAATCACACAGCAGGCAATGGAGATCAGTCAAGCGATGGTTGGCACCATACAAAATGTGCTGGTGACCGGGTATTCCAAAAAAGACCCAGGCCAGCTGCAAAGCCGCACTGAAAATAACCGCGTGGTGAATTTCGTTAGCAGCGATGCCTCACTAATCGGCCAATTTGTGAACCTGGAAATCCTGCAGGCACTGCCCAATTCATTGCGGGGTACAGTGACCTAGAGCAACGCTGTCCAAAAAACCTCTAATTATTCTTCACAGTCTTGAAGATCCGGTATATGCTCTAACCCAAATGTACAACCGCGCAGCCGGTTTCCCACAGATTGAATACACAACCACAAACCCAGCAACTGTCGCTGGAACCCTATGATACTAAACGCCTGACAAACCTATGTGGGCAGTTCAACCAAAATATCAAACAGGTTGAAACACGTCTTGGTATCCGCATTCACAACCACGGAAACGATTTCGAGCTTGCCGGCGACCCGGCGCAGGTCGATTCCGCATGCCGTGTACTACACAAAATGTATCAGGAAACCCTCAATGACCAGCCCCTCAGCGCTGAGAATGTACATCTGTTGATTCAGGGAAACGCCATCGAAACTGCCGACTTAAAGCAATCCCAAAATACTCAAACCCAGCCCGATACTGAAAACGCATCCCTGTTGATTCGCACCAAACGGATCACCATCAAACCCAAAGGTAATAGCCAGCGTGGATATGTGCAGTCAATCCGCGATCAGGATATCCATTTTGGTATTGGCCCCGCCGGCACCGGCAAAACTTATCTGGCGGTAGCCTGTGCAGTAGAAGCGCTTGAAAAAGAGCAGGTAGACCGAATTTTATTGGTACGACCAGCGGTTGAAGCGGGCGAAAAACTAGGGTTTCTACCTGGGGATTTGGCGCAAAAAATCGATCCCTACCTACGACCACTCTACGATGCGCTCTATGAGATGATCGGCTTCGAAAAGGTCGACAAAATGATCGAACGAAATATCATCGAAGTGGCGCCCCTTGCCTACATGCGAGGGCGCACCATCAACAATGCATTTGTGATTCTTGACGAATCCCAGAACACCACCGCAGAACAGATGAAAATGTTTCTGACCCGCATCGGTTTTGGCACCTCCGCAGTCATTACCGGCGATACCACCCAGATAGATCTGCCCCGCGGCACGGCCTCTGGCCTGATTGAAGCCAGCAGAATTCTCGCGGACGTCAAAGGCATCGGCTTTACCCACTTTCGTTCTACCGATGTGGTGCGGCACCCGCTGGTGCAGCGGATTGTCGAGGCCTACGAAAGCCATCACGATGAAAATGAAACCAACAACCGACGATGAGTTTTCAGGTTCATATAGAAAGTGGCTGTACAAGCCACTTCGAGCTTCCGAAGGAGCAGCAATTTCGTAAATGGGTCGAAACGGCCCTACTGCCTTTTAGAGAAGATGGTGACGTCAATATTCGTATCGTCGAAAACGATGAGATGATCCAGTTAAACGGACAGTATCGCGATAAAGATAAACCCACCAACGTTTTGGCCTTCGCCTATCATCCAACCACTGATGACCCGGAACCACTGCTAGGAGATCTCGCAGTCTGTGCCCCGGTGGTAGTGGCTGAGGCCAACCAGCAAAACAAACCCGTCGAGCATCATTGGGCTCACCTTATAATGCATGGAACCCTGCACCTGCTAGGCTTTGATCATATCGAAAGCGAAGATGCAGAACAGATGGAACAACAGGAAATTGAATTGCTTGCACAACTCGGCATTCCAAATCCTTATTAACTAAACCAGACAACCTACGCAACATAGGCATACAGATGACCCGGAAACCCAAACCCCCAGAACCTGACTCGAGCTGGCTCAGCCGAGTGCTGAGCTTTTTTAGTGGCGATCGATCCAGCGCCAGGCAACAACTTAAAACCGTTCTGCGCGAAGCAGAAAAAGATCAGGTCATTGATACCGAAGCCCTAAGTATTATCGAAGGAGCGATGCAGGTATCCAATATGCAGGTACGGGACATTATGATTCCGCGAAGCCAACTGGTAACCGTCAACGCCAGTACCGAGCCAGGAGAATTTCTTCCCATCATCATAGAGTCAGGCCATTCGCGTTTTCCTGTGCTCGGCGAAGGGCCCGACGAGGTAGTGGGTATATTGCTCGCCAAGGATCTATTACCGCTTTCCCTGGACGGTAAGCTGGACGAATTCCAGATCAAAGACCATCTGCGTGCCGCTACGGCAGTACCAGAAAGCAAAGCACTCAACGTATTACTGCGTGAATTTCGCACTACCCACAACCACATGGCCATCGTGTTTGATGAATATGGACACTTCGGTGGCGCTGTAACCATTGAAGATGTGCTGGAACAGATCGTCGGTGAAATTGAAGATGAGTACGATGTTGACGATGACAGCTACATCAAGAAATTTGACGACAACACCTTTGTAGTAAAAGCACTCACAGAAATCGAAGAGTTTAATGACTACTTCAAAACCAACTTTAGTCTTGATGAGTTCGATACTATCGGTGGTATTGTGCTGCAAAGCTTTGGCCGCCTGCCAAAAAGGGATGACAGCATCACTATTGGCTCGCTCAACTTCAGGGTTCTTAATGCCGACAATCGACGCATCCATCTTTTACGGGTCACCGAAAACGTAGAGAACGACGACCTGTAAGCAGCCTTCCCAGCGCCAATAAAGCTACCGAATATTTCGGTTAAATAAATCCCGCCGAACAAACCTGTAGAATCAGCTATGAACTTTTTCCGCGCAGCCCTCAATGCTATCCGCCACAAACCAACCCTGTTAGCGCTGATCGCCGGTGCTATATTCCCCCTGTCTCTCGCGCCGTTTAATTTCTGGCCCACCGCATTAATTTCCGTGGGGCTACTATTCCAGCTTTCTAAAACAGACTCGCCATTCAAAGCATCACAATTAGGGTTCATGTACGGCCTGGGGTTTTTCGGTGCCGGAGTATCATGGGTATACGTCAGCATTAACCAGTTTGGCGGCGCAAGCCCGCTGCTCGCAGGATTTTTAACGCTAATTTTTTCGGCAGGGTTAGCATTACTGTTTGCTGTTCAAAATTATCTATTTGCGCGACTAACCGGCCCTTCTGCCACCCTCAAATTCGCAGTATTCCCTACTCTATGGGTATTGTTTGAATGGTTACGCAGTTGGCTACTATCCGGCTTTCCCTGGTTATATGTAGGCTATGCCGGACTAGAAAGCCCGCTGGCAGGTTGGGCACCTGTGATTGGTGTGTACGGTTGCAGCCTGTTGATCGTATTCAGTGCGGCAGCACTGTCCAACCTGTTACCGCAATCATTTTCCCAGTTCATATCCGCCCCCAAAGCCGCAACCGCAGGCACTGCAGATTCCGACAAGGCTACTCTCCGCAACCCAACCCACCAACTTACCTGGTTACTCGTCGCTATTCTCCCCTGGGCAAGTGGATTTGCACTGCAACAGGTTCAATGGGTCAAAAGCGCGCCAGAATCAAGCGAGATCAAAGTAGCTTTGGTTCAGGGTAATATCGCCCAGCTGGAAAAATGGAAGCCCCACAATTTACCCGCGATTCTACAACGCTACCAACAAGCCACCCTTGAACTTCCGCCACATGACATCATCCTTTGGCCTGAAAGCGCGGTCCCACAATTTGTACACAACGTTGAACCATTTCTAGAAAAAATGCGCCAACAGCTCCCGAAAAACAGCACACTGATCACCGGATTACTGGAAGCCATCCCCACCGATAAACAGGGCTACCAAATATACAACTCAATGTTAGCCCTGCAACAGCAACACCCCAACCAACCACACCAGATATACCACAAGCGTAAGTTAGTCCCCTTTGGGGAATTTGTACCGTTTGAGAATTACCTCCGTGGCCTTATCGAGTTTTTTGATCTGCCCATGTCCAAACTTTCCGTCGGCAACCCAGAGCAACCGCTACTAAACGCCGGCGAGCTAACCCTACTGCCGTTAATATGTTATGAAATTGCCTACCCCAAACTAGTGTTAGAAAAAAGCAACGACCTGATCATCACCATCAGCAACGACTCCTGGTTTGGCAGCTCCATTGGCCCCTTACAACATTTACAAATGGCGCAGTTTCGCGCACTGGAAGTGGGTCGTTATCTGATTCGTGCCACCAACAACGGCGTGTCAGCCATTGTTGATCACAAAGGCCACATCCTGCAAAAGACCGAACAATTTAAACTTCAAGTCTTAACCGGGCAGGCCAAAAAAATGACTGGAGAGACACCCTACTTCCGTTATGGCTCGTCGCCCCTATTGCTATTTTGTGCTGCTATATTACTAGCAATAGTATCCAGCCGAGTTATATTAGCCATCAAAACCTGAACCCAAAAGCCTCAGCAGCCACCAAAATAGTCACCTATCTTGAATATCACAGGAATGAAAAACGCCCGAAACATAAAAACAATTTGCGTTGCGTGGTTGGCTATTTCCATTTTGTTCGTGGCAGGCTGCACATCCGCACCAAAAAAACTTGACAACATTTGCGACATGTTCAGCGAAAAACGTGACTGGTATAAAGCCGCAAAATCATCAAGTAAACGCTGGGGCGGGCCGGTAACCATACCTATGGCCATCATGTATCAGGAATCCAGATTTGTAAGCGATGCAAAACCACCCATGCGCTACTTCCTGGGTTTTATCCCCTACGGCAGAGCCAGCTCAGCCTACGGCTACGCACAGGCACAAACAGGAACCTGGGACGAATACCAAAAAGACGCGGGCTCTATATTCAGCGACAGGGATGACTTTGACGACGCGATCGATTTTATTTTTTGGTATATGAATAAAACCAACAAACAAAATAAAATTTCAAAGTGGGATGCATACCACCAGTACCTAAACTACCACGAAGGTCACGGCGGCTATGCCAGAGGCTCATACAAAAACAAAGCGTGGTTAAAAGGTGTTGCAAAAAAAGTGGAGAAAAGATCAAAAAATTACAGCGCACAGTATGGCCAATGTAAAGAGCATCTTGACGAAGGCTGGCTTAAACGGCTACTTTCTTAGTGCAACTTATCGACACAAAACCACTAAAACTTAAGCCGCTCCAGAGGACTCACCACATTATGCAATTGCTGCTGTAATACATGGGTATAAATCTCCGTGGTCTTAACATCTTTATGACCCAGTAATTTTTGTACCACACGAATATTAGTACCCGCCTCCAATAAATGAGTCGCAAAAGAATGCCGTAACGTATGGGGCGTAGTCGGTTTAGTAATGCCCGCCCGATTTTTCGCTACTCGAATCGCTTTTTGTAAATTAGACTCGCTCACATGGTGGCGTCTAATCGCATCACTACGCGGATCTTTCGACAACTTTTTAGATGGAAAAGCATACTGCCAATCCCAGGATGACGGTGCATTGCGGAATTTTTGAGCCAGTGCATTCGGCATATAGACATTGGCATTCCCATCCGAAAAATCCTGATCATAAATCTGCCTGACCTGCGCCAGGTGCGCTTTCAAATCATCCACTACAGACTCGCCCAGCAGAGTAGTGCGGTCGCCCCCACCCTTGCCGTCCCGCACCACGATATATCCGTTATCAAAATCGATATCCTTAACACGCAGCCTCACCAACTCCATCAAACGAAGACCACCTCCGTACATCAAACGCGCCATCAGCAAATTATCACCCGACATCTGCGCAAGTAATCTAGACATCTCCTCGGTAGACAGCACAACCGGCAAGCGCACAGGTTTTTTGGAACGTATCGGTGCTAAGTCATCAGCGATCGGTAGATCCAGCACCTTTTTGTAGAGAAATACAATCGCGTTTAAAGCCTGTGATTGTGTTGAGCTCGCGACGTTACGATTAACCGCCAAATGGCTCAAAAAACGTTCGATTTCCGGTTTCCCCAACTCAGATGGATGGCGCTTATCATTGAACAAAATAAATTGCTTGATCCAACGTCGGTACGACTCTTCCGACCTCTTACTGTAGTGATAGTAACGCATCACCTCAGATACCTGCTCAAGCAGCTTACCCGGTTGAGGACGAAAAAGAGGCTTATCGGGTATATTCTCTCGGCGAGATCGCATAAGTTGTAATTTTCCATGTTTTATATCTTAATATCATAATACATGGAAAACCTATCCACCTATATACAACCAATACGTGGAAAATGGGTTCCGCTTATTAACACTGTTATACGGCATCAATTCTCTTAAAGAGTGGCAGCAACGCTTCTAGTGCATCTGTATCAATATCTCGCCCTTTTTTATCCATGCAATCAGCGGCATCACGTAAACACTGTGCAGCCCCGTTGTAACTCCGTTCGTGCTGGAATCTACCAATCACGCGGGAGTTAATTCTAATCTCGTAGTCGTCAAGTTCCTGGCCTTCGCATTCTGTTACGTTCACTATTGCAAGCATTATATCGCTCCTCTTAATTCGTATAACAAGTCGTCAATCGGACGGCTACGCCGCCGGTTACTTTTGGCGTTAAGGCATAAAACAACAACTAGAAGGAAAATTAAATGTTTACGTATAAAAAAGCCTATATTGTTCTTTGCTTATTATTGGTGCTTTCTGGCTGCGCAGCATTAAATAAGATAACAGGATTGCCTTATAATGAAGGCAATGGATATTCCATCGAACATGATAAACAAATTTATGGCGGTGGGGTCACTATAGAATATAAAGACAATAATTTCCTAAGAACTGAAGTTACTAAAACAATGAATAATCGAATGTCTTCAGAGAGTGAACTTAAAGAAGCATTAGAAAATTTACCTCAAGGTGGCAGAATACAAATCCATTATGAGGCGCTAACTATTGATGCTGCCAACCCTAAATGGCTCGAATATGTGCTTCTTAAAGACGGCAAAGAAATTTACCGAAGAAAAGGTCGTGATTCTATTGCCAACAGACCTATATCTTACTCGGGAGGTGTAGGATTTTGGTGGAACATTGATGTTTTAGATATAAATGCCCCAATTGAATTTCCAGTAGAACTAGTCGTAGTCAGCAATCTTAAAAATGAACGTGATACCTTCAAGTTATCAAAGCCTTAACAAGCAGCTCCACCGGACAAATTTTAGCTGTCACCTTTTTTGCAAAAAGACGCAAAAAAAGCGCCATCTAAAATTTGCGCGGTGAGCTGAGCGTTAAAGGTCTTTCATGTTTCAGTGTCCACACTGCAAGAATAATGGAATAGGAATATGGACCAAGTTCTGGTGCGGGTCCGATACACCTGCAAAATGTAGTAGCTGCGGTGAGTTGAGTTATGTTCACTCAAAGTATCGGCTTGGTTTTCAATCAGCCTGGCCATTTCTAGTTTCTTGGCTGGTAATAGCACTGACAATTCTTGTATTCTTTGTCAGCAATAATATTTATGTTTTAGTAGCCATACCATTTATTTGGCTTGCAGGTCGTTTCGGTGAATTAGCGTCACTTCCACTGCAACCAATCAGCACTCAAGAATCTATTGCTAGTCGTAAATTCGGCAATTGGTTCATGTTAGGTATAGCAATTTTAATAATAGTGGGCATCGCGGCAGGTAACCTTTAACAAGGCGTGCAATGATCGCCCTTCGGGCTGGACAGCCTTAAGCGTGGCTTCGCCACAAGGCTGCCCATTCACTAGGCGTTAAGCATCTATGAAATTGAATCGGCCAGTAAGGATTATTCTAGGAGTATTAATTCTCCCGCCATTGCTGATTGCAGTGTTGCTTGTTATTGCCCTGGTCTGGCCAACCACTCCACTGCCGATCGAAGAAGTATTTTTAGGAGCTTGTGATGAAGAATTTAGTTCAGAATATGTTGTTGGTGAGCGACCTCATTCATACTCAATTGCACCACAAGGTGTTTGGTATGATGAAAGCGGGGAAGTAGTGGTTTCTCCAGAGGTTGCCGCTGAAATATATAGCAAGCTAAACGGCAATAGTGAATACACCTTGAGCAATGGTTACTTTGAAAAATTTGTTGTGGGAAAGGTCTTGGCTAATTGCTCAATAAATATTGAGTCTGGCCAAGTAA
Source organism: Pseudomonadales bacterium (assembly GCA_029210125.1). Lineage (GTDB taxonomy): Bacteria > Pseudomonadota > Gammaproteobacteria > Pseudomonadales > JAHRWD01 > JAHRWD01. The sequence goes on along the minus strand of JARGPR010000009.1, from coordinate 165 downwards.
AATACAAGTACGTACTGTGGTAGAGAAAATGCTTAACAAGTTTGTCAACGATCGCCCTTCGGGCTGGACAGCTAAAAGCGTGGCTTCGCCACAACGCTGCCCGTTACAAAGGCGTTAGCACTCTATCAAGCGTCGCGGCTATGCTTTACGTCATCAGCGAGCCAC
>JARGPR010000020.1 GCA_029210125.1 Pseudomonadales bacterium | reverse complement strand
CAGGCGCTTATTGGAGAAAGGCTCACCTCAGGGTGGGCCTTTTTTTTGCCTGAAAGGCAGGAATTTGAAAGATGAAGTTTGTAGATGAAGCTAAAGTGCGAGTCACTGCTGGTAAAGGTGGTAATGGTTGTCTGAGCTTTCGACGCGAGAAGTATATTGAGCGCGGAGGACCAGATGGCGGTGACGGCGGTGACGGAGGAAGTGTGTTTCTAAAGGGGGACGGATCTCTTAACACATTGATTGATTTTCGCTTCCAGCCCAAATATCGTGCTGAACACGGTACTCAGGGAAGTTCAAGGCAATGCACGGGTGCAAAAGGCGATGATCTGTTTTTATCCGTCCCAGTTGGCACCATGATTATTGATGAAGAGACTGACGAAGTGTTAGGGGATATCACTAAGGAAGGCGAGGAGATACTGGTTGCCAGAGGGGGGTTCCATGGCCTCGGAAATACTCGCTTTAAAACCAGTACTAATCGTGCACCTCGCCAAACATCGAAGGGCCAGATGGGCGAAGAACGCATCCTGCGGCTTGAGCTTAAAGTACTGGCTGACGTAGGACTGCTAGGATTACCAAACGCAGGCAAATCTACGTTTATTCGAGCCGTCTCTTCAGCTAAACCTAAAGTCGCAGACTATCCATTTACTACTCTTATTCCAAACTTGGGTGTTGTGAAGGTCGAGGCGCATCGCAGTTTTGCCGTTGCCGATATCCCGGGCTTAATCGAAGGTGCATCGGACGGGGCCGGACTAGGGATTCAGTTTCTCAAGCACCTGACCCGTACCCATATTTTGCTACATATTGTAGATGTAAGCCCTGCTGATGATTCTGACCCTCTTGGAGCATTTAATGTCATCGAAGAGGAATTGTATAGATTTAGCCCGACCCTTTTCGAGCGCGAACGTTGGCTCATATTAAATAAGATTGATCTGTTAAGCGAATCCGAACTAACTGATCTACTCAAGCGTGTTGACGAGGAGTTGGATTGGAATGGCCCTGTTTTTGCGGTTTCGGGTGTCTCGAGACATGGCACCGACTCACTCTGTCAATCGATAATGCGGTTTCTCGAGACGAGGGCTATTCAGCTAGAGGAAGATCCTGATTTCGTAGAGCTTCAAAGACAAACTGAAATAGAGATTGAGCGTGAAGGCACAGATCGGGTTACTCAGTTGCGGGCTCGTAAACGCGCACAGCAGGATAATGACAGCGACGAGCGTGGTGACGATCATGATGTTGAGGTGGTTTATGCTGAATGACCTTCAGTATCGACACCGTATGGTCTAGATCAAATGAATCTTGCTGATATAAGCTGTCGAGACCAGCTGCCCCTTGCAAAATGCTGGGTAGTAAAAATAGGTAGTGCGCTTCTTACTGATAATGGTAAGGGGCTAGATGAAAAACGATTGTTTGACTGGATCGACCAAATTGCAGCCATTAAGCTCAGCGGTGTTGAAGTTGTACTTGTTTCGTCTGGAGCCGTTGCGGTTGGAATGACGCGATTGGGTGTTTCCAAAAGGCCGGACTCAGTCCATGAATTGCAGGCAGCAGCAGCGATTGGTCAGGCAGGTCTCATCAATACCTATGAACATAACTTCAAGCGTCACGGAATAAATACTGCTCAAATATTGCTAACCCACGATGACCTTTCAAACCGAAAGCGTTACTTGAACGCAAGGGCGACGATTAAGCAGCTGTTGAAAATGGGTGTGATTCCGATTGTCAATGAGAATGACACCGTAGTTACTGATGAGATTCGTTTTGGTGATAATGACACGTTAGCAGCTCTTGTCACAAACCTTATTGGTGCTGAAGCCTTGGTTATTCTGACGGACCAGGACGGTTTGTTCAGTGAAGATCCGCGGAGTAACCCCGGTGCTTCGATGATCGAGAGCGCATGGGCTGATGATTCATCTCTCGATAGTTCAGCAAGTGGTGGTCATGGTGCATTAGGTCGCGGAGGCATGGTTACCAAAATACGGGCGGCTAGAATTGCTGCTCGTTCCGGTGCTACCACTCTAATCGCTGGTGGTCGGATTCCACAGGTGTTGACCAGAATTCATAGCGGCGATGCCATCGGTACGGAATTATTATCTAGAACTGATCCGCTGACTTCTCGCAAACTTTGGTTGGCCGGTCAGCTACAAACAAAAGGCACAATCGTGTTAGATAAGGGTGCTGTGGATGTATTGGTCGGCAGCGGAAAAAGCTTGCTGCCAGTCGGTGTTAAGTCCGTGTCTGGGCAATTTGTACGGGGAGATATGGTGGTTTGTCGCGATGAAGGCGGAGCAGAGGTTGCTCGGGGTATTGTCAACTATAGCTGTGACGAAGCGGCCAAGATCCAGGGTGTTGCGAGTGATTTGATAATCGAAAAACTAGGGTATACCGCAGAGCCTGAATTGATTCACCGGGATAACATGACTTTGAAGTAGTTGTGTTGGCTCGGTCGGTTGCGTGGCAGGACGTAAATTAAGGTCCTCTGAATCAGGTCTGCCAGACATAAAAAAACCGGCCTATGCAGCCGGTTTTTTTATGTGTCACTACACCAAGTATAAATAAAATTACATTGCGTTGATGCGAGCGTTCAAGCGGCTCTTATGTCGAGCGGCCTTATTTTTGTGGATAATTCCTTTTGAGACCATTTTGTCAATAATGGGTTGAGCTTCTTTCAAGCTGGCTGCCGCAGCTTCCTTGTCTCCAGACTCTATAGCAGCCACTACTTTTTTGAGATAAGTGCGGAAGCGCGACTTAAAGCTAGCGTTATGGTTTCGTCGTCTTACAGCTTGTCGTGCTCTCTTTTTAGCAGATGCGATGTTCGCCACGCTTACGTGCTCCTTCGGAATGAACTATCAAAAAATGGTGCGGAATTATCTTGTTATTGGGCAATTAAGTCAATAGGTATATTGCCTTGTTGTTCATCAAGTTGTTTCGACCTGCAATTCCGTTAATTGAAAATATGTATGTTGTGGTTGATTAGTGCGAATATCGCCCAATTATAGATCACGTTATGGAGAGTTTTAGTGTCGGACTTGCATAGCAGCGGGTGAATGGGGCAAACTCTGTTTCCTGTCATCTTGGTCGGGTTCTCGGTGTCTGAACATTGAGGACTAGTTTGAGGTAGTAGAAAGGGCTCCTCTATCAAATCTTGATGCTTGCCTTACCAAATAAAAAATAAACAGCTAACCAGTGAGTGAATCGAACAATGAAAACATACGATAAGATTTATATAAACGGAGAATGGGTGCCTGCAGTTGGTACTGGCGCCATCGAAGTGGTCAGCCCCTACTCTCAGGAAGTGGTTGGTTCAGTTCCTAAGGGAAATGAAGAAGATGTAAATAAAGCAGTAGCGGCTGCTAAAGCCGCATTTCCAGCATGGGCTGCAACTTCTGTTGAAGAACGCGCTGTTTATATTGAAAAATTAGGTGAGGCCCTCGCTGCCCGTGAAGCGGACATTGGTTCTACTATCTCTGAAGAGATGGGAATGCCAGTAACTATGGCTCGTATGGTTCAAGCTGGTTTAGCGATTAATATTACCAAAACTTATCCCGATATTCTGCGTAACTTCAAGTTTGATGAAGAGCTCGGTACGACTACGGTTGCCAAGGAGCCTATCGGTGTTTGTTCTTTCATTACTCCTTGGAACTACCCGCTGTATTTGATTATAGCTAAAGTAATGCCAGCTCTTGCAGCGGGTTGTACTATGGTTCTCAAGCCAAGTAGTGATACGCCTCTTAACGCATACATCTTCGCTGAAATCGTTGAGGAAGTGGGTCTTCCTGCTGGCGTATTCAATATGCTGACCGGTTCTGGTTCAGTTTGTGGTGAAGCGCTTTCTGGTCACCCAGATGTTGAAATGGTGTCTATTACTGGCTCAACAGAAGCTGGCGCTCGAGTGGGTGAGAACGCTGCGAAAACAATCAAGCGTGTTCATCAGGAGCTGGGTGGAAAATCAGCGAATATTATCCTTGATGATGTTGAAGATTTTGCTGCTGCCGTGTCCGCCGGTGTGCAAGGCGTGATGATGAACTGTGGCCAGACATGCGCAGCACTGACTCGTATGTTGGTTCCTGAGTCTCGTAAGGAAGAAGCCTACGCGGTTGCCGCCGCTGTATGTAATGGTGTGCCTCTTGGTAACCCTTCAGAAGAAGGTATGCACCTGGGTCCAGTATCTTCCAAGAAACAACAAAAAGTAGTTCTTGACTACATCAATAAAGGTATTGCTGAAGGCGCTAAACTGCTTGCTGGCGGACCTGATTTCCCAGAAGGTGTAAGTGAGAAAGGCGCATTTGTTAAGCCTACTGCTTTTGGTGACGTGACTAACGATATGGTGATTGCTCAGGAAGAGATTTTTGGGCCAGTAATCTGCATCTTGCCCTACAAAACAGAAGCTGAAGCAATCGATATCGCGAATGACAGCGAATACGGTTTGTCAGGTGCTGTTTGGTCTGGCGACGTTGATCATGCTGTTGACGTAGCTCGCCAAATTCGTACTGGTCAGGTAGCGATTAATGGTGGTGGTTTTAACCCTTTTGCTCCATTCGGTGGGTACAAGAAGTCTGGCAACGGTCGTGAACTCGGTGAGTTCGGCATGGTTGATTACCTAGAGATTAAGGCGATCAACAAGCCCGGCGCTCCTTCTCCAATGAAGGCCGCTGCTGAGTAATACTGCTAATTATTAACTAGTTGCACGGGAGTAGTTTTCTTTTGTGCAACTAGGCTAGCAGACACAAAAAAGCCGACGTTTTTAGCGTCGGCTTTTTTGTGTCTGGCTTTTAATGATTTAATTTAACATTAAGCAGTTATTAACTAAACGGGTTGTTGAGAACGATAGTTTCAACGCGATCTGGCCCAGTTGAAACAATATCGATTGGTGCACCGACCAATTCCTCAATACGCGCGATATAGTTAAGTGCTGCCTGGGGTAGTTGATCCATACTGGTGATACCGACAGTAGACTCTTTCCAGCCCGGCATCTCTTCGTAGATCGGCTTTAAGCTATCGTATAGATTGCTGTCCTCAGGAATCATATCGATTGTTCCCCGCTCAGTCTCGTAGCCCACGCAGATTTGAATCGACTCGAGGCCATCCAGTACATCGAGCTTGGTCAAGCAGAGACCGGACAGGCTGTTGACGCGTACTGCATATCTCACCGCAACAGAATCAAACCAGCCGCAACGGCGACCGCGCCCGGTAGTGGCGCCAACTTCATGGCCTTTGTCAGCCAGGTGTTGTCCAATGTCGTTAAACAGTTCAGTAGGGAATGGGCCAGAGCCAACACGTGTTGTGTAGGCTTTAGTAATCCCCAGTGCATAATCCAGATACAGGGGGCCAAACCCAGTCCCGGTAGCGGTGCCACCCGCTGTAGTGTTGGAAGATGTGACGTAAGGATAAGTTCCGAGGTCAATATCTAGCAGAGAACCCTGTGCGCCTTCGAACAGGATGTTTTGATCCTGGTCCCTCACGCTGTGCAGCATGTTGATAGTGTCGGATATCATCGGTTTCAGTATTTCAGCATGGCCCTTAAGCTGATCCAGTGTTTCCGAATAGCTGACGGGTTCTGCTTTGAAATATTGTGTAAGCACGAAGTTATGATATTCAGTCACTTCCTTGAGTTTGGCTTCCATGATCTCCGGGTGAAAAAGATCACCAAGACGTAAGCCGCGTCGAGCTGCCTTGTCCTCGTAGGCTGGTCCAATACCACGGCCAGTGGTGCCAATTTTATTTTTACCCTTTGCGACTTCTCGAGCTTGATCCAGCGCAATATGGCTGGGCAAAATTATAGGACAGGCAGCGCTGAGGTGTAGTCGATTTTTTACCGAGACACCTTGCGCCTCAAGCTCATCAATCTCCTTCAGCAGTGCCTCTGGGCATACCACTACGCCATTGCCGATCATGCAATGAACATCTTCACGCAACATGCCCGATGGGATGAGGTGCAGTACCGTGGTTTTACCGTTGATTACCAACGTATGGCCTGCATTGTGCCCGCCTTGATAGCGTACCACCGCAGCGGCTTGATCGGTAAGCAGGTCAACAATTTTGCCCTTGCCCTCATCACCCCATTGGGTACCTAGTACTACAACATTTTTGCCCATAAAAAACTCAGTTATAAAATCTTACTTAACAGGTTCGATGACCCAGCTATTTTGACGATAAATCAATTGTTCGCTGCAGCGCATTTGAGCTGCATTTTCGTTTTGTTCAGGTAAACCAACAATGACGCGCTTACCCTTTGCTCGCAAACTGGCGACCTGATCCTGAAAACCACTCACCTGATCATTTTTAGCGATAAATATTCCTGAGTGAACAGGTTTTGGTGGCTCCAATACCCTTAGCAATCGGCTCATATCGATGCTAAATCCGGTTGCAGGTCTGTTCCGACCGAAGGCTTGACCGACATCGTCGTAGCGGCCACCTGATGCCAGAGCCTGACCTAAACCGGGTGCGAAAGCTGCGAAAACCAGGCCAGTATGATAGTGATATCCGCGCAACTCACCGAGGTCAAAATAGAGATTCACTTCAGGTATTTCATCAGACAGACGTTGTGCTACCGCGTGTAGCTGCTCCAGGGCCTTATGCAGTGGGGCAGGCGCGGCAGAGAGTACCGACGCTGCTGTTTCAAGAATGGATGCATCACCGTTGAGGCGGGGTAGTTGCCTAATCATATCCGCCAGTTTGGTATCTGAAATACTGGATTTGCAGAATTGATCAATCTCATCGAGCGATTTGCGTTGTAACAGTTCAAACAGTATTTCTGTATCTTGTTTGTCGAGGCTGGTTTCAGAGATCAGGGTACGGAAAATCGATACATGACCAAAATCGAGGCTGGCTTGATCCATTCCCAAAATTTTGAGGGATTTGGCCAATAGCAAAATAACTTCAATATCCGCTTCAATGCCGGCATAACCGTATAGTTCCGCACCGATCTGAATAGGGGATCGGGAATCGAGCTTGCTGACATTTTTGGTGTGCAACACCGGGTCGCAATAACAGAGCCGAGTGGGGCCTTCTCGATTGAGGCTGTGGGCATCAATACGTGAAACCTGAGGCGTGATATCCGCCCGAATTCCCATCATTCTACCGGTAAATTGATCGGTGATTTTGAAGGTTTGCAGGTCAAGGTCGCTGCCTGAACCGATCAATAATGAATCAAGGTATTCAATAAGAGGAGGCATGACGAGGTCATAACCCCAACTCTGAAACAGGTCCAGTAGCTCTCTTCTTTGTTGCTCCAGCAGCCCGGCCTGGGGCGGTAAAATTTCTTCCACACCATCGGGAAGTAACCATCGGTCAGCAATTGTCATGGAATGTCAGTTTCGAAGGATTATGTAATTTAATTAATCAAATACAGCAACAGAGTACCGGCTATCATGCTTCCCAGGCCGATTCTACGGATGGTCGAATCACTCAGGTTCAACATCGACTGTACTGTAGAACGCCATTTTGTCGGGGATAAAAACGGAATGATGCCCTCGACAACAAGAACCAGGCAAAGAGCGATCTCTAAATCATGCCAGTTCATTAGCCAATCACAGAATAAAGTTGGAAGCACTGTATGAAGAGCGGCGAGGCCATCCTTCACGCGTTGTTTGGTGCGGATTTTACAGAGGCTTGGAGGAAAGGGATAGCAACATTTGACGAAAGCGTGTGATCAGCAGGTCTGGGTTAACTGTGAAGCGATGTTTTATAACCGGATTCACAGTTAACACGTTACCTTATGTGTAGATGGTGTAGTGGCTAATCGCCTTTGATGTTGTTCATATATTTGAAAAAATCACCTTTTTGATCAAGTAGCAGAATATCGCTTTTTGACTGGAAGGTATCTTTGTAGGCATTAAGGCTTCTATAGAACTTGTAGAACTCAACATCCTTGTTAAAAGCAGATGCGTAGATTCGTGTTGCTTCCGCATCGCCTTCACCACGTATTTTTTCAGACTGCTCATATGCATCCGCTTCAATGATCGTACGTTCCCGATCTGCTTTAGCTTTGATGAACTCAGCCTGTTCCTGACCCTGGGAGCGTGCCTCCCTGGCGAGCCTTTCTCGCTCTGAATTCATTCGGTCATGCACCGAGTGGCTCACATCTTCCGGAAGATCGATCCGTTTAACACGAATATCTATCAGGTCGACCCCCAGTTCATCCTTGATGGAACCTTCTAATTGATGCCGGAGTTCCTCCATCAGCTGTTCGCGCTCGCCGCTGACGACTTCATGCATGGTGCGTTCGCCAAACTGATTGCGCAGCCCAGTGTTTATGCGTTGGGCAAGTAGTTGCCCAGCTTGGAATGAATCACCAGAGGTCGCGGTATAGTACTTTTCAACGTTGGAAATTCGGTACATTGCAAAGGAATCAACGATCAGTGCTTTTTTCTCTTTGGTAAAGTATTGCTCAGGTCGCGCATCCACGGTTAATACCCGTGCATCAAAACGTTTCACCTCGTTGATAAGCGGGAATTTGATGTGTAGACCCGGTGGAATATCGGCCTCGGTCATTTTCCCAAATTCGAGCAGTACCGCTCGTTGGGTTTCATTGACCATATATAAGGTTTGCCCGCCAATCAGCGTCGCTACACCTATAACTAGCAAGATTACAATTGTTTTAGGGTTCATGATTAACGAAGCTCCCGTCGGGTACGAGTAGAGGTTTGTCGTGTGCGAAGTTGGCTCTCAACCTGATTGGAGATATCTCGAATCTGCTTATCAGTAAGGGTTGATGCGTCGCTACCGGGTGTCGTGCTTGCGCGCCGTTCGTTCATCAGCTTGTCCAGTGGCAAGTAGATCATATTTCCACTGCCCTCAACATCCATCATGATTTTAGAGCTGCTGCTCAGTACCGACTGCATCGAGTCGATATACAGACGTTCGCGGGTAACTTCCGGAGCAGTTTTGTATGCAACTAGCAATTTGTCGAAACGATCCGCCTCACCCTTAGCCTTGGCAACTACCTGCTTTTGATAACCGTTCGCTTCCTCGATCTGGCGCTGCGCCTGACCACGGGCTATGGGTAAGATGCCGTTGGAATAGGTTTGCGACTGGTTGATATAACGCACTTTATCTTCGCGGGCTTTTATTACGTCATTAAATGCGGCCTGAACTTCGCGGGGTGGCTTTGCATCCTCGACGTTGACGTTACTGACCTCCAGTCCGGTATTGTATATGTCGAGTGATTGCTGAAGCCTGTTGCGAACCTCCAATGCAACCGCTGAACGCCCTTCAGTGATGACTGAATCCATTTTGGATGTACCGACGACGTGACGAAGCGCACTTTCCACCGCGTTGGCTAGCACCTGTTCAGGGTCTTTAACCCGAAGCAGGTAATTTTTGGGGTTGCTGACGATGTACTGGATAGAGAGGGAGACGTCGATGATGTTTTCATCTTCAGTCAGCATCGTCTCTTTGTGGTTGCTGTACCGAACCTTGGTTACGTTGGCGATTAATACTTGGTCAATTAGTGGGATTTTAAACTGCAGGCCAGGCCCAACTGTAGTGTGATATAGGCCGAATCGAAGGATTATGCCACGCTCCTGTTCATTTACGGTGTACACCGAATTGAAGCCCAAAATAGCAATCAAGGCAATAGCGGCAACCGCAGCAAAAACGCTGTTGGAGCCGCCACTTCCGTTGCTGCCGGAAGTACCGCTACTGGTTTTTTTACCCTTGCCGCCGAATAAGCCCGCAAAGCTCTCTTTAAGTTTCTCGAGTGCTTCGTCCAGATCCGGTGGGCCCTGATTACCATTTTGGTTACCGTTGTTGCCCCAGGGATCTTTTTTCTTATCGTCGTCACCCGGTTCATTCCAGGCCATAGTACGCTCCAATATTATATTTAAAGTTTGTTGTGCAGCTGTGAATAGTTACAGTTACGCTGTCTGGTTTTGCTTGAAAAATTTGTTATATTCACGGTCCGAAATACGAATCTGTAAATCGAAATTCCCGTCGTCGTCTATCTTTTCCGCTTCGATAGCACCTATCGAATAAAGCTGTGCCCGAAGCCTACCCTCGTTCGCCTGCAATTTAATATTCTGGCTGACCATGCGACCGGAAAGCCGTTCGCCAATAGCCTGTAATAACAGCTCGATACCTTCGCCAGTTTGGGCAGACAACCAGACCCTTATCGGATTTCCGTGGGCGTCTCTATCTATCTGTGAGGTGGCACCGGATTGCTGGTCAATTTTATTAAAGACTTGTAGTAACGGCACTTTATCAGCGTCGATCTCCAGCAATACCTCCTCAACGGCGGCGATTTTTTGGGATCGCTCGTCATCATAACAATCCACAACCTCCAATAACAGATCGGCCGCACTGGTTTCTTCCAGGGTGGCGCGAAAGGCGGTAACTAATTGATGTGGAAGGTGACGGATAAAGCCCACGGTATCCGCTAAAACAATATCACCCAGCCCCGGAATTTGGGTTCTTCGCAAGGTTGAATCCAAGGTCGCAAAAAGTTGGTCAGCCTGATAGACACCTGCTTCTGTGAGCCGGTTGAATAGTGTCGATTTACCTGCGTTGGTGTATCCGACCAGAGATATCAAAGGTGTTTCGGAGCGTTGCCGTGAGCGGCGACTTTGATGGCGTTGTTTGCGAACCCGTTCCAGTCGTTTATTTACAGACTGAATTCGTTCCTGAATCATTCGTTGATCCATCTCGATTTGGGTTTCGCCGGCACCACGTAAGCCGATACCACCTTTTTGTCGATCAAGGTGGGTCCAGCCGCGCACCAGGCGGCTCTGCATATGTTGCAGCTGGGCTAGCTCAACCTGTAATTTCCCTTCGTGGGACTGGGCGCGCTGGGCGAAGATATCGAGGATTAAACCGGTGCGGTCAACTACTCGGCACTCCAGTTTTTTTTCAAGGTTTCGTTCTTGCCGCGGATTGAGGGTATGGTTAAAAAATACCACTTCTGCCTGATGGTTTTCGATCAGCTCCGCCAGCTCAGCCAATTTACCTTCACCGATAAAAAAGCCGGGTGCTGGTTGGCGCCGTTTGCCCTCTAAGGTGGCAACGGGAATAGAGCCTGATGAAACAACAAGCTCTTTCAGTTCATGCAGATCTTCAGAGTCTTTTTGGTCGGTCAGCTCAAAATGAACCAATACCGCTCTTTCACCGCTGGTTGGACGCTCAAATAACAAAAGCGTACAGGACCTGATTAATCAGTTTGATTCCCCTCGGCATCTTCAGTACCGGGCTGAGGAATTCGAATTGCGCGTGAAGGAACAATGGTGGAAATGGCGTGTTTGTATACCATCTGGCTCACAGTGTTTTTAAGCAAAACTACAAATTGATCAAATGAGTCAATCTGCCCCTGCAGTTTGATTCCGTTAACGAGGTAAATCGACACGGGAACTCGTTCCTTCCGTAGTGTGTTGAGGTAAGGGTCTTGTAGGGTTTGCCCTTTCGACATGGTTTGCTCCTAAAATTGCGGTTTTTCGGTGATTAATGACACTGCGCATAGGCAATCTCGCCGTTTGCTGTAAGTTGCCTGTATTGCTTTCAACACGACATCTATATAGTGATAGTAGAACAGATTTTCAAGGCTTCCCGGAGTTTTTCTGGATCTTCCATGCTCAACTGCTCGAACCGCCAGTTATTCCGCAACCAGGTGAGCTGTCGTTTTGCCATCTGTCGGGTAGCGACAATCCCTTTTTCGATCATTTGCACGCGGTTAAAAGTACCCTCTAAATATTGCCAAACCTGGCGGTATCCGACCGCTCGAATGGATGGTAGATTTAGATTGAGTTCAGGCCGCTCGAATAGTTCCTGCACCTCATCAATAAAACCCTGCTCAAGCATCTGCCGAAACCGAAATTCAATGCGCTGATGCAGTGTGGTGCGATTGTCCGGAATAATCGCAAGGGTGGCCAGGTCATAGGGCAGTACATTTTCTCGAACCTGTTTAGCTTGCAGCTCGGTCAGGGTTTGTCCGCTTATACGATAAATTTCCAGCGCCCTTTGTAAGCGCTGCGGATCATTTGGGTGTATGCGCTGTGCAGAAACCGGATCTACCTGTGCCAGTTGCCGGTGTACCTCATCCCAGCCTTTGTTATCGGCAAGTAGGCTAATCTCTTGGCGGATGAAGGGATCGCTTTCAGGTAATTGAGCCAGCCCGTCCCGAATAGCTTTGAAATACAACATCGTGCCGCCTACCAATAAAGGGATACGGCCAGCTGCACTGATTTGTGCCATCTCTGACAACGCATCGGCCCGAAACTCGGCAGCTGAATAAGGCTCCGACGGATCACGAATATCGATCAGTCGATGTGGGAAATCCGCAAGTGTTTCTGCATCCGGTTTGGCTGTGCCGATATCCATACCTTTATATACCAACGCAGAGTCAACGCTGATGATATCGCAGGGCAATCGCTTACACAGCTCAATGGCCAGATCGGTTTTACCGGTAGCGGTGGGGCCCATCAGAAAAATGGCTGGTGGTTGGCTCAACTGTGATCTTTTCCGGAGTTAGGTTGCTACTTTGGTTAAAATAGGGTCAGATAGCGCCGCATTATAATAAAAAACCTTTGGAAAACCTGTTGTTTATGAGTACTCCCCGATTTTACGGCTGGACGCTTTTAGCCGTGCTGAGCACAATCTACTTTTTGATTATTGGCGCCTCCTTTTATGGTTTTGGTGTTGCGCTGGCACCGATGATCAAATCGATGGGCTGGTCTCGTACAGAAGCTGCCATCGGCTATTCAATCTTCGCACTGTCTATGGGTATTGTCGGGCCGCTGGTTGCGCTATTCATTCAGCGCTTTAATACCCGAGCCTGCATCTTTATCGGTGGTGTGTTGACGGTAACTGGCGCGATGCTGACTTATTATGCTGAATCACTGATGCAATATTACATTGGTGCGGGCGTGTTGATGGGCATTGGTGTTTCGATGCAATCCTTTTTACCCTGCTCGCAATTGGTGGCGACCTGGTTTGTAAAAAAACGTGCCCTTGGTATTGGGTTGTTGATGGCGTCCGGTGGATTGGGTGCCTTTATCGTCGCCCCTACTTTTTCTGCGCTATTAACTGCAACCGATAACTGGCGCTATTTATGGTTCGTAATTGCCATTTGCGGAGCAGTTGGTGCGGTGCTGGCTGTTATTTTTATTCGAGAGCAACCCTCGGATATTGGCCAGTTTCCCGACGGAATCGACCCTGAAACCGTTAATGAAGAGGATGAGCAGAGTAGTGATACTGTCGCGATTCAACAGGATTGGAAGGTCGGTGAAGCTATTCGATCAAGCCCGTTATGGATTATTGTATTCGTAGCAACGGTGGTGATGGCAGGCGTAACTATGGTGAACAGCCAGGTCGTACTTCACCTGACCGATATGGGTTTAACCGCAACCTTCGCCGCCTCGGCATTGGGGATTCAGGGTTTTCTGAGTACCGGTGGTCGGTTGTTGGCTGGTAGCCTGGGGGATCGTTTTGATTCGCGGCAAATATTGATAGTGGGTTTGGTCTGTGTATTGACAGGAATATTGATTCTGTCGGTGGCGGATACGGTAATACTCTCCTATCTGTTCGCATGCCTGTTTGGGCTGGGTTTTGGTATGGCGGTGGTGGCTTACGCAACCCTTTTGGCGAACTATTTCGGTTCGCTCTACTTCGCGCAAATCATGTCGGTGGTGGGTTTTGTATCCACCGTTATTGGTGCCTCGGTGCCGGTACTCGCGGGTTTCGCATATGATTGGCTGGGTAGTTATACCGTTGCATTCTGGGTTATTGCGGGTTTCGCTTTTGTTTCAGTGGTACTCTCAATTGTGATGAGGCCGCCGGTTTATTCTGCGGAGTCGGTTGTTTAGTTCTTTCCGTTAGCCTAAAAACAACCGATACGCATCATTGTTCGTTTCTATCTGGTAGCGATAGCCTGTTTTCTTCAAAAACTGATCCAGCTTTTTCTGATCCTGTTTGGGCGCCTGTATACCCACTAGCACTCTGCCATAGGCGGCTCCGTGGTTCCGGTAATGGAACATTGCGATATTCCAGTTTTGCCCAAGGGTATTCAAAAAATTATTGAGGGCACCGGGACGTTCAGGGAATTCAAATCGAAAAACCTGCTCATCTTTTATCTGCTTCGCATGACCACCCACCATATAGCGGATATGTAGCTTGGCGACTTCGCTGTCGCTTAGGTCCACCACTGGGTAACCCTTCTCTGCCAGGCTGTTCAGCAGCAGGGTTTTTTCATTCGGTGAATCGAGGTGATGCTCGGGCAATTGCACACCCACAAAAATCTGAGCATCCTGGTCGCTATTAAAACGATAGTTAAACTCGGTGATGTTGCGTTTCCCCAGAGCGTTGCAGAAGGATTTAAAACTGCCGGGCTTTTCCGGAATCGTCACGCAGATAAGTGCCTCACGCTTTTCACCCAGCTCAGCACGCTCGGCAATATGTCGGAGTCGGTCAAAATTGAGGTTCGCACCGCTTTCGATCACCAGCATGGTTTGATCGCTGACCTGGTGTTGATCGATATATTTTTTCATGCCGGCCACCGCAGTGGCGCCAGCGGGTTCTGCAATTGAGCGGGTATCATCAAAAATATCTTTAATAGCGGCACAGATCTCATCGGAGTTCACCGTGATCACCTGATCAACCGTAGATTTGATGACCCGGAACGGCTCCTTGCCAATTTGTGCCACCGCAATGCCATCGGCAAAAATGCCGACCTCCGGCAAGGTAACCCGTCGGCCACTTTTCATTGCGGCGCTCAGGCAGGCGGATTCTTCCGCTTCAACGCCGATGATCTTGATCTCTGGTCGCACAAACTTAACGTAGGCAGCAATGCCCGCGAGCAACCCACCGCCGCCGACAGGTACAAAAATCGCGTCAATTTTTCCTGGGTGCTGGCGCAGCATCTCCATGGCTACAGTACCCTGACCCGCAATCACATCCGGATCATCGTAGGGGTGAATGTAACTAAGTTTTTTTTCTGTGGTTAGTTTTTGTGAATGCTGAAACGCTTCATCAAAGGTATCGCCAAACAAAACTACTTTTGCGCCATGGCTGCGTACCGCATTTACCTTTATGGGCGGTGTTGTTTTTGGCATCACAATAGTTGCTTTAATGCCGAGTGTTTTGGCCGAAAGAGCAACCCCCTGGGCGTGATTACCCGCTGAGGCGCAAATAACCCCGGCTGTTTTTTGGGTATCAGAAAGCTGGGCGATTTTGTTATAAGCGCCCCTCAGTTTAAAAGAGTGCACCGGCTGCAGATCTTCACGTTTCAGAAAAACCTGATTGTTAAATCGTTTGCTCAGGGTTGGTGCTGGCTGAAGCGGCGTTTCGATGGCGATTTCGTAAACTCGCGCATCGAGAATTTTTTTTAAATATTTTTTAGGCATTTTCTATACGTTATGTTCGATAGTTGAAATCAAGGCTACTTCCTTGATTCGTCGCAAAGTATAATCGATTCAGCTTGTGCTTGAGACCCCAATTCAGGGGCACAACCCTTTCTCCATTTGATTCGAGAGATATCGCCATGACCCAGGATGAATTAAAACAACTCGCCGCGGAAGCCGCCGTTAAAGAAGTTGAAAAGCTAATTGATTTTGAATCAGTAGTTGGTGTGGGTACTGGCTCTACCGTTAACTTTTTTATTGAAGCACTGGCCGCCATAAAAGGTAAATTCGACGGCGCAGTCTCCAGTTCAGAAGAGAGCACCCGCAGACTCAAGGAGAAAGGCATCCCCGTTTATGACCTCAATGGTGTCAACGAGATTGCTGTATATGTAGATGGGGCCGATGAAATTGACGACCAATTGCAGATGATCAAAGGCGGCGGCGCAGCCCTGACCCGTGAGAAAATTGTCGCAGCAATTGCCAGCAACTTTATCTGTATCGCCGATCAAAGCAAACAGGTCAAAATACTCGGCACATTTCCACTGCCAGTAGAAGTAATCCCGATGGCACGTAGCTACGTAGCGCGGCAGATCGTAAAAATTGGCGGTGATCCGGTTTATCGAGAAGGTGTCGTCACGGATAATGGCAACGTGATTCTTGATGTATATAACCTCAAGATTGATACACCCGTGCGAATGGAAGAGCGGCTAAACAATATAGTAGGTGTGGTCTGTAACGGCTTCTTCGCAGCGCGTCCGGCGGATCAATTGCTGTTGGCAACTGCAGATGGAATTGTGAGCACTAAAAAATAATAGCGGGAACCAATCAACGTATGGCGTTATATACTGGTAGTTGCTTGTGCAGCGGGTTCGAATTTGAGCTTGAAGGTGGCCTGGAGCCTATGCAAATTTGTTATTGCGGATAGTGTCGAAAAGCTCGAAAAAGTGCCTTGGTTACTAATATTCCAATACAAAAATCAACATTAACGCTCACTTCGGATGCTGAGTTATTGGTCTCGCATGAAAGGAAAAGTCGGTATGGATAGAGGTTATCAACAAGGGTTTTCCCAGAAAGGCTCGGCAATGTTTGATCATAAAGGCCGGCAACTGAAAGCTGTAACGATGATTCATGTATTATCTGAGTATATTGAGAAGCCACTCGATACACTTTCAGTTCTTAATGTGGGCGGATCTGCGGGGATCATTGACGAATATTTGTCTCGGTATTTTCATCAAGTGACAGGTATAGATATAGATGAAGACGCTATCCTGTATGCAAAAAAAAATTTCCAAAAGGAGGGGTTGCTATTTGAGGTTGGCGATGCAATGGACATGGAATATGAATCAAGTATGTTCGATGTGGTTATTTGCTCCCAGGTCTACGAGCATGTGCCCGATGCTAAATTATTGATGTCAGAAATATTTCGTGTTTTAAAGCCCGGCGGGGTTACCTATTTTGCCGCAGGGAACAGAATTATGTTCAATGAACCCCACTACAATTTACCGTTGCTGTCGGTACTGCCGCGCCCACTGTCGCATTTATATGTTAGAGCGACAAAAAAAGGAAATTTCTATTATGAAAAACACCTTACTTACTGGGGTTTAAAAAAGCTAACGAATAAATTTCTAGCTACGGATTACACCGCAAAAATAATGTCTGATCCGGAAAAATATGGCGCTCACTATATGGTCAAGCCTGGATCAGTGAAGCAGAAAATTGCCACCTTTATTTCAAACCATATTGTCTGGCTCGTTCCTGGGTACATATGGTTGCTGGAAAAACCTGAGCCTGATTTCAGGTAGGTGAGTGGTTCTTGAGTGGTGGTGATCATGTCGCTGTCATTGCCGCGTGTACTTGATTTTCGAATGAGGGATCTAAAAGATCACTACTATCCCGCCGAACCGAAAAACCGATAACACCCACTTAGTAGCAGTTTAAGCTGATCATCCTTCTTCAACGCCCCAACCCCAGCTGGTGTTCCTGTCAAAACAACATCGCCAGGCTTTAGGGTAAAGTGGCTGCTCATATAAGCCAGTAGTTGGGGGATGGCGGTGATCATGTCGCGGCTATTGCCCTGTTGCCGTATTTCATCATTGATTGAAAGCTGCAGGTCTATCTCATCTAATGGGTCTAATTCTGAGGCCGGTATCCATTCGGATATCGGGCATGCTCCATCGAAACCCTTGGCGACTTCCCAGGGATGACTCTCTTTTTTCAGTTGAGTTTGTAGATCACGCAGTGTCAGGTCGAGTGCGATGCCGGTGGCTTTTATCGCCTGATTGGCCTGCCCGGGGCTGGCGTTTTGAAGTGGTTTGCCAATGAGTAGAGCAATTTCAGTTTCGTAGTGGCAGCCACCCTGGTCTTCGTGCAGTGGAATCGGTTCGCTCAGTGATACTAATGCTGTGCTGGGCTTGATAAATAGTATCGGTTTTTCAGGGATAGGGTTGTTTAGCTCTTTGGCATGGGCGGCATAGTTGCGACCGACGCAGACTACTTTGCCGACTGGCAGGTCAACGGCCTTGCCATTTAGCCAGCGATGTTGGTATTCAGGCATCGAATAGCTTTCCTGGATTCATGATGCCTTTGGGGTCAAAAATGGCTTTGATCGATTTCATTACGGCAATCTCCTCTTCGCTGCGACTAAAGTGCAGATATTCCTTTTTTAACAGGCCGACGCCGTGTTCGGCGGAGATGCTACCGCCTAGTTGTTCGACAAATTCAAATACTCTGGGGCTGACTTCGCCGCAGCGTTGGGTGAATTGGTCGGTGCTGAGTGCTTCCGGTTTGAGGATGTTGAGGTGCAGATTGCCGTCGCCAATATGACCGAACCAGATAATCTCAAAATCCGGATATTGCTGCGCCACTAGTTGGTCTACTTTCTCTATAAAGGTAGGCATCTGCGAGACGGTGACTGAAATGTCATTTTTATAAGGGGTGAAGTGGGAGATTGATTCTGAGATATCCTCCCGCAGTCGCCAGAGGTTATTGGCCTGGGTTTTGTTTTGGCTCATGGCGCCGTCGATCACCCAGCCGGATTCAACGCATGCTTCGAAGGTCTGCATGGCCTGTTCGATAGTCTGCTCTGAAATCGCTTCGAATTCGATCAAACAATAGTAGTCGGGTCCTGCCTCGAAGGGGCGTTGTAATGAATGACGTGCTAGTACTTTTTGTAACGCCTGCTCCGAAAAGAATTCAAAGGCTGAAATTTGTAGATTGTTTTGAAATGCTTCGAGCACATTTAGAATTGCCTTGAAGCTATCCACTCCGAGCACCAATACCGGGCTATCCTTTGGTATTTTAGTTAGTTGAATAGTCGCTTCAGCGATGATGCCTAAGGTGCCTTCGGATCCGGTAAATAGGTGTCGCAGATCGTAACCAGTGGCATTTTTTGTCAGGCCTTTATTAAGGTCTAGCAGGTCACCTTTTCCTGTCACAACTTTTAGGCCCTTGACCCAGTCCCGGGTCATGCCGTAGCGAATCACTTTAATGCCGCCGGCATTGGTGGCGATATTGCCGCCAATTTGACTAGATCCCGCTGAGGCGAAATCAACCGGATAATAGAGTTGATTTTGTTCGGCAAATTCCTGTAACTGTTGGGTGACGACACCGGGTTGGCAGACCACTGTTTGGTTGATCGGATCAAATTCGCTGATTTGATTCATATAGTCAAAGGAGACAACAACCTCACCGTTGCAGGCCATTGCGCCACCACTTAAGCCGGTACGGCCACCGGAGGGCACTAGCGCTACTTCATGTTCGTTGGCGAATTGTACGATACGCTGAATTTGCTCGATGCTTTTGGGGAAGACAATTGCCGATGGTGCGGGTTGGTAAAAATGGGTAGAGTCCCTGCCATGGGATTCCAGACTCTGGTTATCGGCGCGCCATTTGTCGGCGCCCACTAGTGCAATGATCTGTTCGCTGAAGGTGGCGGGTAATTCGGTGTTTTGCTCAGTATTCATGGGCGCTCTACAACTTTTGGAAGCGCACATGGTATCATACGCGCCCTCAATTTTCCGGAGCGACTCTTGTTGATAAAAGAGCGCAAAAAAAGGCGGCTACGAGAATGAATAAAAAGAGATCCCTGGACAAAAGTAAAATTCGGTTTTTGATGCTGGAGGGTGTCCACAAATCGGCGATTGAGGCGCTTAACCGCGAAGGTTACAGCGAAATCGTTGAGCTTAGCGGTGCACTGCCGGAGGAGCAGCTGATCGAGCAGATTCGTGATGTGCATTTTGTAGGTATCCGCTCCCGAACCCAGTTGACTGAAAAGGTTTTTGCAGCGGCTAATAAGCTGGTAGCGGTAGGTTGCTTCTGTATCGGCACCAACCAGGTTGATACCGTAGCGGCCATGAAAGCAGGCGTTGCAGTTTTTAACGCGCCTTTTTCCAATACCCGTAGCGTTGCCGAATTGGTAATGGCTGAGATGATATTGTTGTTACGGGGTGTGCCGGAAAAAAGTGCCGGGGCCCATCGGGGTGACTGGAAGAAGTCCGCAGTTGGTTCCTATGAAATTCGTGGTAAAAAACTCGGTATTATTGGGTACGGCAATATTGGTATGCAGTTGGGAGTGATGGCCGAGTCGCTCGGTATGCAAGTGTTCTTTTATGATGTACTGACCAAATTACCGCTGGGTAATGCTCAGCAGATTGCCAGCCTGGAAAAACTGATGTCGACCTGTGACTTGATCAGTCTACATGTACCAGAGACTCCGGCTACCCATTCAATGATGGGTGCAACGGAGCTTGGCTGGATTAAACCCGGCGGTATTTTGATTAACGCATCCCGTGGCACCGTGGTGGATATCGATGCACTTTGTGCGGTGCTGGAGTCTGGTCAGTTAGCGGGTGCCGCAATTGACGTGTTCCCGGTGGAGCCGCGCAGTAATAAAGATGAATTTGTATCGCCGCTACGGGGTTTTGATAATGTGATTCTGACCCCCCATATTGGTGGTAGCACCATGGAGGCCCAGGCTAATATCGGTGAAGAGGTTGCGGAAAAGCTGATTAAGTACAGCGATAATGGTACCTCGGTGTCATCGGTCAACTTTCCAGAGGTGGGTCTTCCAGCCCATCCCGACAAGCATCGCTTATTACATATACACCATAATGTACCTGGCGTGATGTCGGAAATTAACCGGGTGTTCTCCGAGGTTGGAGTGAATATCAGTGGTCAGTATCTGCAAACCAATGAAGCGATTGGCTATGTAGTGATCGATTTAGACGCCGCCCACAGTGATATTGCGCTTGAAAAACTCAAGCTGGTTGAGGGGACCATCCGAACCCGAGTGCTTTTTTAGTCCGTCTTTGGTCTAGCTTTTACTGAGCTGGCGGTGGATTAATTACGTTATCCACCAGTTTAAATATCTCATCTCGAATAGGGTCGCTTTCATTCACCAGATGGTGGCGGCCTTCATTTAAATAGTGGACCTGCGACTGTTTGAATTTCCCCTGAATTTTGGGGATGTTGTATTGCCAGTCGACGGTACCGTCGACCTTTCCTTGTATCACCAGCGGCGACAGTTCGCTTTCTGGCAGTTTGTGGAACTCCTTTAGCCACTGCTTGAGCGCGGTGACCCATTGCAATGACAAAATTACCGGCTGTAGTGGATCCTGTTCCCGTACAAACTGAAGAAAGGAAACATTATTGGAATTTTGGGTGAAAATCCTTTTTTGTGACTTGATGAAATACTTGCCTGCGCTGTGCATCGCACTGGATACCCGCCAGTTGACCGGTCGCACCAGCGGCGCGAAAAAAATCAATTCGTTAAACGGATTGCTATGTTGGCTGGAGGGTAAGCGCAGCAGATAGTCCATCGTAATAGCGCAGCCGGTACTTTGGGCCATCAAATGCCATGGCTGAGTGGCTGACTCTACGCTTTCAAATAGTTGTATGCAGGTTGTGAGTACCTCGCGATATTGTTCGAAGCTTTCAATTGATGCTCGTGGTCCGGTGGAAAGCCCATGCCCGGGGAGATCGTAGGCGACTACCGAGAAGCCGTTGATCAGGCAATATTCGATCAAGTTTTTGTAGAGTCCGACGTGATCGAAGTAGCCGTGCAGGATAAATACCGTGCCGCGTGAAAGCTGATTTTTATGATGGTAATAATGTGCAGCGATATCAAAGCCGGCTGCCGGGAAAAATCCAAAGTGGTGGTGGATACCGACTAACTGGTTTTCAAAGTCGATACCATAAAACTGGAAATATTCGCGCTGCTGTTTGGTTGGCTCGCGATTGCTGTCCGGCTCATAGGGTGTTTTGTTGCTAATCAGTGTGGCTGGATCAAAAGATAGTTTCATATTGGTGTGGTTATTTATTGATCGAAGCGATTATTTGTTGAACCCAATTTGGTGTTAATGGTATCTTGGCCTGCAATAAAAAAGCACCTGTATGACGTATAAATAAGGCTGGTTGGGGATGAGTGTAGTAGTGGCGAGTGATGATAGCTCCAGGCAGTTAAACAGTCTGTGGCAGCACCCTTATTACGATCGAAGAAAATCGATGGGAGTTGTCAATCGGCGCCACCTTGGGGTTGGCGGTCGTCGCTTATCAGAAAATAGGTCGATCACTGCGTCAAATACCTACGTTGATATCTATGAAAGGTCTTTAGTGGTAAAAGCATTGTTGCTGGTGCTTTTGAGTGCCATGGATGCGACATTTACCCAAATATTGTTGGCTGCCGGTGCGCAGGAGCTAAATGGCGTAGTCGATTATATGCTGGGTTCAACCGGCGGTATGTTTATTCCTATTAAAGTGGGTGTGACCGGGTTGGCCTCTATCTTCCTGGTAGTTCATCACAACTTTATTATTTTCCGGGTTGTGCCGGTTCGAAAAGTGCTTAGGGCAATGGTGCTAGTTTACACGTCCTTGATCATATATGAGTTCTATTTGCTTGCATTTCTGGTGAGCTAACCTAGCTTGCGGCCTGCTGTGTGGCAGGTACCGATCTTGAATCACCGATAGAAGGTTTGCTTGTCTGTTGTTCTCAGATTGCCGGTTAAGTTGATACGTCTCAAATTTATTCTCGGTTTTGTATTCATTCGTTTGTATTCATTCGCTTTTGCCTTATCATCACTGTGCGAGGGATATCGTTCTTCTTGTGCTTTGTTCATCCCTATACCGAATTGCACTCCCCGAGTCGTTGGACGAATTCGTGGATTTCAAGAACATGTCGAACCCTTTAGCGAGTACGGCATCCATCTATTGTTGATGCTGTTTGAACTCCTTATTACAACTAATAACTCCTTAGGAGATAGATATGCGTGAAGTAGTGATTGTAGACAGTGTACGAACCGGGTTGGCGAAATCCTTCCGCGGTAGTTTTAATATGACTAGGCCGGACGAGATGGTTGCTCATTGTATTGATTCTCTTCTGGAGCGGAATCCAGCTCTGAATCCTGAGTTGGTCGAAGATTGCCTGGTTGGCGCTGCTGCTCAGGACGGCTATCAGGGCGGAAACATTGGCCGTGCTGCAACGTTCCTTTCGAAGCTGCCGATCAGCACAGCTGGTATAACCATGAACCGTTTTTGCTCATCTGGTTTACAGACGATTGCTTTTGCTGCTAACCAGATTGCTAGTGGTTGCGCTGACGTTATTGTCGCTGGTGGTGTTGAAAGTATCACTTTAACTACCGGGAAAAGTAATAATGAAGGAACTGCGAACCCACGCCTTCAGGAAGAAGTTCCTGGTCTGTATATGCCGATGGGTGTCACTGCTGAAGTAGTAGCTAAGCGTTATGGTGTGAGTCGTGAAGCGCAAGATGAATATTCTCTGCAAAGTCAGCAGCGTATTGCTGCTGCTCAGGAAGCAGGTCTGTTTGCTGACGAAATTGCTCCAATGACTGTTAAGTTCCAGAAAGTTGTGAACAAAGAAACTAAAGAAACCGCAATTGTTGAAACTGTGGTGGATCGTGACGAATGCAACCGCCCTTCTACAACGTTAGAGGGCCTTTCAGGTCTGAAGCCGGTTTTCGATCCTGAAAATGGAACGGTTACCGCTGGTAATGCATCTCAGCTTTCCGACGGTGCTTCCATGACGTTGGTGATGAGTGCCGAAAAAGCTGAAGAGCTTGGTTTGAACCCTAAGGCATACTTCCGTGGCTTCCTCGCAACAGGTTGTGGTCCCGATGAGATGGGTATTGGTCCAGTTGTGGCTATTCCTAAGTTGCTGGATTACAAAGGAATGAAGATCGATGACATCGATCTATGGGAGCTGAATGAAGCGTTTGCATCACAAACCGTCTACTGTCGTGACAAGCTTAATATTGATAATGAGAAGTACAATACCAGCGGTGGTTCGATCAGTATTGGGCATCCATTTGGTATGAGTGGCTCGCGTATGACCGGGCATCTTGTGCGTGAACTGCAGCGTCGCAACCAGAAGTGGGGCATTGTTTCTATGTGTGTTGCTGGCGGTATGGGTGCAGCAGGCCTATTTGAAGCCTGCTAGTCGCTAGAAAAGGTATAAGAGGAGGGCGGTCTGTTGGTCGCCCTTTTTTGTGCGTGCAAGAAAAGCATTTAGCAACAGATCTTTTGGTAGCTTGATTTGAGGTGTTGTAGCTGAGGTTTTTGTAAACGATTTTGGTCTGTTTGGATATTTTTAAAAAAGAATTCAAAAAGGTGTTGCGCGGTTGGAATGAATGCGTATAATTCGCCGCCTGCTTTGATGGAAACG
>JARGPR010000030.1 GCA_029210125.1 Pseudomonadales bacterium | reverse complement strand
TCCATATCCCTATTTTGGCTCTGATTGGGTAAGATTTGGCCTTTTTAGGCTAAATCCATGGCATTCGAAGAACGTGTTCAAATCTTGTCCGAGGCAGAACAAGAACAGTTTTATGGACCTCCCGCTTTCACCTCAGCAGACCAACGCTTCTTTTTCTCGCTGAACGATAAGGAACTGGCGATCGCTACAAGCCTACGTCACCGGGGTCAGCGCTACATGCTGGTTGTACTGCTGGGCTATTTCAAGGCCAAGCCGGCGGTGCTTCATCCCGGTTTCCACCAGATCAAGCAGGATCTCAAATACGTTTATCAAACCGTTCTACCAGGGCCGGGCTGTAGACCCTTTAATCTCACGCCAAAAGAGAACGAGCGGATTTACCAACGTATTTTCCAACTCTGCAACTACCAGCGCTGGAATGCCAAAGACCACGGAGCTGCGTTGAGCGCCTACTTATCCCAGCAAGCCAGAGCCTGGACGGCTCCAAGACACCTCTTCGATGCGGCCATTGAGTATTGTTCGAGACAGAAGATAGCGATCCCTGCCTACAGCACGCTGCAAAAGATCATCAGTCAAGTGGTGGGAGATGAACAGGAAGACATGGCCAACCGCCTTGAGCGTGCAATGTCACAAGATCTTAAGCATGCACTGGCGGATCTCGTAAACGGCGAAGGTGCACTACCGTTCCGGCAGTTGCGACAATCGGCTCGTAACTTCACTGGAACCGAACTTGAGAAAGAACTGGTTGTCTATCGCAACATCCAGCATTGGATGCCAGAAGTGGACCTGCTCTTGAGCATGCTTTCACTGTCGCAGAAAAATCAACAACACCTAGCGGAGAAAGTCGACTACTACGGCGCCAAACTGAAACGGCAAACCATAGGCAACCAACGGCTGTATTTGTTGTGCTATCTGCAAACGCGATGGCAACAAGCACTTGAACGTATTGCCGATGGTCTTGTGCATCATGTCAGGCAGACCAAACAGAAGGCAAAGGAGTACGCAAAGGAAGCGGTGTATCAGGATTGGCAAAAAGCGGCCAAAAATGTCAGCAAGGCGGCCGAAGTCCTCCATCTATTCATTGATGACGAAATTGATCTGCAACTACCGTTTGCAACAGTAAGACAAAAAGCACTGAACCTCCTGGCCAAAAAGGATCTGGAATCGGTATGTCTCTTCTTGAACGAGCAGCGGCGATCGGTCGATGAAGCCATGTGGCAATACTACGACGAGAAAGAAAGCCTGCGTAAAGGTTCACTGCGAGAGTTATTTCGATGTCTGCGCTTTGAAGGCAGCGATGGCACTCAGCACTTAGCGACTGCCTTGGCGAAAGCACAAGGCGAACTCGACACCCTAGCCCAATTGCAAACCGCCGATATCCGGTTTCTACCGAAAAAAGTACACGAATACCTGCTGGATCGTGACGGTAACATCCTGTTAGATCGTTATGAGTGGTTCCTCTATCAGCAGATTCCTGATCGCCTGAATGGCCAACTAACACTGCCTGAAGTCATTAAATACCGGGCGCTTGATGCTGATCTGATCGACGGGGAGCATTGGCGAAAACATAAATATACGCTGCTGCAACAGAGCCAGCTAACCGATTTGGCCAAAGAGCCTGAGAAACTTCTAAAGCAGATGGCCACTGAATTGGATACCCGTTTATTCGAGGTCGGTGAATATCTTGAACAGGAAGACAACCGGAATATCATCTTGCGCAATCCGCAGGGTAAACACTTCTGGCGCTTACCTTCGGCCAGCAAACATCATCTGGTCAACAATCCCTTCTTCCAGCAAATCCCTACAACGGGTGTCGCGGATGTACTGCGCATGGTGGATCGTGACACCGGCTTCATAGACTGCTTCGCGCATGTGCTGGGTTCCCAATCCAGAAGCCGTTCCCATGAATATGATTTGTTGGCAATTCTGGTCGGCAATGCAACCAATCAAGGCATTTACGGTATGGCACAGATCTCTGATCGTACCTATGATCAGCTCAGCACCATCCAGGCAAACTACCTACGTTTGGAAACCTTGAATGATGCCAACGACAACATCAATAACGCGACCGCCAAGCTGCCCATCTTCAGACACTACAACATCCAGGAGGATGTTTTACACGCAAGTGCCGACGGCCAAAAGTTCGGAGCCCGGCGCGAGACGTTCAAAACCCGTTACTCGTCGAAATACTTCGGTACACAAAAAGGCGTTTCTGCTATGAGCCTAATCGCCAATCATACCGCCATTAATGCCAGGGTAATTGGCGCCAACGAGCATGAATCTCACTACATCTTTGATTTGTTGATGAGCAATACGTCAGACATTATTCCGGATGTGCTCTCAACCGATACCCATGGTGTGAACCATGTGAATTTCGCGTTGCTCGATCTGTTCGGATACCAATTTGCCCCGCGCTATGCCCAGGTTGGTAAAGTGATCAATGACATGTTTGATGTCAAGGAAGACAAAGACCATAGAATACAGCTACGCTTGAAAAAGCCCATTAACACGCATCGAATTGCGCAGCACTGGGATACCATCCAACGGATCGCAGTATCGCTTAAACAACGGAAAACAACACAAGCCACCTTGGTGAGAAAGCTCTCGGGATACAAGCACAATCACCCGTTGCTGGAAGCCCTGACTGAATACAACCGCTTAGTGAAAGCGAACTATTTACTGTGCTACATCGATGATGCCAGTTTACGTAATTATGTTCAGCGCGCGCTGAATCGTGGAGAGGCCTATCACCAACTGCGTAGGGCAGTGAGCAGCGTAAATGGGGATCAGTTTCGGGGCAGTTCAGACGAAGAAATCCAGCTATGGAATGAGTGCGCTCGTCTAGTCACCAATGCCATCATCTATTTCAACTCCAGGATACTCAGTCAGCTGCTGACCAGCTTCGAATACCATGGAGACACCCATAGAATAGGAATCGTCAAACAGGCCTCCCCAGTGGCCTGGCATAACATTAACCTAAAGGGCACTTACCATTTCGAATTGAGCGAAAAATTGCCAGATCTAGAGGAGCTGATGTGCTCAATCGAGGGATATTTGCCCGTCAGCG
>JARGPR010000001.1 GCA_029210125.1 Pseudomonadales bacterium | reverse complement strand
ATCCACCTATATACAACCAATACGTGGAAAATGGGTTCCGCTTATTCACACTGTTGTTAGTCGGCGCTGCTATGGAAAAATTAATGCACAGTGCAGTTGTAATAAGTAATTATTTCAAATTACTTGTGTGCCGATTATACGCGCCGACTAACAACGGCCCGGCGTTGAGGTGCGCTTCGTTCAACAGCGTCGGTACCCGAAAAACAACAAGGGGTTCGAAGAGACCAACTGGAGCGCCATACCTAAAAAAACAGGTATAACACTCCAGTTGGCACCTCAACGCCGGGCCGTTAGGCAATAATAAAAGCACGGAAGATGAGAAGAGATAAAATAGATATTTGGTCAAAAGGTGAAGTAGCAACTTATTTAGGTGAGTTAGCGAAGGCCGGCCAAATAAAAAAATGCACGCACTTAATGTTAGAGCATGGACATGCTAATGCATATTATCCTAGGTGTGAAAAGAAATGGGCTAGCCGTGTAAATGCTAATAATGTAACAACTGATATAACTGCATATAGCGCTCCTAGCAGTTATTCATGGCCTAAATGCCCAGAAGACTGTCCTCATTTTATTGAATCAGAAAATTTCATTTCGTCTGTAAGTCGAGATCAATATGATGGCTGGGATGAAGAAGTAGATGTAGACATTGTAGCTGTTGATGAAGAAGAACCTAAAAAGGAAGAGGTAATGAGCGAATTTGAATTAAATGATGAGCAACTAGCTAAAATAAAAGAAGAAGTATCTCATTGGCAGGATTTTCTAAATCTTACAGTTGGTACACTTTCCTTTACTATGGGGCTTGCCACTCTTAGTTTGAATCCCTCATCATTTTTTGCTTGGATCGCTGTAGGTTTTCTTCTGATATTGATTTTTCCAAATCTTAAAAAGTGGCCACCTACACTCAACGGCTTAAAGGAAAAGAAAAATAAAAGTGAAAGAGAGAGAATTATATATCAAGGTTTAATGGCGGAATTCTTCGGGTTTAAAGCATTAGCTAAGAATTTTTCGGCATATTGGTTCGGTTTAGTGTTTCTAATCCTTGTAGCTGCAGGGATTGTTGAAAAAATTGCGAAATATTTTGCCTAACAAAAGCATTAAGCCACTCGCTTCGCTCACTGGGACGCTCCTGTCGTCGCGCCCCTTATGCAAACGTTGAGGTGCGCTTCGTTCAACAACGTCGGTACCCGAAAAACAACAAGGGGTTCGAAGAGACCAACTGGAGTGTTATATCTTTGAGGGGTTTTATTTAACTTGAGAGTTTTCATATTTGTAACAGTAGTTGTGATTTCTTTGATTGCCTGTGCATCTACTTTTCCTCAAGGTGAAGGCTACAGTAGTGTGGAAACGAAACCGGATCACCATACCGATACAGGCTTTCGAAATCATCCCTTTGTAGAAACGGCAGCCTCGAAGGGGATGTTTTTTTATCTTCGTCGCGCTTGGGGCTCAATATTTACTCCCAGTGTTCCAGAAGGACATAGCCTATCGGAAGAAGAATCAACACGCCTTTTAAATTCTATTGAAGGAGATCGAATTAGCTGGTTAGGTCACGCTACTTTTTTAATAAAGATTAACGGAAAGACAATTTTAACCGACCCGTTCTTGAGCGAGTTTGCCAGCCCAGTTTCGTGGGCAGGGCCGAGGCGGTATGTCAACCCAGGGATTTCCTTAGAAAACCTTCCTCCGATAGATATAGTTGTTATCTCTCACAGCCATTATGATCATTTAGATGATAAGACTATATCTAGCCTAAACGATAAAGATGGCATTAATGTTCTTGTCCCACTAGGTCTCAGGTCATTTTTTGCAGAACGAGGATATAAAAACATAACTGAACTTGATTGGTGGGGTTCAGTGACTGTAGGAGGTGTTAAGTTAACTTCGCTGCCTGCCGTGCATGACTCTGCAAGAAGTACCACTGATCACAATCAAACGTTATGGTCTTCTTGGGCTATAGAATCCGAGGGAAATAGTATTCTTTTTATTGGGGATTCTGGATACTCGAGTGAAATTTACCGCACTATTGAGGAAAACTTTAATTCATTTACTTATGCAATATTACCGATAGGAGCGTACGAACCTAGGAAACTGATGTGGATGTCGCACGTTACTCCAGAGGAAGCGGTTTCCATCGGTATTAATGTAAAAGCAAAGACGCTGATAGCCTCACACTGGGGTACAGTTAGTAGCCTATCTGATGAACCGCCTTTTGAACCGCCAACACGGTTTAGTAAATCTGCTATAGAAAATGGATTTTTAGAGGATAATATTTGGGTTATGGGGATCGGTGAAACAAGGCCGATGCCTCAGGCAAAAAATCATACAAGCGACTATGATTAAAAGCTGAAAAAAAGGGGCATGGGAAAAAAGCTTGAATTCAAGTAGACCGCTTAAGTATAGGCTCGCCCTTAGCTTTCTTTGCTCTGCAAAAGCGAATTAAAACAGAGTTTCTCATAGAATGAGAAATATTAGCCGTGCCGGTACTGGCCCTGATCATCGGTTTAATTTCATTGATGATGGGTGGCCACGGCTAATACCAAAAACTCCTCACATCGCTATTGGTGTTAGCGCTTATCGCCGTATGTTATTTAGGTGTCTCTAATTGCCGCCATTTTCTATTTAGTCAGCTAGGAAATTAGCCCTGAGGGGTAATTAAGTACTTCTCACCTGTAGCTTGTTTAGAATAAGCCGCTAACGATTGTAGTTGTAATACTTCTGCTAATGTCACTTCATGTGTGTAGTGACTAGCGAAGGTTGTGGTGATTTCATCTGCAACACGTTTACGCATCGCTACTACAGTTTCAGTACCCAGTTTGCCTAGTGCATTAAATAGTAAGAATCCATTTACACCCCAGGCAAAACCGAAATTACGATTTAGAGTAATAGCGCCATTGTCTAACGCGCCATAAATATAGACTTGTTTGTAAGTGTCTGAGCCATATACGCTGTGTTCTTTCATATTACGAGCCGCAGCAACTTCCATACAGTTAAGAATGTTACTTGTTAATTGACCACCACCGATTGGGTCAAACGCAATAGTTGCACCCGTTTCAATAATCGCCGCTGTTAAATCAGCGATGAACGTATCACTACTAGAGTTAATAACATATTTTGCGCCCATATCCCGTAACAGGGTTTCTTGTTCTGCTTTACGTACAATGTTAATTAGATCGATACCATCTGCAATACAAATACGATTTAACATTCTCCCAAGGTTAGACGCAGCTGCAGCATGAATAATGGCTTTATGACCCTCAGCACGCATTGTTTCAACCATAGCTAATGCTGTAAGCGGGTTAACAAAAGAAGATGCACCTTCTATGGCTGTAGTGCCTTTTTTTAGCTCTAAACAGCTTTGCACATTAGCACATATATATTGGCGATAAGTTCCGCCGCCAATCACAGCAACGGTTTTACCCATTAGTGCTTGGGCCGCAGGTGATGAGCCAGCGGCTACAACGGTTCCTGCACCCTCATTACCAACAGGGATCGCTTTACCAACACGAGTTTTAACCGCTGACATAAACTTAGCTGGAACATCAGCAGTAATGACAGGGTTTTGTTCCGTACCTGATTGTGTCGCCGTTGTCATATCAGCAACGCTGAACAAAACCGCTAAATCAGACGGGTTTAATGGAGCAGCTTCAATCCGAATAACGACTTCATTGGCACCAGGTTGTGGCATTTCAATCTCTTGTAAAGAAAGCGTTAACTTATTGTCTTCGCTGATTGTTGAAATAAGTTGGATGTTTGAATCTGTCATATCGTTTAGCTCCTAAAAATCATCAAGATTAGTTGAACCAATAACTTGATTGTATTGGCCCTGCTCCGTTGGTAATAATGGTTTTAGTATTGGTCTTTGTTATAGCTTAAGTGCTATATATATGTGCTATGCAACCTTCGCTGCTTGAAACTGAGCCGCCAGCTTTTGGCTAAACTCGGGCATGTTTGCCAGACGATCTGCATTCACGCTTTTGGTACTGGCAGTTCTTTGTATAAGAGCACATGTTTCACCAGGTTGTAATTAGTTACTAGGGGCAAAACCGTACAAAGTAATCATAAGTCAGCCTTCCATCATTAGCGTGAAGGTGGTCTTTAATTGGCGTCAACATGAAATTAAAGGCCCTGCGTTTAACACACTGCAGCAAGGTCAAGGTTGCAATATTCAAGTTGCACGCATTATTACCTGTCTTAATTTGGTTATATATAAGGTAAAATGCCAATCACTATTGCCTTTATGACAATAATACTCAGGCATTCATTTAATGGAGAAGTGAGTTGGATCAACTACGTGCAATACGGTATTTCAGCAAAGTAGTCGAAACTGGCAGCTTTACGAAAGCCGGGAATGCTTTGAATGTGCCGCCATCATCGTTGTCGAGACGGGTAGCTGATTTAGAAAAGAGTTTAGGCGCGACGTTGTTAAAGCGTTCGACCCGAATCGTTAAACTGACCGAAGTTGGACAAATTTACTATAACGATATCCAGAAAATACTGATCCAATTAGAGCAAAGCAATGAAACTGTTCGTAGTTACCAAGCAACGCCAATGGGGCATTTACGTATAAGTTCGATGGTGGGTTTTGGTGACCAGATATTGCTTCCTTTGTTGGATGAATTCAGCAAGTTATATCCTGAGATTGTATTAGATGTCAGCTTAACTGATGAGTTATCAACACTCGGGCGTGACGATGTCGATATTGCTATTCGTGGTGGTTACGCTCCAAATGAACGAGTGCTAACGATAAGACTAATGGACAATCGTTTTATTCCTGTAGCTTCACCAGGCTACTTAGAGGAACACGGCGCACCTAAAAATGCGATGGAATTAAAGAAACATAATGGCCTATATTTTAAAGCACCAGCAGGGCCAACTCCCTGGTTATGTAATATGAACGGTCAATGGCATGATGTCTCTGGGCCTGCGGTAGCGATTTCAAATAACGGACCTTGGCTGGCGAAAAAAGCCTGTGAAGGTGAAGGCATTCTAATGTCAACCCGATGGGCCTTAGCTTCATACCTTGAGTCAGGGAAGTTGCAGGAACTTAAGTTTGAGCATGAGTTAGCTATCAATCAAAACTCTGATATGGCTGTTTATTTGTTGTATCAAAAACAGCGCTATTTAGTACCAAAAGTAAAAGCGGCAGTGGATTTTTTAGTTGAACGAATAAAAGTAACCGACAAGAACTAAAGTAACGAATAGAGCTTACTGAAAGTGTATTCATTCAGTACTTGACCCCTTAGGCTCCTAGGTACTTCGTTATGGGGCTCGGGCTCGGGCTCGCCCTCAGCTTTTTTAGCTCTGCAACAAAGAATTAAAAACAGGATTTATCATGGAATTAGAAATATTAGCCGCACCGGTACTGGCCCTGATCATCGGTTTAATTTCACTGATGATGGGTGGCCAGGGCAAATACCAAAAACTCCTCACATCGCTATTGGTGTTAGCACTTATCGCCGTATGTTATTTGGGTGTGACTTCTAACCTGGCAACATCGCAAGAAACCCAGGAGCAGAAATCCATCGCCACAACACTACTGGGACAAAACAGCCAACTAACCAAACTGCTGACCGATTTTAAGCAAGATACCGGCTTCAGCCTTGAATCGATTATCGACAAACTAAATCATTGGCTGATCAACCCGACCAATACCAGTACTGCAATACTTAAGGAATCGGTATTGGCCAATCAATCAATGGAAATCTACTCAATCGGAATTCCGACCAACACCAGAACAGAGATTAAATACTACGTTAAAGAGATTGATAACAGCGCAGTATTAGATGCGCTTATCGAAAAGGGCCTGCAAGTTACCAGGGGAAAAGCCTCCCTCGATCAGGATAAAACCAACGCAATTTGGTTCGGAGAAAATGTCTCAATACAGGAAGTAAAATATGTTGCTATGGTACTGATTCGGGCAGGAGTAGAGATCAAAACCATCAAGCCTTATTCGGGAGAACGCCGGAAGGTACACACTATAGAGATAGGTAGCGACCGAAGCTTCATCAATAGCCGCTCAATATCTGTAGCTGAAGTGAATCAAGCTGAACAATTTATTCGGCCCGACACCTCGGCCTACCCTGCTGTACGTGCGCTCAACTAGAGCGCGTGGGTTGTACTGAAGCATGAAGCCCAACGAATAACCTCAACTGCGAATTTGTTGGGCTTCACTGACTCAGCCCAACCTACACCGATAAATAGTTACTTTTTTATGAACACACTAAAAATAGACAGCCCACCGATAACCAAAATAGCTGCGCCAATCAATTGGTGATAGTCGCCAAAACTAACAGCTCCAAAACGGAAACTTTCGTACCCTGGCCGAATGATAACTTTTATTCCAAAAGCAGCAATTGCGAGCCCCACCAATAAAAACAAAACATCATTTGATTTCATACAACCAAGCCTTAATCTACACATAGATACACGCTAACGCACAAGTGCTACAGATTTAACCTGAACCCAAACAGTCTGCCCTACTGATATCCCCAGCTTCTGCTCAGACCGACGCGTAATACGCGCAATCAGTTTGCTGTCACCAACAGCAATTTTGATCAGGCTGGCCGCTGGATCACGATCTTCCGCAATCGCTACAATCATGCCCGATAGTAAATTTTGGATACTGGTATCTCGATGCGCTTCCAGCGCTACACTCACATCCCGCGCTAAGATACGAACCCGTACCTGCTGACCTGTTTGATCACCACCATCACGCACCCAGAGCTGGCCACCGGGGAATTCAACCAGGGCAAGGTGCCATTGGGTATCCCGTTCGATTACTTTTGCCTCGAGCACTACTCCAGCATCTTCACCCAGTTGAAGCGGCAGATCCAAACGTGCCAACACATCCTGCAACGAGCCAGACGCTAACGCTTTACCCTGATCCATAATCACAAGATGGTTCGCGAGCCGGGCGACTTCATCGGCGGAGTGGCTGACATACAACACTGGAATATCCAGCTCGGTTCGCAGTTTGTCTAAGTACGGGAGAATTTCCTGCTTGCGGGGCTGATCTAACGCCGCGAGGGGCTCATCCATCAGCAATAAGCGGGGATTGATCAATAATGCTCTGGCAATGGCGACCCGCTGCCTTTCGCCGCCGGACAGCTGTTGTGGATATTGTGTTAGCAATGATTCGATACCTAACAACGCAATGGCTTGATCAAAGGCTACACCTTTGCCATTGTGATCGGCGCGTTTCATCGCAAACTCAAGGTTGCCCCTGGCAGTCAAATGCGGAAACAGGCTGGCTTCCTGAAACACGTAACCTACGGGGCGTTTATGTACGGGTAGAAAGGTGTTTTTATCCTGCCAAATTTCACCTTCGACGCTGAGTTCGCCGGTCTCCGGTTTCTGTAACCCCGCGATACAACGAAGCAGTGTAGTCTTGCCGGAGCCGGATAGGCCAAAAATACCGGTAATGCCGGTACCAGGCAGTTCAAGATTCAAATCCAGACGAAAATTGGGGTACTGGGCCTTAAATAAAAACCGAATGAGGTTGTGACCGCTCACGAAGAAAGGGTTCTTTTAGCGGCGCTGGGATTCAAGGTATACAGTGCGAGTAACACCAAAAACGAAAACACCATTAGGGCCGCCGCTAGCCAATGGGCCTGGCCGTATTGCAGTGCTTCAACATGATCATAGAGCTGCATGGAAACCACCTGGGTCTCGCCGGGGATATTTCCACCAATCATCAGCACTACCCCAAATTCCCCTACGGTGTGGGCAAACCCCAGGATAGATCCGGTAATAAAACCAGGTTTAGCGAGGGGGACCACAATGCTAAAAAACCGATCCCAGGGCCCAGCACGCAGAGTTGCTGCGACTTCGAGGGGGCGTTGGCCAATTGCTTCGATAGCGTTTTGAATCGGCTGCACCACAAAGGGCATGGAGTAAATCACCGATGCAACCACCAAACCCCAAAAGGTAAAGGGCAAGGTACCCAAACCAAGACTTTGGGTTAGCTGGCCGATTGGGCCGTTGGGGCCCATCGCGATCAGTAGGTAGAAACCCAAAACCACCGGAGGCAAAACCAGCGGTAGCGCGACTAGCGCTGCGATTGGGCCTTTCCATTTGGAAGGTGTACGAGCAAGCCACCAGGCGATGGGAGTTCCGATCAGCAGTAACAGTATGGTGGTTGTACTGGCCAACCGCAGGGTTAACCATATCGCGTTTAAATCAGCTTCAGAAAAACCCATATCAAGTATTAGGCCAGACTATGACTCCATCAATCCGAGCAACTCCTGGGTTTTTTCTTCCATCAATTTCTGGTCGGCTCGGCTCTCTACATTGAGCCGAACCACTGGTTCGGTGTTGGACATTCGCAGGTTAAAACGCCAGTTATCAAAACTCATGCTTAGACCATCGGTGAGGTCAACATTGTCACTGTCTACCGTGTAATGGCTCTGTACTTTTTCAATAACGGCTTTGGGGTCGGCGATGGTTTTATTGATCTCACCACTAACGGGGTATTTCGCCATGCGGTCTGCTACTAGAGCAGAGAGCGGCTTACCGGATTTAGCGATCAATTCAATGACCAGCAGCCATGGGATCATGCCGCTATCGCAATAGGAAAAATCACGAAAGTAGTGATGGGCGCTCATCTCTCCGCCGTACACCGCATCTTCAAGTCGCATTCGCTCCTTGATGAAGGCGTGGCCGGTTTTGCTTTGTATCGCCTGCCCGTCAAACTGCTCGACGATATCGATCGTATTCCAGGTTAAGCGAGGATCATGTACCACTTTGCCTCCAGGCTGTTTGGCCAAAAAAGCCTCCGCCAGTAATCCGACGATATAGTAACCCTCGATAAAATCTCCGTTTTCATCAAAGAAGAAACAACGATCAAAATCACCGTCCCAGGCGATACCAAGGTCGGCGTTATTCGCTTTGATTGCTTCAATGGTCGAGGCGCGGTTTTCAACCAACAGGGGGTTAGGAACGCCGTGGGGGAAATTACCATCAGCCTCGTGGTGCAGCTTAATAAACTCAACCGGAAGTAGTGGTTCGAGTCGGTCGATGACTGCTCCAGCTCCACCGTTACCGGCGTTTACAACGATAGTGAGCGGTTTGATCTCCTTTACATCAACATAAGAAAGCAGGTGGGGAATGTAGCGATCGCGATGTTTCAGGGTGAAATACTCACCTTCTCGCTCACTCGATTCAAATTCACCTTTCTCTGCTAACTCTTTGATTTTATTTAGACCGGTATCACCGCTGATCGGTTTTGACTGCTCCCGAACCAGTTTCATGCCGTTGTAATCCTTTGGGTTATGACTGGCGGTCACAACGATGCCGCCATCAAACTCATAGTCAAAGGTAGCAAAGTAAACCTCTTCGGTTCCGCATTCGCCGATGTCGTAAACATCAACACCCGAATCCCGCAAACCCTTCACAAGGGCTTCGCAAATAGACACACTGGTGAGGCGAATATCGTGTCCAACTACAACTTTTTCTGGCTTAAGAAACTGCGCGTAGGCACGGCCAATTCGGTAGGCAATATCTTCATTTAACTGGTCTGGTACACGACCGCGAATATCGTAGGCTTTAAAACAGCTGAGTTCGTTACTCATTTTCGACTCCAAAAAATCGTTTGGGGCTTTTTATTGACGAGGACTATGGGGTCCTATTTACAACGCTATATTCTAACTTGTCTGTATCGAGATCTTTATCCCTGGGATTTATAGACTTCGTTGTAATAAAAATTGGTGGCATCCACGAAGCCATCCATACTACCGCAATCAAAGCGCTTGCCACTAAATTTGTATGCCAAAACACCGTTACCCTTTGCCTGGGTTAGCAATGCATCAGTGATCTGGATTTCATTATTTTTGCCTGGCGGTGTATTTTCAATGATCTCGAAAATATCCGGTGTTAACAGGTAACGACCGATAATGGCCAGGTTGGTTGGCGCATCTTCTGGTTTGGGTTTCTCAACCATATCAGTAATTCGATACAACCCTTCTTCGATTTGTTCACCCGCAATCACGCCATATTTTTCGGTTTGATCCAGCGGTACTTCTTCTATTGCGACAATACTGCATTGATGCTTTTTATGAAGCTCAACCATCTGAGCCAGTACTGCTAAATCCTGGTTGTAACAAAGGTCGTCCGCCAAAATCACACCAAAGGGTTCGTTGCCCACCTGTGATTTACCCTTCAAAATAGCGTGGCCCAGACCCTTCATTTCAACCTGACGGGTGTAAGAGAAGGAGCAGGCTTCCATTACTGCACGGATACCATTGAGGTATTCCTCTTTACTGGTGCCCTGAATTTGATCTTCTAGTTCGTAGTTTCGATCAAAATGGTTTTCAATCGCACTTTTCCCACGGCCAGTTACAAACACAATATCACTGATACCTGCTTCCACGGCTTCTTCTACGCCGTATTGTACAAGTGGTTTATCAACAACCGGCAACATCTCTTTGGGTATCGCTTTGGTAGCGGGCAGAAAACGGGTGCCGTACCCGGCAACGGGGAATAAACATTTTGTAACCATAAAACTATCCTTTTTTATTAATAGGTTTTAGCTAGTGAGCGTTCCTAGGACGCTCTTAAGGGACTATCAGGCAGACCTATCAATCTCTATGCATTTTTTCTGCCATGCATAGGCAGTTTTAACAATAAATTCAATATCGTCATATTGCGGCGTCCAGTCCAGGGTGCCGAGAATCTTCTTATTGTCAGCGATCAGCTGGGCTGGATCACCGGCTCGTCGCGGTTCCATCTTGACTGGAAAGTCAGTACCCGTGACTTGTTTGACCGTTTCAATCACCTGGGTAACGCTGGTGCCATGACCGTAGCCACAGTTCAATATGGTGGAGTCACCACCCGCATCCAGGTATTTCAGCGCCGCCAAATGAGCACTGGCCAAATCTTCCACATGTATGTAATCACGAATACAGGTGCCATCTTCCGTTGGGTAATCGGTACCAAACACTGCCATACCTTCTCGCTGACCCGTAGCGGCTTCGGTGGCGACCTTTATCAGGTGAGTAGCCTTGGGTGTTGACTGACCGATACGCGCCTCGGGGTCTGCGCCCGCTACATTAAAGTAACGTAGGATGACGTAATTGAGGTCAGAAGCATTGGCGTAATCGATGATCATCTGCTCGCTCATTCGCTTCGAGAACCCATAAGGGTTAATAGGCGCCAATGGTGATTGCTCGTTTACGACGGAAACATCTGGCTCGCCATATACTGCGGCGGTGGATGAAAAAATCAGATATTTGGGTGGATGTTGTTTACAGACTTCGAGCAGATTAAGCACGTTGGCGGTATTGTTTCGGTAGTATTTTAAGGGTTGCTCCAACGACTCTGGCACAACGATGTTGGCGGCGAAGTGAAGAACTGCATCAAAAAGGTGCGTTTTAAACAAATCTTCCAGCAATGCCAGATCAGCCAGATCACCCACTACCAACTCGCCGTATAAAATCGCCCGCTCAAAACCGGTAGAAAGGTTGTCCAATACAACAATATCATGACCCTGTTCGCCTAGTTGACGGGTTACATGGCTGCCGATATAGCCTGCTCCTCCTGTTACCAATACTCGCATTTAGATCTCCTTTTTATAGCCAAATTAGCCGCTGTTAAGTATGGCAAATCAACGCGAATCCGCCAGCTCGATAAACTGTTGCTCATCAAGAATTTTGACACCCAGAGTTTGGGCTTTAGCCAACTTGGACCCGGCCTTTTCGCCAGCCAAAAGATAATCCGTTTTAGCGGATACACTACCGCTTACCTTACCGCCAAGTGACTCTATTTTCTGTTTCGCATCTTCCCGGCTCATCTGTTCAAGTTTACCGGTCACCACAAAAACCAGCCCACTGAAAACACCCTGGGTGACTGCTGAAACTTCAATCGACGGCCAAACGATACCCGCAGAAAGCAACGCTTCGATGACAGTGCGATTATGACTATCGTGAAAAAAATGGTTAATGTGGGCAGCTACTATCGGGCCGATCTCCGGAGTCTGCTCTAAAGATTCCTGATCTGAATTTTGAATCGCTTCCAGGGTGCCAAACTGGTTCGCTAACTGTTTTGCTGTGGTCTCGCCTACCTCACGGATACCGAGCCCATATATGAATTTGGGCAGGGTGGTTTGCTTGCTGGCTTCGATCGCTGCAATCAGTTTGTTAGCAGACTTTTCACCAAAGCCATCCAGCCCAATCAGCTGTTCGCTCTTTAGTTGATAGAGATCCGCAATACTCTCAAGCAAACCAAGGGCACACAGTTGCTCGACAATTTTGTCCCCCAGCCCCTGAATATCCATCGCTTTACGTGAGGCAAAATGCTTAATCGATTCTTTACGCTGGGCCGCGCAATAAAGACCGGCATTACATCGAAAAATAATGCCTTGTTCATCCTTCAGCACTTCGGATTGACACACCGGGCAGTGGTTTGGCATTTTAATTTCAGTTGTATTTGCAGGTCGCCGATCCGTTACAACCTGCACAACCTTTGGGATCACGTCGCCGGCTCTTCGGACGATGACACGATCACCAATATGCAGGTCGAGGCGTTTAATCTCGTCCATATTGTGCAGTGTGGCATTACTAATGGTCACACCACCCACAAAAACTGGCTCAAGTCGCGCTACCGGAGTAATTGCACCGGTGCGACCGACCTGAAACTCCACATCTAAAAGAGTCGTTAACTCCTCCTGGGCAGGAAATTTATGGGCCGTTGCCCAGCGTGGCGCTCGGGATATAAAACCGACCTGTTCCTGTAATTTGATAGAATTAAGCTTGTAGACAACTCCGTCAATCTCATAGGGCAAGTCATCGCGCTTAGCGCCGATCTGTTCATAGTAGACCTGGCATTCTGCGGCACCCTGCACCTTTTTGATTTCAGGGTTGGTGCGTAGCCCCCATTGATTAAGCTGTTTCAGTCTTTCGTGATGGGTATCGGCCAGTTCACCGCCCTCAACCCAGCCTGCAGCATAAATGTATATTTCAAGGTTCCGTTTAGCTGTAATCTTGGGGTCAAGCTGCCGAAGGCTGCCGGAAGCGGCGTTGCGCGGATTAACGAAGGTTTTTTGATTCTGTTTGAGTGCATCCTCATTGATCGACTCAAAGGTACCTTTGGAAATAAACAGCTCACCTCTCACCTCCAGTAGCTCTGGATAACCATCGCCGTGAAGCTGCAGGGGAATTGTCGATATGGTGCGAACATTCTGGGTAATATCTTCGCCTCGTGAACCGTCCCCACGGGTAGCTCCTCGAACCAGTTTTCCACCTATATACAATAGGCTTACCGCAACGCCGTCGAGTTTAGGTTCACAAACGTATTCAAGGGCTTCTATCGATTTTCCCGAACCTGGCTGCGCGAGGCGATCCCGTAACCGTTGATCAAATTCCATCAACTCCTGCTCGGTAAAAACATTACCAAGGGATAGCATCGGCTGTTCATGCTGAACTTCAGAAAATTCCGACAGCGGTGTAGAACCAACCCGCTGGGTGGGCGATTCTGGCGTAACTAATGTTGGATATTGTTGCTCAAGCTCCTGCAGTTCTCTCATCAGCCGATCATATTCGGCATCCGGAACTTCAATTTGATCAAGAATATAATAAAGGTAATTATGGTGATCGATTTGCTTACGTAATTCAGAGATACGCGTTTCTACAGAATCAGCAGCCATCGATAGCAGGGCCTATACGTAATGAAAGGGAGGAAAGGTAAAAGAGCAGTAAACTCAACAGACCAAAAAATCAGGCAGGATGCTGTAGTTTGAAATCCCGTACCTTCTGCCGGAGGTGTTCCAAAATCTGGGTATTTAACGGGTTGCGACCGCTGTCGAGCCAATTAGCACGTAGCTCGGTTTTTAAAATCTCAGCCAATTTAATCATTTCATTCAGCGCTACCACAGGATCCTCTGGCCCAGGCAGGGTAAAAAACAACGTCAATCCAGCAACCGTAAAACCTTCTTTTGCATCTAAATCAAAGGTTCCCGGTTCCTGGCTGTTGGCCAAACTAAATAGCGGCGTGCTGGCGATATTCCGGTCATCCTGGCGATGAAAAATACCCATTTCACCGTGCCGCATACCATTATCCTGCAGCAGTGGAATTAGCAGCTTACTATCGATGGTTTCGCTAGGCGGAATCTGAATATGAATGACGATAATATCTTCGATCTCATCCGGTTTCCTAGGCTTAACAGCCTTTTTGGGTGGCTGATCGTTCTCTGAAGCAAACAGCGCATCGGAAAAATCGAGCTGCTTTTGGACCACTGATTTAATCTTCGAGCTAGTTTTTTGTTTTATTTTTGCGGACTCATTTTTTGTTTTGATATTAGCTTTTTCGGCCTCGGGTTCTGGCTGTTCGCGGTCTACTGATATCGGCTGTATGACGCCTTCGGGTGGCTCAACTCGAGTATCTTGCTCCTGAGCAGAGCTACAAGAAATTGATTCATCGGTATTTGAATCCCCATTTTCAACAATATTCGATTCGTTACCATTAATTCCTTCCGGCTCAGACTCTGACTCAAGGTGTGATTTATCACTTGAAATAAAGGGTTCAGCACGTACTACTCGCGCTCCACCATTGGGAAGCTCACCGCGTAATAGTGCCACACCATCACGT
The DNA here is from genome assembly GCA_029210125.1 of Pseudomonadales bacterium. GTDB lineage: Bacteria > Pseudomonadota > Gammaproteobacteria > Pseudomonadales > JAHRWD01 > JAHRWD01. The sequence continues at coordinate 504,395 of JARGPR010000001.1, read as the reverse complement.
TCATCTAGATCTTCATCATCTTCTTCTGCAACTACTTTAAGTCGAACTTTTTGCTTCCAGTTGCTGTTCATTCGACGAAGGCCATCAATCAAAACCACCAGTAAAACCAGCCCTCCGACGATGTATATCCAATCCACCAAACTCATTGCTGTTTCATCCATTTCTCAAGCCTTTCTAACATGTTGTTACTTGGTTCCCAGTTTACGCGCTTCTCTGTAGCTCAGTTTAAAACCTATGAGCGATGATTGAACGACCGCCAGATAAAATAATTCACGAAGCAGCCATGGCTACCGCTTCGTCCACATCAACGGTTACTAGCCGTGATACACCGGGTTCGTGCATGGTGATTCCCATCAACTGATGAGCCATCTCCATTGAAATTTTATTGTGGGTTATATAGATAAACTGAATGGTACTCGACATCTCTTCAAGCAATCGCGCATAACGCCCTGTATTCGCATCATCCAACGGCGCATCTACCTCGTCAAGCATACAAAATGGTGATGGATTAAGCTGAAAAATAGCGAAAATCAATGAGATTGCGGTGAGCGCTTTTTCACCACCGGATAATAGATGAATAGTACTGTTTCGTTTGCCCGGCGGGCGCGCTGTAATGGTTACGCCGGTATCCAACAGGTCATCCCCGGTCATCTCTAATTGAGCGTAGCCACCGCCGAAAACCTTTGGAAACAGGGTCTGAAACTTTTGGTTAACCTCGTCGAAACACTCTTTAAATTTACCACGGGTTTCACGGTCAATTTTTCTTATTGCTTCTTCTAGCGTGCTGAGGGCTTCATTAAGATCATTTTGCTGTCCCAGCAGATACTCACATCGTTCAGAAACCGCTTTAAACTCTTCGATTGCCGCCAGGTTAATGGAGCCCAATCGCTGGATACGGCGCTCGATAGTTGCCAGTGATTCCTGCAATTGGCTTTGGTCCACCCCATCAGGAATTGCCTGGTAGGTCTCCATAGGGCGGAAACCCAGCTGTTCTATCTGCTCAACCAGATTGGCCGCTTTGACCTTTACCTCCTGGCTGCCCACTCGCAGGGTTTCAAGACTACCACGCAGCGCTTGTACCGCCTGGTCGTTTTCTTCACGCTGTTTTTCTGCGCTACGCAGGGTATTATCCGCATCGTTCATCTGCTCCCGCGCTTCCTGAAGCTGTTTATCTACTTCAAGTCGCTTTTCAAGCAGCTCTTCCAGCTCAAGCTTTAACGCTTCAATCGGTTCTGCTGCTTCCAGCAGGTTACTGCGCAACAGTTCGAGTCGTTGCTGATCGGACTCCCATTGATGCTGCAGGCGATTGAGTGCATCTCGGGTAAATTGCAACGAGGTTTCCAGGGTTTTTTTCTCAAGACTAAGATTAAGAAACTGTTCCTTACTCTCCCGCTCTATGCTACGAATTTGGTTTAGCCGTTGCTGAATCTGTTCTTTTTGCTGACGCAATTCATTTCGAACCTGATCATTATTGCCCATTTCGTCAAGCCTGGACTGGAGCTTCAATCGAGACTCACTGAGTCTCTGCTGTTGCTCTTCAAGCTCTTCCGCGAGTTCCGTCAACTCCTGCTCAATACGCTGCTGACGATCGAGGGTTTGTTCCCGACGCGCTTTACGGCGTGCAATATCAGCATTGAGTTGCGCAATTTCACGTTCCAACTGCTGGTTTTGGTTACGCGTTTTCTCCCGCTGCTGCTCCGATTCCTTTAGTTGTAGCAGGCCGCTATCAAGGATTTGTTGAAGTTGCTCAATACCAACCTCTAACTCGGTAATGCTGCTCTCCAGCTGTTCAATCTCTTTGCTTCGCTGCAACATTCCCCTTTTTGGGTCATTACGTTTAACTATGCGCAGCCAATTGGCACCAAACCAAACCCCATCTTTAGTAATGATCGACTGGTTTTCCGTAAGGCTTTTACGTAGTGCGAAGGCTTGATCAATGTCTTCAGCCGTTAACACATCACCCAGTAGTTCTGTCAGATTCCAGCTCGAACTTACACAGTCAATTAGCCGCTGACTTGCTGTTGTATTTTCTATCAAGTGGTGGCTGGCGTTAGCATCGCCCTGTTCTAGCAAAGCCACCGAAAAACTGTCAACCTCTGGATAGGCATGACTGTATTGCTGGGCATTATCAATACACAGCCCATGCAGCAAATCACCAAGCACCACTTCTACCGCAATATCCCAACCGGGCTGAACGTCAATTTTGTTGAACAGGCGTTCGGCATCCGTAAGATCATTTTTGTTCAGCCAATCCTGAAAGCCTTCTCCGACATCCTGCAGCGCAGATTCCTGCAGCACCTGAAGTGATTTCAGGTGCCCCTTTTGGTCCTGAAGCTGTCCTCGCTGCTGATCAATACCTTTGTAATTTTGGCGATTATTTTCCTGCTGAAATTTCACTTCATCGGTCAATTGCTCAAGTAGTTCGCGGTGCTGCTCTGATTCCATTTCGCGTTCTACTGCCTGCCCCTGAAGCTCTTCAATAGCCTGAAGCTCCGGCTCAAGTTGCAGTTGCTCCATCTCCTGCCGGAGTTTGGCAGATTGGCTGGATAGTCGATCTATTCTTTGCTCAGAATATTGTATCTGAGATTTTTCAACCTCCGCGAGCCGCGCAGGCTCCATTGCGGCCTCATGAAACTGATCCCAACCATGCTGCCAGTTTGTAAGCGCCTGTTCTTGCTGTTCTAGTTCGGAGGCATGCTCGCCGGCTGACTCGGTTAATTGGTCAAGACGAGGGCCAATTTCTTCAAGTTCATTTTCCAGTCTTGCCAACTTATTACGGTTTTGATCAACATCCTGTTGCGTGCGCTGAATACCTGACTCCAGCTCTGGTATATCCCGCTGCAAACCAGCAATACGTTCGTTTTGATGGCTGATGCTCTGCTCACGGCGGCTGATTTCATTGCCCCACTGATAAAACTGCTCTTGAATCAGGTCACGTTTTTCAGCAACGGTATCCCGCTGAATTCGGCTTTGTTCTATCTGCAAAACAAGACTGGTAGCACTGGCGTTTGCCTCTTCAAGCCGAACCTCTTCATTTTGAATACGTTCGTTGAACACGGTAAATTGCTCGACGAACTCCTGCCAACGACAGCTCAATAGTTGCGCTTGTTCGAGTCTTTCTTGCTCACGGTATTCTTTGTATTTTTCGGCTGCTTTAGCCTGCCGGTCTAAATGCCTGGCCTGCTTTTCAAGTTCATCGGACAAATCTTTGACACGATCAAGATTTTCGACCGTGTGCCGCATACGGTTAGCGGTTTCTTTGCGACGTTCCTTGTACTTTGAAATACCCGCCGCTTCCTCAAGATAAACTCGCAATTCCGCCGGTTTAGCTTCGATGATATTCGATATCATACCCTGCTCGATGATCGAATAACTGCGCGGCCCGAGGCCAGTACCGAGGAAAATATCAACAATATCCCGACGACGGCAGCGGGTGCCATTCAGGAAGTAGGTGGACTGACCATCCCGGGTCAATTTACGTTTAATCGATATCTCATTGTACTGCGAGTATTCACCTGTCAGAGTGCTATCGGAGTTATCAAATATCAGTTCAATAGTGCATTGACCAACAGGTTTTCGAGAGGTTGAACCGTTAAATATGACATCGGACATCGATTCGCCACGCAGATGTTTGGCGGAGCTTTCACCCATAACCCATCGTACGGCATCGATAATATTAGATTTCCCACAACCATTTGGGCCGACCACGGCACATAAATCACCAGGAAAATGCACAGAGGTAGGGTCAACGAAGGATTTAAATCCCGCGAGTTTTATAGTCTTTAGACGCATAAATCAAAGGCGCTTGAATGCAACTGTGTAGAGTTATTATTTAGAATAAAACGGCACACCAAGGCGACCGCGCAGAGGTCCCTAGTCTATCGAATTTAGCAGACAATCACTACTGATTAGCTATGACAGGAGAGCAGTAGCGAGAAACTCAAATCGGTCTCAAGCTTACTATTCAGGTGGGGCGATCAGGATACCTCGACCGCAGATGCTTCGGACTCACGGATAGCCGCAATCACCAGGTCGCGCTGTTTGGTGTAATAATCAACAACAACTTTTTTGATCACGTCCATATTACGATCTCGAACACCATCAATAATATTGTTATTGAACTCCAGGCTTTCTTCCATGGAATATTGATTTACGGTGTCTGCAACATGGCGCGTACGTAGAGCAACAGGCGCAAGATTCACCAAGATCTCTTCAAGGTAGGTATTTTTAACAAGGGGGTTAGCCTTCTGACCAAATTTAAAGGTCATGCTGAAAAATTCTTTTTGATCCTTATTTGCCACCAGCTCCCTCATCTCCCGCGCCATTTCCATAAACGGCTTAAGATCGTCATCTTTCCAAATGGTGGCTACCTTTTGGGCCAGTAATACATAGAGAACAATCACTACTTCATAAAAGTTTTCAACGTGTTGAATGGTCAATGCGGATACCACCGCGCCACGGCGGGGAATGATATCGATTAGATGGCGAGCCTCCAATATAAGCAGCGCCTCTCGCACTGAGCCACGGCTCACCTCAAGCTGTTTGGCAAATTTTTGCTCCTGAATGCGCTCATGATCTTTCAGTTGACCAGTAATAATCTGCTGGCCAATATAATCTGCAATTTGCTCAGCAAGGCTGGTCGAAGCTTCAAAACTCATAAATCCGCCAATACGGGAAGGTTATTTAGTCGAACTGTTGATTGTAAGACAAAAAACAATTTGTTCCAAGAACTAATCATCCTGGTGCGCAGAATAGGACTCGCTAGCGCTATACCATCAAGAAGGCGCGAAAGAAAAATAGAGCACTACACAACTACCGCTTTTCGTGCCGGTGGTTTCATCAACAATATAGCAATCAATGCGCAGCAGCCGAAGCCAAGGATTACATAAAATGGAACGTCGTAACTGCCAAGTTTATCGTAGGCATAACCCGCTAAAATAGGCGCTGAGGAAGTTAACACGGTGTAACATAAACCTAATAACGCATAGATTTTTGCGTAGTTTTCCGCACCAAAATAATTTGCAATCAGTGATGTAAAGGCCACTAAATACAACCCAAAACCAAGGCCAAACAGAATCGAAAAGGAGTAAACCAAAATCTGCTCATCTGCTCGAATCAGCACAAAAATTCCTAACAACTCAAGCGCTAGCCCAACGAACATCAACAGCCGGGGATCAAACCGATCTCCTAGCGCACCGCCTGAAAACCTACCTATGGTATTCACAATACCAATAATACCTAAGGCACCCGCCGCTGCGATCTGCGCAATACCCAGGTCAGTTAAGTGAAGCACAACCTGACTGGTAATTACGGTGTTACCACTCATTGCCACCCATGACGCGAACAGCATCAACCAGAACACTTTCGATTTGAAAGCCTCTCGTTGAGTCCAGCTCACCGATGATTTGTAAACCTTAGCCGGCTTAATTTCTTCACCAGAGCCAGTTGTGGGCGCATTAGGATCAACCCCATCGATAAATTGCCCCATTACAACCGGCCGCTCACGGACGATCAAAAACCCTAGGATACCTACCGTAACACCAATAATAGCCACACAAACCCAAACCACCCGCCAGTCGCCGGTCAAAGTAATCAGGTAAGAAAAAAGCGGCGCAAACACAAATGCACCCAGTCCTCCAGAGGCCATGAAGATACCCATTGCCAAAGAACGTCGACGGTTAAACCATTGTGCAATCAGGTGGCCACCGGCCACTACAGATGACATAGAAAGCCCGACACCAAGCAGAAAAGACCCTATATAGAACGAGACGATGCCATCCGTAAAATAGAGCGCTGTACTACCGAGGGAGATCATTCCGCCCCCTAACAGCAGGGTTCTTTGTGTTTTAATTTTACTTATCAAGATTGCAATAATCGGCGCATTTAAACCGAAGGTTAGCATCATGATAGCAATCCCTAGGGACGCCTCCGTACGACTCCAGCCCTGCTCACTGATCATTTCCGGCATCACTACACTGAAACCGTAAAAACCACCGCCCACTACTGCAAAATAGCAAAAGCTGACAAATGCCAGCACAATCCAGCCGTAAAACACAGAGAATCCTCTATTCAGGAAAAGAATTTGTTTGAATACTGCAAGCTCGAGCTACGCAAAGTGCGCGCTAAAAACGGGACACCGCAACTTACCAATACAATTGCATCAACGTGAGCGGTCTCGGTACTTTTTTCGGAGAGTAAATTCTAAAAAAAAGCTACGCGAGAATATGAGTCACAAACCATAACAATAGCGAAAAGGGGTTAAACTTATAAACCCAGCCATCGAAGCCGCGAAATTCTACCATAATCCGCCTGATTTTTGAATGGCTCGAATATTGATCACAACAGTGTCATTTATTTCGCCAATTCCGAGCCGTTGCCTATACCGCATTTCGACGTTAAACCCGTGATTGATCGATTGCATCTGTTCATAAAAAAAACTGTATCCTGCGCGAATCCGACACTTGAGCCTGGTAAAGGCTCGCTAAAAGCAAGGTGCTCCGATAGGCAGACACAAATATAATCAAAGCGATTCAGCACATGCTCTTTGGTCACCGATCTCGATGAATATTAGGTGCTACTCAGTTATAATGCATCGGGGCCATGGAAGCCTACTTCACTAAAGTGCTTGGAGTATGATACTGCCACCGGTAGTTCCTTCGCAGCGCTAAAAACAAGATTACTGAATCGTAACTATTATCGAACGAGAGCTCAAAAAAAGGGTCTACTTGGATATTTTGGGTTGTTTTGCTATCTACAACGACAACATTTTTGAATGTGATAGCTTCATTACTTTTTCGCAAACTAATCGCTCTATTCTTAATTTTTTGTTTCGCCTTCATGAATAGTCACACTTCAAATAATTAGGGAACGGTTCCCCAAAACACGTAGAAAAAATTAAAAAATAATTTCATAATTGATACTTAGGTATATCAGGCTATCGATAATGATACGCCAATAGGAAATTACACATATTTATATACCGAAAAAAAATTTGATTTCCAAATAGGGATCGCTGAAAAAACCATATCAATACTATTAAATTTTGAATATATAATCTTGAGCGCATAGTTAAAACGCCCACTTATCATGGGCGAAACCAACGTAAAAACCATCAAATGCAGGGCATCTAGAATGAAGTTAAAACAAGCTAGCTTTTTAAAACATTATTCAAATGGAAAAAAACTTGTAACAGATAAATATTATGTGAACGGGAAAGAAAAATCAAAACTGGAGACACTCAAAGAAACCTCTAGAACAGAGATAATAAACCACCTATTATCTAAAGCAACCAAAGAAACAACCTACCTCGAAATAGGCGTTCGAGACCCCAGCGATAATTTCGATCACATCATCGCCGACAAAAAATTCAGCGTCGACCCTGGCGTTGAATTCCTAGAAAACCCCGTTGACTTCAAAATGACAAGCGATGAGTTTTTTGATTTATTAGCCGATGGAAAAATCCTTTCGCCCTCAATAAAATTTGATGTTATTTTCATCGATGGGTTACACCTCGCTGAGCAAGTCGATAAGGATATCGAAAATGCAATGAGGTACATTAAGGATGATGGCTTTATCGTTTTACACGACTGCAATCCGCCGACTGAATGGCATGCACGTGAAAACTACCGTTTTCAACAATCACCAGCGGGAGGCTACTGGAATGGCACGACATGGAAAGCATTTTTAAAATGGCGCTACAACTCCTCTATCCAGTCTTGCTGCATTGACTCTGATTGGGGGGTTGGAATTTTATCGAAAACGCATTTGATAGGCCAAAGCACCAACAGAACAAATCATTTTTTTGAATTTGACGACTTCAACGCAAATAGAGACGAATATTTAAACCTAATTAGTTTCAGCGAACTCAAAAACCTGCTGATATAAGAGCAACCTTCAGAAATCGCTTATCCGCGACTACCGTATAAATATGCTGCGGAATATTTCTTTTCGCGGGGTTGTCATTGAAGTGGATTCTTTGTGCTGCAACTCACTCCAATCAGTGATCCAGCTGCACTAAGGTTGTATTTTTTCTATCATGGCTTCTATTTCTACAAGACACTGATGAATGAATACGATGCTGTTTTCATTGTGTGATTGGTGGTTAAGGACTTGAATTCATGATAATTGACTGCAGCCGATGAGCGTACGCATGACACTGGTTGGCCTTTTCCGTACCAGCTAATTGAATGATTTCACGCACTTTAGGTTCTTCACATAATCTGGCATATATCTCTGCCAGCTGCCGGTTATTCTGATAGCAAACAACCTCGTCGCCCGGTTCATAACATAATTTGAGATCGGCTACATCATCGGTAATCAAGAGTGCGCCACAGGCTGGCGCCTCAAAACAGCGCATATTTAACCCCCTCTTGATATTGTCGGTATTGATGTTGTTGAGCACAAAATTATGCTGCTGATAGAGTTTTACAACTTCCATTATCGGTATATTTTTTCCAGATATATTGTGCTGCGTGCCAGCCATTTTACCCCAACCTTTACCAATAATACGCACTGGGAACTCAATGGCTCTCATGAGCATTTCACGATTTTCCGACCAAGCCCCTATGAATAACAATTCATCTGACCTTGCTTCATGATGGTGATCTACGCGAAACAAGTCTGGATTATACGCCAAGGGTAGATACTCAGCATTCATCAGGCCCATTGCGAGAGCAGTTGCGACGAGCCCTGTGTCCGAAAAATAATATCGATCAACCACTTGCCTAGAATTGATCAGTCGCTCGTCAAAAAAATCGCCAATCCAATGTACTATATGGCACTGCCCTTTGACAGAATTCAATATAGTTAAAACCCGCTCCGAAAAATAGAACAAATCAACAACAACAATAATGGTCGGCTCGAATTTATTGAGCTTCTTTTGTAAATTCGAGGCGGTTATTTTGTCGGGCTTTGATTTATCGACAATAGCGTAAATTTTTTTTTCGGTGCGCTCTAGGAAATCATTGTGATTTAGCGCAAACCCCTCTACTTCAACTTGTGGCATCGTTCGAGCAGCACTGAGCAGGTGCTCGTACCACTGTAAAATTCCACCTCGTTTACCGAGCACTAATAAGCGTTGAGACATCGATTATTACTTGCAAAGACTATTGGGAAAAAGAAAAAACACTCGAAACAAGGCCTTTTTTAGCCACTGACAACCATTTAAAATCATCTTAGACTTCGAGCATAAAAGTAACAGGACCATTGTTCAGAAGTTCAACCTTCATATCCGCACCATATTGACCGGTGGCGACCACTGGATGATCTGCTTTGGCTTTGTTAACGAAGTAATTATAAAGATGTTCACCCTGCTCGGCAGGGGCAGCACTGGAGAACCCTGGGCGTAGCCCTTTACCAGTATCTGCCACCAGTGTGAACTGAGAAACCACCAGTAATCCGCCCAAAACTTGGGCGATATTCAAATTCATTCGATCATTTTGGTCGGGAAAAATCCGGTAGCCCAATACTCTTTTTAGAAGTTTATCAGCTTCGATACTGGTATCGTCTTTTTCAATACCTAGAAACAGCAAAATCCCTGCTTCGATCTTTCCAACTATATTGCCATCCACTGATACCGACGCATAACTAACCCGTTGAATCAATGCTTTCATTGTTTTTTTAAATCAACTAGCAGTATCAAACCGCTTGCTGAACTCATTGGTTGCCCGAATCAAAGCATCTACAATGCCCGGTTCCGAAGCAGCATGACCAGCATCACGAATAATATGCAGCTCAGAATCAGGCCATCTATTCTGGAGATCAACCGCATTATCGAGGGGGCAGACCATGTCGTAACGGCCGTGCACGATAATTCCGGGAATATCGCTTAGTTTGTCAGCGTTATTGATAATTTGATTGGACTCAAGAAAGGTATTTTGACTGAAGAAATGACTTTCAATCAATGCTAAAGCGAGGGCTACGTTAGGTTTGGAGAAACGTCGCACTATCTCCTGCTGGGGTCGCAATCCGGAACATTGAGCTTCCCATATTGACCAAGCTTTTGCGGCACCCATTCTTTCTAGTTCATTCGTACTACCAAATTTTTTCTGGTAGGCGGCAATCATATTGGTGCGTTCGTCTACTGGAATTGGCTTGATAAAATCCTGCCAGAAATCAGGAAAAAAACGATTGGCTCCTTCCTGGTAAAACCAATTTATATCCTGTTCTCGACACAGAAAGATTCCCCGCAAAACTAATCCCATCACACGGTCGGGATAGGTTTGCGCATAAACCAGACTCAGAGTTGAGCCCCAGGAACCTCCAAATAATACGCAACGTTCTATATCCAGATATTTGCGGATTTTTTCAATATCTTCAACCAGTGCCGAGGTATTATTTTCACGTAGTTCGGCATGGGGAGTGGAGCGGCCGCAACCACGTTGATCAAAGCAGATGATTCGGTACTTATCGGGATCAAAGAACCGGCGGCTGTTGGCGTCACAGCCTGCACCCGGGCCGCCATGCACAAACAACACCGGTATGCCATCTGGATTGCCGCTCTCATCCAGATAGAGCTCATGCAACTCACTCACCTTCAGCAGGTGGCGTTGGTACGGTTTGATTTCCGGATATAGTATTTGCATCGTCGAGAACCCGAGGGTTGTTGTTTAGCCAATACTTTTCTATCCATTATTTAAATCTAAGGGACAGGAAAGCTACTCGCTCATTATGCGTCTTTGCTTCGGCTGCTGCGCTTTCGCTCATTTTCAGTGAGATCTTTCTTCCTGATCCGAATATGGTTTGGTGTTATTTCCACCAACTCATCAGGCTCAATAAATTCCATCGCCTCTTCCAGAGTAAACCGAATGGGGGAGGTCAGAACTATGTTTTCGTCGGTACCTGAAGCACGCACATTGGTTAATTGTTTGCCCTTTAGTGCGTTTACGGTCAGGTCGTTGTCCCGTGAATGAATGCCGATCACCATGCCTTCATATATCTCTTCACTTGGGTCAATAATCATACGGCCGCGGGCCTGAAGGTTAAACAGCGCAAAGCCAGAGGCCTTCCCCATACCATTTGAAATCAGTACACCATTTTTACGACCCAGTGAAACATCGGCAGCTGCTGGACCATAATGGGAGAAGTTATGATTGATGGTACCGGTACCGGAGGTCATGGTGATGAATTCGGTTCGGAAACCGATCAGGCTTCGGGAAGGTATCGTGTAACTGATACGGATTCGGCCTTTACCGTCGGCAGCCATATCCTTTAATTCGCCACGACGACTGCCCAAGGCTTCAATCACCGAACCCTGATGCTCCTCATCAACATCAATGATCAAGTCTTCGAAGGGTTCCTGCAGAACGCCGTCGATCTCCTGAATGATGACCTCCGGCTGAGAAATAGCTAGCTCATAACCTTCCCGTCGCATGGTTTCTAGCAGGATACCCAGATGCAACTCGCCACGCCCTGAGACACGGAAACAATCCGGGTTTTCGGTATCTTCTACCCTTAATGCAACGTTGTGAATCAGCTCTCGATCAAGCCGGTCACGAATATTCCTTGAGGTTACATATTTTCCATCTTTACCGGAGAAAGGAGAAGAGTTAACCATAAACTGCATCGTAACGGTTGGCTCATCAACCGTTAATGGCGGCAATGCAACTGGGTGGTCTGGATCACAAAGCGTATCTGAAATGCTCAGGGGGTCTACACCCGTGATACAAATAATATCGCCTGCTGAGGCTTCGTCAATATCGATACGATCAAGGCCCAGGTGACCCATAATTTTTAGCACACGGCCTTTTCGTGATTTGCCTTCGTCATCCAGTACCACTACCGGGGTATTCGTAGTCACTCGGCCTTGAGTAATCCGACCAATACCGATGACACCCACATAGCTTGAGTAATCAAGTGTCGTGATTTGCATCTGAAAAGGTGCTTCGGGGTCAACCTTTGGAGGTTCAACTTTTTCGACGATGGTTTCGAACAAAGGGCCCATATTTTCGTGCATATTTTCGTGATCTAAACCCGAAATACCCTGGATAGCGGAAGCATACACAATAGGAAAATCGAGCTGTTCGTCGGTAGCTCCAAGGTTATCAAACAGGTCAAAAACCTGATCAATCACCCAATCGGGACGGGCACCCTGGCGATCAACTTTATTAATGACCACAACCGGGTTCAGGCCTTGAGCAAAGGCTTTTTCAGTCACAAAACGAGTTTGGGGCATTGGCCCTTCAACCGCATCAACCAGTAGAAGCACCGAATCAACCATCGACAAAATACGCTCTACTTCACCACCAAAATCCGCGTGACCAGGGGTATCTACAATATTGATACGGTAGCCGTTCCAATTAACCGCCGTGGTTTTGGATAGAATGGTAATTCCTCGTTCCTTCTCGAGATCATTGGAGTCCATCACCCGCTCAACGTCATCACTAGCTTTTTTTAGCGTACCGGATTGTCCAAGCAGCTCATCTACCAGGGTCGTTTTGCCATGGTCAACGTGCGCGATTATTGCAATATTACGAAGTTTTTCAGTCGGAAATTCAGTCACTAGGGCACCAGCAAGGGTTAAGGAGGGCAAAAAGGCGCAAGTTTATACAACCCCTTCTTTATAAGCAAAATAGATTTAAGCTAGCCGTCGATACAAAAGATCCGACTGAACAGTGCATGCGGCCTAACGGATAACCGGTAGGCCGCATGCAAGCCAAAACACGATTGACTCCTGGCTATTTGACCACAATACGATTTTTATTTTTCAGAAGTATGGCTTCACCAATACCCTTTACCCGGGTAATATCCTGGGGCGTTTTAAACGCACCCCTGGTTTGCCGATCTTCTACGATCGCAACGGACTTACTCTCCCCTACACCAGCCAATTCAGCAGCAAGCTGAGCTGCGGACGCAGTGTTGATATTGACCTTTTGCGCCTCCGCTAACACGAAAGCTGAGCCGGCCAGTGCACCAACCAATAACAACATTGCCGTTACAGTACGTATCCACACCAACCTATTTTCGGGGAAGGATTTTCCAAACATATCCATATATAACTCCTTGTTGATTATTTATCCTTTAGGGAGATCCTGATCTCCCATTTTGTACGCCAGACAAAAGCCCGCCAGACGCTGTTGGATTATCACTACAAACCACGTTAGTCGTCAACAAGATCGCTTTACGGCGAGTGCGGTGATGTAGCTGAGTTGCTCAGGACCATAGGGTCCAACTGAATATTTGGTTTAATCGTTCCCCATTGCTTGCAGCTCGGGCAGTGCCAATGAAGATTGGTACCTGAAAATCCGCAATTATCACAGCGGTAATTGTGCTGACCATGAAGCAACCCTTTGACGACCTGCTGAATGGTCTTGATCGACTCGTCGCTTCCATTGGCTATTAGATCCAACAAAAAATCGAGTTCTCTAAGTGAGGGCCTTTTGTTGAGTTCACCAATAATAAATTGAATCGCCGCGTCATTACCTTCATTCGTGGTTATCATCCCTCCGAGCAAGATCACGAGCGGACTCGAAGGTATCTCCGCCATAACTGCTTTCAAATAGTCAAATAACCCCTGCCCATCACCCAGCTGGAGGTAACACTTGGTGAGGAGTGGTAACATCTCAGGAAATAGTTCTGGATCCTGCCACCGCGTTAACTTTAAACACTTGATGGCCATGCGATAATCAGCGGCACTCATATACAGTTGCGCCAACTGCATATTGGCACGCACCGATTGATTATCGATATTCAAAGCACGCTTTAAGTATTTCTTCGCCGCTCGCACCTCCCCTGCTGTGAATTTTTCCAGAGCCAACTCACAATAGAAATGCGACACTGCGTGTTTTAGCTTTTCCTCTAGGTACTTTGGTCGAGGCCAGAAATTGCGCCAAAAAACACCTTCTCGACTAATAAGCCGCTCGGATACCTCGATGGCGCGCTCCCACTCTCTCGTATCCTGGTATATCTCCAGCAAATATTCGAAGCTGGATTTTTGATCGCCAGTATCATTTTCAATTTCCCTTAACAGCAGGCTCTCTGCACGATCGTATAAACCTACCGAAATATAATCCTGCGCCAACTCAAAATTAATCCGCTGCTTGTTGAGCACAGTCAGGTCTGGTGCAAGCAGTAAGTTTTGATGGATCTGTATCGCACGCTCTACTTCACCTCTGCGACGCAACATATGAGCTAACACAAGGTGGGTATCCACCGAATCACTGTTTTTTTCCAGCACCGATATTAAAGAATCAATAGCTTCATCTTTTTCTTCATTTAACAGGTAATTAATACCTGCGAAATAGGCGGGCTTTGCGCTGGCCTCGTCAACCTTTTGTTTGCCCTCTCGCTGCCCGAGCCACCACCCTATTGCCAGGGCGGCAACTAACAAAACAAGGATCAAAATATCCTGCAAAACCATAATGTATTACTCTGCTCTCGGTACTTTTAGCGGCACTTTCAACGAAGAAAGATGATCTTTAGTTATTGGAATTTCTATTCAGTAGCATCAAACGAGTTCTTAACCGAAAAATAATCACCGATCCAGACAATAGCCCAGCAACCCCACCGACAACAAAACTCAACATTATCCAGGCTCCAGATGATAGCGTTCCTATAGAGAAACCAAGCAGTTGCATCGATATCAATTCTGGATTGTCCGTTACAAAAATGACCACAAACAAAATAACTGGAATCAACAATAACAAGCCAACCAGTTGCTTTATATATTTCACGTTATTTCCTCTCGATTCTATAGACCTTTCCGACTATCAAAAAAAAAGCGGTATAGCTTAAAACTATACCGCTCTTCTAACGTTCTACCGGCTAACTTCAACGAGAACAGGTAAACACTAATCGCTAGCAATACTATTATTTACACGCTCGCGTAGATCCTTGCCTGGCTTAAAGTGTGGGACATACTTACCCTGAAGCCGAACAGGGTCACCGGATTTTGGGTTCCTACCTGTCCTGGGCGAGCGATAATGGAGCGAAAAACTACCAAAACCACGAACTTCAATACGCTGACCAGAAGCCAGTACGTCAGACATCTGCTCTAATATAGCCTTAACCGCCAGCTCAATATCTTTCAAGGAAAGCTGGGGTTGCTGCGCGGCAATTTTTTCAATCAGCTCAGATTTCGTCACACTTTCACCCGATATGAACTCTTCATTTCGAACATGACTCGATCTTTACTTAAACTACCGCTCAACATAATCCCAGCTCCACTCCATGAACTACAGCAGCTTAGCTCTCTGAGTTACCCATCTGAGCTTTGATCAGATCACCAATAGTAGTGGCAGGTGCCTCTGCTTCTGCTTGCTGCTTTTTGTGATCCTGAACAGCTGCTTTCTCCTCTGCTGCATCTTTCGCACGAATAGAAAGACCAATGGTACGGTTCTTTCTATCAATCTGGAAGATTGACGATTGAACAGAATCACCTACTGAAAACGCCGTGCGTGCATCAGCAACTTTCTCAGCACTGATATCGCCAGCCTTCATATAGCCGGTTACGTCTTCGGCAAGTGCGACAACCAAACCTGCTTCATCAACCTCTAGAACGGTGCCAATGACCACTGAACCCTTATCATTTTCGGCAACATATTCGCCAAATGGGTCGCTAATCAGCTGCTTAATTCCAAGTGAAATACGCTCACGCTCTGGGTCGATAGACAACACCAGGGTTTCGATTTCATCGCCCTTCTTAAAGTCACGAACTGCATCTTCACCAGTTTCATTCCAGGAGATGTCAGACAAGTGGATAAGACCATCGATACCGCCCTCCAGGCCGATAAAGATTCCAAAATCAGTAATCGACTTGATGACACCTGAAACCTTATCGTTCTTCTGATATTTTTCACCAAAAGAATCCCACGGGTTAGCGATACATTGCTTAATACCCAACGAGATACGACGACGGTCCGCGTCGATATCGAGAACCATCACTTCAACTTCATCGCCCACTTGAACGATCTTGGAAGGGTGTACGTTTTTGTTTGTCCAGTCCATTTCGGAAACGTGAACCAGACCTTCAATACCCTCTTCAAGTTCAGCAAAGCAACCGTAATCAGTAAGGTTAGTAACCTTTGCTTGCACACGACTGTTGATTGGGTAACGGTTTTTGATGGAAACCCAAGGATCTTCACCAAGCTGCTTGAGGCCCAGTGAAACACGCGTTTTCTCTTTGTCGTATTTCAGAACCTTAACGTCAATTTCATCACCAACACTCAGCAATTCACTTGGGTGCTTGATACGTTTCCACGCCATATCGGTAATGTGCAGCAGGCCGTCAACACCACCAAGATCGATAAACGCACCGTAATCGGTAAGATTTTTAACGATACCTTTGATGGTTACGCCATCGGTCAATGTTTCGAGTAGCGCTTCACGCTCAACACTATTAGCCGCTTCCAGCACAGCACGTCGTGAAACGACTACATTGTTTCGCTTTTGATCCAGTTTGATCACTTTAAAGTCCAGCACCTGGCCTTCAAGGTGAGTGGTATCTTTAACCGGTCGAATATCTACCAGTGAACCCGGCAGAAACGCACGGATAGTGCGAACGTCCACGGTAAAGCCACCTTTAACTTTGCCGCTGATAATACCCTGTACAATCTCTTCTTCTTCCTGAGCTTTTTCTAGCTCAGTCCAGGCTTCGGCGCGTCGTGCTTTTTCACGCGACAAACGGGTTGCACCCATGCCATCTTCAACTGCCTCAAGAGCGACATTAACTTCGTCACCTACCTCAAGTTTGAATTCGCCATCATCATCAAGGAAATGCAATCGAGGAATGACACCCTCAGATTTTAAACCTGCGTGAACGGTAACCCATTCGGAGTCAATATCAACAACAATACCGGTAACAATTGCACCGGGGGTCATTTCTACCGTTAATAGACTCTCTTCAAATAAATCTGCAAAGCTTTCGCTCATTGTTTATATACCCGTTAAAAATAATGATCGATATCTAAAGATAGAGATCGACCACGCCACGTTGCCAACACGTGGGTAGTTTAAAAAATCCGGTCAGAAAAATCTGGCGTATATACTCACCGGATAACAAAATCTTCTTTCGTGAAAAACCTCAAGAAAAACCTCACATAAAACAAGCCATGTAAGACTAAATCAGCGGTGCCGCCGCCTTAAGAACGGTATTAAACACCTCATCAATGCTCATCGCTGAACTATCGATAACCAGCGCGTCCTCGGCAATTGCCAAAGGGGAACTGGAGCGCTGCAAGTCTCTAGCGTCTCTCTCTCGAATCTCATCTAAAATTTTTGCGAGACTAGCATCAAAACCCTTTTCTTTCAACTGGTTATAGCGCCTATTCGCCCGTTCTTCAGCGTCCGCATCCAGAAAAATCTTTAGGGGCGCAGTAGGAAAAACCACTGTACCCATATCGCGGCCATCGGCAATCAGGCCAGGCATTTCACAAAATGCCCTCTGACGTTCCAATAGTGCCGCACGCACTTCAGGAAGTGCCGCCACCCGCGAAGCCAAATCACCACAATTTTCAGTACGGATATCTCGAGTAACATCCCGACCTTCAAGGATAGACCTTAACTCGCCGGTTGATGAATCGGTTACAAATTCAATATCAAGCCTCAACGCCTGGTCCGCTATTCCCGCCGGATCTGTGACCCCTTTTTTATCAGCGATATAACCCACCAACCGGTACAGTGCACCGCTATCCAAAAGCTTCCAGCCTAGCTGATCAGCCAATTTTTGGCACAGGGTACCTTTGCCAGAACCACTGGGGCCGTCGACGGTAATCACCGGCACGGAATCATTAGATGAGTTGCTCTGTTTGTGAGGTTTGTTTTGTGACATTAATCAGTGGTTCTCTGCCTACGTTACTAAATGGGTAAACCCAGCTGGTCTTATCGACTGGTCACGTTCATTCCAACTTGATTCACCAACTCAACAAAACCTGGAAATGACGTGGCCACATTAGCGCAGTCATTAATCAGGATTTCACCACTAGATCGAAGCGCTGCAATTGCAAAGGACATCGCGATCCGGTGATCACCATGGCTATCAACGGTGCCACCCTGGATCGGCCCACCTTCGATAACGATGCCATCTTCCTTAACCAGATTTGTCACGCCCAGGGCGCTCAAGCCATCCGCCATAACCTGAATCCGATCACTTTCCTTCACTCTTAATTCCTCTGCACCAGATAACCGAGTAGTACCCTCGGCACAGGCAGCGGCAATAAACAGGGCAGGGAATTCATCTATTGCCAGCGGCACTTGATCAACGGGAATATCAATACCGCGCAATGGCGCGTAGCGGATTTCAATATCCGCAACCGGCTCACCACCTTCATCCGTTTCGTTCGATAGGGTTAGATCTGCTCCCATTTGCTTAAGAATATTGAGCACACCAATACGAGTAGGATTAATACCTACTTTTTCCAGTTTCAAATCTGAGCCCGGGGTGATGGCCGCGGCAACCAGGAAAAAAGTAGCCGAGGAGATATCCGAGGGAACCCGCACATCAATCGCTTTTAATACGCCACCACCACTCAAGCTTATCTGCTTACCATTGGGTGTTAGCTCTGACTCAACAGAATAACCAAAACCCTTTAGCATACGCTCTGTATGGTCCCGCGTAGGTGCGGGTTCCGTCACCCTGGTCGTACCTTCAGCATAAAGACCTGCTAACAGCAAACAGGATTTAACCTGCGCACTAGCGATCGGCATTTGATAATCAATACCTTTTAAGCGGGAGCCACCCAAAAACTCCAGTGGTGGCTGACCACCCTCCTTGGTAGCTACTAACGCTCCCATCTCCCGCAGCGGTTTAGCCACGCGATTCATTGGTCGTTTACTCAACGATGAATCACCAGTCAGGGTGACTGGAAACGATTGCGCCGACAGCAAACCGGCTAGCAGGCGCATCGAGGTGCCTGAATTACCCAGATACAAAGGTTTTTCCGGCTTTTTTAAACCGTGCAATCCAACCCCATGAATAGTGACACAACCTTGATCTGGACCCTCGATTTCAACGCCCATGTCACGAAAAGCTTGCAACGTAGCAAGGCTGTCTTCGCCTTCAAGAAACCCCTCTACCCGTGTAGTACCTTCAGCGATTGAGCCCAAAATGATCGAGCGATGTGAAACCGATTTATCACCGGGTACTCGAATACTACCTTTAACTTGACCACCAGCTCTGGCGACAAACTGAATCTGCTTACTCAATATCTGATCCTGTATTCTGGAATTGTTCTTCAAAATGATCTCTTGCAGCCTTGGCACGCTTGAAAACTTCAATCAACGACTCACCATCTTCATCAAGCAGATGTTGTCGCAAATTTGTGAGATCAGCACTGAATAGATCCAGCGCCTCAATCACTGCTTCACGGTTACTTAGGAAAATGTCATGCCACATTTTTGGGTCACTAGCCGCGATCCGGCTGAAATCACGGAAACCACCCGCTGCAAATTTAAAAACATCCCAACCTCGCTCTTGGCTCGCAAGGGTATCCACCAGAGAAAATGCCAATAAGTGGGGTAAATGACTAGTGGCGGCTAATACCCTGTCATGCTCAGAAACGCTCATATGAAATCGCTCGGCACCCGTGGCCCGCCACATCGCATCAATTTGAGCGACGGCACGCGGCTCGCTGTTTTCTGAGGGTGTCAGAATAACTTTACGCCCCTTAAACAGACCGGGCTGGGCAGCACTGACCCCAGACTGTTCAGAACCAGCAATCGGATGAGCCGGAACCCAGTGAACGCCTGTGTTTGTCAGTAGTTCAGTCATATCATCTACGACGAGCTGCTTTACGCTACCAACATCGCTGACAATAGCACCAGGTTTCAAGTGTGATCGAATCTGTTCCAATATGGGCCGAATCGAAAGTACCGGCACCCCCAAAACAACGATATCTGCATCTTTTACCGTTTCAGCGGCATCTGTACAAAATTCGTCAATCACCCCATTTTGTTTGGCCGCTTTTAAACCTTCCAGAGAACGATTACAGCCAACAATTGTTTTGATCGACACTTCACCAGCAGCCCTGGCTTTCTGAAGAGCGCAGGCCAGGGAGCCACCGATCAGCCCTAAGCCGATGATAACTAAACGCTCTGTTTTAAAAACTTCTGTTTTAGGAGTGCTCGACATCTATAAGGGGTCAGGCTAAAACCTTTGCCAACGCATCGAGGAATGCCCGGTTTTGTTCCGGCAAACCGATGGTCACCCGCAAATAATGGGGTAGTTCATAGTCACCGCCAATCGGTCGTACAATCATGCCATGACGTAACAACTCCTGATAAACAGGCGCTGCATCGCGACCTACATTTACCGAAATGAAATTGCCAACGGTGGGGATATATTCCAGGCCCATCTTTTCAAAACCGGCCATTAACTGTTGTATACCTTCGTGATTAACCCTACGGCTTTTTTCCAGATGGACTTGATCGTCAAGGGCTGCTTCGGCGGCAACCAAAGCCAGACTATTAACGTTAAAAGGTTCGCGCACTCGATTCATCATATCTGCAATCGCTGCATTGCTTACACCATATCCAATGCGCAGTGCCGCCAATCCGTAGGCTTTCGAGAAGGTTCTCGTCACAACCAAATTGGCATAGTCATCGACCAGCTTGAGCCCATCGGCGTAATCAGCTTGTTCAACATATTCGGCATAGGCTTCATCGAGCACCACGATTACATGCTCTGGCACTTTGGCCATAAAAGCCCGAATTTGATCTTCGGTAACGTAGGTCCCGGTAGGGTTATTGGGGTTCGCGATAAAAACCAATGCAGTTTTATCGTTTATCGCTGCGGCCATGGCATCGAGATCATGACCATGGTTTAAGGCGGGTACCACCACCGGAGTCGCACCAACGGAGCGGGTCAAAATCGAGTACATGGCAAAGCCATGCTGGGAATAAACCACTTCATGCTGATCCGTTACATAACAACGAAGCAACAGGGTGAATATTTCACTGGAGCCGTTACCCAATGTGATTTCGTCAGCCTTGAGGCCAAACTTTTCCGCTAACTTATGCTTCAGAGCAAACCCGCTTCCATCGGGATACAGCGCCAGATCTTCCAACACTTCACGAATCGCATCCAGCGACTTTGAACCTGGGCCTATCGGGTTTTCATTACTCGCAAGCTTGATTACCTCGGTAATACCCATCTCGCGCTTGAGCTCATCAATCGGTTTTCCAGCCTGATAAGGCTGCAGGGCCTGAATACCCGCTACGCCAAGCTTAATAAAATCAGTAGTCAAACGAAAAACCTCTGTTATATGCCTCAATAAAATTCTTCAAATCGCTGCCACTGGATATGAACCTAACCACTTTACCGCAACCGACTTCGATTCCATTTCTTCCATTACGCTAACTACCGATCTGTCCTGCATATGGCCCTGAAAATCAATAAAAAACATGTAAGCCCAGGTGGCTTCCGCCGAGGGTCTGGTAACAATTTTGGCCAGATTAATGTCATTTTGCTGAAACAAATGCAATATTTCAGCGAGCGCACCGGGACGGTTTTTGGTAGATACAATAATCGAGGTTTTATCATCACCACTAATGCCCACATCCTGAGTACCCACCACCAGAAAACGTGTTGTGTTATCGCGGCTATCTTCAATACAGGGCTCAATTATCCGAAGTTGATAGACCTGCGCGGCACTATCCCCTGCAATGGCAGCGCAATTAGGCTGTTCCGCCGCTAGCCGCGCCGCTTCAGCGTTACTACTGACTGCAATCTGCTCAACATCGGGATAGTTTTGAGCCAACCAGTTGCGGCACTGGGCCAGAGACTGCTGATGGGAATAAATGACGTCAGGCTTAACATCGGCTTGCTGGGCAAGCAAATTGTGGTGGATGGGTAACTCCACTTCGCCACATATCGTCAATGGGCTGTTTAGCAGGCAATCAAGAGTTTGATTGACAGGACCTTCAGTGGAATTTTCTACCGGCACCACACCGTAGGCGGCGTTGCCTCGCTCAACCGCGCTAAAAATATGCTCAATACTTGCAACTGGAAGCCCTTTCATACTGGAGCCAAACTGCTTCAGCGCGGCTGACTGAGTGTAGGTGCCCTCGGGGCCAAGATAGGCCACCTGCACGGGCTTTTCCAACGCCAGGCAGGCGGACATAATTTCACGAAAAATACGGGCTACGGTGTTGTCTTCAAGGGGGCCAGGGTTGTCCTGTTTAACACGCCGCAAAACCTGCGCTTCGCGCTCAGGCCTATAATAGACCGCATCGTCACCACCCGCCTGCAGTTTGACTTCCGCCACCTCTTGAACGAGCTCAACCCTGCGGTTAAGGGCATTCTGGATATCATGATCAGCCTGATCGATCGCATCCCGCAGGCCCTGCAAGCGCTGTTCTGAATTACTCGACTGGCCGGTATCAGTGTCAGACATTACTTCACTCCAACTATTCGTTCGATTCCTGAGCAGGGCTCTGATCATCATTACCGGTGCTTTCGTTTGAGTTCTCTTCAGATTTATCTGAAGAACCTTCATCCGACTCAATATCTGCCTCAGCTACCCGGGCAACACCAACTAGTCGCTCCTCTTCTCGAATACGAATCAGGGTGACACCCTGGGTATTACGACCCAACACTGGAGTTTGATCCGCTCCGGTACGTACCAGTGTACCCAGGTCGCTGATCAACATAATTTCGTCGCCAGTAAAAACCTGTACTGCGCCGACCATAGCACCGTTCCGTTCACTGGCCTGAATACCGATTACACCCTGGCCACCACGTCCATACACAGGGAAATCTTCACAGCGGCTACGTTTCCCATAACCATTCTCACAAACCATCAACAAATCTGAATCATCGGAAGGAATCGTCAATGAAATCACCCGGTGTTCATCCGCCAATCGAATGCCTCTAACACCACGCGCGGTGCGACCCATTGCTCGCACATCGGTTTCTTTAAAACGCAAAACCTTACCGGAGCTACTTGCCAACATCAGATCACACTGTCCATCAGTGATCGCAGTACCTACCAGAGTATCCCCTTCCTGAAGTTCGATAGCCCGCAGACCTACTGATCGTGGTCGCGAAAATGCCGTGAGGGCCGTTTTCTTGACGATACCCGCTGAGGTCGCCATAAAGATGTAGTGGTCTTCGCTGTATTCCGGAACCGGCAAAATGCTGGTGATTCGTTCATCATCATCCAGGGGCAAGAGGTTTACCATTGGCCGCCCCCGGGAGCTACGGCCCGCGATCGGGATATGAAATACTTTGAGCCAATACACTTTTCCAAGATTACTAAAGCACAAAATAGTATCGTGGGTACTTGCCACCAACAGATGCTCTACAAAATCTTCCTCTTTGACTGCGGTTGCGGCTTTACCACGACCACCGCGACGCTGTGATTGATACACATCGAGTGACTGGGTTTTTGCGTAACCACCGTGGGAGATCGTGACGACTCGATCCTCTTCTGTGATCAGATCTTCCGCAGTCAAATCCTGGCGGGAGCTAATGATTTCGGTTTTGCGTTCATCGGAGTAATTGGAGCGAATCTCTTCGAGTTCTTCCCTAATTACCGCCATCAATCGTTCAGCATCGGAAAGAATTTCCAGATATTCAGCGATTTTCAGCAGGATCTCTTCATATTCACCCAGTAGCTTTTCATGCTCCAGGCCGGTAAGGCGATGCAGGCGCAGATCCAGAATAGCCTGAGCCTGAACTTCAGAAAGCACATATTTGCCATCCTGCAAACCTAACCCTTTGGGCAGATCGGCTGGACGACAGGCTTCTGAACCAGCCTTCTCTAACATGCGAATTACAATGGCCGCATCCCAAATTTCAGCAACCAGTTTTTGCTTGGCCTCAGCAGCATTGGCCGAGGATTTGATCATCTCGATCACATAATCGATATTGGACAGCGCTACCGCCAGACCCTCTAATACGTGACCGCGCTCACGGGCTTTGCGTAATAGATAAAGGGTACGGCGGGTGACCACGTCACGGCGGTGACGTACGAAGGCATCGAGAATTTGTTTGAGGTTAAGAATGCCAGGCTGACCATCCACCAGTGCAACCATATTGATACCAAACACGGATTCCATCTGGGTTTGCGAATAGAGGTTATTCAACACTACCTCTGGCACTTCACCGCGACGCAGTTCAATTACGATACGCATACCGTCCTTGTCGGACTCATCACGAAGGCCGCTTACACCCTCTAGCTTTTTCTCTTTAACCAGCTCGGCGATACGTTCTATCAGTTTGGTTTTATTTAGCTGGTAGGGAATCTCGCGAACAATAATAGCGACACGGTTATTTTCATAGGTTTCAAATTCGGTTTTGGCTCGCATGTAGATACGGCCACGGCCTGTACGATAGGCTTCAAGAATACCCATGCGGCCATTAATGATACCGCCAGTCGGGAAATCCGGGCCTGGAATATGTTCCATCAGCCCATCAATACTAAGATCAGGATCATCAATCAGCGCCAGACAGGCGTTCAATACTTCTTCTAAATTATGCGGCGGTATATTGGTCGCCATACCTACGGCGATACCGGATGATCCATTCATCAACAGATTGGGGATGCGGGTCGGCATCACCACTGGAATCTGTTCGGTCTCGTCGTAGTTGGGGACAAAATCGACGGTTTCCTTGTCAAGATCTTCAAGCATCTCGTGGGCGATTCGGCTCATCCGAATTTCTGTGTACCGCATCGCAGCAGCGGAGTCACCGTCAATGGAGCCAAAGTTACCCTGGCCATCGACCAATGGGTATCGTAGCGAGAAATCCTGGGCCATTCGTACAATCGTGTCGTAAACGGCGGAGTCACCGTGGGGGTGATATTTACCAATCACGTCACCGACCACACGGGCAGACTTTTTATAGGGTTTATTCCAGTCGTTGTTTAATTCACGCATTGCGAATAGTACGCGACGGTGAACGGGCTTTAGGCCATCCCGAACATCAGGCAGTGCACGCCCAACAATCACGCTCATGGCGTAATCAAGGTAGGAGGTCTTTAGCTCATCAACGATATTAATCGGTGAAATATCTGAATGGTTTTCGCCCATTGTGGTCCAATTTATTTATAATTCTAATGAAACGCGGCTCAGTCCCCGATCTGGATGATCCAACCCGAAGAAGTTAATAACAGCCCCAGCTGGGAATCGTACGCGTGAAAGCCCGGAATTGTATCATGCCTACCCCACGCAAGCACGGCTGAGATCGCCTCTGAGCGCTGTTTTCTGTAAACAGCTATAATCACACCACTAAAATATTGAGATCGCTCAGGGAAGCAGGCCGACTAGAGGCTCTGTGAAGCCCTTATTTGGGCGATCAATACCGTCGCCACCCCCTACCCCCGCTAACTTGGCTTTTAATATGAACTCTGAACAGACCACTCGTACCCAAATTGATTCGATTATCTATGCTGACTGGATCATTCCCGTGATCCCTCGAAATACTATTTTAGAAGATCATGCGGTTGCTATCGACAAGGGGGAAATCAGAGCAATTCTGCCTTCAGAACAGATTGAACTGCAATTTGAAGCCAATAAGATATGGCATTTAAAGCAACAGGTTTTATTACCCGGCTTGATCAATGGTCACGGCCATGCGGCCATGAGCCTTTTTCGTGGCATGGCGGATGACCTCCCCCTTCAAAATTGGCTAAACGACCAAATCTGGCCCGCCGAGCAGCAGTGGGTCAGTGCAGAATTTGTACATGACGGCAGTGAATTAGCCATCGCTGAGATGCTGCTAAGCGGCACAACTTTCTGCTCCGATATGTATTTTTTCCCAGACATGTTCGCAGAGATCGCCCATCAAATGGGAATCCGTAGTCAAGTCTGCTTTCCAGTGATGGATTTTCCGACCATCTGGGCCCAGAATGCCGACGAATATATCTCCAAAGGCCTGCAACTACAGGACGATTACCGAGATAGTGAAACCGTCAATATTGCCTTTGGGCCCCATGCGCCTTATACCGTTTCTGACGCGCCAATGCAGCGTATTGCGATGTTGTCCGCAGAACTTGAAATACCTGTTCACACCCATCTGCATGAAACCCGCCAGGAGATTCAGGATTCGCTAAAACAATACGGAAAACGACCGATCAAACGACTGGCAGATCTTGGTCTACTGTCCCCTTCTCTTCAGGCGGTTCATGCAACCCACCTCAACGAAGAGGATATTCGCCTGCTAAAGAAATCCAACGCCCATGTGATCCATTGCCCCGAATCCAACATGAAACTGGCCAGCGGTTATTGTCCAATCATCTCCTTGCTTGAAGCTGGCGTTAACGTGGGCCTTGGTACCGATGGTTGCGCCAGCAATAATGATCTCGACCTGTTTAGTGAAATGCGCAGCGCTGCACTGACCGCCAAAGCAAACAGCGGCAATGCTGCGACCATAACCGACCATGACGCGATCGAAATGGCGACGATCAATGGTGCAAGAGCAATTGGCCTGGAGCACAAGTTAGGCAGTATCGAAGCAGGCAAATGGGCCGATTTAATCGCGATCAATCTTGACTCAGTATTTCAGCAGCCAATATATAACCCTCTATCACAACTGATCTACACCAACAGCGCCAGCCAGCTTAGCCACAGTTGGATCGGTGGCAAAGCGGTGGTTGAACAATCACAGTTAATCGGTACCGACACCACCGAAATCATCCACAAAGCAAAGCAATGGCGTAACAAAATCACCAATCGTGCTAGCCTTGACTAACGGCCAGAACCTATAAAAAACGGTTGATCTTTAGCGCTCAGCTGACCACAATTCGCCCCCACTTAGCGTCATCAATTTAACTCCAAATCCCGCTCAACAAATACCCTATGCAAACACAAGCCGCAGGTAAAAACATCGACCCATCGGAAGTCGCCAAATTTGAAGCGTTGGCGAGTCGCTGGTGGGATCAAAACAGTGAGTTCCGCCCACTTCATCAAATCAACCCGTTGCGACTCAACTATATTGATCAGCGCTCACCGGTTGCCGGAAAAAAAGTGCTAGATGTCGGATGCGGCGGCGGCATTCTCAGCGAAGGTCTGGCGGCCCGTGGCGCGATAGTGACCGGAATAGACGTTGGAGAAGCGCCCCTTTCAGTCGCCGAGCTCCATAAGAAGGAAAGTGGTTTTGATATCGAATATCGTCTCACCACCATTGAGGAACTCGCCGAACAGGAACCGGAAAACTACGACATTATCGCTTGCATGGAGATGCTGGAACATGTCCCTGACCCCAGCTCCATTATTAAAGCCTGTTCGAAAGCACTGAAGCCCGGCGGCATGATCTATTTTTCAACCATTAGCCGAAACCCAAAGGCTTATCTGTTCGCAATCGTTGCTGCGGAGCGTGTACTCAAACTATTACCGAAGGGCACCCACGATTATGAAAAGTTGATCAAGCCATCCGAACTCGCTCGATGGGCAAGGCAGGCGGATCTACAACCAAAGGATATCAGCGGTATGACCTATAACCCGCTAACCAAACGATACCGTTTAAGTAGCGATACCAGCGTCAATTATCTAGTTCACGCCCATAAACCTCTGTGAAAACGCTGCCACCAACAAAGACCATAGAGAAAAGGCTAGAAAAATGAAAGCCAAACCACTAGAAGCAGTTCTATTTGATCTCGATGGCACCCTGCTGGATACCGCCCCGGATTTTATCGCGGTATTACGGGCATTAATGGCAGAACAACAGATCAGAACGAATCTCAGTGATTCCCAAATCAGGTCGCAGGTTTCCCACGGTGCCGCAGCACTGGTATCCCTTGGTTGCAATATCGACAACCAACATCAGCAGTTCGAGCCGCTAAGGGAAAGATTTCTGGAGCTTTATGCAGCGCGGCTCAGCCAAAGCACCCGTTTATTTCCTGGGATCGAAGAGCTACTTGCCAGCATTGAACAACAGGGACTGCCATGGGGCATCATCACCAACAAACCACTGCGTTACGCAACTCCGCTGCTGGAGGATCTAAACCTGCTTAAGCGTGCCAACACGCTGGTTTGCCCGGAACATGTCAGTAATGCCAAACCTGATCCAGAATCGATGTTATTAGCCTGCAGCCAAATTAACTGCAATCCACGCAACACAGTCTACATTGGTGACCACCGTCGAGACATTGAAGCGGGCAGAAATGCCGAGATGGAAACCGTCGCCGTGTTATATGGTTATATCGACAAAAATGACCCACCCCACAATTGGGGAGCAGATATTTCACTTGAAACGGTTGCCGAGCTAAGCGATTGGTTTTGGCAACGAGTTGCCGCTCACCCGGCAAGTTAACAACCTCACGAAAGCCTTGATGCTTAGGCTTTAGTCAAAAATCTGACAATATAGATATAACGATCAGATATACCCTCATCCCTTAACCGATACCGAACCCCCATGCCATCAAAAAAAACCGCAAGTAATTTGTTAGAAAACCGCACTATTCTGGTAACGGGCGCTAGCGATGGTATCGGTCGAGCCGCCGCAAAGTGTTACGCAGCCCAGGGCGCAACCGTTATTTTGCTTGGTCGCTCTGCTGAGAAGCTGGAATCGGTTTACGACGAGATCATCAATAACGGCGGAGCCACACCCGCCATTGTCGCACTCGATTTGAGTACAGCTACTCCGGAAGATTATTCAGCGCTAGCAGAAACCCTCGAAGGTGAATTTGGCCAGCTGGACGGGCTGCTATTAAACGCTGGTATTCTCGGCGAGCGAAAACCCCTTGCTCAATACAGCGCGACGGTCTGGCAACAGGTAATGCAAGTCAATCTAACCGCTCCTTTTTTGATGACCAAAGCGCTAATGCCGCTACTTGAACAGGCTGCAAACGCATCTGTAATATTCACCTCATCAGGTGTTGGCAGGAAAGGTAAAGCCTATTGGGGCGCCTATTCAGCATCAAAATTTGGCATCGAAGGTATCGCACAAATTTGGGCCGATGAACTTGCCAATGTCAGCAACATCCGTGTTAACGTCATCAATCCCGGCGCAACCCGCACCAATATGCGTGCAAGCGCCTACCCCGCAGAAAATCCAGATCAAAACCCCACCCCTGAAGAGGTCATGGCGCTTTACCTGTACCTGATGAGTGACGAAAGCTTATCCGTGCATGGGCAGTCTATGGATGCGAACCATTTCGAGCGATAAACGGGTCTTCTTACGTTCCTAAGATCCCATCTTTTTAGGTAATCCGACCAACAAACCTCATTCAAATCAAGTAATCGTGCGGGCCAGCGTGCCCCTACAACACCATGTTCAGCCCCCCCCAAAACAAACCACCCATAGAATTGGTTATATTTTCGTCAAAAAAGTGGCGCAAAACCAATTAAGCCTGTTATTTATTTTATGATTAACCTATAGTGTTAGTGTAACTATTTGATTATTCGGATAATTCGACCAACGAATAGAAGTTGGCACGTCTTTAGCTTATACACTCGGGAGATTATTGATTACATGACCCCGAGGTCAACATGGCACTGGCATTGAATACTATGGATACTACACAAGACACAAACCTCCACACCGTTGCCAACGAGAAATCGACGGCGGTGCCTTACCCTACCGCCCCAGAATTACAATTACAGTTAGCGACCATTTTACAAACCACTCTAGACCTTGAGAGTTTATTGCAGCTCTTTTATGAAGAGATTGCAGATAATCTAAAAATCACTGGGCTGGTCTACCGGAATGAAGAAAACGATATACAGGCTGAACTCGGAGTGAGAGCTCCAGTGCATTGCAGTTACCAGCTAACAACCCCAGAAAGCAGTATTGGTGAGCTGGAATTCTTTCTAGAGCAAACGCCGCGTGAATCACTTCTCAAGCTGCTGGAAATATCCATTGGATCATTGCTTTACCCACTGCGTAACGCGCTGAGTTACCGCGACGTATTACAAACCGCATTAACTGATCAGCTCACCGGTGCAGGAAATAGAGCAGCGCTAGATAGCACTCTAAAACGCGAAATTAATCTATCAAAACGGCATCAACAACCCTTGTCACTGCTTGCCATTGATATTGACTGGTTTAAAAATATCAACGATACCTACGGCCATCAGGCCGGTGATGAGATACTTCAACATCTGGTAGGGACCATAGCTAAACCATCCCGTAGCACCGACCAAACCTTCCGCTACGGTGGCGAGGAGTTTATCGTACTACTGCACAATACTAGCCCTGAAGGTGCATCGGTGATTGCCGAACGAATACGGGAAGCCGTTGAAAAACAAACCGTACTGATTTCAGGTGAGGCGATAAAAATTACTGTGAGTATCGGTGTAGCTACTCTGAAAATTCAGGATAGCGCAAAATCGTTTTTTAATCGCGCAGATCAAGCGCTTTATAAAGCAAAAAGAAATGGCCGAAACCAAGTGGTGAGCGCCGAGGAAATGCACAAAGCGGAAGAGCTGGTTTAGGTTTTCATACCAGCTTTTCTTCATACCAACCCTTCTATGTTGCAGATCTAAACAGAAAACAACGGAGTAGAGTTAACAGCACCAACGATGGATCACCCCTCATCCTTCGACCTGGTTGAACTGCTGGCACGCCGCCAGGCGTTAGCGCGGGATGCACTTGCAGGTTTGGCTTTTTTAGCATGTAAGCGCTTGAGTTCTTGCCTCTCTTTTGGTGCTGGCTTATAGATTTTTCTGGGCGGCTTTAGACCCACGGATCGGTATAACGCTTTCACTTCGGCCAAATCAAGATCCTTCCACTGGCCGGTTCTTAAATCCGAACCGAGAAACTGGTTCCCGTATCGCACCCGTTTAAGCCTGCTAACCTCCAGACCCTGAGATTCCCAAAGTCGACGCACCGCTCTATTTCTGCCTTCCATTAGAACCACGTGAAACCAGTTATTGACCCCTTCGCCACCCGCAAATTGCACGTCAGTAAAACGTGCCGGCCCATCTTCAAGCTCAACACCATCAACCATGGCTTTTACCATATCGGGCTCAACATTCCCGAAGACGCGCACTGCGTATTCCCGCTCAACCCCTGACGAGGGGTGCATTAGCGTATTCGCTAGTTCGCCATCGTTAGTTAACAGCAGCAAACCGCTAGTCGCTATATCAAGACGACCAACAGAGATGAGCTGTCGGCCTTTACTTGATGGCATGCGGTCAAATATGGTTTTGCGCCCTTCAGGATCTGAACGCGTACAGACCTCGCCGATCGGTTTGTTGTACATAATTACCCGTGGAGCCAGCACTTGTTCAGGCTGCTGCTCGATAACTTTCCCATCAACCCGTATCTCTTCACGACCGCTGACGGGCTCCCCTACCGACGCAGGCTTGCCATTAACGGTGATCCGACCTTCCTTCACCAACCCTTCAATGTGGCGGCGCGAACCCACCCCCTGTCGGGACAGGTATTTTTGAATACGTTCAGTCATTTTCCGGCTCTCGCTCTTCTAACTTTTGTCCTTCACTAGAATCAAGAGAAACTGATTCAGTCTCCAGCTCTTCGGAAGATTCGTTCACTTTGGTATTTTCCAGGTCAAGCCTGAGGTTTTCGTCACTCAACTCACGAATCTCTGCCAGGGTTGGTAGCTGATCAAGACTCATCAAATTAAAATAATCAAGGAATTTATGGGTAGTTGCGTAAATGGCAGGCCGGCCCGGTACTTCTCGATGCCCCACAACACGCACCCATTCGCGCTCGAGCAATGTTTTAATGATAGAAGTGCTAACCGCGACACCACGCACCTGCTCGATCTCGCCACGGGTAATGGGCTGCTGATATGCAATTAATGCCAGTGTTTCCAACAGCGCGCGACTGTATTTTTGGGGTTTTTCTTCCCATAATCGTGAAATCCAGGGAGACAGCTCCTGTCGGATTTGAAAGCGAT
This sequence comes from Pseudomonadales bacterium, assembly GCA_029210125.1. GTDB lineage: Bacteria > Pseudomonadota > Gammaproteobacteria > Pseudomonadales > JAHRWD01 > JAHRWD01. The sequence continues at coordinate 472,659 of JARGPR010000001.1, read as the reverse complement.
AACCACTAGCCACTTCAATCAGTTCAAAACCACGGTCTGCGCATTCTTGCCGAATTTGCGTCAACGCATCCATAATATCTGATCGTACTGGGCGTTCATCGATATGGAATAGCTGCTGGATACGTTCAACTGCTATCGGTTGCCCCGCCGCTAGCAGCATGCCCTCAATGATTCGTTTTAACTGATTTATATCCATTAAAGCCTGTTTGAAAATATTTGGTTAAATTCGGTTGAGATCTAGGAGGTATGACTTGCTAAAGGTTTGATCCGGCTTCACTATCCGGCGCAATACTCGGAAACAGCACTCAGAACAATAAACCCTGATCCACTGATTCAGTGACCGTCGGTCCCGATGTTCGCATATCTGATTCGAACGAAACCAGCGCTGCAGTCGCCCCTGACCGGGCTTTTACGTGAATATGACCTTCGTCTTCAGTTTGCACAATTTCAACCAATGAATCTTTGATGAGTTCCAGTAATGCCAGAAAGCTCACCACCACACCTAAACGGCCTTCTTCAATTTTGAACAATGAAACAAAAGGTAAAAAACCACCTTCGATTTCGCTAAGCCTGATTAAAATATGGGTCATTTTTTCACGTGTGGACAGCGGCTCCAGTTGAATATGGTGATGGGCGAACTTGTCGGCCCGCACGATTACATCCGCTAGCGCCAACAAGACTTCACGTAGATCAACTTCGGGGAGCGGTTTTTGTCGCTCCATTTCTGGCGGCTCTGCGGATACGGTAAAGGTATCCCTTGACATCCGTGGTAAATCATCAATATCTTGTGCTGCCTGCTTGAATCGTTCATATTCTTGCAACCGCCTTACCAGTTCGGCGCGGGGGTCCTCTTCATCCTCGACCTCATTTTCTCGAGGAATCAACATGCGGGATTTTATCTCCGCAAGCATCGCCGCCATCACGAGGTATTCGCCGGCCAGATCAAAACGAAAGTTCTGCATCACCTCAATATATTGAATATATTGCACCGTGATCTGTGCGACTGGGATATCGAGAATATCGAGATTTTTACGCCGGATCAGATAGAGCAGTAGATCAAGAGGCCCCTCAAAAGTATCAAGAATGACCTCTAGTGCGTCGGGCGGAATATAAAGGTCGTCCGGGACCTTAGCCAATAATTCAGCCTGAACTGCCGAGCTTGAATGAGGCTGGGACGTCTCATTCAACACTATTTTATTCTGCTCAGTTAGCATGGCTTAACGATACGCCAGCCCCATCGCCTGCCGGACTTCCTGCATCGTTAGTTTTGCGGCATCTCGTGCTACTTCTGAACCTTCAATAATAATATTTTTAACAAGATCAGGCTCCGATTCGTAATTTTTTGCTCGCTCACGTATCGGTGCCAGCTCCTTTTGGACGGCCTCAACTATCGGTCGTTTGCAATCCACACAACCAATGCCCGCAGACCTACAACCCTCCTGCACCCATTCCTGGGTTGATGAATCGGAATAGATTTCATGCATCTGCCAAACCGGGCATTTCTCAGGATCACCGGGATCGGTGCGGCGACCTCTGGAAGGGTCGGTTTGCATTTTAAGCACTTTGGTTTCTATAACCTCAGTCTTGTCCCGGATATCGATCACATTGCTATATGACTTCGACATTTTGCGACCATCAAGCCCTGGCATTTTTGACGCCGGGGTTAACAGTGCCTGGGGTTCTGCCAGGATGATCCGGCCACTACCCTCAAGGTAGCCAAAGAGTCGCTCTTTGTCGCCGACCGAAATATTTTGTTGGTCCTTCAGTAACGCCTGGGCTTTTTCAAGCGCTTCCTGGTCACCCTGTTCCTGATAAGCTTTACGCAATTGGTTGTAGAGTTTACCTGCCTTTTTACCCATTTTTTTTACTGCGGCCTGGGAGTTCTCTTCAAAGCCTGGCTCGCGTCCATAAATGTGGTTAAAACGCCGCGCTACTTCCCGGGTAATTTCAACATGTGACACCTGATCCGCACCCACTGGAACGCCGCCGGCTTTATAGATCAATATGTCAGCACTTTGCAGTAGTGGATAACCTAGGAACCCATAAGTGGCCAGATCTTTCTCTTTCAACTGCTCTTGCTGATCTTTGTAGCTGGGGACACGCTCCAGCCAGCCAAGGGGTGTAATCATCGACAACAACATGTGCAATTCTGCGTGCTCTGGAACGTAGGATTGAACAAACATGGTGGAGGACTGGGGGTCAACACCCGCGGCAAGCCAATCGATAACCATCTCCCAGACATTGGCTTCAATCACCTCTGGAGTGTCGTAGTGGGTCGTCAGAGCGTGCCAATCGGCTACAAAGAAAAAACACTGGTATTCATGCTGCAGCTTTACCCAGTTTTCCAGCACTCCGTGATAGTGACCAAGATGAAGGCGGCCGGTAGGCCTCATGCCAGAAAGTACTCGTTGCTGCGGGTCAATAGTATTCAAAATTGGTTTCCAAAAAATTGTGGCGTATACGCGAGATGTTATTCCTGACCTGGGTTGAACCCAGCACTAATGCGGTCATGCAAAACCCGAAGGGTCGCCTTTCCCTTCCCTTAGCAAAACTGGCACCTCATCCACCATATCAATAACGGTAGTTAACTCCATTCCGCAATAACCGCCATCGATAACCAGATCAACCTGCTTTTCAAGCACCTGCCTTATTTCGTAGGGGTCGATCATAGGGAATTCATCATCCGGCAAAATCAAACTGGAGCTCAACATGGGCTCCCCAAGCTCCTCCAACAGTGCCTGTGCGATGGGATGCTCCGGGATTCTTAGCCCTATTGTTTTGCGTTTTGCGTGCAGAAAACGCTTCGGTACCTCCTTGGTGCCCTGCAGTATAAACGTGTAAGCCCCCGGAGTATGGTTTTTAAGCAATCTATAGGCAGTATTGTCCACCTTGGCATAGGTAGAAATATCCGATAAGTCACGGCATACCAACGTAAAGTTGTGATCCTTATCCAGGTTTCGAATTCTTCGCATTCGAGCGACGGCATCTTTATTACCCAGCATGCAGCCAAGCGCATAGGCAGAATCGGTGGGGTATACGATCACACCACCGCTGCGAACGATTTCGACAACTTGCCGAATTAATCGCGCCTGTGGGTTCTCGGGGTGTATTTGAAAAAACTGACTCATATGTTATTAAATCTACTGCCGTTGTATGTTGTGGCTATTGTATATTACGACCACTTATCTTCACGTCGAATTCAATTCGCTGATAACTCATCATTGACCGTCATTTTGTTTAATCCCAATCAAACCACACGGCCTTGCAGCCAATCGGCAGCTCTATTATTCGACCTAATTCCCCAGTGCCAGCACCATGGTAGTCACTTCCGCCCGATGCCAGCATTTCATAATCAATCGCTAACTTATCAACACGCCGGCTAATATCTGCGGGAACCTGGTCATTCGTGATAAGCTCGATGGCGTCGCCTCCGGCATCTTTAAATACACGAGCGAGCCTGCGTATTTGTTTCCACTTCATTTTTTTGTTTTGGGTCGGGTGTGCTAGTACAGCGGTTCCGCCGGCCTGATGAATCCAGTCAATTACCGTGGGCAAAGATGCCCAGCCCTCTGATAGATCACCCATTTTCCCCGCCCCCAAATAACGTTTAAAGGCGGTTTTTATATCCGGCACTATCTGCTGTTCCACCATAAATCGCGCAAAATGCGGCCGCCCCGGCGCGCAATTATTGCTATACCGCAACGCACCCCGTTCCGCATTATTGATCCCCTGATCTGCCAACCATTGGGCAATTTTTTTTGCCCTAAGCCAACGTTGGGCCTGTTGAAACTCCACTCCTGCGGTAATCGCCGGATGGTTTGCATCAAAATTAAGACCAACCACATGGACGCTATATGCCAACCAAAAGCTAGAAAACTCGACGCCACTGATCAACCGCAGATCATGCTGCTGCGCAGCATCAACTGCTGCATGATACCCCTCAAGCGTGTCGTGATCAGTTATCGCCAGCAGTTGCACGCCATCATCCGTGGCTTTGCGCACCAAATCAACTGGATCTAGTAGCCCATCTGAAGCGGTAGTGTGAGTATGTAAATCAACTTTCATGGTGTATCATAAAGCGCTCAATTATTACAAAATAAGCCATAATTAGAAACCATATCCTGCTTAAAAGCAGTAGGGAAACGATACATAAAAAGGGTTTAAAATAGCTAACAAGTAATACAAGCCCACTCCTTATAGAATTTAATTTTTTCTGCAGTAGCAAACCCTATGAAACAACTGTTCGACTTTATCCCCCTGATCGTTTTTTTCTCCGCTTACAAGATGTACGACATCTACGTCGCCACTGCGGTACTGATTGCTGCCACCGTGTTCCAATACGGCCTCACCCTGTTGATCTCCCGCAGACTTGAAAAAGCCCAGTGGGTTACGGTAATTGCTGTACTTTTATTTGGTGGCGTTACGCTGGCGCTTAGAGATGAAACCTTCCTGAAATGGAAAGCCCCCATCGTTAACTGGTTATTTGCAGCGGTATTTTTGGCTAGCCAGTTCATTGGTGACAAGTCGCTGGTTGAACGCGTAATGGGTGGGTCAATCGATCTACCTCAACAAATATGGAGCCGACTTAATATTAGTTGGGTGCTATTTTTTCTAATTACCGGTTCAGCGAACTATTATGTGGCCTTTAACCACCACGAATACTGGGTCGATTTTAAAGTATTTGGCAGCCTAGGAATCACGTTTATTTTTATGATATTCCAGACCATCTATCTTTTTCGTCATATTCGGCAGGATGAGTCTAGCGAACCCTTGGAACCCTGATTCAATTCGATTCAATCAAAAAGCACTCCAAACAACCACTTTTATAGATTTACCTAGCTGATTACCAAGGGGTCACTATGCTGTACGCCATTATTGGAACTGATAACGAAAATAGTTTAGACAAACGTATGGAGGTTCGCCCTGCTCACCTGGAAAGGCTTGAAACACTCAAAAATCAGGGTCGACTTATTTTAGCGGGACCATTTCCAGCCGTAGACAGCAACAACCCCGGTGACGCAGGTTTTACCGGCAGTCTAATTGTGGCCGAATTCGATTCATTGTCCGACGCGCAGTCATGGGCAGATGCCGATCCCTACAAAAGCGCAGGGGTATATCAGGAAACATCAGTTAAGCCGTTTAAGCACGTTTCACCATAGATAGCGGACAAACCACACAAACAGATCGAGATACTTTAATCATATAGTCAGGCTACAGGAATGAACAAATACACTCAAAAAATCGTAATAGCTATTACGCTAATGACGCTTGGCTCTCACGGCTTTGCCGAAGACCGGTATGTCACCGACAAACTTAAACTCAACCTGCGCACAGGTGCTAGTTCAAAACACAAAATCATCAGGCAGTTGCGTAGCAGTGACAAAGTAGAGTTATTGGCTACTGATGAGAGCGGTGAATTCGCGCTTGTTCGCACAACCAGAGGACAAGAGGGCTGGGCTCTTATTGGCTACCTTCAGAAATCTCCCACGGCCGCGGTTACACTCAAAGCCACCTCAGACAAACTGGAAACTGCTCAAACAAAACTGCAATCCATAACTGCGACCAACGACCAACTTGCAACTGAAAACAAACAACTCACCAGCGAAAACCAAAGCTTATCAAAGGAAAATGAAAAACTCTCCAGAGAGCTCACAGAGCTTAAGGACCTCTCAGGAAATGCAGTAAACATCAGTCGCAAGAACCGTGAACTGCTCAAGCAAAACAATCTGCAAAAAAGTGAAATCGAAATGCAGTCTGCCGAAGTCAGCCGACTACAGGAGCAAATCAACAGCGACCAGTTTTATATGGGGGCCGGTGCAATTTTGATAGGATTGATCCTTGGGCTGATCCTACCTCACATGCGACCAAGACAGAAAAGCTCTGAATGGGCCTAGTCGTTCCACTTTATAGGTTCGAGCAGGACACCTTCTGCGGCACAAACATAGGCAATGAGCCGGCGCTACTCCTCCCCCGCAGCATCCGGCATCACGGAGGGGCGCACCTCAAGCAGCTCAATATCAAAAACAAGCGCAGCATTCGCAGGAATACTCTTTAATGGTGGCTTATTGCCAAATGTCAGCTCGGGTCCTGCATAGAGCATCCAACGCGAACCCACCGGCATTAACAACAACGCCTCTGTCCAGGCTGGTATCAATTCCGCAACAGGCACCCACACCCCCGCCGGCGTTTCACTGCTATCAGATATGAAAGTACCGTCCACCAGCTTGGTGTGATAACGTATCCGTACCCAGTCTAGCAACTGTACCTGCGGACCGCTGCCAGCTGTCATCACCTGGTATTGTAATCCCGATGCAGTGGCCACAATAGATTCACGCTCCAGGTTAGCTGTCAGAAATTGGAGAGCTTTTTCAAGATTATCCGCCTGCAGCTGTTTTTTCTGTAACTGCTTCCACTCAAAATAACGTGCGTAGGCTTGCGACGATTCAATCTCAGTGTAGCGACTAGGCATTTCTGATTCTGCCTCAAGAAGCCCTTTCCACAAAGCCTGATAATCCAGATCACCAATATCAAGCTCGGCCAAATTTTTCCCCAACCGATAGCCAACCAGGTAACTCACACGTATTTCATCAGAGGCTATATCATCATTTACAACATATGCATTCGACGCGGAAGGCGGTAACAAGGGCTGCTCTGTTAAACCTGTCAACGGTGTACAGATCAGAAAAAAACCTAAATATCGATAAAAACGCATCATAAATCTCAAGCTAAAACAGTTCGGGCGCAGAGTATCAGCTTAATCATAAGTTGCAAAGTTAGCCCGTCCAGATCAAATATATGCTTTTGCCAGAAACATACCGACTACCGCGGTGGACCGTAGACTCTATCGCCTCCAATCGAAGTGATTAAAACGCCCGCAAACACGAAATTCTATTTGCTATATAACCTTTGGCTGTACGTAAATATGAGCCGTACAAACTGACCACATAACTCGTTTGCTTATACTCGATAGCAGATATCTCAGTTATCGCAATTAATTCAACTTTATACTCCGAACAAACTGCAACCTATTGAATTTTTTACACTTTAACCAAACCGAAATATTTCCCACAGAATCTGTGGATAACTCTTTGGATATCTCCCGTATTGCGGTGCCTAACCCCTGTAATTACTAGGCATACAACAAATTGATCATTATTTAACCTGTCTTAAGTAATAACCATACTTATCAATGAGTTAACAACTGTCAATAGGCTGGGTAACGGATTCTTATACATTTTTTTTACGCCTATATGTCAATTATCGTCATATGTGTATAAACCCAGCTCGGATCACGGTTTTTTTGGGTTTTCAAGACAATTCTGCATTAATTTTTAAATATCGCCACACTCCTGATAGCCACTACCATTGTGCAGCAACAGCCGGATATTTTGTGATAAAGTGAGCACATGAACAGCTCAAATAACCCTTCAACTCCTTTTAGCAAATCAGCGAAATCACAGAAAGCCAAACTCGTCACCTTATATGGCTTTTTACTTAATCTTGTACTCACCATCAGCAAGATATTGGCGGGGCTTATTTCCGGCTCCTACGCTCTACTGATCGACGGTATTCACTCGTTTTCTGACCTCGCAACCGATGTTATGGTTTACGTGATCAGCCATATAGCTCATGAAGATGCGGATGCTGAACACCCCTATGGGCATGGCCGGTTTGAAAATTTTGGCACATTAATCCTTGGCAGCTTTCTGATTGCGGTTGCTGGGGGCATTGGGTATTCGGGAGTCGAAAGACTCGCAACCGGCGACCACCAACCGATACTGGGTACCACCGCATTGGCGGTCGCTGTTTTTTCGATCATCATCAATGAATGGATCTACAGATTCACACTGAAGACCGGAAGGGAGATCGATTCTGAGCTATTAATCGCCAACGCTTGGCACAGCCGGGGCGACTCCCTCTCTTCTATAGTTGTCGTTGTCGGAATTGTCGGCACCATGCTCGGAGTATTATGGCTCGATACTGCCGCCGCGATACTGGTTGCGGCGATGATCGGTAAGATGGGGTTTTCTCTAGCCTGGTCAAACGCCAAACAGCTGGTCGACACTGCGTTACCTGAAGATGAGGTCGCTGAATTTAAACACTGCGCGCTACAGGTCGATGGTGTTAAAGGCATACACTCCCTGCGAACCCGAAAAAGCGGCTCGATGGTTTTTGTGGATATCCACATACAGGTCGATGCTCGCGCAAGCGTTTCAGAGGGCCATCAGATCGGCCAGTGGGTTACGTTGAGGTTATTGCAGGAATTCCCATCAATAGAAGATGTGACGTTCCATATCGATTCCGAGGAGGATTATCATATCCAACGCCCCCTCGAAACCGTTTCGTTGCAGCCATTAAGGAAAGAGATCCATACACAGCTCAGCAAAGCCTGGGCACCTATTGATGGTGCCCAGCAGATTCATGAAATACGGCTCAATTATTTATGTACAGGCATTTTGGCAGAAATCCATCTACCTCTTGAAATCGCCGCCTACCCAAACCTAGAGGAAAAGCTCATTCAAGCGCTGGATAATGTGGATACGAATATTGAGCTTCGTTTTTTGTACGGCGACCCTATTTAGGAATTCACCACTTCTCCAAAAGTAGGCCGGAATCAACAACTGCGACATAAGCAATAAAACTAGCAGCAATACCCAAATAATTGTATAAATTCAGCGAATCAAACCCCGTAATGGTTGACGTAAACCCTTCCTCTACGTATGATCTCGACCTCCCAAATGAGGGAGAAATCGGGGTATAGCGCAGTCTGGTAGCGCGCCTGCTTTGGGAGCAGGATGTCGGGAGTTCGAATCTCTCTACCCCGACCATATAACCGCCTTTGAATGAGTTTTTTCAGGGCAAATGCAGATGTCAGGCGCCTGTAGCTCAACCGGATAGAGCATCGGCCTTCTAAGCCGAGGGTTGCAGGTTCGAGTCCTGCCGGGCGCGCCATTTTTTTACGTAAGTCTTACGTAAGAATATGGCTGCAACTACTGCAGTCGTCCCAAAACAAATCAGTTGGACGACATGTAAAAGTCAATGGTGGGCGTAGCTCAGTTGGTAGAGCTCCGGATTGTGATTCCGGCGGTCGTGGGTTCAATCCCCATCGTCCACCCCATTTTCTTTACCTCTTCTGAATCCGATAAATCAGCACTCCCCAACCTTACACAGCCGTTCAGCTGATCCCCCTATGTCCGAACTCTTTCCACCCATCCCAATACTATTGTGCTCAACGCACGAACCCTGGCTCGAACGGGCACGCACGAATATTCCGACTCTGTTAATTGACCACGCCAACTGCGAAAAGAAGGCGGCATCAACGGCTATGAACTTGATGTTTCGTTATGTTGATCGCACTGATCTTCTGATAAAAATGTCCCAATTAGCACGGGAGGAGTTACTCCACTTTGAACAGGTCGTAACCCTGATGGGTAAGATGAATATTGAATATCAGCACCTTACCGCATCGCGGTATGCTGCGGAGCTTCGTGCCCCGGTTCGCACCCACGAGCCAGCCAAACTGGTTGACACATTGATTGTCGGCGCATTCGTTGAGGCACGCTCCTGTGAGCGCTTCGCCGCACTTATTCCATCATTAGAGGGTGAACTACAACGATTTTACCGATCTCTACTGAAATCAGAGTATCGCCACTACGAGGATTATCTGGAACTAGCAAAGCTGTACTCGGAGGAGGATATTTCGGATCGGGTCAATGAGTTTGCCGAGTTAGAGAAAAGTCTGATAGAAAAACCAGACCCAGAGTTTCGGTTTCACAGCGGCGCTCCGGAGGACAGTTAGAGACGGCTCTCACTCGCTATCGGGTGATTCGATTTCAAATTCAACCAACTCGAACCCGGCATCGTAGAGCATCAGATACCAACCCTTCGAATGCCAGTCACCCAACACAATGCGGTAATACTTTTCTGCGCATCCCTCTTTTGTGATGCTGTGAATTTCTGGCCGATGGGTATGTCCGTGTATCAACAATCGACAATCCGAATTCTCAAAAATAGCATCTACTTCCGCAGCTACCACATCCTGAATTTCCATCGGTTTTTGCCGGTTTTTTTCTTTACTGGTCTCACGCAAATCCTTGGCAAACCCACGTCGCTCTGCCAGCGGCTTATCCATTAACGCCTGTTGCCACTGAGGGTTTCTAACCATTGCACGGTATTCCATATACTCCGCATCATCGGTGCACAAGCTATCGCCGTGCATCAGCACAACTTCCTGCCCAAACAGCGTGAGGTGAGTCGGATCTTCGAGCAGTGTAGCGCCAGTTTCCTGAGCGAACCGCTGACCAATCAGAAAATCACGATTACCGTGCATAAAATATAGCGGCACACCTGTATCAGAGAGGTTCCTCAGAGCAGTAATCACCTGCCGACAAAAAACCTCATCGTCATCATCGCCAACCCACACCTCAAACAGATCACCTAAAATATACAGAGCGTCCGCCAGCGGTGCCTGCTCGCGAATAAAACGAAAAAAAGCAGCCGCGACTGCTGGCTGCTCTGGCTTAAGGTGTAGATCAGAAATAAATAAAACAGACATAGTTTGGGATTACTCAGCTTCTGCAACGCTGACTTTAGTCATCACAACATCTTCAACCGGGACACTTTGATGCGGGCCATTAAAACCAACATTGACCGCTTTAATGGCTTCAACCACAGCCATGCCGTCAACGACCTTACCAAATACGCAGTAACCCCAACCTTCGGAGGTTTTGGCTGAGTGATTCAGGAAATCGTTGTCTTTAACGTTTACAAAAAACTGTGCAGTCGCAGAGTGTGGATCCGATGTACGCGCCATCGCGATGGTACCGTTATCATTTTTTAACCCATTATCCGCTTCATTTTCAACCGGATCATTTACACTTTTCTGGGTCATACCAGGTTCAAAACCACCGCCCTGCACCATAAAGCCATCGATCACACGGTGAAAAATGGTTCCATCGTAAAAACCAGCATTTACATACTGAAGGAAGTTCGCAACGGTTTTAGGTGCTGCTTCGGCATCCAGCTCAATTGAAAATTGGCCTTTAGTGGTATCAAACAAAACTACAGACATAAGCATCTCTCGATTAAAGAAGTTATTGAATCAAACCGCTATAATACGCGTTTTTTTGCCGTATTGGCAAAGTTGACCGAGGATACCCAAGTGTTGCAGATTTACGATTCGATGACCTGCAGTAAACGTGCATTCAAGCCCATTGAACCCGGTAAAATTCGAATGTACGTCTGCGGTATTACCGTATATGACTATTGCCACATCGGCCATGCTCGCGTGATGGTTGGGTTTGATGTGATCACCCGCTATCTGCGCACCCGCGGTTATGAGGTTACCTATATCCGCAACATCACCGATGTCGATGACAAAATCCTGCAGCGGGCCGATGAAGCAGGCATTCCTTTTCCGGAGCTCACAGAGAAATTCATCAACGCCATGCATGAAGATGAGGATGCACTGGGCGTACTGCGGCCAGACCAGGAACCCCGCGCTACCGATCACATGGACGATATCACCAACATGATCGGTACCCTTATGGAAAAGGGTTTTGCCTATCAGGCCGATAACAACGATATCTATTATGAGATCAGCAAGTTTGAAAACTACGGTCAACTGAGCCGTAAAAATACCGAGGACTTGATCTCAGGCGCGCGAGTCGAAGTGGAAACACAAAAACGCAGCCCCCTCGATTTTGTATTGTGGAAATCAGCAAAACCCGGTGAAGCCAGCTGGCCTTCCCCCTGGGGTGACGGCAGACCCGGCTGGCATATCGAATGCTCTGCCATGTCCACCTGCTGCCTCGGCGATACTTTTGATATTCATGGCGGCGGTCCCGATCTGCGCTTCCCTCACCATGAAAACGAGATCGCCCAGTCCGAAGCTGCAACCGGAAAAACCTTCGCCAACCTCTGGATGCATGCGGGAGCAGTTCGTGTTGACCAGGAAAAAATGTCCAAATCTCTGGGGAATTTTTTCACCATCCGCGAAGTACTTGAAAAATATCAACCCGAAGTAATCCGTTACCTATTGATCGCCAGCCACTATCGCAGCCCAATCAATTATTCAGATGAAAACCTAAAAAATGCCGAACAATCCTTAACGCGACTCTACACCGCGCTACAAACTATAGAAGATCCCCAACAACTCCCCACAACAGAATCCGGCGAATACCTGGATCGTTTCCACGAAGCAATGGAGGATGACTTTAATACCCCCGAAGCACTGGCAGTCATGTTTGATCTAGCGCGAAACATTAACAAAGCTGAAACGACGGAAGAATCCAGAAAGCTTGGCGCTGAATTAAAAACCTGTGCTGAATTTTTGGGGATATTACAGGTCGACCCGGAAACCTTCTTGAAGTCAGGTAATGATTCAGACCTCAGTGCCGAAACGATTGAAGAGCTGATCAAAACCCGCAACCAGGCACGAGCCGACAAAGACTGGGTTACCGCCGACAGAGTTCGAGACGAACTGGTTGAACAGGGTATTCAACTCAATGATGCTGGAGGGGAAACTAGCTGGACACGGGCAAGGTAACAGAACACTCGGGTAGCGACCTACTCGGAGGCCATCTTTTGATGGCTTCTACCTGGAAAAACAAAAACGAAGTGAAGAAAATGTAGAGGGAAATAAAAAAACCGCAGGAAGCGGTTTGGTATCGAGGATATCGCGTTCCGCTGATATCGTACTCTGTTATGGTACCGAGGGTCGGAATCGAACCGACACTCCCGTGAAGGAACCGGATTTTGAATCCGGCGCGTCTACCAGTTCCGCCACCCCGGCACAACAGAGAGCGGCGATTATACCAGTGGTTTTATCACCGTCAACTCGCGCCAATAAATAGCGCAATAGGCAACGCCTGCTGTTGCCCTTAACACCCTCATCAAGCTGCTAAGTGCTGGCACTTTTGCACTATATTGATTACCCTTGCGGGCTTTTGAAAATAGCGCGCGATGCCCTCGTTTAGGCCCTCTTTTCTGCATACGGATTACCGCACTCTTTATTCATGAAATTATCTGAATTCGACTACCACTTACCGGAATCGCTGATCGCCAAGTACCCGCTGGAGAATCGCAGTGATAGCCGTTTGTTATTGCTGGATGGTAATAATGGAGCCATTCAGCATAGTCAGTTTAGCCAGATCGTCGATCAGCTTGATCCCGGCGACCTGCTGATCTTTAACAATACCAAGGTAATTCCTGCTCGGCTGTTTGGCCAAAAAGAAAGCGGTGGAAAGATAGAGTTATTGGTTGAGCGTCTGCTGGATGATAAATCGGTGCTGGCGCAGATTCGCGCCAGCAAATCCCCAAAACGAGGTTCAACATTGCTGTTTGGCGACCACCAGGCTCGTGTGTTGGGACGACGGGATGCACTGTTTGAAGTGGAGTTTATCGGCGACCCTACGGTTTATTCTGTGCTGGAAGAGATTGGCCATGTACCGCTGCCTCCTTATATAGATAGAGCCGACAGCGAGCTTGATCTGGACCGATACCAAACCGTATATGCACGCCATCCGGGTGCCGTTGCTGCACCTACCGCAGGGCTGCATTTTGACCAACCCCTATTAGATGCGTTAGCCACCAAAGGTGTGGCTAGTGGCTTTGTAACCCTGCATGTGGGTGCGGGCACATATCAACCGGTGCGGGCAGAAAACATTGAGGAGCATCAGATGCACTCGGAATATATTGAGGTTTCCGAAGCGCTTTGCCAGCAGGTTCGGGATACCCAAAAAGCGAATGGCCGCGTCATTGCGGTTGGGACTACGGCGTTACGCTGTATTGAAACCGCATCTGCAAGCGGCCAGATTCAACCCTTTAGCGGTGACACGGATATCTTTATCTATCCGGGTTACCAGTTTCAAACCGTTGATAGACTGCTGACCAATTTTCATTTGCCAAAATCTTCGTTAATCATGCTGGTCTCTGCCTTTGCCGGATACACCAATACGATGAGCGCCTATGCCGAGGCCGTCGAGCAACAGTATCGATTTTTCAGTTACGGCGACGCTATGCTGATTTCACGCCAGCGTGCAAGCCAACAAACAGAAGGAACCACACCTTGAGCCATATGAAATTCCAACTGCTGAAAACCGATCAGCAAGCACGCCGAGGAGTACTCGAGTTTCCACGGGGCAAGGTTCAAACACCCGCTTTTATGCCCGTTGGTACCTATGGCACGGTAAAAGGTATGTTACCGCGGGATGTGGAGGAGATTGGTGCGGAAATCATCCTCGGCAATACCTTTCACCTGATGCTTCGTCCCGGCGAAGAGATCATAAAAAAACATGGCAGCCTGCACGATTTCATCGGCTGGAAAAAACCGATCCTTACGGACTCCGGTGGGTTTCAGGTATTTAGCCTCGGCAAGATGCGCAAAATCAGTGAAAAAGGTGTTGAGTTTCGCTCGCCTATAAATGGTGAAAAAGTTTTTCTGAGCCCGGAACGCTCAATAGAGGTTCAAAAGGAGATGGGGGTCGATGTCATCATGATTTTTGATGAATGCACCCCCTACCCTGCAACCCACAAGGAAGCTCAAGAATCGATGGAGCTGTCCCTGCGCTGGGCGGAACGCAGTAAAACATCACACAACCAGCATAACAGCGCTCTATTTGGAATTGTTCAGGGGGGTATGTACCAGGATCTGCGGGAGCAATCCCTTGCCGGGCTGGAATCGATCGGTTTTGATGGCTACGCAATTGGCGGGCTCTCGGTGGGTGAACCCAAGGATGAGATGATCGCAACCATCGAAGGGCTGATGCCTTCAATGCCAAAGGAAAAACCACGTTATTTGATGGGTGTCGGTACACCGGCTGATATTGTCGATGCAGTATGTCAAGGCGTGGATATGTTCGACTGCGTAATGCCCACCCGTAACGCCCGCAATGGTCACCTGTTTACCTCAACCGGAGTAGTACGAATTCGCAACGCCGTAAATAAGGATGATACCCGGCCACTGGATGCCAACTGTGATTGCCATACCTGCCAAAATTACAGCCGTGCATACCTGCACCATCTGGATAAATGCAAAGAGATCCTTGGCTCTCAGCTCAACACCATCCACAATTTGCGCTATTACCAAAACCTGATGAAGGGTTTGCGTGATGCCATCGAACAAGGTAGATTAGCGAACTTTGTTTCGGAATTTTATTCCAATACTGAATCAAAAGGTGCGAATAGCTGAAACGTTGGTATAGCCAAACAACATCTGTACAGAATAACCAGAAAACATCATTCCAACACGAAGCTCAATCCTGCTAAGCAGGTAGCCGCTGGAAACTATTATTTATAATCGCAACATAAAGGAAACAATCGATGAGTTTTTTTATATCCACCGCCCAGGCGGCGGCTGAAGGTGCAGCAGCAGGCCAAATCGACCCGGCTGCAGAGATGATGCAGTTTGGTTTACTAGCCGTATTTGCGGTAGTTTTTTACCTGGTACTCTGGCGTCCACAAAGTAAGCGCAACAAAGAACACAAAGCCTTGATTGCATCCATTAGCAAAGGTGATGAAGTCATCAGTAGCGGTGGCATTGCTGGCAAAGTAGTGCGCGTTGATGACGATTTTGCAGTAGTTGAAATCGCCGACAAAATTGAAGTTAAGATACAAAAACCCGCCATTACAGCAATTCTGCCCAAGGGCACGCTTAAGGCTATTTAGGTTTCACTGCTACGATTCTAATGCCAGCCGTTGATCACATTATTTGTGTTAAATCCGCGGCTGGCCTTCCAACCCATTCCCAGCGTTAACTATTACAAAGAGTAGTAACGCCCCAACCTGTAGTCACAGTCCGTCATGATGAATCGATACCCCCTGTGGAAAAACCTGCTGATCGTCGTCGTTTTTGCGTTTGGTCTGATATACGCACTGCCAAATATATACCCCAACGACCCAGCCATTCAGATCACCTCAGATTCCAGCTCAACGCCGGTCTCCGAGCGTATTCTGGATAAGGCCAATGCGGCTTTAGACAAAGCAGGTATCGAGCACTTCGGCGAGCAACTGATCAACAATTACGGGTTGATTCGGCTTCAGAAAAATGATGATCAACTACGTGCACAATCGGTTATCAATGCAGTGGTGTCAGAACTCGACAGTGGTTACGTAGTTGCGCTGAACCTGGCAGAAACCACACCAGCATGGCTAAAAAGTATGGGTGCGGGGCCGATGAAACTGGGGCTTGATCTCAGTGGTGGCGTTCACTTCCTGCTTGAGGTGGATACCTCCGCCGCCGCTCAACAAAAACTGCAGGTATTTAGCGCTGAAATCCGACAGAAACTACGCGAAGAAAAGCTCCGCTATCGTAAGTTTCAAATCTCTGAAGATGATTCATTGCTGATCCGTTTTATTCAAGAAGAGACACGGGATCAAGCTCACCAGCTCATTAAAAAGGATTACGATGATTTCCTGCTTACCGATGGCCAGCAGGATAAATACTTTACTCTGTCCCTGAGATTTTCAGAACTTAAAACCAAAGAAATTGAAGATTACGCAGTACGCCAAAACTTAACGACCTTACGTAACCGGGTAAATGAACTAGGTGTCTCGGAGCCACTGGTTCAACGCCAGGGCAGAAACCGAATCGTGGTTGAACTACCCGGTGTACAGGATACCGCTGGTGCAAAACGGCTACTGGGAAAAACAGCGAACCTTGAATTCAGGCTTCAGGCACACGCTAAAACGAAAGGCGGTAGCCAGCGCTTCAAATTCAAAGATGATCAACGTGGTTATGCCGAGCTAGAGAAAAACATCATTGTCACCGGCCAGAATGTATCCAATGCCCAGGCGGGATTTGATGAAAATGGCTTTCCACAGGTAAATATCAACCTCGACAGTCCTGGTGGAAAAATGATGAACCGCATCACTCGGGATAACGTTGGGCGTGAGCTGGGGGTATTGTTTATCGAGCAAAAAACCCGTTTAAAAACCCAGATCATTGACGGCAAAAAAACTAAAGTGCCCGTCCGTACCAACCAGAAAGAGATCATCAGCCTCGCGACTATCCAAGCCCCCCTTGGCAATCGCTTTAGGATCACCGGACTTGATAGCCCGGCTGAATCCGCTGAACTTGCACTATTACTTCGTGCCGGCGCACTGGCCGCACCCATGCATTTTGTTGAAGAGCGCACCGTTGGCCCTAGCCTTGGTAAACAGAATATCGAACTCGGTCAACGCTCGGTAGCCATTGGCCTGGCGCTGGTACTACTCTTTATGCTGGTCTATTTCAAAATGTTCGGTCTCGCTGCCAACATTGCATTGACCTTTAACCTGATATTGTTGGTAGCGATCATGTCAATGATCTCCGCCACCTTGACACTGCCCGGTATTGCCGGAATCGTGTTAACGGTGGGTATGGCGGTGGATGCAAACGTGCTGATTTTTGCCCGTATCAAAGAGGAGCTAGCTAACCGCATGTCGCCCCAGGCCGCTATTCAGGCCGGCTTTGAACGTGCATTTGTGACTATTTTTGATGCTAACATCACTACCTTGCTGGTAGCCGTTATTTTGTATGCCGTCGGCACCGGCCCGGTAAAAGGTTTCGCCGTGACACTTTCAATCGGAATTTTGACCTCAATGTTTACCGCCATTATGGGTACCCGCGCTATCGTGAACCTGATGTACGGCGGCCGTAAGATTGAAAAATTGTCAATCTGAGTCAACCTGATAACTACCACCTGACAACTACGAATACGGTTTATTGAACATGAACACTAAAACAAATATCGACTTTATGAGTAAACGCAAAATCGCCGCAGCTTTTTCTGTAGCGTTGGTAGTGTTATCTGTCGCATCTCTTCTGTTTTCCGGCTTAAAACTTGGGTTGGACTTTACCGGCGGCACACTGGTTGAGGTAGGCTACAGCGCCCCAGTCGAACTCGAGCCCATTCGCCAGCAGCTCGAAAACAATGGCTACAGCAATGCAGTTGTACAGAACTTTGGCAGTGAAACCGAAATTCTGGTGAGACTACAACAAGAGTATAAACCTGAACTTGGCGATCAAATCCTGGCTACACTTCAAAAGGACAGCACTGCAACCATTACGCTACGACGTTCGGAGTTTGTGGGTGCTCAGGTCGGTGACGAGCTGCGTGAACAGGGTGGCCTTGGCATGTTATTCGCGCTGTTAATCGTTATGGTGTATGTGGCGTTTCGTTTTCAGGTCAAATTTTCAGTTGGTGCAGTACTGGCATTAGCCCACGACGTGCTTATCACCCTGGGCGTATTTTCGCTTCTCGGACTTAATTTTGATTTAACTGTGCTGGCCGCACTGCTGGCGGTGATTGGTTACTCCCTAAACGATACCATTGTAGTATCGGACCGTATTCGGGAAAACTTCCGCAAGATCCGTAAAGAAACACCCCTTAACATTATCAATATCTCGCTAAACGAAACCCTGAGCCGAACCATTATCACATCGCTAACGACTCTCCTGGTCTTAGTGACGCTATTTATTTTGGGTGGTGAGTTAATTCGCGGGTTTTCCATCGCGCTAATTATTGGTGTACTGGTGGGAACTTATTCTTCGATTTACGTCGCGTCCAACATTTTAGTGGCTCTGAGGATTAACCCCGAAGATTTGGCTCTTCCTGTTAAAGAAGGTCTGGAAGTGGATGGCATGCCATAACATTCAAGTAGAATGCACCGGACAAATTAACAAGTGCTAAAACCATATGAGCGTAAACAACCCTTTCCCCATCCGGTCGCGGCCCACAGCATTTTTCCGAAATTTCTCGACGCTAGCCGCTTCGGGACTTCAATACCGCGCAAGTTTTTGATCTGCTGTTTCTCCTGAACACTCTTCTCTACGTGACCGAAGATAGATGATTTGGAGTACAAGTACTACGCACTCTTTCGTAAGGCCAACTAGCAACGCTACTGGGAAATTTGCTGTACCCTCAACCCTGCGGCATTTCTACCCTATTTTTTATTAAACTCTCCGCATGGAACCCGCAATAACATGGCACTTTTAACTGTACGCGGCGTAACTCTGAGCTACGGCGGCCCCGCCCTATTCGATAACATCGACTTCAATATCGACCCCGGCGAGCGGGTTTGTTTGGTCGGTCGTAATGGCACCGGCAAGTCCACCTTGATGAAGATGATCCACGGCGATATCAAGCCGGATTCAGGCGAGCTCATCATCCCCCAAACCTTGAAGATCGCTCGACTTGAACAAGAGGTTCCCAGACACACCAACGGTGATATATTTTCAATCGTTGCGGAGGGCCTTGGTGCACCGGGCGGGCACGTTAACGCATATCGAGAAGCCCTGGCCAGCGGTGACATGGATAAGCTTGGCGCACTCCAGCAGGCCATTGAGGATTGCGATGGATGGACACTAGAGGCTCAGATCAATAGCACCCTTTCTCGATTATCCCTTGACCCCGACATTCGCTTCGAAACGCTTTCCGGCGGACTAAAACGTCGTGTACTTCTGGCCCGTTCACTGGTTTCAGAACCTGACCTACTGCTATTAGATGAACCTACAAACCATCTCGAAGTAGATGCCATTGAGTGGCTCGAGCAGTTTTTACTAGGCTACCAGGGCACTGTGTTGTTTATCACCCATGACCGGGCATTTTTACAAAATGTGGCTACCCGGATTGTTGATATCGATCGGGGCCAATTAAGAAGCTGGCCAGGCGATTATGCCAAATTTCTGGAAAACCGTGAAAAAGCACTGGAGGAAGAGGATCGTCAAAATGCACTTTTTGACAAGAAGTTAGCACAGGAAGAGGTTTGGATCCGCCAGGGTATTAAAGCCCGACGCACCCGTAACGAAGGACGGGTACGAAACCTCGAAGCGCTACGCAAGGAGCGCAGCCAGCGTCGTAATCAAACCGGCCAAACCCGAATGGAAAGCCACGCGGACAGCGCCTCCGGTAAGATCGTAATCGAAGCTGAAAGCATCAATTACAGGATTGGCGGAAAAACTATCGCAAAAGACTTCAGCACCGTACTGATGCGTGGCGATAAAATTGGCATATTGGGGCCAAACGGGGTTGGCAAGACCACCTTAATCCGCCTACTTACAGGCCAGCTTGAACCCGATAGCGGCACCGTAAAAATGGGGACTCAGCTTTCCGTTGCCTACTACGATCAACTGCGCACCGAGTTAGACGAAGAAAAAACAGTTCGGGACAGCGTTGCCGACGGATCTGACAAACTGATGATCAATGGCCGTGAACGCCACATTATCAGCTATCTGCAGGATTTTTTGTTCGATTCAAGCCGAGCCAATACCCCGGTTAAAGCGCTATCCGGCGGGGAACGCAACCGGCTATTGCTGGCCAGGTTGTTCAGAAACCCCAGCAACCTGCTGATAATGGATGAGCCTACCAACGACCTTGATATCGAGACCCTGGAAAAACTAGAGGAGCTGTTAAGCGATTACCCAGGTACACTGATTATCGTCAGCCACGATCGGGCCTTTATCGATAACATCGCCACCAGCACCCTTGTTTTTGAGGGAAATGGTAAAATCAGCAGCTATGTGGGCGGATACAGCGACTGGGTATTACAGCGGCCCAGCACTACAAACAGTGATAGTTCAGAGAATAAAAATAAGAAAAAACTGCTCGACCCTGTAGCCTCAGGGAAAAAACAGCCTGTAAAGAAAACCCCTCGACTTAGCTATAAAGATCAACGCGAGCTAGATGAACTCCCCAAACAGCTGGAGGAGCTGGAGAACCGACTTGAACTATGCCAACAGAAAATGAGCCAAGCTGACTTTTATAAGCAAAGCGAGGATGAAATTCAGACAACTCAAAAGGAATTTGAAGCCCTCGAGCAGCAAATCGCAACCTGCTACGAACGTTGGGAACAGTTAGAAACATTGTTGGAGGGTGTGTAGCCTACCAAAACCAATTGGCACCCGCTGCATGATATAGAACCCATGCAGTGGATGAAATATTACGGAATAGCTACGATCCGTTATCCATTAGGGATCGAACACGATCTTGAGCCATTTCAGCTAACGCATTTTGGTCAAATTTAGATAAAAATCCGTCGCAGCCTACTTTTTTTACCATTGATTCATTAAATCGGCCACTTAAAGAAGTATGCAAAACCACATACAAACCCGCTAATCGCGGATCCTTTCGGATTTCAGCTGTTAAACGATAACCATCCATTTCAGGCATTTCCGCATCGGTTATCACCATCGCCAATTTTTTATTTAAATCAATATCTTCATCAGCCCATTGCTGTAGCATCGTCAACGCCTGCATACCATCGCGAGCGCTATGAACATTTAGCTTCAACTGCTCCATAGTCCCTATAACCTGGTTCAGGGCGGTACTGGAATCATCCACCACCAATACTTCCATATTTTTTGCCGCTTCCAACACCTCAGAATCAAGCAACTCGCCTGCGACGAGGGTGTCCGGCGGTACAATCAATGCCAATACTTTTTCAACATCCACTACTTCAACGATCTTGTCATCAAGCTTGGTAATTGCGGTAAGAAAGTGAGTCTTTCCAGCAGTAGCTGGAGGAGGGAGAATTTCTTCCCAGTTCAAGTTTACAATTCGGTGAACTCCACCCACCAAGAAGGCCTGAATACTCTGGTTATATTCAGTAACAATCAGGTTTTCAGCTTTGCCTCTATCAATAGGCCCCATACCAATTGCATGTCGCAGGTCAATCACAGGTACTGTCTGACCCCTGACGTTGGTAACACCAGCTATAAAAGGATGGCTTTTAGGCATTTCATTCAGTTCCGGAACTGCCACAACCTCCTGAACTTTAAATACGTTGATGGCAAAAACTTGATCACCCGTTAGATGGAACATCAATAACTCTAGACGGTTTTGTCCCACCAGCTGAGTTCGCTGGTTTACCGTATCAAGTACACCTGCCATTGTTTACTCCGTTTCAGTTCTTACGTAATATTCTACCCGCTCTTCGAGTGCACTCGAAGAGATTCATGCGTTCAGTATAGATCAAATCTAAATTTCCACCGGTCTATCCTCAATTTATGAACCATGCTGGAACGCTCTCACTGTTAGCATTAGCCAGCCCAACCCATTGATTATGCGACAGCTAGTTTGTTTTACGTACGGTACCCATCGATATCTACTCAACCCCTCACCTTGAGAACCCAAATCATCCCGCTAAGGCTGTAATATGAATCCACTAATCGATATCGGCGCTAACCTTTGCCACGAATCCCTATTTAAACGCCTGGAGCAGATCCTCGAACGTGCGCAACAACAAAACGTTACCCGCATGATTGTTACCGGAAGCGATGTCTCAAGCAGTGAACAGGCTCTTGCTCTTACGCGACAATATAAGGGTATATTGTTTTGCACAGCTGGTATCCACCCTCACCACGCGGGCACGGCGACTGAAGATGATCTCAGTGTGATTTCGGAGCTTGCCTATCGAACAGAGGTTAGCGCTGTTGGCGAAACGGGTCTGGACTTCAACCGTGATTTCTCACCCCGACCTGATCAGGAAAGCATATTTGAACGGCATATCGAGCTTGCAATCGCAACAGGAAAGCCGCTGTTCTTGCATGAGCGGGATGCTTTTTCACGTTTTTACCCAATCATCAAACAATATCGCGATGATTTAAGTAACGCGGTAGTACACTGTTTTACTGGCGAAAAAGAGGCGCTGTATGCTTATCTGGATCTTGATTTACACATTGGCATCACTGGCTGGCTCTGTGATGAGCGCCGAGGACAACGCCTTTTACCGCTGATTTCTGAAATCCCTAATAATCGATTGATGATCGAAACCGACGCTCCCTACCTTCTACCGCGCAATATTCGACCTAAACCAAAATCAAGAACCAATGAACCAGCCTTTTTGCCATGGATAGTAGAGAAAATTGCCCAGTGCACGGGGCTGTCATGCGAACAAATTGCAAATCAAACCACAGCAACAGCTAACTCTTTTTTTAAACTGGATTATCACCAACATTAATGTGTTAACGAACCATTTCTTTGATCTATCAAAATTGCACTATATTGACCAACCTTCCATAATCGCTCAGACCAAAAAACATCTGATTCCAGTGCTAAAGTGGAATTCCCATGCTACCCTTGTCGCCCGTGTTAGCAGTCTTAACTAAAACTTCCATCATGCCGATGTCACGTTGTGCACTTCGGTAACGCAAGAATTCGATTCACCAAACAAAAAAGGGAAATACCCATGAAATTCAATAAACAACTTTCAATTATCGTCGCAGCAAGTTGCCTTGTTCTCGCTGGTTGTTCTGACAAACCAACAGTGCCTCAGCAAGAAATAGAGCCCACTAAGTCACCCATTCCTAGCTGGGTACTGGTTCCAGTTATTGAGGATGGTATAGCTGCAACTGATTGTGTAGTTAGCTCTGGAAATTTTTCAATCGACCGGAAACAGGCTATTGCAAATGCGCGGGTAGACCTTTCCCAACAGATCGAAACAAAAATCAAAGCAATGGATAAAACCTACGCTCGAAAAACCGATACCAATAGGGGCTCTTCCGTCGGTGGTACATTTGAAAGTGTTTCTAAACAAATCACCCAACAAAGTTTGAATGGTGCTCGCCCAATAAAAGCTGACATAGTAGAGCTAGATGGGAAAAACCATCTTTGTATTATGGTTGCTTTAAGCCCGACCTTTACCGATGAACTTTTTAGTAACATCATCAAAAAGAGCGGTGTTAATTTAAATTCTGATGACGAATCGGTTATGAAAGAAGAGTTCAAAGCCTATAAAGCCCAACAGGAAATGGAAGCTGAATTCAACAAACAGTAAATCCCTAAATCAACCAGCACCTATTGCTAGATGTTGGTTGATTTTTACTTTGCTCATTCATTTATCTCCGCTGTTTCAATCAATACCCATCAAAACGATTTATTATTGTCTAAAGATATTATCTACCTCTGCTACGGTTAGTAAGTTTTTTCGGTTCCCTCTAAACTAAGATCACAGAAACCGAAAAAAATTTAGGATGGTACAGGTTCGATATACCTTATTCGTGACAATCTCTACCTGCCACAAAATACCTCAGGAATATAAGCTCAATCCGTACCGTTACGAATGCTTACCAACATCTTATACTCATCAGAATTAGTGATATTTTTTCACATACATATAAACCGCACTAATAAAAATACTATTTCCGAGTGCCTATCTACCGTTAACGGCAGACCAAAAATGGAGTATCGCAGTGTGGTAACCCCAAGTCATTTCGGTAGTAGCAGAACATCAATTCTCGAAAGATACTCACACATATATTCAAAATGAATTACAAGGCACACCCTTTCGTTTTAAAGTTTTGGACAGTTACTATTTTGCTGTCAATGCTGCATGGGTGCGCAACCTACGGTAACAATACCTCTAAAGCACGAGCGGCAATGGCTAACGGAAACTATGAAGCCGCAAAGAGTGAGTTTAAAGCGCTATTACCGACAAATGGCAGAAACGCCATTCTGTACAACATGGAAATTGGAGCAATATCTCATATTCAGGGAAGCTACTCAGAAAGTAATAAACTACTCGAAGCTGCCGAACGTATTACTGAAGAAGACGCCAGTACCATCGATAATACCACTAAGGCTATTTTGGGAGGAGACACAACACCCTATGAAGCTACTGATTTCGAGAAGGTGCTAATTAACTACTATAAAATGATGAACTATCTATGCATGTCCCAGTTAAGCACGCGCCCTGCAGAACACGATGAATTATTGGGCAACGCCCGGGTAGAAGCACGGCGCATAGATATTAAGCTTCATGAACTTGCCCTATTACGAGGCGATTATAAAGCGGCTGAAGAACAAAAAAATTCGATCCTGGGACAGATCACAACCTTCGTTGAAACCGTAACCGGACGCGATATCGACAAACGAGATCTGATTTACCGAGATGACCCCTGGAGCCATTATCTAGCAGGCTTTACCTACGAACAGCAAGGCGAGCTTGACAATGCACGCCTTGAATATGAAAAAGCTGCGACGCTGTATGAGGGTGGTGCAGCCAAACAGTATCAATTACAGGGTAATATCGCTGAGCAAGCTTGGTTTGACACGATACGAGTCATGAAAAAATCAGGTGGCTACAACGATCGCTGGACAAAGCTCGCGCAAACTAAACTTTCAACAGCGTTGCGCTCCCAACTAGAAATCAGTTCCGATATGGGTCAACTACTGGTTATTGACCACGTAGGTTCCGCACCACAGAAAAAAAGACTCGAACTCCTTCTTACCACCAATTCCTATTTACGCGCACTGAGTTTAGTGCCTATTTATACAGGTACGCGGCAAGATCAACTGGACCAACAAGCCTGGTTTTCGATGATCTATGAGAATATACCAGGCTTAGCCATTGGTTATTCGGCAGGGAGAACTACAGGGCATCTCTATTCGGCAGCTCAAAAAATCGTCTTCCTTGGGCCCGCCTGGGCGATTGCAGAGCAACAGGGCTTACCACAGGCCCTACAGTTTGGCGCTAGAGTTTCAGTGCCTTATTATTCGCCTCTAAGATCTGGACCAGGGCCATCGATGTTGTCAGTCGGCCAACAATCAATACGATTGTCAGATAGTTCCCATGTTGCAATGCTAGCTCTGCAGGAACAGTTGCAGCGGGCAAGCCAGGATATCTATGAGGGCTTAGTCAGAGAAATTGTAAAAACAATCACTACGGATAAACTCACGGGTTTTTCTGGGCTTGGCAGCCTGGCAAGCTTTATGACGGCCAATACCGATACACGCAGTTGGCTCACTCTGCCTCATCAAATCCGTATGACTCGTGTATTGCTTGCCCCAGGGGATCACAGGGCTACGTTAACCTCTCAACCGAATGCAGGCGTGCAACCACAAACAAAGACCAAAAAGTTCAACCTCAAAAAAGGGCAGCACTTACTATGGATAAACCACGCCATATCTCCGGTCGCGCCGATTTCCTCCAATCAAGATAAATTGGATTACTCTTTTTGATACACTAGTATGCGCTGCTGTGCTATATCGCCACATCGCACTGTTATGTAGGAACCGGCTATGAAAGCAACGGCCAACCAAATCTATATGCATCGATACCGTGCAGGGAATAAAAACATGAGTTCTAGTCTTCACAACGCAGTTGCATCATCGATTATCGCGGTTATTTTGTTACTAAGCGGGTGCGGATCTGTTCAGGTCTCAAGAGTTGATTCAGAGCAAGAGATCGCCCTTACAGACCGCTGGAACGCCACGGATTCTGAATTAGTATCTACTGAAATGATCAGCGACATGCTTTCATTTCCCTGGGTTCAACGTTTCACCCTAGAATCAGGTAAAACCATACCAACTATCATCATTCAACGCATTCGCAACAAATCCCACGAGCATATCGCAGTTGAAGCCTTCACAAACGATCTAAAGCGAGCACTCATTCGATCAGGTTCAGTTGATTTCGTTGCCGGTGGTGCTGAACGTGAAGACTTGCGAGATGAACGCCGAGATCAAGAGCTCAATGCAAGCTCCAGTACAGCCAAACAGATGGGGCAGGAAACAGGAGCTGATTTTGTGCTCTCAGGAACGATTAATTCGTTTGTCGACCAGCTTGATGACAAACGAGTTACCTCATATCAAGTCGACCTCAAACTCATCAACATGTTCACAAACCGTGAAGTATGGAACGGCCAGAAAAAGATCAAAAAGTTCCAGGAGAAAACGATCTTTGGCTTCTAAAAATAATTTTAAAAGCCTCCTGCTATCGGGCTTATTGGTCGCAGTCGGCTGCATTTTTATTGCTGGCTGCAACAGCACTCCCACTGCCATTGGTTCTTCTGATTCAGGCGCAAATCCGATTCGGCCAAGCTGGGTACTTAACCCACCTACCCAGTCAGGTTATGTGTATGGCGTAGGCTCAGCGAAAATATACTTAGATGCCGCCAAAGCTGGTCTTGAAGCGCAGAACAATGCCCTTCAAGACCTTATTGGAAAAATGCAGGTATCGGTTCGCGGGTCAACCTTAATCAAAACTCGCGTTGCGAATTCCAAACTTGATAAACTCATCGAAGATGAGGTGAAGAGCCAGATTCCAGAAATCAATCTCAAAAATGCAGAATTCATTGAGCGTTTTGTTGATACAAAAAATCAGTATGTTTACGTATTAGCTCAGCTTGATAGAGAAAAAGCCGCTTTTGATATTGCCGCTCAGATTACTGATATTGAACTTTCCCTATCTCACTTTAGCAACGTTTCCGAGACGTTACCGCGACTGGAACAATGGCGCGCACTTAAACCGGCGTTAAAATTGATTGAACAACGCAAGCAGCTTTCCCAACGATTCAACATTGTCTCGCCGAACCATCAGTCTTCCACTATTGATACCACATTTGATTCACTTGAAAGGCGAATTTTTGCATTAATAGGTAATTTATCGATCGCGGTTAACCCCCTGAACACCGGTGCAAATACAACCTCATCCAGCGTAATTAAAGCGCTGACGGATGCCGGATTCAGCATATCAAACTCGAATCATCCAGATCTTTCCGTTGATTTGCGAGTTACCATTCAGTCGAACTGGAGAGATGGGACCCATTATGTATTCGCAGAAGGCGCTGCCACGATAAAAGACTCCTCCGATCGGATTTTGAGTGAATATAGTAGCCGAGCGAAAGGGACATCAAGCGTCAGCCAAGAACTAGCCGAAAGCAGAGCATTCGAGCATATTGGCAACAGTATCGGAAAGGTGTTAGCGGATACATTTATGGAAAAAATATAGCCTGATATCTCGCTTATTCTAAGACAAAAATTTGCTTACCTGATCCAAATCGAAAGGCCAGCCCAGTTCGGTCGGCCCTTCCCTTCCAGTATCCAGGCTTTCAGGTAGCGCTATTACCGGAATGCGAATCCCGTATAGTTCAACCAATTCTTCGGACTCGCTGATCTCTACTTTTTCCAACAGGTACCCCTGGTGCTGCAATAATGGCAGCAGGATTAATTCTGCTTCTTCACAAAGATGGCAACCGAGCGTCGTATAAAGTTTTAAAACCCTCATAGTTTAGGCTACATCGTTACCCGCGACCAAACCCTTCTGCGGCATCTCGGATCAGTTGAGGTCCCTTATAAATAAAGCCACTGTATATCTGTAATAAATCAGCGCCAGCACGACGCTTTTCAGCAGCGCCCTCCGCATCAAAAATACCGCCAACTCCAATAATTTTGAGTTGATCCCCAACAGTACTGCGGATTGTCCGCACCACTTCCGTAGACGCCTTTAGCAAAGGCGCGCCGCTTAACCCGCCGGCTTCATCCGCATGCTCAAGCCCTTGTACAGCATCTCTAGATAACGTGGTATTAGTAGCGATCACTGCCTCTACTTGATATTCGACCAGCACATTAGCAATGGACTTTACCTCTTCGGCATCGAGATCAGGTGCGATTTTAATCATCAATGGAACCGTTTTGCCATGCTTTATTTTGAGCTTCAATTGCTCATTCTTCAATGCTTCAAGTAATAGACGAAATGTTTCTCCGTGTTGCAAATTCCGAAGCCCCGGTGTGTTTGGAGATGAAAGATTAACGGTAATGTAACTTGCGTAGGGATACACCGCCCGCATGCAGCTCAGGTAATCGTTGGTTGCATTCTCCACTACCGTATCGACATTTTTGCCAATATTAATGCCTAATACACCTTGATAGTTAGATGCCTTTACACGCTCAACAAGGTAATCGACGCCCTTATTGTTAAACCCCATTCGGTTCACAATCACTTGTTTTTCAGGGATACGAAACAATCTTGGTTTAGGATTTCCTGGCTGGGCACGTGGCGTTACAGTACCAATTTCAATGGACCCAAAGCCAAGTGCCGCCAGGCCATCGATGTAATCACCATTTTTATCCAGCCCTGCTGCCAGTCCGATCGGATTACCGAACTGCATACCCAGCAGTTCAATCGGGGCTGCTTTAACATTGGATGTCATAAGCTTTGAAAGCCCAAAGCGGTGCGCTATATCTAGCCCGGCTAAAGCTACATGATGTGAAGTCTCGGCGGGCAATTGAAACAGTGCTTTTTGCAGCAGCGAATACATGATGTCAGTAATCCAGAGGCGAAATAGAACGTGGTGAGCATTATAGAGTATCTATATCGCCGAGCTCCAGCTTGCTGAAACCTCCAAAAAATTAAAAATTTGTTACTTTAATTTTTCTATCGAATGAAAACGATTATTCTGATCGTAGCTCACCACGAATCTCCCGGAAATCCCCTCTCGGGTAAGGAACCGTATAAATATATCCGCCGGCATTTTAACTATCTTCGATTGATCCGTTTCGACCTGAACGTATTTCGCATCGCCTCGATAATATGCTTCGTAGGAATCAGGCGAAATAGATAAACTAAAACACACTTTTTTTAGATTCTTATTTACTGTTCGCTGCATCATCTCAATATCGTTGGTAATCTACTAGGGCTGCTGGCTCGCCTGTGACAACTCAAAAAGCTTGCGAATAGCAACAGAAAACATCGCGTACTCTTTATCCGCAGCCCGGTTAAGTTCAGCCATAAATAGGAACCAACGATCAACAAGAACTTCGTGCTCTACTATCCAGTCATCAACAGCTTTCTGGCAGCTGGCGTTATCAATTGTATGATCATCAGCACCTTGTAAAACACTTACTGTAAGGGCTCGTTGTTGCCACTCAAATTCATCCATGAATGATTCACGGGCTAATGCCTGCCAATGGTTTTCAATCTTCAGGTTTTTAATCTCTTCCCCGAAGCCATACAGGCATAACCTTTCTTCGAGGGCAAAATGTATTGCCAGCGCAAAAGAAAAAGGCTTACCCGTAATTTGAGCCGCATCGCTGACGCTAAAAGTGGCATAAACTACAGGAATACTTGCAATATTTGTCGATAAATCTGTAGGTACTCCCTGGTTTTCAAGCTCGTTATATCTAGCCTCCCATCTATCGAGACGCTGCCCTTGTAGTAATTCTGCTGCCGAGTTTTTTAAAATATCAACCAATGGGCTAAACCGTGTGACCTCAACCTGTGGATCCAGACTAGTTCGCCGACTACGCAGTATCCAGCGACATGCGCGGCGAGTCAGGCTACGAATTTCCATCATCCAGCTTAGCTGATCGCTGGATGAAACCTTGAAGTCCATCGATTCGATCTGGGCCCATAATTCAGGTAAACCAAAGATATCCCGCGCCGTAATATAGGCCTTGGATATTTCATCAGATGTGGATCCGGTAGTTTCATTAAGTCGGTGCACAAAGGTGATGCCCATGTGATTCACCAGCCCGTTGGTGATCTGGGTTGCTAACAGCTCTTTATAGAGCCGATGCGTCAGGACTTTATTTTGAAATCTATCGACTAATATTTTAGGGAATGCTTCAAAGACCTCCTTGGCCAAGTAGGGATCGTCGGAAAGATCTGAAACCGCAAGCTCCTGCTTCAAAATATTCTTGCAATAGGAAATTAGTATCGCCAATTCCGGACGAGCCAACCCCAATTTGTTCGCACGCCTTTCCGCCAAGACTTCATGGTTAGGCATAAACTCTAATTCTGTATCGAGCTGGCCTTGTGCAACAAGCGTATCGATATATCGCCCAAATTCACCGATACGAGAGCTGGCCTGATACTCCGCTAAGCTTAGTGCCTGAGCCTGGTTATAATTATTTTTGAGCACCGCCGTACTGACATCATCGGTCATACTCTCTAACAATTCGCTGCGCTGTTTCTCTGTCAAATCGCCATCTTTTACCACGTCATCCAAAAGAATTTTGATATTGACTTCATGATCTGAACAATCAACGCCGCCCGCATTGTCTATGAAGTCACTGTTACATGCGCCGCCGTTAAGACAGAATTCAATTCGACCTAACTGGGTTAAGCCCAGATTTCCGCCCTCTCCAAATACCTTACAACGTAGCTCTGAGCCGTTAATACGTACCGAATCATTCGCTTTATCACCAACATCTGCATGACTTTCTTCAGTTGATTTAACATAGGTTCCAATCCCACCATTCCAGATTAAATCGACCGGTGCCTTTAGTATGGCATTTACTAATTCGGTTGGGGTCATTTGGTCAGCATCAACCTGAAGAAACGCTTTTATCTGTTCGCTCAGGGGAATAGATTTTAGATCCTTTGAAAAAACCCCACCGCCCTCTGAGATCAGGCTTTCATCGTAGGCATCCCAACTACAGCCAGCTTTATTGAATAGTCGTTCTCGTTCTATATATGAGCGCGCCGCATCTGGGTCCGGATCTATGAAAATATGCCTATGGTTAAACGCCGCTTGCAGACGAATATGCCTGGATAACAGCATACCGTTGCCAAATACATCCCCGGACATATCACCAACTCCGGCTACGGTAAAATCATCATTCTGTATATCTATACCTTTTTCACAAAAATGTCGCTGAACCGATATCCATGCGCCCTTGGCAGTAATACCCATCTGCTTATGGTCATAGCCCTCACTGCCACCGGATGCAAAAGCGTCACCAAGCCAAAACCCATAATCTTTTGAAATACCATTGGCAATATCAGAAAACGTTGCGGTGCCCTTATCCGCCGCTACGACCAAATAGGAATCGCTTTCATCACGCACAACGGTGTCGGTGGGGTGAACAATTTTCTGATCAACCAAATTGTCAGTAATATCCAACATCCCACGCATAAAGTACCGATAACAACGAACCGCTATTTGTTGAACCCGTTCTCTACTCGCCTTCGGGGGTACTTTTTTCAGGACAAATCCACCCTTTGCTCCCAAGGGTACAATCACCGAATTTTTAACCTGCTGAGCTTTTACTAGCCCTAACACTTCTGTTCGGTAATCTTCAAGCCGATCAGACCAACGTAACCCACCCCTTGAAACCGCACCACTTCTTAAATGAACCGCTTCAAACTCTGGCGAATAAACAAAAATCTCAAACTTGGGGCATGGCTGGGGTATATCCGGTATACGCTCTGGAGAAAACTTAAATGAGAGATAGGGCTTTGGATCACCTTCTGGTGTACTTTGAAAAAAATTGGTGCGCAATGTCGCGCTAATCAAATCTAGATAACGGCGTAGAATTCTATCTTCATTCAGGTTAGATACTTCATCCAATTTCTTAAAAATATCTAACCGCGCGGCCTCAATTTCCTCAAGATAATTGTCTCCGCGTATAACTGAAGGGTCAAACATAAAGTTAAACAAAGATACGATTGCGCGGGTGATTTCAAGATGTTTTGATAGTGTTTCTGCAATGGCGCCACGTCCAAAACCAAAGCGGATTTGTTTCAAATAGGCCGCATACGTCCGTAACATTGCGATCTGTCGCCAGTTTAAGCGCGTGCCTAGTACCAAATTGTTAAAGGAGTCATTGTCAGCATCGCCATACCAAATTCTGGAAAAGGCATCCTGAAAAATATCCCTCACTTCCTGAATATTTACACTATCTGACAGGGAATAAATCAGGCTAAAGTCATGAACCCATATCACGACACCTTCTTTATCAAGAAACTCATACGGCCTTTCTCCAATTACTCTGAGACCTAAATTTTCAAGAATAGGTAATACATCGGAAAGCGGAATTTGAGCAGCTCGCCGGAACAACTTAAAGCGCAATATATCTTTTGACTCCTCTACCGACCGGTAAAAACTCATCGCAAGGTCGCCATCGCTTTTAAGTGCTGCAATTTTCTTAATATCGACCACTGCAGCTCTTGGGCTAAAATCATCCCGATAGCTAGAGGGTAAGGCGTTCAAGTACTGATTCGCATATTGAGTACCTAATTCTTCCCCATAATTTTCAATCAAAGCCGCGTGAAAATCATCCTCCCAGGTACGAGCCGCGCTACGTACTTTTCGTTCCAATAATCGTGCAGAGGGTGCAGAGCTACCCTCATCCATTTGCAGGTTATACTCGACGCGAACCAATACTGATTCGGAGAAATAGGTGCTAAAACTTACGCTAGGTGAATTGCATTCTTTCTGCAGCAACTCACCAATTTTGACACGAACTTTGGTGTTGTAATCGTCCCGTGGCATAAATAGTAAACAGGAAATAAACTGCCCATAAGGATCTTCACGCAAAAACAGGCGAGTCACACGCCGTTCTTGCAATCCCATAATACCGGTAGCGTGCTCAAGCAACTCCTCTTTAGAGAGCAAAAACAAACCTTCCCGCGGGTAAGTAACCAAAACGTGAAGAAGATCCTTTTGATTATGTCCTCCCGCTTCAAAACCAGCCTGATGGAGCACATACTCAATCTTATCCCTGACGATCGGTATACTAGATGGGTTGGATTGATAGACCGGTGAAGTAAACAAACCTACTATTCGGCATTCGCCCACAGGTTTGCCCAGATCATCGTAAAGATGTACCGAGATATAATCCGGGTACGCAGGACGATGGACCCGCGAAACCGTGCCGCCTTTTGCAAAACTTATAATGTTATCGCGTTGAATGAATCGCTGAGCCCCGACCGAAAGATCCTCGATGTTTCGCCGTGAGGTGACCGGCTTATTTATACGTGCTATACCCAACGACGCGTCGTTGTTCTGCACAATTTGCATCTTTTCAGCTTGTTGCTCCAGTGCGTATTCTTCAATACCCAGCAAGGTAAAATTATCATCGAGCAACCACCTTAAAAAATCGTTGCAATGTTGCCTTTCGGAGTTTTCAAGGTTTCCATTACTGTTTGCATCGTCAATTAACTTCAGTATTCGGCTCTGCATAAGGTCGAAATCAGACACTACCTGAGCAACTTCCGAAAGGACTTCCCGTAACCGCCTTGTGAGTTCATTCAGTTCAGCTTGATCCGAATTCTTATCGATTTCGAAATAAATGACCGCTTCACGCTCAAATCCAACTCCACCATTGTGCTTTTCAAGCGCAGGTTTAAATTCAAGCAATTTACCCTGATCATCACGCTTAATACAAAAAACCGAGCTATGAATAGTATGAATATTCAGGTGCATATCAACTAGCAGGGTACGAGTCGAATCTACTAGAAAAGGCATATCCACACATAACATTTCAATGATAGTGTGGGAGGACTGCCAGCCATGTTGTTCAAGATCCGGGTTAAACACACGCAGTTTTGGCTCATCACTATCCTTTGAGTGTATGAACTTCCAGCATGAAAAACTTGAATAATAGAGGTCATCAAGATTCCTCTCCTCAAAATCAGCCTCCGGAACTGCGGCATAATAATGACGAATAAACAGGTCCAACTTCTGGGCCTCCTGCTCATGGAACTTTTTATGGAGTTCCTCACTCAGTGAGTGGAGCGCTTCTTTTTTTATACCCATATCTTCTGTGTTTAACATGTATTTGGCCAATATGTCAGAATGGTTAAAACGAATATAAAGTTAATAATAGTAGAAGCTCAGATAAAGTCAGATTGATAACCTTCAGAGTGCTAAAATAGTACACGCAAATACAGTTCTTAGATTGAGAGATTATGAACAACCACCTCAAACAGATCCAAAACCTCAAGCAACAACTTAATCAGCAAATTATCGGCCAGTCAAAACTAGTGGATAGTTTGATGATTGCGCTACTCGCTAATGGTCACTTATTAGTCGAAGGTGCACCTGGGCTTGCCAAAACCCGTGCAATCAAGTCCCTTTCCAATCTTATTGAAGGCAGTTTCCACCGGGTTCAATTTACCCCAGATCTATTACCTGGCGATATCACCGGAACCGAGATCTACCGGCCTCAAGACGGTACCTTTGAGTTTCAGAAAGGTCCGATTTTCCATAGCCTGGTACTAGCGGATGAAATTAACCGGGCTCCAGCTAAAGCACAATCGGCATTACTTGAAGCGATGGGCGAACGCCAGGTTAGCGTAGGTAAAACCACCTATGCACTTCCGGAGCTTTTTTTGGTGATGGCGACCCAAAACCCGATCGAGCAAGAGGGTACCTATCCGCTCCCGGAGGCACAGCTGGACCGATTTTTACTGCATGTTGAGATCGATTACCCCAACCGCGAAGCGGAACATCAGATACTCAAACTAGCCCGTGCCGAATCCCTGCAGCAGGAGTTGTCCAGCAGCGGAACCAGGGAAAATACCGATATCATCAGCCAGCAGGCCATTTTTGAAGCGCGTCAACAATTGCTCTCTATTTATATGGCGGAGCCTGTAGAGGAATATATCGTCCAGTTAATCATGGCGACTCGGCAACCCGAGCAATACGACACCAAATTGGCCAATTGGATTGAATATGGCGCTAGCCCCCGAGGCACCATCGCCCTGG
Source organism: Pseudomonadales bacterium (assembly GCA_029210125.1). Lineage (GTDB taxonomy): Bacteria > Pseudomonadota > Gammaproteobacteria > Pseudomonadales > JAHRWD01 > JAHRWD01. The sequence goes on along the minus strand of JARGPR010000001.1, from coordinate 437,468 downwards.
ATTCCTGTTGTCGGGCCCATGCGTGGTTAGCGGATCGTGACTTTGTTACCCCTGAGGATGTCCAGGCGGTTATTCACGATGTGCTACGCCACCGGCTAATTTCCAGCTTTGAAGCCCAGGCCAGCGGAATCGATACCAATCAGTTGATTGATCAGCTACTCAACGTAGTTCCGGCGATCTAGCAACGGGTTGAGCTACTCTCACTATGAACCACCCGAATAACTCCAGCACGCTAATTCGTGGCGCATATATAAATCTGCAGCAACTAATGCAGCTTAAATCCCAGCGGATTCGCCCATGCTTCGACCAGCACCCAAGCCGCTCACTATTGGCGGGTCAGAATAGATCAAAACTATTTGGCCGTGGGCTTGAGTTTGAAGAGAGCCGCGTCTATCAGCCCGGTGATGATATTGGCACGATCGATTGGCGCGTTACCGCCCGCTCACAGATCACCCACACTAAAGTATTCCGGGAAGAAAAAGACCGACCTGTATTTATCGTTTTAGATCAGAGCCAATCGATGTTTTTTGGTAGCCGGTATTGTTTCAAATCGGTAAAAGCGGCGGAAACAGCCGCATTATTAAGTTGGGATACTCACAACAATAGCGACCGCTGCGGCGGCATCATTTTTTCAGATACCGAACTCAAGGAGTTCAAACCCACCCGCAACCGACGATACCTGTTGCAATGGCTCAAGCAGATTGAAAGTTCCAACCAACAGCTTAAGCCCAGCGAGGAGATACCCACAACAAACCCAGACCAACAGGAGCCAGGAAAGCAACAGAGCAGCCATAACCTTGGTACAGCTCTTGCTCACACCCGGCAACTTATAAAGACCGGTTCAACACTTTACTTGATCAGTGACTTTGCAGATTTTAACGAAACTGATTTTCAGCTGTTACATGGAATTGCCCAGCACAATCAGGTTGAAGTGTTTTTGATCTACGATCCCCTTGAGGCAAAGCTACCGCAACAAGGCAAATATTGGGTCACCAACGGGGCTCAGCGTTCCTTAATTGACAGTGACAATCAACGCTTTCAAAATCGTTATCAACAGCAATTTCACCAACGACTGGAGCAACTTCGGCAACAGTTTTTCAAGCTAAAGATTACCCTTCATGAGCTCTCGACCGAGGAATCTCTATATACCAGCCCAGACAATAGACTCGACCAACCTGCTGCAAGCTCCAGCAAAAACTTCGATTCCTTGCGCCAAAATCCTGGAGTCGTCAAATGAACCCTTCGGCAGCTACAGCAAACCCTCTTGAGCAATTAAGGGATATTCATCTTCCCGATACCCCTGGTTTGTGGCCATTAGCTCCAGGCTGGTGGCTACTGATCATCTTAAGCGTAACGTCGATCGCAGCTATTACCTTATTCATCATTCGCTACCGAACCAAAAACCGCTACCGTAAATTGGCCAATCAAGAAGCCGACCAGCTGATGCAAGAACTAAAAAACAGCAGCTGCGAACAATCAGAAAAACGCTATTTTGAACAAGCCATGGCCTTACTGAAACGAACCTCGTTACACCGATATCCCAGCGAGAAAATGGCTGCGGTGAGCGCGAATCACTACCTGGAGCTACTCAATCAGCATTGCAAAAAGCCTGTGTTTTCAGAACAGGTTTGTGAACAAATTGCAGAATCGATCTACAAACCCCAATCCCAACCCAACATCGACATCCAGCACTTTCATCAAATGATGAAAACCTGGATAAAATCTCATCGATAACCCAGGGACTCGTTAGCACCATGTTCGAATTCACCTGGATCTGGATATTTTGGATACTGCCGCTGCCGATTCTGGCACATTACCTGATACCTGTGATTCAAACCGGCGGTCAGGCTATTCGTGTGCCCTTCTATCAGCGTATTTCAGAAATCGGCGAAGATAATCAACTCCACAGTTCTCAGACTGGACTGCTACAAAAAATTTTACTGATACTCGCATGGATATTACTGGTAACCGCTGCAGCCCGGCCGCAGTGGGTCGGCGAACCCATTGAGCTACCCACGACCGGCAGGGACCTGATGGTCGCTGCTGATATTTCCGGCAGCATGAAAGCCGAAGATATGACTTTAAATGGCCAGACCGCAACCCGACTGGCAGTGGTCCAATCGGTTGTCGGTGAATTTGTAGAACGCCGCAAGGGCGACCGACTTGGGCTCATTCTGTTTGGCACCCACGCCTACCTGCAAACCCCCCTTACCTTTGATCGACAAACCCTCGGCATTCTATTGAAAGAGGCAACGATCGGAATCGCAGGTGAGAAAACTGCAATTGGTGAGGCCATTGCCATGGCCGTCAAACGTCTAAGGGATCGGCCCCAACAGAGTCGTGTCCTCATTTTGTTAACCGATGGCCAGAATACCGCCGGTGAGATTTCCCCCGCCCAGGCTACCGAACTTGCGGTAACTGAAGGGGTTCGAATTCATACCATCGGCATCGGTGCCGATCAAATGACCGTCCGTAGTTTTTTTGGCAACCGTACCATAAACCCCTCCGCCGAACTGGACGAAGAGTCTTTAAAACATATCGCAACATCCACCGGTGGGCTCTATTTCCGTGCCCGTAACACCCTTGAATTGAAGCAGATCTATCTCAATTTAGACCAACTGGAACCAATCGATCATGAGGCGGAAATCTTCCGCCCAAAAACCGAGCTTTATACCTGGCCACTAGGTTTCACGTTACTAACATCAATTCTAATATCATTATTTAAATTCAATATATTCATTAGCTTAAGAGAATATCTTTCGGTAGTTTTTAAAAACAGGAAAGAGAAATCAAACACTGAACATGGCTGAATTTTTTAACCAGTTTCATTTTATTCGCCCTTTATGGCTATGGGTTTTGCTACCGCTATTAGCAGTACTTGTATTACTGTATAAAAAGCAGCAAGCGAACAATTCATGGAGCCGAATTATTGCCCCCGAGCTGCTGCCTTTCTTGACCGAAAACACCAGCCACGGGTCAGGTAGAAACTATCTTTTACCCCTTGGTATCGGCTGGTTGCTTGCGGTCATAGCTCTTGCCGGACCAACCTGGCAAAAGCTCCCCCAACCAGTTCATCGCCAAACCGATGCGCTGGTAGTGGTGCTAGACCTATCCTTATCCATGCTCGCCACCGACCAGGAACCCTCGCGCTTAATTAAGGCTCGTCGCAAACTTAGTGATCTTCTGAAAATACGAAAAGAGGGCTTAACCGGTTTGGTGGTGTTCTCCGGGGATGCCCATAGCGTCAGTCCACTCACCGACGACAGCAAAACAATTGCAGAACTAGTCCCTGCCCTGTCACCGCAAATCATGCCAGTTTACGGCAGCAACTTGATGGCTGGACTAACTGAAGCTACCAAACTTATCGAACAAGGTGGCGCAGCCAAACAAAGCAGAGTGATTGTATTTACCGATGGTGTTCATCCTAGCTCAGTGGAACTAACCCTTAAACAAGCAAAAAATTCAGGTTACCCCATCTCGGTCCTGGCGTTCGGTACGGTAGAAGGTTCACCCATACCTAAACCCAATGGTGGCTTCCTTAAGGATGGTACCGGCTCTATCGTGATACCAAAACTGGATGCTCAGCCACTAAAAGAAATAGCGGCGATTAGCGGCGGCCGCTACCTGGAACCCACGATTGATGACTCCGATATCCGGCAACTATTGGACAATGGTATCGGCTTGTCCTCAGCACGACAAACCAACCAGCCCGATGATCAAATTACCCGCGAACTAAACCTTTGGGTTGAACGCGGCCCCTGGCTTATTTTGCCGCTGCTATTGCTGGTATTACCCGCCTTCCGCAAAGGCTGGATTTTCGCCCTGCTACTGGTTATCAATATGCCTCAGCCAGCAATGGCATTTGAGTGGCGGGATCTCTGGAAGACACCGGATCAACAAGGTATGGAAGCAATGCAAAGCCAGCAACATGAGCAGGCAGCGGAGCTATTTCAAAACCCTCAGTGGAAAGGGTCCGCGCACTTCAAAAAAGGCGACTATGAAAAGGCCGCTGAACAATTTGCCACTGCGGACAGCGCAACAGCCCACTATAACCGTGGCAATGCACTAGCCATGGCGGACAAGCTAGAGGAGGCACTAGACGCTTATGACCAGGCTCTGAAAAAAGACCCACAGTTGGCAGATGCAGTCACCAACAAACAATTGGTCGATGAGCTACTCAAACAGCAGAAAAAACAGGAACCGTCGGATTCATCCAAAGAAGACGGTAAGCCATCGGACTCCCAGCAGAAGCCTGATCAGGACCAAAATCAGGGTCAAGATCAGAACCAAAATGGTCAGCAGCAACAAGACCAACAAAACAACAACCAGCAATCCGCGGGTGACTCATCGGAACATCAACAGACTGACCCTTCAGACCAACCCTTCGATCAAGATGGTTCTCCAACAAATTCAACAGAGCAATCCAAGCAGGAGCCAAACAAGAAGCAGGAGGAGCAACCCCCCACAGACCCATCAAAGCCTGACGCGCCCTCCGATCAGAACAAAAAAGATTCAGAGCCCGACGCAAACAATCAATCTCAATCCCATGCTGAGCTCAGCAAAGAACAGCTCCAGCAAAAGCAGAAAACCGAACAAATGTTACGCCGGCTACCCGATAACCCTGGGGTTTTATTCCAACGAAAATTTCAGCAGCAATATCTGAACAATCAACAAAATCGTAACCGACAATCCGGCACAAACAACCAGGAACCGATGTGGTGAACCGCTCACGTATTCAACTTCGACTATCTCTGCAGACTACTATTGCAGGCATTTTTATCTTTATTGCCACGCTTACATCGAGTCATAGCGTCGTAGCCGAAGGTTTTGTCGCTTCGGTTAATCGCAATAATATTGAGCTAAACGAAAGCTTTGAACTTACTCTATCGATAGACGAGCAGATCTTTATCGGAGAGCCTGATCTCACTCAGGTTGCTGAAAATTTCACCGTACTCGGGAAAAGGCGCAGCAGCCAGTACCGCAGCGTAAATGGTGAAACCCTATCATCCACGGATTGGGTTATCTCACTGAAGCCAAAGAAAACCGGATATCTGGTCATTCCACCAATCGACTTTAAGGGACAACAGAGCAAAGCCATTGCTATTGAGGTATCGAAGGTTCAAAGCTCCAAAGCGAATTCAAATTCGAAACTGTTTTTTGAAACGGATGTTGATCGCAACAAAGTCTATCAGCAAGCTCAGTTACTCTATAAAGTAAAACTCTACACCGCCATTAATATCTCCCGTGCAAATATCACCGAACCCAAGCTTGATCAAGCGATCATTCACTCCCTTGGAGATCAGCTAATTTACGAAGCCGTTCGCAATGGTATTCGTTACCAGGTGCACGAGTGGAATTATGCAATCTTTCCACAACAGCAAGGCACTTTAACCATACCTGCGCCGGTGCTGTCGGCTTCGATCTCGGATCGTTCGTCAATGTATGGCCGACCCATATCCATTACCACTGAAGATCTATCCATTGAGGTTACGCCTACACCGGCTAATTACCCTGCTCAACCCTGGATTGCCACGCCATCACTGAAGGCCACCCAACATTGGGATCCGGCCCACACCAATATCAAAGTAGGTGATTCCATCACCCGTACCATTGAATTTGATATTACAGATAATGAAATAGCACTTATTCCCGAACTTGAACATCCGGAACTAACCAATGTAAAAACCTATCCTGACAAACCCCAGAGCGAAAACAGCCAAACCAACGCTGGCATTCAGGGGCAACGAATTGAAAAGATAGCCTATGTCGTTACGAAACCAGGCGCTATAACCATACCTGCATTTGAGATCAGCTGGTGGAATACCCAAACCGAGCAGCTTGAGACTACAAAACTGCCTGCCCGAACCTTTGAAGTAGCCGCTGTTGATGTCACCGAGAGCCCAACGGACATCACCGCAACAACCTCCCCTGCGATGGTAGCGGATACAAAGGCCGTTAAAAATCCCAACGGGAAGCATTCGCAGCCCTTTGCCAACCAAAGCGATCAATTCATTTTCTGGTGGATGTTAAGCAGTGCTGCTCTTTGCGTTCTGCTGCTGTTGATCACCACCCTCTGGTGGCGTGCTCGTAGTCAACTCCGAAGGATTCAGCAAAGACTGGACGGCGGCTTAGACCATTTAGATGGTTCGCCCGGTTCTCGTCAATTCGATGAAAAACAGGCCTTTACTACATTAAAAAATATCTGCGTGGATCAGCCTGCGACCGAGATATGGAAGGGGCTAATTATCTGGGCTCAACACTATTGGCAAACCCCAGCAATACACTCTAGCGACGATATCACCTGCCGCCTGCCAGCCGAGTCCGAGCTGATCCCCATTATCCGCAAACTGGACGCAGCACTGTTTAGCCCTTCAGCACAGCCTTTTATTGAAAGTGATCAGCTGGTCACCCTGCTAAAGGCCCAACGCGCAATCAAACACAAACCCATCAATCCGGCAGCGGTTCATTCACTTAAACCGCTATATCCCCAATAAATTCTAATAACAATCAATAACTCTCTGCTGTGCCTCGAACGTCTCTATGGAGATGCGCTTCGAGAATCATTATCGCAACCACATTAGCTTCTGCGCCCAAACCAAACTCCATTCAGATATCTTTTACACAATCTGTTTAAACGGTGCCTATACTTTAGTTGTATGACAGTTATATGACCCCGATCGGTGGGAGCTATAGTCAATGGAAACAGCGGCGCACAAACAAACTAGAAGTGATCAAAAATGATATGAAACATCTCAACTTTGACATAAATAGAGCCCTCAAAGTAGGCTTAATCACTTCGCTTTTATGGGGGGCATCAGGTTTAGTTCTTGCCGATCCCAGTCAGGATTACGACCTTGACACTCTAAAATCAATGAGCCTAGAAGAGCTGGTCAACGTCGAAGTTTCGATAGCAAGTAAGACCAGCACCAAACTCTCCGATACCGCTGCAGCGGTTTATGTGATCACAGCGGAAGAGATCAAACGTTCAGCGGCTACCTCAATCCCGGAACTGCTCAGATCAGTACCCGGACTGCATGTTGCAAAGATAAACAGTAATAGCTGGTCAATTGGCACCCGCGGCTTTGGCGGCCAATTTGCCAACAGTTTATTGGTATTAATGGATGGCCGCAGCCTTTATACACCCTTGTTTGGAGGTGTTTTTTGGGATGTGCAGGACACGGTTCTTGAAGATATCGAACGTATTGAAATCATCCGCGGGCCAGGTGGGGCTATTTGGGGCTCTAATGCCGTAAATGGCGTCATCAACATTATCACTAAAGATGCCTCGCAAACACAGGAAAATCTAATATCAGGTACCGCAGGGAGTCACGAACAAGGGTCCATCACCGTGCGTCACGGCGCTGCTCTTAGCAATGACACCAGCTATCGTATGTACGTAAAACAACGCCGCCTCGACAATTATGAGTACCAGAGCGGTGACTCAGCGGAGGATGATTGGCAGGATCGCAGGGCCGGCTTCCGCATTGACTCTACAATACACGAGAACCATCAGATCTCTTTTCATGGAGGAGCTTATAAAGGTAACGCCGCAGGTTTAGCCTACATTCCACCTATCTCATTACCACTGCCAGACGCCCTGCCCGCCTCACTAAACCAGGCAAAATTCAGCGGTGAAAACCTGACATTCCTTTGGCAGAACGATGGGGCCGAGGGATCTTCACGCTCATTACAACTATTTTATGACCATACCTATCGTCAGGAACTTTTGGCAACCGAGGACAGAACGACCCTCGATATTGAATTCCAGCAGAATTTTACGTGGTCAGATCAATACACTACCGTTGGAGCGGGGTACAGGGAAACCCGAGACAAGCTCATTAATGGCGCGGCTGTGTCGTTTGACCCAGCCAAGGACACAAATGAGACGTGGAATGCCTTCGTCCAAAACCGATCTGTAAACATCATCGAAAATCTGGATATGATTGTTGGTGTCAAAATTGAAGGCAATGATCGTATGCAGTCGGATTACGAGCTGCAACCCAGCATACGGTTTAACTATCAAATTAGTGAAACCAGTACTGTTTGGGCCGCGCTATCAAAGGCAATCCGCAGCCCTACACGAGTAGAACAAGATGCCACGTTAAGTATTTTTGTACCTGCAAATACCCCTGTCATCGGTCAATCGCTTAACCAACCGACTCTTGCAACATTGGTTGCTACCGGAGTTTACGATGTCGAAAAACTAACCTCACTTGAAGCAGGCTTCCGCACTAATTTAAAAAATAACCTACGTATAGACATTGCGGCCTATTACAACGAGTTTAAGGGGTTGCCCGGGCTACAACTCATTAGCGGGCCGGTACTGAACCCCGGCCCACCGCCAACGTATGCCGTGTCGATAGCGATGATCAACAGCACCGATTTTAAAGCCCATGGTACTGAGGTTTCCCTTTGGTGGCAGCCCTCTCCACAATGGCAAGGTCGTATCCATTATTCATACGCAAACAACAGCAGCAATGCTGGTTTTGTCACCATTCCAACGGTTGAGCATCAACTCAATCTAAACCTGTATGGAACGCTGTCTGATGATCTAACCATAAATATCGACGCTCGCCATGTGGGTGCGCCGGCTGGATTGATTATGGACGAATACGTAGAAATGGACCTCAAACTCATATGGCAAGTTACACCTTCACTTGATATCAGCCTGGCGGGCCGCAACCTGCTTCATAGCAATCATCTCGAATACAGTGCATCGAGTCCTAGTACTCGAAATGCCGAAATTGAACGTGATTTTTATCTAAAACTGAACTGGTCGCTTTAAGCAGAGACGTAGATAAAAATGATGCTCTTCAATAAAACTACCGACAAAATCATGCGTCCGCTCTGGAAGTGGGGGCTGATATTGGTTGCAAGCTGCGTGTTCAGCATTGAAGCTTCTGCAGCGGATGCTTTGTCACAAAAACCCCAAGCTTCGGCTGAAACCAAATTAACCGCAATATTCCTGTATCAATTTTCCAAATTTATCGAGTGGCCAATTGATACCAACACCGACCAAAATGAATCCTATTTTACGATATGCGTAGATGACGATTTGCCGCTGCAAACAATACTGGAAAAAATCACCGTTGGAGAGATGGTCGGTAATCTGCCTATAGCTATTCGAAAACTCTACGAAATACCGAATAGCACACAGTGCCAGATGATCTATTTCTCATCCGCTAGTGAGGCCAACTTTAATATACTGGCCAATATAAAACAGCAGCCGACGCTTACGGTTACCAGCAACAAAGAGATGCTCTACTACGGTGCGATGATACGCCTTAAGAAACAAGGAAAACGGATTCGACCTCAAGTCAATTTGGAACTTATTAAAGAAACAGGAATCAGCGTTAGCTCGAAACTTCTGAGAATTTCGGAGGTTTTCAAAAATGAACAATAGTAGCGTAGTCAAACCAAATCGCAGGAACTCTATTAAACGCCGGTTTCTTACTTCGTCAGTCATCGTTTTTATATTTTTAAGCGGGATTTCTGGAACTGCTCTCATCTATAGTTTTCAGCTAAGCAAAGAAAATGCCATTCGCTCCATTACTATTTTGAGTAGTGCTATCGCAAATAATCTCTCTGCTCCACTGGCATTTGCAGATATTGAATCAGCCAGCGAAACGCTTAATACGCTAGTTGCGGACAGCAATGTAGTATCCGCCAGCCTGTATGATTCCGCGGGAGATCTATTTGCAACTTTCGAAAGCCAGGCGACAGCACACCGCTCTCTGCTGCTTAAACTCACCCAAAACCGTTCAGACCATATACCTATCGCGGACCTGTCGTTAAAAATGACGGACGGTGGCGTCGATGAATATTCAGATCATATTGACGTATCCACTCAGGTGCATATCAACGGTAAAGTACTTGGATACGTTACCGTCTCGAGCTCAACTGACCATATTCAAGCTCTGTTACTCCGGTTCCTTGCAACCTTAGCTGCTTGCCTACTGCCATTTTTGATTCTTCTAATGGCGCTGTTAAGACGTTTAATTAATAACGTATTTCAGCCTGTGGATGGGCTCGTCAACTTGATGAATGTAGTAAAAGAAACCGGTGATTATTCTCAGCGCTCCGACCATCGCTCGAAGGATGAAATTGGTGATCTTGTCAGTAACTTTAACGATATGCTTGCGCAGATTCAGACAAATGAACTTAGTCTCGAAAATTATGTAAAAGAATTAGCCCAGTCAAAGCAGGATGCCGAAGCCGCTAATGAGGCTAAGGGTACTTTTTTAGCTACCATGAGCCATGAAATCCGAACCCCTATGAACGGGCTTATCGGGGTGTCGGACCTACTACTTGACACGCCATTAGATCAGCAACAAAAGCACTATGTACAAACACTACGAAGGTCATCCCAAGCACTGCTTAATATTATCAACGATATATTAACCCTCTCAAAAGCAGAGTCGGGCAAGCTGAGTATTGAACAAGCTGAATTTAGCCTCGAAGAACTAGCCTCTGAAATACACGAATTATTAAGTGAAAGCGCGGCTATTAAAAGCACAACTCTAACCTTGGAAATCGCCAAGGGAACACCCTTGTATTTTCTAGGGGACTCAGGTCGCTTGCGCCAGATACTGCTTAACCTCACAGAAAATGCAATTAAGTTTACCTCCGGAGGTTCGATTTCCGTATCTATCCGTAGTCGCGACATAAAAGAAGAACAGGCGACAATAATCTTTTCGGTTACCGATAGTGGTATTGGTATCGAAAAAGACCGACTCGACATTATATTCGATCGTTTTAGCCAGGCCGATGAATCCACTACCAGAAAGTACGGTGGTACAGGTTTAGGGCTATCGATATGTCAGGAGCTCGTCGAGTTGATGGGCGGTAAGATCTGGGTAGACAGCGAACCAGGGCACGGTTCCACTTTTGGTTTTGAAGTTACTCTTCCTGTTGTCGATAAGGTCAAAGAACAGGATCAGCCAGAAGAAACCCCCATTTTCTATCATAGAATACTGTTGGTCGAAGACCACCCTGTGAATCAAATGGTGGCCTCTGCGATGCTCACAAAACTGGGGTGTACCATCACTCTGGCAGAAAATGGTCAAGAGGCCGTGCAACAGTTCAACGCCGAATCCTATGATTTGGTATTGATGGATATCAATATGCCTATTATGGATGGTTACGAAGCTACTAAAAAAATTCGTATGCTTGAAGAAGCCCGGCAACTTTCTCATACTCCAATCATTGCCTGCACTGCTAATGCAATGAAGGGTGATCGAGAGATATCGCTTAATGCTGGCATGGATGATCATCTTGGAAAACCATTTCTTCTAGCTGATATGGTATTAATATTATCGAAATTCGAAAAAAAAGTGGATACCTGCGAGAACCACGAAAATATCGAGCGACAAGAATTGCTGGATAAAACCTCAGAAAATCGTCCGCAAAGTCTCTCCAAAACTCAGGAGCAGAGTTTCTCTGACCCTACTGAACCCCAACCTCAAGCAGTTATTACAAGCTCTGGGATACGAACTACAAGACTCAATGAAAAAGCACTGGGACAAATTCTGGAGCTAGAAAAAAATGGCTCCATAGGCCTGCTATCAAAAGTGATAGGGATATTCATAAAAGACACCAAAGCAGCTTTAAGGAATTTAGTGACCACTCTCAAAGACAATGATATAGATCGCTACGTACTCATTAGCCATTCTCTTAAGTCAGCAGGCGCAAATGTTGGTGCTACACATTTTGCGGCAATTTGCCAAAAAATGGAGACCGAAGGGCGCGCCGGAAACCTGCAACATAGCGATAAAAATCTTGCTGAATTAGCATCTGAATATGAAAGTGTGATCACAGCGCTAAACGAATTTCAGGATTCAATCGAAAAATCGAAACCAAACGAACACGAATAAAAGTAAACAAAGTAGCACTATTCATGAAACAACTTTCATACAACAAAAATTACGTTATTAACGATATATTGGAAACTAAAAAATCAATACTGATTGTGGATACGAATGGAGCCACAAAATCTGAGTACGCGGATGCCTTGGCTTCAGTATCAGTCGAAATTCTATCGGCCTGCTCACTCGATGAAGCAGTGGTTATCTTTACACAATGCAAACCATCATGCGTGTTGATAGATATTGAGTCTGAAGAGTTCGATGGTTTAGCACTCTGTAAAAAGATCAGGAACCTGCCTACAGGAGGCACTACCCCAATTTTGGTTCTCGCCGAGCGCTCAAATCAACAGATGTTTATAAAGAGCTTTAACGCAGGTGCAACGGATTTCATCATTAAGGCTATTAGCATTCCCCTATTTATACACCGTATACAATTTGTAATTAAATCAGGAGAAGTACTCAAACACCTGGAATGCAATACCATTGAGTTAGAAAACATTCGATCCGCGGGTAAAATTGGAACCTGGATATACCGATACGAAGATCATTCTTATGAGTTCGCTACGGGTATTCAAGAGTTACTAAACTATCCTTCAGACAAGGAGCTAACGGTTGAGGACATTATAGGTATGGCAACGATATCAGAGCGCGCTGCTATAATGGACCAGCTAAGCAACCCTGAGCGTACCGTGTGTGCACCCATCGAAGTTAAATTAGTACCAAATAGAGAAACTCGTCCGCGAGTATTCCTGATACAAGGACGTACGAGAAAAACTAAAAATGAACCCGAACATGTAATAGGTACTATTCAAGACATCACTGAAACCCGTGAACATGAAGAGGTCATTCATGATATATCAAATCTACTAGAGCTTTCCGCGGTGGCAGCGGACATGACATTCATTACGATTGATCTAAATGGTGTAGTTACTCATTTTGTTGGGGGATTGCCGACTTCCGACCGATATACCCCGGAAAAAGTAATTGGTAAAAATAGCGCGGATGTATTTGACGACGACCTACCGATTCAAAGTCTATTAGAAAAATCTGCGGTTGGTGAAAACTTGACCATCGAATATGCTCATGAGGATAAGGTTTTCGAAATAAGAACCGGTCCGCTTTTTGACCGCAACCAACAAATTAATGGTTTTATCGCCACCGCTATTGATGTCACAAAAAGGGTAAGAATAGAAGAGAAATTACGCTATATGGCGCAATATGACGAGCTAACAGAACTTCCTAATCGAGCTCTTTTTCAGGACCGGCTTCTACATGCTACGGATCAAGCGAAAAGGACTGGTGAACAAATTGGCCTTATTTTCTTCGATCTTGATCATTTCAAGAAAGTGAATGATACTTTTGGACACAGTACAGGCGATCGATTGCTAGTCGAAGTGGCTCAGCGTGTTAAAGGTATCATTAGATCTAGCGACACCCTGGCCCGACTTGGCGGCGATGAGTTCACTATTATCATCGAACACGATGCCACCGAAAATCGATGCAGCTTTATTGCAAAAAAAATATTGGAGGCACTAAAAAGTGCCTTTTTTCTGAATCAGCAAGAGGTTTTCATATCAACCAGTATTGGAATCACCATCTTTCCGATTGATGGAGGTACGCCGGAAGAACTTCTTAAAAATGCCGATACCGCTATGTATGAATCCAAGCGAGGTGGGCGGGATCAATTCAGTTATTATTCAAAAGAACTAAATCGTCATTCTATAGAGCAACTCCAACTCGAAAATGACCTCCGAAATGCATTATTACTCAACCAATTTGAACTGTACTACCAGCCAAAAATAGATCTATCCAATGACAAAATATCAGGAGCTGAGGCGCTGATTCGCTGGCATCACCCTGAAAGGGGAGTTATCCCACCTGATGTTTTTGTACCTATCCTCGAATCCACTGGAATGATAATTGCTGTGGGTGAGTGGGTGATTAAAACTGCCTGCAAGAAGCTTCGTACCTGGCATGACTCAGGCCACAACGACCTGAGTGTCGCAGTAAATCTATCTGCCCGTCAGTTTTCAGAACTAAGCCTTCCTGATTTAATCTCAAATGCCCTAACCGATTCAAAAATAAATGCCAGTTTTTTTGAGGTCGAAATTACAGAAAGTATGTTGATGGAAAATCTGCAGAATACCGTTACCATTTTGGAAGGGATCAAAAAGCTGGGGGTAACCATCAGTATTGATGATTTTGGTACCGGTTATTCCTCTTTGGAATATTTGAAAAAATTACCGATCCACGCCGTCAAAATTGATCGATCATTTGTTTCAGACATTCTTCACGACAGAGATGATTTCGCTATAACCAGAGCTATTGTAGCGATGTCAAAAGGGCTGCAACTAAAGGTTATTGCTGAAGGTGTCGAGGAGTTAGAACAAAAAAATAAAATCAAGGAAATGGGGTGTGATGAAGCCCAGGGATATCTGTTTAGCCCTCCCGTACCCGCAAGTATATTTGAAGGTTTCCTGACAACTCGCTAGCTGTGGAAGATTCAGTTAAACAAGTGCCTCTTTAAGTTATTTTTCGAGCCCGTACAGAACGCCCTTTTACCTTGCCACGGGCTAGATAATCCAGCGCTTTTCGCACCGCTCCGTGCTCAATCGCTACATAACTCGACATATCAAATATATCAATTTTGCCGATCTGCGAACCTTTTAATCCCGCATCACCGGTCAGTGCACCCAACAGATCACCGGGCCTCATTTTGTTTTTCCGTCCAGCATCGAGTTGAATGGTGATCATTGGTGGTTGCAAGTCAAAATCATCCAGTCTCCGCAATGATGCAGGATACTCGCAATGACACAGAATATTTTGATGTTGTTCAATCCCGTTGACCCGTATGCGCTCATTGTCGGTAAATAGACTTAGTGCCAACCCTTTTTCACCGGCACGACCAGTTCGACCAATGCGGTGGGTGTATACGTCCGGATCGCGAGGTAGTTCGTAATTGATCACGGCCTGGAGGGATTTAATGTCAAGACCGCGGGCTGCAACATCAGTAGCTACCAGCACTGAGCAACTATTGTTAGCGAAACGTACTAGTACCTGGTCACGCTCACGCTGGTCGAGGTCACCATGAATTGCCAGGGCTAGAATATGATGTTCACGCAGAAACAGGGAAACTTCTGCGCATTGCTTTTTAGTGTGGCAAAAAACAACGGTGGATTCAGGCTGATAGTGCTCAAACAATCCAAGTAGCGTATCGTCACGTTCATGTTTTTTAATGGCATAAAAAACTTGGTCAATCACACCCAACTGATGCTCGGCCTCTACGGTAACCGTCACCGGATCGCTCAAAATAGAGCGACACATTTTTTTGATACTATCGGGGTACGTTGCGGAGAATAACAGCGTCTGTCGTTTTGCCGGAGTCTGCTGGATGATCTCCAGCATCACATCATAAAAACCCATATCCAGCATTCTGTCCGCTTCATCCAGCACCAGGGTTTTGAGCCCATCAAGCTTTAAGTTACCTTTACGCAGGTGATCCTGAAGCCGCCCTGGCGTACCCACAACAATATGGGCACCGTGCTCAAGTGAACCCACCTGTGGCCCAAAGGGTTTACCGCCACATAGCAGCACTAATTTAATATTGGGGGTCATACGAGCTAGTTTTCGGATCTCTTTTCCAACCTGATCAGCCAGTTCTCGCGTTGGGCACAGTATGAGTGCCTGCACACCAAAAAACCTTGGGTTGATCTGATTTAAGAGACCTATGCCAAAAGCCGCTGTTTTGCCGCTACCGGTTTTGGCCTGGGCGATAATATCCCTGCCCTCCAGTACATGGGGCAATGCCTGGGACTGAATTGCGGTCATCTGTTTGTAGCCGAGGGAATCGAGGTTCTCAGTCTGGGCTGCGGAGATAGGAAGAGATGAAAAAGATAAATTGGTCATAATCTGAAGGCTGTAACGAACGCTAAGGGTCGCGCATCATATCAGAGATAAAGCATTTGCCAGGGTCTGTTTGGCAGACCTATAAAAATAATTGAATCGTATCCGTAAAGGGGTAATCAAACAGCTCAGCTACTGCTTGCTGAGTCACCTGCCTCTGATGGATATTCAGTCCATCTCTTAGGCCTGGGTTCTGTTTTAAAGCCTCATTCAAACCAAGATTGGCAAGTTGCTGAATATAAGGCAAGGTCGCGTGATTCAAGGCATAACTTGAGGTCTTTGCAACTGCTCCCGGCATATTGGTGACTCCGTAATGCACAACCCCATGCTGAATAAAGGTGGGGGAATCATGACTGGTAGGCCTGGAAGTTTCTATGCAGCCACCCTGGTCTATCGCGACATCAACAATAGCGGAGCCTGGCTTCATCTGTTTAACCACCTGCTCACTCACCAGACAGGGTGCACGGGCACCGCTGACAAGCACCGCGCCAATCACCAGATCCGCATCCAGTACCTGGGTTTCAATGGCATGGGTGGTTGAAAACAGGGTTTCTACCCGGCTAGGGAATAAATGCTCCAATACCCTCAAACGTTCAATCGAACGGTCCAGTGCGACTACCCGCGCACCTAGACCTGCGGCAATTTGAGTCGCGTTGATGCCCACTACCCCCGCGCCAATCACCACTACTTTTCCGGGCAGAGTACCCGCTACACCTGCAAGCAATACACCGGCACCGCCGTGGGATTTCTCAAGGCAATATGCACCGGCCTGTATCGACATTCGCCCCGCGACTTCTGACATAGGAGCCAGCAACGGTAACTCACCCTTTGTGCTGGTAACAGTTTCATAGGCGATGCAGCTCGCACCGCTGCCAACCAATTCCTGGGTAAGTTGTTGGTTGGCAGCAAGATGCAGATAGGTAAACAGTATTTGTCCCGCTCGTAATTTTTTACGCTCGGCTTCTAAAGGCTCCTTTACCTTAACGATAAGGTCGGCTTCCAAAAATAGTTGACCTACATCGAAGCAAACTTGCGCACCAACCTCAAGATAATGCTGATCACTGTACCCAATCCCTGCACCTGCTCCAGTTTCTACCAAAACCTGATGGCCACCGAGAATAAGCTCGCGTGCTGCGCCGGGAACCAGTCCAACTCGATGCTCCTGATTCTTTAACTCTTTTGGAACCCCTATTTTCATCGCATAGCCCTCTAGTGGCAGAAGATCAACTGAACCTAATATTAAGAGATGCTACACGCTAGTTAAATGAGACTCTACACGCCCATAAAATTAAACCCCATTCCAAATAACGAGGGGTCTGTTTTGGCCCGTGGTGGACAGTGGTAGTTTTTCTCAATTTTTCCATCGCATGAGGATTCTATATGGACAGGAAATGACCACAGGCGATGCACGTGTCGCATCACCTCTTCAGTGGTATCACCAAGGGGCCTGCGTTGTTGACGCTTATGTCGAAGAGATATAGAGCGATCACCATGAAGATCAACATTGACTACCTGTATATCTGGTTCATTAACGCTGAGGTTATACTGCCGTGCCAAATCTTCCCGAATTTTTTGATAGCCTTGCTCATCGTGGATGGCACCGATCTCCAACATCTCCTTCTTATCGTCGTCATGAACGGTAAAAAACCTCATCTCTCGCATTAGACGAGGTGACAAATACTGCAGAATAAAACTCTCATCCTTAAAGTTTTGCATCGCAAAGTGCAGAGTACTCAACCAATCCGAACCTGCAATATCTGGAAACCACTGCCGATCTTCCTCGGTGGGGCTTTCACAAATTCTGCGGATATCACAAAACATTGAAAACCCTAATGCATAGGGGTTGATACCGCTATAACCGGGGTGATCAAAGTGTGGCTGGAAAACCACGCCAGTATGGGATTGAAGAAACTCAAGCATAAACCCGTCACTCACTTTCCCTTCATCATAGAGATGGTTGAGTAAGGTGTAATGCCAGAAAGTCGCCCACCCTTCATTCATCACCTGGGTTTGTCGCTGGGGGTAAAAATACTGCGCTGTTTTACGTACTATACGCACCACTTCGCGCTGCCAGGGCTCTAGTCTCGGTGCATTCTTTTCAATGAAATAGAGTAAATTTTCCTGTGGTTCCTGTGGGAACTGTATTTTTTTATCCCCTGCTCTGCGGGTTTGAGTATCGCCGGGAATAGTTCTCCACAATTCATTGACCTGAGATTGCTGATACTCTTCCCGCTCTTTTTGTCGTTGTCTTTCTAATTCAACGGAGATTGGATACGGCCGTTTGTAGCGATCAACTCCATAGTTCATAAGGGCGTGACAAGAGTCCAACAAGCTTTCTACTTCCGATACACCATGACGTTCCTCGCATTTAGCAATATAGTTTTTAGCAAATACCAAATAATCAATTATTGAAGAGGCGTCGGTCCAGGTCTTAAACAGATAATTGTTTTTGAAAAATGAGTTGTGACCATAACAAGCATGAGCGATCACCAAAGCTTGCATGGTCATGCTGTTTTCTTCCATCAGATAGGCTATGCAGGGGTTGGAATTGATAACAATTTCATAGGCTAGCCCCATCACTCCCCTTTTGTAATTTTGATTGACCGAAATAAACTGTTTACCGAAGGACCAGTGGTTGTATCCAACCGGCATACCAATAGATGAATAAGCATCCATCATCTGTTCTGAGCTGATGATTTCAATTTGGTTGGGGTAAGTATCCAACCCATAATGTTCGGCAACCCGAGCTATTTCCAAATCATATTGTTCAATAAGATCAAAGGTCCACTCCGACCCCTCTGAGATCGGTTGACATTTTTCCTTCTTACGAGTTTCACTCATGATTCTCTCCGATGAAAAAGTTCACGGAATACCGGATAGATATCCGCAAGATCTTTGATCTCCTGCATGGCAAAGCGGTCACCACACTCTTGCTCAATCAATTGGTACTGATCCCAGAGTGATTGGTGGGTGCGGGGGGTAATTTCAACATAGGTAAAATATTGAGTGATCGGTAGCAATTTCTCGGTCAAAAACTTTTTACAGACTGGCGAATCATCATTCCAGTTATCGCCATCGGACGCCTGCGCACCATATATATTCCACTGGTCTACTGGATAACGATCAGTGATGATTTCATCCATCAGCTTAAGAGCACTTGAAACAACGGTTCCGCCAGTCTCACGGGAATAAAAAAATTCTTGCTCATCAACCTCTTTGGCGGATGTGTGGTGGCGTATAAATACGATCTCGGTTTTCTCGTAACTGCGCTCTAGAAACAGGTAAAGCAGCATGTAAAAACGTTTCGCCATCTCTTTCATTGGCTGCGTCATCGAGCCTGAAACATCCATAAGACAAAACATCACCGCTTGGGATGTTGGGACAGGATCCTTCACATGATGGTTGTAGCGAAGGTCATAGGTATCCAGATACGGGATACGTGCTAACCGTTCGGTGAGTGTCTTTATCTCTTCCTCTAATAGAAGTATTGCTTGCTGGCGTTCGACGTTTATCTCTTCTTCACGTAGCAATTCTAGTTCGCGCCTGGCTTCTTTAATTCGCGCCCGCGAGCTTCCGCCCAACGCTAGGCGGCGACTAAGGGAGGTACGCATCGATCTAACTATATTAATTTTGGAAGGGTTGCCCTCGCTTACCACACCGGCATGCTTAAACCTGAAACTATCAGTACCTTTCAAATGCTGCTTGATAAGATTAGGTAGCGCCAGGTCATCGAAAAGAAAATCCAGGTACTCTTCTCTGGACAGTGAAAACATAAATTCATCGCTACCCTCGCCACTGTCGCTGGCTTCTCCAGAACCGCTACCGCCACCCCCGGTTTCTGGACGCTGTAGCTGATCTCCCGTTGCAAACTCCTTGTTACCGGGATGGATGATAGTTCGATCTCCTCCCTGGCCGTGCTGAAATATCGGCTCGCTGATATTACGTTGAGGTATGGTGATCTGCTCTCCCGACTCAACATCGGTGATACTTCGCTGACTTGCTGCGTCTGACACCGCTTCCCTAATTTGTTTTTTGTAACGATCAAGAAAACGCTGCCGATTGACGCTGCTTTTATCTTTGCCATTGAGCCTTCGATCTACGATATAGCTCATACCTTGCTCCCTTATACCCGTATCGCTTTTATAGCTCTCCCGTTATCCACTGCTAGTATTCACTACCAATGTTAACTACTGGGATTTACGGACTCTCAAATACCACTCGGCAAGTAAGCGGACCTGTTTTTCGGTATAACCACGATCGACCATTCTTGCCACAAAATCATCGTGTTTTTGTTTGTCATCACTGGAGTTTTTCGCATTGAAGGAAATAACTGGAAGAAGGTCTTCTGTGCTGGAAAACATTTTCTTCTCAATCACTGTTCTAAGTTTTTGGTAACTAGACCAGGCTGGGTTTTTCCCTTCATTATTGGCCTTCGCACGTAATACAAAGTTGACCACTTCATTTCTGAAGTCTTTGGGGTTACTAATACCGGCTGGTTTTTCAATTTTTTCGAGTTCTTCATTCAGTGCAGCTCGATCAAATATTTCACCTGTATCAGGGTCACGAAATTCCTGATCCTGTATCCAGTAATCTGCATACATTACGTAGCGATCAAAAATATTCTGCCCATACTCGGAGTAGGACTCAAGATAGGCTGTCTGAATTTCTTTACCAATAAATTCGATATAACGTGGGGTTAGAAACTCCTTGATAAATCGTACGTAGTTTTCGCCTTTTTCCTTGGGAAACTGTTGTTGCTCAATTTGTTCAGATAGAACATGAAGCAGATGAACTGGATTCGCGGCTACTTCTGAGTGGTCATAATTAAACACTTTCGACAAGATCTTAAAGGCAAATCGGGTGGAAAGGCCATCCATTCCTTCATCTACGCCTGCAACATCTTTGTATTCCTGGTACGACTTTGCATTTGGATCAATATCTTTTAGGTTCTCGCCATCGTATATTCTCATTTTGGAAAATATACTTGAGTTCTCAGGCTCTTTTAGTCGTGTTAAGACACTAAATTGAGCCAACAAACGTAACGTGTCCGGTGCACAGTGTGCCTGGGATAACGAACTATTTTCCAGCAATTTTTCGTAGATATCGACTTCATCTCGAACTCTTAAGCTATAGGGAATTTTTACGATATAAACCCGATCAATAAAGGCTTCGTTGTTTTTATTATTGCGGAACGTTTGCCATTCTGATTCATTAGAGTGAGCTAACACAATGCCATCAAATGGTATTCCACCCATCCCCTCTGTTCCGTTGTAATTTCTCTCCTGGGTTGCGGTTAATAGTGGGTGTAGCACTTTGATCGGTGCCTTAAACATTTCAACAAATTCCAGAAGACCCTGGTTGGCCAAGCAAAGGCCACCTGAATATGAATAGGCATCCGGATCGTTTTGTGCAAATTCCTCAAGTTTACGAATATCAACTTTACCTACCAGAGCTGAAATATCCTGATTGTTTTCATCACCAGGTTCAGTTTTTGCGACCGCTATCTGACTCAAAACTGATGGGTACCGCTTCACTACTCGAAACTTGGTAATATCACCATTGTATTCCTGCAATCGCTTTGCGGCCCAGGGAGACATTGATGTTTTGAGGTAACGTTGAGGTATCCCGTAGTCTTCCAGCAAGATCTGTCCATCTTCGGTTAGATCAAACAAACCTAAAGGAGACTCATTAATCGGTGATCCTTTGACCGCATAAAAAGGTACTTTTTGAATTAATTCCTTTAGCTTTTCGGAGATTGAAGATTTACCGCCCCCAACTGGGCCAAGCAAATATAGAATTTGCTTGTGCTCCTCCAACCCTTGGGCGGCGTGCTTGAAATAGGCGACAATTTGTTCAATTGCCTCTTCCATTCCGTAGAATTCGCTGAATGTGGGGTAGGTTTGAATAACCTTATTAGAAAATATTCTACTGAGTCGAGGATCTGAAGAGGTGTCGATTACCATCGGCTCGCCGATTGCGGTAAGCATTCTTTCTGCCGCTGACGCATAGGTAGATGGGTCTGATTTGCAGAGATCAAGATACTCCTGAAGACTGTATTCTTCGTCCTGACTCACTTCATAACGAGACTGATAACTGCTGAATATACTCATCGAACACCCCTCCATAATAGGGCCTAAAGAATGTCGTATGTTAGAAACTTTTAAGTACTACTCCATTTTTTCAAAAAACAATGCCTTATTAGTGCGCTTAAATTAATGCTAGTTCAGTTTTTCAAAATAAAGTCATGTATTTGACTATAATTTGCGTTCACATAAATACCAGCAATAAATGAACCAACTATTTTTTGCGTGTACGAAACACTACTTCTGCATCTAGTTTCGAATATTAATTTGAGGATATCCTATACAGCCCCATAAAATTCTGGCTGTAATTCAATATATTTGTATTCGAAAAATTCATCCATCTCGATTCATTCCATCTAGTACAATTCATCGATTATTCATCCTGTTGCCTCAATTTATTTCCTCGCAACGCATTAGATTTGTTAGAACTGCTTCTAACCCCAATACCACATACAACCTATGAACAAGGGATGTATCGCAACATATCGATTCGTTTCTGACACCTTCTCTAAAGAAGACCAGTTACGTGACGAAGAGCACCAGTATTCTTTGTAGTTCAGAAGTTAATCAACACTTTTGGGGATATGCGCACCCAGCGCATCTATCCCGCGGTCTTTATTGTTTAGCAAAATAACTTTTTGTACCAAATACCACAGAAAAGCAACCAACGCCCCTATATTCCCAGCGGATATTTGTAACAAAACCTTCATATTTAGTTGTTCTATGTAGGCTATATTTAGATCGATCAATAGCGCTACTCAGGAACACTTAATGAAGATAAAACGTGTAGTACAAATAATTTTTTTTGTCGCTTTTGCACTAACCACCTCCCTGCTAATTGTTACCAATTGGGTCAACAATACATTTTCTGAAAATATAAAAGCAGAAACGAAGTTCAACGAACTAAAAACCTTTAGCGGCTATAACGTCAAAGGAACGATTTATAGTTATGTTGCCACAGGGAATGCAGCCCTGCTGTTCCAAGCGGAACAAGAATTCGAGAAGCTAGAAGAGCAACTCCATATTTTGCCTGCGGTTATGCAAGAGGAGATCCGACCACTAATAAGCTCATTGACTCGAGACCTTAACGGCAAGTATCGGGCGGCCGGCAAGCTAAGTGGAGACCCACAGGCTTTACTGCTTAACGCTGAACGAGAGATGCAAGGTTATACTGAAAGTCTCATGCAATATAGCGAAACAGCTCTTCTGCAGGGCAATCAAGATGCCATCAGCTACCTTCCTCATATCCGTCGATTGGCTGCTCAAATTGGGAAAGTTATTCACCAACGACAAGGCTATTTTGACCCGATGGCTGAAGTATCCTATAGCAGTCTTGAGCAATCCATAGAAGGCCTGCTCAGCGCCGCTAAGGAGTTACAAACGCTACCTCTTTTGGGGGTATATGAGGAAGTATCAGCGGAGGTCGATGATTTCGATTTCGACGAAGAACAGGCTGATTCTGGGGAAGAACCCCTGTCTGAACTAAATTTCCTAGCCGGGCGTTATGCCAAAGAAGTAAAAAATACTGAAGCCCTCATCCAACAACAAAAAGCCAGCAAACTTGAAATAACTCGTCGATTTAATACGATTGACGAAACTGTGCGTTCAGCTGAAGCCCATGTACGCCAACACAGGGAGAGAAGTGAACAACGAGTTCTTGAGAGCCTCTATCTCCTTAGCGCCCTCATTACTCTGTTTTTAATGTGGCTTATTTATGTACAAAAAAGCGCTATCTTGAAACCAATTAACAGATTCAAGATAGCACTTGTTTCTCTTAACTCAAACGGTGTCGCAACTCAAATACCCGTTGATCGTCCCGGCACTGAAATAGGCAAATTAACTGCTTTATTCAATGCATTAATTGGTCACTTAAAAGAGGAACAAAAGGAAAAATCTCTACACTTCGCTCAAGTTGCCAATGTTCTGAAAGAGATACAGCAGCAACTATCGATGGTCTCATCGGTAAACAAACAAACGGATATCTATGTAGAAAGCGCACAGGCGTTAATGAACGACTTACATGTGATGTCTGAAATACTCTCACGTAATTCCTATGGTGCGCAGTCGGACGCAAAAAAAATCAGCCAGTCGATGACACAATGGCGTGAATTTCTCGATCAAGTTCAGTCAGTTACAGATACGACTAATGATTCCGTTGAGGGTAACCAAAAAGCCGTGTCGACACTCCAAACATCAATTAATGGCATTTCCTCTATCGTGAGTGATATTAGCGCTATTTCAGAGCAAACCAATTTATTGGCACTCAATGCTGCCATCGAGGCCGCAAGGGCGGGTGAGCACGGCCGAGGGTTTTCGGTAGTCGCTGATGAGGTGCGTAATCTATCAACTAGCACTCAAAACTCTCTTGGAGATATCACAGGTATGCTAAAACACCTTAGCAGTGGCTCTCTGAACATACAGAACAGTGGACTGGCTATTAGCAGTGCAACGTCTGAGCAGCAAAAATCGGTTATACAACTCCAGGATATGGCGATCAGTATGTACGATGACGCTGAGCGTAGTACTATTTCTGCCAAACAGAGCGTTGACCAAATTGAAGCGTATATCAAAACCATCAATACCTTTGAGCAATCAATGAAGCAGGTAAAAAACCAATCTGAAACCGCTAATTTAATGTGCTCTGACATTAGCCAAAATGTGGATACACAGATCAGAATCATTTGCCAAACTTTAGGCATTGAGTTCAATTCAAAGAGCTTTGATCAATCTGTATAGATAAGGGGGCCTGATATAAAAATCAATGCGCGCCCCTTTATGTTGAAGGGATAGATAACAGGTTCGCCGTGCAAATATGGCGATTTTGACCAAGATCAGGAAACACGCACAAATATGATGCAGTTCGCCGAGTCCGCTACTATTTGAAGCACAAAACGTATAACCTCTGTGCCACAATAATTTAGTCAAAATCAGTTTCCCCGCTCAACCAGGAGTTTATTTATGTCCGACATCGATACAATTTTATCTACCCTAGAGTTAGTTGCTGAGGAGGGCATTGACGTAACCGAGCCTACTTATAAAGATTTTTTTGAAGTAAGTCCTGAATCCATATCCTTAATGGAGCATATGGATCACCTTATGCGTGGAAGGATGCTGAATGCGCTCATCATGATGGTTATGATGCCTGAAGGCACACCAAAGGTAGACGTCATTCATTTCGAAGTAAAAACACACTCCGCAAATGGCGTGAAGCCAATTATGTATTTGCAGCTTTTTCAATCCTTTCACAAAGCCGTAAAGGGGGCCATCGGGGATAGGTGGACTTCGGATCAGGAAGGCGCATGGCAACGTGAAATAACACAACTAATGCAAAGAATTGAAGCCAATTTTGCCGCTTTGTAGCGTCAGGTTAAAACTGCGCTGCAAGTTATTGCAAGGCTCAAGATAGCCGCTCGATTTGTGCCCTCTAGTTGAGGGCACGGTTTTTTTAGGCTTGCCCGCGTATATATTTAAAAAATATAGAGAACTTTAAAGACTAAGCTCCGCTCCGTAGTATCGACATAACGATAGGTATGGTTTGATCCCCTGCTTAAGCCTCTTCGACAAACCCATTCAACATATGGGTTAACTCTTCGACAAATTCCAGTGGGTTATCCAAAAAAAGGTGATGGAAAGCACCTGAAATGACCTTAAATGGAGTCCCAGCTGGCAAGATATAGGCGATATATTCCCTCAATTCGTCGCCAAAGGTATTACTTTTTTCACCGTATATCACGCCAACTTTACATTTCAATCCAATCAGATCGTCCGTCAAATCTTCGCTTTTGAATTTACCCAATAACTTAGGGTCCGCTTTCCAGACGACGCCACCTTCAACGGGTTTGCTAGAGTGGGCCGCTATATAATCCACGATATAATCGTTTACCACTGGCTGAGGAGGAATTATTCTAAACCTCCGAATAGCGGTTTCCTGGTCAGGATAAACCTGCACCGGCAACGCACCTATGGTACGACGCCCTGGTTGATGCCCTGGTAGTTTAACCACGCTGGAATCCGCTAGAATGATTCCCGCAATCTGGCCACCAAATAGTGCCGCTGTCTTAACGGTAATACCACCGCCGAAGCTATGACCAACGATATAGAACGGTTTAACAAAACCCGCGTCCTCGGCAACTCCAAGAACTTCCTGAGCATATAGCTCACGACTGTATGCATCACGATGCCCACTATCACCAGATCCGCTAAAGTCCATCGCAGCAACACAATATTGCTGTTCAGCTACTAGCGGGGCGATGAAATCCCACCAATGACTATGGGCACTGAATCCATGAATAAATACGATACATGGATTTTCCGGATTACCCCAAAGCTGATAGTGAATTGCACACCCTTCAATCTCCACAAAGCGATCCTCCGAAGGCGTTGCGATTGCCTTTTCAAACCACTCTGGCCTATTTGCAGGTGTATGCATAAGTATCAGCCTCGTTTTGATGTTTCTTCTATTTAGCGTTTTTTCTTTTTGACATGCTTCATCAGGCGACGTTTTTTACTGACTTGCCGCGCTGTGAGTTTGTTACGTCTGCCTTCAAAGGGGTTGTCACCCGATCTAAACTCTATACGAATAGGGGTGCCCTTTAATTCGAGCTTTTTACGGAAAAAATTTTGCAGATAGCGTGTGTAATCAGAGGGCATTTTGTCCGTCTGGTTACCATGAATAATGATCCTTGGCGGGTTTTCTCCGCCGGGATGCGCATACCTCAACTTGATACGACGGCCATTTACCATGGGTGGTGCATGCTCGTGAACGGCCTGTTCAAGTAATCCGTTGAGCTTATTGGTTTGCAGCTGAGTCATTGCTGACTCGTAGGTTCGATCAATAATCGGATAAAGTTTTCCGACACCGGAACCATGAAGTGCTGAAATGAAGGTTATTTCCGCAAAGTCCACAAAAAATAGCCGACGATCAATTTGACGTCTGACTTCGCTTTTCTGGTACTCATCAAGACCATCCCATTTATTGATAACAATGATCAATGATCGACCCGCTTCAAGTACAAAATCGAGCAAGTGAAGATCTTGCTCAACAATACCCTCCTGGGCATCCATCAGCATTAACACCATATTGGCATCGCGAATCGATTGCAGCGTTTTGACCACCGAAAATTTTTCGATAATACCTTTTACGCTACCGCGACGGCGAACGCCTGCGGTATCAATCAGGGTATAGGGTTTACCATCATGCTCATATTTAATATGTATACTATCCCGAGTAGTGCCTGGCATGTCATAAACCACCACCCGGTCTTCACCCAACAGACGATTTACCAACGTCGATTTACCGACATTTGGACGACCAACTACACCAATGCGGATACTGCCGTCATCCTCCTCTGACTGTGGCTCAAAGACCGGAAGCTGATTGATGATCTCATCAATCAGGTCTGCAATACCATGATTATGCGCTGCAATGGTTGGCACAGCAGCGCCCAGGCCAAGTCCATAAAAATCTGCGATTGCCTGATTAGCATCCTGGCCGTCAACCTTATTCCCTACAAGCAATGTTTTTTTGCTATTTTGACGGAGGAATTGCGCAACCATTTCGTCTGCCGCTCCGACCCCCGCACGGCAATCAACCACGAAAACGACCAGATCAGCTTCCTCAATAGCGAGACGCGTTTGGCCCGCCATCATTGAGTCTATCCCCTCTTCCGCGCCACTGATTCCACCAGTATCAATCAGAATAAAGTGATAATCATCACCGATCACTTCACCATACTGACGATCACGAGTTAAGCCAGGAATGTCCGCTACCAATGCATCACGGGTACCGGTCATGCGATTGAAAAGTGTCGACTTTCCGACATTTGGTTGCCCTACGAGGGCTACAACAGGCAACATGACTATTTCTGAACCAACGCAATAAGCTGACCAGCGTCGCTTATTAAATAGACTATTTCATTGGAGACCACAATCTGTGAGCCGACCGGGTTCGATACGGGCTTCTCCCGGCCAATCAACTGACCATTACTCCTGGAAATAATATGAATATAACCTTCAAAATCAGCAACCAACACATAGTCCTTCCAAACCGTCGGGGCCGTTAGTTTTCTATGATGTAATTCATTTTGGATCCACGTGGTTGCCCCAGAGGAGGGATCAATCGCGTATACCTTTGAATGCACGTCCGTGACAAAAATCTGGTCTTCGCCCCAACCCAAATCACTTAAAATAGAGAGAGACTTACTCCATATTTTTTTTGCGGTATACAGTCGAAACGCAGTCAATTCCCCCTGGTAAGAGGCTGCATAAATCACATCATTTCTGAGCAACGGAGTGCTGTCTACGTCGACTACTCGCTCCAGTTCGGTTTTTCCCTTCGGTAGACTGACTGGTTTTTCCCAGATCAAACCGCCCTTTTCGTTATCGATAATGGCTATTTTTCCGGTACTAAACCCTGCAATAGACACCTCACCCTGATTAATAGGTGATGCAGTACCTCGTACCGTGAGCGCCGGCAACGTGACCCCATAAACCCATCGACGCTCACCGCTTTCTAGCTCGATACCATACAACTTGCCACCGGTAGTCTGAACTACAACCAGGTCACCAGCTATTTGCGGTAGCGATAAAATTTCTTCTGTAAGTTCGACATTCCAGATAACTTGCCCATCAGATTGGGATAACAACAATAATTCGCTTTCCCCTGTGCCTATTACCAACTTGCCATCTACCGCTGAAATCCCACCGGTAATATTTTTTTTTAGTTCTATTTTCCAGTTTTTTCTGCCTGTGGTTTTATCCAGCGCATAGAGATCACCCGCGGCATCCACAACAAATAGTTGATCGCCATCAATCGCGGGCTGGAGACGTGTTGCGTCATGTTCACGCAGATCACCTACACCAAAACTCCAGAGCTCTTCAAGTTCAACGGAATAATCAATACTTTTTAGCTCTGCGGGTTCCAGCTCCTTGATTTCACTAGAGCTACAGCCCGTTAGCAAAAGCAAAAATATGGATATTAAAATTACGACTCTATTCATGGTGAACTGTAAGTACCGGTGTAATGGTTTCGCCGCTGCCTGCTGCTACGGATCTGGAACGTGACTATTGTTTATAGAAATATACGATGAATAGGTTCAAAGATTGCTCATTTTTATCCTTAGGACTTCGGTTGAACCTATGCGGTCAGCGTTATCCATTGCCAGCTGGTAACTTTTTCTAGCACGATCCAGCTCACCCTGAGCATAAAAAATATCACCCTCAAGTTCCTGGCCTATAGCTTTAAACTGCTTCGCGTTCACTTTTTTAAGCGCCGCCTGCGCATCCTCAAACTTTTCCTGGGCGAGGTAAATTTTTGCCAAACGCAACTGCAACAGATCCCGTAAGGGTAGATCTTCATCAGTCAAAACCCCACCTTCAGTGCGAACAAGCGCCCATTGAAGTTCTGCTTCAGCGGTTGCCATATCACCCTTTTCTGCGCTTCTTTTTGCTTTTAACAAGGCAGCGTAGCGCGCATATGCGCTGCTTTCATAATCGCTTTTCAGCTGCCCAGTCAGATGATCTGCCGTCGCAAAATCTTCTTCGGTAGCTTGTTGCTCAAGCTTTTGCTGGATTTGAAACAGGTTCTGGTAAAGCGACGATGCAGTGGCGGCATTTTCGACCTGACTGTCCTGCCATCCGCGCCAACCCACCACTAACGCGATGGCTACAGCGATAGTGGTTATTGTGCTAACGCCATTGCTCTTCCACCAGTTTTTAATGGCTTCTACTTGTTCTTCTTCGGTACGGTAGGTATCCATTCATCACTCCTAATCAAGGCCACTACAGCCTTCTTTGTTTTTAGCCAAAGGACTAACCCTTAGGCGCTATATTCTTGTCGTATAAAATCCACGAGGCCATCTTTGCTCAAACGCTGCTGCGGATGCTTACCCTCTAGTGCTTTTACCGATATTTCGCCGCTTTCAATCTCTTCCGAACCTAAAATCAGTGCATATGAGGCTTTGCTATCGACAGCTCGCTTCATTTGCCTTTTGAAATTCCCACCACCACAGTGACAAACTACCCGCAATGACGGAAAGGTTTCTCGCAGCATTTCGGCAATCTCAAACCCTCTTGATTGAGCCCCATCCGCCGGCGTCATTAGATAGATATCAGCATCATTTGAAACCGTTTCAGGAATCACTCCACAGGTCTCAAGCAATAAAATCAGTCGCTCAATGCCCATTGCAAAACCAACCGCTGGTGTAGTCCTGCCACCAAGCTGCTCAACCAAACCGTTATAGCGACCACCCGCACAAACAGTGCCCTGGGCTCCCAGCTGATCGGTGACCCATTCAAAAACGGTTTTTCCATAATAATCCAATCCACGTACTAGTCGCGGATTCACCTGGTACTGAATACCGGCCTGGTCCAACAAATTTTTGAGCTGTTCAAAGTGCTGGAGGGACTCGTTATCCAAAAAGTCGATCAGTTTAGGGGCGCCATCCAGTAATTGCTGGGTTTGACTGCTTTTGCTATCGAGTATACGCAGTGGGTTTGAGTCAAGCCGGCGCTGGCTATCCTCATCTAGCTGTTCTTTATGTTGCGTCAGGTATTCGACCAGCGCGATCTTAAATCGGTTCCGGCTTTCACTATTACCGAGAGTATTAAGCTGTAGGATCACCGCATCACTGAGCCCTAATCGGCGCCACAAACGTGCAGTCATCAATAACAATTCAGCATCTATGTCTGGACCATCCAAGCCAAATACTTCAACGCCTATTTGGTGAAATTGTCGGTAACGACCTTTCTGTGGACGCTCGTATCGGAACATCGGGCCAGCATACCAAAGACGCTGCACCTGATTATAAAACAAGCCGTGTTGCTCACCGGCACGAACACACCCCGCTGTACCCTCTGGCCGAAGGGTCAGGGATTCATTGTTGCGGTCGTTAAAGGTATACATCTCCTTTTCAACGATATCCGTCACCTCTCCGATCGAACGTTTGAACAGGTCGGTGTATTCGACGACGGGCATACGGATCTCCTGATAGCCATAGCCATTCAGCAACGCCCGTATTTCAGCTTCCAGATATTGCCAAACCACTGTCTGCTTCGGCAGCAGGTCATTCATACCACGAATGGCCTTAATCGTTTTCAATCAGCTTTCCTCAAAATTAGGATATTTTCACTAGTAGTTTTAATTTTCTAAATCAGGATTTGGCGATGATATTTTCTTCACGCGCCTGTTTTTCAGCAACGCGCTTACGAATCGCCAGCTCCATTTCATCCACCAGATTTTCGTTGTTGACCTTATGGTCCGGTTTGCCATCAATAAACATCATATTGCTGGGGCTTGCTCCGGTCAGACCAATGTCAGCTTCACGGGCTTCACCGGGACCATTTACGATGCAGCCAATCACCGCGACATCCACCGGGGTTAAGACATCTTCAAGGCGGCTTTCAAGCTCATTGATCACCGAAATCACATCAAAGTTTTGCCGCGAGCAACTGGGGCAGGCGACAAGATTGATCCCTTTATTTCGAAGTTTAAGGCTTTTTAAAATATCAAAGCCTACCTTTACCTCCTCCACCGGATCTGCTGCCAGCGAAACCCGCACCGTATCGCCAATGCCATCCATCAGCAGCATACCAAGGCCAACTGATGATTTAACCGTGCCGGCCCGCAGACCACCCGCTTCGGTAATACCTAAATGCAGTGGTTGATCAATCTGGCTGGCGATCTGCCGATAGGCTTCAACGGTCATAAAAACATCTGACGCTTTGAGGCTTAATTTGAATTCCTGAAAATCCATACGATCAAGGATATCAATATGTCGAAAGGCCGACTCTACCAGCGCTGCCGGCGTTGGCTCTCCATATTTTCGTTGTAGCTCTTTTTCAAGGGATCCCGCGTTCACACCGATACGAATTGGTATACCGTTATCCCTGGCCGCTTCGATTACCTGCCTTATCTTTTCTTCTTTTCCGATATTGCCAGGATTAATGCGTAGGCAATCCACCCCGTATCCAGCCACTTTAAGGGCGATCTTGTAATCAAAGTGAATATCCGCCACCAGCGGCGTTTCGATCTGTTCACGGATTTTTTTAAATGCTTCAGCAGCCTCCATGGTAGGTACTGAGATTCTTACGATATCGACGCCAGCTTCCTCTAGCCGACGTATCTGGGCCACTGTCGCTCCAACATCACAGGTTTCAGTATTGGTCATACTTTGAACTGAAATAGGCGCATCACCCCCGACCAGTACATTGCCTACCGATATCTGCCGAGATTTTCGCCGCTGAATTGGGTTTTCTCCATGAATCGTCATAAATTGAAAGCTCGACTAGCCGAGTCACCCAGGGAACGTAGATACGACTGATACTCTTCACTATCGGGAAATTCGGTACTGAGCACGCGTACGTTCTTCATCTGTTCGACTCTATCTCCCTTGGCTATAGCCAGACGTAATTGAAGCCATAACACCTGAGCGGTATTGGGCATTTTATTCAACATTCTGATCGCTTGATACTGATCCAGGTACTTTTGGGCAGCAAAATAGTTGCGCTTCCCATATTCGATCTCTGCTAGCGCAATGACCGAGCGAAACAAATTTCCATTCAGCAATAACGCTTTTTTAAAATAACCTTCCGCCAGCTCTACTTCATTCAGTTTAACAGCGCAAAACCCCAAGTTTTCATAAGCAAAAAAACGTCGCGGATAAAGCGGATCCTCCGCTACTAACTTAAATACGTCATGTGCGTCCTGGTACCGTTGCTGTTGATATAAGAACGCACCGTAATTGTTCCTCGCTGCCTGGAAATCAGGATCAAGATCCAGCGCTTTTAAAAAATTCTGTTCTGCAAGTTCTGAATCACCCTGCTTCTGCATTAGGTAAGCTGTCGCCGCATATATAAGTGGTGATTCGTCATCAATTTTCCTGGCTAATTTCAAAGGTCGTTTAGCCTCTTCCATCAGTCCTTCGCTCATATATCGAAGCGCTAAATCAACGTATGCCTGAATTGCCTGCTGATCAGAAGTTTCGACGTTAAATACTTGCTCTTCGGTGGTCACGCAAGAGCTAAGCAACACAAAAACCAGAGCTACAACTACCTTGTTATACAACTCTTTCACTGTATGTGCTTCCCTTTGCTTGAGGAACTGAAACCATCATTTGCCAATGGCATAACTTGAACCTTCTTCGCCTCCAGACGCCGCTGGTGCCGTGCACTTCTACCGGTGCGATCATTAACCTGACCAACCAACTGGCCGCAAGCCGCATCAATATCTTCTCCACGGGTGGTTCTCACCATTATGCGACAATCTCTTTTGTATAAAATTTGCTGAAACTGCTCAAGGTTGGCATCTGAAACCTTTTTGTAATCACTGCCTGGAAATGGATTAAATGGGATCAAATTTATCTTACACTCTAGACCTTTTAGCAACTCAGCAAGTTGTCTGGCATGTTCAGGTTGATCATTGATACCGTCGATCAAAGTGTACTCGATAGTAATTGCACGATGTTCGCCAAGACCATCCAGATAGTGCTGACAGGCTTCTATCAACTGTGCAATAGGGTATTTACGGTTGATCGGAACCAGCTCATTGCGTAGCTCATCGGTGGGCGCATGTAGCGACACAGCCAGGGATACATCGGAGACTTTGGCTAACTCATATATCGCTGGTACAACCCCCGCGGTACTTAGAGTAACGCGACGTTTGGATATTCCGTAACCAAGGTCATCCATAATCAGCGAAACTGCATCCACTACATTATCGAAGTTCAGTAATGGCTCACCCATACCCATAAAGACAACATTCGAAACGGCCCGTTCACGGTCAGGTTCGGTCTCCTTTAAAGAACGAATAGCCATCCGTACCTGACCAACAATTTCAGCAGCACTCAGATTGGCCGAAAAGCCCTGTTTTCCAGTTGAACAAAATGAACAATCCAGTGCACAGCCCACCTGCGAGGAGATACACAAGGTACCTCGCTTACCCTGAGGGATGAAAACAGTTTCGACACAACTGCCATTGTCGACCCGCACTAGCCATTTGCGGGTACCATCTTTAGATATTTTTTCAAACGCGACTTCAGGCTCACGAACTTCAGCACACTCGTTCAACCTGGCTCGCAGCGCTTTACTGAGATTGGTCATCTCCTCGAAGCTCTGCACACCTTCGTGATGGATCCACTTCATCACTTGTTGGGCACGAAACGATTTTTCCCCAAGTTCCTGGAAAAACTGCATCAGTTTTGCCTGGGACATACCGAGAAGATTGATACGCGAACCGGAGGTTATCACCGAGGACTCAACGTTACTATCTGCAATCAAGTTGTTTGAGGTGCTGTTGGACACTGAATTTACCAGATTAACGTGGGCAGATTTCGTCTTCGCTAAAAAAATAGCTGATCTCACGTTCCGCAGAAGTTTCAGAGTCAGAACCGTGAACCGCGTTCGCGTCGATAGATTCAGCGAAATCTGCACGGATGGTGCCCGCATCTGCTTCCTTAGGATTGGTTGCACCCATCAGATCACGGTTTGCTGCAATAGCATTTTCACCCTCTAAAACCTGAACCATTACAGGACCGGAGGT
The DNA here is from genome assembly GCA_029210125.1 of Pseudomonadales bacterium. GTDB lineage: Bacteria > Pseudomonadota > Gammaproteobacteria > Pseudomonadales > JAHRWD01 > JAHRWD01. The sequence goes on along the minus strand of JARGPR010000001.1, from coordinate 403,083 downwards.
CATGAATTCAACCAGGTCTTTGAAGAAAGGACGTTCTTTGTGCTCAGCATAAAAACCACCCGCTTTTGCATCATCAAGATGAAGCATTTTTGAAGCGACAATTTTTAAACCAGCCTTCTCAAAACGACTGTAAATTTCACCGATCACGTTCTTAGCCACTGCATCGGGTTTTACGATTGAAAAGGTACGCTGTATAGCCATTCGACAAATCTCCTAATTGAATTACACTTTAAGAATTATAACCGGGTGATTATACGCAGGTTTTTCCCACATGAGTATTTCTATCAACCTGTTTTAGCCATAACTGCCCCTTAATCTTACACGAGCGGATTAGCACAGAACAAAACCCAATGCACATAATGATTGTTGAAGATAGTCGATCTATACGCATGCTACTTACCCAGACGTTAGAGGCCGACAACCATCTTGTTATTTCTTTCAGTACAGGCAAAGAAGCGGTCGAGTATTTGAAAGAAAACGAAGTCGACTTCATTCTTATGGATGTTGAGCTTCCGGGAATAGATGGCTTTGAAACCACTAGACAGATCCGCGCAAATGAAAATGGTAATTGGCATCCTATCGTCTACCTCAGCGGCCGTACCGAGGAAACACTGATTAAAAAAGGCATCGACGCGGGTGGAGATGCTTATCTAACAAAACCGATACAATTTATTGAGCTCAAAGCCAAAATTAAAGGGTTGGAACGCATTGCCGAAATGCGCAGAGAAATTCTCCGCGCCAACGAAACACTTAGTGCCGTTCTTAGCACCTCTACCGAAGGGATCTATATGTTAGATTCTAACGGCACCATCCTTTCACTTAACCAGTCCGCTTGTAAAATTTTCGGCTTCGACGAAAACGAAGCGATTGGCAAGAACGCAAGTATAATGTCGGGAGATACGCAAAAATATGCTAAACCTGGCTCAGTCAAACAACATCTGACTCAAGTTATACAAAAACAGCTAGGAGTGCTGCGTGAAGTCGAATTTCGCCGGAAATCCGGCGAACGGTTTACTGGTGAGATATCGATCAATTTTGTGCCCGATAATAGTGGTGGAGTCTACATTGGGATATTCCGCGATATAACAAAGCGCAAAGCCTACGAACAAGAACTCGAACAATCCCGAATAGCGTTGCAGGCCGTGAATGAAACACTTACGGCTCTCTCGTATCAGGATGGATTAACCGGCATTTACAATAGACGTCACTTCGACGAATCACTGGTAAAAGAGCATAAGCTTGCCTCCAGAGAACAGACTGAAATCAGCATTATTCTCTGTGATATTGATCACTTTAAAGGATTTAACGATACCTACGGACATCAGGAGGGTGACAACTGTCTGCAAAAAGTTGCCAAGGCACTAAACAACTCCATCAAGAGACCTACCGATCTGGTGGCCCGATACGGCGGTGAAGAGTTTGTATTTGTCCTACCCAAAACAGGTGCCGAGAACGCGGTAATTATTGCGGAAAAAATAAGAGCGGCTGTGTTGAGCCTAGAGATTCCCAACAGAGCATCCCAAACAAACCAATACGTTACTTTAAGTTTGGGAGTGGCGACCATTCGACCGGATCACGGCTCAAAACCAGATAAATTGCTCCAACTTGCCGACAAGGCGCTGTACGCTGCCAAGGGAGCTGGACGCAACAATGTACAATAATATCCCGGCCATCGATATCCTTACAGTCTAGGTCAACCTAATCTGACCGTTCCTATTAAAACTGGCTCTAGTCAAGCTCCTCAATCCAGGCAGTCTGAATCGCTTCAAGAATTTTTTCATTACAACGGTCTCGATCATCATCGAAACCATCCAAATCCAGCACCCATTGCCAGAGGTCGGTAAATCGCACTGTGATCGGGTCGATATCCGGTTTTTGTTCTGACAACTCAATCGCTATATCGTGTATATCGGCCCATTTCATTCGTCTTGCTCCAACTTGTTAATGTGCTTCAGAAACAATATTGATGGTGTATTTCGGCAGCTCAACCACCAGATCCTCATCACCCACTTCAATTTGACAGGAAAGCCGTGATTCTGATTCAAGCCCCCAGGCCTTATCGAGCATATCCTCTTCCAGTTCATCTGCCTCATCGAGCGAGTCAAAGCCCTCTCGCACCACCACATGACAGGTTGTGCAAGCACAGGACATTTCGCAAGCGTGTTCAATATCGATACCCTGCTCAAGAGCTATTTCAATCAGGTTATCCCCTGGGTTGACGTCGATAACGGCCCCTTCTGGACAATGAGTTTCGTGGGGCAAAAAGACTACTTTAGGCATTAGGTTCTCTCGACTTCATTGAGGTCACGACCAGCAAGCGCTTCTCGGATAGAGTGATCCATCCGTTTTTGCGCAAAACCTGAACTTTGATGGTTCAAGTACTCCATCGCGTTGGTGACTTTTTTGGTATCTTCTGACTTCAAAGCAAGCGTCAGCTCATCCATCGCAGCAGCAATTTGTTGCTGCTCGGTAGTGCTCAACAGTGCATCACCATCGGCTTTGAGCGCTGCATTCAACGTATCTAACAAACCCGAAGCCTCAACCTCGACTTCTCGCAAAGAACGCGCCTGTTTATCTTCCTCCGCGTGTGCAAAGGAGTCCTGCAACATGCCGGTAATTTCATTTTCACTGAGGCCGTAGGACGGTTTTACCTCAACAGAGCTTTCTACCGAGCTACTCGTTTCACGGGCGGATACACTTAACAAGCCATCGGCATCGACCTTAAAACTAACCTGTATCTTGGCCGCACCTGCGGTCATGGGCGGAATACCTCGCAGTTCAAAGCGTGCCAATGAACGACAATCCTTGACCATCTCCCGCTCACCCTGAAGTACATGAACCGCCATAGCGGTTTGGCCATCTTTGTAGGTTGTGAATTCCTGCGCTCTATTGATCGGAATGGTGCTATTTCGAGGGACAATTTTTTCAACCATTCCACCCATGATTTCAATGCCCAGCGATAGCGGGTTAACATCCAGCAATAACATTTCATCGCCGGAGCGATTTCCAATAAGAGTATCAGCTTGAATCGCGGCACCCAGCGCTACAACTCGATCCGGATCAATTCCTTGTTTCGGGCTTTGTCCAAAAAAATCCTCTACCGCAGCACGAACCGCTGGTACTCTAGTCGACCCGCCGACCAATACAACATCCTGTACCTGCTCAGGGCTCATGTTCGCATCTCGAACGGCTTTGCGAGTAGCCCGCAGAGTTCGCTTGATTAACGGTTGAAGCATTTCATCAAATTGTGCACGATTGAGTTGCCCTTGCCATTGGAGTTTTCCGGTATTTAACTCAACCGTAATCTCTTCCTGTTCGCTCAACTGTTCTTTGGCATTACGAGAAACCTGCAATAATACACGGGATTGCTGGGGCGTGAGGGGCAACTCGTAACCACTTTCCTGCAACACCCACTCACTCAACAGGTGATCGAAATCGTCACCGCCCAATGCAGAATCGCCCCCAGTAGAGAGCACCTGAAAAACACCCTTTTCAAGGCTTAAAATGGAAATATCAAAGGTTCCACCGCCAAGATCATAAACCGCTATCGACCCCTCTGCACCCTGATCCAGGCCATAGGCCACCGCCGCCGCGGTAGGCTCGTTAAGTAATCTAAGTAGTGGAATGCCCGCAATTTGGGCAGCGTCTTTAGTGGCCTGACGCTGAGCGTCGTCAAAATAAGCGGGAACGGTGATAACCGCACCTTCGAGTTTGTCACCTAGGTTTTGTTCGGCGCGAGTACCGAGCTGCTTTAGAATTTCGGCGGATATTTCGACAGGGCTTTTGTCCCCCGCAATGGTACGAATAAGTGGTGACCCACTTTCGCTGGTAGACAGCGCGTATGGTGTGCGCTGCTCTTGCAGCTCAGCCATATTTTTACCCAACAAACGCTTAACCGAGGCAATGGTATTTAAAGGATCCGAGGTTAATTTCTGCTGAGCCTGGTAACCAACCTCAACCACCCTATTTTCGGAGAAATGCACAACCGATGGTAGCAGCGGTCGATTCTCCGAATCTGTCAATGTTTGAGGCTCACCATTCACCACGATGGCAACAAGTGAATGGGTTGTGCCAAGATCAATACCCACCGCGATGCGGTGTTCATGCTCTACTGGCTGTCCTGGTTCTGAAATTTGTAATAGGGCCATTAAAAATAGTGTCTGGGAATTGCAACAACCCCAGGAATCTCTCTAATCAAATAGTTGTTCTTCAAGGTGATTTAATTCGGCTACCAGCTTATCGTAAAACTTAAGTTTTTGAACACACGAAACCGCCTGTTTTAACTCAGCCTCGCAGCCTTTATTCAAGTGTTGTACAAACTCTTCTTTAATATCGTCGCTGAGCTGATCTACCTCAGCTCGCAACTTCTCCAGCTGCGCTTCAGGACAACTGCCCTCAGCTATATCAGCCATATTTTCCCGGAGTTCCATTTGGCTAATCAGGAAAACCGAGTCTTGAATGGTTGTATCGTTAGGGGTCTCTTTACCCGCCTGCAGCAATAGGTATTCGGCACGGGAAGTGGGGTCTTTCAAAGTTTGATAAGCTTCATTTACCAGCGCGGTATTTTGCACTGCCAAGAGCTTTTGGTGGTCATCAGCCTGCACAAAACGGTCAGGATGCAGTTGCTTCTGAAGGACACGATACTGGTTAAGCAGCGCGGATTGATCAAGCTCAAATCCAGGCTCAATCCCAAATAGCTTGAAATAGTTATCAGCATTATTCACGATTTCACCTGAAATGAATAAGTCAACGGCGATGCCAGTAGGGTGGGATTATAGGGTGTTGGGGCGGATAAATCGGTGTAGGTTAAAAATCGACAACAAACCAGCTATTCAGTAGTGGCATGCGCATTAAAAAGTAAAGCTTTCGCCACAACCACACTCATCCTTCACATTCGGATTATTGAACTGAAAGCCCTCATTTAAGCCTTCCTTAACGAAGTCCAGCTCGGTTCCATCAAGGTACACCAGGCTTTTGGGATCAATGACAATTTTAACGCCAAACTCTTCAAAAACCCGATCATCTGGTTCGGTAGAATCAACAAATTCGAGCACGTATGCATGACCAGAACAGCCTGATGTACGTACACCAACGCGAATGCCCATACCTCCACCACGTTTCTGAAGTTGGTTTTCAATATGGTGCGCTGCGGGTTCAGTAACTGAAATATGCATTATTCAATACTACTAATGATTTAAGGGCCTAATTGTTAAACTGAGTTTACGAACTCTGGTTTTTGTCACGCAGATCATTAATCGCAGCTTTAATGGCATCTTCAGCCAGTACAGAGCAATGAACCTTGACGGGGGGTAATGCTAGCTCTTCTGCTATTTCGGTGTTTTTGATCTGCCCCGCTTCCTCTAGTGACTTGCCCTTGACCCATTCGGTGAGCAATGAGCTGGACGCTATAGCAGAACCACAGCCGTAAGTCTTAAACTTGGCATCCTCAATGACCCCTTGATCATCTACTTTGATTTGCAGCCGCATCACATCACCACATGCCGGCGCACCGACCATTCCAGTGCCTACACTTTTGTCTTCAACGTCCATTTTTCCAACGTTTCGTGGATTCTCATAATGATCAATTACTTTATCACTGTAAGCCATATCGTTTCCTCCGGCCTGCTAGGCCCAACTATCTAATTCGTTTATAAACAAACGTTATTAATGAGTTAATGTGCAGCCCACTCAACTTTTTCAAGATCAACACCGTCTTTAAACATATCCCAAAGCGGCGAAAGCTCACGTAGTTTAGTAACCGCTTCGCGCACTTGAGCTACCGCGTAATCAATTTCTTCTTCAGTGGTGAAACGTCCCATCGTAAAGCGGATCGAGCTATGGGCCATCTCATCATTTAACCCTAAAGCCCGCAATACATATGAGGGTTCCAGACTTGCGGATGTACAGGCTGAGCCTGAGGACACCGCCAGATCTTTTAACGACATCATTAGAGATTCACCCTCAACAAAGTTAAAGCTGACATTCATATTCCCTGGGACTCGCTGATCCGCAGCGCCGTTCAGGTAGACCTCTTCGATGTCTTCAATAGCGGCCCAAAAACGATCCCTAAGCGCAGCAAGGTGTGCATTGTCTTTTTGCATCTCTTCACCAGCAATTCGGAATGCTTCACCCATACCAGCAATCTGATGGGTTGCGAGGGTGCCAGAGCGCATTCCGCGTTCGTGTCCACCACCATGCATTTGCGCTTCCAGTCGAACTCGGGGCTTACGCCTGACGAAGAGTGCTCCCACGCCCTTAGGGCCATATATTTTATGGGCGGAAAAAGACATCAGGTCGACTTTCATTTTTTCAAGATCAATCTCTACCTTGCCCGCACTTTGAGCAGCATCAACATGAAACAATATTTTGTTTGCCCGCGTTATTTCGCCGATCGCTGCAATGTCGTTGATAGTGCCAATTTCATTATTGACGTGCATGATCGAAACCAAGGTGGTGTCTTCGCGAATCGCATCGGCGATCGATTCAGGTGTTATCAGTCCATTTTTTTCAGGATCAAGATAAGTGACGTCATAACCCTCAGATTCCAGATGACGACAGCTATCAAGCACCGCTTTATGCTCGATCTTGGAGGTAATGATGTGCTTACCCCGTTTTTTGTAAAAGTGAGCCACACCCTTTATAGCAAGGTTATCGGATTCGGTTGCACCAGAGGTCCAGACGATTTCACGGGGGTCACAATTCACCAAGTCTGCTACCTGTTTGCGTGCTCCCTCGATAAGCTGATCAGCCTGCCAGCCAAAACGGTGAGAGCGTGATGCAGGGTTACCAAACTGGCCATCCAGGGTCAGACATTCACCCATTAATTTAGCGACCCGAGGATCCACCGGGGTGGTAGCTGAATAGTCAAAATAAATAGGTAACTGCATGTCTGTTTACTCCAGATAACTGCCCTTATGGGCATTTACATGTTTTACGGTTTCTGTTCGTAGCTTTGGTTCGTGTTATTGCAGGCGTCTCACAGACTATTATGGCTGCAGCCGGGACGACCGCGTATCATTATCATCAAAACGCAAAGCCTCAATTTCATCTGAACCACTTGCCATTTGGTTCTGCCGTTGCGCAACCTTTTGAACCTCTCGCTCACGGATCAGATCAGCCAAAGAGATGCCTGACAAAAAATCATGAATTTGATCGCTAAGATCACACCACAGGTAATGTGTCAGGCAATTGTGCCCGTTTTGGCAGCCGCCTTTGCCGCCACATTGGGTAGCATCAATCGATTCATTCACCGCATCGATAACCGAGGCTACATGAATATCTGCACCCTCTCGGCTTAGTCGGTACCCGCCACCGGGACCACGTACGCTGGAAACCAGATCCGCACGCCTCAGTTTGGAAAACAGTTGCTCAAGGTAAGACAAAGATATTTCCTGACGTTTCGAAATCGCTGCCAAACTGACCGGCCCGCTCTCACCATTTATCGCCAAATCCAGCATCGAAGATACGGCATATCGGCCTTTTGTGGTTAAACGCATGTGAATCCCAACGAGTTGCTGTTGAATATAGGCAGATTATCGAATACCTGACCAAAAAACTCAAGTATTAGATTCTGTTTTTTCACCAAGCTCAATCAGGTGATCTTCCAGCTCTGGCAACGCCTCTGCACAATAGTCATTCCCCATTTCGGAAAGCGCTTTACACATCGCTTCTACTTTTGTATCAACCGCGTGCAGGTGATCAAGAATGGCATGAACCGAGCGAGCCACAGGGTCTTCCGCTTCATTTCCAACCCCATAAGCATTGAAACCATATTTCTCGTTCAATGCTTTACGACTTTCAGAAGCCTCTTCAACGGTTTTAATAATCACTCGACCGGGAATACCCACTACCGTTGATTCCGGCGGTGCGTTTTTGGTAACCACTGCGTTTGAGCCAACCTTGGCGCCTCGTGCAATGGTGATAGGACCAAGAATTTTGGCACCCGCCCCTACCACTACATCATCCTCTAATGTCGGATGACGTTTTCCTGCATCCCAGCTGGTTCCACCCAGGGTTACGCCATGGTAGATCGTGCAATTGTCGCCAATCTCAGCAGTTTCACCAATCACCACGCCGACTCCATGATCGATAAAAAATCGACGACCAATCTTCGCACCGGGGTGAATTTCAATTCCGGTAAGTGCTCGCCCAATATTGGATACCAGGCGGGCCAGCCATTTCAAACCGCTATTCCACAACCGATGACTAAGCCTATGCAGCCAAATCGCGTGTAAACCAGGGTAAAGAGTCAGCACATCAAAGCTGTTTCGAGCCGCGGGGTCTCGATCAAATACCGACTGAATATCTTCTTTTATTTTTTCAAACATAATTTTTCGCCTGTATAGCCACCTAAATATAATAACAATTAGTGACTATATGTTTTTAGACTCACCCTTAGGCTGCGAAGACCGGATAGAGGCGTTTCTTTGGGTATTGGTTAATATACCGCGCAGGATGCTGAGCTCCATCTTATCCAGTCGTGTGCGACTGAATAACCGCCGCAGTCGTGTCATCAATTGACGAGGATTATCTGGATCATGGAAATCGACATCAATCATGGTTTGTTCGAGGTGCTCGTAAAAGTGTTCCATCTGATCAGCGCGACAAAACTCACTATCCCACCCATCCATCTCATCAGCAGGTTCTGACTTCAACAACTCAAGTTGCTTCATGCGCAACTCGTAACAGACCACCTGTACTGCGGCACCAAGATTCAGTGAGCTGTATTCAGGGTTCACTGGAATAGTCAGATGATAATTGCAACGGTGCAGGTCATCGTTCGAGAGCCCCATTTTTTCGCCACCAAAAACCACCGCAATGGAACTACTTTCTGGCTCCTTAGCAATCACTTCCGCGCAGCGCCGCGGCTCAAAAACTGGCCAGGGAATGCGACGTCCTCGAGCACTGGTGCCAACTACCAACGAACAATCAGCAACTGCTTCGTCCAGAGTTGAAACTACCTGGGCTTTTTCGAGCAAGTCAGCAGCGCCAACCGCGCGCCAAACCGCCTGATCACTAGGAAACTCCAAAGGATTCACGAGAACCAGCTGGCTCAGCCCCATGTTTTTCATTGCTCTAGCTGAGGCGCCGATATTGCCTGGATGACTAGTGCCTACCAAAACAATACGTATGCGTTGTAAAAAACCATTATCACCCATCTTTAACTGCCTGCTCTCAACCTGGCCCAATTTTTGGGGGCGAATGTTAACAGATTACTTTATCCCAATACGCGATTTTTAATTCCAGCACCAAAAATAAGCTAACCGCAATCGAACGACCGGCTAACATTTTTGTTATCATGCGCGGTCCTGCTCACCTCTACAGTTGAAGAAATCCAAATCATGCAACCGATGTTAAATATTGCCCTGCGGGCAGCACGTAAGGCCGCCACCCACATCTCTCGATCCGTGGGACAGCTCGATCGCATCGAAGTCAGCTCTAAAGGCGTAAATGACTTTGTAACCGAAGTAGATCATGCCGCTGAACGAATAGTTATATCGGAGCTACAACGCACCTACCCTGAACATGCCATTTTAGGTGAAGAGTCCGGTTTTATCCCCGGTTCTCGAGCGGATAAAGCGGGACAGGAAGAATATGTGTGGGTTATCGATCCATTAGATGGGACCACCAATTTTATTCACGGCTTGCCACATTTTTGTGTGTCTGTTGGCTGCCTTCGCAATGGCCGGATGGAGCATGCGGTCATCATCGACCCCATACGCAACGAAGAGTTCGTTGCCTCACGTGGTGATGGCGCGCAACTAAACGGTAGACGAATTCGCGTCAGCAAAAAAGCCAGCCTGGACGGCGCACTACTGGCCACAGGCTTCCCCTTTAAGCCACATCAAACCAAGCACCTTGATGACCACATGGCGATCTTCAAAAAATTATCCTCGGAACCCGCCGGTATTCGCCGCAATGGCTCAGCGGCACTGGATTTGGCTTATGTAGCGGCCGGCCGATACGATGGCTATTGGGAGATGGGACTAAAGCAGTGGGATATTGCCGCGGGCGCCCTATTGGTACTGGAAGCGGGCGGACTAGTTTCTGACTTTAGAGGAGGTTCAAATTTTTACGAATCCGGCAATATTATCTGCGGTTCACCCAAATGCTTTAAAGGCCTGCTTGCCACCGTCCAACCCCACTTCATCGAAACTCCAGCGCCCGAAGAGAAAGCGTGAATCAAGAGAAAAGACGGCTAATATTTGGGCGCTTTAGGGATGCGAATCCACACCCAAAAACCGAACTGGTTTATAGCAGCACATTTGAGCTCTTAATTTCGGTGATTCTTTCTGCTCAAGCAACTGATGTTGGGGTTAATAAGGCCACCGCCAAACTCTACCCCATCGCCAATACGCCCCAAGCGATTATTGATCTGGGAATTGATAAGCTTAAAAAGATGGTGCAAACCATCGGTCTCTACAACACCAAGGCAGAAAACATCCTCAAAACCTGCCATATTTTAGTTGCCGAGCATGACTCCGTCGTACCCGATGACCGTAACGCACTTGAGGCGCTACCCGGAGTCGGTAGAAAAACCGCCAACGTGGTTCTCAATACCGCATTTGGTCACCCTACCATGGCGGTGGACACCCATATTTTCCGTGTATCCAATCGCACTGGCATTGCCCCCGGGAAAACTGTACTCGAAGTAGAAAGAAAATTGGTTAAGCGCATTCCGAGTGAATTTATGGTTGATGCACACCATTGGCTTATTCTGCATGGTCGCTATATTTGCACCGCTCGCAGACCACGTTGCTACGAGTGTCAGATCGCGGACCTTTGTGATTACAAACCGAAAACTACCGGTTAACAGCGAATAACAAAGGGATAATTATGGCTGGACAAAACCTTACGGGCATAGCGAGACTCAAGGCCGCTTACTTCAATTCCTGGGCAGGTTTGATTGCCGCGTGGAAAAACGAAGAAGCATTCCGAATAGAAAGTTGCATCCTGTTGCTCGCGCTCCCGCTCGGTTTATGGCTTGGGGAAAATGCAGTAGAAAGAGGTCTACTGATTGGTAGCCTGATGCTATTGCTGATTGTTGAGCTACTGAATAGCTCCGTCGAATCCACGGTTGACCGTATTGGGCCTGAGCGTCATGAACTTTCAGGTCGTGCTAAGGATATTGCCTCAGCTGCAGTATTCATCACAATGTGCCTGGCGGGATTGGTATGGGCGCTTATCGCCTATGAGCGCTACCCGCTATTCTGAAGGCCCCTTCAACTCAATCACATTACCCTCGGGGTCTTTAATATAGATTGCTGGCCCGATACCCTGTGCCCCATAGACCCTTTTCAGCTCGCTACCCTCTACATCGTGTCGGGATAAATGCTCACGAATCTCTGTCTCATTAAAAGGCTCAATCCGAAGGCAAAAATGATCCAGGTTAGTGCGACCTGCATTGGATTCCAGTCCATCATCAACCGCAAGAATATCAATAAGTGAGTCACCCGCACGCAATTGAACCAAGCCTATATTCGTCTGCTCACGTTCCACCGTGCAACCTAAAACTGAGCAATAGAAATCCACCAACCCTGCAGGTTCACTGGAGCAGAGTACCAGGTGATCAAGGCCTTTTATTGTTAACACGGGCGAATCGGCACTCCTAACCCAGCGGTTTGGGGTTTTCTATAGGTTCTATTACATCTTCATGAAACGCCTTACGTATCAGGTGGGGAATTAATAGATACAGCGGCATACGTAAATAGTGTGAACGAACATACAAAGCAAAACGAGCACTGCGGGACTTCCAATTGTCACAAATTTCATGCTCGGGTTTTAACCCCTGCAGGAATAGCTGCTCCATAACCCAACCCGGAAAACGAAGCTGTTGTTTTGCTTCTCTATAAATATTTTCAGGTATATCGGTTTTTAGCAGCCGCTGACAATATTTAAGCGCACAGGCTAAGGGATAGTCGAGGTCCAACTCAAGCGATCTTTTCAGTAAATCTGACCAAAAATCTGGCTGTGTAGAAAACTCGGTCATCAAATGATGCAGGTCGACCAAATCCCGCATACCACGGCCTATTTCATCATCGTAAAAAAGGTGGGTCGCGCTATGAAGCACCATATCAACCGGGTTAAGGGTAAACAATCCAGGATGATTATCCACCGGAATAACACTCTCAAAAAGCTTGGCAGCATCCGGCTTCAAAGCAGCCGTGGGTGGCATAATGGTGTGATGGAGATCAAGCGTGACTCCTCGCGAATAATGACTCATAGGCGGCAGTTCATGCATCCACTCTCTGTAGTAGCGCTGATCGTAGGGATCCTGCTTAACCCCTAACCAGCCGTTATCTTTCAACTCGAATTCAGCTTCATCAATACGAGCCTTCGGAACCATAGCATCCACATCGTGAAACACCCGCCCCTTCGAGGCATTCAGCCCCTGTAACAGATAACCAGCACCCTTCAATAAAACCACGGGACACTCGAGCTTCCCGAGTGCTTCGTTAATTTGTATCACTTCCCAGCCGATGGTGTGCTCATGCTTATTGGTCAGGGTATGAGCGGATTCAAGGTGCAGTAAAGGTTTTGCGGGAATCGTTTTTAACAGGTCAAGTTGCTCAAATGTAGCGTATAGATTAGCCAACAGATCGGCTACCCGTGCCAGCCGAATCAAATCATTCCATTGGGTTACGCCAAGACCACTCACCGCATTCGGGTTCACCAACACATGAAGTAAAAGCGGATAGCCGCGCAATCCTGAGTCCTGGTTCATTGCTCGGATAACTCATTAAAGATTTGCAGTGCATCGTCCAGTTGTGAATAGCTAAATTCGAAACACTTACTGGTATCAACCAGCCCGGCAATCATATTAAAGCCCTCTTCCCCGAGCACATGATAGTTGAAACAGTTTTCAATAAGTCGAATACCCGCCAGGGGTTTTGGCATTGATTGCAGGGCTGGCTCAGCGCCAGCGATATATTTCGGGAATACAATCAAACCCGGTTTAACTTTTTCATGCTGACGCAGAATAGAACTCCCAGGTACCGCCATATGCGCAATGGTACCTTTTGTAGTGCCCTCAGTGGAGCTTCCCACATACTGATCGGGTGCGTAATTTCGAATAATATCGATCGATTGGTTTTTGAGGCTTACCGGCCTTGGTACCGGCACTAATTGCTGGTCATTACGATCTACCAATGCCATCTCATCAGACAACAATCGCCATCCTTTAGATACCAACCCTGCGCATAGCGTACTCTTGCCGGAACCAGGGGGGGCTGGAAATATGATAGAAACGCCATTTCGTTCAACAACGGCAGAATGAATAATCAGGTACTGATGAGCGTAATTGGCTATACACCAGTTGAGTCCCCATTCAAAAATCGGCATCGCCTGATCAATGGGAAGAGGTGTAAAGGGTTTGTAATTATCAAACCGGAAACGTGCCTGCGGCCGAAACCGGCGACGAAGCCCGACGGGGGGATTAACCTGGACGTGAAAATCCACAAATAGATCTTCATCAATAATAGGATAATCGGCATAAAGGCCGTGAATACCTTTAACCAAATGCAGAATTGAAGAATGGAGACGCGTAACGAAGGGACCCGCCTGAATAATGAGGCCCGGGCCGCTTAATCGTTTAGAGAGCTGATTTTCTGTAACTGCAGATATATTCAAGAAGAAACTTCAATTAAACCAATACGCTCCAAGTCTGCAATTATGGTTTCCAGTGCAAACTTGCTATGCGGTATCACTATAGCCTCTTCGGGTTGACTCACCAAGTCACCTCGGATTTCCTCAACACTAAAACGGTTCGTTTCTAACAACTCTAAAATTCGCATCGATAACGGATCCAGATAATGAGTATCACCTGAATTTTTATTATAGAGCAGTGAGCCATCAGCCCACTGCCTGGAATTCCAATCGAATTGATCTGAACGACACCAAGAGATATTCGTTGGCGCCATAATTAAGGGGTACCAGAGAATGGGAAAGGCACTGGCCCTTGAAAGCCTCCCTCTGATCGATTATTCATATAGTCCAGAACGTCCTTCAAATGTTCAAGGTCAGTAATTCCTGGAGGAATCGGGAAACCAGCCATCGCACTCTCATGCAACGTGATAATCCCTAGACCGTTGTAACCATAACCCTCAGGGTCTTCAAGTGCATTTAGAAAGGCAGCAACCAAGTGAAATGCATACTGAACTGAAACAGTACCCTTAAGGCTATGGTTTTTTTCCAACCAAAGCACCTGCATCATACTCATACGAGTATCGGTTGCTCCAGCAAGCACATAATAATCACCCGCTTTTGTGGCCTCATAGCTGGTCACTCCATTGACGGTAGTGGGCGTAACTATGCCTGGCTTAGCGTTACTCACCAAGCTATCTCCGCCAGAGAATACGTCTCCAAATTTTGTACCATCATTAAGCCAAACTTTACAGTTTGATTTGCTAGAACCTTGGTCGGTAGGGGAACAAGCACCTGTACTCAGTGACTCAATACCTGCTATATCTTCGCCACCTGCCTCAACAACAGACGACCACGCTTCCGGGTGTGTTTTCCAGTAGCCAGGTGTCTTACCAGAACAGGTTATTTCTATTTGTCCCGAACCGGGGCTACCACCACCGGATACACTACACATATTGGCAAACGCGGGACGAGCACCCACACTCAACACAATTGGAGCAACAACACCTGCCTTAGCAAAACTTCTGCGTGAGGAGTTATGTGCGGATTCAGGCACATCTACAGCCTGATTCACAGCACTTTTTTGTTCATCTTGCTTATCATTCTGGCTTGGAAATTTGTCACTCATTTTAATCTCGCTCAATAAATTGTTAATCCGCGAACCCGTGGTACGCCGATCTATAACTATAAGTGGATAATTGCAAAAACTACGCCAAAATAACTTATTCCTTTACAATCAACATGTTAAACACAACCAACCCCAAACAGCCGACCAATTTGTATAAAATACTGACACTTTTTTAGAATACCGCAAATTATACATCTATTTAGTACAAATTTTGAACCTCGACTAATCATCCCAAGCAATACGCGAAATACGCGCTGGCCGGGCCAATTTGTTCGGGACGCAGGTAGCACACAAATCCGGTAAAACACCCTCGTCTAATACGTACAGATGTACGCTTTCTGTTACAATCGGCGTTGTTATTCACCTTACTTAGGCTCAAGTTGAGCCGAGCTAATTAGACCTCTCTTATTATGACCACACGCAAAGCAGTCGCGCTGATTTCCGGCGGCCTGGATTCTCTTCTGGCCGCCAGAGTTATTCAAAATCAGGGCATTCACGTTGAAGGCATCAACTTTTACACCGGTTTCTGTGTAGAAGGCCACACCCATGCAATCCGCAAGAAAGACAAGGCAAAGCCCAAGCGCAACAACGCCCTGTGGAGCGCTGAACAGCTATCGATGAAACTCCATATCATCGATATATCAGAAGAATACAAAGATATTGTGATCAACCCGAAACATGGTTACGGCGCACACCTTAATCCATGCCTTGACTGCAAAATTTTTATGGTACAAAAAGCGCTGGACTGGGCCAACGACAATGGCTTTGATTTTATTATTACCGGCGAGGTGATTGGTCAACGACCAAAATCACAACGCAAGGAAACCATGCCTATCATCGCCAGAGAATCTGGTGCTGACGACCGTTTACTGCGACCGCTTTGTGCGCAAAACCTCCCCGCAACGCTTCCGGAACGAGAGGGCTGGATCAACCGCGAGCAACTCCACGGCTTTAGTGGCCGCAATCGTAAACCTCAAATTGAGCTAGCTAGCCAACTTGGATTTGAAGAGTTTGCCCAACCCGCTGGTGGCTGTTGTTTTCTGACCGATGAGGCTTACTCGAAAAAACTTGCTGACCTTTGGCAGTTTCGTGGTGAAAAACGCTACGAACTGGATGACATCATGTTGTTAAAAATTGGCCGCCATATTCGACCCTCACCAAACTTCAAGATGATCGTTAGCCGCGAAGAGGGAGAAAACAACTTCCTTGAGGGTTACCGGAAGCAATTCCTCCATCTACGCACCGTCAATCACAATGGGCCGCTAACCTTGATTGACGGCGAGCCCGATGCGGATGATATTGAATTAGCCGCTCGAATCGCCGCACGCTTTAGCCAGGGCAAGCAAGAAACCAACGTACAGGTCAAAGCAACATTTCCCGATGGCCAATCTAAAATTTTGGAAGTTGAACCGATCATACCAACCGATATCCCCCAAAGCTGGTACATATGAGCACCCACCAATTAAACGCAGAAAACCTGCTCTGTCCTATGCCGGTGATTAAAACCCAGGACAAAATCGCTGGCCTCGAATCAGGGGATATTCTGGAGGTTACCTGCACTGATCCCGGCGTTTTAAGTGATATTCCAGCCTGGTGCCGAATCAATGGCCATAAGTTGCTCGGCAGTGAGCAATCCGGACGAATTATTACATTAAGCATCGAAGCGATACACGAAGATAAGTAACTCTTTTCACGGCCTTCATAGCTCAAATCGTCAACTTCTGTCCAGATCGTATTTCAGATCTATGCGGCGCTATAACATTGCCTGTGCAGTCATTTTATGTGGCATTTCTCAGAGCAAACCATTGCACTGGGGCTCGGCAGCATACCCGAAAGCGTTCCAACGGCCATAAAATAAACTGACCCAATGGGTAGACCTTCGTCTACCGGCGTTCCGAAAAAAAGAGCAACTCGCTTCCATTGCCCTAGTTTGCTCGACAAAAATATTTTAACGAATCCGCACCACCTAATCGATCAATTTGGTTAAGCTTGATATGCGTTGCGCCCGCTAATAAATCGTTTTATGCGGACTGGGTCAAATAGCACATAAAGCCTCGTGATTGCATCCCAGACTCAAACCACTAAAATTTATATGTGCCTGAACAAACAACTATGAGTTGAGTTAGAACCATGAAAATCAAGAAACAGATTTTTGACCGACCTCTACACCAAATTTGCTGGAGACGCCCACTCGCGGTGGCTACCTTGATAGGCACCCTCGCTTTCTCAACTCTTGCATCTTCAGAAATTTATAAATCCACCAACAAAGCGGGTACGCCCGTGTTCAGCGACATCAAAACAAAAAGCTCCAAACCTATTGTGCTTCCTCCCCTGGAGACCCATAGTTTTCCGAAGGCAAACACCGAGGAATCATTTGAAGCAGCACCTGCACAAACCCATCAACCAGTGAATTACAGTACTCTGTTGATTCAGTCTCCATCGAAAGATCAGGTTATTCGTAACACTTCCGGTAATCTGTCGATCTCAGTATCTATTGCTCCACCACTCCAGGAAAACCACCGGATCCAGGTTTTAATTGACGGTGCTACTGTTTCAGAACCTCAGCAGGAAACCGACTTCGAGCTCACTGAAATATATCGGGGAACGCATCAACTCAGCGTACAAATTATCGATACCTCTGATAACTCCATTATAAAAACCAGCTCTCCAGTCCAGGTGCACGTCAAACAACATTCCATCCTTCATTAACTCTCTTCACCCCTGGTGCCAACCACACGCCGCAGCGCACCAAACCTGTGCAATAATTAAGACCTTGCAAATAATTGCCTCTATGATTGCGCAACTATGAGGCTTACTCTCTTCTAAAACCCGCAGATTGCTTAAATTTCGTGCGCTCCACGGATCAAACACCATTGGTTCGATTTTTGCTTAATTGATAATAATACGCATTGGGGGCCCCCTATGAATACTGCTGAAATTTACCAGCTGATCCTTGAAGACCTTTCTACCTCAGTACTGCTGCTTAGTTCAGACTTAGAGCTTCAGTACATCAACCCAGCGGCGGAAAACCTACTGGATGTGAGTGGCAACCGCGTGGTGGGTACAGCTATTTCAAATGTTATGCATGAAACAGAAGAGTCACTCCAAGCACTTAACAACGCGATCGCCTTTAACAACCCATTTAGCAAACGAAGAACAAAAATCACCCTGACGAATGATAAAACCATCACTGTTGACTATACCGTTACACCCATAGCATCCTCATCTGGAACCGCGCTACTGATGGAAATCCAGCCTCTTGATAGATTGCTGCGCATTGCTCGGGAGGAAGCGTCGGTGTTTTCAAACCAGGCCAATAAAACCCTGATACGCGGTCTTGCGCACGAAATTAAAAACCCGTTAGGTGGCATTCGTGGTGCCGCCCAGCTACTTGCGCGCCAGTTGCCGGAGCAAGATAAAGAGTACACCCAGGTAATAATAGAGGAAGCCGACAGGTTACGGAATTTAGTGGATAGAATGCTCGGCCCCAATAATTTGCCCAATATGGGACCTATTTCAATCCACGAGGTACTCGAACGCGTGCGATTGTTGGTTGAAGTGGAATCCCAAAAGCCAATTCATTTTATACGCGACTATGACCCCAGTATTCCTGAAGTCACAGCAGATCGAGAACTGCTGATCCAGGCAATTTTGAATATCGTTCGTAATGCAATGGAGTCACTGGAGCGATGCGATGATCCATCACTAAACCCCGAAATCACCCTACGCACAAGAACGTTAAGGCAATTTACCATCGGTACCACCCGTAACCGGCTAACCTGCCTGATCGAGGTGATCGATAATGGTCCGGGCATCAACGAAAAACTGATCGACAGCATCTTCTACCCAATGATCAGTGGCCGAGCAAATGGTACCGGCCTTGGGCTACCGCTAAGCCGATCTATCATCAATCAGCACCACGGCTCGATTGAATGTGATAGCAGGCCCGGACACACACGCTTCTCAATCCACCTGCCTATCCAAAGATAGTCATTGCTGTTGAGACGGCATCCATGAAAATTTCAAAACTTCTTTCAAACCCCATATAGAGATACAACATGCGACAAACGGTCTGGATTATTGATGATGATAAATCGATTCGCTGGGTATTAGAAAAAGCACTACAAAGCTCGGAGCTTGATCTAGTCTGCTTTGAAAGTGCCGATGCAGCGCTTGAGCAACTACAACACGACAAACCCGACGTATTGCTCAGCGATATCCGTATGCCGGGTACCGATGGACTGGGATTACTAGCAAAAATCAACCAGAACTTCCCCAACCTGCCGGTCATTATTATGACCGCGCACTCGGATCTCGACAGTGCCGTTTCAGCCTACCAGGGTGGTGCTTTTGAATACTTACCAAAACCCTTTGATATTGATGATGCGACCAATATCGTTAGTCGCGCACTGGCCCATGCCAGCGAAAACCAGGACACCAATGACACCCCGGTAATTAGTCCGGATGAAGAGATCATTGGCGAAGCGCCAGCTATGCAGGAGGTATTTCGGGCAATTGGCCGACTTTCAAAATCCAATATTACCGTATTGATCAACGGTGAGTCCGGCACTGGTAAAGAGCTGGTTGCACTGGCCCTGCACCGACACAGCCCCAGAAAAAGTAATCCATTTATCGCCCTCAACATGGCAGCCATCCCCAAAGATTTAGTCGAATCAGAACTTTTTGGACATGAAAAAGGTGCTTTTACCGGCGCTAATCAGCACCGCGTTGGGCGTTTTGAACAAGCCGATGGTGGCACACTGTTCCTCGATGAAATTGGCGACATGCCAGCAGAAACCCAAACTCGTTTATTAAGAGTACTGGCCGACAACGAATTTTACCGTGTTGGCGGCCATACCCCGAAAAAAGCCAATGTCCGTATCATTGCAGCAACCCATCAGGATTTGGAAGAACTGGTCAAACAGGGTCGATTTAGAGAAGATCTGTTCCATCGCCTTAACGTTATTCGCATACATATACCGACACTCGCACAACGTCGGGAAGATATCCCTAAATTGACC
The DNA here is from genome assembly GCA_029210125.1 of Pseudomonadales bacterium. Taxonomy (GTDB): domain Bacteria; phylum Pseudomonadota; class Gammaproteobacteria; order Pseudomonadales; family JAHRWD01; genus JAHRWD01. The sequence goes on along the minus strand of JARGPR010000001.1, from coordinate 383,292 downwards.
CAGTACTTTCTGCAAGGTGCGGCAAAGGAGATTGAAGTCGAGATTAAAGTTCTCAAACCAGAAACTGAAGAGTACCTATGCAACCTCAGCTGGCCCGGCAATGTTCGGCAACTACAAAATACATGCCGCTGGATCACCGTAATGGCCTCAGGTCGAGAAGTGCATATCAGCGATCTTCCTCCTGAATTACAAACACAAACCAATCAGGAAGCGATTGGCGAAAACTGGCAGCAGTCGCTACGCCTTTGGGTCGAGCGTGAACTGGCGGCGGGCAAGCAGGATCTGCTCGATACTGTGCTACCTCAATTCGAGCGGGTTATGATTGAAAGTGCCCTCAAGCAAACCGCCGGTCGAAAACGGGATGCGTCGGATTTACTAGGCTGGGGCCGCAATACGCTCACCAGAAAGATCAAAGAGCTTGGCTTATCAGCAAAGGATAATATAGAGGATGGTTCCGATGAAGACAGTGAGTAGTCATCGCCCTAGCCCTAACCAAAAAAACTAAGCATAACCACCATGTTTCACATCGTACTGTTTGAGCCGGAAATTCCACCCAATACCGGTAATATCATCCGCCTTTGCTCCAATAATGGTTTTCAGTTACACCTGATAGAACCCCTTGGTTTCAATTTGAGCGATAAACAGTTGCGCCGTGCCGGGCTTGATTATCACGAAACAGCTACTATCAAAATCCACAAAAACTTTGAGCAGTACCTAACCTCAGAAATGCCTAGCCGGTTGTTCGCCGTCAGCACAAAAGGCCAGAAGAGATATTGCGAAGTTCATTTTCAATCAGGGGATAGCTTCATATTCGGACCGGAAACCCGCGGCCTGCCCGATGAAATACTCAATACAATAAATAGCGCCAATATTCTTCGTATCCCTATGAAACCAAACAGCCGCAGTCTTAACCTGTCCAATACCGTTGCTATTCTCAGCTATGAGGCCTGGCGACAAAATGGTTTTGAAGGAAACCATTAAACCCATAGCACCCTCCCTCGCTAAAGCAAAGCTCAATAGTTCCGCAACAGGTTCACCTGTAAATTGCTTTGATCTCGTAACTTGAATATCATCCTTCGTGACAAAAATTATAATATCCAAAGCATTACCCTTCACTAACTACGGGTAGTTGTTCAACTAGAAGAGATGGAGCGATACTAGATGCACCCTTCGATACACGCAGCAAAGAACCCTGATAAACCCGCCTACATCATGGCAACAACTGGCGAAGTCGTTACCTTTGGCGAGCTAAACGATATCTCCATTCAGATGTCTCGATTATTTCGAGAATGCGGCCTACAAGTTGGTGATGCAATTGCCTTCTATCTGGAAAACCACAAATATTTCCATATTATCGCCTGTGCGGCACACCGTGCTGGGCTTTATTTCACCCCCATCAGTAATAAGCTGACCGCTGAAGAAGTGGACTATATTGTTGCGGACTGCGGTGCAAAACTGTTTATCACCTCAGCTGAATACAAAGAACTAGCGGCTGAAATGAACAGTCTGATGCCTGGCGTGTCGCACAAATTCATGTTGGATGGAACCATTGATGGGTATCAGTCACTTGAAGAGGTTACCGCTAAACAATCTACTGAACCCCTCGCGGATGAAACCTGTGGTTCTGAAATGCTTTACTCGTCCGGTACCACTGGACGCCCCAAGGGCGTACGACGCCCACTTACAGGAGCTCCACTGGGCTCACCTTCACCATTAACCGACACTATACCGCCTCGTTACGGTTTTGATGAAAGCTCCGTATATCTATGTCCTGCACCGCTGTACCACGCTGCACCACTAGGGTACTCACGCTGTATTTTGGCCGTCGGCGGTACCGTTATCATCATGGACAAATTTGGTACTGATGAAGCGTTGAGATTAATTGAAAAATACAAAGTAACCTGCAGCCAATGGGTACCGACCATGTTCGTCCGGTTCCTTAAAGAGCCTGTTGAGCTTCGCACTAAATACGACCTTTCTTCGCATCAGGTTGCCATCCACGCTGCAGCACCCTGCCCGATTAAAATCAAAGAGCAGATGATTGAATGGTGGGGCCCTATCATCCATGAGTATTACGCTGGCTCAGAAGGTAATGGTACAACCATTATTGACTCTGCTGACTGGCTGGAGCACAAAGGTTCTGTTGGCCGATCCGCGGGTGGAGCAATCCATATTTGCGGCGAAGACGGCAAAGAGCTTCCAGCAGGCGAACCGGGCACCATCTATTTTGAAAGTGGCGTGGTATTCACCTATCACAACGATACTGGAAAAACCGCTGGCAGCTACCACCCGGAACATCCCGATTGGAGCACCCTCGGTGACGTAGGTCGTGTTGATGAAGATGGCTACCTTTATTTGACCGACCGTAAGGCATTTATGATCATTTCCGGTGGTGTCAATATCTACCCACAGGAAGTTGAGAATCATCTGGTGACTCACCCTAAAGTTGCAGATGTTGCAGTCATTGGTGTGCCCAATGAAGACTTCGGAGAAGAGGTTAAAGCAGTTATACAACCCGTCGATATGGCGGATGCTAACGAGGAATTTGCAGCGGAATTGATCCAGTATTGCAAGGATCATATCTCCCATGTGAAGTGCCCACGTTCAGTAGATTTTGATGCTGAGTTACCACGTCACCCGAACGGCAAAATGTATAAGCGCCTGGTTCGTGACAGGTACTGGGGCAAGATGGACTCCAAAATCGTCTAACCCCAATTGATGTTTTAGAATTAAAAAAGGCCACTTTATAAGTGGTCTTTTTTTTACCCTTCTCTGGCTGAGCTCCATATTTCAAAGCCTATCAGATATTGCATTTTGTCAGCAGCTTGAATATGGTGGTTAGGCTTTAAAATAACAATAAATATCAAAAGCCTCATTGCCAGCACTTACAGAATTACTCCATTAACCACCGTTCTATAACCCGTATCTGCAAAAGGACGGAATCGGCAAAATGTGAAGTTTTTGATGCAAACCTAAACAATGTGTTGGAGAAGTAAGGATGCATATTTCAATTCATGCCGCCAATAATCCGGATAAAACCGCTTATGTGATGGCTGAAACCGGCGAGCGTGTCAGCTACAAAGAACTCAACGATAAATCGATTCAGCTTTCCCGGGTATTTCGTGAAGCCGGCTTACAAACCGGCGACGGCATGGCCTTCTTTATGGAAAATCACAAATGGTTCCATATTATCGCTGCTGCCGCCCACAGAGCCGGCCTTTATTTCACTCCTATCAGCAATAAACTTACTGAAGATGAAGTGGACTATATTGTTGCGGATTGTGGTGCCAAGGCATTTGTCACCAGCCTTGAAATGCGTGCCGTGGCAGAAAAACTGGTAGATAAACTGCCCGGCGTTTCCGCCAAATTCATGCTCGATAATCCCATTCCTGGCTATGAAGGCCTTGAGGCAGCCTGTGCAGCGCAATCAATTGAACCCCTCGCGGATGAATCTGCTGGGACTGAAATGCTCTATTCTTCCGGTACAACCGGTCGACCCAAGGGTGTACGGAAACCGCTTCCCGGTGGCTCCATTACAACCCTCAATCGAATGACCGAAATGCTGCCACCGCGTTATGGCTTTGATGAAAATACCGTTTATCTCTCCCCTGCTCCGCTCTATCACGCCGCGCCTTTGGGTTACTCGCGCTGTATATTGGCGGTGGGTGGCACCGTTATTATCATGGGTAAATTTGATGCCGAAGAGTCACTAAAACTGATTGAAGAGCACAAGGTCACCCACAGCCAGTGGGTACCAACGATGTTTGTGCGTATGCTGAAAATGCCTGAAGAGACCCGCAATAAATACGACCTGTCTTCACACCAGTGCGCAATCCACGCGGCAGCCCCCTGCCCTGTAAAAATCAAAGAGCAGATGATGGAGTGGTGGGGATTGATCATCTATGAATACTACGGCGGTTCAGAGGGCAATGGCAGTACCGCAATTGGCCCGGAGGAATGGATGGACCACAAAGGTTCAGTTGGTATCAGCGCGATGGGCGGAATGCATATCTGCGACGACGAAGGCAATGAACTTCCGGTTGGCGAAGCTGGTACTATCTACTTTGAAAGTGGGCAGACATTTGCTTATCACAATGACCCTGAGAAAACCAAAGACTCCTATCATCCAAACAATCCGGAGTGGAGCACCCTCGGTGATGTGGGTCGTGTAGATGAAGATGGCTATCTATATTTGACTGATCGTAAAGCATTTATGATCATCTCTGGTGGCGTAAATATCTACCCTCAAGAGGTTGAAAACCATCTGGTGACCCATCCAAAGGTGGCCGACGTAGCTGTTATTGGTGTACCCAACGAAGACTTTGGCGAAGAAGTTAAAGCGGTCGTTCAACCGATGGATATGGCGGATGCGACCGACGAATTTGCAGAGGAATTGATTCAGTTCTGTAAAGATCACATATCCCATGTGAAGTGTCCACGGTCGGTAGATTTTGACGCGGAGTTACCGCGCCACCCAAACGGGAAAATGTACAAACGTCTGGTTCGGGATCGATACTGGGGTAAGATGGACTCGAAGATCGTTTGATCTGAGGCTCTCTAATCCAAAAAGGCCACTTTTAAAGTGGCCTTTTTTTATTTTCAAATCCACAGGTTTCGAGACATTTAACCCGTAGATTTTTGTTCCATCGGCGATCCGCAGTGTTTGCAATAAATCGCATCGTTGTCATGCCCCAAACGATCACAGTTAGGGCAAACCCGCAAATTTTTATCCTTCTGCATTTCACCCACAAGCTCAGAGGTAATAATGCCGGTAGGTACGGCGATAATGGCGTAACCCGTAAGCATTACAAGCGCTGCCAGCATTCGTCCCAGCTCAGTTTGAGGTGCAATATCTCCATAGCCAACCGTTGTGATGGTAACAATCGCCCAGTACATGCCTTTGGGAATACTGCTAAATCCATGTTCAGACCCTTCAATCACGTACATTAACGCGCCATAAATAGTCACTAACACCAAAATTGAGAAGAAAAATACCAGGATTTTGCGCCTGGAATTATAGATTGATCTGCCGAGGATATTAGCTTCTCGCAAATAGCGAATCAGTTTCAACACTCGAAATATGCGTAATATCCTGAGCAGTCGGATAATCAATAAATACTCTGCACTCGGGAAAAAGAAGAACGCAACATAAGTCGGTATTATCGACACAAAATCAACGACACCAAAAAAGCTACGAGCGTACCGAAACGGGTTTGGTGAGCAATACAACCGTAGTCCGTACTCAATCGTAAAAATAACGGTAAAAAACCATTCGATTGAAGAAAACCATTGGCCGTAGGCATTTGAAAGGGCTGAAATACTTCCCAATACCACCACTGACACGCTAACTAAAATAGCCACCAACAGTATTTCATCGAACAACCGCCCCATCGGCGTTTCGGTACCAAAAATCACCAGATAAATTTTTTCACGTCCCGTGAGAGGGCGATCGGATTTATTCCCTGGCTGAGCTGAAAGAGTCATTTGTCGAGTCTAGGTTCTGGGCCTGAATCTACCGATCGCCATCAGATTCCCATATTCCCTAGCAATAAAGTAATCTCTTCAAGAATGGCGGATATCCTCGGATGAGTAATTTCAAATTCAGCAATTACATTTTGAATACCTATCGCTGCCTGATCCGGACTCTGTATTTCCTGCTCCATATCCCGGATTAATGTTTCAAGCTTCTGTTCAGCCTCTTGATCGAGGTCTTCCACTTTTTTAGTCTCGTCATGTAACTTAGAAACCAGTGACTGTAATTTTTTTTCAACCATTATTTTTTTCTCTTAAGTGAGTTAATAAACTGATCTATACGATCAACCATATATTCGAAATCAGGGTTCCAACTGATACGCCGCAATGTACCCTCCGCTCTGTTTTTTTTAGTAATCTCACCGGACAATACCTCTGGGTTATTCCGATCCAAACAACTGTAAAATTGCGAACTATAAGCGTAATGAAGGCAATTAGCATAGTCTCCGTTCTTCCCGTAATGGGGGTTAGCTGGACTAATCGGGATCGAAATATGGCTTTGACTCAAAATGTTATGACCTGTATTTGCGCTGTTACGCACCTCAATCCGATTATCGTTGGTTTGAATACCCTGGCTCGCGTAAAGCAACATGACACTTTGTTGATCCGTTCTATTGTGGAAAAACTGAATCGTTTTACGGGTATCAATGGTGGTGTCTTGCTCTGATGCCACTACAAATACGGGCACAGGAACGGGATGCTTCATATCCAATACAGAACCCAGCCTTTTGGTTAAGGTATAGATCTGCGCCGCAGCATTCATATGAAAGGACTCATATTTGGCAAAGTCGAGGTCCCCTGCAACCGATGCCCAACGCAAGCGTTCGTTAAACACCGCGCCTAATGCATTTATCCATCGCGCCAAAAAAGCCACGGAGGTATTTATAGAAATCGCTGGCGAAAGCAGCACCAGGCCGGCTATCTGACTTGTATCTTCTTGAAGGGGCTCACCACTCCCGGTTTTTAGTAGGGATACCAGATTGTTTTCACGGTCTTGATTACGGATGGCATAATCGATCGCAAGGGTAGCGCCGGTAGAGAAGCCAACCACTATTAGCTGCTGAACCTGACCCGAAAAACTCTCCATCGCCCAACTGCTTGCATCAATCCAGTCTTGATAACTTACCTGTCCCAAATCTCCCGGCAAAGTGCTGTGGCCAGGTAATAGTACCGAACGCACCAATGTACAATTACGATTAAAACGATCACCAAGATCCCTAACTAAATAGGGTGAATCCGATAAACCATGGATCAGTAAAATACCTAGCTCTGGGTGATCACAGCCATTACCAAGCGGCCACTGTTTAGGCGCTATTGCATCCAAAACCGTCGCACCTTTTGTGCCCGATATTATCTCAGTCGCTTGAGGGTTTCGGGCTGTTATAAGCGCTCTGGCTTGTGTGATGTATTCTGCATAGCTCAGGGCTGAGCTAAAACGAATGGTTGGAAGTGGTTCGACAGGCAGATGACGATCCGCCAGCTCCAATGCCTGCGATACCCCAGACATCACCACGAATAAGAATACAGCGACTGATACAGCCGGAATTTTGCGGATCCACTGGACCCACTGCGGTCTTGCTTCAAACATCGTCAAATTCACGTTTGTACCGGTTAAGGCAACCCCATGGTGGAAGCAGAAACCGGCACGATCTCCGGTTCTTTGCCGGAGTGCGCCTCTATGGCTTTGGCCACCGTCGAAAACTCCAGTAACTGCTCCAGGGTTCGGTAAGTCGGCAAGATGATAAGAATTTCACCCGCACGATATTGCTCAATAGCCTTCGATGGAGTCACCCACTGATAACCATGAATTTCACCGCCATCCACTACAACCTGTCGGTGGGAGTTTGCAGATGCCAGAAAAAACCAGGTTGCGAAACGTTTAGGAGCTTCTTCAGGCGTAGTCCAGTGGGAGATACAAACAAGGTCAGGTACGTCAATTTCAAGATCAGCTTCTTCAAGGCATTCTCTAACGGCAGCGCAGTGTGCTGCGTCCAGCTCGGTAGCAGCCTGATTTTTAAAATCCTCAGGATCTATTCGGCCCCCTGGAAAAACCCAGGCTCCGCCTACAAATTCCAAATTTACATTACGTCTCAATAGCAAAACTTCAAGACCATCCGGCCCATCACGTAATGGTGCAACCGTCGCTGCTGGAACTGCCTTAACCATAAACCCCCTCTGACTATTACGATATACCGCTTATTCCGGAACAGTTGAACATATGTTAAGTAGCCGATCAACCTCACAAAAATTCGGAATTCCCCCTATCTATAGATATACTCTGAATCGACCATCTAATAAAAATAAGGGTTGGGTTTATGCGTTTCCAGCAAACTAAAGAAATTATTGAACATACAAAAGCGTTCCATCATCAGCTACAGCTATTCTGCCAGCAGGTCTCTGCAGAAACAGAGCAGGAACGACTCAAAATGCTATGCGATTATATTGCCAGGCATGAGAGAAACCTGGAGCGAGCACTGGATAAATATGAATCCGATGCCAGTGATCAAATTTTAGAAGCGTGGTTCGATGCTGTACCTGATTTGGTGTTGCCTGCTTCCTTGACCAAAACCGATAACCTTTCTGAACTGAACACTGCAGAAGTACTGCAAATTGCTATTGATTTTGATGACCATTTGATCGCCCACTACGAGCACCTGGCGAAAAATGCCATGAACAAACAACTGAAAATTATTTTCAAAAACCTGCTATCGATGGAAGAACACGAGAAGAGACGCATGATTAGGGATGCACTGCGACTTGAGGATAATTGAGACGATTTTTTCCGCGCAACCTGCCGTTTCGACCACAACGGCATTTAGTATTCTGAATGCCTCGCCCTGAAGCCCATCCCTGTCGAACAGAATTACCACACACATTGCGCCAGAAACCCATCCGCTACAAATAATCTCCCTACAAAACTGAGTGATGTTCTAACCTTCTTTATGTGATATTTTAGCCCGCCTGAATTCAGCACAAATTTAGATAGCCATAGGTCTAGATAGCGGCAAAAAATATTCCGCTATCTTAGCGAGCCTTTTTCTATTTGGCCTGCCAGATACCGTTAACCCTGGTTAACCTTGCTAGACAAGATCTATTACCAAACACATGGCGAAACCCTCTACAGGAGCATGCCTACATGACTACAGTGACTATTTTTCACAACCCTCGCTGTTCAAAATCCCGAGAAACCCTCGCACTTCTGGAAGGCAAAGGCATCTCCCCCGAAATAAGGCTTTACCTCGAAAACCCACTAACAAAAGAAGAGCTCAAACAAATCCTCGACCAACTGGATGTTTCTCCCAGAGGCTTAATCCGCGCATCTGAAGCGGCCTATAAGGAACAAAACCTCAAAAATGCCAAATTGAGTGACGACGAACTAATCGATGCAATGGTTGCAACACCAAAACTGATACAAAGACCTATTGTAGTTGTCAATGATAAAGCTGCCCTTGGACGACCACCGGAGCAGGTGCTAGAAATTTTATGAATTCAAGCGCCGATCAACCTTATGTATTGGTGCTGTATTACAGCACTACTGGTGCCACTCTCGATATGGCACTACAGATTGCCCGCGGTATTGAACAGGCTGAAGGCATTGAAGCCCGAGTACGCACCGTTCCTCAGATATCAACCGTGACCGAAGCAGTTTCACCAGAAATTCCCCCGTCGGGGGCGATTTATTGCAGCGCGGAGGATCTGAAGCACTGTTCGGGTTTAGTTATGGGCAGCGCCACCCGATTCGGCAATATGGCATCAGCCATGAAATATTTTATTGATGGTACCGGTGGCGAATGGGCAACCGGAGCTCTGGTGGGGAAACCTGCCGGTGTATTTACCTCTGCGTCGAGCCTACATGGTGGCCAGGAAGCCACACTGCTAAGTATGATCGTTCCACTTCTGCATCACGGCATGTTGATTGTCGGAATCCCCTACAGTGAAGATGCTTTAATGCAAACAACAACTGGCGGCAGTCCCTATGGTGCTTCACACTTTGCGGGGCCTAATGATGACTTACCACTTTCATCCGATGAGATTGAACTATGCCAGGCATTGGGTAAACGAATCGCCACAATAGCTGTGGAACTGGGGTAGCGGGATGCGCACATCGAGTCTTCCGGCACAGATCTGCAAAATCAGCAGCGCCATTAGCTATCTGCTGTTAATCGTTACCCTTATCTGGTTTTTTGTTACTACTGTTGAACCCAGTGGGACATATCCATGGCCAATGTTAGCCATCAAACTAATCCCTCTACTTATGTTCATGCCGGGATTGATACAGGGTTCAGGCAGAACCCATGCCTGGCTATGCTTTGTTGTACTGGTTTATTTCACTCTAGGCATATTGGAGCTATTTAGTTTAACGAGCAAATTAGAAGGTGCGCTGATCACACTATTTTCAACAATACTGTTCATTAGCAGTACACTCTATATCCGCTGGCATAAATCCACATAGGCCTGCTCTGAACCGAACGGCTATAACTCTTTGTGGGTTCCATCGCAAAACGGGGCTTTATTTGAACGGCGGCAACCGCAAAGATAGACGGTTTTATCTTTCTCTACTGTAAAGGTCGCAGGAACAAATTCCGTATCCTTGTGAGTCCCATCACAAAAGGGCTGCTTCTTGCTCAACCCGCATGCACACCAGTAGTATGTTTTACCCGCTACAACATCAACAGCATAGGGTTCCGCGCTTTCCATATGGCCTTGGCTCATTTTCTCGATCCTTTATTGTTTTAGTTAGTTGTTTTTAAACCTGCGTTGTAAGTCAACAGACTACACGCCATCGGTATCGGTATCGGCCGGAATCAGCTCAACACTAACCTGATCTCCTCCGCGATCCTTAGATACAGCTAATGCGACATCTACTCTCTTCAATAAAGGGGATATATCCATTTCCAGAGGTCCGAGCTCAGAAACGCCGACGCTAACACTATATTCAACTGCACCTAATGGAGTTGGTATAACTGATTTTTCTACTTTTTCAAGGATTCTATCCGCTACAACACGTGCTCCCTCGGAACCAGTTTCGGCACAACAAATCACAAATTCACTACCACTAAATCGACCTACAATATCAATCTGCCGAGCCATATCCGCACAAATATTAGCCAGATGCTTCAGTACATCGTCACCAGCATCTGAACCTTTTTCATCATTTATTTGTTTGAAATTATCTGGTTCAACAATGATCATCGAGTAGGAGTGACCAAAACGTAACGCACGTGCAAGCTCACGCAGCGCCTGACTTAAAAAATATCGACGATTCAGTAACTCCGTTAGGGAATCAAACATCGTCATTTCGCGCATCTGTTTTTTGGCGTCATCATATTGCGCAGCAAGTTCCAGGGATTTCGCACAATTTTCAATTCGTTTAACCAATAATATCGGGTTTATGGGTCTCTCAACCAAGTCATAAGCACCCTGCTTTAGCAGCACATCAGCCAAGTCCAGATTATCAACAATAGCTACAACCGGAGTATCAGATAAGTAGGCGTTATTCTTTACAGATACTAGATGTGTGTCGATATCGGTTGTAGCAAGAATAAGATCAGGAAAACCCCCATTAATCTGCGTCGAATGGCCATCCAGCTTTGATGTAACTGCTGTTACATGCCCTTTCTGATCGAGTAGCTCAGCAATCACCTTTAACTCATCGCTACCAGGAGATTGATCCCCTACCACCAGAACTCTAATCATGATCCAATCCTTATTGTTATGACATTATCGATAATGCTGGTTTAAAGCCTGTTCAGGCTTATGCAATTATATGCAAGCTAAATCCATTGTCTATTTTACTTCACCCGGAGCGTGAAAAAATCCGTGATTCTACGGACTTTGCATATTCATTTAACTCGTATAGTAGCAGCGATTCCCGTGATCCAGTTGCACTTGAGCTTTCTAACCGGCTAATTTCTTGAAAATAAAATTCGAGACCCAGATGAACATCATTTCCTTTAAGGAGCTTTTCACGACAGAAATTCAACCACTTGTTTTGTTCTGGCCCAGTTAGACTTTCGGAAAAATTTCTTGCTCTATAGCGAAAATACAGTTCCTCATATCGAAGGTCATCAAACTCCGGCTGGTAGTCGCCATGCTGGTCCGGCCTAAGACCCCGAATTGTCTGCAACTGATATTTATCATGGCGACTACAGAAACCACCAGTATAGAGCTGCTGATCAACATCATCAGGACTACGATCAACGTCATCAGGTGCAAATATTTCGACTATTTTTTGCTGTACCTGTAGATTTTTCTGCAACATCTGGAAGTGATGCTGTGCTTGCTTACGATCGATTTTTAAACGTTCGAAAGCTTCAATACTCATAGTAGACAACGGAGCAACCGCGGGTGAACGATTGATATGAATTGTTTTGATTGGGATTGGTTGCTGCCCTTCAGGCAACAACTCTCGAGGCATAAATAGGCGGTGCTTAATCTCGTCAACAGGCAGATCAATTAATGGTTGAGGATCCAAGCTCAGATCATAAACAACGACGCCATTTTTATTAACTGGATGCATTGCCAAAGGCATCACCAACGCCGTTTTACCATGGGCCAAAGAGTATTTTGACGATGTATGAACCAATACCGTCTGGTAATCCACCGTCAGCATCGCCGCGACTTTGCGCTTGTCCCTTAATTGATACAGGTAGTTATAGAGTTTCGGCTGAGCTTGTCTTAACAATTTTGCCAGCTCAATGGTTGCCATCACATCGGATAGCGCATCATGGGCGTTATCGTGGTCGAGCCCATTCGCGCTGGTCAAATCCTCCAACCGGAAGCTCGGCGTACCGTCCTCATAGTTGGGCCAGATTATACCTTCTGGTCGTAGTGCTCGAGCCATCCGCAACATATCAATAATATCCCATCGGGAATTACCGTTCTTCCACTCGCGCTCATAGGGATCATAAAGGTTTCGATACAACATAAAACGAGTGAATTCATCGTCAAAGCGAATATTGTTGTAACCAACCACGCAAGTATCAGGGCGTGAAAACTGCTCATGAATCTTCGCTGCGAACTGTTGTTCGGGAATACCCTTATCTACACAGTTTTGCGGGGTAATACCGGTAATCAAAACCGATTCCGGCGTAGGAAGATAATCCAGTGCAGGCTGACAATATAAAACCAGCGGATCTTCGATTACCTCAAGATTTTCGTTGGTACGTACACCGGCGAACTGGCTGGGCCTGTCGAGTTTCGGATCAAGACCGAAGGTTTCGTAATCATGCCAATAGAGTGTTTTCAACCCGGCTCCCTTCGGTTTTATGGTCGTTACATTAGTGCTCTAGAAGCTTCAAAACTGCTTCCGCGGCGCAGACGCTTGCATCTTTTCGAAGCGCTTGATGCTGATCTTCAAATAGTTGCAATCGATCGAGCTGTTCATCACTCTCTTCGAGCTGCATCAATAATGCACTACCAACATTTTCGACGGTCGCATCGTCTTGCAAAAGTTCCGGAACCACCTCAGTTTCAGCAAGTAGATTAGGCAAGGATACGTGATCCACTTTGACCATTCTCGATAAAATAAAAAAGCTGATCGGCGATAGCTTGTAGGCTACTACCATCGGTCGTTTTAGAAGCATACCCTCTAATGCGGCGGTGCCAGATGCCATTAACACTGCATTGGATGCAATCATAGCTTCCCTCGAGCCACCATCGAGAACAGTAACAGGCAATGAATAAGGAAGTTCTTCAAGTATCGCCTCTACCTGTTGCATGCGCTCCAAATTGACGCAGGGCAGTACAAATTGTAAATGAGGTTTTTTCGCTAAACACCAGTGAGCGACTTCCAGGAACAGTGTTCCGAGTTTTTCTATCTCACCGGCCCGACTACCGGGCAACAACGCAATAACCTCGGCGTTTTCAGATATTCCCAGCTCTGCGCGCGCACCTGGACGGTCTGTCTCAAATGGAATTTGATCTGCCAAAGGATGGCCAACAAACTGCACAGGAATTTGCTGGCGTTGATAAAATTTGGCTTCAAAAGGGAACAGGGTAAGCATCAGATCGATGGTGCCCTTCATTTTTTTTGCACGGCCGCTACGCCATGCCCAAACCGATGGGCTTACGTAGTGCACAGTTTTGACACCCGCTTTATGAAGCGATCGTTCAAGACCCAAATTGAATTCCGGCGCATCGATTCCAATAAATATATCCGGCGGGTTTTGTGTCCAATGCTTAACTAAACTTTTGCGCAGTTTGAGTAATTCCCGCAGCCGGCCCAGTACTTCCACAAGGCCCATCACCGACAAACGCTCCATTGGCGCAAGTTCTTCGACGCCTTTACTGAGCATCAAAGGCCCTGCTATACCTTCAAAGGTCGCGTCGGGGTGACGTTTGAGAATCTCCTCTATCAGCCCCGCACCAAGGATATCGCCGGAGGCTTCTCCAGCAACTATGGCAAATCTAAGAGGCCTGCTCATATCGATTTTCCCGGATCCGTTCGTGTTAAGGGATTAACGAACAATTCCACGGGTGGAAGTACGTAGCGACTCAATAAATGGAATCACCTCAGGATGCGTGGCTGCAAGCTCATCCAATTCTTCAAGTGCTTTATCCAACGTCAACCCGTTTCGATAAGTAATTCGGTAGGCTCGCTTAATGGCTGCAATTGCATCGGCGGAAAACCCACGGCGCTTTAATCCTTCGCTGTTGGTTCCATGGGGCGAAGCACTATTACCATTAACCGTAACGTAGGCGGGAACATCTTTTAATACGACACTGCCGGTTCCACAAAAAGCGTGGGCGCCTATTTTGCAGAACTGGTGTACCAATGTATAACCACCAAGAATAGCCCAGTCGCCAATCTGAACATGACCAGCAAGGGCAACGTTGTTAGCCAAAATACAGTTATCCCCGACTATGCAATCGTGGGGTATGTGCACGTATGCCATAAGCAGGTTATCGCTACCCACTCGAGTGATACCCGCATCCTGCACTGTACCTCGGTTTAGAGTACAACCTTCTCTAATGACGTTTCGGTCACCAATATCAAGAAAGGTTTTCTCACCTTTATATTTCTTATCCTGGCAGTCTTCACCCACCGAGGAAAATTGAAAAATTTTATTATCTCGACCGATACGAGTCGATTTACGAATGACGACATGGGAGCTAATTTCAGTATTTTCACCGATCTCAACATCAGGGCCAATAATACTCCAGGGGCCAACACTAACCCCTTTAGCCAGCTTGGCTGAGGGATCAATAATGGCACGTGGATCGATCAAACCCATGTTTAGCGGTCCGCGCAAAGTATTGTGGCTTCGCAAACAAGCTCGCCCTCTACTTCGGCGCTGCAATCGAACTTCCAGATACCTCTTCGCTCAGAGATAATCGCTGCTTTGAGGTCGAGTCGGTCACCCGGTATCACTGGACGTCGGAAACGAACTTTGTCGACCCCTACGAAATAGTACATAGAACCATCCTCAGGTTTTTTATCCATGGTCTTAAAACCAAGAATACCGGCTGCCTGGGCCATCGCTTCGATAATAAGCACACCTGGAAAAACAGGATGATCAGGGAAATGTCCCTGAAATATCGTTTCATTAACCGTCAGGTTTTTGTATGCAACAATTGACTCACCAAGGGTCAGCTCGACTACTCGATCAACCAATAACATCGGGTAGCGGTGCGGTAAATATTCTCTAATTTCATTAATATCTAGCATTCAATATTCCTGGTAAGTCTAATATTTATTTTGGCCGACACGTCGCAAGTAACGTGCTGCAAAGCCAAGCTACAAATCATCCTAAGTATTTTTTTCAGTCGCCTGCTCAAATTGTTTCTCTAGTTTCAGCAACCGTTTGGTATATTCATCAAGCTTTCTCAGCCGGGCCGTGTTTTTGCGCCATGTCTGATTGTCAGTAAGAGCTGTACCAGATGAATATACCCCGGCGGTTTTCAAAGAACTAGAAACCATAGACATGCCAGTCACATGAACATGATCGGCTATCGTCAAGTGGCCTGCAATACCAACAGCACCTGCAATGGTGCAATAACTGCCAATTTCAGCACTGCCCGCTATAGCGGTACCTGCCGCCACGGCACTATGCTCTCCAATCACGACGTTGTGGCCAACCTGGATATGGTTATCGAGCTTCACTCCGTTACCAATTTGAGTATCTGTCAACGCGCCCCTGTCTATACAGGTATTGGCGCCAACTTCAACATCATCCCCGATCACAACACCGCCAAGTTGATGGATTTTTTCCCATTGCCCCTGATTATTGGCGAACCCAAATCCGTCTGCGCCAATCACGGCACCACTGTGAATAATGTTTCTCTGGCCAAGGGTGATGCCATGGTAAAGCGTAACATTGGGGTTTAGCCTGGAGTAATCACCGATACTACAACCAGCTCCCACGATACATCCGGGACCAATGGTGACATGGTCACCGATTACTGAATCCTCTTCGATCACCACGTTTGGGCCGATAGAGACCTCAGCGCCAATAGTGCACGAATCGGAAATAGTCGCTGATTTATGTACGCCGGGAGCAGCTACCAAGCTTGGACTGAAAAGCTGAGAAATTTTGGCATAAGCCATATAAGGGTCATCTACGATTAACGCAGCAACCGGGCAACGATCCGCGCTGTCACGATCAACAATAACGGCTGAAGCCTGGGTATTCTCCAGAAACTGAAGATATTTTGAGTTCGCCAGAAAGGCAAGGTTACCTTGGCTTGCTGCTTGAAGAGTAGCTAACCCAGTGACCTCCTGAGCAGCGTCACCTAAAAGCTCTGCATCTATATATGCTGCTAGTTCTGCAAGTGTATAAACCCTAACAACCACTAAACAGCCCTCTATGAAATGAAAAACCTAAACAGGGGCCTCAATCGCCCCTGCAAATGTTGACGCTAGCGAATAAATATTATTTATTCAGCATTTCGGTCAATTTGGCGGTAATATCCAATTCGGCATTGGAAAAAACCAACGCTTGTCGCTGCAATACCAGATCGTATTTATTTTCTGCTAAAAGAGTCTTAACAGCTGTTTCAACCTTAGGGTTCATCAAGCGAAGCAATTCTTGTTGCTTTTGTTTCTGAGTGTTCTGCAACTTACCCACCAAATATTTATAATTCACCAACTTTTCTTCGATGCTTTCAGTCAACTTTTTCTTCTCGGACTCCGACATAATCGCGCCATCCTTAGCTAACTGATCCTGCAACTTTTTTGCTGATGCTTCAATCTTTTTTACTTTTTCAGCATCTGGAGCAACTTCTTTTTGAACCTGCTTAATAAAGGCAACAGCTTCATTCGACTCCAAAATCGCACGTTGCATATCAAGCACTGCAATCTTTAATTCGGCCATAGCAACACTTGTAAAAAACATGCCCGGCAGTAGAACCAGGGCGCAGGCCATCGACTTTAATAATTTCACAGGTTGCCTCCAATTTAGGCTATATAGGTTTATTGTATTATTCACTAGCGACTTACTATTTAAAAAAGAATTCTAGCAGCTTTCTTGCTAAGAGTTAAAAACCGGCCCCCAGGGTAAACTGGAAGGTTTGGGTTCGATCATCAATATCATCGTTTAAAGCCTTACCAAAACTAAATGTCAGTGGGGCTAACGCCGTCACCCATATCGCGCTGATACCAGCTGAATATTTCAACTCGGACGCCTTCAAATCATAACCGCGGTCCGAATCAAATACATTTCCAGCATCAACAAAAAACATAGATCGAAACGTACTATGATCCTCAACAAAGGGTAATCTGAAAATCAATTCAGCAGTGAACTCTGTCAGAATATTTCCACCAAATGCCTGTGCAGATTGATCAGGATCCAATATACCAGGGGTACTTTTCGGCCCAATTGTATTATCACGATAACCACGCACCGAACCAAAACCACCCGCGAAAAAATGCTCATAAAAAGGGAAGGGGCCATCGTCTAACCCTTCTCCCTGAGCCAAGCGGGTTTTTAATCGCACAAAGTAAGTGTCCGTTAGCCTGAAATACTTCTCACCAGTATAGGAAATCACTATATATCCCATGTCTGTGCCAGGTAAGGTAATCTGCATAGACAATCTGTTTTTTGAACCTCGGGTCGCAAGTAGACCTCCAACCAAAGTAGATTTAGTCCAGGAAAATGAAGTTGAATAGGTATTGAATTCGTTGCCTTCCGCCGCAACAAAATTAAAAATTTCCTGAGCTGGATAAACACCCAGCTTTAGATTGTCATTTTCGACCCTTACTTCAAATCCAAGACGACTAGTGTCACTGATGGGATAACTGTATCGCAGACTCGCACCAATCGTATCGGTCAAAAAGCTCGATACATTCGCCTCATCAAAATTGGTTTTTTTATAAAAAACACTAAAACCACGACTCAGTCCATCAGCTGTATAGTAGGGATCAAAAAAACTAAAATTATAGTCATCCTGAAAGTCACTTGAACTGATATTAAAGCTGACATCGTTGCCGCTACCAATAAAGTTTTTCTGGGATATGTTTGCGCCAAAAATCAAACCTGTACCACCACCAAAACCAATGCTAGCGCCAACACTTCCGGATGGCTGCTCCTCAACAGAGTAATTCACATCAATCTGATCACTTGCTCCAGGAACCGGGACCGTTTCGACAGTTACGTTCTTAAAAAAACCGAGCCGTTCAAGCCGGGTTTTGGAGTGTTCGATCCTGAAAGTGGATGCGAGAGCACCTTCCATCTGCACCATTTCGCGGCGCAAAACCTCGTCTTGAGTACCTACGTTCCCATAGAAACTGATCCGATTTACGTAGGTTCTCTTACCAGGGTCAATTAAATATGCAATGGCTACTCGATGTGTTTCTTCATCAATTTCCGGTATGCCATTGATATTAGCGAAGGCATATCCGTCATTACCCAATCTGATGGTCATTGCCTCCGTTGAGGCGTTCATCATTTTTCGCGAAAACACCTGATCGGTTTTGGTATACACGTAGGGCGTAAGCTCAGACTCAGGAACAACAAGGTCACCGGATATACGATAATTGCTAACTGTATATTGCGCACCTTCGTCAATATTGATAGTAATAAACACACTCTTGCGATCAGGCGTCAAAGCCACCTGCACAGACTGCAAGGCAAACTTAATGTAGCCGTTATCCAAGTAAAATGTTTTTAAACGTTCCAGATCTCCGGAAAGTTTTTCTCGAGAGTATTTATCGTCCGACATAAAGCCGAAGAAACCACTCTCCTCAAGCTCGAACAACCGTAGCAAACGCTCTTCAGGGTATATTGCACTTCCAATAATGTTGATTTTTTTTATTTTGGCAACTTCACCTTCAATAACATTAATCGTGATCTCGACTCGATTACGAGGTAATAACTCAGCCGTCGCATCCACCTTGACACTATACCGACCCTGGGAAATATATTGCCGGGATAACTCCTGCTGAATTTTTTCGAGTACCGCACGCTTAAAAATTAACCCTTCGGCCAGCCCGGATCGCCTCAATCCCTCTTCGAGCTGTTCAGTCTGAATGGCTTCATTACCCTCGAAGGATAGCTTAGCGATTGAGGGTCGTTCTTTTACCCGTACAACCAAGACATCGCTCTCACGACCTATTAATATCTGATGGAAATAACCAGTTTTAAATAAAGAACGGTTAGCTTCCGCCAGCAGTGCTGAACTTGCTTCATCGCCCACCTCAATCGGAAGAGCGCTAAATACAGTTCCGGCGGATACTCTTTGAAGGCCTTCGACACGGATATCGGCGACCACAAATGCAGTAGCCACTTGCGAATAACTTGTCACGCATAACAGAACTAATAGGTGGAAAACCACCCGAAAACGCTTATTAACCATCTAAAATTACTACGAAAATATGTTATTTTTCAGCCTTTTTAGGACTGTTAAAATTGCATTCGACGCTGCCATATACAGCAGTGGCGCTATATTTTTTTATGCAGCCAAATCGATTCTTTTTCCTTACAGCTGAATCAAATCATTATAAATGGCCACAAACATCAACGCACCTATCAATAAAATCCCAACTCGATAGGCGACCGCCTGAACTTGCTCAGGGACAGGCCTTCCTGCCAACAGCTCAATCGTATAAAACAACAGGTGACCGCCATCTAACACAGGTATAGGAAGCAGATTCAAAAGGCCTAGACTGATGCTAAAATATGCGATAAACCCCAAAAATGCCTGAAAGCCCGACTCGAGATTATTACCCGCCATCTTTGCAATACTAATAGGCCCACCTAGATTCTTCACTGAAACCAAGCCACTCAGCATTTTACCAAAAGAATCAAAGGTTAGTTCGGTCATTTGCCAGGTCTTTCTGAATGCTGGAAGCCAGGCGGAAAGGATCGAATAATGGATATCTCGCTTCAGCGAATCGGGCCAACTAATCGCCTGCACACCAACGCCAAGGTAACCTACCGATGTACCATCCTCCTTTAGCTTCTTCGCTGGCCTAACTTCAATGCGTATTGTTTGACCCTGCCTATTGACCTCAAACATTAAAGGTTGCTCAGCATGGTCACGCACGACATCTACCATGGCTCGCCAATCCGCAATAATCACCCCATCAACCGCCAGCACATGATCACCCTCAAGCAGGCCTGCTTGCGCCGCACGGCCGTTCTCCGATACTACTCCGATTATTGCGGGGATCTCAGGATAAAATGGTTCAATACCCAAAGACCTCAGTGGCTCAGGTTTATCTTGCCCGCTCATCCATTGATCAATCGGGATATCGATCTGCTGCAACTGCTGAGAATCAAGGTCACGCACCTCGAGTTTCAGGTTACCGGTTTCACCCATGCGAGAAAGCAACTGAATATAAATCTCCTCCCAGGTGTTAGTTTCGTTACCATCTACTGAAACAAGTTCCTGGTTTGCTCTGATCCCCGCCTGATAGGCCGGCATATCAGCTTTGACCGCACCAGTAACCGGTATCACTGTAGAGACGCCGAGCACAAACAAAAACCAGTAAATAAGAATCGCCAACACAAAATTGGCGGCTGGCCCTGCGGCGATAATGACCATACGCTGCCAAACCGGCTTGCTGTTAAACGTATAGGGCAGCAGGTGCTCTGGAACATCCTCGACACGGGTATCCAACATGCTGACATAGCCACCCAGCGGTATCGCTGCCACGCTAAATTCTGTGCCTTTTTTGTCAGTTCGCGAAAATAGTGGCTTACCAAACCCAATAGAAAAGCGCTTAACCATCACACCGTATCGACGAGCAAAATAGAAATGCCCGAACTCATGAATCGTCACGATAATGCTAAGGGTCAAAATAAGGCTGAATAGGGTAAAAAGGATACTCATTTTTTCAAAGCGGTCTCGAACTTACTATATAAATTCATCTTTGGCCTGAGGTTTCCTGGGACTGAAAGAACGAAAGCATCTGAGACCACACAGCCTAATGAAGGTTCGTTATCCTCAGCCGTTACGGCCCAAAACTTAACCATCACAGGCCGGCTCTCTGGGATCGAGATTGGTCTTTAATCCATTCAAGCGCAGACAATCGTGCCAACTGGTCCTGTTCAAGTACCATTGCAATATCATTCAGTGGGCGGTTTACAGATTTCCCGAGCATCTCTTCGAGTAATACGGGAATATCGGTAAATCGAATTTTTCTCTGCAGGAATGCTTCAACTGCGACTTCATTAACCGCGTTCAGTACAACTGTAGCGATACCGCCAGCTTTCATTGCTTCCATAGAGAGCCTTAAACAGGGAAAGCGTTGAAGGTCGGGCTGATAGAAATCAAGCCGTGCGACCTCAACAAGATCAAGAGGCTTAACCCCTGAGGAGGTACGCTGCGGCCAGGACATGGCGGCTGCTATCGGCACCCGCATGTCCGGGTTTCCCAAATGGGCCAATACCGAACCATCCACATAGCTTACCAATGCATGCACAATACTCTGCGGATGAAGCACCGCTTCTACCTGATCAGGGCTGGCGGAAAATAGCCAGCAGGCTTCAATCAACTCAAGCCCTTTATTTAACATTGATGCTGAATCAACCGATATTTTTTGCCCCATTGACCAGTTTGGATGGGCGCAGGCCATCTCAGGGGTGACTTCCGATAACTGCTCAATCGGGGTTTGTCGAAAGGGACCGCCGGAAGCGGTCAGGGTAATTTTACTTATACCAAGATCAAATAACGAATCGCTACGGCTACCATGAATGCACTGAAAGACTGCGTTATGTTCACTGTCGATAGGCAGTAATTCCGCACCATTATCCCGAACCGCATCCATAAAAAGCTGACCAGTCATCACCAAAGCTTCTTTATTAGCCAGCAGAACCTTTTTTCCTGCCTTTGCTGCAGCCAGCGTTGGCAGTAATCCTGCTGCACCCACAATAGCCGCCATCACCAGCTCCACATCAGTATGGGATGCAACCACCGACAAACCGTCAACGCCACCCAGTATCTCGGTATCCAGACCAAGTTTCTGAGTTTCCATACGCAACTGTTCCGCGCAATCAGGGGATGCCATTACAGCGTATCGCGGGTTGTGGATTTGAATTTGCTGAAGCAGCAATTCGATCTGGCTGTTAGCGGTAATCGCAAACACCGAATAAAGGTTTGGGTGCTGCTGAATAACGTCGAGGGTGCTTTTACCAATCGAACCTGTCGAACCAAGAATCGTGACAGATTGCGCGCCCAAAATCAGAGGCCCCAGGAGCTAAATGAGATTACAAAACCAATCAGGGGGATTGCGGCGCAGATGCTATCAAGTCGATCCATCAAGCCACCGTGACCGGGCAACAATTTACCGCAGTCCTTAAGTCCGCGATCTCGCTTTAACATGCTAACCGTAAGGTCACCCACCACAGAAAAAATTACCACTAGAACGGTCAACGCCAACAAAATAACGATATGCAGCGGTGGTACGCCGAAATAAAGACCGGCAAAAAGAGCAAGACACATACTTGCAGCGGCGCCACCCAACAAGCCTTCCCAGGTTTTTCCGGGGCTAATCTCGGGTGCCAACTTATGACGGCCCAAAGTACGGCCTGTGAAATAGGCACCGATATCCGCAAAGGCGATTAATGCAATTGAGAAAAATATTAACCCGATACTTCTTTGCTTTAAGTCCAGCAAGCCTAGCCAGGTTGCACTTAGTACGATAATCCCAATCATCAAGCGAAGGAAACGACCAGCCCATAGATCTTTACTGGCGGGAAACCGTAAAACCAGAAAACAGGCGAATAACCACCAGGTCACTGCAGCGCCAAGAATCACCTGCACACTCAGCAGATGGTTCGAGAGATAACGATCTATTCCGAAAAGCAGCAGCGCAAAAAAAACACCAAAGGCTGCTCGCTCTATAGGACGGCTCAAACCCGACAGATTAGCCCATTCCATCGCCGCGAGTGTCATGACCGCACCACAGGCCACTGAAAACCAATACCCATCGAGTTTGACGACGGCCAGGATTACCACAAGCGCCATCAGAATCCCGGTAATAACACGCTGCATCAGCAAAACAGGTTACTCGTCTAATTCCGAAGATTCAGCATCACGTTTTCCGAAACGCCGTTGTCGTTTACCAAAATCAAATAGCGCGGCCTTAAAAGCTTGCTCGTCGAAATCAGGCCAAAACAGCTCGGTGAAATAAAGTTCGGTATAGGCAAACTGCCAAAGCATAAAATTACTGATTCGATGATCCCCTGCGGTACGAATACAAAGGTCAGGAGCCGGCATATCCGACAGGCATATATGCTGATCTAACAGTTCAGGAGTAATGTGTTGTTCGGTAATTTTGTTGTCTGCCAAATCCTTAGCAATCTGCTTTGTGGCTTCAGCAATATCCCAACGGCCACCGTAATCAACAGCAATCACGAGAGTCCAGGCGGTATTGTTGGCGGTGAGCCGTTCAGCGTCTTCAATTCTTGATACCACTCGAGCCGGAAATTTGTCTCGACACCCTATCACCTTTAGGCGCACATTATTTTTATGCAGTCGCGCGGTTTCTGTTCTCAACGTCCATGAAAGCAGAGCCAGCAGGGTTTTGACCTCGTAGGCAGGGCGCTGCCAATTTTCAGTGCTGAATGCAAAAAGGGTGAGTACTTCAACTTCGTAGTCAGGGCAGACTTCAATCAGGTTACGTACGGCATCAACACCCGCACGATGACCCGCCCGCACAGACTTGCCATGAGCGGTAGCCCAACGACTGTTACCATCCATCACTATCGCCACGTGGCGAGGTAGTGCATGGTTTTTCTTAAACTCTGCTAGGGATGGCAAACTGTTCATAACACAATCTCGAACAGAATCAAATAACCATCAGGTCCGCTTCTTTCTTCTCGAGAATTATCTCAATCTCTGAAATGAAGCGGTCGGTTAGTTTCTGTATCGCATCCTGTCCTGCGCGTTCTTCATCTTCGCTGATATCTTTGTCCTTAAGCAGATCCTTGATATCACTATTCGCATCACGGCGGATATTACGTACAGAAATCCGGCTATTCTCTGCCTCTTTTTTGGCCTGACGCAGATAATTCTTACGGGTTTCTTCAGTCAGTGGCGGCATCGGTACACGAATCAGCTCCCCTGTAGTCACAGGGTTGAGACCCAGATCAGAGGAGATTATCGCCTTCTCCACTTCGGGTATCATTGGTTTTTCCCAGGGCGATACCGCCAGGGTTCGGCCGTTTTCAACCGAGATATTAGCCACCTGGGCAAGCGGTGTATCGGCACCGTAGTAAGAGACCGTCACAGAATCAAGAATACTTGGATGAGCTCTACCGGTACGGATTTTATTCAACGCAACATCCAGCGCTACCAGACTTTTCTGCATGCGCTCTTCGGCATCCTTCTTAATTTCGTTAATCATTTCCTATCTCCAACCGAAACCATTTACTATTCTCACATCGTAAAACCAAGCAGAGTTAACTGATCAGGGTTCCTTCGTTCGCCCCCAGGATGATACTCAATAGGGCACCTGGCTTATCCATTTTAAAAACTCTCAATGGCAACCGGTTATCCTGACACAGGCAAATAGCAGTCAGGTCCATCACACCTAATTTTTGGGCCAACACCTGATCGTAGGTCAATTCAGAAAACATTTTCGCGTCATCATTGGTCATCGGATCTTTATTAAAAACGCCATCTACCTTGGTCGCCTTTAGAACGATATCCGCATCTATCTCAATAGCACGCAAGCAAGCGGCGGTATCGGTGGTAAAAAAAGGATTTCCGGTACCCGCGGCAAAAATCATCACATCACCACTATTCAAGAAACGGATCGCGTTACGACGATCATAATGATCTACCACACCACTCATCGGTATTGAGGACATCACCCGGCTCGGTATTCCAGATCGTTCCAACGCATCACGAAAGGCCAGGCCATTCATCACCGTTGCCAGCATACCCATATGATCACCGGTCACCCGATCGAGGCCAGCTTCTTGCAACGCTGCGCCACGAAACAGATTACCACCACCAATCACCACACCCACCTGAACACCGATGCCGATCAGTTGACCAATCTCAAGGGCCATTTGATCAAGCACCTTAGGGTCAATACCGAAGCGCTCACCGCCGGTGAGCGCTTCGCCACTGAGTTTCAGCAGTACTCGTTTATAGCGATGTTCTTGCTTGGGCATATTGCTGAGACCTTCGTGCGTTATTAATTTTGATAGCATCAATCGGTATGTTAGCTAGCCGTACCCGCCTGGGCAGCGACTTCCGCAGCAAAATCAACTTCTTCTTTTTCGATGCCTTCACCCACTTCATAGCGTACAAACGAGACAACAGAAGCACCACTATCTTTCAATAATTTCCCTACTTTAACATCAGGGTCTTTAACGAAGGGCTGCTCAGTTAGACTGACTTCAGCCAGGTACTTACGAATTCGGCCTTCGACCATTTTTTCGACAATTTCTGGTGGCTTGCCACTTTCAGCAGCCTGAGCCGAGAAGATCTCTCGCTCTTTAGCAATTTGCTGCTCATCAACTTGATCAGGGCTCACAACCGCTGGATTAATCGCAGCGACATGCATCGCGACATCCTTGGCCAATTGAACATCACCGCCTTTAAGCTCAACCAATACCGCAATACGTGAGTTGCCGTGTACATAGTTACCTACCACACCATCAGCAGCGGTTTTGCATTCCGCACGACGAACCCCAATATTCTCACCTATCTTTTGCACCAGCGCTTCGCGAGTGCCTTCCAGGCCAGCCTCTAACAACTTCTCAACATCGGTTTCTTTTGAATCAAATACCTGATCCGCCACTGCACCCACAAAACCGAGGAAATTCTCATCACGAGCCGCGAAATCGGTTTCACTATTCACTTCAACCATAATACCAAAGCTGCCATCGTCAGACATTTTGGTAGCAACTACACCCTCTGCCGCGACACGACCGGCCTTTTTAGCCGCTTTCATGCCACTGGATTTACGCAAATCTTCAATTGCCTGTTCAATATCGCCATCTGCGGCAACCAGGGCTTTTTTGCAATCCATCATGCCCAGGCCAGTGCGGTCCCGGAGCTCTTTAACAACTGCTGCTGAAATTTTCGACATCTTTGCTCTCCCAACTGTTATCAATTACCGCAAGCCAGATTCGACGTTACGCGTAAAGAATTTAATATAACTGCATACCCAAAACGCAATTAGGGCTGCTGATGAGCAAACATCAGCAGCCCTAATCATTGGTTACTGTGCGGCGTCTTTCTGTTCTTCTACTGCGGGCGCTTCGGCGCTTTCCGCATTGGCTGCTTCAGGGGCCACTTCAACAAACTCATCCTGCATAGCAGCTTGTGAGTCAGCCTGGCCTTCGATCACCGTATCCGCAACGGCTGTAACGTACAGGCGGATAGCACGAATCGCATCATCATTCGCTGGAATAACGTAATCTACGCCATCGGGGTTGCTGTTACTATCGACGATACCAATAACGGGAATGCCGAGCTTATTCGCTTCAGAAATCGCAATCCGTTCATGATCCACGTCTACAACAAATAGCGCATCGGGCAATCCGCCCATATCCTTAATACCACCAATACTTTTTTCAAGCTTCTCCATCTGACGAGTACGCATCAGCGCTTCTTTTTTGGTCAGCTGCTCGAACGTACCATCTTCGCTTTGAACCTGAAGTTCATTATAACGACGGATAGAAGCACGGATGGTTTTGTAGTTGGTCAACATACCACCCAACCAGCGGTGGTGAACATAAGGCATACCACAACGGGTAGCTTGCTCTTTAACGGTTTTGCTTGCGGCTCGTTTAGTGCCAACAATCAAAATCTTGTTGTTGTTTTGTGACATCTTCTTGATTTCAGTCAGCACCGAATTGAATGCAGGTACAGTCTGATCAAGGTTAATAATGTGAATTTTATTACGTGCACCGAAAATGTATTGCTTCATTTTCGGGTTCCAGTAACGGGTCTGGTGCCCAAAGTGAACGCCCGCCTGGAGCATCTCTTTCATAGTGACTTGTGTCATGCAAACTTCCTATTTTTAGTTAGGGTTAAAATCTTGTACAAACCCCATCACCCAACCCAATAACCATATAAGGTATTGAGCACCCAAGATGACGTGACGATCTGTACGCGACGTTGGTTTTCCTTAAGACCACCAGACGAGGCGGCTTCAAGGGCGGGCTTTATACCATAAATAGAGCAACAGTTAAATATCAAACTCCAGTTTCAGGCCAATATAGGATAGGCTAAACCAGAAGCAAGCCAGCGCTATCCCCATAGGACAATGATGAATCGGCAGATTAACGGTATACAAGCGACTGTGATTCATTTGCCATTCCTGATCGTTGCGAACCATCTTATTTAAGATCGTCATCATCTTTCTCATGCAGGTGGTGATAGCTACTTTTTTGTGCTTACCCTGAGCTACGAATTTTTCATAAAAAACCTCTTCATGACTGAGTTGTGCTGTATAGCAAAGAGCATCGCCAAATACAGTATTGTTCGTATGGGTGGTCTGCCTCCTTTGATACGCCGCTTTCCTTTCATTTGACCGCTGTCGCGATCAAAGGGGGGCTAGACCACGCAGCGCCGCCACTTTACGATTGGATAGCTTTCCCAGTTTGGGTAGCTCACCCAATAATGTGAATGCAACACCATCACCAATACCTGGAACAGAACTGAGTATTTGATAGGTTCGTTGCACTCGGTGACCTCGGCGATTCTTATCGCCAGTTGCCGTTAATCCACGCAACTTCTTTATCAAGTAGCTAAAGCAGGCGTCTGTTAGAAGCCGCTAGCACATTTGGGGGGGCTTTATGTTGGCGCTTGTTGCGTTCTGTTTTCATTCAACTGCCGTTTTCTGGCAACCAAGTCTCTAAGAAGTCCTATTTTCTTATCGGGTAACACGCGATCATCAAGCTGAAGGACTTTGCCAAACATCGCAATAAATCTTGCATCAACGTTGTCCGTTTTAGCGAGTATGCCCTGGGCTTTTGCAAATTGCCCCACCTGGATCGGTTAGACAATGTCACCGGTAGCTTCAACCAATACGCGCGTGAGCTTATAGCGCCTTAAAGCCGTTATTAAGCGTTCAGCCCCCCTCCGGGTTATTCCCTTCCCTTCAAAGTAAATCGAGCTCAAAAACCGAGGCATCCAAACATCATTTTCCAACATCTATACCGATGTGTGTTTCCTGGTTTCTGAAGCTAGTTACGGTAGTTGTATTCATATCTCACCCTTGCTACATTCGAGCTTGACGCTCTTTCAAGTGTTAAAAAATGACGCCCTCGCTTGTTAACGGGCTAGACAATATCGGCATCGAGCTACTGAACTGAAAAGCTGTTGCTGCAGGTTTGGACTTCACTTTATCGCTTTAAAGGATCGCTTAAAACTGGGGAGTTTCGATCATACAAACGGCTGCAGTCTGATCACTAACACTACTTAGAGGTCCCGAGTGCAATAGCATTCGAAGAGTTCAAGAATGACGCACGCCACAAAGAATTAGCAGATAAGCGCGCGGCGGCAATATTGAGAACAGAAATATACGCCTCAAACCGGCAAATTGACTATTCATCCTAACTTTCGGAGCAACAGATGAGTTTCCTACAAGCACTGACGCTGTTTGCAGTTATGGTCAGTTTGGCAGCGTTGCCGAGTTCAAGTGTGGCGCTTGTTGTCGCTCGCTCAGCGACAGCCGGTGTTTCAAACGGTATCGCTGTATCAATTGGAGTCGTATTGGGTGACTTGCTATTCGTACTACTGGTTATACTCGGCCTTGAAGCCGTAGCTGGGCTAATGGGTGGCTTTTTTACTATCCTAAAAATAGCTGGTGGTCTTTACTTGATATGGCTTGGGCTTGCACTACTAAAAGCAAAAGGCAAACAACTTTTCTTACAAGAAATCGATCAAGGGAAAAGAGGTCTTCTGGTCAGCTTCTCCACAGGATTTTTTCTGACTCTTGGCGATATAAAAGCAATAGTTTTCTACGCTAGCCTTTTCCCATTTTTCATTGACTTCAGTTCTGCCTCCCCATTTGATTACGGGCTAGTAGTTGCTATTACCGTTGTAAGTGTTGGCTCTGTCAAAATTCTATACGCTGCTTTTGCATCAAAATTTGCTTTGTATATGCAGCAGAAAATAATTGGTACTGCCCCTCAAAAAATAGCCGGTGGTCTTATGGTAGGCGTCGGAAGCTACGTAGCATTTAAGTCCTAACAAATACCATGCAGCCGACAAATCAATCGCTACTTAGCTTTGCTCATACACTACAAATATTCGGCTGATGGCGGCGTTATGCGGCTTTCAGCGAGTATTCCCAATCACGCTCAAGCTCATCTTCTCGCTGCCTCACTTCGCCATTGGCTATCATATTATTAATTCTTTACTAGCGCCGGAACGCTACTGCTATGACTTGCCCCGCTTCACGCGGACACCCATATCTAACTGATGAGGCGTCCCATGCCTAAATACACAAAACCTAGAAAGGCCTGGCTGTACTCCAATGAATTCAAAGTTAAAACGCGTAGCCCGTCTGACTCAGTAAATGTACCGACAAGGCGCATATGGAATCCTTCTTCCACACCTTAAAGGCGGGATTAGTCCGAGGAATCCACTTTCAATCACGCGAAGAACTGAAGTATGTTTTAGCTCGTTATATTAATGATTTTTACTATCGAAAGCGGCTGCATTCAGGGATCGGGTATTGTTCACCGACGAAATATAAGCGATTAGCTGCATGAAATTTCATGTTTTCGTTCTATTGGGGCAAGATCAGCTAGCGAACCGCCGACCTCCAACACAGCACATAACAATTTACTAATAATTATTCCTCACTCTGCCTGTAACAAAACTTCATGGCGACGAAGGTTTGAATCAATAAAAACAACTTCTGGCCTGTTCATAGCATCTTCGCAATATTCACTTTCCAGCTCCGCAGCTGAAATCCCCGACCACTCTGAAAAAACACACTAAAAATAATAGAGCGAGATCACATCATCAACCTGGATACTCAATTTAGTTTTCGGGTACACAAAGAAAGGAACCTTTACCGAGTCGATATCAGGATCGCGTCGAACGTCGTGTTTTAGCGGTGTGTCGCTTTCCGGGTGGATCAGCCCATGATCAGAGAAAAATAGATACTTTCCGCCGTATTTTTCAACGAGCTTTATAACTTCCGCTTGAATGTAATCTGTATAAAGCACTGTGTTATTGTATCGATCCAGTTTCAAATTACCCCCTTCGAACTTAGCGTAATCTTCCGGATAGCGATCTACAAAATTAAAATGAGAACCAAAGAAATTCAATATAATCAATTTCTTTTTTTCACTACTGGGCGTTGCCAGCGCTTCCGAAAGCTTTGAAATCAAAATGGAATCATATCTATTTTCCGTACTATGATCTGATGAAAAATAGATATGGTCAGCTTGTTCTGCTAACGCAGAAACAGAAAAATCCCATTCGGAGTGCTTGGTATTATTTGAAAGCCAAAACGTTTCAAATCCTGCATCCTTGGCAAGGTTTAAAATCGATTTGGAAAAATCAGGAACAGATGCAGCCTTCGTCAGTACCGATGGTACAGAGCTCCATGTGGTTGTACCTGCGGAATATGCGCGAGTATAGAGATCGATGGAGTCCGACAGCCGGGACAAAGCTGGTGTGGTGTCATATTTATATCCATATACCCCCATATTATCTGCCCTTAGTGATTCACCGATACCCAATACCAAAAGATCAGATGAGCCTATATGTGATACAGCTGTCCATGTTGACTTCACATTTTGTTGTGTAGTCATAAAGGAAATCGTATCCGTTATACCTCTAATAGTAATCAAAGGAGGAAACCTGTGGGAGAGGTCTTCTATAAAGTACTCTATAGAGGTGAACCAGCTCGGATGCCCCCGTGCTATACCTGACCTGCGAAAAAGATCATATTCCGGCGTTGAATATAGCGTTTGACTGAATAGAATGGTTGGCACGATCAAATAGCAAAGACCAACAGACAAAGCTCCAGCGGTCACCTTTTTTGTATTGGGTACGTACAAAAATATCATTGATAGCAGGCAGATTACCGCAAACAATGTAGGGAGCAGATTGCTTATTACAAAAGCAAATGATTCACTAGGTGATGATTCCAACATACTTATAAAAATACTTACCGATAACCCCGCGCCATAAGTCAACTGAATAAATAATGCCGAAGCAACAAAAAGTGAAATCAACGCTCTCAGCATCAACCACTTACTAGAAATTAACAATAAGCCATAGACAAGAACTGATTGAAGCACCACATGAAGTGACGCTTTAAGGAAGGAATATTCAAATTTGTCCAAGTTAAATAAAATCATCTCAACTAAGATGATCGCAGGCAAATAGGTCGCTTTTATTTTTGGCATGCAAAAAGTCCCCTAAGTTCAGCCCAAACATAAAAATTGGTCAGCAGTTTTATGGTCATTATTACTCCCGAAATAGCATAAATTGCCACCCAATACTTCAGATTTCGCGTCATTTACCATTACCGCGCGCAAAGGATAAAACACCCATCACCTGATTAATAAGTGATTTTGGTGTCTCGTAGTCAATTTTTGGCATTACATACCCTTCAATTTTTGACAAAATATATCCCACAAGTATTGAAATTGTGAGTGACAATAGGCATAGAGCAATAGTCAATAGCCAGTGATTATTGTTAACCGCCCAGTATATAAATGGATACCTAAGAAATCCATTTACAAGAAATATCGGCATTGATATCCCACCTATAAACAAAATCGATTTGTTGATCCTTGCACGTTTTTTGACTGATCCAATTACAGAATTAAACACAACTAGGAGCAGAATAAGAAAGCTAATATGATTAACGTACCAAAATGATTCATAAATATTACCCAAAAAATATAAAACAAGGGCCGCTAATATTATCGTCCAGGATATTTTTATTTTTTCACCTTCTTTACCTGCCAGATAAATACCTAAACAAAATTCAGGGAGATGTCCAAGAACAGTAAAGTAAATATTCAAGTCGCCGATTCTTCCGTGATTCAGATAAGTGATCACTATACCCGCAACAGATATCGCCAACAGTATCGGCGCCCCCCACTTAGAATAGAGATACCGAAGTAGAGGAAAGATAAAATAGAACTGAAAAATGAAGGGTATAAACCACCAGGGACCGACGATCGAAAGAGATTTACCTGAAATAAAATTTGACGTAAGCGATAGTTTTAATAACAAATCACCGATATCCCAATATATGATTTTTATAGGCCCAAGGATACCGTGGTTTCCATTCACCCAGCCAGCGGCAATTGCCCAAGCTAATATACCCAGAATAAATGCCGGGTATATTTTGAATATTCTTTTCCATATAAACAGCCAATAGTTTGGTTGGCGGTTAAGGTACTTTTTTGTGAATCCATAGGCGCTCAAAAATATGAAGATTTGAACACCAAAATGGCCAAAAAATGAAAGAAAAACCCTGAGGATATTTTCACTTTCATTTATTACTAGGTACAACAGATCAAAAAACCTATTTGGGTTAAACTCGAACTCATTTTCCTTTGGCGCTGGAAATAGATGCATAAAATTATGCGTAGCGATCATTAATATCGCGATCCCTTTGTACAAATTTGTATCATTCTTATCTAATGAATTCCAATACATATTCTGGTGTCCGATAATTATATTTTTGATATTTCAAATGTAAATTTTGGATACGCGGCCTAAGGGAGTCAGTCACAAGGCCCCTATCTTACGATCATGGCGTAAATACAAGCAAAATATAGACGTTTATGCAGCGCATATCCACCATCAACCACCAGATTTTGATCGATTGCAACTAGTGCATTATTCCAAGGATACTAAACTCTTTCGGCATATAGGCTCGCAAATTCGGAAACTCGTCGGCAATCGGCGTAATCCCTGTTGGGAGTTGCTATTCATAAACCCGGTAAAGAAGGATTGCTACGGAAAAATCAAACGCGATCAGTCGTTCGCCTCCAATGAATGGATCAGATGCTACGGCGCGACTTAACGAACGCAAGTCACGCCTTGCGAATTCCGCCCGCTGATCAAGACTGTGGCGCCCAAAACCGTGTAAATTATGGCTTCTATCGCGCGACTGACGATCAAATAATCAACCCCAAGCCAGACCCTGTTTTTATATAAATACAGCGCAAATCGTCATTCCCTGTTTGCTCTTGAATGTAGAATCAACTGGAATTATAGTCCTGCTATATACTGCAATTTTAGGAACCTTCCCTCCAGATTTCTGACAAGTGAGGTTTTCATCGATTTGAATATCACTCCTCTAATTTGAGGCTATGAAGTATGGATTTGGATGTATACCTGTCTGGTGAAATACAGACAGACTGGGGAGAAAAAAATTGAAGGCTGCAAACTAAGTAACCTCTCAAATTCATTTTCTTCCGCTGTCATTGATCATGAAGCCAGTGATGGTGCGGGCGATTTATTGGGGACTGAAGACAAGAGGTTTTGGCGTGACCACAAATCAGCGAAAGTAAACGCTATCTGGACAAATACATTAATCGAAAACTGCGATGTAGCCATTATCCGTTTTGGAGAGAAGTACAAACAATGGAATGCTGCATTTGACGCGGGATACTGTGCAGCACTCGATACCCCTTATATTACGTTACGTAGCGAAGATATCATCCATCCTCTCGAGGAGGTGGATGCGGCAGCACTCGCATGGACAACCACACCTGATCAGGTAATTGAGATTTTAAAATATGTCGTTAGCACAAAGTAAACTCTGACACACGACTATGATTGAAATTGAGCATCCAAAGGATCTAGCACGTGTACGCCGCTTTGCCCTCGAGGCACAAGGGTTGCTGCAGGCTCAGCCATACGGACGCGGTTTGCCGGGCGCACGTAAAGCAATCAACCATATCGGTTATGTACAGATCGATACCATATCGGTGGTGGAACGCGCGCACCATCACGTTTTTTACGCTAGAGTGCCGAAGTTCAAGCCAGCGATGGTGAATCAAATGTTGCTCAACGGCGACATTTTTGAGTATTGGGCACACGCAGCGGCTTTTCTACCCATCGCAGATTTTCGTTTTTCCTTACCCTACAAACATGCCATCAAAAGCGGTCAAAGCCACTGGTATAAAACTCCCGATAAGAAGCTCATGGACGAACTGCTGGCACGCATACGTTCTGATGGCCCGATACGATCTCGCGATCTAGAAACCAACACCACCAAGCGGGCTGGCTGGTGGGATTGGAAACCAGCCAAAAAAGCACTCGAACAGATGTATATGGAAGGCGACCTGATGGTCAGCGACCGCGAAGGTTTTCAAAAAACGTATGATCTGACTGAGCGGGTGCTGCCGCCAGATATAAATTTACAAATGCCCAGCATAGAGGAATTTGCGGCACATATGTTAGATCAACAGTTGCGCTGCCACGGAGTTGTCTCACTTAAAGGAGTGACCTACCTGCGCCGCAATACGGAACTGCGCAAAGCTGTAAAAACCCTGGTCAACGAAAGGTTGGCGCAGCGCACATTAGAACAACTACGACTAAGTGGTGGTGAAGTATTTATCTTGGAAGCAGGCGCGCTGGAACACGCCCTACCCCGATTAAACAGCCGCATGCTGATTCTTTCACCATTTGACAATAGTGTCATTCAGCGCGAACGGCTCAAGGCACTTTTTGAATACAACTATCAGATAGAGTGCTATGTGCCCGCAGCCAAACGCCGGTATGGTTATTTTTGTCTGCCACTACTTTATCGGGGTGAATTTATAGGTCGGATGGATTGTAAAGCACATCGAAAGATAAGCCAGCTAGAGATCAAAGCCCTCTATTTTGAACCACATGATTTTGATGACGATTTAATCATTTCCGCATTTGTAGATGCCATCACGCAGTTTTGTCATTTTCAAACATGTGATTCCGTATCGCTAACCAAAGTCTACCCAAAACATCTCACCAAACCTTTGCAGAGTGCACTAAAACCACTAAGGTAGCCAACCTGGCCATGCAGTAGGGCCGGATAGACTTTCCGGCGGATTCAGAATTTCCTGTTACTCGATAAGATTACACGACTACTCAAAACTCAACTCGGAGTTAACTATGAACGCACCCTTTACAAGTATGAACTTTGATCTTGGTCAGGATGTCGATTTACTGCGTGATGCGGTGTATCAGTTTGCTCAAGGGGAAATTGCCCCGCAAGCCGCTCAAATAGATATTGATAACGATTTCCCCGCTGGACTATGGAAAAAGCTGGGGGATATGGGTTTGCTTGGTATCACAGTTGAAGAGCAGTACGGCGGAACCAACATGGGTTATTTGGCCCACACCGTGGCGGTGGAAGAGCTATCCCGCGCTTCCGCGGCTGTTGGCCTTTCTTATGGTGCTCACTCAAATCTTTGTGTAAACCAGATTCGCAAAAACGGTACGCACGAGCAAAAATTAAAATACCTACCCAAGCTTTGTTCCGGTGACCATATTGGTGCACTGGCGATGAGTGAACCGGGCGCTGGCTCGGATGTTGTCAGCATGAAGCTACGCGCTGACAAAAAGGGCGATCGCTATATTCTTAACGGCAATAAATTCTGGATTACTAACGGCCCGGATGCCGATACCTATGTAATTTATGCCAAAACGGATCTATCCAAAGGTTCAAAAGGGATTACTGCTTTTATTGTTGAACGTGATTTTCCCGGTTTCAGCCGTGGACAGAAACTCGATAAATTAGGTGTACGTGGCTCCAATACCGGTGAGCTGATATTTGAAGACTGCGAAGTACCCGCAGAGAATATTCTCGGCGAAGAAAACAAGGGCGTCAGGGTATTGATGTCTGGCCTTGATTTTGAACGTACGGTACTCGCGGGCGGTCCTGTCGGTATTATGCAGGCCTGCATGGATATCGTTGTACCCTACTACCATGACCGAAAACAGTTCGATCAGCCGATAGGTGAATTCCAGTTGATGCAGGGTAAACTGGCGGATATGTATGTAGATCTGAACACCTCCCGCGCATACCTATATGCGGTTGCCAAGGCCTGTGACCGTGGTGAAAACTCCCGCAAGGATGCCGCTGCCGTTATTTTGTATACCGCTGAAAAGGCAACACAAATGGCGTTACAGGCGATACAGGCGCTGGGCGGAAACGGCTATATTAATGAATATGCTACCGGTCGTTTACTGCGGGATGCCAAAATCTACGAAATTGGCGCAGGCACCTCTGAAATTAGACGGATGCTGGTGGGTAGAGAGATTTTTAATGAGTCCAAATAACTTTGTTCGCAGAATCGGCAAACCAGAAAAACACGGAAACGAATACAAAAAAAGCGCTGCCAAAAATTACTGCTTGCGACGCCTATCAGCCCCATGACGGATGGTGTATTAATAATCGAGCCGTCACCGGTTTGCTTCATCGCTCCTCTTCAGTAACGTCCTGATGCAGGACAATGGCATTTCTATCGTTTGATCTAATTTCATCGGCAAGGGCTTGCGCACCTTCCTGATTGAGATCAGTCACCACCGCAGACGCCCCCTCTCTCACCATTCCCAGGCTTTGGGCCCAGCTGAACCCGGATACCCCGCCGCCCACTAGTGTTCCCCTATTTTCTAATCAAGTCATGCGTTTTGCCCATTTTTTACTATTGGATTTTTGTAACTGACATATTGGATTGCAGTATCACGGTTTATCCAATAGACCATCTGTCGTTAATCAATACCAACTGAGTCACAGGCAGGTGCATTATTGGCTCGCTGGTGAATAAACTAAACATTCATCAAACCGTTACTCAAATGATACAAAAGTGTCATTTTCGTAGTCTTTACTTGCCACCGTAGAAAGTTAAATCAGGATTGCAGCCATATCGCTGCGATCTAAATTGCTTCAAACGGTACTGGTATGGAAACAACTCTGGCTCCACAATCAGAAGCGAACCAACAGACGCCAAATACGCCCATTTTTTTGGTAACGATTGTTACAGAAACCTATCCACCGGAGATGAACGGTGTATCCAATACCCTATCTCATCTGGTGACAGGATTGCTGAACTACCCGAACTTGGCAGTCCAGGTCGTGCGCCCGCGCCAATCCGCTAGCGATACACCGATACAACAGGCGCGTTATGAAGAGTTGATCGTATCCGGCTTACCCATTCCCGGATATGACGGGCTGCATTTTGGCCTACCATGTAAAAACAAACTACTGAAGCTATGGCGCCAAAAGGTTCCAAATGCAATCTACCTGGCGACCGAAGGGCCACTTGGAACTTTTGCTCTCAAAGCGGCTAATCAGCTTTCTATACCGACCTTGAGTGGTTTTCACACCAACTTCCACAGCTATATTCAGCACTACCGCCTGGGCTGGGCCAAACCATTGGTATTTCGGTATCTTCGTAAGTTCCACAATAAAACTGCCGGCACTCTGGTTCCGACTGAGCTTCAAGCTCAACATCTCCGCGACGATGGATTTGAAAATGTTCAAGTGATGGGTCGCGGTGTGGATATTGAATTATTTTCGCCGACCAAACGCGATCAGGCTCTTCGTAAAAGCTGGGGATTAAAACCTAATGACATTGCGCTGATTCATGTTGGTCGAATCGCGGCGGAAAAAAATATAGCGCTGTTAATTAAAACCTTTGAACAGGCTCGAGAACAGATACCGGAAATAAAATTGATCATCATCGGTGAAGGTCCAATCTATGATGAAATGAAAAAAAGTGCTCATCCGCAAATTATTCTGTGCGGTAAAAAAACCGGTGAAGAACTGGCCAAACACTACGCCAGCGGTGATATTTTTCTATTCCCAAGCTTAACCGACACCTTTGGTAATGTCGTAACCGAGGCGATGGCCAGCGGTCTTGCCGTAGTCGGATTTGATTACGCTGCGGCGCAAATGCATATCCACTCAGGCACATCCGGCTATCTGGTTCCATTCGATGATCAGAACCAATTTATTCAAACCATTATTCAAGCATCTGCTCAAACAGAGCAGCTTAAATCGATTAAAACCCAGGCTCGTAGGGTTGCAAAAACGTTGGCCTGGAGTTCTATCGTGCAGCAGTTCAAATCACAGTTGGAATCTATTCAACCTGGAGATCGCACCGATGTCACTACTGACAAAGTCGCCATTCGAGTCTAACCACAGCACTCAAACTTCGCTGTTTCATAATGTTGATCAGTTTGAAGTATCCCTTTGCCGCGCATTAAATCGTACCAGCAACCAAGTGCTAGTACGGGACTTTTTTAGAATTATCAGCCGAATGGGAGATGGGGTTTTCTGGTACAGCCTGATCATTCTACTTCCATTTATTTACGGAGTAGCGGCTATCAGCATCAGTCTTCAGTTAGCCGTTTCCGGCCTTGTTTGCGTCCTGGCCTATAAATTATTAAAGGGTAAACTCGCACGCCCACGCCCTTGTATTACGTTCCCGGATGTTACCGCCATTTCACCGCCGTTAGATCTGTACAGCTTTCCCTCCGGCCATACTATGAACGCGGTAAATTTTACCTGTTTGACGCTCTATTATTTCCCTGAGTTTTCTCTATTACTCATCCCATTTACGTTTTTTATCGCACTTTCCCGCGTTGTTCTTGGTGTGCATTACCCAACCGATGTAATCGCAGGCACAGTACTCGGAGCTCTGATCTCGGCTTGTAGCCTGATCGCTTTTTCTGGTGTCAGGAATCTGCTTTGATTACGAACTGGCTAGAGTATGATGCGGCTGAAATCGGAGAAGAGATTAAGCGTGCAAGAACGCTACAGGTAATGATGCCTTTTATTTTCATTCCCAAACTTCTCTTTAAAATTCTGCAGTTAGACAATATTCAACGCATTGCCGTTAACTATTAAGAATAGTGGAAATACGCTTGATAGAAGGGATAAATCAAATAATTAAGGCAAAAACTTGACCAGCAGCCGTTCAGAACAAACGACTACCGGTCAAACAGATACAAATGGATAAAGAATAAAGCTACAGAAGAATTACCAGCCTTGCGCCAGCGCTGCCTCTTCACGAACCAGTTCAGGCGAACCCAGTAACTGGCGATCCAAACCAATACGCTTGAACCAGTAATGCAGACCCAGTAGATCGGTAAAACCCATACCACCGTGGACCTCTGTGGCGGTTTTTGCAACAAAACGACCAATTTCTGACAGGTGTGCTTTGGCGTGACATGCCATGAGCTGGGTATCATCCGGCATATCGTTAACCGAATGGGCTGCGTACCAGACCAATGAGCGACAAGGCTCAAGTTCTGCGGCCATTTCGGAGCACATATGTTTAACGGCCTGGAATGAACCAATCACCCGGTCAAACTGTTTGCGTTCTTTTGCGTAAGCCACCGCTTGTTCAATCATCACTTCCGATGCACCAAGGCTATCGGCGGATAACATGATGCGACCAACATTAATGGTTTGCTGCAGCGCTTCTTGATTGCCTTTTGAGCCGGGTAGCGGATCAGCTTCCACAGACTCGAAAACAATTTCCGCTACCGATCGGGTTTTATCGATGGTTTTTAGTTTTTGTCGAGTAACACCAGAAGCGTTGGCATCAACAATATGTAGAGTACTGGCGTCGTCAGCAATGATCAGCATATCGGCGTCGACGCCATCCACCACGAACATCGCTTTACCGGTGATAGTGCCGCCAGAATAGAAAATGCCATCGGTTTCCCTACGGCCAATTTGCTCCGTCACACCAACACCAAAAACCGTTGTGCCATCCGCAATTTTTGGTAACCAGGTCTCTTTTTGACGATCATCGCCTGCGGCTAACAGCGCTACGGGAGCCATAATCGCCGAGCCAATAAAGGGTACCGGAGCAACGGCCCGGCCCAACACTTCGGCTACCAGTGCAGCCTCCAAAAATCCCAGCCCTACTCCACCGAGCTCTTCGGGAATAATAATCCCCAAAATACCCAAATCGCTAATTCCCTGCCAAACATCGGTTTGTTGGGTGATGCCGTCGGCCACGGCCTGACGTACTTCGTTCAATGAACAGCTGCTCTCCAAATACCGGCGGATGCTGTCCTGCAACATTACTTGCTCTTCGCTTAATGAAAATTCCATGACAACGCCTCCTTAATTCTGTGTGTATTTTGGTTCTTTAGGTAACCCGAGGGCCCGCTCACCAATCATATTTTTTTGAATTTGCGCGGTGCCACCGCCAATGATCAAGCCAAGATCAAGCATGTAGGTTTGTTGCCACATCCCTTCATCGCGCAGATAGGGGCTGTCTTCATACAACACACCCAGCTCGCCCATTGCATCAATTGCCAGTGCAGATAGCTGGTGATTCAATTCGCAGCCCTGCAGCTTTACGATCCAGCGTGGCAACCCTGGCTCCTCATCCTTTGCGTAGGCGGTGAGAATTCGCATGCCGTTATATTTCATGGAGAATACACGGGCCTGCAATCGTAATAGCCGATCACGGTAACTTGGAATTTCGATTAATGGTGTGCCGTCGACCTTTTCATTTTTCATCAGATCAACAAGCAAACGGAAACGACGCTCGGTCTGGTTTGGATCACCCAAACTACCGCGCTCATGCTTGAGTGTTGCGTTCGCCACAAACCACCCTTCACCACGTTTTCCAATGATGCCATCCGCAGGTATACGCACGTCGGTAAAAAATGTTTCGTTAAAAATCGCTTCGCCGGTCATAGTGACCAGTGGGCGTACTTCAATACCCGGTGTATCCATCGGAAAAATAAGGTAGCTGATACCCTGGTGCTTGGGCGCGTCGGGTTCTGTTCTAACCAGACAAAAACACATGTCCGCATGTTGCGCACCGGAGGTCCAGATTTTCTGGCCATTGATCACCCACTGATCCCCTTCCAGCACACCTTTGGTTGAAAGGGATGCTAAATCAGAACCGGAGCCAGGTTCTGAATAGCCCTGACACCACATCATTTCGCCCCGAATAGTAGGCCCAATTAGAGCCTTCTTTTGCTCCTCGGTACCAATTTCAAGCACAACTGGCACCAAACGGTCATCGCCATTATGACCTGGTTTTACCCCTGCAATTGCGAACTCTTCAGCGATGATATGGCTTTTAAGAATATCCGGTTCAGCGCCATAGCCACCGTATTCCTTAGGTATGGTACGTGCGGCATAACCATGTTTGATCAACAGTTGCTGCCAGGCCTGCTCTTCAGCCGTGGGCCTACCGCGACCGCGATGCCCCGCCGGTGCTTTGCTTTTGTTCTCTTCGAGAAACCGCTGCACTTCAACTCTAAACGCTTCATATTCCGGGTTATAAGCAATATCCATATACATCTCCTTATTGTTATTAGATTGAGTATTTGTGAAAAGGTTAAATCACTCCCAAGGCAAGGGCAACCGTAGTGGATTGATTAAGCCATCGTTCGGCTCATATCAAGCCTGTACGGTCTGGGAAAGCGGTCGCTCAGAGAAAGCACCTCTGAAACGTTACATGCTGTAGCTAACTGGAATGCGATAGCATTTGGTAGCCACGCTGATGAGAAGAATAACGCGCCGCTCAGCGGGTTTTGGAGGTGTGGCGTCTGTTAGGTTTAATTTGATGAATTCTTCAAGAAGCCCATCGCACAAAAAACGATATTAAACACAATGGTTCGCAACAAACAGGAGTGGCAAATGAATCAATAATTGCAGGGAAATGGGTTGTTTTAAATCACTGTCGCTTGTTATACGTTTACTCTATCGCCATGACTTTTTGGCTGAGATATAACTAAGAAACGTAAGTTCACGGTGCCATTATTCATTAATTGGTGAGGCTTTTTTCTTGGAACGTGGATGCCACTACCAGCACTAACCTTAAATATATCACCCGACATTTCAAGGTGGGCAACACCTGACAATACATAAAAGAACTGCTGCGAATCATTATGGTAATGTCGTTCCTCTTTCTCATTAGGATGCACATTTTCTTCAATAATGCTCAAACCATCAGATTTAAGTAGGTGCCAACCATCAGAGTCTTCGCCCCATTTATAATGTTCTGAATTTTCGATATTTACGATTTTCATGTTTCACTCGCGTAAAAACTGTCGGCCTGAAGCCGCTTTGTTATGCCTAAATACTCTATATCTTAGGAGCGCCCATTAGGCTAAACACCATAGCTAATGTGGCATGGAAAGACCTGACCTCATTTTTCTTCAAACTTGATACTAAGCCTGAATTGACTCAACGACCAGGTTAAATGTTTCATTACACATTTTCGTTTGAAAAATTTTAATGTGAGATAGCTCACACCTATCTCTTATGATTCTTTTCACCAATTCCGCTGACTTTCCTTCCATCCGCATACCCAAAGTAATTGAAACTATTGCGTCTGGAGGAACAACATAGAATGCCATAGTCTCGTTATTTTCTGTATGTATTATTTCATCTGCCTCTGCAATAGGAAGCACATACCGTATTTCTCGCTCGGTCCACCAATCATTCGACTTTAGGTAAAAGTATTCATTTAGAGAACGACCGGACATATTACGATATTTCGAATACTTTACTCTTTTTAGTACACCGATGTATTCATTTGCGCATTCTCTCAAATATTGGTTTTCAGACTTTGTAGCATCAAAGAAATCATGGTTAGAATCAAACCCAATCACCATTCCGGCATGTTCGCTTGCATAGTGCGACCACATTAGCAGATTGTCATTTTTCTCCGTCAGCGAAAGAATGCCATAAATATCGAAGTCCTGAATCGCGATACCCTTTAATACTAGGCATTGATTTCTTTCCATTTCTTGAATCACAGATTCAACAGAATCACCATATCCATTTACTCGGTGTACAAATTCGGCATGTTGTGAAAATGAAGGCCTAACTTCAAATGGATCATTAAGCGATAGTCGAGGAGTAAACCTTAACCATCGATTCTCAAAAAATTCTTCTCTAAACGGCATGTATTTAAAAATTATGCTATTCATTGTATTTTTTTTATATGCGCCGACTAACGCTCTACATCACCGGCAGTGAAAAGCAGAGCGAGGAACGAGCGGCGCTTTTTACTGTCCGAGTGTATGTAATAGTTATGTTTTCTCTGTGTCCACTTCATATATATACTTGACGCGCTTTCTATTAAGATCGTTTGTTGCTGCTACTTTCTTAAGCGCCTCAACGACATTCGTGGTTATTCTTACATATTTGATGCGATCTTCTTCGCTTGATGTTTGGAGGTTCCTAAATGTTAGAAGGCCACCTCTTATTTTTGTGGTTATATCCTCTGGACCACTCATCATCCATTTAAAATAATCTTCTATACTCAATGATCCTAGGAACTCAATATCTTCAGGGTTCCATCCACTATTTATGGCAATTTTTAAAGCGACTTCGTCGATAGTCATGCTTTTTGATTGCTCTCGTAAGTTATCGATTTTTTCGATCAAACCTGCGTGTCTAATTCTCCTTATGCCCCAAGAGTCTCTTGGGTCGATATTTTTTAGCGTATCCACATGTACTTTGACGTATTCTTCGATATATTCCGTTACATCTTCTCCGTACTCCTCTAACACATCAATTGCAGAAGAAAAATCATTTAAGTTTATTTTATCAATATCGCTATTTATTATAGTTCGAAGTTCTGACTTGAATTCTTCAAGGTTATCTTTAAATGAGTCTGAATAGATATCCCATGCTTTGGAAAGTGCCTCTCTTGTAATATCAGATTCTATATCTCTAGAAATCTTGGATATTTTTTCTTTTAACATTTCCTTATCGAAAAAACCATGATTTAATATTGCTATAATCTCTTCATCATATATGGCACTTCCAAGAGATAAGTTTGTCGCAATTGACTTATATTTTTTTGTATTCTCATCTTCCTCCTTTTCTTCATCAGACAATATCGAAAGCCAAGAATTTCCATGCAACTGTTCCTGAATAAACTCAAAAGGAAGAGCATCGTCAGATTTATAGTATGACCAACAAAACAATACAACATGCGTTAGCCATTCATCGATAAGCCTTTGTTCTTGTTCTTTTACAATTCCCCAGAATTCATCAATAACCCACTTTATTTTCTTTATTACACGTATATTTTTAATATTTAGTTCTTTTGTTAACCCTAGTACTTTTAGGTAATACGCCGAGTCTGATGAAATTACACATTGTAAATTCTCATCATACGGTGGATCGTAGTTAAGCTCTATATCTACAACCTTTTCTCTGTACTTGTTGAAATCTTCTTTGTCTTTATCACTATCAAGTGACTTCTCATTAAATACGAGAATAACCTTACATGATTTTCTTTGGGCGAGCTCATCCACCAGCCCCATGACTTCTTTAACTGTAAGTGCCTCACTCTTCCTTTCAATGTCATCTATACAGACCACATAATTACAAACCATTCCATATTCCATGGACGCAATAAGCGTTGAGTATTGCTTCAAGAATGGGGCATCTTTTGAGAATTTAGTTAGCCAACTGAGAAGTGGTGCATTTCTTTTAGACCTATCTACAGCATCTCGTATCCACGGAAGGCGATTA
The DNA here is from genome assembly GCA_029210125.1 of Pseudomonadales bacterium. GTDB lineage: Bacteria > Pseudomonadota > Gammaproteobacteria > Pseudomonadales > JAHRWD01 > JAHRWD01. The sequence continues at coordinate 338,906 of JARGPR010000001.1, read as the reverse complement.
AATATTTTGCTTTCTTCTTCAAAAGAGCTATCAAAACTATCATCAACTACGCTTTCCGACTTTATTGGCTTTGACGAATGAAAAATAGATTGCTTTACATCTTTAAGGCTTGTTTTACCAAAGAGAGATATGTAGCTATATGCAACTTGCTCACATTGGGATGACTTTATGTAATCTTTAATGTATGCATTCCAAAAATACGTTTTGCCGACTCCCCACTTCCCTTTCACTACCGCAACCTGCATGTCACCTGCAAAAAAGACATCAAGGGACTTCTTGATTATTTGCACGATATCTCCTTGAAAACATAACGGCCCGGCGTTGAGGTGCCAACTGGAGTGTTGTACCTGTTTTTTAGGTATAACACTCCAGTTGGTCTCTTCGAACCCCTTGTTGTTTTTCGGGTACCGACGCTGTTGAACGAAGCGCACCTCAACGCCGTGTTCAGACGCATTTTTTGTGGAGCTTTTTTTGGTGTAAACTGAGCGAAGCGAATACACCAAAAACGGCGGAGCAGAAAATGTCGTTTGCAACACATTGTTATGAATACCACGCAAATTAGACTAAATGTTTGTAATTATTCGATGAAGTTTGTGAGCACTGAAACTCCCGATGGCCATATCGCTATCGTGACAATGAACCTGGGCGGGTGTTTTTGACATATGCATTGCCAAAATAAGAGAAATTGTACTAGTTTCAGTATTGCTAACGTAACAGCGGAATATTGTTGTGTCTTTTTTGAAGTAAGCGACAAAGTAATCTCTTCCAATACCTTCTTCATGAACCATCACTTGCTCCACTGTCATTCCGCTTCCTGAAACCCAAGCAAATGAATGACTTGAAACTAGCAATGCACAAGCCCCTAATAACGTCCGAATTTTAAACATCTTATATCTCCTAAGTATTATATTGGTAAATTTAAATATTATTTTCATAACAGTGTTAATAAGCGGAAACGATTTTCCACGTATTGGGGTGATATAGGTGGATCGGTTTTCCATGTATTGTGATATTAAACATATAAACATGGAATAACCATTCTGGTGGTTTGCTGTCAGTCCAACTCTCGAAATATGGGAATATTTACAACCCGGTATCTAACCAGTGCCTCGATAATCCCAATCCATAAACCACCACCCACCGGATCGAGCAACACACCAACCAGGAATACGCTATTCCCCAGTAAACACCGGTTTTCTTTTCTCGAAAAATGCGGTTTTCCCTTCAAATGCATCTTTACTTCCGCTGAGGGTTTTGACCTGATCTAGCTCCTGTTGTAGTCCGGCAGCTATGCCTTGATTGATACCGGTGTGAATGGAGCGCATTATGGCTTGAACCGCCAGGGGTGGCCGTGCTGCTAGCGCATTTGCAAATTCGCGGACGTCTGACATTAGTGTTTCGCGGCTACATACCTTGTCTACCAAACCAATGTTACTAGCTTGCTGTGCGCCAATGCGCTGACTGAGGATGATCATCTCGGTGGCTTTGGAGCGCCCGACAAGTCGTGGCAGGCGTTGGGTTCCGCCCCAAACAGGCATTACGCCCAGTTCTGTTTCTGGTAGGCCAATAATGGCTTTTTCTGCATCGACCATAAATCGATAGTGACAGGAGATTGCGATTTCACAACCGCCGCCCAGCGCGTAGCCGTTGATGGCTGCGATCACGGGTTTCGACATCGCTTCGATCCGGTTACAGACGGACTGGGCTTTAAGGGTGACAACATCAGCGCCGGATCGATCGGACAGATCCATACCCGCTGAAAAGCCTTTGACGCCACTGCCGGTAAGAATAATCACCCGTACGTTGCGCTCGTTTTCAGCTTCATCTAGCGCTTTTTCCAGCGCACAGAATGCCGCCAGGTTCATGGCATTGGCCGGTGGCCGGTTTATTTCTATGGTTAGGAGGTGATCTTCACGGGTCAGTATTAGCGGTTGTTCGTCACTCATTGGGTAACTCCCTGTTATTGTTATTTGGGCTTGATGGCCAACCAGTGTAAGGGAAAACAAGGCGTCGGACTATGCAACGGGCTGATGGGAGCCTCCAGCCCAAGATCACGCAGCTCACGAGTATTTGCGTAAATTGACCTTGATCAATACCCGGCACATACAAATATGGCCTGTATGGACATCTGAGTATGGGGTGTTTATTCTTTTGGCAGGCATATCCAGGTACTCATTCAAGTACTGGGAGATGGCACCGGATTTAGCTAATAACAACAATAAATAACGCGTAGCCCATAATCATTTCTATATCAGGGATAATCAAATAAAGGAATCTATACCTATGTCTAATAATAACGCAGAACAATTTGATGCAATCATCATTGGAGCCGGTATTTCCGGCATGTACCAACTTCTCAAGCTTCGCCAACAGGGGCTCAAGGTTCGAGTTTTTGAAACCGGCGATGGTGTTGGCGGAACCTGGTATTGGAACCGCTACCCCGGTGCACGCTTTGATTCAGAGAGCTACAGCTATGCCTATTCATTTTCGGAAGAGCTGTTAGAGGAATGGGACTGGGATGAACATTTTGCCGGGCAACCAGAGACCCTTCGATACCTGAATTACTTTGCTGATAAGTTCGATCTACGCAAGGATATTCAATTCAATAGCAAAATAAAATCAGCGACCTATAACGATACCAGCGGGCGATGGTTGGTTGAGACGGAGGACGGTATCCAGGCTGATGGGCGGTTCTTGATCACGGCTATAGGGCCACTCTCCGCACCCACTATGCCGAATATTCCCGGCATCGATGACTTTAAGGGTGATTCCTGGCACACGGCCCGTTGGCCCCATGAGCCGGTTAGTTTTGAAGGAAAACGTGTTGGCGTGATTGGCACCGGTGCAACAGGCATTCAAACTATTCAGGAGGTGGCCAAAACAGCCAAACACCTCACGGTGTTCCAGCGCCGCCCCAACTGGTGCGCACCGCTGAACAACAGCAAGATCAAGCCGGAAGAGCAGGCTGATCTCAAAAAACGTTATCCTGAAATATTCAAAACCTGCCTGGAAACAAGCGGCTGTTTTTTGCATTCTCCGGTTATGACCAGCGCCCATGATGCTACGCCTGAGGAGCGCGAAGCACTTTATGAAAAGCTTTACTCTGAACCTGGCTTTGGTGTTTGGGTGGGTGCCTATTACGACACCTTGATGGATGATAAAGCCAATCAATATATGACGGACTTTATTGCCAATAAAATTCGGCAACGTGTAAATGACCCCGAAACTGCGCGAAACCTGATCCCAACCGATCATGGCTATGGCACCAGGCGTGTACCCCTTGAAACCAATTACTACGAGGTATACAACCAGGACAATGTCGAGCTGGTAAACGTCAAGGATCATCCGATTGAGAGAATAACGGCCAAGGGCGTTAAAACCGACGAAAAAGAATATGAGCTGGATATGCTGTTCTATGCAACGGGTTTTGATGGCATCACCGGGGCGTTTGATCGCATCGATATTCGTGGCGAAGGCGGCGCTAAACTCAAGGACAAATGGGATGAGGAGGTTAGAACCTATCTTGGTATACAGGTTGTCGGCTTCCCCAATATGTTCACTTTGGTCGGCCCTCAAAATACAGCGACTCTCTGTAATATCCCCCGCTGTATAGAGCAAAATGTTGAATGGGTTAGCGACACTATTCAGTACATGACTGAGCATAAACTCAATAAAATTGAACCAAAAGAACAGTCCGAGAATGACTGGACTAAAGGTGTTGTAGAAGCCGCTTCTATGTCGATGTTTATGAAGGTTCCTTCCTGGATCTCTGGCCAAAACTCAAACGTTGAGGGCAAAGATAAACCACGCTACATCGTTTATATGGGTGGTGCACCAATCTATAGAGAAATCTGCGATAAGGAGGCAAACACGGGTTACGAAGGTTTTAACGTAGCCTAATTTGACAGGCTACCAGTCACTCAACAGCCCCTCTATTGTTTTGTTGACCAACTGAACCACCCCGTCCTAAGGGGTGGTTCAGTTGGTCAAACTCTTGGCGATTCAATAGGCTGATTGTCAGGCTACATCCAGTCGATTACTCATATAACGTTTAATTGAGGCGGGTTTAAGTTTATCCACCTCCACCAGAATTAAACCATCCACACAATTTCCAAAATCAGCATCCACATTGAAATCGATAAATCGCACGCCTTCATGCTCACAAACTTCGGTGTACTGTTTGAATAACGTGGGGACTGAGTAACCCAACTGCTTCAAACTTGATTTCAGTGCCACAAAATCTTCCCGGAAATCATTCCCCGGTTTCCATTTTTCCGTGATGGGATAGGGGTTTCTAGCCGTGGCTAAACCGTTTTGGTCTTCAAAATAGCCTGCATAAAAGCGCACCAGTTTTTGTTTAGCCTGCTCTGAATAATCATTAGAGATGGAAACAGGACCAAACATATATTTCACCTCTGGGTATTGGCTCAGGTAGGCGCCAATGCCATGCCAGAGGTAATCCAGGCTACGCTTGCCCCAATATTGCGGTTGCACGAAACTTCGACCTAACTCAATGCCCTGTTCTATATAGGGCAGAAACGAATCATTTAGCTCAAACAGCGAGTCTACATACAGGCTTTCCAACCCGCCTTTGGTTACCATAGGTTGGCACTCACCAATACGGTACGAGCCGACAATCTCAAGATCATTGTCATCCCACAACACAATGTGCCGATAGTAGCGGTCATAAGTATCCAGATCACGGCACCGACCACTACCCTCGCCTACCGCCCGAAAGGTGACCTCTCGCAGGCGGCCAATTTCTCTCATGACTGCGGAGTTTTCAAAATAATCGTACAGATAAATGAGTTTACCATCACGAAATTGACCCAACTTTTGGGATTCGAGCAGCTCTTTTTTTAACTGTTTTTTGCTTTCTGGTAGTGCATAAATCGTATTGGGTGAATTGTTAAGTTTTGTTTTTTTGTTGCTTGAGCGCTTATTGAGCCGGTAGACGGAGCTGCGAATTTCACTCACTTTTAACTCTTCTGTTTTATCTTTTTTACCGATCAAATCGCCACCGTAAATATCGCCTATTTTTATAGGGAAAATCGTATTTTGCTTATTGAACATTTCCCGAACCAGGAGGAGTGTTCCAAAACTCTTGTTGAGTGTTGATAGAAAGTAGAATAGCCAGGAGTTTCGTGTGCCGATATGAACAGGTAAAACAGGTGCGTTAAAACGCTGGGCTATCTTTAAAAAACCACTATTCCACTTGCTATCACGCACACCGGACGGGTTCATGCGAGAAACCTCACCGGCGGGGAAAAAAATTAGCGCTTCATTATTTTTTATCGCCCTGTATAACTTCTTTAAATCATGCTTGCTGGTATTATTCCCCATATTATCAACCGGCAGCATCATTGGGCGCAGTGGTTCAATATAGGCAAGCAAATCATTTACAACGACTTTAACATCTGGCCGTACTTCTGAAATAAGCCGCATAAGAGCCAGGCCATCCATGGATCCAATCGGGTGATTAGCCACTATGAGTAACGCACCGCTTTCTGGTATTTTCAGACGATCCTGGCTGGAAAGCGTATAACCTATATTGAATTTCGCGAATATTTTGTCGATAAAATCAACGCCTTCAGCACCGCTGTTTTGCTCAATAAATTGATTAATTTGCTGCTCTCTCAATACCTTTCTTAGCAAGTAAAGCAATGAACGGGAGAACCACCCTTTACTTATGCTCATTTGAGGGAATTTATTTTGCAGTATGGATTCAATATCAATCATAGTTGACCTATTTTAGGCGTAATCCAAAGCGCCATTCGCAATGGATAACGGGATCATCACGGCCAAAAAATACAATCCAATGACACTTTTATTAAGTTTTTGTGTCGCACAGGCCCACCTGCTCCGGCAGTTTAAGGGCCGATACCCACCAACCAGCCACCTCGATCCTTAGCTGACCACTCCAAACTACTCTTCTACTTTTGAGGATAGGGCGCTATCATGACGGCATATCATTTGGATCTAACAATAACTAATTGGAGAATGACTATGGGCTGGAATTATGGCGATATAAGCGATGCGATTGGGGAAGTGATACCGGGGGATAACCCCGCATTGATTCATGACGGTAAGGTAACTACCTGGTCTGATTTCATTTTCCGCACCAACAATCTGGCGTCCCAACTACTAGAGCGAGGCCTAACGACCAACGATAAAGTCGCTTTTTATCTACGAAACGTCCCGGAATACAGCGAGCTTCAAGTTGCTTGTTTCAAAGCACGCCTGGTTCACGTAAATATCAACTACCGGTATGTGGCGGATGAGCTTCACTACATTATCGATAACTCCGATTCTAAAGCAGTCTTTTACTCCACCGAGTTCTCTGATCGCGTTGAAGCTATCAAACCCAACCTGCCAAAGGTTGAGCACTGGATTGAAGTGCAGGACGGCGCTCAAGGAATTGAAGGCGCAGTTCAATACGAAGACCTCGTCAACACCGGCGACGGCAAAACCCTCGATATTGAACGATCCCCGGATGATCAGGTATTCCTCTACACCGGTGGAACCACCGGCATGCCAAAGGGTGTGATCTGGCGTCAAACCAGCATTTGGGGTGACGAGGGCGGCTCAAATGCACTCACTGCTCCACCAAAGGATCTTGCCGAACATGTCGCTAACGTTAAAGCGGCCGGCGGTGGTGCCAGGATACTGGTTGCCTGTCCGCTGATGCACGGTACCGGTATGCTGACAGCGATGGCGGGCATGGCTGGCGGTGGCTGCATCGTGACCCAATCGATGCTCAAATTTGATGCCAATGAACTATGGACCTGCGTTGAACGGGACAAAGTGAATGCCATCTCAATTGTTGGTGATGCCTTTGCTAAACCGATGTTAAATGCCCTGGAAGAAAACCCTGGTAAATGGGACCTTTCTTCATTGGTGGGAATCACTTCATCGGGCCTAATGTGGAGCCCGGATGTCAAAAAAGGCCTGCTGAAGCATCATGCTGGCATGGTACTGCTGGACAAATTTGGTTCATCGGAAGGACTTGGTTTTGGTGGTGTTGAAACCCGTGCAGGTGAAGAGGTTGCGTCGGCAAAATTTGAAATTGGCCCAACCTGCAAGGTCTTTACCGAGGATTTCAAAGAGGTCACACCTGGCAGTGATGAGGTTGGTTTTATCGCAATGCGGGGCCACCTGCCGGTTGGATATTACAAGGACCCTGAGAAAACCGAAAAAACCTTCCCTACCATCAACGGCGAGCGATACAGCATTCCCGGTGACTGGTGTCAGGTGCGTGCTGATGGCAGCTTGATTCTGCTGGGCCGCGGTAGTGTTTGTATCAACTCTGGCGGTGAGAAAATATACCCAGAAGAGATCGAAGAGGTATTAAAGTCCAATGAAGGGGTTGAGGATGCATTGGTAGTAGGTGTTCCCGATGATAAATGGGGGCAGTCGGTAACGGCTTTGGTGCAATTAACCCCTGGCCATACACCCACAGAAAAAGAGATGATTGCCTTTGTAAAAACAAAATTGGCTGCCTATAAAGCTCCAAAGAGAGTGTTATTCAACGACACTATCTTCAGAGCGCCAAATGGTAAATCTGACTACAAACGGGTTACCAATTACGCTAAAGAGCAGCTTGGCATTGCTTAATCCGTTCTATACCGCTCGTGATCACCTCTCCCTGAGGTGATCTTCTTCAGCGCTGGGTCGCCTTGACCCGGCGCTGATTTATACGATTAGCTCACTGCTCTTATCCCGCCTCGCCCATCTAAACTCCACCCCACTATTCATTAGTCTTCGGTACCAAAATTCAAACTGGCCGAGTTCACACAATACCGCAAACCGGTATCCGTAGGGCCATCCTCAAACACGTGACCCAGATGAGCATCACAGTTAGTGCAGGTAATTTCTGTTCGCATATGCCCCAGGCTGGCATCAGGCGCTTCAGAGACTATTTCATCACTGGTTCCAAGACAGCTATCAAAGCTGGGCCAACCGCAACCTGAATCGAACTTGCTAGCGGATTCAAATAGATCGGTACCGCAACAGACGCACTGGTATACACCCTTCTCAGTGGTGTCGCAGTATTCACCGGTGAATGGTCTTTCGGTTCCCGCCTCGCGAGTTACTCTATATTGCTCTTCGGTTAATTGATCTCGCCACTGCTGTTCAGTTTTGGTGAATTTAGGCATTGTAATAATCCTTACATATTTCCTGGCAAATTAAGTTATGGGGTTTGATTGCACACCTTGATACATTCTGACCGCTCTGAATATAAAAATCATCTCTCGCGGCTGGCCGTCAGGGTATATAATCATCTCCCTGCGGAGCAGATGTTTCCGCAGTACTATTTTTTTACCCACTGTAACTGATCAAAGATTCAAAGTCCCCATGTCACATTTTTTGAAATCCACCAAACTCTCCGATGTCTGCTACGATATTCGTGGCCCGGTATTACAACAGGCCAATATTATGGAGGAGGATGGCCATCGTATCCTCAAACTCAACATCGGTAATCCGGCACCCTTCGGCTTTGATGCGCCAGAAGAGATTGTAATGGACGTGATCCGCAACCTACCGGCAGCCCAGGGCTACTCAGAATCCAAGGGGATATACTCTGCCCGTAAAGCAGTGATGCAGGAAACACAGCGATTAGGTATTAGTGACGTAGCCATTGACGATATCTACCTGGGCAACGGTGCCAGCGAGCTGATTCAGATGGCAATGCAGGCGCTGCTTAATAGCGGCGACGAAGTTCTATTGCCTGCTCCGGATTACCCACTATGGACCGCATCCGTCAGCCTTAGCGGTGGCAAACCCGTTCATTATTTATGTGATGAGTCCGCAGACTGGCAGCCGGATATCGATGATATCAAAAATAAAATCACGCCCAATACCCGTGGTATTGTGATCATCAATCCAAACAATCCTACTGGTGCTGTGTACAGCAAAGAACTACTAGAACAAATTGTTGAATTGGCTCGCCAACATGATTTGATTATTTTTTCTGACGAAATTTATGACAAGATTCTTTACGATGAGGTAGCCCATACGCCTACGGCTTCACTTGCCGATGACGTATTTTTTGTAACTTTTAACGGGCTATCCAAATCTTATCGATCCGCTGGTTTTCGCGTAGGCTGGATGATTTTAAGTGGCGCAAAGCATCGAGCTAGAGACTATATTGAAGGGCTCGATATGCTTTCCTCTATGCGTTTATGCTGCAACGTAACCGGGCAATACGCGATTCAAACCGCGCTGGGTGGCTACCAAAGCATTAACGATCTAATCCTGCCCGGTGGCAGGCTACGTGATCAGCGCGACAGAGCATGGGCGCTGTTAACCGCTATCCCTGGTGTAAGTTGTGTAAAACCGAAGGGTGCGCTTTACCTGTTCCCCAAACTAGACCCGGATGTTTATCCCATTAGAGATGATGAATTAATGGTACTGGACTTGCTGCGGCAGGAGCATCTTCTGGTGGTTCAGGGCAGCGCTTTTAACTGGCCCGATACCCAGCACTTTAGATTGGTGTTTTTACCTCGGGAGGATGAGCTGGAAATCGCCATCGGAAAAATTGCGCATTTTTTGGAAAGCTATCGTCAGTAGCCAATTTCTATTGCCACGCTAATACCTCGCTGCTATTCAACAGCGAGGTATTAATAGACTAGTTTCCAAATTTTTTATCCAGCCATCTGTCTACTGAAAATAGTTTTGGCCCATGGATAAGCAACACAACCATCAATAGCCCCCACATTATATGCTGCTGAATTCCCGCTGGGCTGATATCGGGATATGAGATAGCAGCGACCAGGTTCAGCACAAACAATCCAGCCAACCCAAAGCGGGTAAACAACCCCAACGCAATCAAAGCCGGCAGTATTAATTCACCAGCGGTTGCCATATAGGCCGCAAGCTGAGACGAAATTACCGGTACCGCGTACTCATATTCAAACAGCAACAGGGTCGTTTCCCATGTCTGAATTTTGGTTAAGCCGGAAAGAAAAAATACCCGTGCTATCCAAATCCGTAACGCGATATCAAGAATAGGCGTAAGCCGTTCAACCCATGAATATAAGCCGATTCTCATTTTGACAATTGTACTTAGCATCCTGTTTCTCCTGCTTATTATTCTTTGCCACAAACACTAAAGTCACAAATCCAGCCTTTTTCAACAAACCTGGGTAGCAGTGAAATTAAATCAATTTTTTCCGCCGCCAGTTCATCACAGACCTGAGAAAATGGTTTATGTTCCGCTAGTGCATTTAGCAGTTTCCACTCATCTGCATCCACGGGATCAATTCTCATTTCATAGCTGTTACGCCAAATCCATAAAAACACTTCGTCTTCATCAAGATCGACAGAAGCACTTTCCTGATAACCTGGTTGATTAACCTGCCAAATTTTTTGAATCGGCCAGGGGGATGACATCAACCGTCCAGCCGTAACCAGGCGAAACGTAACATCCTGCTCCCCCACCTCAGATAACGCTTCAAAATCGAGGCGACTGTCGTCTCTTTCGTGGAATACCTGATGCCAATGCCATTCTAGCCGTGCAACATCTGCCAAATAAAAAAGTTGTTCCGCAGGTTCAAATTTTTCGATAAACCCTGCAAATAGAGGACTATAATCTCCTAAGTCAGGACTACCCGAAGCCTGCTGCTGTATAAACCGTCCAGCCATCGCATTAAAGAATTGCTCCCCTACCAGCGCTAAACATACGGGAAAAGTATCCGACAATGCCTGGGTTAAACCGCCCAACACACCATCACGGTAGATATTGATATGCTGTTGTGCGGACATATTTTCAGTCCCAACAATCAGGTGCGAAAGCTGTTCACTAGCGGCGCTGTTTTCGCCCTTAAAAACAGCCTCCAAAAATAGCTGCTGCTGTTCACGAAGGTTAATCACGGCGATGGATAGAAATAGTTCATGCAGATTTCTTTACACTGCTGTTAACTGAGCTACGAAGGGGCGCCGCAGATCTGGGCGTGACAGAGCACTTCAAAATTGAATTCGCTTTCTCGGCTTCATCCAGCAAGGTATCGAACTCCGGCACATCATTATCCCATTCGATTAAAGTCGGCACCGAACCAAAACGCTGAATGGCGTACTGATACAAATCCCAGACCTCTTCGCGCACTTGGTAGCCATGGGTATCGTAAAGATAATGTTCTCTGTATTCGAAACCAGCCAGATGTATCTCTTTAACTTTACCGACTGGAATCCCATCAAGGTATGCACAGGCATCAAAACCCTGGTTTTTTGCACTGACGTAAATATTGTTTACATCCAACAGAAGCTCACAGCCACTTTTGTCCAGCACGCCCTGAATAAATTCCACCTCGGTCATTTCAGAGTTGCTAAATGAAAGATAACTAGAGGGATTTTCAACCAGGATAGATTCACCCAATATTTCCTGCGCCTGTGAGATTCGATCTGAAATCAAGTTCAGAGCTTCAAGTGTGTAGGGCAGTGGCATAAGGTCATGCATGTACTGGCGGGACACTGAGATCCAGGCTATGTGATCCGAAATATGAACTGGTTCAAAGCGCTGTTTCAGTTGTTTAAGCTGTTTAAAGTATTCGAGATTAAGAGGGTCCGTTGAACCCAATGACATGCCAACCCCATGAAAGGTGATTGGGTATTGCTGACAAACTTGTTCGAGGTAGTGAAGCGGTAATCCGCCTCTGCCCATGTAGTTATCGACCAGAACTTCAAACCAGGGAACATCGGGCCGCTCCGTAAGGATGCGCTGATAGTGCTCGAACCGTAAACCCAACCCCGTACCCGATATCGGATACGGGGTTACTGGTTTATGCGACATCCTGCGAAACTCAAAAGGCTACTAGCTTTTTACTTTTCCACCTGCGATTTTTGCACAGGTACCGACCGGCAGATATATCCACTCTTCGGAAGCGTTATCCGTTGCCGCCTGGCCAGCACAGCCGTGTTTACTGGTACCACAATCATTTTTTCCAGCTTTAACTATACCCTGGCATTTTTCCATACCCGGCTTGCCCGCCAATGCACTGGTGGCGCCAGTGCTAAGTCCAACGGCCAATACGCCAGCCAATGCTGCCTTTGCTATCATTGAAGTATCATTTTTCATGTAAAAATCTCCGATTCAAATTAACTATTATTGAGCAAAAGTTATAGCGACATTTCCACAGTCCCAATCAGAGACTATATCGCCAAATATTAGTTCACAAAGCTGACAATATTCGCCAACAGTTACTTGGCCTGCCACAATGCCACCACTGTTACGCAAGGGTAGAGCATTAGGGCCATGGGTTAGCCGGTGTTCGCGAATAAATCAGCTGCTATTTTCAATTTTTTTGAGCTGTTTATCTAACCTTTTTTCAGATACCGGTAAAGCGGTACCCAATGTTTGGGCGAACTGTGAAACCCGAAACTCCTCCAACATCCAGCGAAAATGGTCATAGGCTATACGGTTATCCGCCGACATAAACCCGCCTTCTAGGGTTACACATTTTTTATAGTAACCTCCCATCAGTTTGCTGATTTGCAGATCTTTAGCGACCTGTGCAGGTAATTTATCCAATCTTTGTTGCAGTGCTTTCAGGTAAACAGGGTAGCGCGCTAACCATTGCGGCGGCGTTTCAGTCAAAAAATTATCAAACATCAAGGCATCCAGCTGATGCTGAATATCGTCAAAATTATGCTGCCAGGATTTGGCCTGGGGCGCGCTTCGTTGTTTGGCGAACAGGGTCATCGTTTGCTGATAAAGGGGAGCAATGTCAGCGATCAGTTTCATCAGTTTTTCAGCATTGGGTACTAGCTCACTTCTACCCTGCTCTATCAGTTTTTCAAACTCATTCTGTTCATAGGGTAATGGTTTATCCTGAAGAAAAGTTTCCTGAAGAACTGCATCAATAATTTGTTTCTTTAACTGTTCCTGATTGGTAAAGGATGCGTAATGCAAAACCGTGGCTGAATCAGGTTTAATCAGTTTTTTAAGATATTTAATCTGCTGGGGAATGGCAAGGTAGATCATTCTGACGACACCGTGACGCTGCTTCTGCTGTGCCTCTGCAAGAGTTTCAAACAACTGGATATCAACGGTATCGCCCTGGTCTACCAGCGCCGGATAGGCTCTAACCTTGCCAAATTCCTGTTCATGTTCAATCTGTTGCGGTAGCTGACCAAACTGCCAGTTTTTCAGCCCTGACTGAGCTATAGCGTTAACCCCAATACCTTTGGATGATTGATCCGAGACGGGTTGATCATTCACTTTCATCAACAGCTCGGCGAAATCCCTGCCTTCACATAACAATTTGTTGTCGCTACTATAAACCTCAAAATTCATCTGCAAATGTTTGTCTAGCCCATCAAGATTCCAGTCATTTTTATCGATAACTACGCCGGTCTTTCGTTTAAGTTTATCGCCCAGTACTCGAGTTAACGGTTCGTTAACTGGCCACATGGTCTGCAGAACTGCATCGACATAGTCAGGAACCGGAACAAAGTTTTTGCGAATTGGCTTAGGTAGATTTTTGACCAGTGCAATACATTTTTCTCGCAATAATCCAGGTACTAGCCACTGCAATTGGTACTCCGGCAATTGACGCAATGCCGCAACCGGCACTTGAATGGTCACACCATCGCGGGGATCGCCGGGATCAAAGCAATAGGTTAACGGAAATGACAGGCCATCAAATTCATATCGGTCTGGATACTTTTCTCGATCAACCTCTCGGGCATCATCCTTGAGCAGTGTTTGCTGCTCCATAAACAGCAATTTTGGTTCCTGTTTGGTTCGTACTTTCAGCCATTTTTCAAAACTTCTTTGATCGTAAATATCCGCGGGAATACGTTCATCGTAAAACTCAAACTGTTTCTCTGGCTCCACCAAAATATCCCGGCTACGGGATTTGTCCTCAAGGCCCTCAAGCTGTGCTATCAAATTCTGGTTGTGGGTAATAAATGCAGCTTTGCTGTTAAGTTGTTGCTCAACCAGGGCTGATTGGATGAATATCGCCCTGCTTGCTTCCATATCGTTGCGACCAAAATCCACCTTCCGTTTGGCAACAATCACCAACCCATAGAGTGTCACCTGCTCGAAGGCTACAACCTGGCCGCGATTTTTCTCCCAATGGGGTTCGGAGTAATTTCTTTTAACTCGGTCCCCTGCTATTGGCTCGATCCATTCCGGTTCTATTTTCGCGACTGTATGGGCAAATAGTCGGCTGGTTTCGACCAGTTCGGTAGCCACTACCCACTTACTTTTTTTCTTGGCCAGTGCCGATGTAGGAAACGGCAGAAAACGCCGATTGCGGGTACCAAGATACTGCTTCTCTTCATCAAGGGTGCCGATATTGCTGAGATAACCCTGTAGAACCGAGCGGTGAATCGGATCGTAGCCGGCATCACTACGGTTCTCTTTATAGTTAAGCTCTTTGCTGATCAGATGAAGTTGACGGTGCAGCTCACGCCATTCATTGATGCGTGTCCAGGATAGGAACTGCTTCTGGCAGTAGCGTCTGAATTGGTTGTTGCTCAGCTCGTCGCGTTTTTCTTCGATATGTTTCCAGAGGTTAATAAAGCCCACAAAATCAGAACTCGCATCTCGATAACGCTCATGGGCCTGATCCGCGGCTTGGCGTTTGGCTGCAGGACGTTCCCGCGGGTCCTGTAAGCTGAGGGCGCTGGCAATAATCTGCATCTCGCTCAGACAACCCTCGGCAACACCGGCTATCAACATTCGTCCAAGCCTGGGATCCACGGGAATACGTGACATTTGCCGCCCAATGTCCGTTACCTGTCCGGACTTAGTGATCGCATCGAGTTCTTCGAGCAACCGAAAACCATCCCGAATCAATCTCGGATCAGGCGCATCGATAAAGGGGAATTTTTCGATATCACCAAGCCGCAGGCTCAGCATCTGTAAAATTACGGAAGCCAAATTCGTGCGCTGAATTTCAGCATCGGTAAATTCGGCTCGGCTCAAAAAATCGCTTTCGGAATAGAGCCGTATACAGATCCCATCTGCAACCCGGCCGCAGCGCCCTTTGCGCTGATTAGCACTGGCCTGCGAAATAGGCTCGATTGGCAGCCGCTGGACTTTAGTTCGATAGCTATAACGGCTGATTCGTGCAAACCCGGGGTCAATCACATAACCAATACCCGGCACCGTTAAGGAGGTTTCCGCAACGTTGGTTGCCAATATCAAACGCCGACCCCGATGAGATTGAAAGATTCGAGCCTGATCCTTCGCGGATAGCCGCGCATAGAGCGGAAGGATCTCTGTGTCGCGCATCTCACGCTTTCTAAGATCATTGGCAAGTTCGCGAATTTCTCGCTCACCACTTAGGAAAATCAGCACATCCTGTGGCGATGCAGCACCTCCGGATTTACGTTTTTGCGATTCGAAATGCTGAATTTCATCCAGCGCCGCAACCACTTGAGCCGAAAGATCCGTGTCGTCGGATTCATCGTCATCCAGTACCGGGCGATACAGCACTTCAACCGGAAAGGTTCTACCGGACACTTCGATAATTGGAGCAGAGTTAAAATGGTTAGAAAATTTATCGAGGTCGATGGTCGCCGAGGTGACAATGACTTTGAGATCAGGGCGTTTGGGCAAAATCTGTTTCAGGTAGCCCAGCAGAAAATCGATATTAAGACTACGTTCGTGGGCCTCATCAATGATGATGGTGTCGTACTGGTTTAGAAAACGATCGTACTGGGTTTCCGCTAGCAGAATGCCATCGGTCATCAATTTAACCAGCGTGTTATCACTGGTTTTATCGCTGAAACGTACCTGATAGCCGACTTCGTTTCCAAGCGTAACTTTCATCTCCTCCGCAATACGGCTGGCGACCGAACGGGCTGCCAAACGACGCGGCTGGGTATGGCCAATGGTTCCAAATACACCCCTACCCGCTTCAATACAGAGCTTGGGCAGCTGGGTAGTTTTACCCGACCCGGTCTCCCCCGCCAAAATCACAACCTGGTTATTTTTAATGGCTTCGACGATTTCTTCTCGCCGCTCACTAATAGGCAGCTGAGCGGGAAAATCCAACACCGGCTTCAAATCTGCACGGTATTGCGCTTTCGCCACGGAGCCGGTGATGCGCTGCTGTAGCCTTTCTAGTTCGTCAGCATTTCGCTGTTTATCCTGATCTGTTTTGTTCCGCTCTTTACCCTTCTCAAGGCTGCGTTTTAATTTGCCAATCGACTTACCCAAACGAAATCGGTCCCGGGACATACAGTTCTCTAGCTGAAGATCCAGTTCTGAGATGATTTTTCGGACTTCGGTCACCGGCGGTACTCTTTAATAATCGATAAATGGGGTCACCCCCAAAGCGTGATTGTTAGCCCTGAAACATGGATTTTTAGCGGGGGTAATTATATACTGCCGAGCACAGTAGGCTGATGAAAAATTTGGCCGCAAGCCCACATTGATCAGGAGCACTCCATGTTAAGTAACTTCACCATTGATGAACTCGAGATAGGCCAAACCGCCAACTATAAAAAAACGCTGACAGAGCGAGAGATCATTCTATTTGCCGCCGCCAGCGGCGATACCAACCCTGTACATATGGATGAAGAGTACGCCAGCGGCACGCCCTTTGGCGGAAGAATCGCCCATGGGATCTGGACTGCATCGCTTATATCCGCAGCCATTGCCAATGTAATGCCAGGACCGGGATCAATCTATTTGGGTCAAACCCTCAAATTTTCACGGCCTGTAAAAATTGGCGACACTATTACTATTGAGCTGGAAGTCACCGAGAAAAACGAAAAACGTAAGCGTGTAAGCATTCAATGCTCAGGCAGCAATCAGGAGGGCAAACAGGTTATCAGTGGTATTGCGGAGGTACAGGCACCCACTGAAAAGTTGAATTTGCAGCCACCTGTTCTTCCCCATATTGATATCGTCGATTCATAAGCGAACACGGTTAGGAATTAACAATGCCGACCAGGCTCTCGGCAATCACAGTTTTCTTTCTTGAGCTTGATGCGCCTAAATTCATCAATCGATCGGCCTATTGCAGGTTGCACCTGTCTCGAAAATCCTGCAGAGCATTTGTAGCATCTGGCAATAGCCTGCCATCCCTTGATACACGAATAAATCAGACGCACAAATAAATCAGCCCCTATGAAGGGGCTGATAAAAAAGCACTAAATCGCAGTCGTTAACTTCTATTCAGATAAGTAATGCCTTCATCCAGCCCACGCAGTGTGAGTGGAAACATTTTATCTTCGAGCAGATGTTGAACCATTGAGATACTGGTGGAATATTCCCAAGTGTCTTCGGGCTGCGGGTTTAGCCAGATGATTTTGTTATACACTTCAGCAAAGCGTTGCATCCAGACTGCACCCGCTTCTTCGTTATCATGTTCGATACTGCCGCCGACATTAGCCACCTCATAGGGAGCCATGCTGGCATCTCCGACAAAGATAATTTTATAGTCGGCCGCGTATTTGTGCAGGATATCCCATGTTGGAACACGTTCGTCGTTACGTCGATAGTTATCTTTCCAGACAGATTCATAAATGAAGTTGTGGAAGTAAAAATACTCAAGATGCTTGAACTCGGAACGAACTGCTGAAAATAGCTCTTCACAAACTTTTACGTGGGGATCCATTGATCCACCGACGTCAAAGAAGATCAGCACTTTTACAGAGTTGTGACGCTCGGGAACCATTTTGATATCCAGCATACCGGCATTACGTGCGGTAGATGCAATGGTATCGTCGATATCAAGCTCTTCATGGGCCCCTGTTCGCGCAAACTTACGCAGTTTTCGCAGGGCCATTTTGATTTCGCGGGTACCAATCTCAACGTTGTCATCAAGATCTTTAAAGTCACGTTGTTCCCAAACTTTTACTGCGCGAAAGTTTTCATTGCCATCGCCACCAACCCGAATACCTTCCGGGTTAAAGCCGCTGTTACCAAATGGTGAGGTGCCACCGGTACCCACCCATTTGTTTCCGCCTTCGTGACGTTCGTCCTGCTCTTCAAGTCTCTTCTTGAATTCTTCGATCAGTTTTTCAAGACCACCCATTGATTCAATAGCTGCTTTTTCTTCTTCTGACAGAGATTCAGAAAATGCTTTACGAATCCAGTCGTCTGGAATCAGTGCTTCCATGATCCCTTCGAGACTTTCCAGCCCCCTGAAAAAAGCCCCAAAGGCAACGTCAAATTTATCGTAGTGAATTTCATCCTTCACCATGATTGCGCGGCTAAGCATGTAGAACTGATCAATATCGGCAAAGACCAGGCCTTTTTTCATGGCCACGATCAGATCCATCAGCTCACGCATGCTGACAGGTACTTTAGCCCTTTTCAGGGTCATGAAAAAATCAATTAACACCGTTAGCTCCGGCTTTCTCTTCTATGCATAAAGGCTAGTTTTTCAAGCAACTGTACATCTTGCTCGTTCTTAATAAGCGCACCATAGAGCGGTGGAATTGCTTTGGTTGGATCACGTTCCTTCAATATTGCGTCAGGAATATCGTCGGACATCAACAGCTTCAACCAGTCAATCAATTCAGATGTTGAGGGTTTCTTTTTAAGACCAGGAACAGTGCGAAGATCAAAAAAGATCTCCATCGCTTCTTTGACAAGATCCTGCTGAACATCAGGGTGATGCACATCAACAATCTCACGCATGGTTGAGCGATCTGGGAAGTTGATGAAATGAAAGAAGCAACGACGCAGAAATGCATCGGGTAGTTCTTTTTCATTATTACTGGTAATAATAATGATCGGGCGGTGTTTTGCCTTTACGAACTCCTGGGTTTCATACACATAAAACTCCATCTTATCCAGTTCGTGCAGTAAGTCATTTGGGAATTCAATGTCAGCTTTATCAATCTCATCAATCAGCAATACGACCTGTTCATCCGCATTAAAAGCTTCCCACAACTTACCCTGTACAATGTAGTTGGAGATATCGTGAACTTTATCATCACCTAGTTGCGAATCACGTAGCCGTGATACCGCATCGTATTCATACAGCCCCTGTTGGGCTTTTGTGGTGGATTTGATATGCCATCGAATCAGGTTGACACCCAGTGCAGAGGCAACCTCCTCAGCCAGCATGGTTTTTCCAGTGCCCGGCTCACCTTTAATCAGCAATGGCCGCTCAAGTTCAACGGCGGCATTCACCGCAAGCTGTAGATCTTCGGTTGCTATATAACTTTCTGTACCTTCAAATTTCATTGGTTCCGCCACTTTTTGTAGGTTAATTATTAAAGGCTCCCAGAAGCCAAGCAGGTTAATGTAATATCAATTTGCAGCCATGGCAAGTTAACCGCTGCCGGGGTAACCAGCGCCCCAGCGGGGCTTCTATCTTGCGCTAGGCGCGTATGAAACCAAAGCCATCAATTTCAATATCCTGTAAAAAGCGTTATCTTACGGGTTAGCGAACGGGGCACAATCCCTTCAACTTTTCTACAACGCACTATTCAGCAACTTTGTGGCGGATTACAGCATGAGCAATATTTTTGATGACAACAGCCTGTCGATTGGTAATACACCTCTCATCAAGCTAAAAAAAATGGCCAGCACGAACATTTACGCCAAAATTGAAGCACGTAATCCGGCTAATTCAGTAAAGTGCCGAATAGGTGCCAACATGGTATGGGATGCAGAGAAATCCGGGCGATTAAAACCGGGAATGACATTGGTCGAGCCTACCAGTGGTAATACAGGTATCGCGCTGGCCTATGTTGCCGCCGCTCGTGGTTATTCACTCACATTGACCATGCCATCAAGCTTCAGTCTGGAACGGCGCCAATTGATGAAAGCGCTGGGAGCCAACTTGGAGCTAACCGATCCCGCCAAGGGAATGAAGGGAGCGATTTCCAAAGCCGCTGAAATTGTTTCTTCCGACCCCGAAAAATATCTAATGCTGCAGCAATTTTCCAACCCGGCAAATCCAGAAATTCACGAAAAGACCACGGGGCCAGAAATCTGGAACGATACCGACGGTTCCATCGATATTTTTGTTGCTGGGGTGGGTACTGGTGGTACCTTGACTGGGGTTTCCCGCTATATCAAAAACACCATGGGCAAAGCGATCACCGCAGTTGCGGTTGAACCTGAACACTCGAAGGTCATTAGCAATACCCTTGCCGGGCTTGAACCGGAGCACACACCCCATAAAATCCAGGGAATTGGCGCTGGGTTTGTACCGGACAACCTTGACCTTTCCTTAGTCGACCAGGTTGAGCTGATCTCAAATGAGGAAGCCATTGAAACCGCCCAGAGGCTCATGAAAGAGGAAGGCATCCTCGCAGGCATTTCTGGTGGCGCAGCGGTTGCGGCAGCACTTAGAGTTGCAGGACAGGATCAGCATAAAGAAAAAAATATCGTAGTAATTCTTCCCGATTCTGCAGAGCGTTACCTGTCAACCGCATTATTCGCCGATACCTTCACTGAGAAGGAACTGAAGCAATAAGTTAACAGGTATTTTAATTCCAGGCGTGAGCAGGAAGGTGGATCTAATAATGAGTTGTCAATTGAGTTAGTTCGGTGCATCCAGCTAACTCAGTTGGCGGTTCTACTATGGGTCGTCGGATAGATCTTCATCAAAACCCACTATCTCAAAGTCATCGTCGGCAGGCATCTCATTTTCAGATAATTTCTTAGGGTCAGGGCTACCTTTATCGTTAGGTGATGCGTCAGCCCTATTCTCCTCGGAGGTATCTTCTTCAACCGCACCAAATTCAGCTATCAGTGCATCTATATCTTCTAACTCGCCCTGGCTGTTGCTGTCATCTTCTGAACCAGCTGACGCCGTACTCTTATGGTCGTCTTTACCAAACTCCGCCATCAGTGCATCAATATCGTCTAAGGGTACGTTCACGCTATCATCCTCGACAGGCATCTTTTCAATAGCGGGGTTTTCTACTGGTGTTGTTTGCGCACCTATATCCTCGATCACTCCGGGCTCTTCACCGCCTTCTTCGGATTTTTCAACCTCAGGTTGTTCAGACACTAACTCTTCGTCAACGGCATTTAGCAAATCCTGCAATTCATCACTTTCAATTGAATCGCTATTTTCGGCATCAGCCTCATCAGACGTCTGATCCAATATAACTTGGTTCTGTTCTTCAGGCACCGGAGCCTTAACTTCTGGCTCGACCACCGGCAAAGTTACTTCAGCCTCAGCGGAGTCATCATTTACCAGTTTTCGGTAGGCAACAAAACCACCACCAATTACTAGCAGATTAAATAGGAGAATCAGGCTTCCAATAATCCACCCATTTTCATACCACTCGCTTTTATCCTCCGAATCAGCTTCTACACCAGCCTCAGGATCTCCTTTCACTGGCTGTTCGTCTGCTGGCTGATCTTCGATTTTATCAATCAAAATTTCTTCCACGCCTTGGACAGGATCAATGGTTTGTTCATCTATACCCTGCTGTTTGTTCATATCAGATTCGATAGATTCGGGGGTGGGATTAACCCAATCTTCGGGATGGGTAATCGACAATAAATCAGGTTTATATTCAAATTTTTTGCCACCGGTTTGCTCACCGGAAAAAGAAAACTGTACGTTATATTTTCCCGAGGTAGGCAAATCATCCACACCAAATGTCATTTTCCACAGATCTTTTGAAACCGTATCGACGGTTCCTATAACAGTACTACCATCTGGGCTGGCGACCATTGAAATTACACGAGTACTGTCGGTAGATATGGTAGGGTCGAGGATCTTCAAGGTTAAATCATAGCCTTGCTGTTCGACCGTACCCACGCTCTCGATTGTAATTAAAATAGGGGTTTCCATTAAATCGGCAATCGATTCGTCCTTGATCTCAGGCTCTGGGGCTGGTTGTTCAAACAGGTCATCGAGTTCTGGATCTTCAGGGGGCGGTGGCGCAATTTTGAATATCCTTTGGAACCTCCGGCTAAAAGTCTTCCCATCAGCCTCAATCAGAATCGCGTAAGATGCATATTTTCCAAGGGACCGAAGCTTGACTTGATACTTCCCACCTACCAATGGAAAATCCGTGACTTTAGCAGCTCCCAATTTGGCGCCATTACGATCGATCTGGATGCTTATATCAATCAAATCAAGGAATTGACGATCATCCAATAACCGGTCTTTTTCCTGAAAAAAAACCTCCATAGCCAAAGGATCTTCCCGCGAAATAACCGTTGGCAGCCCTACCACACGCATTTTCAGATCAGAAATAACGGAGACTCTATTATCAGGGTGTTCAACCGCGTCAATCGCCCAGCTACCCCTCTTCGGTTTGGTAATGGTAATCAGATCAAACTTTTCATCCTCAAACCACTTCATCTCGCGAGATAACTTGGTGCTTTGCCAGACCTGTCCATCAGGGTCTGTTAAGCGAGTTGGCTGACCGGCACTTTTACGGAAAAGTAACACCGTAGCTTCTTCGACGCTTGAATCAATTTGGAAGGAATTACCGGTTATAGGCAACTGATCTTGAGGTGCCGCCTGATCAAGCACCTGCAAAAACATCTGCATCAATTGATCTGCATCATCGGCAACCGTTGATATACCTTTAGTAGCTAATGAAATCCTATCTAGAAGCAGATGATCTGCCTGTTCCGACAACGCGACGGTATGAATTTTTATGCCTGCATCGCTATATTTTTTAGTCAACTCTCGAATAATTTTATTCCGAGATTGTTTATTTTTGTTTCTGTCTTTTGATACATCCACTCGACCATCGGTTAGCAAAATCACATGGGTATTTTCATGTATCTTCCCACCAGAGATATCGTAACCAGCCTTTTCCAGCGCTAGCTCAATATGAGTGCGTTGCGCAACCGAGTTTATTTTTTTGATTTCCGTTCGCGCCTGAGTACGCCATTGATCCGTAACAGGTTTATGGGGCACGAGCATGTTGACATAACGTCCAAACGTCCACACCCCTGCGGTAGCATCATCGGGCAATAAACCAACAAGCATATTTACTGCGGGGATACGCAGGTTATTCGGATCGTTCTGTTTCATGCTCCCAGATATATCGACCACAATGCGGACATCGGGTTTAGATAAATCGGCAGCGAAGTTAACCGTTGAGATGACACTCAAGAGAACGAGTGCGCAGACATATTTCATGATTAAAAAGTGGGACTGGAAAAGAAAATAGTTTTTCCCATTCGACTCATTAGACTGCAGGAATGGATGGTAAATCATCGATATTGGGCCTTCTTTCTTGTCAGCCAGGCAGGAGAGACTTTTAAGGTATAGATCTACCCTTATCAGGCGGGCGAATTCACATCTTTATTTTGCATATCGCCATGTAATACCTGGAATAACTTCGCTTCGGCCTGGGACATTTCAAGACTATTCACAAGATCATTAAGGTCAGCACCCATATCCAACATCACTGCGGCCTGGCGATAGGGTGTATAGCCGCTATTGTCGGAATGCAGCCCCGTATTGGTGGATTCCAGCTCGCCGAGCCGACGTTCTATTTTTTGTAGATGTTGCCCTAACCCAACAAGGCTCTGACACATCACGCTGATCTCTTCGATCTTTTTATCTGAAGGACTTGGTACTCTCGACTCTAGCATGGTTGCGTGCCGCTTGAGCTGACCGAGCACTGCAACATGACGAATACTCAACAACCCAAGTGTCAATGCAGTGCCCATAAGTGCCCACTGTGTAACCGTTATAGCTGCAAAAATATCAAATATATTCATCAATCAGTGCCTTCTTGGATTTTCGTTGCGGAAGGGGATCGGGCGCTTGCTCGTCAGCCTTCTTCTTTTTTAAACGTTTTGCTGTGCCAGGAGAATAGGAACTATTCGATCTATCCTTATCCGACGGCAATACTCTGTGCGATTGTCCAGTGCTATTTACTATTCCGGTTTTCATGACAACTTGCCCCCCGGACAGAATAAGCCTATAGGCTAAACGGCGCCCATTTCAGCCCAATCTTCATCCGTTAACATGTTATTAAGATCAATCAAAATCAAAAGCTCATCATTTTTATTGCATACACCTTGGATAAACTTCGATGTTTCGTCGTTGCCGACATTTGGCGCAGTATCAACTTCAGATTGATTCAGATAAACCACCTCTGCTACCGCATCAACCATAATGCCTACTACATGTTGATCCGCTTCTATAATGACGATTCGGGTGTTTTCTGACACTTCAGCCGAACTCAATCCAAACCGATGCCGGGTGTCAATTACTGTCACTACGTTGCCACGCAAATTGATAATTCCCATCACATATTCTGGAGCACCAGGTACCGGCGCTATCTCCGTGTGGCGCAGTACTTCCTGCACCTGCATCACGTTAATACCATAGGTTTCCCCATCAAGCTTGAAGGTAACCCATTGTAAAACCGGATCATTATCGCCCTTCGACATTTTCACTGTGGACGTAGCCATCGGCTTAACCTCTTCCCATCAAAAAATTTGAAATTCAATTTGGTTTTAAACGTCAAAAATACGTTTAATCACTGTTAAATATAGTCCACTGCAGCATCTATGCCAGCACGATTGAGCGTCATTGCTAAAAAATGCAACTTAGATAAAGAGTCCATCCTGAGAGCTCGGGATATAGCGATAGAAAATGTAGCCGGCTAACCAGGCTGATCTAGAGAGTGTTTCAGCGCCTCACATAGCCGTAACGGATCTACAAGGGTAGTTAGCGGGTCAATTAGTGCGCCGAATTTCCATTGATAACGCCCTGATGGCGCTGTTCTTCGTATCTCTTTTTTAGTTATTTTTTTGGTCTTTACAATCCGATCAATCAACAAGCCCCAACTACTATTATTCAACACAAGCACATTTTCGCACTCGTTCAAGTTACTGGGTTCATGCATCAGGTAACTGGCAATATCGACCAACCTTATATTGGTATCTTTTATCCTGATCAGACCCGGCAACCACTCTATGGCTGAGGAAAAGGGCGTCACTTTTTTGTCGAATGCCTGTACGCTGTCCAGACCTATCAGTGGAAAAGCCAGGTGTAATCGGCCTGCTGAGACCAGCAGCCACTCCATCTCATCGGTTTCCCACTCCGGCAGCTCTGGAGTTTGGTCCGGCGCGCTCAGTTCTGGTTCTGGTTCTGGTTCTGGTTCTGGTTCTGGTTCTGGTTCTGGTTCTGGCTGTGGCTGTGGCTGTGGCTGTGGCTGTGGCTGTGGCTGTGGCTGTGGCTGAATATTGTCGGGTAAATTTGCACCCAGTTCTAATTCAATGCCTTTGTTATCTTCCACTGTGAGCGGAGCAGCGTGCATCTCGGCAGTGTGGTTACTGAACAGAGCGACTTCAGATGTGAAAACACCTGTATCAGGTTCACTAAATGCAGACTCCAACATCGTTTGCAGATAGTCGGCAACAATATCCGCCGCCGTTTCGCCCTCATCTTCTGGGCAGCTACGATCGGTGTCTGAATGTGCGGTGGGTAGGTCGTTCATCAGACATTGGTGCTTGATCGATCGGGTGGGATAGGCTGGGAGGCAACTGAACTCTGAGCACTATCGCTGGATTTCTTGGCTCCCATTAAATATTTTAGCAGTGCAGAATAGGCTCTGACCCCGCGGGAGTCTGGAGCGTATTTAGACGGTGTTTTACCGCTATCACTTGCATCGCGAAAACGTGTATCGATAGGAATAAAAGAGGGCCAAATCCGATCTCGATAGGTATTTCTTAGCACCCTTAACCCCTTTACAGAAGCCTGAGTTCGTCGGTCAAACATGGTTGGCACAATGACCGTCCCTAATTCACTACTACGAGATTTTGCAACCATCGACAAAGTCCGCATCATCCGCTCCAGGCCTTTTATTGCAAGGTACTCAGTCTGAACCGGTACGATAAGCTGCTGGCAGCTGGCGATGGCATTAATCATCAAAATACCAAGGGCTGGGGAAGTATCAATCAAAACATAGTCAAACTGATCCTGAACCGAAGTTAATGCATTGGATAGCACCAACCCCATACCCTCTTTTCCAACCATACTGCGCTCAAGCGTAACCAGCACTGTTGACGAAGGTAATAGTGACAGCTCTCCCGACTCAACCGGTTGAATCATTTCATGAATTTTTTTGTGCTTTTTAACAGGAAAAAGATTGTACGCACTGACTTCAATTGATTCAGGATCCATACCAAAATAACTGGTCAATGAGCCCTGTGGGTCGATATCAACCATCAATACCCGATGCCCCTGAGCGGCCAATAGTCCTGCCAGGGATACCACGGAGGTCGTTTTTCCTACACCTCCTTTCTGGTTGGTAACGGTCCACGTTTGCATACTTGTATCTATACCTGTCTGAGCTGACTATTCAGGATCAAATCTAAATATCATTCCACCACCTTCAAGAGGAACAGCTCTTAATATTTTCTTACCCGAGCTTGCTTCATCTGTTCCTGTATTCTTCGGTACTATGCGATTTGGTTCTGCGTTTTTCACAGAATTAGCACCCTCTGGTTTAGCATTATCTATTTTAGCTTTATTGGTATTCACTGATGAACCTTCCAGTCCTGGCAGTAAAAATAAACCCTCACTAAAATCATCAACGGGCGATTCTGGCTCGCCATCTTCTTGTACTTTCTCATTGATTATTTCCAAAATATCTATGGGTGGTATGGACTCAAACTGCTCATCCAGCAAGGATATATCCTCAACCTCCTTCATGTTTTTTCGTTCAAGGTCAAATTCAGTCCGCTTCATTGCGTCTTTCATTACCACTACCACAACACGACGATTCTTTGTTCGACCTGATTCTGTATTATTATCGGCAATTGGGCGAAACTCCCCATAACCTATTACTGACATACGCTCTGGATCGACCCCTTCACGAATAAAAAGGCTGACAACCGCTGCAGCTCTGGCAGAAGATAACTCCCAGTTAGAAGGAAAATGGTATGTTTTTATGGGGATATTGTCGGTGTGACCCTCTACCAAAATTTCATTATTGTAACCATCCAATACCAAAGCCAGGCGAGCCAATACGTGTTCTGCTTCATACTGTATAATTGCTCCAGCTGGCTCGAACAAAACATTAGATTTCAATTCAATCTCGAGCCGGTTATTGTTGCCGTTTATCGTTAAAATATCGTGATTAATGAGCTCAGAAAAGCCACTTTCAATTAACCCTTTCATGTCATCTAATTCTTGAGTTAACTCCCCATCTTCAGGATTGTTATTTGGATTTTGACCAGTATCTGGTAATTGAATACCAAGTGAAGCAATCTTTGGACGAAGTACAGGATCTCCAATTTGAATTGGATCGAGCGAAAGAGCAGGCTTCTTCAATTGAGTCAATGGATCTACATTAAATGCAGTGTCAAGTGTTTCCGCTAACACTCGATATTTACCTTCATTGACCTGTGATATTGAATACATCACAACGAAAAAAGCGAACAGCAAGGTAATAAAATCAGCATAGGAGACTAACCACCGTTCATGGTTTTCATGTTCCTCTTCTCCTCGTTTGCGCCTCGACATACTTTTATATAAAGATAGATTTCAATACTAAATTACGATACTAATGAAGAGCGAACCCTGACAATTTCAATTCGATCGATTTCGGGTTCTCTCCTTCGG
The DNA here is from genome assembly GCA_029210125.1 of Pseudomonadales bacterium. GTDB lineage: Bacteria > Pseudomonadota > Gammaproteobacteria > Pseudomonadales > JAHRWD01 > JAHRWD01. The sequence goes on along the minus strand of JARGPR010000001.1, from coordinate 311,421 downwards.
CGATAGACACAATGCCTTCAATTACCATCTCTTGGAATTGAACATTGCCTCTTATGACACTTTTTAGTTTGCTTGCAATAGGCAAAAAAAGCAGGTTAGCTAAGGCAACTCCGTATATTGTGGCAATAAAAGCTACCGCAATCCCAGGTCCCAACTGAGAGGGGTCCGCAAGGTTTCCCATCACATGAATCAACCCTAATACCGCACCAATAATACCGATCGTTGGTGAGTAACCACCCATTGCCTCATAAAATTTGGAAGCATGAATATCTCGCTGCTCAGAAACAATGAGCTCTACTTCCAAAATGTTTCGAATTACCTCTGGTTCGCTACCATCCACCAGCAATTCAAGGCCTTTTTTCATAAACAGATTGGTTTCATCTTCAGCTACCAATTCCAACCCAAGAAGCCCCTCTTTTCTAGCAACCTTACTCCAGCTCACCACATTCTCCATACCTGAAACTAATTGTGTGGCAGGTGGGAAAAACACCCATCGACTGATTACCAGTGCTCTGGACAAGCTGGCCCAGGGCGTCTGTAGCATTGCTGCTCCTAGGGTGCCACCGAACACAATCATAAACGCGGGTAAATTGAGCAAGGCGCTTAGATGCCCCCCCTCTAGAAGGTTCCCGCCTAAAATTGCCCCAAATCCAACGATGACACCAACAAAACTAAGCTTATCCATTTAGACTCTTTAATCCCAAAACCATCTCGTCAATATTTAACACTTGACTAGCGAGCTTATCTTTAGCAATCACGCTGGGCATACCGTATATCAAACTGCTTTCTTCATCCTGAGCCCAAATGGTGGCCTTTTTTTGGTGCAGTTTTCTTGCACCGATCCGACCGTCTGAACCCATGCCTGTTAACACAATCGCCAATACTTTTTGTGAATATGAGTTGGCTGCACTCTCAAACAAATAGTCCACCGAAGGTGAAAAATTAAATTCCTTTTTCTTGCGCTCCAGTGTCACAAATCCCATATACTTCTTACCAATTTTCAATAGTTTTCCACCGGGTGCGATCAATGCTCGACCAGGAATAAGCTGATCTTGGTCCTCAGCTTCTTTTACCTCAATATTGCAACTGCTTGCCAGCCGGTTTGCATAAGCCTGGGTGAAATTTTCAGGCATATGAATCGCAACAACTATCGGCAGAGGGAAGTCACCGGGAAGTTTTGATAGCAACTCCTGTACAGCTACTGGCCCTCCCGTCGAAGCACCAATTACCACTAGTTCACAGGGGGTTTGTTTTATATCTACTTTTATTTTTTGCGATGTAGGAAAGGTATGGACAGGCCCAGCTTTACTACTGGATACCAGCTGCAAAACCTGCTCACAAAGAAGTTTTTTTTCTAAAAAAGGATTGCTTCCGTCATTGCCTAATTTTGCAACAAAATCCAACGCCCCGGCCTCAAGTGCATCTAACGTCACGGATGCACCCTCATAGGTTAAAGCCGAGATCATCAGAATTGGCGTTGGGTAACGACCCATGATCCGCCTTACAGCCGTGACACCATCCATAACTGGCATTTCGTAATCCATGGTGATCAGATCCGGACGGTGGGCTTCGACCTTAGCCAAAGCCTCTTCACCATTAACTGCGGTTGCAACTACGCATATACCTGGATGACCCTCAAACAGTTCGCAAAGTCTTTTACGAAAAAATTGGGAATCGTCAACAATGAGGATTTTAATGGGCATTTATCCGTAACCTGTTGTCCGGCAAATTGCGCCTCTTGATATGCGCCATAGTGCAGAACTTAATTGCGTAGTCGTATAAGGTGTCTAGTTACCCCCGTCAGACAAAAAACTAAATTAGGAACCTGTCCAAAGACAGGGACGTTCACCTCTATTTTTTAACTACTATACCGCTGGCGAAGGTGTCAATATATATCAAAACACGGGTTCTCAGTTATGCAGCATATCTTTTGAGCATGCTGGGCACGTCAAGAATCAGTGCTATCCGGCCATCACCGGTGATCGTCGCCCCTGCCATACCTGCTGTACCTTGCAACATGCTGCCTAGAGGTTTAATCACGACTTCTTCTTGCCCTAATAACTGATCTACTACGAAACCAACCCGCTGAGTCCCAACTGTGACAATAACAACGTGGCAATCACTATGATTCATTTCATCGCTATCTTGACTCGGCAACAACCAACTTTTCAGGTAAAACAGCGGCAGCGCTTTATCACGAACCGTCACTACCTCTTGCCCATCTACAATATTTGTTTTCGACAGATCAAGATTAAATATTTCATTCACACTCACTAACGGTAATGCAAAGGCCTGTTTATCCAGCATAATCATCAGTGTAGGCATGATCGCCAATGTTAGCGGCACTTTGATCTCGATCCGGGTACCTTTACCCAGCTCAGAGTGAATCTGAATTGCACCATTTAATTGAGCGATTTTTGTTTTAACCACATCCATTCCAACACCGCGGCCGGATACATCGGATATCTCCTCTTTAGAAGAAAAGCCCGGTGCAAATATCAGGTTAAAACACTCTTCATCAGTCAAACGATCTGCCGCATCGGAATCCATTAGTCCTTTCTTGACAGCAAGACCACGCAGAACATCCGGGTCCATACCTTTTCCATCATCTGAAATCGTAAGCATGATGTGATCGCCCTCCTGCTCGGCAGAAAGTATCACGATACCCATGCGATCTTTTCCTGTCGCTTCACGCTCGTCAGGTGATTCAATACCGTGATCAACCGAGTTTCGCACCAGGTGAACAAGTGGATCAGCAAGCGCCTCCACCAGATTTTTATCTAAATCGGTGTCTTCACCCGCCATCTGCAATGTGACTTCTTTCTTCAAGGAACGAGCCAAATCACGTACAACACGCGGGAATCGCCCAAACACTTTTTTAATCGGTTGCATTCGGGTTTTCATGACTGATGATTGCAGGTCAGCGGTGACAACATCCAGGTTTGAAACAGCCTTCGCTAGATCTTCACCGGGCATACTAACGCTCAATCGAACTAGCCGGTTTCGAACCAATACAAGTTCTCCAACCATATTCATAATATCGTCCAGCCGCTGGGTATCCACACGAACGGTGGTTTCCGCGGCTGGAGGTGGCGGTTCTTTTTTTGTGGCAGCGCTGGCTTTAACAGGCTTTACTGCAGGTTTATCTGCTTTTGTCGGCGCTGGGGTATCCGGCTTTTTAGGCACATCTGGTTTAGCGGATTTTTCTGCTGCAGAAGCCTGTTTGGTTGGACCTTTACCTTTTCCGTGCAAATCATCAAGTAACTTGTCGAACTCAGAATCATCAATCACGCTGTCGCTTGATTGTGCTGAAGTTGCCTTTTCAGGCGCGGATGCTGTATGCAGTGCAGTGGCAGCTGAAACAGATTGTTCTGTTTCTTTTAAGGCTGATGTGCTGGAATGCTTTCCTTTCCCGTGCAGATCATCCAGCATTTTTTCAAATTCATCTTCGCTTATTTCGTCGCTTGAATCACCCGCTGATTCAGTTGTAACAGGCCTCGGCTTTTCCTCTGCAGATTGTTGGGCGATTGATCCGGTTCCATGCTTTCCTTTGCCATGCAACTGATCTAGTAATCGATCAAATTCATCTTCGCTGATCTCATCATCAGAATGACTTCCCGCAACATCTACAGCTGCTGCGGTGTTCGAATCGGTTGGGGCCGTCTCGACAAAGTCCTCTTCACCAAATAACTCTACCCCGTCAGATTCTGATTCTTCGTTAGAATCGAATAGCTCTATACCATCAGTAGAAGGCTCTTCTGCGACGGGTTCCGAGGCAACCTCAACATTGTCCGGTTCAGGTTCTGCTCCTCCACCTTCCAGTGCTCCAGAAATAGCTGCCAAGAGGCTATCGTCCGCCGCACAAACTTCTTCCCGCGCTCTAACTTGAGCAAACATTTCATTAACTACGTCAAGAACCTGCAGAACAATATCCATCAATTCTGCGCTGACCGCTAGTTCACCCTTACGCAAACTATCGAACAAGTTTTCGGTAACGTGGCAGACATTTACAAGGTTTTCTATCTGCAGAAAACCAGCGCCGCCTTTTACAGTATGAAAACCACGGAAAATTGCGTTTAATAATTCAACATCGTCAGGCTTCTGTTCCAGATCCACCAGCTGTTCATTCAGCTGTTCAAGTATTTCTCCGGCTTCAACCAGGAAATCCTGAAGGATCTCATCATCTTCACTGATACTCATGTTTACTCCTAAAAGCCAAGACTCGATAGCAAGTCGTCGACGTCATCCTGGCCACTCACAAACTCATCATTCTTGGTGGGGAAAATCCCTATCTCTTCCTGAGCCGGCTTCGAACTATGTTTTACCGATTCCACCTCTAAGCCACCAACTTCTTCAATATTGCCGGCAAGCTTCACTAAAGTAACTAAACTTCCTTCTACATCCTGAACAAGCGTCACCACACGTTTGATCACCTGCCCGGTCAGATCCTGGTAATCCTGAGCCATTAATATATTGGTCAAATTTTGCTGGAGATCTTTCACTCGTGCTTCATTCGCTTCGAGAAAAGTACCCATCTCTTTGTACAGTTCACCAAACTCCTCATAGGATATTTCCCGTTTCCCTAAGCGCTCCCAATCCTTTTTAAGCTTGCTGGTATCACAACCAATACCCTGGGCGATCGGCAAACTGGCTTCCACCATATCCATGGTTCGATTAGCGGCTTTGTCCGTTAGGTTCATCACATAACCAAGCCGATCCGTCGCATCTGAAATGGTTGACATATCTTTTTTATCTGAATCATCCAGATAAGCATCAATATGGAATGCGGAAATGGCATCATGTAAAGCACGGGTTAATTTTCCGACCTCTAGATAAAGCCCACGATCTCTGGTTTCTTTGATCGAATCGATCAGTTCAGAGATCTCATTTGTCTTACCCTGTTCAATTTTTTCCATTAACAATTCAGTAGTTTTGGCTAACTCCTGAATGTAGCCTTCGTAAGAATTGGTATCCGTTAATCGAGACATTTCCTGCAACCTTTTTATATTTGGGTTAACCCGCTTCTACACGTTCGAAGATTCGTTCGATCTTCTCTTGCAGTACGGCCGCAGTAAACGGTTTTACTACATATCCATTTACACCTGCCTGGGCAGCTTCTACGATCTGTTCACGTTTTGCCTCGGCAGTCACCATCAAAATAGGCAAACCCTCCAATGAAGCATCCGCTCTAACCGCTTTAAGAAGGTCAATGCCTGTCATTTTCGGCATATTCCAATCAGTAATCAGAAAATCGATACCTCCTTTTTGCAATATCGGCAGCGCCGTACTTCCGTCGTCAGCCTCCTCCGTATTGGTGAAGCCCAAGTCCCGCAAAAGGTTTTTTATAATTCGCCGCATCGTTGAAAAATCATCAACGACCAGAATATTCATATTTTTGTCCAAGGAAGCCTCCAATAAGCCTCAATTACCTTGCTAAAACCGTTTATTTTTTTAAACGCAATCAGCAATATCTATCTAATTTCTTCTTTACAAAGTTTAGTCGGTGTTTTGCAGCTATCCAGTTTTATGACAAATTTCACAGAAACATCGTGTTATTGATCAGTTTTCCAACTATTCATCCGTGAACGTACTTTTAATACAGCTTGGCTATGTATTTGAGATACCCGTGACTCGCTCACTTCCAGAATTTCTCCGATCTCTTTTAAGTTCATTTCTTGATCATAATAAAGCGATAAAACCGTTTTCTCCCGATCAGGCAAACTTTGTATCACCGTCGTCAGATACTTTCCAAAGGCTTGTTTTTGAATGATATCGAGTGGGTTTTCGTTGACGGAGTCTGAGTCACTAGCCTCAGGAACTTCTAATCCATCGGAGATCATTTTGAGTTCTTCGAGGCTGAACAGACGCGATCCTGAAATATCCACCAACAAACGGTGATATTCATCCATACTGATCTCCATCGCATCAGCAATGTCACGATCCCGTGCGTCAATACCCCGAGTCTGTTCGACCTGTTTGATCGCTTCACTGATAGCACGAGACTGCTTGTGGACTGAGCGCGGTGTCCAGTCGCCTTTGCGAATTTCATCCAACATGGCGCCGCGTATACGAATCCCGGCGTAGGTTTCGAACCGGGCCCCTTTGGATTGATCAAACCGAGCTGCCGCTTCAAATAGACCGAGCATACCAGCTTGAAGAAGATCATCGAGTTGTACAGACGCAGGTAATCGAGACAACAAATGATGAGCAATCCGCTTTACTAATACGGCGTGTTGCTCAACCAGGTCATCAAGATCAACGGTTTGGGTTTGTTGATACATGAAGAGCGAGAATCTAACTCTAAAAATTCACTGAGTTTTGGCTCATTACCAACTGTTCAGCGAAAAACTCCATATAACCCTTTGATCGAGTTGGTAAAGGCCAGGACAAAACCTGATTTGCGAGTTTATCAAACGCAATGGATGCGTTACTTTTAGGGTATGCCTGATATACGGAGCGTTGTCGTCTTATGGCTTTGCGCAAATTTTCATCATGGGGGATGCAGCCCGCATACTGGATATTGATATCCAGAAATCGACTGGTGACTTTTTGTAATTTGCTAAACAACCCCATTCCTTCCTGCTCGGAACGGACCATATTAGCCAACACCCTGAAGTGCTCCATACCATGCTCTGCATTTAACATTTTGATCAGCGCGTAGGCATCTGTTATTGAGGCAGGCTCATCACAGACCACGACCAGCACTTCCTGTGATGCTTTCACGAAATTTACAACATCGTTGGAGATACCCGCCGCCGTATCAATGATCAATACATCCAGCTGGTCACCCAATTCACTAAAGGCATGAATAATGCCGCTATGCTGCGCGGAACTGAGGTTTACCATATTCTGAACACCGGAAGCCGCGGGAATAACTTTCATTCCAAGTGGGCCTTCCACCATCACTTCCTGCAGAGTCGATTCGCCAGAAAGAACGTCAGCCATGTTCTTGCCCGGGGTTAATCCAAGCACAACATCTATATTGGCAAGTCCCATATCCCCATCCAGCAGTACTACACGCTGACCTCGACCGGATAATGCAGCACCCAGGTTCACGGATACGTTTGTTTTGCCGACACCGCCCTTACCTCCGGTTACCGCGATCACCCGTACTGGGTTAGAACCTTCCATTGAGATACCTCTACTCTGCGTTCTTCTACTTCTAATATTAGTTATCATTTAAGTCCATCCGGGCTGTTTTATCCTGTTTTTGACGATTATTAACTCCGTCGTCATGGTTCATGGTTACTTCCTGATCGTCAGATGCGGATCCAAAAGCACTCATATCGATCGCTATGCTCACCAACCGTTGGGGGTCAGCCTGATAAATATCATCGGGTATATTTTGTCCGTTGGTGTAACTGGCGATTGGCAATTCGTAACCAATAGCCAAACTCAATATGTGGCCAATTTCCGAGGCCTCGTCTGTTTTGCTGGCGATACAGCCTTGCAATGGAATCTGGTTCAAACGATCAAGATAGGACTCCAGCACCTGATATTGGCTGGTACAGGGCATCACAAAAAAATTGTCGATTGGAAATCGGGAATGGGCAAGCTGATCAAGGTGCTGACTAAAGAATGCCTCATCGCCACTTAGCCCGGGATTGTCGATCAAAACCAAACGGTGGCGGTTACTGATCGCCTCCAGCACCTGATCAAGAGTTTGGTTTTCTGTGACTGAGTAAACGGGAATACCCAGAATTCTTCCGTAGCTGTTAAGCTGTTCTCGGGATGCAATGCGAAAACTGTCGGTAGAGACTAGCGCTACCTCATCTACACCATATTTCAGTACATGGTGCGCGGCGATTTTACCAATAGTCGTAGTTTTTCCTGCTCCTGTAGGGCCAACTAGAGAAACAATTCCGCTATAGTCGCAAAGGTTTTCTGAGAAAATCGGCAGCATTCCTCGCAAGTTTTCAGCTGTATCGTTCCAGGCGTGCTTTAACCGATCATCCGGGCCTAGTTTCGATACCAGCTCTTCACATAAAAAAGTTTCCAGACCCATGGTTTTTAGGCGTTTCCATACCGATGCATGAATCGGCGTTTGCTGACTGAATTGCGACCATGACAGGGCTTTAAACTGCGCTTCCAACAGTTCTTTTAAACCACTCAATTCATCCCGCATCGCTGACAATTCCATATTGTTTTGCAGGATCATGGTTTCATATGCCTGCTCCGATGGGGTTGGTTGCGGCGCGGCAGGCTTCTGAGCCGCAGGCCTTCTGACCGAACCAGTTGCAGCAGACGACTGCGGAGAAAATCGTTGCGTAAGCCTCGGCTGAGCAATTTTTGAGGTTTGCCGACCCAGATTCTCGTTATTTGATCTGGACAGAGATACCATCACATCATCAGTCATGGTTTTATTCGGCTGTGTATGCGGCTGAATCGCAGGTTTTAAAGTCCCTTGAGAGGCGCCTGGATCAGCTTTTGCCTTGTTCGCATTTGAGCGCTTCGATAGCCCTGGAAATGAAAATGATTTAACCCTTCCAGCGGACTTTTGAGTACCCGGCGCGACCATGCCCACAGTGGACTGATTCAAACCTTGCTGATGATCCATTCCCGCTGCAACATCAGGGGAGATCATACTGTCAATTGCAGTAGCCATCGGCGCCACCGGCTGTTGCCCGGAGCTCTGTTGCCCCAGGTTCTGCTGAGCTGACTGCTGTTGTACCGACTGCTGCAGAGCCTCCATCATCTCCGAAGGAGCGGCGACAATTTCAACACCCTCCATCACTTTGCGGTGGGATAAAATCACCGCATCCGGCCCCATATCTTCCTTCACCAATTTCATCGCATGATGCATATCAGCGGCAACATATGTGTGGTCATTCATGGCTCAAACCCCTTTCGGTTCTGGCGGTTCTGGCTTTTTGTATTATGTAATCCATGATCAAGCACCTTCTTGACGGCCGATGGTTGAAACAATGGTAATTTGTTTGGTTTGGGGAATTTCCTGATAGGAAAGCACGTGTACTTTGACCTGGCCGTATCGTGCAAATTTAGCCAGGAACGCGCGTACCGTTTCGGAAACCAGCAGTACCGCTGGCTCACCCTTTATCTCTTGACGCTCTACCGATTCCTGCAGCGATTGCTGGAGGTTATTTGCCATCATCGGTTCCAATACCGGATCAGAACCGGCTCCATCCATGCCACGGGTCTGGTTGGCAGAATTGATTAGAATTTGTTCCAGCGACGGATCAAGAGTAATCACGGGTAGTTCGGTTTCAACACCGCAGATCTGCTGAACGATCATTCGTGACAGGGCAATACGCACTGCGGCGGTCAATCGCTCGGGATCATCTGTTTTGGGTGACAGCTCGGTCATCGCTTCGGCAATTGAGCGCATATCCCGAATCGGTACCTGCTCGATCAGCAAGTTGCCGAGCACTCTGACCAGAGTACTAATGGAGACTGTATTGGGTACCAGCTCTTCAGCGAGCTTGGGCGAGGTACGCTCAAGCATGTCGAGCAGTTCCTGAACCTCTTCGTGGCCCAACAATTCATAGGCATTTTCTAGCAATAGTTGATTCAAATGGGTTGCCACAACGGTGCTGGCATCTACCACGGTGTAACCGAGGGTCTGCGCGTGTTCACGTTGTCCAGCGTCAATCCAGACAGCTTTCAGACCAAAGGCAGGATCTATAGTCTCAATCCCCTCCAGTGCGCCGAATACCTGACCGGGATCAATCGCCATAAAACGATCAGGCTGAATCTCCGCCTCGCCGAGGGTTACGCCCATCAAGCTTATCCGGTACGCACTGGGCGCAAGATCAAGATTGTCGCGAATATGAACAGATGGAATCAGGAAGCCCAGTTCCTGTGAAAGCTTCTTACGGATACCTTTAATGCGGCTGAGCAGCTCACCACCCTGGGTACTGTCCACCATTGGGATAAGCCGGTAACCCACTTCAAGACCAATGGTATCCACCGGCACAACATCTTCCCAACCTAGTTCAGGCAATGCAGGTTTTTGCTGTTGTTCCTGCTGAATCTGCAACTCTTCGCGCTGCTGAACGACTTCTTGTTCCTGGTTATTGTGGTGGATATACCAGGCGAATCCCGCAGCAGCAAAACCCAAACCAAGAAACGCGACGTGGGGCATGCCGGGGATGGAGCCCATCACAATCAATACAATCGCGGCAACGGCCAACGCTCTGGGAGAACTAAACATCTGAGCGACCACCTGCCCGCTCATATCTTCAGCGCTGTTTACCCGCGTCACCATTAAAGCAGCAGCGGTCGATAGTAACAGTGAAGGAATCTGTGCAACCAATCCATCACCGATGGTTAGCAACGAGTATTTTTGCATAGCGTCGGAAAATTCAAGATCGTACTGAGCCATGCCGATCGACAGTCCACCAACAATATTGATCACCAAGATTAGAATACCGGCAATCGCATCACCCCGGACAAACTTGCTGGCACCATCCATAGAACCATAGAAATCCGCTTCCTGTGATACCTCTGAGCGCCGGGTCTGAGCTTCCTCCTGCGTCAACATGCCAGCGTTCAGATCCGCATCAATCGCCATCTGTTTTCCAGGCATTGCATCCAGAGTAAAACGCGCGCTCACTTCGGAAATTCTTCCTGCGCCCTTGGTTACCACCACAAAATTGATGATCACCAAGATAGCAAAGACCACCAGGCCAACCGCGTAGTTGCCCCCAATCACTACCTCACCGAAAGCTTCAATTACTTTTCCCGCAGCATCACCACCCTGATGGCCATGCAACAATACGACCCGTGTCGAGGCCACGTTCAGTGCCAACCGAAGCAGTGTCGCAATCAATAAGATGGTGGGAAACACAGCAAAATCCAGTGGCCGCATTGCGTACACAGCGACCAATAAAACCACTAAAGATAATGCAATATTGAAGGAGAAAAATAGATCCAGCAGTATCGCTGGCATGGGCAATGTCATCATGCCCAAAAGTGCTAACAGGGCCAACGGTATACCAAGGTTACCCTTGGTCGCAGCCTGTATTGATTGAAGTGAAGGTGTTTGTGTAGCCAAAATTTACAACTCGTTTACTCAATTAATTGACGCATTCGTCATCTAATTGAGTACGTTGCAAAAACCTTACCTACTTTACAACCCACCTCTAATTAATATTTTTTATTCTTTAAAATCAAAATGTTACAAGACTTTAGTAGAGCTATACTATTTCTATCATCGGGCATTCAGCTAGCCACCGCCAATTAATTTGCGGTTAGCACAACCTTTACTTACCCTTGATCGAAATCGCGCCTACTCAGCATCAGGTCGTGGGTGTTTAATAAATTCAGACTCATCAGGCACCGGCAGATCAACGGGCATAACGGGTTTGTTGGTGCGCTCTTTCCTGTATGTACGCAACTGGAATACATAAGCCAGTACCTGGGCAACCGCCACATAAAGCGAAACCGGAATCTCTTCCTCTACTTCAGTGCTATGGTAGACAGCTCGAGCCAATGGCGGGAAGGATAAAACCGGAATTTTGTGCTCAGCGCCTAACTCCCGAATTCTAGCGGCTACTAAATCGGCACCTTTGGCTATAAGTAGAGGCGCTTCCATATTGTCGGGGTCATATTTTAGCGCCACCGCGTAGTGAGTCGGGTTGGTAATAATTACGTCGGCATCGGGTACATTATCCATCATACGGCCCTGGGCCATTTCACGCTGCAATTGGCGAATTCGACCCTTCACTTCAGGTTTTCCTTCGCTGTCTTTCATTTCATCCTTGACCTGCTGCATGGTCATTTTTAGCTTGTTTGCGTGATCCTTTATCTGAAAGGGAATATCCATAACTGTTATTAAAATCAAAGAGCTACAGAGGAATATAAAAGACCAACTTAATAAATAAACGGTGTGGGCCATTGCAGGGATCACCCCTTCTTTATTGAGCCCCATTAACTCGTATTGATTGGCATTCAGCACCATGAGGCTGATCCCCAACACTAGAATGAATTTGGCGATGGCTTTTACCAATTCCATCATTGAATTCGCTGAAAACATTCTTTTAAGGCCTGAACCAGGGTTGATTCGATTGGCTTTCGGCGCCAACGCCTTGACACTGAAATTCCACCCTCCTAATGCAATCGGCCCCAGAATAGCCGCCGCCATCAGTAGAATCCCGATTGGCGCCAGCGTAGTAGCAACCGACTGAATTGAGTGCCCAAGGTGAAGTAACATAGCTCTGTCATCAAAGATCGCCGCTCGATCCAGCACAAAGTTATAACGCAGTACGTTTTCGAGCGCCACGGCTATAGGGCTTCCAAACATCATCAGGCCAAAGGCTCCTGCTAGCAGAATAGCAGTAGTGTTCAGCTCTTTTGACCGGACTACCTGCCCCTCTTCTCTGGCTTTTTCAAGCCGTCTGGGGGTGGCGTCTTCGGTTTTTTCCTGACCGTTTTCTTCAGCCATTTGAGCCCCCTACACTCTTTGATGGGTCGGTCGCTTTCGCGTAATAATCGTTCATGGTGTAGGCAACTATGACTTAGGGCTCAAGGCACGCATCATGTCCAGCCCTTCCGAAGCGATACGCTGGAACTGCGGGACAATGTCCCCAAGGCTGATCCAGACAATCAATAGACCAAACATCATGGCGATAGGAAAACCCAACGAAAATACGTTCAGTTGAGGCGCTGCTTTGGTCATCACCCCAAACGCGAAATTCACAATCAGAATTGCGGTTACCGCTGGCAGCGCAATCAATAATGCGGACGAAAACAGCCAGCCACCGGATACAATCAACAGCCAAAGCTGCTCTGCAGAGATCGAAGCGTTTTCGACCGGAAACTGGATAAAGCTTTCAAGAAATACCTGAAGCATTACGGTATGGCCATTCATCGATACAAACAGAAGTGTTGTCGCTACCAGAAAAAACTGACTGAGCACGGTTACGGATATGCCATTGGCGGGGTCCATCATCGAGGCAAAACCCAGACCCATCTGCATCGCGATCATCTGCCCTGCGAGAATAAATACCTGAAAGGTCAGCTGCATCGCAAACCCCATCGCCAGGCCAATCAACATCTGTTTGCCGATCATCAGGTAAGTTCCGAGGGAAAGCAGCTCCATAGTGGGCAAACCTTCGAGTAGTGGCGCGACAATAAGGCTGAACATGAAAGCCATACTCAGGCGGATACGCACCGGCACTGTTTGGGCACCAAAAATAGGAGCCGCCAGCATAAACCCACTGATGCGAACAAATGGCCACATGAACATGCCTAGCCATTGCAGCGCTTGTTCAGAACTAAATTCAAGCATGATGATTTCGCACTATTGAAGCGCCTCTAATTCACCACAAAATGCAATTGATTGAAGAGGTTAGCGCTAAAATCTAACATTTCAGTTACCAGCCAGGGACCCGCCATAACCATCACTACAAAGGTGGTAAGCAAGCGGGGAAGAAATGAAAGGGTTTGTTCATTGATCTGAGTGGCCGCCTGAAATACGCTCACCAAAAGGCCTACAAACAGACTAGGCAAAATCAGCACCGAAACCATGCTGATGATTAAAAACATGGCTTGTCGCATCAGATCACCGATTGCTTCAGGTACCATAGTTCAATTCACCCCTGTCCAGTTCCAGCCAAACCACTAGATAGCAAAACTCGATGCAAGGCTTCCCATTAGCATCGCCCAACCATCAACCAATACGAACAACATAATTTTGAACGGTAGCGAAATAATGATAGGCGACAACATCATCATGCCCATTGCCATCAACACGCTCGCCACGACTAAATCAATAATTAAAAATGGAATAAACAGCATAAAACCCATCTGAAATGCGGTTTTAAGCTCACTGGTAATGAATGCGGGGACAATGATAAAAAAGTTCACATCATCGATACTCTCGACATTTTTTTTCCGTGCTATATCCAAAAATAACGCCAGATCTGATTCACGGGTTTGCGCCAACATAAACTCTCTCACCGGCACTGAAGCGGTTTTGACCGCATCCAGGCTACCCATCTCTTCATTCATGTAGGGTTGCAATGCGGCTTCGTTAATACGCTCAAAAACCGGAGTCATGATAAAGAACGTCAGAAACAGTGCTAAGCCCAGCAAAATTTGGTTCGATGGAGTTTGCTGCAGGCCGATCGCCTGCCGCATGATTGCGAATACAATAATGATGCGGGTAAAGGAGGTCATCATCATGAGCAGTGACGGCAGTAGAGTAAGCGCCGTCATAATCGCAAGAATTTGTAATGTCACACTGTAATCGGTTGAGCCATCGGCCTGGCCGGTCACCTTAAATGCTGTCAACCCACCGGGATCCGCAGCCAACAATTGCGTTGAAGGAATAAACAGCAGTACCAGCAGTAGTGCTTTGATAGAAACCGCCAAGATGGAAGATAGCTCAACCGAAGGGATACCTATAGAAGGGAATTCAAACCTAAAGCAATTCACACCCCACCCTCCTTATCAGGATTCTGGTCGGTATTGGGATTATTGCTTCGATTCAGACTTGCCTGTAGCTTCCGATAGAAATCGGATCCTGAAGAGGTATTTTCATCTTCAATCGCGGGCTCATCAAATGCATGTATCAAGGATATGTTGCCAGGAGATGCTCCCACCAATATTTGCTTTTCACCAACCTGTAGCAGCACTACACGATCCCGACTACCCAAAGATAACCCGGCGATTATTTTCATTGCACTGGCCGATGAGGTGGATACTCCACCGACACGACGTAACAACCACGCAACTAAAAATATGAAACCAATAATGGCCACTAAGCCAAGAAACAGGTTTGCGTATTGGGATGTGGAAACGCCCTGCGAAGTAGCCGCTTTAGCAATATCAAACGTCGCAGCACCATCAGAAGCCGCAGCACCGGAAAGAGCTGAATGGGTGTTTGGTGATTTTAAAACAGGTTGGTCGCTAGCACCCACGGCGGCCTGCTCATGAACGCTTTCACTTATAGCAGATTCGGATCTTAATTGATCCGCTGCGGACAGGGAAAAGCTGGATAAACCAAGCCACACAGCGGTAACTGTGCGTAGGATAAAAATGAGAAAGTTATGCAAGGCGGTTGATCCGTTCCGTTTGACTAACCACATCGGTCATCCGGATACCAAATTTTTCATTGACCACCACCACCTCGCCATGGGCGATCAACTTGCCGTTTACAAGCACATCAAGGGGTTCACCGGCAAGCCGATCCAGCTCTACAACGGAACCCTGACTGAGCTGAAGCAGGTTACGAATCGTAATCGCGGTTGCACCTACCTCCATACTGATGGTGACGGGTATATCCATCACCACACCCAGATCAGGGGCCTGTCCCCCTGGGCTAGATTCATCCTGAAGCTCCTGAAAATCGGCGGTTTCGGCCTGCGCAACTTCGGCGGGATCTGCTTCCGAATCAGCTTGTTCTGCCATAGCAGCAGCCCAATCATCATCAGCACCATCCTGAGCAGAAGGTTCCGCCTGATCCTGCTCCTCTAAGGCAGCAGCCCAATCATCGGATACCTCTTCGTTTTCATTGTCAGTACTATCATCACTCATCGTAGTAACTCCTTCAAAACCCTATGCTTCTTCAACATTTATCGTGTCGGTAATTTTCAATGCCAAATGCCCATTAGATACGCCAAGTTGCGTATCAAACACCGGTACTCCATTCGCTCTTAATACCACTTGATCGGGCATTTCAACCGGCAAAATGTCGCCCTCTTTAAGGTCGACGATGTCCCGCAAGGTAACTTGTTTTTCTACCAGGTTTGCATTCAGCTCGATATCGGCCCCCATAATGTCTCGCCGTAGCACTGTACCCCATCGGTCGTCCTTCTCATCCACATCGGTTTGAAGGCCTGCATCCAGCATCTCCTTGATCGGCTCAAGCATCGAGTACGGCAGCGTCATATGTAACTCGCCACCGCCGCCATCCAACTCTATGTGGAACGTATTGATCACGACCACTTCACTGGGGCTCACGATATTGGCCATAGCAGGGTTCACTTCAGAGCCCATGTAATCAAACTCAATATCCATTACGGTTTTCCAAGCCTCCTTCATATCGATAAACGCCTGTTCCAGCATTTTATGTACGATACGATTTTCGGTTGGAGTGAATTCGCGCCCTTCAATTTTGGCGTGTCGCCCCTCACCTCCGAAAAAGTTATCCACCAATTTGAAGACCAGCTTGGCATCCAGCACAAAAAGCGCCGTACCGCGCAAAGGGCGCACTTTTACCATATTAAGGCTGGTGGGTACGTACATCGTATGAACGTACTCACCAAATTTCATCACCTGTAATCCACCTACTTGAACGTCGGCATTCTTGCGCAACAGGTTAAATAAACTGATACGGGTGTATCGTGCGAAACGCGCGTTGACCATTTCCAGGGTTGGCATTCGACCACGAACAATTCGGTCCTGGCTGGTTAAATCGTAGTTGGCCGCTTCTCCCTCTGGGAGTGGCTCATCCCGCTCGACTACACGGTCATCCACCCCATGAAGTAACGCGTCAATCTCATCCTGTGAAAGAATATCCTGAACCATAAAGCTAGCTTCCGCGCCTTTCTAATACTGACTATTACTGAATGATAAAACCGGTAAACAATACCCGCTCTACCGCATCTTGGCCTATTTCGTCATGCATAACCTTCTGCACCTCAGTCAGAGCTTGCTCCCGCAGCTTTTTGCGACCTTCTTGAGTTTTTAGATCCGCGAATTCCTGGGATTGAAACAGCATCAACAAACTGTTTTGAATCAACGGCATATTCTCTTCAACCGCCAGAATCATTGCAGGATCCCTAGACATTAAAGAGGGTGAAATCTGAACAAACCGCTGTTTTTTGTTTTCAGTAAAATTGACCGTAATAGGCTTCATTTTGACGTATTTGGCAGGAGCTTTTGCCACCACCTCTTCCGCTACCTCTCCTCCTTCTGCTGTTTCCTCTTCAGGCGTAGCTAAGAGAAAAAACGCCGCTGCACCCGCACCACCTAACAACAAAACCACCACCAATATGATAATAATCAGTTTTGATTTCCCTGCACTTGCCTGCGAACCATCTTGAATCTGTTCTTCTGCCATTATTTTATCCCTTAAGTATCATTTACACTTAGACTAGCAAAGGTTATGCCAGCCACAATGAATGGTTTTTTATCTATATATTTCAAATAGTTAGCAATAATTAAAATATACCCCGTCGGTAAAATGCCGATTACTCGCGAAATACTAACAATTACTTGACGCCCTAAGAGTGTAGCTAAACCTCAACCGACAGTTAGATAATCAGGAATATATTTAGCTCAATGACCTATAGAGACTCGAGCTGAGAGAGCTTTTTTGGGAGGCGGGGGTGGGAAGAATCACGGATTGCAAGCATAACTTTCAATCCGTAATCGAAAAGGAAGGTACCAGCTGTTATTAGGGCTAACCCTACACAGCGGGATACCCATACCTACTGTTCTCTGATTGAGTGAGTTCAGTTAAGGCGAAGCAAATCTGAATGCGTGCATCGCAGGTAAGTCAGATAACTGCGCCCTATATTTCTGCAAACGGCGGTCACACTCGGATCAAACATAGTAATCAACGAGTCCAGTTAACTGTGATAAATTTTCATCAAGGCTCTCGACCGCACTGATATCTTCTGTACTTTCCAACAGCCCATTCTCTGCGGTATTGCTGGTCTCGTTAGAGGTGTTTAATTGCTGCCCGGAAGAGTCTCTGTTGCTGGAGGGCTGATCCGAAATATCAACATTGACTAGCTCCACATTTTTCTCATCAAACAGTTCACGCAACCTTGCCACTGACTGATCAATTGCTCCGCGCACGTCGCTACTCTGGGAAACAAAGGAGACCTGAGCTTGCCCATCTGCTATCGCTATTTTCACCTGAAGCGGCCCCAAGTCAGGGGGATCAAGCCTCAGTTCCGCGGTCATCATACGATTGTCTGTCAGCCACATTACCCGATTAGCAACCGCATCACTCCATCCCTGGGTACCAAACGGTGCACCGCTGGCCAATGGAATGGTGGTAGATGATTCGGTTCGAATGGTACTGAGGGGCACCGGAGTCGATAACCCGGAATTCAAACCACCCCCCCCCAGCACTCGATTTATGCCGGCACTAGAAGGTTCTAAAAAGTCTTTATCGGATCCAGTCGACGCGCCAACAATTAATGACTCCATCAACCCTAATACAGATTTTGATTCGCCATTCATTACGGTAGTGAGGGCATCGGAACCCGCCGCAACACTTGAGGTTGGTGAAGCCGAAGAAGAAAGAGCAGATAAGCTCTCACCCAGCTGCCCGAACACAGGCTTACCCATCATTGCTTCTACAGTAGCACTACCATTATTCGAGTTGTATGTCATGGCTGGACCCAGTGGTGTGGCGATGGAAGCCAAACTATTCGCCTTGGGGTTCAAGCTATCCGAAAGGGTTGAGGTCAAAAAACTAGCATTCGATGCGACTTCGTTGGGTGTCACGGGGTTAAATTGCACTCCAACCGCCGCAGCGGTGTCGCTCGCTTGATCAACCCCCTGAAGCTGGCCAATGTCTATCTCAGATATTGGGCTGACTCCAGTACCATCCAATTGGACTGCATCTTCAAATTCATTCGGCTTGATGGTTCCTAATAAGCCTGGCGGCAATGATTCACCGTGCTCCGGTGAATCTGTTCCGGAACCCTGAGAAACCAGGGCACTATCATCAGGTACAGCAGACTCAATTTCCGGCACTTGCTCATTCCTTTCAACACCCTGAGCTTTAGCTTTCCCCAGTTTTGCCAATTCGCCTGAAAACTGTCCCTCTTGCATTCCACTCGCCGCATCATCAGTATTTCTGGGGGAAGCAGGTTTCCCTTTTGCAGGGTCAGATGACACGCTTGAAACATTCGACCGATTGATAGCCGAAGGTAAAATTGATACCGTATCCATTAAAACTGCCTCATATTTGGAACCAGGTTCTGGAGATGGTTGACCCAAATCCATGCATTTGATCCATATAAAGCAAATTTTCTGCCAACAATAAAAAAAGAGCGGCGAAATAATACGGCGAAGTTACTGGAGAGATTTTCCAACTACTGTGAATTTGCACTCAGTAACGGAACAGAAAAGCGGCTTAAAGCCGCCTTATAAAGCTTTGGAACAGAATATATCCCTTAAGATAGAGCTATATAAGCAACTAGGAGATCGAGAAAAGCTGATCGAAACTGGAAACCATCAAAATATTTTTTACATCATCATTGCAATTTATAATGCGGATGATCGACTTTTCTCCACCACCAAAATCCCTCATCAATAACAACATTCCAAGGGCCGAGCTATCAAGATAAGTAGTATTTTCCATATCAAGGCAAAAACGCTCTATACCTTTTTCATGTTCGTACGCGTCACGAAATTGCTGGTGCACACCAAAATCAAAACGACCATCAATATCGATTACGAGTTCCTTTCCATCGGTTGAAGATTTGGTATTTATCATCTTGTCGTTTCCAAATTTTTAAAAATTAAACCACTGGTAAAAATTATAGTTCAAAAACAAAATACGACTATTATTTCTTTGAAAACATGCAATTTTCAACTATTTTTAATGCCATTTTATGGAGAGAGACAATTTCAGTTTGCGCATCGATTTTAACCGCAGAGCCTGGCATACCCCACACTACTGATGAAGCCTCATCCTGAACCAGCGTCAAACAATCCGCCTTTTTCATAGCCAATAGACCCCGTGCTCCGTCCATACCCATACCCGTTAATAACATCCCGGTCGCGTGACATTTTCCTAACCCAGCAACAGAATTAAATAACGCATCTACTGATGGCCGGTGTCGACTTTCTTTCTCTTTTTGATCAAGCATACAAACATATCCAGACTTATGCTTAGAAATTCTAAGGTGGAAATCTCCGGGTGCAAGATAGGCACAACCTGGCTCTACAGGCTGTTGATGCTCCGCTTCAAACACGCTAATTGCACAATTATCATCAAGCCGTTGTGCATAAGATTTGCTGAAATTTGCCGGAATATGCTGAGCAAGCACGATGGGCGGTGTATTTTCGGGTAGCTCAATAAGGACGGTCTTAATCGCCTCGGTACCGCCGGTTGACGCTCCAATCGCAACCAAATGACCAGGCTTCGGATATACTTTTTTCCGGACAGGGACGCTGGAGGCTACCACTTTCGCCCTGGTGGGCGGTACTTTTTCAAGCGCATGGATGTTAGCTTGGGCTGCAGCTCTAACCTTTTCCGTAATCTGCTCGGAAAACGAAAGAAGACCATTATTCAAATCTGTTTTTGGCTTGCCGACAAAATCCACAGCCCCTAATGCTAGCGCTTCCAGTGTAGCTGGCGCGCCCTTTTCAGTGAGTGTTGAAATCATAACCACTGGCATCGGGCGCAATCGCATCAAATTTTTCAGAAAAGAGATACCATCCATGTGAGGCATCTCAATATCCAATGTGAGCACATCAGGATTTGTTTGTTTTATTTTTTCACGAGCTACCAGTGGATCGGGCGCTGTACCCACCACCTCAATATCATCCGCTTTACTTAAGATCTCCGTAAGTAACGCTCGAATCAAAGCGGAGTCGTCAACGATAAATACCTTAATCATCAAAAAATCTCTGCATTTACGCTCGCGATCACTGTGTCACCATATCTTCGGCTTCAAACAATGGCATACTAAAACAATTCAATACTGCCTTCGTTCGGTGTGGCATCGATAGTTTTCCTGTAAACATTCTCTCGATCTATAATGGTTTCATTAGTAACATGAATCAAACGTCTCACCTTTACTTTACCTGTGTCAGGAAAATACAGGACTTTTCTAGGGTAGATACCGCCTACATCCGAAGCAACGGTTATTAGCATCTCAGACCTAAGGTACTCCGTTACAAACTCAATGTTATTGCTACCTACATCAGTAGCATTCGCGAGTACCTTACCACCTCCGAACACTTTAACTTCAAAGTTTTTTTTGTTTCCACCGAGATTTAAAATAGCATTAATCAGATATTCCATCGCCCAATTGCCATAACGGGTGGCAGAGCTATCAACATCGTTACCCCAGCTACCGGAATATTTTCCTTGCATGGGAAGCATAAAATGATTCATACCACCAATTCCCAATTTACGATCCCGTATACAGGTAGAGATACAGGAACCTAAAACAGTGACAATCATTTCTCCATGCGCGCTGACATAAAATTCACCCGGCATTATCTTCGCCGCGGGCATCTGCATTTTTTTGTCCCAATAGCGATTTATACCTTCAAAACCAGGTGTCGCTTTTGGGATATGATGATCATCGGTGTCGAATTGAGCCGGCGCCATACCATCAATTATCCTTCCGATAAATCGTTTTACCGATAGATTCAAATCGATCGGTCAGGTTATGCAAACTCTCTGAGTGACCTATTATTAGATAGCCACCATCATTAAGTTGCTCTGCGTATCGGTCAAATAACTTTTGCTGGGTAGGCTTATCGAAATAGATCACGACATTTCGGCAAAATATAATGTCGAATTTGTTTCTCATCGGCCAATTATCAAGAAGGTTTAACCGATTAAATTGAATTAGTTTTTTTACTTCATCTGCTACAACGTAGCGGCTTGAATCTGCAGTACGGCTAAACCACTTTTTGACCAGTGCGGGATTCAATCCAGATAGCCGATCTGCAGCGTATATTCCATTTCTTCCGGTGGTTACGACGTTTGAATCAAGGTCCGTTGCCAGTATTTTTAGATCCCAACCCGAGGAAGCACCAAAAGCTTTAAGCAGCGTTAATGCAATTGAATAGGGCTCTTCGCCTGTAGAGCAGCCGGCTGACCACACTCGTATTCGACGGTCAGTTCCATGAACCTTCGTTAGGTGTGGTAAAATAGTCGATTCGAGATATTCAAAATGATGATTCTCTCGAAAAAACGAGGTTAGATTAGTGGTGATCGAGTTAATAAATTCGTTGAATTCAACATGTTTATCATCACCAATAAGTTCACAATATTGGTCGAAATTTTGCAAATTTAGGGCTCGGATTCGTCGCGCTATACGACTGTAAATCATTTGCCGCTTTTGTTCAGGAAGCTTAATTCCAGTGTACTGATAAGCAATTTTTGAGATTGTATCGAAATTGTGATCACTCATTGGAAATTCGCGATCACTCATCTTGATAGGTTGAGCGGTATTTAACATATTACAACCTCATACCGCATATTTATGTGCGGCACTGCACTTAACAAATTTTAAAAAAATCTTAATCAACTACTCTTGTCAATATACTAGCCTCTGCTCAGCTGGCGCTTCTAAAACTCCTCCCACTCGTCACCGCCAGAGCTAAATGAAAGGTTAGAATTTGAAGTGTTATTTGACAATCTAGGCCGTGTGCTATCGACCGATACGTTGGCTCCTGCAGCTATCGCTGTTGCGTTTCGTGGCAGGGTAAAGAAACTAACCATGGTTGACATACCCTGAGCTTGCTCGGCCATCGCTTCACTTGCTGCAGTTGCCTGCTCTACTAACGCTGCGTTTTGTTGAGTCATTTCATCCATCTGAGACACTGCAATATTTACTTGCGAGATGCCGTTCGTTTGCTCATTAGTCGCTTCACTAATGTCACTTACCATGGTGCTAACTTTTTCGACTGCCTCGACAATTTGTTCCAGGGTTTGTCCTGATTCATTCACTAACTGAGCGCCCTCAGCAACCTTGGTTTCGCTATCTCGAATTAGCGCTTTAATATCCTTGGCTGCGTCCGCTGACCTGCCTGCGAGGCTCCTGACTTCACCAGCTACTACCGCAAATCCTCGACCTTGCTCTCCCGCCCTTGCTGCTTCAACAGCAGCGTTCAATGCGAGCAAGTTAGTCTGGAAAGCGATCTCGTCAATCACACCGATGATGTCGGCAATCTCTTTGCTGGAATCACTGATCGCTTCCATGGCTGTAACCGCATGTCTAACCACCTCTCCTCCGCGCTGAGCTTTATCTTTGGCCGCTGAGGCAAGGCTATTTGCCTCCATTGCGTTTTCAGCACTTTGTTTAACCGTACTGGTCATCTCTTCCATGCTGGATGCGGTTTCTTCCAATGACGAAGCTTGCTCTTCGGTACGCTGACTAAGATCTGTATTGCCTTGTGAAATTTCCTGGGCACCACCGCTGACAGTGATTGCAGATTCACGAATTCCAGCAATAATCTCGGTCAATTTACTCACCGTATCGTTAATGGCTGTTTTCAGTCCATCAAATTCACCGTCGTATTCGCGTTCCATTTTTTTAGTTAATGAACCCTTAGATACCTCGGTCATCACCTCATATACATCGGTGATCACTTCTGAGCAAATGCCCATCAACTGGTTCAATCCTTCGGATAGATTAAGAGTAAATCCCTGCTTACCTTCGACCGACAATCGTTTTGAAAGATCGCCTGCAACCGCCGCAGTTATGAGTTGATCGATTTCCACCTCAACCTCAAGCTCCACTGTTTTATCCGCCCATTCAACTACGGTACCGATACGGTTTTGACCATCGTCAATGATAGGATTGGCTACCAGAGAGAAGGTACGGCCACCAACAGTGATCGAAGTACTATAAGTATCCCGCAGTTTTTCCAACATCATCCGCTGATGAGAGGGATCCTTGTGGAAGAGATCGATATTTTGTCCAACCAGATCATTGGAATTAAAATTCGGCAGGTCTCCTTTGATATCTGATTCCGCGACCCGCATCATCTCCAGAACTGCATCATTCATATAAACAATATTATTCTCGGCATCGGCAATCATGGCATTGGTGGAAACTGAATCCAGTGCCTGCTTAACACGCAGGTTCTCTGCTGCCAATTGTTCATCTTTTATCTGTCTCGCCAGTTCAGCAGTGACATCATCCCATTCAACCACGGTACCGATACGGGTTTGAGCTGCATCGATAATAGGGCTAGCTATCAGGGAAAAGGTACGGCCGCCCACCGTGATTTTGGTTTTATACGTATCCCGCAGTTTCTCCAGCATCATGCGTTGATGAGAAGGGTTCTTGTGGAACAGGTCAATATTTTTTCCAACCAGATCATTGGAATTGAAATTCGGCAAGTCTTCTTTAATATCTGATTCCGCATCCCGCATCATTTCCTGCACCGCATCATTCATGTAGACAATGTTGTTATCGGCATCGGCAATCATGATATTGGTATCACACACCTTCAACGCTTCTTGTTGCCTTATACTGTCACCTCCCTCCGTACCACTTAGCATACCCATGATGCTATATAGTAACGTCAGGCTACCCACGATGGTTAGCAGTAAAAATAGTAACGGCCCGGTAAACGAATAGGTCATTTCGTTGTGCGAATAGATAAATACTGAAAACCCCGCTACCGGTAAAAATACTGCAAACAATAATTGCTGTTTGATATCAAATGCATCAAATATTTTCATGGGTGATTTCCTGCTGTTACCTGTTATTAAGTGGGGTTGGGAATATATTCAATTTAGGTGTATAGAATAACGACTTTGCAACTTACTTTTCACGAACTCATGGGCGCAGCTACCGCCTTCGACTGCACATCAATAAACCCCTGTAACTCATCAAAGTTAAGGGCTTTATCGATATCTAACAAAATAACCATATTTGTACTCGCCTGCGCCAACCCCTTTATATAAGAAGTATTTACAGCATCTCCAAGGCTAGGAGGGTTATGCATATCGGATTCAGAAAATGAGTGTACGTCTGAAACCGCATCGACCACTATTCCAATGGTTCGGCTTCCAGCCTCATGATTTGCGCGAAGTACGATAACTACAGTAAGTGGCCCGTAGTTGGTCTCCTGCATGTTGAAGCATTGTCGAATATCAATAATGGGAACAATGGTTCCACGTAGATTGATCACCCCTTTTACAAAGCTGGGCGCATTTGGAATTGGAGTGGTATCTTCCCAACCTCTAATTTCCTGAACACACAAAATATCAACACCGTATTCATCATCCTCCATTACAAAGGTCAAATACTGATCGACGCCATGCTCACCCTGCTGCAACAGTCCATTTGCTTCGTTATCTACGTGTTCACCGGTGTTCATTGCTTACCCTCATGCTGCTTGTGGGCCGGCGGGGAACATGACATTCCCTGCCTCCATCTTATTTATATGCATCGCTCCGGACAGCCGAATCAGCTCCCCGATATCAGTAATCAGTGCAACCCGGCCATCACCAAGAATAGTTGCACCTGAAATGCCCTCTACTTTTTTGTAATTTTCTTCGAGGCTTTTGATTACAATCTGTTGCTGACTTAGTAGATCATCAATGACTACGCCAATTTTTTCATTGTTACTTTCCACCACTACTAGCAGTGATTCGTCTAATAGGACGGGCTGATCTGAGATACCAAATACCTCTGCTAAATATACGACGGGAATATAATCCTCTCGTAATTTAATTAGATCGCAGCCGCCCGCAGCTTTACTTACTTCGACGCCACGCATTTCGAGTGATTCGATAATGGAGACCAGTGGAAATACGAAAATCTGATCGCCAACCTGGGCCAGTTGACCATCCAAAATAGCCAACGTTAATGGCAACCGAATGGTTATCGTTGAACCTGTTCTATGGATCGATCTGATGCTAATGCTGCCACCGAGCTCCTGGATATTTCTACGCACAACGTCCATTCCAACACCTCGACCGGAAACATCGCTGACCGTGTCTGCAGTTGAAAACCCGGGACTAAAAATTAGTTGATAAACTTGTTCGTCGGTGAGCGTATCGCCCGGTTCTTGTAACCCTTTTTCAACCGCTTTTTCCAGGATTTTTTCTCTATCAAGGCCCTTACCATCATCACTAATTTCAATCACAATATTGCCACCCTGATGGGAGGCTTTTAATGTGATAATTCCAGTTTCAGGTTTACCTGATTGCAATCGTTCCTCTGGGCTTTCAATTCCATGATCCATGGAGTTTCTAACTAGATGGGTTAGTGGGTCACCTATTTTTTCAAGTACCGTTTTATCCAGTTCGGTCTGTTCTCCGACCATAATCAATTCGACTTTTTTATCGAGTTGTTTACTGAGGTCCCTGATCATCCGTGGGTACCGGTTAAAAGAAAAGCTGATCGGTAACATTCGGATCCTCATCACACTTTCCTGTAACTCCCGTGTATTCTGCGCGAGTTGATTTAGACCTTCCTGTAGC
This sequence comes from Pseudomonadales bacterium, assembly GCA_029210125.1. Classification (GTDB taxonomy): domain Bacteria; phylum Pseudomonadota; class Gammaproteobacteria; order Pseudomonadales; family JAHRWD01; genus JAHRWD01. The sequence goes on along the minus strand of JARGPR010000001.1, from coordinate 285,308 downwards.
CTCGCCAATTGACCAATTTGAAAATCCTGCCCAACTGCACTCAGCATCGATTGAGTAATTACCAGCTCACCCACTGTATTAATCAGCTCATCAACCTTATCGATTCCAACTCTAATAGAGGCTGATTCACGCTTTGAAAATGAAGCCGACTTGGCTTCATTTTTTTCGGGACTATTTACCCCTTCTTCCGTTGGTATAGTATTTAGCTCAGAATTTATCGAGTTTGACAGTTGTTCAGAACCCACATTGTCTTTTAAGTTAGAATCAGTGTTAGGTGTGAGTGGTTTAATCCGGATTTCGGATTCATCTTCAACCCATTCAAACACTTCCTTTATTTGAGCTTCAGAAATATCCTTCCCATACAATTCCATTTCCCAACACAGGTAACAGTTTTCCGGCTCTAATGCCGTAAACGTGGGCAGTGCATCTAAGTGTGCGGTTGTTTTGAGCCGACCTAGTTGAGACAACTCTCTAAACATTCGCAGAGGTTCATTGCCGGACTGTACAATTTCAATTTCCGGCTTGAAAAATATCGACCACCCTTCAGTTAGGCCCGCTTCCTTATGGAGAGCTATGCTGGCGCTGCTTGACTCGATCCGATCATCAGATTCCAGTATTCTAAGAAAGCTATTTTTGAGGTTATGACTTCTTTCAGAATCCGCCGATTCACCCTGTTCCAGGGAGCTCATTTGATCTCGAAGACAATCTACCGACTGAAGCAGTAAATCGATCATTTCTGAGGTAATCTCTCGGGTTTCCTCGCGAACTTCATCCAGCAAGGTTTCTAGCACGTGGGTAAACTCAGCAACTGCAGAAAACCCGAATGTCGCGCTGCCACCCTTTATCGAATGGGCCGCTCGAAATATCGAATTCACCACTTCCGGGTCGGCTTTCCCTTCCTGAAGTTCCATTAAGGATGATTCCATGACATCTAATCCTTCGAGACTCTCCTCAAAGAACACTTGATGAAACTGCTCCATATCGATAGACATGATTATCCCAGTACTTTTTTGACCGTTTTAACCAGTTGTTCAGGGTTAAACGGTTTAATAATCCATCCAGTGGCGCCGGCTGCTTTCCCTTGTGATTTTTTCTCTCCACCGGACTCGGTTGTCAGCATCAACATGGGTGTAAATTTGTATTGAGGTAATGCACGAAGCTCTGCGATCAATGTAATCCCATCCATATTGGGCATATTGACATCGGAAACCACAACATCCACTTCTTGGCCCTTGGCTTTCTCCAAAGCATCCACACCATCGACCGCTTCAATCACGTCAAAACCGGCGGTTTGTAGAGTAAAGGACACCATTTGGCGCATTGAAGCTGAATCATCTACGGCTAATACGATAGACACTTGTAATATTCTCCTTATGAACTGGAGCTGACGGTTAATTCTAGAATGCTTGCTAGCCCTAGTAATTCAGCTGAATGGATAAATTCCGCCGACGGTTCGGTAATATTTAGATGCAGATCTTCAAACTCCAGCCTCATTTTTAAGGCTGTGATGATTTGGAGAATAGTGGTGTCGATACGATCAACGTCACTAGCATCTATAGATACATCTCCACCCTTTGCATATTCACTTTCACAGGACGAATAAAATAATTCAGCATTCCGAATGGATAAATCACTATCTAGCTTCATATATTAAGGCCTGTGTTCAGATACTAATCTCTTAAGGTCAGCTTATTTATGACTTAAAACTAGCACCTCACTTTCAGCTTTCCACTAAAGAAAGCTTTTTTTTAACAAAATGGACAACTAAATTAATGCCACTAAAAAACGGCAAAAAATTGACTACTTTTAGCCTGCTTTATACGTAAAATGGTCAATTATTTGTTCTTATAGTGATTTAATGGGTTTCTCAGGCAAAAAAAAGCCCACTACAAAAAGTAATGGGCTTTCAAAATCACGAGCTATACAGCTATCTTGAGTTACGGCAAAAATAGCCGCTAACGATACTCAGCTGTAAACCGGGAAAAGCATTTCTTGATCAAACTTTATAGATCGTAACCCCTCTCTTCGTGCAGCACGAGATCAAGACCTTCAACCTCTTCATCTTTGCTAACCCGAAGATCTGAAACCAGTCCAACTACTTTTAAAATAAACCAGGTGAGTATCGCTGTATAAATGGCTGTAGCAGCGATACCTATAAGCTGGACCTTTACCTGGCCGGCCATGCTGGTAATACCATCGGCAAAACCAAAACCACTAAACAAACCCAGTTCTGTCGATGCGAATACGCCCGCTAGTAGGGTACCGAGTATCCCACCAACGCCATGAACTGGAAATACATCAAGTGAATCGTCAATTTTTAATACTTGTTTGATATACATGGTGGCATTAAAACAAACGTAACCCGCCAGTAACCCAATCACCACTGCGCCGCCAATACCGACAAAACCGGAAGCAGGGGTAATGGTTCCCAAACCGGCCACCATTCCGGTAGCCACACCCAGAGCACTGGGCTTACCAAACCGCTTCCATTCCATAAACATCCAGGTTAATGCACCCATTGATGCCGAAACATGAGTTGCGAACATCGCCATCGCAGCGTTACCGTCAGCCGCTAATGCGCTACCGCCATTAAAACCAAACCAACCGACCCATAGCATCCCTGCTCCGGTCATTACCATGGTCATGTTGTGCGGTGGTAACGGCGTCGAACCAAAACCAATCCGGGGTTTTAGCATAATAGCTGCCACCAGTGCCGCTACACCTGCGGTAATGTGTACCACTGTACCTCCAGCGAAATCATACAGCCCCATTTGGCCCAACCAGCCGCCACCCCAAACCCAATGAGTAATCGGTACATAGACCAGAAATAACCATAGTGCGGAAAATAGTAGCATCGATGAAAACCGCATGCGCTCGGCGAAACCACCTACGATCAACGCCGGCGTAATAATAGCGAAGGTCATCTGAAATAAGGCAAACAACGATTCGGGGATGGTGCCAGACAATGTGTCCCGCGTGATACCACTCATAAATACTCTGCTAAAGTCGCCGATGAAAGCATTACCTTCACCAAAGGCCAAACTGTAACCAAGAATCACCCAAAGAATGGTCACCAGCCCCGTAATAGCAAAACACTGAATCAAGACCGACAGCACGTTTTTAACCCGCACCAGCCCACCATAAAAAAGTGCCAAACCCGGCAGGGTCATAAACAATACTAAAGCGGTCGATACCAATATCCAGCCGGTATCCGCACCGTTCAGTTGTGGTGCGTCAGCAAAAGCGGACACGGGTAACAGCAGTAGAACGCTCCCAATCAGGGCGTGCATTTTATTCACGATTGAATCTCCTTGTACTACGAATAGTTTTCTATATATCTCATTGATTATAAAAAGATAATATGCAGACTTGGGGTTGACCGACTAATTTGACTGCGGCTTTCTTATTATTTGAAGAGGGAATTGTAGCGGATTTGCGAGCCGGTGGCGAAGCAAAGACGAACTAATATAGTGCGTAAAACAGAGCCGTCAGATGATTTTATGCGTCATGGTCCCGTGATAAAAACCTCATCTGGGCTATATCATCGGTCTCGTTTTGTTGCTTTCTATCTAGCTCCGCTCGTTCCTGAACTCGCGCAGAATCAATTACTTTGGCAATCGCTTCGCTATCGCCATAACGCTGCCGCCATGCGTGGGTTACCGCTTCAAGCTGCTGCTCGACAGTTTCGATATAGGCATGCTGCTGTGTTATCGCGGTTTTTAATTGCTTTAAAAAAGCTTGTGTCATCTGAAGTTGGTGAGCGGCCATTGGTGCAACAGCATTACCGTGAACCATTTCATGGTATTCATTTTGATAGTTAATCAGGCCCAATAGTTTTTGTTGCTCCTGTACCAGTAGTTGCCGGCAACGACCCATCTCCGCTTCGGCTTTGTCGCGGTTCAGATTGGCTAGATCCAATACTGGTTTCAGCCGCTGTGATCTTTTTTTATCTGAGGACATAAATGATTTGTTGCAATATCTACGAGGGTTCGTTCAGCTATGTTTACTCCCGATATCAGGCGACAGATTCACTCCCCATAGAGACATCCGCCATCATTTGCTGAATCTGGTTTGAGCTCTGATCAAAGCTGACCGCTTGGTTCAACGATTGCTGTAGGAACTGTTCAATCATCGGCATCTGCTGAATAGATAGGTCGGTTTCCGGGTCCTGGCCATGTGCATAGGCACCCACACTAACAAGATCTTTGACCTGCTGGTATTTTGAATAGCGTTTTTTAAGCTTAATCGCGGCGGACATATGCTCCGGTCCTACCACAGAACTCATAACCCGACTGACAGAAGCACCGATATCAATAGCTGGATAGTGTCCCGCATCCGCCAGTGTTCGAGACAGCACTACATGGCCATCTAGAATCGCCCGAGCCGCATCTACAACCGGGTCCTGCAGGTCATCGCCTTCCGCAAGAATGGTATACACTGCGGTAATCGAACCTCCACCTTCTGCACCGTTTCCAGCACGTTCCACTAACTGTGGCAACTTGGCAAAAACAGAGGGTGGATATCCTTTGGTAGCCGGTGGTTCACCAACCGCTAACGCTATTTCCCGCTGCGCCTGGGCATAACGAGACAGCGAATCCATCAATAACAGTACATTTTTACCCTGGTCACGAAAGTACTCCGCAACGCGTGTTGCGAGTTGTGCAGCCCGTAATCGCATCAGCGGAGTATCATCCGCCGGGGCTGCAACAATGACTGATTTTTTGAGTCCCTCTTCGCCCAGACTGGATTCAATAAATTCTTTAACCTCTCGCCCCCGTTCACCGATTAGACCCACCACTGTCACATCGGCTTCGGTATATCGAGTCATCATCCCGAGCAACATACTTTTACCAACGCCACTACCTGCAAACAGGCCAATACGCTGACCTTTGCCCATGGTAATCATGGCGTTGATCGCGCGTATTCCGACATCCATCGGTTCACTCACAATACGTCGTTGCAGGGGGTTAATGGTTTTGGCTTCTAAAGATACGCGAGCCCCCCCGGCAACTGGACCCAGGCCATCCAGTGGCTCTCCTCTGCCATCCAGTACTCGCCCCAGCAGTTCGTCACCCACCAGTATTTGGCTCAAATTCGCCAATGGCGCTACCTTTGCCCCGGGTTGCAGGCCTTCAGCGTGCTCAACCGGCATCAGGAATATTTTTTTATCGGCAAAACCAACCACTTCTGCCTGAACCAAGCTGCCATCTCTTGATTCAATAGTGCAACATTCGCCCACATAGGCTTCAAAACCAACCGCCTCTAGCGTTAAACCGACCATACGGGTTAATCGGCCCTCTACACTCGGTCTTATCGATTCGACTTGCCGATTGTGGTTACTAACAATGCGGTCGGTAAGTTCAATACGTGTCATGCCGGGTCAACAGGATCATCAGATTCAGCGGCGCCAAGTTCCACATTTTTCTGCACAGCGCTGTTAGCAGATGCTGACAGCACGGCCAGCTCTTCATCTGAATATTGTTTATGAACCTGCTGAGCAATCGCTTGCCGAAACCGATAATTGAGACCGTAATCTACGGTAGATTCATGGGTTTCAACCCGGCAACCTCCCCGCTCAAGGCCTGCATCGGTCTGTATATTCTGGTAACTATCGGGAAGGTCACCCAGTGCCCCTAACAATTTTTTATCGTCAGGATTCAGAAATATTTGAATATTATCCGCACCCCGGGGCAGCGCCTCGATGGCTGACTGGATGGTTTCACGTAGATTCTCAGGAGATCTGACGGCCTCCTCCGTTACCACTTGCCGCGCAATGCTGACCACCATATTCAATAAAGCGCTTTCAAGCGCCTCATCCTGATTATGGATGGGGACCATCAGGTTATTTAGCAATCCATTTAAGCGATCACCAATCAGCTGAATTTCAGTTTTGCCCTGATTCAAGCCCTGCCGATAACCTTGCTCTTTTCCTGCACTGAACCCTTCTGCTCTGGCCGTTTCTCGCAGTTGTTCCAGCTCTTGCTGAAACTCCGGTATTTTAAGCAGCTCATCCCCAAGGCTGTCATCCTTATTGCTGATTACCAAGCCATCACGGGCACGAATAGTCGGCATTTTCCATGATTCGTAGCCATCATCCGCATTTACAAAGGCTGGCGAAATTACATTACTCATTAAATCATCTCCTCACCGCCACCACCGCCAAGCATTATTTCACCGGCATCCGCCATTCGCCGTGCAATCACCAATATCTCTTTCTGAGCACCTTCAACGTCACTGAGCCGCACTGGGCCTCGGGCTTCTAGATCATCACGCAACAACTCGGAAGCGCGTTTCGACATATTCGAGAATACCTTTTCTTTCATTTCATCATCTGCGCCTTTGAGCGCAAGAATCAATACTTCAGATGAAACCTCCCGCAGTAGCGCCTGGATACCGGTATCATCAACTTCCTTCAGGTTGTCGAATACAAACATGAGATCCTGAATGCTAGTGCCCAGTTCTTCGTTTTCATCTTTGATCGACTCCATTAGAGTCGCTTCAACCGAGGTATCCACATGGTTCATAATCTCTGCGACACATTTAACACCACCAATATTGGCTGCCTGTCGCCCGCTACCACCTGAAAACTGTTGTTCCATAATGCTGTTTAACTCCGCCAGGGCCTCTGGTTGAACAGATTCAAGCTTTGAAACCCTCATGACAATATCCAGACGAACCTTTTCGTCCAGATAAGAAAGCACGTCCGCAGCGTGATCCGCATCAAGGTATGCCACCACGATGCTCTGAATTTGCGGGTGTTCAAAACGGATCACCGCGGCTACCGAACGTGCATCCATCCACTTGAGAGTATCCAGTCCTGTGGTGTTGCCGCCGAGTAAAATTCGATCCACCAGTGTGTTGGCCTTGTCTTCTCCAAGCGCCGTCACCAACATATTCCGAATGTAGTCATCATTGCCCATTCCCAGGCCAGTTTGGCTACCCACCGCATTGAAGAACTCATCCAGTACACCGTCAACGGCTTCACGCTGAACATTTGAAATACTGCTCATAGCCAGGCCGATTTTTTGTACATCCTTCGGGCCCATATTCTTTAATACCTTGCCGGCTTCGTCTTCGCCAAGGGTCATTAAAAAAATAGCAGCCTTTTCTACCGGTGTAGGTTTACCGCCTGTGTCTGTGTTACTCATCTTGCGCTACCCACCCCTGTACAACCTGTGCGACCTGATTAGGATTTTCCGCTACCATACCCTTTGCTGCATTGAGCTTTGCTTCGTAGCCATCATCGGCTCCGGGTAGCAAAAACTGTTCTTCCATTGCTGCATTGGACTCATTCATATCGCCCATATCCCCACCCCCGGCCGGCAATGCTTCCATAGCAGAAACCATAGCTAGCTTGCTCTGGGCGCCTGCCTCGGAGAGGCTTTTAAGGATTGGTCTCAATACACCAAACACCAGAATGAGCACAAACAAACCACCTAATGCTTGCTTTCCAGCACTCAGCACCCATGGTGCTTCCCAGATAGGTGGTTCTTCAATTTCACCCAATTGTTCCGGAACTAAAAATGTATTGTTGATGATGTTAATAGTATCGCCCCGAGCTGCATCAAAACCGACAGCTCCTTTAATCAGTTCGGTAAGCTCGGTAAGCTCGGTTTCTTCCCAGGGTTTACGTGTTGTGCCCGGATTTTCCCCCTCCATATCCAGCCGATCATCCACCATCACTGCGATAGAGAGTTTACGAATGTTGCCCACCTGAAATTTGGTATAACTGATGCTTTTATCGATTTCAAAATTACGGGTTGATGCCACCTTATGGCTTTTCGACTTGCCACCGTCGATTTGTGTATCTGGCTCGCCAACCAGTGAACCGCCATCGTCCTCTGTCAGTCCTCCTGAACGCTTCTCTTCGGATACCTGCTCACTACGAATCATTTGGCGTTCGGGTTGGAAATTTTCACTGGTTTTTTCGATCTGACTGAAGTCCATATCAACCGTCGCTTCCGCAGTAAAGTGGCCAATACCGATCATCGGCTCCATCACGCGATGGATGCGCTGACTCAGCACCTCTTCTAGCTTACGATTGTAATCAAATTGTTTGGCCGCCAGCATCATGTCGTCTGTGCTGCGCGTACTGGAGAGCAGTTGTCCCTTTTGATCGACAACCGTTACCGCACCAGGATCCAGTTCAGAAACCGCCGATGCGACGAGATTCACCACCGATTGCACTTTTTCATCACTCAGGCGACGCCCGGAGCTCAGCTCAAGAAACACGGATGCGCGTGGCTTGCGAGCAGCCCGCACAAAGACCGTCGAACGGGGAATCGCTAAATGCACCCGTGACCCTCGAATACCCTGCATACTATTAATCGTGCGAGCAAGCTCTCCTTCCAGACCACGACGATATCGTGTGGTTTCCATAAATTGGCTAGTGCCCAGACCCTGTTCCTGGTCCAGCAATTCAAATCCTTTACTAGATGAGCCGCTGATACCCTCAGCGGCGAGTTTAATGCGAGCCAGATGTACCTTGTCATCAGCCACCATCAGTACGCCACTTCCGGTTTCAATTTTGTAGGGAATCTGGTTGGACTGCAGCACACTCATCACTTCGCCGACGTTATGGACCTCCATGTTGGGGTAGATCGGGCTATAAGCTTCCTCTCTTGACCACAGCACCACCGCGAACCCAATGGCGATACTTGCTGCCAAGCCGAGCATAAGCCCAAGCTGACGCAATATATCCAGGTTCATAAAACCTCCGGAGAGGTCGCTATTGGTTGCCGTTGCCGCGTCGCTAGCCATTTTTAACTTTCTCTCTTATTGGGACCAAGGGTCATCGAACTGTTTTCTAGCGCAGTCATTACAGGTTTCATCGTTAACATTAGCTGATAGATTAAGTGGTGATTTCAGGGTTAGATCATCTGTATTAAACAGGCATATTCATAATATCTTTGTATGCGGTAACCAGTTTGTTTCTGACCTGACTCATCGCTTCAAAGGAAACTTTTGATTTCTGCATCGCTACCATAACCTGGGTAATATCGACGTTTGGGTCGCCCAGGGAATAACCCTTTTGTAATTGCCCCGCCTGACTCTGCATGTCACTTACCTGATTTACTGCATTGGATAACATGTCACCAAAACCGGTTTTTTGCGCATCTTGCAGACCTTCGACTTTAGATAAACCCGAATTTGCATCAACCTGATCAGTGCCATTTAAGGCATTAGGCATTTGCGCACGCATGTCACGCATTTGAGATAAAACCTGGTTTACGTCTACTCGGCCTACATTCATTTTCGTTACCCTACTCTGTTATCCAGTTGTTAATTCAAATCGCAATTTGTTTTGCTGTTTTATTCCAACTTTTGTCGTGTCTTAGGCAGCAACCATTGCATCAACATCAATACCCTGATCTCGCATCTTAGCTAGTTTGTAGCGCAAGGTTCGCGCACTGATCCCTAGCCGCTCGGCGGTACCTTTACGATTACCACCCTCGGTTTTTAACATTTGGAGTATGACTTCGAATTCCCGATTTTGTACACGCCCGGAAAGATGTTCCAAATCCAGCTCAGCTGTATTTTGCTCGGTGGCATCTGCTGTATCAGCATACAGTTGGGTTGATAAATTATCGTCTTCAATAAATAGATCCGTTGCTGTAATGCAATCCCCTTCTTGAAGAATGAGCGCACGTTGAACGAGGTTATCCAGCTCACGCACGTTACCTGGCCATGTGTAACCAACCAGCCAATCCATCGCTGAACTATCAAACCTACAAACTGAACGGCTCATTTTTTCACAGTAGTTTTCAAGAAATTTATTCGCCAGCGGTAAAATATCCGCTGGACGATTCCGCAGCGGCAGGCAAGTTAATGGAAAAACCCCAATTCGGTAATAAAGGTCTTCTCTAAAACGCCCCTCGGCAACCTCTTTTTTCATATCCCTATTGGTCGTTGCGATAACTCTAATGTCTAACTTTATGGTCTTTCGGCCGCCGATTCGTTCGACCTCTCGCTCCTGTAACACCCGCAAAATTTTTGCCTGTAGACCAAGATCCATTTCACTGATTTCATCCAGTAACAGAGTACCGTGATCCGCCTGCTCAAATTTTCCCGGAGCACTCTGATGAGCTCCGGTAAAAGAGCCTTTTTCATGCCCAAATAAAGTTGCTTCCAGCATATTCTCTGGAATTGCCGCGCAATTGATCGCAATAAATGGTTCTGAACTACGTGGGGATTGGTCATGAATATAACGCGCCAGTACCTCTTTTCCCGTACCACTTTCACCGCAGATCAACACTGTGGAGTTAGCTCGCGCAACCCGGCTAGCCAGACTATACAGTTGCTGACTTTCCGCCTGCACAACAATTGGCTTAGAGCCATTTTCGCTATCGTTTGCCGTTAAAATATGGCGCTTCACGCAATCAATCAAAACCTGTGGCTCGAATGGTTTAACCAAATAGTCCTTGGCGCCAACCTGCATCGCAGAAACCGAACGCTCGATACTACCGTAGGCAGTCATCAGTACTACCGGCATCAATGGATACTGCTCATGCAGTGCAGAAAGCAGCTGATGGCCATCCATTTCGCCCATGTTGACGTCGGAGATCACCATATCGAAATACTGTTCGCGACAAGTATCTAATGTGCGTTCCGCTGAATCTACATACTCAACACAAAACCCCGCAAGTTCTAACGTATCGACCACAGCCTCACACAATTCGAGGTCGTCCTCGACCACCAATATTTTGGCTTGTTGATGATTCATGCAAAATTCTCCTGATTCATTTCAGCAGATTCAATGCTCTGGTAATCCGCCTGTTTATCTGCTTTTTGACCGGTGTAAAGAGGTAAGCGAATGAACACGGTTGTACCCTTGCCAGGGGTAGAATCGATCCAGAACTGGCCCTTATGGCCATTCACTACCGAATGAACTACCGCTAAGCCAAGGCCTGTGCCATTACTTTTCGTGGTAAAGAATTCTTCCATCGCACGGCTCTGAATCGATGGGTCAATTCCCGGCCCCTGATCAGAAACCGATATTTCAACCCAACGTTTTTCTACTAACTGGGCTTCCAATTTAATAATTGCACCTTTCTCAACGGCTTGAATTGAATTCATCACAAGGTTTAATACCGCACCACTCAGCAGTTCTTGATGGCACATAAATTCGATGCCAGCGGTTTTTATTTCTGTCGTCATGATCGATGAAGAAGCGATCAACGGTTGCTCGGTCGCTACGACTATTTCATCAAAAAAATCTTCAATACTAAGGCAGTCGGTTATGGCGATATCCCGGCGCGAAAAAACCAGCATATCGCTGACCTGTTTTTCCATGTTTTTTAGCCGCGACAATAATTTGTCGGCAAACTGAGGGATCCGTCCTGGATCAAGTTGATCGTTGCATAGATGGCCTGCGTAGAGCATGGCGGTTGATAAGGGTGTTCTAATTTGATGAGCCAATGATGCGACCATTTTGCCCATAGCGGTTAATTGTTCGTTATGGGAAACCCGTTGCTGTAACAAACGGGTTTCGGTTTGATCGGTGAGTAGAATAATCTGGCCCGGTTCGGGGTCTAGAGAACTAGTCGCAACACTCAGGCGGCGGCCATCCTTAAGTGAGATTTCATGGCCATCATCCATACGGGGAGAGAAGCATCGTTCAATGATTTGGCTCCAATACTGACCAATCAAGGCGTTGCTTTGGCCCTTTCCTTCTGCTGGAGATTCATGCAAAAACTGAGCTGCAACAGGGTTACAGGTAACGACCCGGCCGCGTTGATCCAGAACAATGACACCACCAGGCAGCAACTCGACAAGTTTCTCAAGACGATTGGCGAGCTTTTCTTTTTCAGCCAGCTCTTTTAATCGGCTTTCACTTTCATTGGCCAATTGACCGTTGAGTTCGCACACACGATCTTCCAGAACGCGATATGAATCTTCGAGTTGTTGGGATAGCTGGTTGAATTGTTCAAAAGCACTATTTAGCTCGGCTGGGTCCCGTCTGACCGCAACGGGTTGCTTAGGTCGTGATTCAACTAGCGAAGTAGGAATAGCTGTAGTAAACATATCGGACAACAATCTCTGATAAATGCGTCGAAATTCTGACGAAAACCGTATTTATCAGAGATATTGCAAACACCGTGCCGATTTTTTGGCCGTGCTTTTAGCTATGTTTACACAAGTGGGGATTTGATTGTGCGAGAGCTCCAGGCTGGAGCTCCGAAGGTTACCAGTTTATATCGGTTGTTTTTATAGCTGCAATCAGCGTTGAATATCCAGTTTACGCATCTTCTCGACCAGCGTTGTGCGGCGTAAATTTAGTTTATCCGCTGCTCGGGCTACCACCCCTTCGCTAATATCCAGCGCTTGTTCAATCAGTTCCTTTTCAAGTTGTGCAAGATGCCCTTTAAGATCCAGACCATTTAACGGCAGCATCGCAACCGCATCTACACTCATCGTAGGTATAGCGATTTCTGCGCTACCTGTCTCCTCCTGCTGCTGGTTGTTTGCAGGTTCGGCATCAGGATTTTGACGATACTTACGAGGTAACTCACCCTCCCCGATCACACCACCGGGATACATGATCGCCATTCGCTCGACAAGATTAGCCAGCTCACGGATATTTCCCGGCCATGGATATCGACACAGCGCCATCACTGCCGTTGAGTTAAACCGGATCGCCCCGTTCTTTTCATGCTCAAGTCTGGTGTTCAGTTCATTCAGTAACAGCGGAATGTCTTCGCTTCGTTCACGAAGAGGCGGTACTTCAATCGGAAATACATTGAGCCTGTAGTACAGGTCTTCCCTGAACTCACCCTTTTCAATCATCTCTTCAAGGTTTTTATGGGTCGCCGCAATCACACGAACATCAACCGGAATCGATTTGTTTCCACCAACCCGTTCAAAACAACGTTCCTGCAGTACGCGCAAAATCTTGACTTGCATATCCAGCGGCATATCGCCTATTTCATCCAGCAACAATGTTCCGCCCTGGGCCATTTCAAATCGACCGGAACGGCTGGAAATAGCGCCGGTAAACGCACCTTTTTCATGACCAAAAAGCTCACTCTCAAGAAGCTCTTTTGGAATCGCACCACAGTTAATCGGCACAAAGGGTTGATCCCGGCGTGGTGAGTTGTAATGCAGGTTACGTGCAACCACCTCTTTGCCACAACCGGATTCGCCGGTGATCAAAACCGTCACTTCCTTGTCGGCAACATGGGACATCATTTCCCGCACGTTGCGTATGCTTCTACTGGTTCCAACAAGACTACGAAACAGATGGAGTTCACGCTTTTCACCCCGCTTGGCGATAGCAAGTGCAGATTGCTCTCGAAAAACCTGTGCTCGATACAGTGCATCAACAGTAGGGGTATAACTGAGATTCTTACCAAATTGAGCCACTATTTTCTGAGTGAGCGCGTTATCAAGTCCATCAGGAATTTCCACTCCACCGGTCAAAATAACCGGCACGGAAGAGTTCCATTTATCGAGTCTGGTGAGTAATCCGGCAAGGTCTATAGAAGACACTGTCGGTGGCGCAACCATTATCACCTGATATTCCTGCTCGGCATCACCCGAGGTAACGGTATCAAGTTGGTCATGCTCTATTAGTTGTGATGGCTCCCCCAAAAAATCGAGGATAACTTCTAAAGAGTGGCAATAGGGTTGATCCCCGATAACCAGTACAGCGGGTTCACTGTGCATAAAACAACCGACTTAAAATATGTTTGGCGCTATCAGCCAGACTCAACTTGGTATTTTACCGACGGAATCACAGTTTGATAGCAGAAAAAATTCACTACATGATCGCCACAAGCCCACCATAAACTAGTGGTAAGCATTTAAAGGCGCGCTATAGCCATGGTCAAAAATTTGGCTCCGATATATTAAAGTATGGTCGGTTTTTCCGACTCTACCTAAATTTTTTAGAGCGATGGAGAATAATAGCTGATTTTAAAGATATCAAACGGAATATAAAGAGAGCTCAATGGATTACCCTGAAAAACACGTAACACCTGTCAGCAATTAGCTAGTCGATCACTTAGGAAGGCACGCCCACCATGCACAAAATCTGAGATTCGTCTGGTTCAACCGGAACCCCTTTAAAATTGTCTGGCCGAGCAAGATCTATCCAATACTCAACAAACATATAATCGGGGTACTTCCTTAATTCATCAATACCTTCGATATCTCCAATCGCCATAATGAACGGCCGATCACTGGATAGCTTGTTCGTAACAATAGTTTCAAGCTCCGGTGTCCACGGTGTATCGTTGAGGACAACCATGTCACATCGTGGCGGTAAATCTATGTCTGAAACTGAATCAAAAAATTGTACGTTGTTGATCTCATTTAGCGCGAGATTTGCGCACAGCAACAAAAACTCCTGTTGCTCTCTATTTTCAGCCCAAACGCTGCCGCTTTCACCGACATGCCGACAAATTTCAACCGTCGTTACTCCAATACCGGAGCCAAACTCAACGACCTCACTGCCATCTCTAAGCAGCTGTGAAAATAGTTCACGCATACCAATGGCGTATTCACCATATTTCAGCAACGATTGCACAACCACTTTTTCATCGTCATCAAACAACAACAATCCATGTTCTGTGGTTTCAAGCTTTCTGTCCGGGGAGGTTTGTACAGGAGCAGGAGCAGAGGAAAGCTCATCAATATCTTGCAGGCTTTCTGAATCATCCATTTTTATCAGTTTTTGAAAATAGTGTTCCGCAGCCTCAAAGTTAACATTGGCAAGCTCCATTAATTGCTGTTTTTGTGATGCTGTAATCGGTGCAGCCAGGCCTCCCTGAAGTTTTTTATCCACCGCTACCCGCAGGCTTTTAAGCAGATCCGGAGCATCATATGCAATAGGAGCATCCCCGCCCATCAGCTCTAGAATACCTTGCAGCTTGGGAGTGTTGCTGTTTAGTAGCACGAACGGCGTGTCGAGCAAAGCCGCCGCAAGCGTATGATGAAACCGACCTGATACAAGCAACTTTGTGCTTGCCAAAATTTGCAACCACTCCCTCAGGGAAGAGGCAACACGGACGGTGATATTAGCGTTCATTTTTTCATAAAGTTCGTTCACAAATGCCACGTCATCCGAAGCCATATTATTGCGAGCACCAATCAGCACAACCACTTCATGATCCTGGCTTTTCAGATAATTTACTAACTCAGAGATCGGATCGAGAGAGCTCTGCAACCAACTAACCGAGCCTGCCAACACAACTCCCGCTCTATCGGTTTTTTCGATTTGGTTTGCATACCTTTCTATATATAACGGCATGCAATCAAAACTCTGACTACTATGAATACCGCCTTCCGTAAGAAGGCGTTGACTTACGGGCTCGCGAACCGCTACATAATCGATTGCGTCGTAAACTTGTTTGTACAGATTAAATTCAACGGTATCCTGCCATTCACTCGATCCCAGTGGATAACAAGAATGGTTCACAATTTGAACATTTTTCCCAAAGCGTAGCTTCGCCACGTACGCTATATACAACAAACTTACTGAGGTAGGACTGGTACCGTGCAGAGAACCTTCACCATTAATGATAATCAAATCATGTTGCATCAGAGCATCTACCAGCTCGTGATTGGCTTGGCTAAATTTCTCGAAAAACAAGTCTGAGTTTAGGTCCTCAAGCTTCTCCAAACAGGGCTGCATATTGACAATTTTTTCAATTGGAATAGCATCAATTTCATAGCCAATCTCTTTCAACCGCCGACGGATCACAGAGCTGGTCACTGTACAGCCCCAGTGATACCAGTTGCTAGTATCATTAACAAATAGCGCTGCAGGTTGGGGTTGATACGATGGAATCGCTTTGGTTTTTTCTTTAAGTTTCGCAATGACCTGTTGTAATGCCTTATCCCATTCTCCAGCGATAGACTGACGAAATAACCTAACGGAGGAGTACCATGGCGAATCATCCCTATCAAGCAACCAACGCCAATCGGGAATCATGGGTAACATCACCCATGTTTCCACCCCCAGGGAAGCTGCCAGATGCACCGTAGAGTTATCGATCGATATCACAAGGTCCAATGCAGCCACTTTTGCTGCAAACTCATCCATCTCGGTTAATCCATTGATATCCGGCCAATCGTGAATTTCAACACCGGTTTCCATTTTAAGATCACGCAAACTTTGCGCATGATCGCCGTACTGGATATTTACGAACTGAACATTTGTACAGTCAAACAAACCGATCCAGTGGCTTAACGGTATTGAGCGTGTACGCTGTTGAACAGGGCTTTTCCCGCCAAGCCAGGAGATGCCAATTTTCAGGCCTTTACCAAGCTCTGCATAACGTTGCCGCCATTTGGTAACGGATGCCGACTCAGGGGTTAAATATGCACAAGAGTGTTTAAAGTCGGATAACTGTTTCCTTGTATAAATGGGTATATCACCCATTGGGCAGCACAGATCAATGCGGTGGCTGCGAATATAATCTTTCAACAGGTCCAGATTATAACCAGCAAGAATGGTTGCCTTGGGAAATGAGCGTTCAAACAATGGCGCTAACCGGGGTTCGCAAGCGATAAATGTCGATTCGGCCTGAGCAATAAGCTCCGCAAAACAGGAGGCAAACATGATTTCATCACCAATACCCTGTTCACCATAGATCAACAGGGTACGGCCCGTTAAAGAATGGCCCTGCCATCTTTCTATCGACAGATCATAGATAACCCTGGCGGCATCTGTCGAATAGGGTTCCCATTGATAGCCTTTCCATCCATCTTCGAAATCGCCTATCAGGCGTAACAGAACTCCCCGAAAATTATGTAAATCCGGATCTTCTGGATATAACGAAACAGCACGATCAAAAAGATCTACCGCTTCAAAAAAGTCACCGCGACCTTTTAAGGCACGCCCCCAGTTTGAAAAAACAATAGGTGGTTCGATATTTCGAGCGGATAATTTTTCGCACAGCTCGATCACTTCTTGATAACGTTCGAGCTTAAGCAAAGCGGAACTCATATTAATTTGAGCTTCTGCATACCCTGGCTGCACGGCCAAAGCGCTATCAAAAAAGGTTAACGCATATTCTGGGTTATCCGCAGCAAGATAGATGGTTCCAATATTACTGATCGCATCCGGAGAGCTGGGGTTCAGCTCCATAGCTCTTCGATAGCTCTCTTCGGCTTTCTTCAGAGCACCGTTCGCTTTGAAAATATTACCAATATTATTGTGGTAACTTGCTTCATCTGGCTTGATGAATATTGCTTTCTTGATCCACTCTTCAGCTTTTTGAAGATGGCCCTGGTTATACGCAATCAAACCTTTCAGATGATTTAAGTCTGGATTATGGGCATTATCGACCAGATGGCGATCAATGGCATTATCAGCCAGATCGTAGTCTCCATACTGAATCAGTGTAACAATATCCTTTATCGTCTCAGGCTCTTTTTGGTTACTATTGGCCAATATTTTCAGGTTTGAAGTCGTCATTCAAGGCAAGTTACAGACGGATGCTTTGGTGAAAAAATAACTCATACCTAAGTGTAGGATATATTTCCAGGAAAGGGGCATGAATCTAATGGGCTTCAGTGTGCCCCCAACGGGCTTAAGAAACACCTGATCAGAGCATCGTTGATTAAGGGGGAGTAGACCTCCGGACAGCGGTCAACGCAGCCGTGGGTACATTTAGTGCTGAAATAGAGGCGTGCCCCTCCTCTACTATGCACCTGATGCCATTGATTGGTAACAACCTACCGCTTTCTTATTCTTTGCTCGCCCGTTGATTTCAGCCAATAAACTGCTCTGCTGAGCAGTAAATGACTCAATAGCAGCTCGATACCAATCAAGCAGATCCGTTAACTGGGTTACCTGGCGGGGGTTCGAGGCAAGTTGCTTCATATCTATATTTAACAACTCGTTATGTATTTGCTTATCCAGTTTCGCAATCAACTCATAATCTTCATTATCCTGAGCCGATTGCATTGCTATCCGAATTCCATCGAACTGATTTTCAACCAAACCTTTCATCCACCAACCTCAGCCTTGATGCCCTGCCAGCCCTCTCTAATTTCCTCAAGCAAACCAGAGATCTCATTTAGGGTTTCAATATCGTTATTCGTACCGGCTTTAAAAAGGCGCTCAGTCATATAACTATATAAGGCATTCAAATTTACAGCAATTTCTCCACCCTTATCAAGATCGAGTGAACCCTGTAAGCCACCAATGATAGATATGGCGGAGCTAATTGCTTTACCTTTTTGCTCATGGTTACTGCGTTCCATAAAGCCTTTTGCCAATGCCAAACGGCCAAGAGCTCCGTCAAGCAACATCTGGATCAGTGTGTGCGGGCTTGCACTTTCGAGACCGCTCTGAACGCCCACGGCTTTGTACTGATTCATTGCCTGTTGTGACTGCATAATTATATCGCCCTGCTTAGATTAGAGTAAATTTGATCTATTTTTTACCAACGGTAAGGTCATTCAACATACTTAATTGAGTACTGAGAAACGCACCGGTTGTGTTGAGCTGTGCTACCAAACCATCCAAAGCGGAGAACCTTGCGGTCAGCTCCGCTTCATATTTTGTAATGTAATCCGACAACTGGATGCGGTCTTCAGAAATGCTTTTTAACTGAGCATCCAGTACATTGGTTTTTTCCGTAAGTATTCCCTGAAATCCCAAATACTCATCCAGAAGGTCAGAAATATTAGATGCTATACCTGTCACGCCAGTGCGCGTTGATGCCTGCAATTCGGAGATATTGGTTACCAACGACTCGGTATCGTAAACCAGCTGAGAAAGACCTGATGCATCGGTTTGATTGGTATCTCCATCGTTGGCTACGGTGATCGTTAGCGCCGAATCAGCTCCTTTTGTATCCGAGCTTAATAACAGCTGAAAACCACCGGTTACTGCCACTACCGAAGCCGTTACACCTTGATTATCCCCTGCGTTATTAATAGCATCCGCGATCAGTTGAACCGTATCATTTACGCCATTGGTGATATTTACGGTGAAACTATCCTCTCCTACGCCAATGGTCAGGTCGCCATTGCCAATCACCGTAGAGGTTGCAGCAAATGTTGCCGAACCCAGAGTATGTTTTTGTGGAATAGCGGTGCCAGTTCCCGCAAAAAACAATCCAATATCATTAAAGTTATCATCAAGGGCAGCATCAAACAGTGTGTTATCCAAAACCAGATCGCCGTTGTTTGAAAAACCGATACCCATTTCAGTCAGGGTATCTTTATCACTGTCTACGCCTTCAATTTTTGAGGTTAATAAGCTGTACACCTGAGAGCTTACACCCCGCACCAAAGCATCCCCAAGCAGTGGGCCAGCTTGGCCGGTATCCGCGTTATAGGATGTCGATTCAGTAATACTTTGCCGCAGACTGTTGTAAGCCTCGATAAAATCTTTAACACTGTTTTTTACTGAACTTTTATCCAGAGATACTGCCAGGGTTTCAGTATCCGTTGTCATCTCTATAGCGCTGATAGTTACACCATCTATCACATCACCATATGTATTGCCGGAGGTGTTGGTAACGAGTTGATTGTTGACCTTTATTTGCCCATCTATCGCTGCTGTCGAGACCATGTTGACTAAACGGGACAGTCCGTTGGTATCGATATCATTGCCATCGTCATCATCAGCCGTAACCGTGATGGTATTGTCTGTACCCAATTTATTTGAAGTGAGAATCAGTTGGGCACCGGAGTCGGTATTAATAACCGATGCGGTCACACCGACATTGTCATTATCGCTGTTAATGGCATCACGAATATCATTCAGGGTGCTAGCGCCGGATGGAATATCAAGGGTAAAGCTATCGGAACCCAATGCGATGGTCAGTGCACCACCACCGATATGAATATTGGTACTGGTTTCCTGCAAACTGCTGAGTGTGTGGGCTGTGGCTATGGCTACTACATCTATATTTACGGTAGTAGGCGCTGCATCTATAGAAGCAGAAACCGTAAACATTGAACTATCGGATGAGGTTGCTTTACGAGCCTGGAATTTACTGATATTGCCAAGATCGTCTATAGCTGAATTAAATTCTGAAAGTGCACTTTTAAACGTGCCATATGCTGAAATATCGGTTTGAACAGCGAATTCACGATTATCAAGAATTGCGTTTTTCCCACTTCCCTCTGCCGCCACAAGACCACTGACCAGGTTGCCTAAATCTAATCCTGAACCTGCGCCTAAAGCTGAAATGGCCATATCAATTACTCTTCGATTTCTACTTTCAAATTATTTTTAGTTGCTGCCGGTAATTTACTTACCTCTGGAACCAAAAATTATTTATCCTTAGCGTTAAATAACATAGCCAGCTTAAAAGCAGAGGCAAATAATCAAACGGTAATGTTCAGTAACGAGCCACCAGATGAATCCATCTGCGCATTTCCTGCGGGAATCTCTACTGATTGCACCATAGACTGCAAATTTTTTGCCAATTCGACAATTTCTTCAGAAGGAATTTGTCGAATCACTTTTTGTGTAAGCGAATCCGTTACGGTAATGATACTTTTCCCTGTGTCTTCATCGACCTTAAAGTTGAGGTCTCGCTGCAGACTTACAGCGACTTTATTGAGATCTTCCACCACTTTTTCAGTCTGTTTAGCATCAGCTTTATTCAGCTCAGAAACGGCTGCACCGACACTACGGTCTCGACTATTTACCGCTGTTAAGCTGGCGGATGATGGCAACTCTTTGCCGCCTGGAACTGTTTCCGCCCTATCGGGCGGCAAAGCGGCAGATGAAGGTTTAGCACTAGATGAATGACTGCCACGCTGTGAGCTTTGGCTGATAGCCGAACCCATATTTAATTCGTTCACGGTAATCACCTGATATTTAAAGTTCTAGTTATTGCAAATTTCATTTTTAGAACCACAAAAGGCCGGGAGAAACTCCCAGCCTTCCATGGCCGATTAGCTTGAAGTTTTAGCCACTACTGGAGTAATGACAGAACTTGTTGTGGTGCTGCATTAGCCTGACTCAAGATAGAGATACCTGCCTGTTGCAGAACTTGAGCTTTAGTCATGGCCGCAGTTTCCGCCGCGAAATCCGCATCCAGAATACGTGACCGCGAAGCCGATACATTTTCTGAGACACTGGAAAGGTTAGCAATGGTAGATTGCATACGGTTTTGAACCGCACCAAGGGATGCTCGACTTGAATCAATTGAAGCAATCGCCGAGTCAATCAAACCCAGTGCGGTGTTGGAGCCACTAACGGTAGAGATATCAACATCTTTAATTCGAGCGGTTTCTTCGGTAATGGTACCGGTTTGTGCCGTAGTACCCGTCATGAAATTACCAGAGCCATTGGAACTAAGAAGCGTCAATGTGGATGTAGATGGCAGTGCGGTTGTAAATTTGATATCACCGGTAACTTTTACACTATCGTTACCACCTTGAGTTAGTGTGGTAGCACCATCCGTCGCGTCAATTGTAGTGCCATCATAATTAAGCGCACTTACTGTCACGGTCGAATCGCCAGCTACCGCACTGAAGGTAACCGTAACGTCATCACCGGTTTCATCCAAGATATCAACCGAAGTCCCGTTATCGACTACAGTGAAGTTAGAAAGACTCGATGTATTTTGAATCGCGGTGGTTAATGCCGCGGTCTGGGCCGCTGTGTTACCACTGGTATCAACAGCACCAATTGAAACGCCATTAATAGCGAGTGTCGCTGTGTCACCAGAAGAGGTACCGTTACCGAGAGTAATTCGAGCACCCGAGTTGGCATCCGCAGTAACACCACCAACCGCGCCGTTAATCGCGTCAGCAATAGTACCCATTGAATCACCGGCGGAAACCGACACGGTAGTTGACTGGGAATCGACCGCAAATGTCAGGGTTTGAGCTGCGATATTATTGGTAGTTGCCAGGTTAGCGGCTGTTACCGCCGCTGAATCAGTCGAGTTAACCTGAGTCGCGTAAGCCACCGAGTTAATCTGACCTAAATCAGCGGTCCGAGCTGAGTTAATACTGACTCGAATAACCTCATTCGCTTCTGCACCCACTTGAAATGATTTAGAAGTAAATGTTCCACTCAATAATTTTTCGCTACCAAACCGAGTGGTGGTCGCAATACGATCAAGCTCTGACTTAAGCTGAGTGACCTCATCGTTAAGCGCTCTACGTTCGGTTGAACCATTTGATCCGTTAGCAGACTGAATAGCCAGAGTCCGCATACGTTGAAGAATATTGGTGGACTCTTGAAGTGCGCCCTCAGCGGTTTGCGCCAGTGAAATACCGTCATTAGCATTTCGTGTCGCCTGGTTGAGACCATTGATCTGTGAAGTTAAACGGTTTGAAATCGCAAGACCCGCCGCATCATCCCGTGCACTGTTAATTCGTAAACCAGAAGATAGACGCTGTAACGCCTGACTTTGCATGTTACCTGAGTTATTCAGGTTACGCTGTGCATTTAGAGATGAGACATTGGTATTAATGGATAAAGCCATGATAGTTACCTATATATAGCAGCCTGCTAAAAGCAGGACTTTGATATTCAGCGGATATATCAACATGTGATATTTACCGCTCCCAACTAATATATCGGCGACTCATCAGGAATATTTAGGTTTTATTTACAGAAGTTTAAGAAAAAGCGGTGGGTATTTTTTGCAAAGAACGGTGTCATAAAACCGACTCAAAAACACGTCAAGCACGCCATAAATCAGACCAGCAAAAATATCAAAACTAGCAAAAAACGGGACAAAAACCTGCACAAAACGAGGATATAAAATGAGCCCTGAACATCGCTTAAGCAATGCTAAAAAGAATAGAATTAAAGGAAAAGTAATCGGAAACTATAAATAGATCTGAACAGCTATCTAGAAGATTTCCGAAGAAAAAATATTAAATTTGTTAGCCTAAAGATATTGAAACAAATTCATTGAGCTGATTCGAGCGTAGCTTTGTTGGGCTGCTTGCAGTGCAACGGTTTCTAGCGAGAAGCGGCTGATCACCTCGGTATAATCAACATCCTCCAGATCCGAAAGTGTTGTTTGATTTAGAAGCTTCCAATCTTCATTGCTGCGTTGTGCTGTTTCAATTACGTTCAAACGTGCGCCAAGTTGGCCATGGGCGACACTGAGGGATTCACTGGCAGCATCAAGGGAAACGAGCGCATCGGCTAGCATCTCCTCTAGCTCCAACTGTTCGGCGGGGCTGTCTCCAATATTATTCAGCCCAGTCAATAGTGTATCCACACCATTGAGAAGACCCCGTGTAGCGATTGGATCGGAT
This sequence comes from Pseudomonadales bacterium, assembly GCA_029210125.1. Classification (GTDB taxonomy): domain Bacteria; phylum Pseudomonadota; class Gammaproteobacteria; order Pseudomonadales; family JAHRWD01; genus JAHRWD01. The sequence continues at coordinate 262,109 of JARGPR010000001.1, read as the reverse complement.
TCCACAAAAAAATCATCCCCAGCCTGAGGTACTCCGCTTAGTTCAATATGAACACCTTCGAATTCCAATGGCTGACCCGCAACGTATTCCACCGCACTACCGATGGTATAACCAGACTGTGCACCACTGGTCACACCTACATCTGTACCGGAGGGCGTCAATTTTACGGTGAAGGTATTTGCGGTTACGAATTCGATCTGAATATCTTGAGGGTGGAAGCGACTGAAATCCTCCTGGTTAATTACATTACCCACACTGATAGCGCCGGTCCCGGTATTTGCTATCGCAGCTCGCGTGGAAAAATTCTCTGGCTCGGGAATATCTGCAAAAATAGCTTTACCGGAATCCCTTACGGCAACACTGAGCTCAGAGGATATCTGTAGCAAACGCTGCCCCTCATCACCCTGAAATTGATAGCCACCAGCGGGGTTTTTGGCAAAGGGTTTAATCTGCCCCTGATGCCCGGCAAACATATATTCGCCGTTTGCACTTTTTGAGTTAAGGTAATTAAGCATCTCATCAAGGCGTTGACTGACTTCTGTGGCCAGGCCTTTCCTGTCTTCAGCGTTATACGCTCCGTTGCCAGCCGTAATAATCAACTCACGTACACGCAAAATGCTACTTTCGATACTCTGGAATACGCTTTCCTGAAGTTGTAGTTCACCCTCGGCCAGGGTGCTATTGCGCACGTAATGCTCGGTGGTGGCGATTTGATTTTTAAGCAGATAGATCGACGCAGTAGCGGCGGGGTCATCCGAGGCTTTGTTAACTCGCTTACCTGTGGAGATCTGTTCCTGAGTATTTGATACTTTTGTCTGAGCGTCGAGAATCCCGTTCAGTGAACGCTGAAATACCTGATGGGTGGATACTCTCATTGCTGGCTACTCTCTGGCTACTCGTATGTTTGGCTATTTTGGAGCATTTTTAAAGGTTGTTTACACGGCATTGATGAGTGTTTCAAACAGGCTCCGGGCAACGGTTATTACCCGTGCCGATGCCTGATACATTTGCTCGTACTGAATCAGCATTGCAGCTTCTTCATCCAAATTAACACCCGAAACCGTCGCCTGAGCACTTTCGCTTTGGGTCATAATTACCTGACTCGCTTCGCGATTGATATCTGCAATGCTGGTCTTTACACCCACGGACGCTATCAGGTGCTGATAACTTCCCTCAAAGGTGATGGTTGAATTCTCTAAAACCGGCGTACTGTTTAAGGCTGATATTGCAGCCAGGTTCCGGTTGTCAGAAACACCATTACTATTATAGTCGACCGTAAAACTATCACCGGCGGATGGTATGCCTTCGATTTCTACCTGATACCCTAGACTAGCTGGCAACGTTTGACCTGGCACTGCTGGCGGAAGAGGTAAGCCGGTGAACGCTGCGCCCATACCAACTGGCGCTGCTGGATTGGTGTTGTCCAATACGTCGAAACTGGTTGGGGAGTTAAAGCGAATGAGTATTGGCGGCGCCAAAGCACCAGCCGTCGTGGTGAAGGCTGCGGTAGTCGCATCAGTTACGGTTCCCTGCGAGATTGCACCGCTACCCTGGTTGTTTGAGGCATGGGTAGTACGGACAGGCGCGGCTATCGCCAATTCATGGGGGCGCGGAATTTCGACGGCTATATTCTTGGCTCCGGCAGAGGTTGGCTTTATAACGTACCGATCCCCTACTTGAAATGAACCGGATGTCAGGTTAACGGAGAACCCGTCAGCAGTGATAGAACCCGGGATGCCTGCAATCGGCCCCGTTCCCACAACTTTACTGTCTTCAAGTCGCACTAACTGGTAGTCATTGTTAGTCGGACCATCAAAGCGCAGCTCATAGTCGCTGGTGCTAAGCTGGGATACGTCGGTAATCGTGACATTCATCACCCGGTCTGCGGGTAATGCATTTGCGGCATCCTGCACAACTCGTTCAACCGTCGCTTCTGTAGCATTTATATCAGTAAAGAAATTTCCACCGAGCTTACCCTCTAGATCTATTCCAAGCTGATGCTGCGAGTTCACTTGGTCTGCCAATGCCATAGCGGTTCGGCCTAAAGAATTGACAACAGTTCCCAAAATGTTGTCCCGAAAACTCACCAAACCACCCAGCTTTCCACCGAGCGTATCTTGGCGCATGCGATTTACACTGCCGTCTACCATCAGTGCGACCTCTTTCTTATCCGGGTCTGGGCTGCCATTTATTACCGCCATACCGTTTGCAGTAGAACCAACAACTAACACCTGGCCGCTACCAACATAAAGGTTAACGCTGCCGTCGGACTGGGGTAACACTGAAAGCTCAACTTTTTCTGATAGTTCCCGAATGAGTTGATCTCGACGATCCAACAGGCCGTTAGGTGATGCTCCTGTGCCCCCTGCGCTATTGCTGACGACTTCCATGTTGATATCAGCGATACCCTGAGCCAGCACAGTAATGTCGCCTGCAGTACCCACCAGCTCTCGATTTACCCCCTCTTCGAGCTGAACTTGACGCGAAAGAAGATCATGAAAACGTTCCGCCAGTGCGTTGGCATTATCCAGTACCATTTGGCGGCCGGTGAGGGATGTCGGATCATCCGAAGCCACCTGTAAACTGGAAAAATAGCTCTGCATTTGAAGTGATATGCTGGTGCTTTCACCTGCTAAAAGGTTATCGACCTGGGCAATATTGTTGTAATACGTGTCCATTTGACTGTAGGTAGAGATATCGGAACGTAATTTGTCATTAACAAACGTATCAACGATCCGACCCACACTAACTGCATCAATGCCGGTACCAAAAAAATTTCCGCCAAGGGGCTGCGCATCCCGTGTAGCAAGTTCAACCCGTTGTCGGCTATAACCCGGCGCTTCGGCATTGGTAATATTATTACCAGTGGTCGATATACCCGCCTGGTATGCTCGCAATCCGGATATCGCAATATTTAGTAGATCAGCCATTATTCAATACTCGAAAATGTTTTCTCTGAAATCTGGGGCAATTTGGACGGCACTATTTCATGCTCCCAATCTTCATGCTCTCGACCACTCGATTCAGGAGTTTTCCATCAAAAATCCCCATGATTTTTTCAGCGTATTTTGGGTCGGTCGCATAACCTGAGTTCATTAATGAGTGTGCAAAAGAAGATGGATCACTGACGCTTTCCAATGCTTGCTGATAACGTGGACTTTGTTTTAGAAACTGTACGTAGTCTTGCAAGCTATCTTTAATCGAATCATAAACCCTGAAACTGGCCTGCTCTTTTTGAGCGATTCCTTCTCGGTATTCCAGCGTACCTACTGATGTTTTTTGTCCACTCCATCGGTGGTCCGCTTTAATACCGAACAAGTTATGGCTATTTCCCCCTTCAGCAGTACGAATTGGTTTCTGCCCCCAACCGGTTTCTAGCGCGGATTGCGCTACCAGTATTTTGGGTGAAACCCCAAGCTCCTTAGCCACCTCAACAGCCTCGGGGTAGACCCAATGAATAAACTCATCAGGAGTGGTTGGAATAGTTAACACTTGGGTAACGGGTGTGACGAGCTCGGTGCTTTTATCCAAGAGGTTACTTTTGTCTGGATGACTGGTAACAGTCAGTTGCTGTTCATTCAAATGTATTATGCTGGATAGTTTCCGCGCTGTGTCGATTGAAAAGCCTTGTTGTAATGGCATATCAATTTCTTTCAGTTGTTCTGCTTTGGATTGTTCATCACCCTGCCCTGCTGAGGACAGTTGTCGAACGATGCTATCCGCCAGGCCAATACCTCGCCCTTTGGTCATACTGAGACTTAGTTGGTTATCAAACATCTGCTCGTATGATTTTGTTTCGTTGCTGCTTAAAAAGCTGCCCTCGGAAAAAATCTCATTGGCTTGACGCATCGATTTCAATAACTGATGTACAAACAGCGATTCAAACTGTCGCGCAACTTCGCGAATGGCGTCCTTATCACCCTCTTTACCCTTGCGCTTTAAGTCACCAAGCCCGGAAAAATCGGTGTAGGAATCAACGGTTCCAAGATAATCCATTTATACACCCCTCAAATCACAATCAAATCAGCCTTTAAAGCACCCGCTTGCTTTAAAGCTTCCAGAATGGCCATTAAATCACTCGGTGCGGCACCCACCTGGTTTACGGCTTGCACAATGGTGCTAAGCGAAACACCCGGACCAAACAAAAACATGTGTCCATCCGATTGATCAACCTGCACATTAGTACGGGGTACAATTGCAGTTACACCGCCCTCGGAAAAGGCTTCTGGCTGAACCACTTCTGGTTGCTCTGTAATCGTCACGGTTAAACTACCGTGGGTAATCGCCGCCGGAGCAACCTTCACATGCTGGCCTATTACGATAGTTCCGGTTCTGGAGTTAATAATCACCCGGGCACCCGCTTCCCCTGGAATTACCTTCAGGTTTTCAAGAACCGATAAAAACATGACTCTTTGATTGGGGTCCTTTGGTGCACTCACTTTTATTGAGGTGCTGTCCAGAGCCTGTGCAATATTGGGTCCCAGGTAATCATTAATTTGATCGGTAACTCTTTTTGCGGTTGTAAAATCTGAACGGTCGAGATTAAAAATAATACTGTCGCTCGTATAAAACGGCGTCGGCACAACTTTTTCAACCATGGCGCCATTCGGTATTCGACCGGTACTAGGTATATTGACTGTAATACGAGAGCCGTCTGCGCCACCGGCATCGAAACCACCAACGATCAAATTTCCCTGGGAAAGGGCATACACTTGACCATCAACTGCCTTTAGCGGCGTTAATAACAAACTGCCTCCTCGCAGGCTTTTCGCATTACCAATAGATGAAACCGTAACGTCGATAGTCTGTCCAGGTTTGGCAAAAGCTGGGAGGTCAGCGTGGATGGAAACGGCGGCAATATTTTTTAACTTTGGATCAATACCTGCGGGAATGGTAATACCCATTTTATTCATCATGTTGACAAAGGTTTGATCGGTAAACGGTGTTTTATCGCCGCTACCGTTAAGCCCAACCACTAATCCGTAACCTACCAAAGCGTTGCTGCGAACCCCCGATACGCTGGTAATATCTTTTAGCCTTTCAGCCTGTGATGGGACAGCACAAACCACCAAAACCAGACTCAAAAAAAATACAACTGAATTGAGGTTGCGATAATGGCGACTGGATTTTTTCGTAAAAAATAACATTATGTTTACCTTAAAAAGGCCACCAACGACTGTTAAAAAACTGGCTCAGTACACCTTGTCGGTTTGAATCCGCGAGTGTGCCAACGCCGCCATAGGATATTCTTGAATTCGCAATGCGCATGGATGAAACTTGATTATTGGCGGAGATATCTTCAGTTCGTACCATTCCGCTAATACGAATATATTCCTCACCTTGATTAAGCGTTATCCATTTTTCGCCACGTATTTTTAATACGCCATTAGGTAATACATCGACAATGGTTACGGTAATATTACCCACCAAACTATTACTCTGGCCGCTTAAACTACTGCCTGAAAAATCGTTCTCCGATTCAACGCCGATCCCGAGCCCATATCGGCCACTTGCGGTTCGGCCAAACAAAGTGGGATTAGCTAGCGAAATATCGGTATCTTTTTTGACTGAAGTATCCGCAGATTTTGACGATTCAGTATTTTCGTCAAGCGATACGGTGATGATGTCACCAACCCGAAAGGCCTTGTGATCATCAAATAGTGAGATCCCAAAGTCTTTTTGAAACAGAGATCCCCCCTGGGCAGGCGCAGGTATTAACCGTTCCTGAGAAACTGGCGCGAAGTTTGGATCATCTGGTCTTACGGTGTTTGAACTGCATGCCGATATCAACACCAAAGTAGCCACCGATAGAACGACGTAATATCGTTTTAAACCGCTCATTTTATAACCCTCACGCCTGAACTAATCATGACCTATAAATTCTGGTTGACGTATTGCAGCATTTGATCGGCAGTAGAGATTACTTTGGAATTAATCTCGTAGGCTCGTTGGGTTGAAATCATACTGACCAACTCCTCCACCACATTTACGTTGGAATTTTCCAGCGCACCCTGTTTAAGGTTTCCCATGCCCGCTAACCCCGGTGTACCCACTACTGCAGCGCCACTTGCTGCCGTTTCAACAAACAAATTTTGCCCTTTTGCCTCAAGGCCTCCGGGGTTCACAAAATCAGCGATTTGAATAGTGCCTATTTGGGTAGGTGCTGTACTGCCAACCTGGGTAACACTGACGATTCCATCGTCACTAATGCTGATCGTTTGTGTGTTCGCAGGAACCGTGATGGCTGGCTCCAGGGTGTATCCATTTGCTGTAACCAATTGCCCATTAGGGTCAAGGTGAAACTGGCCATCGCGACTGTAGTTCAGGGCGCCATCCGGTGATAACACCTGAAAAAAACCTCGTCCATTGATCGCAACATCGGTTGATTGAGAAGTGATTTGCAGTGTGCCGTTGGTAAATAACTTTTGAGTACCAACGGTTTTTACTCCGGTTCCCAATTGCAGCCCCGACGCTAATTGAGTTGTTTGGGAGGATTGCGAACCGGGCTGCCTGTCAATTTGATAAAACAGATCCTGGAATACTGCGCGATCCTTTTTGAACCCAACCGTAGAGACGTTTGCCAGGTTATTGGATATGGTTCGCAGCGACGCATCCTGCGCGGTTAATCCTGTTTTTGCTACCCACAATGCACCATTCATGATGACCTACCTCGTTGCTCTCAATTCTATTTGAACTTAAATATGTACTTGCTTAAGTGTTGTTTGCTAGTGACCGTTTTTTGACGATTTAAGCCCAATATCAGGACATCTGCATAATACGGGCCGAAGATTCAGAGTTTTCCTGAACAGTCTTCATTGTTTTTACCTGCATCTCGAATTGCCGTGCCGTGGAGATGATTTTTGTTAACATCGATACCGCGTTCACATTGCTTCGTTCTACAAACCCTGAACGTAACTGCACATCCGCGTCCGCTGCAATTTTTTTCCCTGATTCATGCCGAAATAAACCATCATCACCTTTGATTAAATCCTTGCTATCAGGGTTTACCATCTTTATACGATCAATTTGTGCCAGACTTGCCGCACTCTGCCCAAGAATTTGGACCGAGATCGTGCCATCTACACCTATCGAAATTTTTTCTGCGGGTGGAATCGATATTGGGCCACCATCACCCAACACCAGATCTCCCCGGCCAGTGGTCAACAATCCATTGCTATCCAATTGAAGATCTCCAGCTCGGGTGTAAGCCTCTGTACCATCCGCTGCCGTGACTGCAATAAAACCTGGGCTTGCTATGGCAACATCTAAGACACCCCCGGTTTGCTCGATCTGGCCGGTCGTAAAGTCACTTTTGGTATCGATATCATTCTCAAGTTCTCGGCGACCCACAGCAGGGCCGACATCATCAATCAAAATCTTACGAGCATCGACCAGGTCGCCACGAAAGCCCACGGTATTAATGTTGGCCAGATTGTTTGCGAATACTGTTTGGGCCTGAAGACTACGATTGGCACCAGTCATTAATGTATAAAGTGCTTTGTCCATTTTATCTTTTACCCTGATGCATTGAATTGATTGACTGTCTGACTATCGAGTTTCGCTAAAATGAACCGTTACCTAAGGTTCAAAATCGCCTGGGTCACTGCATTTTCAGCTTCAATTGTTTTCGCATTGGCCTGATAATTACGCTGGGCAATGATCAATCGGACCAGTTCCTCTGAAATTTCTACGTTAGAATCTTCAAGTGCTCCTGACTGAACCACACCTAAAGAAGAGGTACCCGGGGCACCCACCACCGCAGCACCGGAAGTAAAGGTTTCTCGCCAGGATGTACCACCTGATTGAGATAAGCCCTGTGGATTATTGAAATTCGCCAGTCCAATTACAGCTAACACTGAAGATTGACCGTTGGTATACCTGGCAAAAAGGGAGCCACCATCCTCTACATCCAGACCCACTAAGCGACCTGTCGTAAAGCCATCTTGAGTAAGATCATCAATCGAGAATGGGCTACCAAACTGCGTGGTACTGCCAAAATCGACGCTAAAAGATGACGGTGTTACGGCTCCTGTACCGGGCGCCCAGTTTGAAAGATTAACGGGGTTTAGAGGTGATTGAATCGAACCGTCTGCGTTGAATGTAAGATCGATTTTTTCCTCTGCTCCAGCTGCGCCAATATCAGCACCGTCGATCTGAACAATCATGTCCCAGTCATTTTCACCTCGTTTTATAAAATACTCTGTCAGTACATGTGAATTACCAAGACTGTCGTAAACCGCTAGAGAGGTAGCAGAGTGATAGGTTGATTGGTCCGTCGCGTCAAAAGGAGTCACGGCCTGACTAATAGCCACTTCCGTCGCCTGTAGATTTACCTGACTGGTAACCTGACCGGATGCCCGAGGTGGCTGACTAGCTGTCGAAATTTGGATATCGGAAAGACTCCCACTCACATCACCCGCATTATTTACAGTAAAACCCTGTAACTTTTCACCCAGATCATTGACGATAAAGCCATTTTTATCTTGCCCTAACGCACCGGAACGGGAATAGCTTGTAGCGCCATTGTTATCGAAGATGAAGAACCCATTCCCATTCACTGCCATATCAAGCGCATTGCCCGTAAAGTTAACCGACCCCTGGGTAAACTGTTGAGCAACATCCGAAACAACCACCCCGCTACCGATTGCATTTGAACCCGAGCCAATTTGGCTGTTTGCATATACGTCCGCAAACTCTGTTCGAGAACTTTTAAAACCAACGGTACTCGCATTGGCTACGTTGTTTCCTACCACACTCAAATCACTGGATGCGGCTCGAAGACCACTTAAAGCTGAATTAAATGACATTGTTTTTTCCTCTCAACTGAATTATTTTATTTCTCGAATTTTATCTACAGACACGGAACCAATTCCGCCCACGTTAAGCGCTAGCGTATTCCCTAACATGGTGACACTATCGACGTTGCCATCCATAAACGTGGCCAACTGAACGGTTTCACCACCGATGACAGCCTGAACATCAATCTCATAGGCGCCTTGTGGGGCTGTATTACCATCAGCTGTTTTGCCATCCCACTCAAAGGCCAAATTGCCCTTTGATTGCGGTCCCACATACAACTGACGCACCAACTCACCACTGCTATTTCGTATATCAATCTGTACTTTTTCACTGTCCAGAGGCAAGTCGTAGCTGCCATTCATTAGACCGGCACTGTTCAGAACACCACTATCAGTTTCTATCTGAACCGTTCGACCAATCATCGAGGTTGCCTGCAATGTTTGACCTGACCTAAAAGACCCGATGGCGCTGTCCACTGAACTGTTCAAATTTTCAATGCCTTCAACCGAACTGAACTGTGCAAGCTGGGCGATAAACTCTCCGCCTTCCTGTGGGTTCAAGGGATCTTGATGTTCTAGCTGTGCAATCATCAATTCCAGAAATTGGGTTTTGCCAAGTTCTTTACTGGTATCTGCACTCGATGCACCAAGCCCGGCAACGGAACCAATGCTGCTTGTATTTGTAACTGTATCAACCATCTCTACCGCCCTTTCTCTATAATTCTTTGAATTAACCCTGACCTAAAGTCAGAACTTTTTGAACCAATTGTTTGGCTGTATTCATGGCATCACCATTCATTTGAAAGCTGCGTGAAGAAGCGATCATCTCAGCCATCTCCTCCATAACATTTACATTGGATGTAAAAATATGGCCTGATTCGTCCGCTAACGGATGACCCGGTTCATATCGACGGATAATTGGAGCCTCACTTTCAACAATTTCACTTGTGATCGCGGCTCTTTTGTTTGAACCACTGCCTTCGGCCCCTTGAAGTACAGCCTTGAACACTGCGCGCTGAGCACGATATGCGTCTTTTTCTGTGCTACTTACTGTTTCTGCATTTGCCATGTTGCTGGCAATTGCATTCAGCCGGCCAGTTTGAACTGACATAGCAGATCCACTGGTATCAAAAATACTGACTAAGGACATGGTTATTCTCCTTTTATCGCGTTAATCAGGCCACGAACACGGCCGTTCAAAAATGTAAATTCAGACTGAAAACGCAGAGCATTTTTCGCGTACTCAGCGTGTTCGACATGCTCTTCTACCGTGTTTCCATTGACAGTATCCTGGGTTGGAACTCGATATTTAAGGTCATCTTGAGCTCCGAAACCGACATTTGACATCGGCATGTGGCTCTTATTGGTTCGAGCCATTTGAAAGGTGCTGCTACGACCTTCCGACTCCGCATTTAGAATCGCCCTAAAATCGATGTCACGCGCCTTAAAGCCGGGTGTTTCACTATTGGCGAGATTTCTTGATATGACCTCAGCTCGACGACTACTCAAAAGCAGTGCGGAATCATGAGTGCCAAATGCATTTTCGAAACTAATTGCCATGGTTGATATCTCTCGTTCTTGGTCTCTATATGTCACAACATATCTAATTATCCATATACATAGCAAAGCACATGCCAAATTTTATTTGGCATGTAAATCATATAGTTACGGGGTTTTGAAAGCGTAGGAAGTGCGCAAACGGGCAATTCAATTCCGGAAGGCGGCAAGTACCGGCAACAACCTTCTTACACATCTGCCTTCTATGTAAACGTACCTGCAGGGGCTAATTACAGCTGTAATGAGACGACTCTGTAGAACTACAAATATATTAACCAGAAATATTCAATCGGTTACGAGCAGGATAAAGGATGGGTACACAATCAGATTTTCAAGCCTGATGCGAAACAATGAGTCATTCAAAATCAATGGCTTTGAGGGTGTTGTAGCTTTCGGTAGATGATTCCAGAGCGGCAGGAAACCATCTCAAATCGATCGGCCATCCCAGCCAAACTTTCGGAACCGCCCACCAGCAAGTAACCACCAGGGAGCAGCGATTCAAATATTCGGTTAAGTATGTCGAGCTTAACGGAATGGGGAAAATAGATCAGAACATTGCGACAGAAAACTACATCGAACCTACCGAGATCCCGAAAACTTTCTATTAAATTCTTTGCCTTAAAACGAATATTTTTGCGTATTTGATTGTTGATTTTTAGTACGCCATTGGTATCTGGATGAAAATAACGCTCTTTCATCTCCTCGGGTAGTCCTCGACCTACGGCGTATTCATCGTATATTCCTTGTCGGCATTTATCCAACATAGACTCGGAGACATCCGTTGCAACAATACTGTAATTCAGCGAAGGGTTAGAGCTATTTTCAGTGTATTGCTCGATCGTCATGGCGATCGAATAGGGCTCTTGCCCAGAGGAGCATGCCGCCGACCAAATTTTTATGGGGGAATTATTTTTTGAGAGTTCAGGGAGAATAGTGTTTTCCAGGTTTATAAACGGATGCCGATCACGAAACCAAAGGGTTTCATTGGTCGTCATTGCATCAATTACCGCAAATAGGATTTCACGGCCTGAGTGCGATCTGCTTCGTTGAACCAGGTCTGGAAGTGATTCCAGTTGGTAGGTTGCCATCACTTTTTTTAAGCGGCTTGCAACCAGGTATTCTTTGTCATTTGAAAGCTCTATACCACAAACTTCCACGAGAAAACCGCGAAAAAGATCGAAATCCGCTGAACTATCCTGATACTGCACGGTATGTCGTTGCCTTAGGTTGCTATCAATTATTATCGGTTTTTGTAGCGTTTCGGTGTTCCATATCACTTGGGAAGCAAAATTAGAACCCAAGGGTAAATGTTCACGGAGAGTACTCTGGTAACCCGTGTGAATTAGTCCGGCATAACTTCTGGACTTACTTTGTTTTAGATGAACCTAGCTGGCATTTACACCTTCAACAACTTCAATCTGGTTAAAGACAGTTTTCGCTAATTCATCCGGCTGAAACTTTGCAATAAAATTGTCCGCGCCAACTTTTCTCACCATAGATTGATTAAATACGCCGCTCAATGAAGTATGCAAAACAACGTGCATATCGGCCAAATCGGAGTGAGCGCGAATATTCGATGTTAAGGTATACCCATCCATTTCAGGCATTTCGATATCTGAAATAAGCATCAAATAATCATCATTTACATGCCGCCCAGCTTCAACCTGTTCAAGCAGGAACTCCCATGCTTGACGCCCATCATTAAAAGAAACCACTTCTAGACCAATAGTTTCCAGGCAACGAGTCAATTGTTTTCTTGCCACCATGGAGTCATCGGCAATGATGACTCGACGACCATTTTCTGGATCGTCTTCATCGGCTTTATCAGGTACAAATTCTTCGCTTACCTCACATTCTAGATCCACTACTTCAGACAAGACCTTTTCAACATCAATTATTTCCACTAGTTTGTCATCAATTTCTGTAACTGCGGTCAGGTAATTTTCATCGCCCACACCTAACGGTGGTGGATGAATACTTTCCCAGTTCATGTTGACGATTCGTTCTACATTTCTAACTAAAAAGCCTTGGGTAAGTCGATTGTATTCAGTAATGATGACAAAACACTGGTCTCGCTCAGTTTCGGATATCCCTTTACCGCCGACCGCCAGAGCCAGATCAACGATTGAAACGGTAGCCCCTCGAATATTCGCAACACCGCTGACTACAGGATCACTTTTAGGCAACTGGGTGAGTGACGGGCACTGCAAAACCTCCTTGACCTTAAATACATTGATACCAAAGGTTTGTTCGCCGTTTAAGCGAAACAGCAACAACTCAAGTCGGTTTTTTCCAACCAGCTGGGTACGCTGATTAACTGTTTCTAGCACGCCGGCCATGTGATACCTCTCACTTGCTTTGCCACACCTTTAAATAGCATTTTCAATTTGTATTCAGGGACCACTCATTTAAACCGAAAAAATTAGTCGTTAAATTAGGCACGATATTTGCTTTATTTATGATCAAGTCAACTATTGCGTCAATTTTTAGTCAGTCCCTTTAACGCTCTGCGGAAGATATTTTAAGCTTAGAAGATGAAAAGCTATCTTGCACAACAATTCATCATCGTATTAGTGGCGGCCGCTACGTGTCTGTCCCCTGCTGTCTACGCCAACCAAACGACGCTACAAATACGGTCGGCTGTTGAAGAATACGTGGGTCAACGACTCAGTAGCATGGCAAACCATCCGCTGTTTAAAGGCAGTAGTGATATCCAAATTAAAGTTGGCCGGCTTGATTCACGGCTGAAATTGGCTCACTGCGCCAACCATGATCTGATGATCCAGGATCATAGCGGATCGCTAATTGGCGGCCGCTACCTACTCAAAGCCACATGCACTGGCGACAACAGATGGTCACTGTACGTACCAGTCAGCATCAGTGTGATCAAACCTGTAGTGGTTGCGACACAATCGGTTTCTCGAGGTGCAACACTGCGAGAAGGGCAATTGCAGTTAGTCGACTGGGAAATTAACCATCTCAAATACGGCTACTTTAGTGTGGTAAAACAGGTACTGGGCCGCCCGTTACGCAAACCCATCAACGGAGGCATGCCAGTATTGCCGGACCATCTCGGCATCACAAAAATCGTAAAAAAGGGAGACGAAGTCTTAATTGAGGCATCAAAAGGGCTTATTTCGGTTAAATCACCTGGGATCGCGCTATCGGGCGGTGGTATTGGAGAGCAAATAAATGTTCGCAACCGCCGCTCAAAAAAAATTGTGAGGGCAACTATTATTGCAAGCGGCCAAGTATCGGTTCCAATGTGAATATCAACATACAGAAAACTATGAAAATAACCTCTTCGAGCTGGTTTCAATGCCGTAATATCCAGTACGAAAAACTATCATGTATCTGTTTTGTGACACTAAAGTTTTACGAAAATCGGCCGCTAAGCTCTAGTGAAGACCTTTTTTTTTAGATAAACAACCCAGGATTAAGTGAATGGCTATCGAATTCAACAAGCCTTCAACTAAAAATAGCACAGGTATTGGAACTCAACAGAGCACCAACACTCAAACGAGCAAAAGCACTCCGCACAGCTCAGATGCGCCAGAAAAAACGACGGGGGGCAGCGATCAGGTCGCCATTAGTAGTCACGCGCAACGTATTCAAGCTTTGGAAGTGCGTGTTCAACAGTTTCCGGAAGTGGATGTTGCGCGCGTCGAAGCGATCAAGCAATCCATTGCGGAAGGCAGTTACAAAGTTGATGCGGAATCCACAGCAAAAAAAATGCTCGCGCTAGAACAGTCAATACATCAGCTATCTAATAAGGGATAAAATATTATGAGCTCACTTGACCCAGCATTTGTTAAGCAATTGATGAACGGTATACACCAGGAACTGCAGCTATTTCAACAGTTGGAACAGTTACTGTCTGCCGAACGCTCAGCCCTGGAACAACGTGAAATCCAGACACTAACGGGGCTCCTAAAGCTTAAGGAGTCGGCCCTAAGCCAAATTGAAGCGCAGGTTAGATTCCGCCTTCAACTGTTTACTGAAAGAGGCCTAAGCGCAGATGAACAGAGCCTGATCTCAACCCTTAAACAGCTACCCCAAAAGCAACAAAATCTTGCTCTTCAGTTATGGGATAACGTTACCGATGCCATTGAGCTGTGCCACAAGAAAAATGAAGTGAATGCGCGGGTCACCCATAGAACTCAGCAAAACAACGCCAATATGCTTGAAATTCTACGCGGCGGTGCTGATAAAGCGGGTCTCTACAACCCTACGGGAAAGCGCAGTAATCAATATAGTGAGAGAACCCGACCAGCTGCTACAGCCTGATTTAACTACTTAAGAAGTAGGCTCATTAAGCCTGTTCTTGATTCCGACAAAAAACAAGCTCTCGCTGGGTGGAAAGGTGATCATCGTACCGGTACCCCTGCCAATCGAATTTCTTTAAACTCTCTGGCTCCATTATCCGGTTTTGTATAATGTACCGAGCCATCGCTCCTCGGGCTTTTTTAGCAAAAAAGCTAATTACCTTGTATTGACCACTTTTGTAATCTTTAAATACAGGTGTTATCAGCTCGCCGTCAATATTTTGAGCTTTTACCGCCTTAAAATATTCATTTGAAGCTAGATTGATAAGCACCTTTTCCGATTGAAGAATCTCATTTAAGTTCTCAGTCAGCATATTCCCCCAAAACTCATACAAATTTTTGCCTCGTTGGTTGGCAAATTTACGACCCATTTCAAGTCGATATGGCTGCATGAAATCAAGGGGGCGTAATATTCCATACAAACCAGACAATATACGCAGATGATCCTGCGCATACTTCAAGTCAGATTTGGACAACGTCTGAGCTTCAAGGCCCGAGTACACATCACCCTTAAATGCGAGTATCGCCTGCCGACTATTATCAAGGGGGGATTTCCGATCCCATCGCTGAAATCGATCTACATTTAACGCCGCAAGTTTATCGCTGATACTCATTAAATTTGCGATCTGATCTGCATCAAGTTTCACCAACCCATAGATAAGCTCCGCAGCCTCCCCCACATACTGAGGGAGGCTATGATCAGTAATCTCTATTGGCGATTCAAAGTCGAGGGTTTTTGCTGGTGATAGCACTATAAGCATAATTATCTCATATCGAAGAAAGGGAGGGTTTGTCCAAAACCTGATTCCGAAAATTTATTAAATTAGTCAAAAAAATTACACACCGATTCAGAAAACCGATGCATAAAGTTAATATCCAAACCATTTTATTTTACTCCGTAATATTTTGTACAACTATCGTAGGAATAACTAGCTGTTCTGACACAGAAAAGAACCCGGTCAAACACTCAGAAAAGCCCAAAAAAACAGAATCGCCTGTACTGAAGCAACCACCGCTGGAGCCACCGGCATCCATCACGGCTAAAGCACTCGACCCAGAAACACCAGGTCTAAAAAGGCAAGAGCCATCGAAACCGCTGGATCTTAGCTTAACGGATTCATCTAATGAGACACTCCTGCTTACGAAGGCTTCACTAGAGGAAATTATTGTTCCCGACCTTCTTCCCGATCTATTCTCCAACAAACCCGGAATCACCAAACCTCGCTTAAGCGGTCGACTCATCACGGATGAAAAAAAGGAAGACCCGGTCGACTCGATTGATGGTGTCGAGATCTTTGTCGATTTTCAAATACCCTAATTGCTCAACAGCTGCCCTACACTTACTTAATAATAGCTTCACATACCTCAAGCACGATCTATTGGAAACGCCAAAACATCACTGATGTGAGCACTGCCCAACAGGCACATAACAAGGCGATCAACCCCCATAGCAACACCGGAGCAACTAGGTAGTCCCTGTTGCTGAGCAGCCATTAATTGTGAATCTGGCTCGATGACCTTTTTACCCAATTGCTTGCGTTGTTCATTCCATAGATTGAATCGCCGCTGCAGCTCACCCACATCGGTCAATTCCTGGTATCCATTGGCGAGCTCAATGCCTTTTAAGTACAGTTCAAAACGATGGGCAACGATATTGCCAAATTTGTCGACAGCGGTTTCTGAAAGCTCAGCCTGCCCGGCTGGGAATTCAAATACAAACAATGAGCGCTGACAAGTTTTAGGTATGATGTAACCAGAAAAAATTAGCTCCAGTAGTTCATTTTTAGCCTGTTCTGATCCCGGCATACCTGTCGGCTCGGGAGATTGATAACCAAGCTTTTGCTGGGCAAATTGCGCTAATAGGCTGACCTTCGCGCTATGGGGGTCTAATTCCGTATACTCAAAAAATAACGCCTGGTAACTTATCCGTTCAATATTCAAGTCGCCAAATATCGAGATCACCAACCGCTCAACGTCATCCATCAGCTGATGATAATGCCAATCAGGTCGATACCATTCCAGCATCGTAAATTCAGGGTTATGACGTCGGCTTAGCTCACCTCGGCGAAAAGATGAGCCCATTCGATAGATCGGGCCACTTCCACCGCAGAGCAGTCGTTTCATAAAAAATTCTGGTGATGTCTGGAGAAAAAAAGTTAGTTCAGGGCCGCCTTCCAGGCTATCTGCCGGGTGATCAAACAAGGGGTTCTCAACTTTGATACTATCAAGATGAGTGGCTGGCGAGGTGCGTGATGCTATACAAGGTACACATACTTCCAGTACATCTTGTCGCTGAAAATATGCCCTAATATCCTGCAATATTTGAGCATATTTTTTCAGACTATCAATACTGGCGCTGGCTCGCCATGTTGAGCTACTCACGTTCGGTTCGGGCTACTCGCCTTTCGATCGGCCCTGATACTCTCCGGTACGGGTATCAATTCGAATCACCTCTCCCTCACAAAGAAAAAGTGGTACTTTAACTACAGCTCCAGTGCTAAGTGTTGCTGGTTTACTGCCGCCGGATGCGGTATCACCTTTCAACCCCGGGTCGGTCTGGGTAATCTCTAAATCAACGAAATTGGCTACAGCTACCGAAAGAGGCGCACCGTTCCAAAAGGTCACCACGCAGGTATCCTGATCTTTAAGCCACTGGGCTGCATCATCTACAACCGTCTTGTCTGCGGCATACTGCTCATAGCTTTCAGGATCCATAAAGTGCCAATGCTCTCCATCGGTATAGAGGTATTGCATATCCTGCTCATGTACATCCGCAGCTTCTATGCTTTCACCGGATTTAAACGTACGCTCCCACACTCTTCCTGTTCTAAGGTTACGAAGCTTAACCCGGTTGAACGCTTGCCCTTTGCCGGGTTTGACCAGTTCATTAACAACAATAGAACATGGGTCTCCTTCCAGCATTACTTTCAGGCCATTTTTAAATTCATTGGTTGAATAGTTCGCCATCGATATTCCTTTCTGCAATTCGGTTAGAATACGCGCCTGTGTTCCCAGCTGGCTGCTAGATAACCTTCCGAGGTACGTGATCCAGACGATTATAACATCCTACACGCATATGCTTGTATATCTTCCACCCAACACCGGACCAATTAAAAACAAGTTAATCAGCTAAACCACCTCTCCTTCGCTAGCGAGCTTTCATGAAACACCAAAACACCCTCAATATTGTCGATCGAACAGAACATTCGTGGCAACAACAACTGTCTGGAGCGCGCCGCAGTTTCGCCGAGCTTTGCACCTTCCTAGACCTAGCAGAAGATAGTTTCGATGGTGTCATGAAGCTTGAAAAACAGTTCCCGATCATCGCCCCGGATCCATATCTGTCACGGATTGTTAAGGGCGACCCCAGAGATCCCTTGCTACTTCAGGTGCTTCCACAGGCCGCGGAATTGATTTCAACACCGGGCTACAGCGATGATCCTCTTGAAGAGGCAAACGCCTCACCGGTTCAAGGGTTGATTCACAAATACCATGGCCGTGTTTTATTGGTGGCTTCAGCTGCCTGCGCCATCCATTGCCGTTACTGCTTTCGACGCCATTTCCCCTATCAGGAAAATCGACTCCAACGGAATCAGCATCAACAAGCACTGGATTACATGGCGTCAAATAGCGACGTTCAAGAAGTCATTCTGAGTGGCGGTGACCCCTTAACCCTATCCAATTCCTATCTTAGTTGGCTGATCCAGGCGATAACTGAACTACCGCAGATCCATACGCTACGCATTCATACTCGTTTACCTATCGTTATTCCAGACCGCGTTGATGAAGGGCTACTCGAGCTGCTACCCAGCAGGCTTAAGATTGTTATGGTAGTTCATTGCAATCATGCGAACGAGCTCGACGAAAACGTAAAAGCGACAATGGAACAGCTAACGAGCGCTGGGGTCACTCTCTTAAACCAATCGGTTTTGCTTAAAGGCGTGAATGACGATGCAGCGGTATTAGCGCAACTCAGCCAGCGCCTTTTTGAATGTGGCATTCTACCCTACTACCTCCATCTGCTGGATCCCGTACAAGGTGCAGCACATTTCGACGCTTCAGAAAAAAAAGCCGGTAATTTAATGGCAGCGGTAATCAAGGTACTGCCTGGTTACCTGGTACCCCGATTGGTCAGGGAGCGACCCGGTGCTGCGTCAAAAACACCTCTACCCGTTGTTACTTAGCGGCAATATCTCACGCCTAAATAAGGCTGTTTACCATAACAATTTTAGCAGCCTTGATGGCCTAGCAACGCAACTTTCCCGAATAAAACATAATGACTACAGAGTAGGCAGAGGACCTTTTGCGATAGCTTTAACCCAATTCCATTCCTACTGAACTCCCGATATGCGGGTCACTCATGCATTCCTCCAGTTTTGTCCTATAATTTTCTATCATACGCTGGAAACCGGAATAATTCGTAATGCCCAATATTAATCAACATGTCAGGATGGAGCGCCGGAGAGCGATCAACCCTAATCTCAGTTTTTGCGCTGCAAAACCAAAAGCATTGCGCACTTGGGTAGAGGAACTGCAGATGACTAACCTGAGGAAAACCTCAAGTCTGTTGCACACTGCACTCATAGAGGTCCACACTCTGAAAACCTCTCCCGAAAATCGTTTCCAGCTACTAGAAATACTCAAAGAGCCGGTTCGAAACATTTGTGAGGTACTCTCTAGAAATTATCTGAATCAAACGTTGGTTCTAACACAAAAAGCCATGAATGCGGCTCAATTAACCCAGGCTCTGCAATCTGAGCTTGCGTCAGCATACGAGCGCGTCATTGCCGATACCAAGGATAGCCGCACCGGCCTAACCCGTAAGCCACCTCAGTTTACAGCCACCGCGATATACCGATGTATGGCCGAGCTGCTGCAGATCCAACTCCGATGCCACTTGCTATACTCCAGCATGCCGGATCAGTACTGGTTAAAGATAAACGCACTATACCTGTATGCCGAACAATTAAACTACCTGTCGAACTCTCAGCCAACCCCTCGCTCCAAGCACTTTTCATCTTTGACACTCGCCGAGCTGTACAAAGTTTCCCTGCTCGCTGAAGCAAGTAAGCCCGAACAGCTCAGACAACAAGAAATTTCTCAACTTGCAGAGGTGCTGCCAACCTGGGCCAAAAAAGTCAATCTAACCCCCTACGCAGAAGATCTCGCACAGTCGTTTAATATAGATCTCAGAGAAAACCAGCCTCCGCAATACCACCAAATACCCGATAATCGAAACCTTCATCATTATAGAATTCTGGATACAACCAACCTCGTCGAATCCTTGCGGCACTACGTCTACGTGCATAGCTCAGATGCTAATGAAGATACTGCAGTGGACCCAAATTTTACGGTACCAAGCCAATTTGGCCCGGATTTACTGAATAAACTATCAAATGCGTGGGGACAACGAGGTAAAAGGAAGCTGCAGCGCGCCGATACCAACATCAGCGTTCAAGCGTGCACAGGATTAACTGCAATCCATTACTTCGCGTCAGGAAACAAGGATTTTGCCAGCTTAACCACGCACAGTAATGTGGTTTATCTCGATAAAGGGGAACGCTCACGTGATCCGGGTACGAGTTATAGCAGTGATTTAACTGTCGAGAAGACCGATGTTTGGGACACCATATTTGATCCGAAGCAACAGGAACAGCAAGATAAGCTTTTACGCTCCAGCATAAACAAAACCAAAGTATTTAAATTAGATACCGTCAATGCCAGCGCCGGCGGATATTGCCTGCGCTGGGATCCTGAAATAACCGAAAAAATCCAAGCCGGTGATCTAATTGGATTACAAGCCGACAGTACTAAACCCTGGGGGCTTGGTGTCGTTCGCTGGGTTCGACAGGAACAAACGGGATTATTCAACATCGGCGTTGAATTTTTATCATCCATGATACGTTGCTGCGCAATTCAGCCAATCAGTTTTACTGACGTTGGAGCAGAGCCGATTCGCGCCTTACTTCTTCCCGGTTCGAAAAAAGCCGGTCGTCCGTCAACGATAATAACGTATCACCGCCCATTCCAGGCAGGCAGCAAGGCACAAATCATACTTGAGACAAAAACCACACAGATCCGCTTAAAGCAAAGTATCAGCTCCAGCTATGCTTTTAACCAGTTTACCTACATGGTGTTAGAGGAAAATAAAAAATCATCTGGGGTGCAGTCATCCGCGACCGATGATAAAGGCGCTAGTATCGAGTCACTCTACAGGAACCTGTAACTCGCTAGTTGCTAAAAAACAGGATCGTCGCCAGCTCTGATCAAGCTATGTAGTTGCTCAGTGCTGGCGATGTTAGTTATCGTTCTACCTATTCTTCGTCTGGTTGCACTTCAACCAGCAGCTGACGAATCTTAACCTGATCTCCACCTTTCACTGAGACCGCTGTAACCGTACCATTTACGTCGGAGCGAAGCTGATGCTCCATCTTCATTGCATCAAGCAGTACCATTACATCGTCCTTCTCAACCCTGTCGCCTACCTTGACGTTAACTGTCATCACACTTCCGTCCAACGGAGCAATCACCTTACCCTGTCCGGCAGCATCCTCAGATGCCGGTGGCGCTAAAGTCACATCTGCAACCCGAATATTGCCACGGGCCGCATCCAGATAAACCGCTTCATCGGTTCGGATAAATGTAATCGAGTTGTTGACCCGATTCAGCTGATATTGGCATCTGTTGTCAGAAATGCTCACATCACTGAAAACTGCTATGTCATCACCAACCGTTACGGTATACACCAAACCATTTGGCTTTTGATCTTCCGTGGTCAGTACAACTGCGTAATTCTCATCCGCCACCGAAAAACTGTAATGCGATGGTTGGCGGTTCGCCGTCCGCCATCCCATATATTGATCAGAATGGGATACCGCTTTACCCGATTCGACATAAGTAATAATTGCAGCTAAACCCAGCTCAAATAACCCCGGCGCAACCGCTGACAGGGATGGATCGTCAGCAAAGTGTTTTTCGATAAACGCGGTACTGGCAGTGCCTGCCGCGAATACAGGGTGACCCAAAATAGCCGCCAGGAATGATTTATTGGTATTTACACCCAGCAAGCTTGTATCTTCAACTGCAGCAATCAAACGTCTACGAGCATCATCACGGTTGCTGCCGTAACTGATTACCTTGGCAACCATTGGATCGTAGAACGGGCTGATAGCATTGCCCTGCACAATACCGTGATCAAAACGCACACCTTCCTGCTCCGGAGTATTCCAGTACAGAACAGGCCCGGTTTGAGGCATAAAATTCTGCGCAGGGTCTTCAGCGTAGATACGTACCTCAATCGAGTGACCGTTAAATTGGACCTGACCTTGCTCCAGCGGAAGTGTCTCACCCGCCGCAACTCGAATCTGCCAATCAACCAGATCAAGGCCGGTCACCATTTCGGTAACCGGATGCTCAACCTGCAAACGTGTGTTCATTTCAAGGAAGTAGTAGTCGCCGTTGTGATCGACCAAAAACTCTACCGTACCAGCGCCGACGTAGTTGCAGGACTTAGCCGCATCCACAGCGGTGCTGCCCATTTTTGCGCGAAGTGCTTCGTTCACAACCGGGGATGGGCTCTCTTCAACCACCTTTTGATGACGGCGTTGCACGGAGCAATCCCGTTCACCTAAATGAACACAGTTGCCATGTTTATCGGCAAATACCTGAATCTCAACGTGATGAGGTTCAATCACTGCTTTTTCTATAATCAGTTCGCCGCTGCCGAAGGAGTTTTCCGCTTCGGTGCGTGCTGACACAATTTGTGTTGCCAATTCAGATTCTTCAAACACCAGGCGCATACCACGCCCACCGCCACCGGCGGACGCTTTTACCATCACAGGAAAGCCAATCTTTTTAGCTTCGGCAATCAAAACTTCGTCCGACTGATCTGCGCCTTCATAGCCAGGAATAGTGGGTACACCCGCTTCCTGCATCGCAATTTTTGATAGCCGTTTACTGCCCATCAGCTCAACCGCTGCTGCTGGCGGTCCGATAAAAGTAATATTTTCTTTTTCACAGGCTGCTACAAAATCGGTATTTTCAGATAGAAAACCGTAGCCAGGATGCACCGCATCGGCTCCTGAAAGTTTGCAGGCTTCGATAATTTTATCGATTACCAAATAGGACTGCCCTACCGGTGCCGGACCGATACAAACCGATTGATCGGCTTCAAGTACATGACGCGCACCGGCGTCAGCTTCGCTGTATACCGCTACGGTTCGGTAGCCTAATTTCTTGGCAGTTTGAATAACTCGAACCGCAATTTCACCACGGTTGGCGATAAGTATTTTTGAGAACATCAGATAACTCCGAATGCTGTTAATTCCGTTTCGCGCTTTTATTTGCGCCCTTCTGCCGCGCCATTTTTATGGGTCTCCAGGCAGTTTTTTATCTCAAATGAATATGGCTACATACGCCCTACACCAAATGTATTTGGTTGTAGTTCACGGCGATCCGCATCCCAGCATACATCCAGGCACATACCTAAAACTTTACGGGTTTCACGCGGATCAATAATGCCGTCATCCCACAATCGGGCTGATCCAAAAACTGTCTCGGAACCCGCATCAAGCGCATCCTTAGTGGCTTTTTCGATCATTGCGATCTTGGCTTCATCGGGTTCTATACCGAGCCGGGCCGCCTTCGCTTCGCTGATAATACGCATCACCATGCCAGCCTGGGTACCACCCATCACTGCGGTTCGTGCCACCGGCCAAGCAAATACAAATCTTGGATCCAGGCCCCGACCACACATGGCGTAGTTACCGGCGCCATAGGAGGCTCCGACGATAATGGTAAGCTTGGGCACACGACAGTTCGCAACCGCCTGCAGCATTTTTGAGCCATGTTTGATGATGCCGTTTTGCTCATATTCGGTACCAACG
Source organism: Pseudomonadales bacterium (assembly GCA_029210125.1). Taxonomy (GTDB): domain Bacteria; phylum Pseudomonadota; class Gammaproteobacteria; order Pseudomonadales; family JAHRWD01; genus JAHRWD01. The sequence goes on along the minus strand of JARGPR010000001.1, from coordinate 238,544 downwards.
TTAAAGCCGGTGGTGTTGTGGAAGAACAAAATCGGAGTCTGGGACTGATCACAAAGCTGAATGAACTGGGCCGCTTTAGCAGAGCCGTAATGGGTAATCGGGCCGTTATTGCCGATCAAACCGACCTTGTGGCCGTGAATGCTCAGGTGACCACAGACCGTATGGGCATCCCACTCATTTTTGAACTCAAGGAAACGCGACCCATCGGCGATACGCGCAATAATTTCCTTAACGTCATAGGGGTGACGGGCGTCCTTCGGAACCACACCGAGGATCGATTCCATATCATAGACAGGTTCATCATAGTTATAATTCGGTGTGCCCGGCCCGGTTTCATTCCATGGGATTTGTGCCATGATTTCACGCGCATAACGAATACCATCACGGTCATCTTCAGCAAGGTATTCAGCACAACCGGAAACTTGGGTATGCATCTCTGCACCACCCAGCTCTTCATCGGTAGCCACTTCGCCGGTCGCAGCTTTTAATAGTGGTGGGCCCGCCAAGAACATTTTCGATTGACCTTTAATCATCACCATATAATCAGAAAGGCCTGGCTGATAAGCACCACCCGCGGTCGCATTACCATGCACTACGGTGATCTGCGGAATACCCATTGCCGACATTACGGACTGGTTGTAGAAAGTTCTACCACCGTCTACAAATCCTTCAGCTGCCTGGGTTAGACGTGCTCCTCCACTTTCACCCATAGTGACGACTGGCAGTTTGTTGACCGCAGCAATCTCCTGCATACGGAAACTTTTTTTGCCGGTTGCGGGGCCACCGGTTCCGCCTTTATAAGCAGAGTTACTGGCATTCACGATACAACGTATACCACTCACATAACCGATGCCGATGATGTTACCGCCACCGCCACCATCTTTGTCCTCCGGGTCCATTTGGTATCCAGCCAGTGTGCCGATCTCCAGAAATGGTGAACCAGGGTCCAGCATAAGATTAACCCGTTCACGGGGCATCAACTGACCCCGCTCACGAAACTTTGGTATGGCTTTATTAGCCGTATCAATCATCTTTTGTTCGATGGAACGAAAGGCTTCAATCTGTCCTTCCATAAACTCGACGTTTTCAGCATAGCTTGGGCTATTGGTGTCGATCTTGGTTTCAATAACAGGCATGGTATTTCCCTATTTATTTTTTACACTATTCAAGTTCTTGTCTTAAAGCGGATAGTAGAATCGCGCTACCGGCCTTTCCAAACCGGCTCTCGTTTTTCAAAAAATGCGGTAATGCCCTCTTTAACATCTTCTGTTTGTTTGGTTTTTTCCAACATTCCTTTCAGGTAGGGAATCGCGTCATCAAATTCCATATTCTCCTGATGATAAAATGCTTCCAGACCTAGTTTGATGGTTGCTGGGGAATAACTGGCAATTTCAGATGCCAGCTCATCAACCCGCTGATTAAGCTGATCGGCTGGAACCACATCGGTAGCCAGACCAAGTTCAAGTGCTTTTTGAGCATCAATGCGGAACCCGCGCATAGCAAAATCGAGACCCTGACGACGCGGCATTACGCGGAACAAACCCGCCATAACCATAAATGGCCATAGCGCACGTTTAATTTCAGGAGCGCTGAAATAGATATGATCAGCCGCCACTACATGGGTGGCATTACAGGTCATCAGCAATCCGCCGGCCAACACCGGACCCTGCGCCTTCACGATCACAGGCTTACAAATATCCCGCAACAGTGTGCTGAGTTCCTTGCCATCATTGATTTCTGGGACAGTGCTTGTGCTCTCGGGTGCTCCGTCTCGCATTGCGCCGAGATCACCACCGGCGCAAAAAATATCACCTTTAGCGGCCAATACAACCACTCGAACTTCCGGGTCTTGTCCCGCTGCACGTATTGCGTAGGCTAGTTCTTTACCCAGGGTCGGGCTGATAGAATTTTTCTTTTCGGGTCTATTCAGCGTAATCGTCATGACGTTGTTCGCCATTTCAACAATCACACATTCAAAAACCAGCCCCTCTAGTGAATATGTTTCCACGATTATTCCCTCTTTTATTTGTTAAATTTTTTAGTCTTAAATCTCAAAAAAAAACCTCTACCTTAGACCAATTTCTGGACAAAGGTAGAGGTATCTTAAATCACGAATTAACAGACGCGTTTAATCGATACAGGTATATCCACTACTTTGGCGCGTAGGTACTCACCCAGTGTTTTAGCCTGGGGATCCATTCGGGTTGATGAGGAAACGCCATCCTGAAGAATACCGTGAACATAAAAGTTCAGGCCCAGCAGGTTGGCAAACTCATAACGCTCTACTTCAAATTCAGCCAAATCCGGTAGCAGTTCTTTGAACTTTTCAACCGTCAGGAATGACTGCAAAAATGAATAGGCTTCTGGAGTGGTTCCCCAGATCCCAACGTTCGCTGACCCGCCCTTATCACCAGAGCGTGCCGCATACACTCGACCCAACGCTGTTTTTTCAGTAGGTCCGCCAGGTACAGGTACCAAATCTGCTTTGACCCGATCAACACTAACTTTGGGTAAGCCTAGTTGGTTGGTTGGTTTGATAACCGTCTCATTGCCATCCATTATCACGGTTTCAGTAATATATTTACTGTCAACCAATGCAGGCCAGTACCGAATGAACGCCTGCCCTTTACCAATAGGACTCATCACTGAAAAGCCCGGCACATTCGCCAGCCCCATCTCGATCATCTTTTTACCCAGGTGTGGGCCACAGATACTGGCATCCTTCGCTACCATATTGATTCGGTAGAGAGAAAAGTTCTCTTCGTTAGTCGGTGGGTTCTCTTTACCTGTGGGGATAAACTGCGTAGTTATTTTTTCAAACTGATCTTTACCACCCGCCATTTCAAAAAAGGCATCGGTGAAAGTTTCTGCTTTAGCTTCGGCATCAAGGCCATGAACAGCAATCGTCATGCTGTTTTTTGCACCGCCCGCAACGTTGATACATACTTTATGGGTATCGGTTGGAGTCGAACCTTTTACATTACTTACAAGAACACGATCATCACCTACCTGCTCCACTTTCATAGTATCAAAGTGGCCAATAACGTCCGGGTTGAGGTATTCAGGTTTACGTATCTCATACATCATCTGCGCGGTTACCGTACCCACGGATACCAGGCCACCGGTACCGGGATGTTTGGTGACTACGAATGAACCATCCTCATGAATTTCTGCCATTGGGTAGCCTACATTTACGAAGCTAGGCACTTCCTTAAAGAAGGAGTAGTTACCACCTGTAGCCTGGCAGCCACACTCAATAATGTGACCAGCAGCTAATGAACCCGCCAGCTGATCGTAGTCATCACGTTTCCAGCCATATTTCCATGCTGGTGGAGCCATCACAACCGCCGCATCGGTTACCCGAGGCGCGATCACAATGTCAGCACCCTGATTCATCGCATCGACAATACCCCAGCAACCCAGGTACGCATTAGCTGTGGCGGCTGGGAATGGTGCCTCACTCAGGGGCATGCCCTTATCCATATTAATAAACTGTTCGCCCTGCTCCTGCAGGCCGGCCAACCGGGGGATCATATCGTCACCTTCGATATAGGCGATCTTTGGACTCAGGCCCAATTTGGTTGCGACTTCATGCATTGCTTCGGCACAACCCTTTGGGTTCAAGCCTCCGGCATTGGTCACCACCTTGATGCCCTTATCCATGCATGAACCCATGATCTGTTCCATCTGGGTGATAATGGTGTTAACAAAACCCCGTTTGGGGTCTTTCAACATTTGGCGATACAAAATCACCATAGTCAGTTCGGCAAGATAATCGCCGGTTAACACATCAATGGGGCCTCCATCTACAAGCTCTTTAGCTGCAGCGATTTTGTCGCCATAAAAGCCACTACAGTTAGCTACAATTAGTTTTTCGCGATCTTGAGTTGCCATTGTCTGGGTACTCCTTTACTTGGTATGTAGTATGGATAGTGATCAAGTGCGTCGAATCGAGACTTTCAAATCATCACTGATTAGGTGTATCGCTTAAGAATAACGTTCTTATATTTTTATAACCCGTAAGACTATACGTTTGATGCCTAGCATGGCAAGCACTGCTGTCAGTAGATACCCAAATCGGAAAAAAAATTATTGATCGACATCAACCTCTGTTCGCATGGTTGATATACTGCCAGTCTACGTTAGGCCGGTTCACCACGTGTTTAACTATATAAACACGGCTGCAGCCACCCAAACACAAGGAGCCAGAAGATGTCAGAAGCCGCATGGGAGCAACACCGCGACCGCATTATCAACCATATGAACGACGATCATGTCGAACACATGATGGACATGATCCGCCACTTTTTTAGTGAGGAACCCACATCCGCCAAACTTGTGGATTTCAACTCATGTGGGTTCCATATTCAGACTGATCAAAAAACCCATTACCTGGAATTTCAACAGCCCTGCAATACCCCTCGCGAAATAGCCATGGAGGCGGCGCGATTGGCTAATGTTGCGCGGGAAAACCTCGATAAAATCGGTGAATAACACAACGCCATGAGCAAGCGGCCAACCTGTCAAACCTGCCAACGTGCGCTTTCAGTCTGTCTGTGCCCGCACATCCAGCATGTAGACAACCTCTGGCCAATACGAATACTGCAACACGCCAACGAAAAAAAGCATGCAATCGGCACCGCAAAAATTGCCCAGTTAAGCCTGAAAAACTGCGAAACCTACCTATACCAACCGATTGACCCCGGCAGCACCTTTGAGCAATGGCTGAAAAAAGAAAATCCGGTATTGATCTATCCGGGCGAACATGCAGAAGGGCTTGACGCTCTTAATAACCAAAATCCTCGCACGCTGTTATTACTAGATGCCAGCTGGCGCAAAAGCCGTCGAATGCTACATGAATCACCTCAGCTGGAGCAGCTGCAACGGGTTTGCATACAACCCAGCAAACCATCGAGTTATACAATACGCAAGGTGCCCAGCACAACAAGCCTTTCAACGTTGGAGGCAATCGTAGAAATATTGTCAGAACTGGAAAATGATCAAAACAAATACCAGCCGCTACTAAATACAATGGACTGGATGATCAACAAACAGATCGAACATATAGACCCTGAATTATTCGAACAAAATTATATAAAAGTGGAGAAAAAATGAGCTTAACCGGAAAACTACTGGGCGACTACGCACCCTATATTTACAACCTTGTATACGACATCGACGTACGCATGCTGTTTATCGAATGTATCGATGATCCCGATACCAAACAGCCTGACCTTCGTATTGTTTTCCCAGAAATAATCAGCTACTCGGAAACCAACGAACAAAGCCAGCCTGACGATGAATACATCGATGATATTGTGAGTATTAATGAAATAGAAAAGGGCAAAATCGCCATTCACACCTACAAGAAAAAAATCGAAATAACGCTTACTGGAAAGCCTTTTACTGAAGATATCGATTAATAGTCATCTCTATGCATAACGGCCACACACCGGAACCAAAATAAAAATTAGAAACTGATCCCAGGCTAATAACAATGACAAAAAGAATCCTGCTGGCACTGCTAACTCTACTGTTCATTGTTTTTGTAATTGGCTATCTGTATCTGACATCAAAAAAACCCGTTCGAGACGGGGAGTTAACACTCCCGGGGTTACACAAACCCGTCACAGTCTCCTACGATCACTATGGCATTCCTCACATCACAGCCAGCGATGATCATGACCTTTACCTGGCATTTGGTTACGTACATGCCCAGGACAGACTGTTTCAGATGGAACTTATTCGCCGTTTATCCCAGGGTAAACTGGCGGAAATTTTAGGTGAAGAACTAGTCGGTGTAGATAAATTATATAGAACCCTTGGGTTAGAGCGTTTTGCTGTACAGTGGCTGGAAGCCACACAAAAACGCGCTGATCCTCGTGTGCTAAAAATTCTGCAGCACTATATTGCTGGAGTAAATCAGTTTGTAGAAAACGGCCCGAGTCCAATCGAGTTTGATCTGATCGGCATTCCAAAGCACCAATACAGTCTGGTTGATATCGCCTCTATTGCTGGTTTTACTTCATTTTCCTTCGCCCAGGGCTTACAGGACGATTCGCTAACCCATCAACTTTCCCAGAAGCTCGGCCCTGACTACATGAAGGATTTGGGCATTTTTTACACCCCTGGTTTTGAGCAAATCCCGGTTGATCCACGGCTTGCGGTACAGCTTTCGAAAGGCGTCAAACAGATCATTTCGCAGCTCCAGCCTTACGGATTATTTCACGGCAGCAATGGCTGGCTGGTTTCACCGAAACGCAGCGTATCCGGTCACGCGATGTTGGTGAATGACCCACACATCGGCTACGCACAGCCATCGGTTTGGTATGAAGCTCAACTAACCTCTAATACCACCGACCTATATGGTCACTTTATGGGGCTATTGCCTTTACCCTTACTGGGTATGAGTTCACACCATGCATGGGGACTCACCATGTTTGAAAATGACGATCTGGATCTCTACGCAGAAAAAATAAATCCGGATAATCCTGATCAATATTGGGCGATAGATCACTGGCAAGATTTCGAGCAACAGACCGAAATCATCCGGGTAAAAGACGCTGCCGACGTGGAGCTTAAGCTACTCGCTACTCGCCACGGCCCGGTGGTTAACCAAGTGTTTGATGATATCAAAGGGTCAAAACATGGACTTGATCAATTCAAACGACCCATCGCCATGTGGTGGGCATTTCTTGATACCGGTAATCGAATGATGGAGGGATTTTACGGTCTGGGTAACGCTCATAGCCTTGAAAAAGCCCGTGCTGCCGCTGAGATGATCCATGCACCCGGACTCAACATCATGTACGCCAATTCACAGGGTGATATCGCATGGTGGGCCGCCGCCAAATTACCGATACGGCCAAAACACGTGAACTCAAAGCTGATACTCGACGGTGCATCGGGAAAAGATGACCAACTGGGAAGCTACGATTTTTCCCACAACCCTCAACAGGTCAATCCCGAATCAGGGCTGATATATAGCGCCAATAATCAGCCCGCTGATATGGGTGATGGATTAATTCCAGGCTATTACGCACCAACCGATCGCCCCCAACGTATTCTCGAGTTACTTTCGAAAAAGCAAAAATTCACCCCCGAAGATATGAAATCCATCTTAATGGATAACGTAACGCCAACAGCCATACTATTTCAAAACATGGCTATTCCCGTTTTAGAAGATAGTGAATCTGAATTAAGCGAACAGGAACAGGCTGCCCTATCTTATTTTAAACAATGGCGCGGCAATCATTCGTCAAATGAGATCGGCGCGACAATATACAACCGTTTTAGAATCAAATTCATGGAACTCGCCATGGCTGATGAGATAGGAGAAGAACTTTACCCCAATTTTCAATTCGGATTTCTGATCGACCGTTCAATCTGGCGCATTCTAAACAATAAAAACTCCGTTTGGTGGGATAACATCAACTCCGAAAAAGTCGAAACCCAGGATCAAATTATTATTGAAGCCTGGCATCAAACCATCGCGTTTTTGTCCAGCCGATTCGGTAACGATTTAACCCACTGGAATTGGGGGCAGGACACCCAGTTGATTCATGAACATCCATTAGGTGCCATTCCAGCACTAGCAAAACTGTTTAACGTAGGACCTCTCAGTAACGAGGCCGGTGAAGAGGCTATCAATAACCTGGCGTTCAAAAAAGAAGGTGATAATCTTAAAATAGTAATGGGCCCATCAACCCGCCGCATCATCGATTTCGGTGATATTGAGAATAGCTGGGGTATTAATCCCACCGGTCAATCGGGATTATTTACGGACCCTCACTACAAAGATCAGGCTGAGGATTTTGCGAAAGGCAAGTTCCGGCATCATTATATTTCCCCAAAACAGATTCAGGATAATTTGGAGAGCACACTAACACTGGTACCTTGAGATCACCCTAATACCGTGTTCTGAACCATTTTCAACGGAATCAGGTAAAGCACCGTTCACTACTATTGATACCAAAGATCAGGTGCAATAGACCGGTGCAGGGGTGTAAACGCCCTCATGTTGCTGCAAAAACGACTTAGAAATAGAGTCATTCATTACAGCTCATGTATCTGAGCCGGATGCGCCAAACCCAACGCCTGGTCAACTACCCGCGAGTGATGAGTAAATAAAATCACCTGGGTTTTATCTGCAAAAGCAGAGAGTGTATTGAGTGCGGCTTCTGAACGCTTATCATCAAAGTCCACCAGAATATCGTCAACAATAAACGGCATGGGTTCAGCATTTTCCATATATTTTTCCAACGATGCCAAACGCAAAGCAAGATAAAGTTGGTCACGGCTACCGGTGCTCATACCCTCAACCAACACCCTGCTTCCACCGGTGCGAACACCTTCTAACACCGGTTCATCCTTATCGTTAAAGTCCGTCATTAAGGATTCAAAGGAACCCTGAGTTAACGCAGAAAAATGCTCGCTGGCTCGTTTAATAAGCGGTCCCTGATTTTGTTTTCGGTAGGATTCAATCTCATCACGCAATACCTTGGCCGCGAGTTTCACCCGAATGTAATGTTCAGCATCGGAACGAATGCTCGCCAGCACCGCCTGGGCCTGCTCTGCCAGCTCAGCCGCGCGAACTCCACCACTCATCAGCTCCAGTGATTTTTCTTCCCTACCCTTTAATTGAGCCAATTCGGCAGCCTGTGGTTCAAGTTCCTGATCAATGGTGCCCACCAATAGTTCGATGTTACTCGCTAACTGATCGGGGTTCACTTCGTTTATCTCCTGTTGCAATTGCTCAAGATCGGCACCCTCACCCGCCTCTATAAGCTCAGCGAGATTTTGTTCGATATTTGATTTAATTGCCTGATAATCCGAAGCTAGCCGTTGCGCTTGATCTAACTCTTCGTGACTGGAACATTTAGCTTCTTTGCACAGTTCACTTAGAACTCCATTCATTTCATTAATAATTGCAAATGAGGCTTCAACTTCTTCACTCGCTTGCTGAAACTGTTGCTCGGCATGTTCGCGTTGGGTTTTGATCGAGCGGTTTTTAGTTAACAACCGGTACAAATCATTAGCCGTTTGATCCGCATCTCGCATCGGCATATCAGGTTCAAGCTGGCTACGTAGTGACTCGGCCTTTTCGCTAAAGGATTCAATACTTCGATCAAGTACTTCAATCCGGGTATTTAAACCATCTATCTCTTTTTTCCTATCGAACAAAATCCGTAGCTGTTCAATAAATTCATTCAAATCTGCCGGTGTCATCTGATGCTTTAGACCAAATGTGTTTAGTAAGTCATCCCATGATTGCTGCCAATTCTCTCGCTCCGAATTAGCTAACTGGCAACTGGATTCTAATAGCGCCAACTCATGTTTAATGCTCCCTGATTCCTGATCCAGTAAATTTCTTTTTTGCTCAGTTTTATCCCATTCCTGTACGGCAGCCTCACAATCAACAAGCATTGACTCTAGGGGTTGAGCTTTCAGCTGTGTATCTTGTGGTACATCACATCCATCAAAAAGTAATTTACTGAGTAGTGTCATATGTTCCATACGAACCTGTTTGGATTGACTCAACTCCTGAGTCAATGTCGTCAGCCTACTAACCTGAATTCGAAGCGCTTCGAAGCGCTCTAGCCATCCACGCATTTCACGGGGTGTTTCTGGCTTCAATCCGCAAGTGGACCAGAGTGCGTGCCACTCTTCGTCAATCTCTATTTTTATATCTTGAAGGCTTTCCTGTTGCTCGACCAATTTCAGTTGCTGCTCCAACGCTGATTTTTCACGAGCCTTCAAATTTGCAATAGCGGATACCCGGTCCGACTCACGGCGCAGGCGATCGGATAAATCGTCCGCTACCCTTACCCATTTCTCGTAGTCTTCAAAAGAACATTTATCCAATTCCAAATTTTGGGAATAAACATTCTCACCATCGATCCATTGTTGACGTAGTCTTTGCCAAAATTGATTTCTCTTTTCTCTGGCAGAAATCAGATCAGCCTCGGTAGGTATATCACCGGTTCGCTGGATCTCATCGAGCTGTTTTTGTGTTGCTACAATTTCATGCTCGGTTTTGTCTTGCACTTCGACATTCCGACTCAGCTGTTGCTCAAATTGGTCATAACGTTGCTCAAAATGGCTGATATTTTCTCGAGTAGGGATAGCTAACCAGGAGACATCCTGTAACTCACCCGCCCACAACGTCAGTCGGCTAAGTTCATCATCACAGGCTTTCTGCAGTATCAATAACTCTGTTTGCGTTGATTGAATAACGGCATCGAGTCCACCTAGTTTCCTTGCTGCTGCAATGGCACGGCTTAGTGCTGAGGAACTTCGTGGCAAAGGCAATTGTTGCTGTTCGCGCTCAACAGCCTCCAGTTTATGAGATGTTTCGAGCTGCTTTTGCTTAAGTTCTTTTACACGGGAGGTCAGCAATGAATTCTGACTACCCAGTTCGATTATATTTTGCCGTTGCAGCAACAATGGTCGCAATATTTCTATTTGCTCCCACTTCAGGTCGGGACGTATCTCTCTTAACAGAGAGGCACACTCCGTTAGCAAATATTGACGGTTAGCCACCAGTTCAGGGCGGTCTTGTAATGCCTGCCGGTACGTTCCCAAACCTGAATACAGATCAGTTATAGAGTCAGCGCGATCCAGCAGGTTTTGCGAAACCGAAAAATTATCCAACTGTGCTTTAAGTTCCTCGAGACGTGGCGATTGTTTGGCAAGCACCCCTTGCGCGGACTTCAGGTCATGGACTGCTTGCTGATATCTTTGGCCGAAGTCTGGCCTGAGTTCGACGGTACCCTTCATCTCCTCCAACTGTTGCAGTAAACCCTTGCGACGCGCGAGTTTTGGCAGTACCCGTTGTACACGTTTAAGGCGATTTAATTCACTACGGTTATTCCGCAGTGCCTCCTGAGCTTCGGACAGTTTATCCGAAGTGTTTTTTAAGGTTTGACGCGATTGTTCCCACTTACTGGATGAAAGAGAGCTTTCTTTAATCTCTCTCTTTAACTCTTTAAATATTTTGATATTGGCATTTATTTTCGGATTGGAAGCAGAGCTCAAAAATAGTCCTCTTGCTTCAACATCTAGCTCACCTAACACTGAACGTAACGCATGGCTGCCCAGGGCTGCTGAAAAAAGCGCCTGACCGACTTCACCCTGTTGCTCCAATATTTGCTGACCACCCTGTACTAATGCCCGGTGATCGATGGCAAACAGTGTTTCAAAAAGTTGGCCACTTACGCCGTGTAAAAATGGTGTCAGTGCCTGATCATCAAGTTTTTGCTGGTCCGCAGATAACAGCGTATTTTTATTGCCTTTGCGGCGATAGAACTCCAGTGCATCGCCGCTGCTGTTTCGCACTGTACCGCCAATCCGTAGTTTGGTATTTGTGTGTATAAAATTATCGCGACTGCGGTTATCAATACCATAAAGCAATGCTTTCAGGGCACGCAGTGATGAACTTTTTCCCGCTTCGTTTGGCCCGTAAACAATATGTAAACCAGGCTGACTAAATTCCAGAACCCGGTCGGTAAACGGCCCAAAGGCCGCCAACATTAATTTTTCAATTTTCACTGTTCACTGCTCCCCGATGGTTCCGTCGCGAGCAGTCGGGTTGCTAGTAGCTGCTTGATATCCTCAAGGGCATTGATAACGCCCTGTTGATTCGCTGGGTCATCCTGACTGAGTATTTCAGCGGGTAATTTAGAACGAAGTGGGGCGATTTCCAGAGCAAGTTCAGTGAGCGCATCCTCATCCAGCTCGATACGCTGAATACTCTGTAGCAAACCGCTGAGGGCATCATCACCCGCGAGCTGATCCTCTGCGGAGATCAACGATCGAGTATCGATGCTCACTTTTTCAAGCCAAAGGCCAGCGCTCTGCAATCCTGTTGCGATAGCACGAAACTCCTGAATCCAGCGCTCGGGATTGTCCTGCAGTGCTGCATGAAGCCTACTGGCACCCTGCAGCACCAGACGCGCTGCGACGACTCGGCCATCGGCTGCAGTTAGCTCGTTTTCCAGGGTTTCTCGAACCAGGTCATATAGTTGATCTGTAGTTCCGCAACCACTGATATCCAGTTTGCACAGCGACCATCGCATGACATCAAGGTCGCGGTGTTCAACCGCGCAGATCTCGCCGTTTTCAACGCTCACCAGTGTGCAACCCTTGGCACCGGTTTCGCGGATATGTCGCCCTTGAATATTGCCCGGGAATACAATCCAGGGCTCCTGGCTCACGACTTCACGTTGGTGAACATGGCCAAGCGCCCAGTATTGATACCCCTTTGAGCGCAATCCATCAATGCTACAGGGTGCATAGGGGGCATGACCGGGTTTGCCATCGAGGCATGTATGCAATAAACCAATATTGAGTAACTGCGCATCACCCTGTGGATAGTTAAGGGAAATATCGGCCTCTACGGCTCGGGTCGCAAACCCCTGACCTATAATGGCTACGCCAAGGTCATCCAAAACTTCGGTTTGTGGTTTTCTGGTATCAAACAGGCTTACCTTATCAGGCAACGGAAGGTGTTTGGTAATCTGACTGGCGGCATCATGATTGCCGGCGATGATATAGGTGCGTATTCCGGCATTCGCCAACCGTGCCATTCGCTCTACAAAATACAGGCCGGTGTTGTAGTCCTTCCAGTCGCCGTCGTAGAGGTCACCCGCAATCAGCACGAAGGCTACCTGTTCGTTTATAGCAAATTCAATCAAATTATCGAAGGCTCGACGGGTCGCACTACGAATCTCGTCAACAGGAGCGCCTTCGTAGCGCTCCAGCCCGCTCAAGGGGCTATCGAGATGAATATCGGCGGCGTGAATAAATTTAAACATTTAGATCCAGGGGTGATTCGCACAAATTTAATTTTCTATTGTAAATGCCTTACCGGTTCGAGTCGCCCACAACCTTTCATTGCTATTCATCAAACGATAACTTGTGTATTTTCCTGAATAGGTTCGTGATGGCGTATATACCTATGACCTCGCCCAACATAAAATTCACACACCACCTTTTCAAAACCGGAATCATAACCATGACCAGCACAATCGTTTTTGATGAAATTCATGTCAGCCAGGGTAAATGCATTGCAAGGGTGACCTTAGATGATCCCAGAACTATCAATGCGCTCAGTCTGGAGATGATTCGGGCGCTCTACCCCCAGCTTTTAAAATGGCAGGAAAATGAAAATATAGTGGCGGTGTTTATCGATTCCTCCTCTGAACGTGGTTTGTGTTCCGGCGGAAATATTCGCCACCTTTACGACAGCATGGTTGCTGAACAAGCAATCGTACCTAATCCACTGGCGCTGGATTTTTTTAGTGAAGAGTATCAATTGGACCAGCTCATCCACGACTACAAAAAACCGATCATAGTCTGGGGGCACGGGATTGTGATGGGAGGAGGTGTCGGTTTAATGGTGGGAGCCAGTCACCGCATCACGACACCAGCATCCATACTAGCGATGCCTGAAATCGGTATCGGGCTTTTTCCCGATGTGGGTGGCAGCTGGTTTTTAAACCGTATGCCTGAAGGTTGTGGATTGTTTGTCGGGCTAACCGGTGCACATATAAAGGGAAAAGATGGGCTTCATACAAAATTGGCAAACCATATCCTTGCGAACGAAAGTAAAACCCAAGTGTTAGCCCATCTCATTGCAGGCCCCTGGAGTACCGATTCTGAGGAAAACTATAGAGTCGTGACAGCAATATGTGAAAACCATGACATCAGCGCTACGTTGCCAATGGGTAACCTTGAACGCCACCAACACCAGATACAGATACTTACTGATGGGTGCGATCTCACTCAAATTGCAGATAATCTCTTGAATTCAAATTTAGGGCAGGCTGATAATAACGAAGATGATTGGTGGAGCCATGCGATAAATAATTTGAATGTTGGCTGCCCGACCACGGCGCACCTGGTATTCCAGCAATTACGCAGAAGTAAGGGGAAAACACTCCCGGAGATATTCGAAATGGAGCTCACTATGGCGATGCAATGTGTCGCACATCCGGATTTCCGCGAAGGAGTCAGGGCATTATTAGTGGATAAAGATAAACACCCGCGCTGGCAGCATAACAGTATTGCGGATGTTCCGAATGAATGGGTCAACGAGCACTTCCGCACCTTCAAAACTCTTTAAGACTCTTTGAACACTACCACCAAGTAATACTATAACCAGACGATCGCAATATGAATGAAACGTATAAAACCAACTGCCCACTGTGCAATCAACACAACAATTGTGGGTTAGAGAATGATCAATCCCCTTGCTGGTGCATGGCGGATGATATTGAGTTTTCAGATGAACTGCTGGAGCAGGTGCCTGACGAACTGCAAAATGAATCCTGTATTTGCGAGCAGTGTGTACGAGAGTTTTATCCAGATAGCTCCCTAACCTAATTCGCTCAGGAAGCTGTCAAAGCCCGAATCGTGTAAAAAATCACCGCTGCGAGTATGCCGGATGCAGGTACAGTAATAACCCAGGCGGCAGCTATTTTAGTTAAGGCTGAGCGCTTAACCAGATGTTCACGATAGTTCACATTCAACTGTTGGCGCTCGATCTCAGCAAGTTTAGTTGGGCTGGAACCCTCTTTTAGTTCCTGTATGATTTTTCGTCGCCCGCTTAACGTTGCGAGTTGAAAATTTTCTAGGAACGCAGCGACCTCTTCGCGGTCTGCGCCCTGATGGTGAAGTTCAATTTCATGGATCGCTTTGGCGTAGGTGGCTTTGACATGTTCACGCAGAAAACCAACACCAAAAACCGCACCCACGGCGATATGGGTGGATGATACCGGCAGCGCCATCTGGCTGGCGATGATGACCGTAATCGCTGCGGACATCGCAATACAAAAAGCCCGGCTCTGATCAAGATCGGTAATTTCGCTTCCCACCGTGCGTACCAATTTGGGGCCATATAAAGCAAGCCCAAATGCAATACCACTGGCGCCAATGATCATTACCCATAGCGGAATAGCAGCCTTAGCAACAATACCACCGCTCGTCAGCGCATCGTTAATTGCAGCCAATGGTCCAATCGCGTTGGCCACATCATTCGCGCCATGGGCAAAACTGAGCAGTCCCGCCGCAAAAATCAGCGGTATGGTAAACAGTTGGTTTACCCCGTCCACATCATTGCGCATCGTTTGAGTCGCTTTGGCGATAATAGGCCGTACTATGAGGTATACGATCACCGCAACGACCAACCCTATCAATAGAGCGCCACCAAAATCGACTTTCCATAATTTTTTGAGCCCTTTCAGAACCAGATAAGTGGAAAAGCTCCAGGCCATGAACGCAACCAACAGTGGCACCATTCGCCGGGCTGCGCCCAATTTATCGACCTCATAGGTAATTGTCTGCTTTATCAAATAGAGGAAAGCTGCGGCGATGCCACCGCCAAGCAATGGTGAAATGACCCAACTCGCAGCGATAGCACCCATCTGGGACCAGTCCGCAATAGCAAAACCACCCGCAGCGATACCGGCACCCAATACACCACCTACAATTGAGTGGGTTGTGGAGACCGGTGCACCCAGTGCTGTGGCTACATTTAGCCAGATAGCCCCGGACAACAAAGCTGAAATCATCAGCCATACAAAGGTATCCGTATCACCAATCAACTCCGGATTGATAATGCCCTTTTTAATCGTCCCAACCACTTCGCCACCAGCAATGATGGCGCCCCCAGCTTCAAAGATGACCGCGATAATAATGGCGCCCATCATCGTTAATGCGCCTGAGCCAACCGCTGGCCCAACGTTATTTGCAACATCGTTCGCACCAATGTTGATGGCCATATAGCCACCAATCATCGCAGCAATAACTAGTAGATAACTGCCATTTAGCACGCCTTCAACGTAAAAAACGATACCCAGAATAAACAGTAAAGCTACACCGGTACGCAGTAGCTCCCAACGCGCTGGCAGAGTAGCTTTTATACTATCGTTGTTTCGTGATGCCATGTTGAATCCTGTTCGGTATACCAGCAAGTCTGCTACTTAACGGTTTTGAATGGGTGGGCGGTACCTCTGTACTTGCCCGTGTGCCCTTTGATTCCGTCCGCCAAAACCCGCAATTTCAGGTTAAATTCATCGACAACATATCCCTTTCTCGCCGCGCGGGCGCATCCTATCAAATTAAGTATGCACAGATAAAGGGCAACTTAACCTGCAACGTAACGACGACTCTATGTCTTTAATTTGTAGGATCGAAGGTTAGGCGAATCTGACGAATATGCGGATTAACCTATAAATGGAAATATCGATTGAAAGGCAGGTCATAGAGGGGCCATGACGACTTGGGGAAATTAAGGTCGATCCGGATATTCAATCAAACCACATAGCCGAATATCAATCGAATAACTTGAGATGGTTGCGCACGATCATATCCGGATCATGGGGCGGTCTAGAGATCACTCGCAACTGACCTTCAGGGTTCATTAGAAAAATACTATCACTGTGACCCACTTCGTAATCATCGGTTTCTGGATCCTCCGGTACATAATAGATCGCACCTAACTGCAACGATATAGCCCGTAGTTGCTCGTGCTCACCGGTAATGCCGATAAACTGATCTCCAAAAAAAGCAACGTACTCCGCTAATAACTCGGGGGTGTCACGCCCTGGGTCCACAGACATAAACAAAAACTGTGGTTGCTGTTCTGCAGGCAGCTCCAATTCAATCAGCTTTTGTGAAACCCTGCCAAGTACCGCCATAGCAACGGGGCATGCATCGGGGCATGACCGATAACCCATATAAAGATAGGACCATTTTCCCTGCAGCTCACGCGGCGTGAAAGTGCTGTGATCTTGGGCAACCAGTTTATTCCACTTAATGCTACGGGGTGGATCCAGCACAACACCCTGCTCCAGCTCAGCCAATGTGGGCTCACCACCCGATTGCAGCATGAAGGCTCCGTATCCCAGGGCTCCAAACAGAATCATAGCCACGGGGTAAATCAATAGACCTATCTTTTTATTTTGATCTGTCATCTTCCTTGCATTACCTTTTCTTAACTGGAACACTGATTTTTTGTACAGCCCCATCTTCAAATATCAAATCAAGCTCAATGGTATCGCCAGCTTTAAAGTACCGCACCGGCTTCATTAGCATCATATGCAAACCCCGGGATGAAAGTTCCACCATTCCTCGCGCTGGAATTTCTATAGATGGCATCTGCTCCATTGTCATCATTCCATCTTTCATCTCTGAACGATGAATCTGGATATCTTCAAACTGAATCGATCTAACTGAGGTGAGGATATGGTCATGCTCATTTTCGTTGTGTATTTGCATGTATGCCGCTAGTGCGCGACTACCGGGTGGAGGTGCCGCAATCCAGGGAGATTTTACAATTACCTCCCCGAACACCAGACACGGGATAGATAATAAAAAGAGGCAAACAATAGATCGTCGAAATTTCATGGTCACACTGAATTTAGATTTCGCTAGCAGTTAAAAACGGGCTAAACCCGCACTCATATTTTCTTAATGTTTAGCGGTGATGATGCGCTAAGGTTCAATATTTTAACATAGCCAAAACTATTCATTGCTTCAAAATCATACATATTGAATCTAGCTGTTACCTCTTAACTTACACTGCTTACACCACACCTGAATATTTTCTCAACATACACGTTGAAACATGTTTGAATGGCCGAACCCATGCAAATTGATTTATTTTTATTTCAGGCAGGCTATGCCTGACAACGAACAAACGGAGTTATCACAAAATGACAGTTCAACATCGATTAGTAGAATACTACGACGGCGATACCCTGCTTGAAGGTTATCTTGCCTACGATGATGCACTACAGGGCCCGCGACCCTGCGTGATCATTGGGCACACCTGGGCAGGCCGTAGTGATTTTGAGGACCAACGGGCGGAAAAATTAGCTGGTTATGGTTATACCACCTTCTCACTGGATATGTACGGCAAGGGTAAAGGAGGGGATGACCCAGAAGAAAATGCAGCACTCATGCAACCTTTCATGGATGACCGAGCGGTTTTGCAACAACGTATGGCCGCAGCATTAGCCACCGCCAGCCAACAACCGGAAACAGATGCCAGCAAAATCGCCAGTATGGGCTATTGCTTTGGCGGCCTGTGCTCGCTCGACCTGGCAAGAACCAATCAGGATATTCTTGCAGCCATCAGTTTCCACGGATTGTTTAACGCCCCGGGAAATACCGACGGCAATAAAATCACAGCCAAGGTACTGTGTCTGCACGGCAACGACGACCCAATGGTACCCACCGACAGCGTGATCGCGCTGCAGGAGGAACTCACGCATGCCGGTGCCGACTGGCAAATTCATGCCTACGGAAATACCGCGCACGCCTTTACCAAACCATCCGCCGCAAGTCCGGAAATGGGCATGGTTTATAGCCCGATTGCGGACCGCAGATCCTGGGCAAGTTTATTGAATTTCCTCGAAGAGGTTTTCGAATAAGGCTCTTTAACACCCCAAACCTAGGCAGACACTTTGCGAACAGGGCTTAATCGATGAGCAAAACTACTGACCAGAAGCGCGCTTCCAGTAAAGTAGATCAGGTTTTAGCGGAGCAACGAGCCTACATTGCCAGGCGGGAAAAGGGTTACCGGGAGCAGGCATTAAAACTCTACCCGTGGATTTGCGGACGTTGCAGCCGTGAGTTTGGTCATGCCAATGTTCGTGAATTAACGGTTCATCACGTCGATCACAACCATGACAATAATCCTGTCGATGGCAGCAACTGGGAGTTATTGTGCATCTATTGCCATGACGAAGAACACAGCAAGTATGTGAACTTTGTTCAATATGGCAATAGCCCAGGTTCGGCGGTTGAACCGGCTACCCATAACCCCTTTGCTGATCTGAAGGAAAAAATGAAGGCGCAAGAAAAGTAATCGTCGTCTGACTCTTCCTGCGCCTCTTTTCTCTATTACTATTATTACTGTCTAAAATCAGGCTTTCATGATCAACAATAAATGCTGTGTATGTTCTGCAGCAGTGCGGCCTAACTCGGTCAGGTAGCCACCGTCGACCTGAGTAGTAATCCCCTTTTCGAATAGCCGCTGCGCGGCCGCAGTTACAGCATCGCTAGCAGAACTGTGTACTTTTACCCCTTCCTGGGTAGTATCAAGATTGAACTGGGCCAGTATATTAAGCTCTTCAAGCAGCTCTGAATTGTAAGGCATCGGTAGGTCTCCTTTATTGGGTAATTCTCAGTGTACAGGAATAAAGTGCACGCCCAAACTGAGTGCAAGCCCGGCAGATCGCAATCAGCTCCAAATTTAATTTGATCGATTTGCTGAGCTATTGCAGGTAACGGGCAAAGGCCAATTCCAGCTTTCCGTTATGTTTTACCTGCTGTAACCAACCATCAAGATACTCTTTCAGAGCAATATCCTGTGGCAGTAAATAACCTTTTTCTGTGTAGGTCAGCAAGGTATCAGGCATAGTTGCGCAAAGTTTTGGATGCAGTCGTTGCTGTAGTTTTACCTCAATATCATCGGTGATCATAATGTCCGCATGGCCATCGCGTATCTGCTCGAAGATAGTGGTGTTATCCGGGTAAACAATCACCTGTGCTTTTTTGATATTGGCACGCACAAATTTCTGATTGGTACCCCCAGGGTTCACAATGACGCGCACACCTGGTCGGTCAATCTCTTTAAGACTATCCAGTTGATTTACTTCATCACAGCGACCGATTGAAGTTTTACCCCCAATCGCATATTGGTTTGAAAAAAAGGCGCTGCGTCTGCGCTTTAAAGATCGACTGATGCCACTCATGCCGACATCGAATCGACCCGCCGCCAGGTCCGCCATCAGGGTTGGCCAGGATGTTTTAACCAGTTGTAATTTTACCCCAAGGCTGTCGGCCAGATCCTTTGCCATCTCAATATCTATACCTGCAAACTGATTGTCAGGTTCTCTATAACTAAAGGGTTTGTAATCCCCGGTTGTGCCGACCCGCAAAATACCAGTTTGCAAGATTGACCGTAGTTGGTTTTGTTGATGCGCTGCCTCGACTTGTATCATCGCCATAGCATCCAGCAGCTTGTGCTTCATTACAGTGGAGATAAATGGGCTACTGATTGCCTGCTCAATTTTATGACGGTTTCTAGCCCGCTGTGCCGGATCGTGCAGCGCAGCTAACGCCAGGGGAAACTGCCGAACAATTTGCTCGCCAAGGTTGATCAGCTTTGGGCGAATATCGGTTTTAAGATCGGGAATATCGGTTGTTATTCCTTTGGGATTTTTACCTTCTGCTCTCCACTGATCAATCCAGCCCTTCTGCACTTGTTTGGCCAGCTGTATCTGCAAACGGAAAAACGCTTCAACCGATGCGGGTTTAAGCTGGTGTTGAGCTGCGTTTGCAATAGCGCTGGCCAATACGACTTTTTCGCGTTTTTTATTTTCGATTGGAATACCGTGAGCAAATTTGTATATCGCCACATCGTCCATCACTTGCAAACGCCGATTTACTAGTTGTAGCAATTTGTCCAGCTCTGCGCTATCCGCTTTGACCTGGTTCGCACCAAGCAAACCCAACATCAAACATAACACTGGCAAAATACCCTTAAAACCAGTTGAAAAACCTCTGTTCATAATCTATAAATCCTGTTGTACTTTTTATAGTTCGGTTGGCAAACAATGATGCCGAATTAACACCCCAAGTGCGACCGCTTTATGGCTGTGGAAAATAAACCAATTAACGCTATTCATCGACCCTTAGGTTCGATACAGTCAGCCAACCGAAATTGACCCCGTTCTACTCTCGCCATCCAGGAGGCTCAGTTGAGCGCTAAAGAATTCTTTCGTATCGCAACATGTTTATCGTTTATATTTTTGGTTGCCTGCAGCGAACAACCTGGCGAATCAGCCACGACGCAACCGGCATCAAAATCTAACGCAGATCTGATCAAACTCGCCACAGTATCTTCCAGTGCGGATATCCCAATGGATATCTACAAAAGCCCAACCTGTGGTTGCTGTGTTGAATGGGCAGAGCATGTTGAACAACGTGGATTTGCATTTGAAACCCATCACCCTAGTAATCTAAACCAGGTCAAAAATGACCTCGGTATCGCACCACAATATCGCTCCTGCCACACAGCGGTTAGTGCACAGGGTTACATTTTTGAAGGGCATGTGCCAGCACGTTATATTCAGCAATTTATGGCTTTAGTGCCGAAAGATGCTATCGGATTAGCGGTTCCCGATATGCCTGCAGGCAGCCCTGGAATGGAAATGAACAACCGTTTTGAGCCATACCAAGTATTGTTGCTTAAATCCGATGGAAGCTCAGAACTCTATGCGGACATAACCAACCCTTCTCAGCAATATTGATCGAGAATTCTAATGAAAAAACCATCCGGAAAAGAATATATCGCCCCCTGGGAAAAAGCCTTTGATGCGGTGCTATCGCCACTGGATGAGTTTATCCATCGCCAGACCACAAGTGGAGTTCTACTCATGCTTTGCGGCGCAATCGCGCTGTACATTGCCAACAGTCACTGGAGTGAACCCTATCACCACATACTGAAAACGTACTTTACGATAGGGGTACCCGGCTTCGAACTGTCGATGTCGTTGCATCACTGGATCAACGACGGTTTGATGGCTATGTTTTTTTTCGTGATAGGCCTTGAGCTCAAACGAGAAATTCTGGTGGGTGAATTAGCCGATCCAAGACAAGCAATCTTGCCAATTACTGCAGCGCTGGGCGGTATGATTGTACCTGTTGTTATTTACATGGGTATTAACCCCGATGGCCACACCCGTGATGGTTGGGGTATACCCATGGCAACAGATATCGCCTTTGCACTGGGTGCTCTGGCACTGCTGGGAAATCGCGTTCCCAAAAGCTTACTGACATTTCTGGTAGCCCTTGCCATTGTTGACGATCTCGGTGCTGTACTGGTCATCGCGCTGTTCTACACAGACACCATCAACATGGTTCCACTGATTACCGCAGCGGTGATTTTACTATTACTGTTTGCGATGAACCTAGGTGGTATACGTCGGCCATTACCCTACATTTTACTCGGCACGGTACTTTGGGTAGCCACCTTAAACAGCGGAATACATGCCACAATAGCCGGCATATTACTGGCATTCACCATTCCAATGCAGCCAAAATATGACCCCAAACGATTCCTGTCCCAGGCAAATAATATCGTGGATAAAATCAAAGATTCCTACAAAGATGACACCAGTGTTCTCACCAATGGCCTGTTGCGTACACGTATTCAGGCTTTGGGCGAAGGTGTGCAGCGAGTACAGGCACCGGCTCAAGTTCTGGAACACAAAATGCACCTGCCCTCTGCCTACCTTGTTATCCCAATATTTTCCCTCGCCAACGCCGGAATTCCCATCGACTGGGCCTCGTTTGGCAGCGTCATCACCCATCCGGTATCATTGGGTATTACTGCGGGTTTAGTAGGCGGAAAATTATTTGGTATCGCAGGTTTTTGCTGGATTGCAGTAAAACTCGGGTTAACCAAACTGCCCAGCGACATGAACTTCAAACACATAGTTGGTGTAGGGCTAATGGGGGGTATCGGTTTTACGATGTCGATCTTTATCGCTGAGCTAGGTTTTGCCCAATATGCCCAGGAATTACTGATCGCCAAAACCGGAATTCTATTGGCATCTATTATCGCTGGGCTTACTGGCTTTATCTGGCTCTATTTAACTGCCAATACAGCTGATTACAAACAGCCAGAGTAACCGCGGGCGGTTAGCCAAGTTCAGCCTTTAAAAGGGCTAGCTTTTACGCAATTGGCGCAACGCTTCAAACCCTTGCTCCATACTCACTGCGGGTTTATAACCCAGCTGCTGCTGGGCTTTGTCGCTATCAATCGTACATTCCACGGACATTAAAGCTGCCGCGAAACAGGTTACGGGCGGATCACTTTTAAGGCCAAATGTTTTCCAGATCGTTTCCGCAACAAAAGCCATGCAGCGAACAAGCCAGCTCGGTATTGATTTATCCGGTACGGTCAGATTTTGAGTAGCCAGCATGCCGGAAAGCAATTCACGGAAGGAATGACTCTGTTCATCAACAATAAAATAGGCTTCACCACCGTTACCTTTTTCTAGCGCTAGCTCAATCGCATCGGTCAAATTATCAATATAGGTGCTGGCGGTCAGGGCTTCACCGCCACCTATCCACATAAAATTATCTGCCTTAACGGCCTGGATTATTCCGGGCAAAATACTCTGATCACCTGGCCCCCAAATAAAACGAGGACGCAGACTAATCGTCTCAAAACCGTTCGCAACATCGTTTGCGGCTATCACCCTACGCTCTGCATCGGCTTTGGTTTGTGAATAGTAATAGGGGGATTTGGTGCTCAGTGGATAGGTTTCGTCGATCCCTTTCATCGGCTGCCCATGAAAACAACCGGCCTCAGTACCTATGTGGATAAAGCGTTTTACGCCAGCTTGTTTCGCCACGCCCAGTAACTGCGCGGTGCCCTCTACGTTGGTTTTCCAGTAATGCTGTCGTGGACCCCAAGGGCCAATATATGCAGCGCTATGAATTACCAGATCGCAACCTTCAAGGTTTGCTACCTCAACACTGCCAAGCTGGCAGCGCACCGGGGTTCCGCCGATGGCGAGGATTTTTTTATCGCTTTGCTCGGAACGGGACATAGCGGTAACTTGATGTTGTGGACTGAGCCGTTTTAAAGCAGCACCACCAACAAAGCCTGATGCTCCGGTAATAAATATTTTCACGGTCAGATTCTCTCTATTTTTTTAGTTTGGAGAGCATGTACAAAAGCGCACATTATTTTGTTACGGCTAAATCAAGTTAGATACTAAACGGTTACATTAGCCAAACCAAAGGCCCAACACCTCTAACCCATCACTGTTCTCAGCTTCACCCAAATAAAGTTCCCACAAAATATCTTCTTTGCCTTTTACGTAACTTACTTTCCAGAGTAGTTGCAGCTCACCTTTCCGATTGAGGTGGCCAAGGTAAGTCGTTGAACTGACTTTACCGTAGGTTGATAATTCATTCTGTATAGCTTCCCGAAATGTTTCCTCTGTTAAAACCCCTTTCAGATCCTTTGAAAAAAATTTAGTGAGTAGCTGGTAATCAGATTCTGCGTGAGCCTTGAGCACGCTATCGAGAATAGGTTGACCAAGAGCTTCGGCATTTTCTTCTGTAAACTTCATATGTAGTGATATACCTTTTTTAAAAGTGAGAGATTAAATTCAATTATTTGGATTAGACCAGACTGCGTATTCATTCCCATTTGGATCGCTAAAATGAAAGCGGCGACCACCGGGGAAGTCATAAACAGGTTTCAGAATGCTTCCACCAGCCTGCTCTATTTTTGCTTGAGTTTGTTCCAGGTTGTCGCTATAGAAAACGATAAGAGCACTTCCGTTTTCGGCAGATGAGACCTTATCGGATAGAAAAAATCCACCATCAAGGCCTTGATTGGAAAAAGCGATATATTCGGAGCCATAATCCTCAAAGGACCATCCGAACACGGTATTAAAGAATTGTTTGGCAGCGGCCAGGTCTTTGGCGGGAAACTCAACGTAATCGATTTTTTCGTGCATGCTCATTTGCAGAATCCTGCGCTGCTACGCAAAAAGTGGCTGGGATATAATTTCGTGCAACCAAGCCTAATTCAGCAGATGCAATGGTTCAACGGTTTTAAGGGCACAGATTAAGTAGTTAGGCTAACCTGAACTCGGGTACCTTGCCCTACTTCACTCTCAATTTTCAAGACCCCACCGTGGGCTTCAGTGATCATTCGACACAGATACAAACCCAGCCCGTAACCCCCGGTTTTGCGCTGACGCGATGGGTCGGGTCTATAAAAGGGTTCGGTGATATGGGGCAGGTGCTCGGGCTCAATGCCGATACCACAATCCGAGACAGTGATCTGAATGGAGTCCTGCTGGGAAACGGTTGATATCACGATATTGCCCTGTTCAGGCCTATTGTGACGGACTGCATTGGTCAGCAGATTCTTTACCAGCAACCGTATCCGTGGCTCATCGAGCTCCATTTCAACGGATTCGGCACGAAGATCCGTTTGAATTTCATCGTGGGAAAAGGTTTCCGTCAACAACGTCTCAATGAGTTTATTAACCACAACCGGGCTACGATTAAGTTGTGCATGGCGCTGGTTAAGTTTTTCGCTTTCTAATAGCTCAGTGATCAGCTGCTCCATCTCCTTCATATCACTGCTGAGGTTTTTTCTGATCGTGTCGTCATCAATCAACTCGGCCGATACGCGACTACGGGTCAGGGGCGAGCGCAACTCATGACTAATTGCCAGCAACATTTCGCGTTTGGAATTGAGCATACCTTCAATATCCTCAGCCATGGTATTCACCGTGGCGGCCAGCTCGCCAAGTTCATCTTTTCGTTTTATTTCGATTCGGTGATCAAGCTCACCCTCACCCATTTTCTGCACGCCCAGCCGAATGGTTTCAATCGGCCTAAACAGAGATCTAATACCCCGGTAACAAAGATACACAATACCGATGATCAGACATAGAGCGATCAACCCTTCGCCATGACGCTCGGGCCGGCGAGCAAACCCAATATATATTTTATGGTCACCCCGGTCCGACATCAGGTATCTGACGTGATCCGATTCTCCGTGTTTTAACTCATCTTCATCATCATGGTGCTCTTTAAACTCAATGTCGTATGGATGAAAAGGTCTGCTGTCCGATGACCAATTGATGCTCGCGCCACGAATATGAATCGTCGCGCCGGTCCGAAGGGCGATTGCTTTTGCTCTTTTAATATTTGGAGGCGAACCAATTTCGCGCTCGATATAACGCTGGTACTCAAAAATATGAGGCAGAATATTGTTCTTGAACTGATTGTTCATGATCGCCAGGGTACTGATTCTTACCACTACAAGCAGTGCAACCGTGGTGACCAAAAGCAGCAATATCAATCTCGAAATCAGCGAGTATCGAATATTCTTGATCAATTTTTTCATGGTACTTTTATAAATAGTCACTGCTCTTTTTGAGGAAATAGTCTGAGGGATTAACCTGAGAAGTTAGTCGGCTCAATAAAACAGTACCCTGCCCCCCAGTTTGTTTTGATGCAATCCAGCGGTTTCAATTTGTTTCGTAACCGACTAACCAGAATATCCACAGAACGTGAAAACAGTTCCGCATCAATCCCGCGTAACTCACTGACAATTTGATCACGACTGTAGTTACGGCCCGGCTCTCGAGCAAGCATAACCAATAGCTGAAATTCACGGCCGCTTAATTCCAAAAGTTTGCCATCAACCTTAACCTGACGATATTGTAAATCAATGGATAAGGGCCCATAACTCAGGGGTTCATCTGCGGAATCTCCATTGATTTGTGGCTTGGTGCGTTTGAGGATTGTCTGGATTCGGGCGACTAATTCCCGCGGCTCAAAGGGTTTTGGAAGGTAATCATCCGCGCCCAATTCCAAACCGATCACGCGGTCCATCACTTCTCCACGAGCGGTTAACATCACAACAGGAATATCACTGGTTTTTCGTAGTTCTCGACAGACTTCAAAACCATCCATATCCGGCAACATGATATCGAGAATTACCAACTGGTAATCATTATGTTGAATCGCATCAAGGCCTTGCTCAGGGTGGGTTACCTGCTCTAACTGCAGATCATAGCGTTCAAAATAGGTCGCCAACGGCGGGCCCAATTGTTCGTCATCATCTATTAGCAGGATTTTAGTCATCTATTCATCCGGTGATTA
Source organism: Pseudomonadales bacterium (assembly GCA_029210125.1). Taxonomy (GTDB): domain Bacteria; phylum Pseudomonadota; class Gammaproteobacteria; order Pseudomonadales; family JAHRWD01; genus JAHRWD01. The sequence continues at coordinate 211,823 of JARGPR010000001.1, read as the reverse complement.
ACAGGTTGCAAGCTCGATTCTTAAAATCAAATATACCCCGATCTAAATCCTGTTAATAGAACATTTAGATCAGGGTATATGCAGCTACAAAATGCTAGTCATGTCTAGGATAATCGCCATGATAGCGCTCGCGTCGATCATGCCTTTTGTGTTTTTCTATTTTCTCCTTTATTTTGTTTTTTTGCTCCGCTGTAAGGCTATCTGAAAAGACCGCCAGGGCCGCGATCACTTCCGGTGCTTTTTGTTCTGCCAGCTGTAATCGGTCTCTGACCATCATCATCATATGCTCCTGATCCAGAGTCGGCTGCAAAAGCTGTTGCATCAGCTCCTGTCTGGTTTCCTGTTTACCCATGCGGGCCTCGGTGCGCAAGGATAAAACCTTTTGCTGCAATGCCTGCAGGTTTGCTTGCTGCGTTTCTGTTAGATCTAACTCTTTGGTGGCGTGGCTCATCATCCGTTCTGCCATCATGACAGCCATGTGACCACGATCTCCGCCCCAGCCATGTCCATATCCGCTAGCAGTTAATGCCCCAACGGCTCCTAACGTGATTACAATCAATGAACCAACGAGTATTTTCTTTGTTTTCTTCATGTTCAATCTCCAGTAGTGAAAACCATTTGAAAAAAGTAGTTACCGGAGATAATAGTAGCGCCGCACAGGCAATATAACTTTTCAGAAGGGTGACAAGTTGTAACAAATTGTAACTGCTCATAGTCATCAGCAAAGCCCTCAAAGAACCATTAGAGACAAAGGATAAAACGGAGGGAACTGATGCAGGCACTCAACGAACGCGGATACCTATAAACAGAAAACGGCCCAGTATCGCAAAAAATCAGCGTATACAGGGCCGTTGTCTACAACGGTTTAGTGCTATCGATTAATCGTCAGGCAACAGGCTTGTGAGCCGTTCGGTGCTGTCGAGATAACCGTGAACCATCTCCATCACCTTCTCACGGGCACCGATAGTTTCGTTCATGGTACCCACGATTTGGCCTACCGGGCTGAAGAACAGATCCTGGGATTTAGCCGGGTATTCACGCATCCGCCGGGTTGCATCGCTGGTTAACATGCCCTGCATCGGCGCTCCCAATGGGTCGGGATTGTTTTCCGCTTCCCAGGCATCGGTCCATTTGTTTTTAAGCATTCGAACATGTTTACCGGTAAAACTCTTCGAGCGAACGGTATCGCTCGATGTGGCACTAAACATGCGCTCCTTCTGCGCATCCGAGGTTGCCGCTTCAGCAACCGTTAGCCAGATTGATCCGCTCCAGGTTCCTTCACAACCCAGTGCCAATGCCGCAGCCAACTGCTGTCCACTACCCACACCACCCGCTGCAATGACTGGAATATCTCCGGCAATTTTGACCACTTCCGGCCACAGTACGATACTGCTCACCTCGCCGCAGTGTCCGCCGCCTTCACCACCCATCGCAACGATAAAATCCAGCCCTGCTTCCACATGATAGCGCGCGTGTTTTGCACTACCACAAAGCGCACCGATCATACGCCCGGAATCCTGAACCTGTTTAATGACATGTTCCGGTGGCGTACCTAACGCATTTGCAATCAACTTGCAGTTATCATGGGTGAGCGCGACATCAACCAGCGGTGTTGAGGTTGCGTCCGTCATGCTTAGGCGCTCTTCAACCGGTTTATCGGTCGCTAAGTGGGGTAAACCATGTTGTTCACAGAGCTGCTGAACAAAATCACGATGACCCTGGGGAATCGCAGCTTTAATGATGGCAAGCAGTTTATCCGGGTCCTGCTCGCCTTTACCTTCGTAGTTAGTGGGTATAATGACATCAACGCCATAGGGCTTGCCCCCTACTCGCTCATCAATCCAGTTGAGTTCTACTTCAAGCTGCTCGGCGTTAAAGCCAGTTGCACCAAGCACACCTATACCACCAGCGTTGGTGACCGCTGCCACCACATCACGGCAGTGAGTAAACGCAAAAATGGGGTATTCGATACCTAATTTTTTGGCCAATTCTGTATGCATTGTGTACATCCTCCCAGGGAATTATTATTTTTATTCTCCAGACATCAGACTGCATCATCTATTCGATGTCAATGCTTTGATGGTCGTATAGGTCAGGAGTAATCTGGTGGGCTCAAGGTACTGTTACAGTGATCAATACGGAAAATACTAATCAACAATCAGCAATCAGCAATCAGCAATCAGCAAAATGGTAAATCGGTCGGACTGATTTGGCATCGAAACACCCGGCCCTGTTTTATTGCGCTGTCTTTTTGCACCCCCATTTTTTCCAATTTAGATGGTTTGCATACTTTAGATGTTGCCAATACGATAGATAACTCAACAAAGCAAGATAGGGGCGGCGGTGATGACTACTTTTGTATTTATATTTTTAAGTAGTGTTGTTCTTTTACTAATATATTTTAAAAAAATACCATTGAATAAGGATCCGGTAAAAAGTGACCGGATTTATACTCAATTGAAAACTCCAATGCTAGTAGGTGGGTTGTCACTTATAGTTCTTTCTATAACTTATATCTGGTAATTTGTTGCCAGATAAAGAAAAAGTGAGGCAGATAGCGCCTATGCATTCAAACGAATTTCTCATCAAATAGCTCGCCATTTTTCATCTGAAAGATGATTGATGGCCACTATTGAAAACACTATTCAACGAGCAGTAGAATCTTTAACCAGTCGAATCGACGGAATGGAAAGGCTCAACTCATTTTTTTAGAAAGTTTACTTGTAATTAGTGCTTCAAGGAGCTTTGGAATGATTCAACAATTGTTGTTTGCTACAAGCGGTGTGGCTTTTTTTTCTATATTTATTTTTGTGTGTTTTCTGTGTGATGGTGGATAAGAATTCGTTTAGGGGAGATATTGCATCTATTCCTATGCGCTTTCATAAATATAAATGGGTAAAAGTATTAGCCTGCATTTTATTGGTGGTGATAGCATCCTCGTTATTTTTATTGGGTGAGCTTAGTAAGGAAGAAGGCTTAGAAATCAATATAAACTGAATGAAATAGGGCCAATTCATCGATACTCATATCGATGAAGGGGATCGGATAAGAACGAGGTTACTGCACAATAAAAAATGAGAGGATCAACGTTTTAATCAGTTTTGCCCTTTTATTTTGTTTACCTTGGCCCCAAGCTCAGTCAATACTTCGGGTTTTAATCTGCTGGTATTTGTCAGACATCTCGCCTGTTCCCAGCAATGATTTGAGCTGACCTGATTGGCTCAGTAATCCTGCAATCGTATATTGATCAAGCACATTCAAAAATGCATCACCAGCCCTGGACAATATGGAGGGTAATAAACAAATCGGCAAAATAGGACAGGCGGAGGGGGACTGACAGTCGACGATTTTAAGGTTATGTTCCATCTTTCGGATGATGTCACCGACACCCATCTCTTCGGGCTTTTTAGCAAGGCAGATACCGCCATTTTTTCCTCGGGTGGTATTTATATAGTCCAGCTTTCCGAGATGATGAACGACTTTAACCAGGTGATTTTTAGGTATATCAAAATGTTCGGAAATTTCGGAAACAGTAACCCGCGTGCCCTCTTCCTGAAGAGCTAAATATATGAGCACTCGCAGGCTGTAATCGGTATACCGCGTTAGTTGCATGATGGACCAGTAGGTTAATTAACTTTTTGTTACTACGGCTGCACCGACCGCAACAACAATGTGCCTGGAACTGAATAGCTGTTTATATTAACAGCTTATTACTGAATTTATATCATGCATGGCAAGGCAGCTATTTTTACAACGCCTCTATCAGCACAGCCAATATCAGCGATATATCTTACCCAAAGCATCTGAGCCCAGGCAGGCTAGCTTGAATGCGCGCTAATAAAAGGGTCTGTATAAATATTTTTCATGCTGGCACCGGCAAGAAAAATAGCTTTTTTCAGCTGACCGACAATCTCGGGGCTACCGCATAGATAAACTTTCCAGTCGGCGGGGTCATCGGCTACCGCCAATACTGTACCTTGAAGTGATTCAGTAGTGACTGGTGGCAGAACCTGCTCTACTTTTAGAACACTGGCATAGTAGTTAAAATTGGAATGCTGACTGGCCATATCAATTAGCAGTTGATGTAAATAAAGGTCATCAACCGTTAATGCGCCATGTATGAGATGAATATCACCACTGTGGCCCTGGTGCAGCGCATCGCTTGCAATACCCAATAATGGCGCAAGTCCGGTGCCGGTTCCTGCTAATAAAATATTTTGCTCCGGCGTGCCGGGAATATAAAAACAGCTGCCGGTTGCAGACTGGATTTGAAGTTCATCGCCAACTTTCACTTCATCGTGTAACCAGTTGCTTACCACACCATCTTTAATTCGACGAATATGTAATTCAACATAGTCATCACGTTTAGCGACGCTGGCAATGGAGTAACTTCGACCTACGGTTTCACTTTTCCAGACCGTTAAATATTGACCTGAATAAAAATCAAATGTCCCGGTGGGTTTAATCCGCAAACGCAGTACATCGGCGCCAAGACAATCATGGCCGACAACGGTTGCTTGAGATCGTAGATCAGCAGCCTGGCTAACTTTGATACTCAAAGGTGTTTGGGGTTCACAGCTACAGGCAAGAAAATAGCCTTGGGCTTTCAGGGTATCCTTCAAACCGGATTGGGATTTTTCAGGTAGTTCGCCTTCGACGACCTGCATCATACAAGTTTGGCATGCACCAGCCTGACAACTGTTGGGAATGTCGTATCCCCGGTCAAGCAGAGCAGACAATACTGTCTGCCCAGACTCAAGCTCGATTTTTTGGTCGTCGAAAACGATAACTGTCATGATGGGTTACCGGTCCAGCACGTCATCACGAACGCTGTTAGCAATATCAGCTACTTCTTGAATATCTGACGGGGCTGCACCCAGATCCGCCAATGTGCCGCCAAGCAGTTCAATGATTGCATCAACATGACTATCGTTCAGGCCACGAGCTACAAGATGCTTATGCCCTTCGCGCATATCCATACCTGTGTAGTTATTCGGCCCGCCAAATACCATGGTTAAGAAAGCCTTCTGTTTGTTGGCCTGCTTATCCATATCAACACCATCAAAGTACTCATTAACGCGATCATCAGCGAGTACTTTACGGTAAAAAATGTCAACCGCTTTATCTACCGCTGCTTCGCCGCCAATGCGATCGTATACGCTACTCATATGCTTATCTCCCTAGAAGATATATTTAATATATATGTTTGTAATGCCACTCTAACAAAAGATGTATTTAAAATACAACTTATTGTTTGGATAATATTAAACCTTTTCTTAGAATATATTCTTAACGCGAAACAGAACAATCATAAGGACAGCTATACCATGCGAAAAATGATAGCCAGCATATTGAAACGCACCCAGCGTTTTATGGCCATTGAGCCAGGAAACGTGAGTTCAGCAGAGAAAATGGTGGCTACCTTAGGGGGAACAATCGGCATAATCCTGATCGCGCATATTAGCTTTCAAGTTACTGGAGCCACTGGAGCCGCATTGATCGTACCTGCAATGGGGGCTTCCGCAGTGCTGGTTTTCGCCATTCCGCACGGCAAACTAAGCCAGCCCTGGCCATTGATTGGCGGCAGTCTGGTGTCAGCGCTGGTTGGGGTGGCCTGCTATCAACTGGTCCCTGATATCTATCTTGCATCAGGCCTGGCAGTTGGTCTGTCGATAGGCGTCATGCATATACTCGGATGTATCCATCCCCCTGGCGGAGCTACCGCTCTGGTTGCAGTCGTAGGTGGCCCAGCCATTCACGACCTGGGTTATGCCTACGTGCTGACGCCAATATTACTCAATGTAATGATCATATTTATCATTGCTATTGTGTTTAATGCCTTCTTCCCCTGGCGACGGTACCCGGCGGCTGCAATGATGCGTTTCACCGATGGTCAACCCCAGCTATATGATGAGGGTGGTAGCGAACACGTCGTTGATAAAGATACGATCAAACAAGCGCTGGCAGATATGGATTTAGTGATGGATGTAACCCTTGATGACTTACAACGTGTCATCCAGCTATCACTGCAACACGCCAACCTGCAGCAGCTTACCAAACAGGAAATTGAGTTCGATCATTTCTATACCAACGGTAAGCATGGCCCTCAGTGGTCGGTGCGGCGTATCATCGATGAATCAAAATCCAGCGACCCACAAAAGGATATGGTGATTTACCGCGTAGTTGAAGGGCAGGGATTTAACTCCTGTGATAGCTGTACCCGAGAAGAATTTTCACGCTGGGCAGCAAGGGAGGTTTTTCCGAATTAAAGTGAGTAAGATGGGCACACTATTCATCCACCCTGGACTTTAGCCTGTGCCACAATTGAATATGAGACCGTTTCAACATCCATACTACCTGTGGGCTTCAGGATTACTCTTCCTACTGGTAACCATATTGACTTCCTCGCCTCTCCAGGCCCAACCCGACGAAAACCTGGTATCCAAATCGCTGCGCGCATGTTTATCTTCAATCGATAATCTGAGTCGCCTGCAATGCTACGATGACCTGATAACCAATTTAGACGCATCATTAGAAAATAACGCCATGGCCAACGACGACAGGCTGGTAACTAATGCTATTTACAACTGTAGGTTACTTGAGCAATACACACAACGACTTGAGTGCTTTGACACGGCCTCTACAAAAATTTCCTCCTCCAACGATATAGTAGAAAAACCCCGCGAAGAGGTTGAGCTAAAACCACCCCCTTCCTTTTTGGTACAAAGCTGGCAAATATCATCGCAGGCGGATCGTGGACCATTCGTAATCACGCCTTATAAACCAACCTATGTGATGCCAATCTCCTATTCAAAGGAGCAAAATCAGAATGTATTTGGTTTGATCTCTTCCGGCGAACAGGTTCAGCATTTCGAACTCAAATTTCAGATCAGTTTCAAAACAAAAATTTGGCCGGATGTTTTAGGTACACAGGCAGATATCTGGTTTGCATACACTCAGGTTTCTTATTGGCAAGCGTATAATGAAAAAGCCTCGTCGCCATTTCGCGAAAGTAATTATGAACCAGAGTTTCTATTCAGTTGGCCGATATCCGTCTCATTTTTTGGGCTAACCAGCCGGATGCTGGCAGTAAGCCTTAATCATCAATCAAATGGCCGCAGCGATCCGCTTTCAAGAAGCTGGAATCGGATAATCCTGTCAGGTTATTTTGATATTGACCAAAATGTCGCGTTAGTACCACGAGTCTGGCACCGATTCAAAGAATCAACCAATGACGATAATCCAAATATCAAAGAGTACGCGGGACGAGGCGAGGTTAATCTGTATTGGAAAAATAATCTCAATACCTACACAGTATCGATTCACAACAGCATGAAGGATTCATTTCGTGGTGGCATTCAAATTAACTGGAGCCATACTGTCAACTTCCTACCCATCAAACCTTATATCCAGTATTTTTACGGATATGGCGAAAGCCTGATCGACTATGATATGCGGCAGAGCCGACTAAGCATCGGCCTGTTACTCACCGACTGGTTTTAAATCTAAACGTTATTCAGACCGGCAATATTTTGGATTTAATGGTTACCCAGATGATGAGTTTTGCTCCACGAGTAACCCCATGCCCCCAACGTAAGCAACAGGTATAACCCTGCGATAAACAACATCTGTTCAGGCTGATGAATAAACTCGTAATACATAATTAAAATCGTGCCCAGTAAAAGACCAATAAATGACACTATGGTGATAAACGGTGACGATTGAGTCAAATGACGAACCTTAAAATTGGCGTAGGCCATCAACAGGGATACCAATAAAAACGTAACACTGCCAAATTCAAGAATGAGTTCCAGGCTGCCCAAAAGAACCAGACAGAACGCCATTAGCGACATACTGACAATTGCAAAGACGGGAATACGATTAATTTTACGGCCTATAATCGCCGGAAAATATCCATCCCGCGCAATAATAGCCATCTGCCTTGAGGCACCAAATACCGTACCGCTGATTGCGCTACTGGTAGCCAACAATGCACCCATGATGACAAGATCTGAACCCCAGTGGCCCAGTACATTTTCAGCTCCAGCGGCCAGGGCATATTCCTTGTTTTGCACAATATCATCTAACGGGATTGCTAATATTGCTCCAATCGCGATCACCACATAAATCAACACCGCCAGGAAAATCGAACTATAGATCGCCTTTGGAATATTCTTTTCCGGTTGTTCCATTTCATTCACAGCATTGATCACTAACTGGAAACCTTCGTAGGCTACAAAGGTTATCGATGCCACCAATAAAATAGATAACATACTCACATCTTCGTTGCCCTGCAGCATTACTGGCAGGGTAGTTTGACTGTTATTGATCAGCACAAAAGAGATCACAACAAGAATAATAAGCTTGCTATAGACCATCAAATCTTCGATCTTTCCCATACCCTTTACACTCCACAAATTGATCAACGTGAAGAGAAGAATCACACCACCCGCCACCAATTTTCGCGCCCACTCGATCTCACCAAATGAAAAACCGCTGATTGCATAGGAGGCAAAGGTATACGCATAGAGGGCCATGGTGCTTATGTAGCCGAATATCACCCACCAACCAATCAGTGATGCGGCAAAGGGTGAATCAGGAAATATTTTTTTATAAAACGAATAGGTAGCGCCTTCATCCTTGTAGTACACACCCAGTTTTATATAGGAATACGCAGCCATTAGTGCAATAAAACCACCGATCATTATTGCAACCGGGGTAAAAACTCCGATCATCGCAACAGATAAACCAAGAACAGTAAAGATTCCACCGCCTACCATTCCACCGAGCGCGATAGCGATCAGCTCTGGTAGACCAAGGCTTTTATCGCGTTTTCTGTGGGGGGAGTTGTTTTTATGGTTACTGTAAATAATCACTTTTGTTCCGTTAATTTTCAGCGGAGCATTATTTGATTAACGTCAGGTAACCTGTCTGAAGCAGGGCTACTTCTGAGCAGCGTCATGCTATCTCGTTTATCAAACAAACAAGGAAACACAGATTGTCCGTGAAGCCATCATCCTTCAAGCAGTACAACCAGATTAACCTTTCCTATGCTTACCTTCTCTGCTGAAAACTTGCTAGCCACTACGCCATGCTTTCTTGTTAGCAGCTCTATCCAACTGATGACTTGATTGAACGAAACACTCTTCAAACGTATTTCAACCTGTTTATCTTTTTTCGGTACTATTTTTTCTAGTTTAATATTGGCGGTTGCGGCGGTTTTTTCTATCAAGGTAAGAAAAGAACCGGACGATAATTTGCGTTCAGCTTTCGATTTGGACAGCGGCCCTGAAGTTTTTATCTTTTGGGTTGCCTGCTGCATCCATTCAAGATCTGATTGGGAACTCTGAACTCGTTGCTCTAGCTGGGCATTCTCTTTGAGTAACGGCATCCACAGAAATGCGTAGAGCATCACAAATGAGACAATCAAACCTAATGCCACTACAATTTTCCTATCCCGCTCGCCCAGGCTCAGAAACCAGTTTTTCATGAAGCCGCCTCTATTTTTAACCTTGCCTTAACACGACCGGTATCCTTATTGGCGCTAAGAATTTTTGTAGTGAGCCCTTTCGTATGTATTCGATCTCTGAATTGTTCGACCACCTGCAGGCTACCCGCTTCAAATTTAAGCTCTAGACTGTTTTTTTGAAACCTCAGTTGTTTAAACTCAATTTGGCTATTTTTATCCGTTACCTGTGCAACGGACGCCATTAGACCAAACAGTCCACCCCCACCCGTATCCTGAGCCGCTAGTTTTCGCAGGTGACCTTGCATCTGTACCTTTGCATCGATCACCCGTTTTTCATTTGGAAACGTCGACCGGTATAAACTGGTTATCTGTTGCTGAAGTGCCCGGTGTTGGGTTTCGAAGCGGCTGTTCTGATACCACAGCAGTGACGAATAACCCACAACCAACAGCAGTGTTACGGAGCAGGCGATAGCTGCTAATTTTGTGGAAATCCGCGACGGTTTTTCCGGGGCATACTGGGCCTGAAGTAGCTCAATCGGCTTGTAGTGTTTTTGTTCAGTGAACTGCTCAAGTAAGAACTGGAACCGTGATGTCCCAGATGGTTCAATCACCTCTTCGGTTATCGTCATATCTGCCAGGTTGCTGGTGAAGGGAAACAGGTCTAGCTCTCCTTCGTGGTGGATATGTACCGAGTCTACAGGTTCCGAATGATCACCTGATCTGGGTAATGCGGCGAGTAGTTCAACCAGTTGTTCCCGATCACAGGCAAAACCAGCGCCCTCTTCGGTGCGAACTAATGCGCTATATTCATTACACCAGACGGTCCATCCAGCAACTTTGGGCGTTAATAGCTGAATATCCGTTACAGCACTGTCGAGTTGAATGCCCACTGCTGTCAGCGCATCTATCCACTCCTGCAGACGCTCCTTTGCGATCACCGCTACCTGCAACCTATCAGACTTCAGTGGTCCCATAGCAAAGTGCAAGGTTTCAGTATCTTCAATTAGCTGTTCTTCAAAAAGATAAGGCAATGCCTGACGGATTTTCTGCTGATTTCGGGTTGGCATAGGCGCGCTGAGCAATAATACGTCTAAACCTGAAAATACCAGCACAACCGAGGTGCCCTCCTCTACGGAAATATCCGATAGTTGCCCGGTATGGAAAATCGTATTTAATTCACTTCTTACCGCCCAATCAATCGGGTCGCCCGGATGACCAGAGCCGTCAATAAATAGCTGTTGTGACACTATAGTATTCCCCTTGTGCCCGATTGATGATGCGCACGTTGGCATCGGAATCTCGGTGCATGATGCTATGGCTCTTGAGAACAACAGGCTCAAAATCGCCTTGATATTCCAATAGAAAATATTCGCTTTGCACACTCAAAAGTGTTCTATCGATACTGCTGCTTAACCCAGTGATTTCAGGGTTGGCATCGTCGATCGCATTCAAAAAATCGTTAATCGAGTTAAAGCCATCGTCAATCGCCTCCTGCAATACCTCTTCAACAGACGCACTGGCCATTTTCGCCGATAAAGAGCGTAACAGCGGCTCGGTTATAAAATTCACATTGAACAATGTTGCGGTGGGTGTTCCGGCATTCAAAACCGGCAACGCGACCACGTGGTCCACTAATGCTGCCAGGATAATAGGCGTATACCCTTGCACTGCGGCAAGCTCATCGGGATTAATCATCGCCTGATTTGCAGGACGATAAGGCGGCGTTAGCTCACTATAACTGTCATGTTCCGCGCCAAAGGGCCCAACGACCTCCTCATTTGAATCGAGCCAATCAACCAACGGCCAGACCAGATTTGGTTCAAGCTCCAGGTTTTCAAGCAGCCTCTGGAAAATTTCGACCTGCTTGTTATCTACTACACCATTAATGACCAAATTGTTGATATTAAAGCGCCCGTGCATCTCCTGTGCTGCCAACAGCATCATGCCACCATCGACTTCCATCGGTGGCAATACCGCAGCCCAGTCATCATTATAATTGTCCTGTTGATTTTCGTTGGCATCACGAATCAAAATTTCACGTCCCCATTCTTCGGCACTGAGCACGTAATGGAATGCACGGTCACCCTGAAGCTGATTGAGGGTCCGACGGAACTGGATATGCTGCTGGCTGATCAGCTGTGTAGCCAGCAGCGAGCATATTGCGACGATCAGCAATACCGTAATCAGTGCAACTCCGCCCTGTTTGTTTACTCGGTCAGGATGCGCCGTGTTCACGGAAGTAGCTCCAGCACTCGTTTAATAGTTCCTAATTCCGCAACAACCAGTTCAACCTCCAATGCCCGCGGCAGCTCAGTTGCTGGCATATCCTCCATAGGCCAAAAACTTAGCCAGCGTTGCTCAGGATTTAGCGCACGTATTTGAAACTCGGACACTCCCTTGACCAACGGCATATCAAAATGACTTTCCTGATCTAACGCATCCAGCACCAGCCAAAGCCGTTTTATCAGTACCTCGTCCTCAACAAAGAATTCGATACGGCCTACAGTACCTCTGGCCGCCATTAAAGGGTTATCCCACCCACCGGAGCTCAGCACAAGCCGCGACAGATCTGAGCTTTCCAGAATCAACGCATTTTCCTGATCACCGTAGGCATTGGTTACGGTGCGCGGTTGAACCTGTTGAAGGTCTCGTGTGAGCATGTTTGCCGCACGCCTGAGACCCTCAAATTTTTCGTTGTGACTACTGAGTTTTCGGTGACTACTGATCACCGAGCTCAACACCTGATAACTACCGATTGAAACAATCGAAAATAATACGATTGCGATCAGCAACTCGACCAGCGTAAACCCGTTCAGCTGAATGCGCCCTAACGACCGCTGGCGCATTGAGCACAGTGACGGTTGGCGACTCCCCATCAACGGTTTTTCCCCAGGAAAATGGTGATACCGCCGCGCTGGGTTTCTGACGGGTTGAGAATCTTAATATCGACCCGACGCAGGTTGGGGTCTGGAGTACCACTGGTCAATGCTTGCCAGCTCCACTGTTGTTGCAGCATTTCGGTTTCGCCCTGCTTTGAACCTATGGAAGGCCATTGGGGTAATAAGCGAATTTCCGTGGCTACGTTTTGCGCCACCCAGTGAGCAACGGTTTTTTCTTCCATTATTTGTGCGCTGACGAGCTGCGCATCCACCGCTTTAAGAATTGCAGTAAGTGCTATACCTGCTACTGCCAGCGCTACCAGAATCTCTATCAGGGTGAAGCCATGGCTGCGCCGTCGATCTGAAATATTTGATCGGTGAAGTGATCCGCTGCGTAATCTGTTGCATGATCTGGGGTTCATCATTTGATCACTGCTCGCCAGGTTCTATTCGGGTTAGAGCGAGGTCCGCGTATCGATTTTGCAATCTGAAATGAACCGCTTCTTGATCTAACCCATCAAATAACTCTAACCTAAAGCTGGTAATTTCGCCGCTGGGCAAAAACAGTAATTGCGGTTGCTCCGGGGATTGCAGTTGCTCGACGGCGCGGCCCTCGACTTCAAACTCCGAATGAATCCAGCTGGGGATTGGATTGGCTTTGAGCAATCGGTCATCCTCAACTGTTATCCATTTGTCGTCCTGCCGTTGCATAAACCGGTACTGCTGCTGATCTATTTGCCAGCCAATGAATTTGCCGTTTAACACCGCTTCATCCGATGCAAGGCGCATCAAACTGATCAGCCGCAGGGCAAATTGATGGGTTTCACGCTCACGGTTTTGAATGCCGATACTGAGGGTAACCAGCGAGATCATCACCCCCATGATGACCAGAACCACCAACAATTCGATCAGGGTAAACCCTGCTGTTTTATGGTGATGGTGTCGCACGGAAGCTATTTCAAATTAACTGCAAATAATTTGCAGCATCAAGGAGCCCAGTTGCCAATATCAGCGTTGGCATCTTCACCACCAGATTGGCCATCTGCACCTAAGCTATACAGATCAAATTCACCTTTTTCACCAGGGCTAAGATAAAGATAAGGGCGGTTCCAGGGGTCCTTTGGTAAGCTTTTGATATAGCCACTTTTGTTCCAGTTGGCGGGTTCAGGGTCGCCTGATGGTTTCTCTACCAATGCTTCAAGGCCTTGTTCGGTACTCGGGTATACAAAGTTATCAAGCCGGTATTGATTGAGCACGCTTTCCAGCGCCTGAATATCCAGTCGCGCCTTGGTGATTCGTGCGGTATCCGGCCTATCCATAATTCGTGGCACTACCACTGATGCCAAAATACCGAGGATCACGACCACAACCATAATTTCGATCAATGTAAAACCGCGCTGGCGGCTGACTGTGCTTTGCATGCTTAATTTCTCTTGTGGATTTATTTAGTTTAGCGGGTAAAGTCTGCGGCTAACCCACCATCTGATTCAATTCAAAAATGGGCATCATAATCGCCAATACGATAATCATCACCAGGCCGCCCATCAATAGAATCAGTACTGGTTCTAGAATTGCCAAGAAAGTACCAATCCAACTTTCAAGATCACGCTCCTGATTTTCCGCGGCTTTAAACAGCATCTCCCCAAGCGCACCGCTGGCCTCACCACTGGCGATTAGATGTAGTGTCATGGGTGGAAAATAGCCGGTTTTAGTGAGCGCGTAGGAAAGACTAGCTCCTTCACGAATACGCTTGGAAGCCTCTTCCATACTGGATCGCATTGGAATATTAGAAAGCACCTCCGAGCTAATTCGTAACGCTTCAAGCATGGGCACGCCGCTGGCCAGCAGCGTGGCCTGAGTACGACAAAACACCGCACAGTTGCTGATTTTTAACCACTGGCCAATTAACGGTATCCTCAACAGCAATTTATGCCAGCGCAATTTTGGGCCAGGTTTCTTTAAAAACCATCCAATAACCACACCTAACATCACCAGCAATATCAATAGCAGAAAACCGTAGGCCTGCAGAAAATCACTTGCAGCAATCAAGGTTCGGGTCAACAATGGCAGCTCTTGATCAATACCTTCAAACACCTCAATAACCTGCGGTACAACATAGGTCAGCATCATCACCACGACCAATATCGCAACGGTGCAAAGGATGACCGGATATAACATGGCGTTAGAAACGGTTTGGCGAATTTTTTGACCGTTTTCGGTGTAGTCCGCTAATCGATCCAGCACGCCGGCCAGGTCTCCGGACTGCTCCCCTGCCCGCACCGTGGCAACATAATCCTGCTTAAAAACCTTAGGGAAATTAGACATCGCATGGGCCAGGCTTTGGCCTTCAACGACCTGCGCCCGCACGCTGGTCATCACCCGTTTTACTCGATCTTTGCTGGTCTGACTTGCCACCGTGTTAAGCGCTTCATCAAGGGGTAAAGCCGCGCGCGTTAAGGTCGCAAGTTGTCGCGTCACCAGAGCCAGGTCTTTGATGCTGATGGAGGGGTTAAAAAGTGATTTCGGTTTGACTTGCTGTTTAGCGTCGTCAACTTGTGCAGCGGAATGGTTGCTGCTATCTGAATTATTTTTTGAGCTAGTTTTAGCACGACGGCGTTTTTCCAGCACTTCGTGAACTTCGAGAGGAGTCCAGCCTTTACCCCTTAGCAACTGGCGAACCTGACGGGCGGTATCACCCTGTTCGACGCCTTTTTTCTCACGCCCCGAGGCATCTAGCGCTACGTAATGATATGCGGCCACCGACTCAGCTTTCCCTGGTTACCCGAACCACTTCGTCCAGGGTAGTATCCCCCGACAATACCGATGCGACTCCCGAGCTTCGGATGCTCTGAGTCTGCTGACGGGCGATTCTTTCAAGCTCAATTTCTCCGCTACCATCGTGAATCGCTTCACGCATCGCGTTATCTACTTCAATCAGTTCAAAAACACCTATCCGGCCTGAAAAGCCGGTTTGATAGCAATGCTCACAGCCCCCTGCATGATAGAGCGTGGGTGGGTTGGCTGGATCCACTTCGAGTAATTCGCAACTGGCATGGTCAGCCTGATAGGGTTCACGGCAATGGCAGCAAAGCTTTCTCACCAACCGTTGAGCCAACACTCCAAGTAGGCTGGATGCAAGCAAAAATGGCTCCACGCCCATATCGCGCAACCGCGTTACTGCACCTACGGCGGTATTGGTATGCAGGGTCGACAAAACCAGATGGCCGGTCAAACTCGCCTGCACTGCAACTTCTGCGGTTTCTATGTCTCGGATCTCTCCAACCATCACAATATCGGGGTCCTGCCGTAGAATAGCGCGCAGGCCACGGGCAAAGTTCATCTCTATTTTAGTATTTACAGCCGTCTGGCTTACCCCATCAATAAAATATTCTACCGGATCTTCAACCGTCATGATGCTGCGGTCGGATTGATTCAAAATAGAAAGCGCAGAGTAGAGCGTGGTGGTTTTACCTGACCCGGTTGGACCGGTGACCAGAAAAATCCCATGGGGACGATGGACAATAGTATCGAGACGTTTTCGATCACGCTCGCTTAAGCCAAGGGTCTCAAGATCAAGTCGGCCATTTTCTTTTTCGAGCAATCGCAACACAACCCGCTCGCCGTGACCGCTGGGCAGTGTAGATACCCGAACATCCACAGCCCGACCTGCCAGCCGCAGGGAGATGCGGCCATCCTGGGGTAATCTTTTTTCAGCAATATCTAGTTTCGCCATTACTTTTATACGGGAAACTACCGGCGAGGTTAGGGCTTTTTTGGGGGCCAATACCTCACGTAACATACCGTCGATACGAAACCGTACACGCATACGGCTTTCGAAGGGTTCGATATGAATATCCGATGCACCCAGACGAATCGCTTCACTGAGAATAGCGTTGATCAGGCGAATGATGGGAGCGTCGTCGTCGCTTTCCATTAAATCTTCGGGTTCGGGGATTAACTCGCTAAGGTCTTCAAAATGCTGGGTATCGGCGGACAGGCCGTCCATCTCTTCCATTACTGCAGAGGAGCCACCCTCATACTGCTGCTGTAGTTGGGCGTTAAATCTCGCCGAATCAACTTTTTCTACCCGAAGCGGCACACCCATAAAACGGCGCAGTTCGATCAACGAAGTTGGGTCAGAGCTATCCGATTGAATGACCTCTGCATATTGCTCCTCCTCTGCGATCACCAAAACGCCGTTGCGTTTTGAGAAAGCAAAGGGGATATCGGCTCGACGATTCATTGCGCCGCCGAATCCGGTGTGATCAGTTGGTATTTAAGTTCAGGCAAAACAGGGTACTGGTAGCGTGCATCTTTTTTAGGGTCAGCTTCCTTGACCTCAATCTGCCGGTTGCGGATTTTTTCATAATTGGCGCTTGTCACAGCGCGACTATCATCATCATTCCTAATAATACTTGGGCGCAAAAATACCATCAGCATTCGTTTGGTCACTTCAGTAGTATTGCTTCTGAACAATCGCCCCAAAAAAGGTATACGGCTCAAATAGGGTACTGCTTTTTCAGATTCAGTCACCTGATCATCGATCAACCCACCAAGGGAAATAATCTCGCCGTTATTGATCAGTACAGTAGTTTTGATCGAGCGTTTATTGGTCACTAGATCCGAGGCCCCTTCGGTCGATGGGCTGATGCTCGAAACCTCCTGGCTGATCTCAAGGTGAACGACATCGCCTTCATTAATATGTGGCTTTATTCTCAGCGTTAATCCAACATCCTTTCGTTCAATTGTCTGGAAAGGGTTACTGGTAGTATTACTCGAACCCGTATATGAGCCGGTCACAAAGGGAACGTTTTTACCCACAACAATCTCGGCTTCGTTGTTATCCAATGTCAGCAGTGAGGGTGTCGAGAGGATATTAGTATCCGCATCGGACTCCAGCGCCTTAAACATCAACGCAAAATTTTGTGTTCCGCCTAAAAATGTAAGCCCGTCTCCGAAAACCGGTATCTGATCACTCACAACGCTGGAAATAACACCGCCAATGTTACTGCCGGTATTGGAGGATTGACTAACAATACCACCGGACACATCACCCTCTGATCCGATACCTGCCATTTGAACACCCAGTTCTTTGGCCTTACTCGCATCAAGGTCAACAATGATAGCCTCAACCATTACCTGTGCTCTTCGCACATCAAGTTTTTCGATAATCGATAATATGGATTTGTACTGTTGCTGACCGGCAGAAATCACCAACGAATTGGTCGCTTCGTCCGCTTGGATATTGGCAGGATCAGTAGCGATGCCTTTTTGGGCGCTGCTCATTTTGCTTTTAGCATTAACCGTTTTATTCAATAATGGCGCCAAATCTTTGGCAATCGCGTGATTCAAATACACAACATGATCAAAGGATTTGGAATCGACCGGGGCATCAAGCTGCTGAATAATCGAGCGCATTAATACTCGGCTTGAGGTATCACCGGACAACAGAACACTATTGGTCCTCTCATCCGCCACTGCAATGACAGAATCTGTACCTTTGGCCTTTGTCGATTGTAGAGTTTTTAACATCTGCACCACCTTAGCAGCGCTGGCTTTTTTAAGCTCCACCACTTCAATACTGCTATTGGTAGGTTGATCAATGGATGCGATGATACGTCCTAGCCGGGTTATATTTGCAGCGGAATCAGAAATGATTAACGCATTGGCCGGAATATAGGCTGCCATATGCCCCTCTTTAGGCACCAGAGGTCTTAACACCGGAATCAGTTTGGCAGCTGACACATGTTTGAGGCGGAGAACTTTAGTGACTTTTTGGGCGCCGCGATAACCTTTTGACTCATCCCCTGTAGGAATTGAGGCTTGTTTGGCCATATTCTGGGGAATAATTTTTACAATGCCATCGTTCTCAATTGCAGCGAAACCATGCACCTCTAAAATCGACAGAAACACATCGTAAAGTGCATCTTTATCAAGCGGAATTCCTGAGATAACGGTAACTTTCCCCTTTACCCGGGGATCCACCAGAAAATTCTTGCCGGTGGCTTCGCTAATGGTCGTAATGACAGTCCGAATTTCCGCATCGACCAAATTTAGCGTAACCGATTCCGCAGTTGCGAAACGCCCCCCCCATAGACAAAAAATGATAATACTCATTTGCCGAAAGTAGCGTGTGAATGTTTGACTCGTAAGTCGCTGAATCATAAAAAAGCCTTTTAAAAACAGGTCAAAAGCAACACTCGTCGCCCGTATCAATTGCGTTGGTTTCATATCTATGGAATCGGTAGCGACAGGATAATTGGTTGACCGGCGCGCTCTATTTCTACGGTTAATTCACCGCTGGCAACCACGCTTTCGACGAGATTTTGATCAGCCTTGAAATCACTCAGAGTTTTTCCATTGACAGATCGAATTAGATCACCTTTTTTTAGGCCTGCTCGTTCGAGCAAATGGCTATTGGCACCACCATCGAGTCGCAGACCATCTTGTTCATCATCCATACTCAACCCGTACCTACCAAAGGAGTTCACCGGATTTTCGTAATACGCCTGTTTTTGGCTGCTTACGACATCTGTCGCGCTATTTTTTTTATGGTAAGTCAGCATCTTTTGAGTATTTCTCGAACGGTTATCATCACGTTCTTTTGGGAAACTAAGACTTTCTAACCGCCCAGCTCTACGCAACAGCACTCGATCTTCAAGAATATCGTCCAATATTACGTTGCCAGGCAGCTGATCCTCTTTTTTATAAGAGTGTGCGGGTTTTCCTTTTTCGGCAATAAGCGCTCGCGTTTGTGTTGCATTGGAACTGACAAATATTCCCTGCAATTGAAATTTCAACCGAGTTTCTGGTGCTTCTATTATTTGTTTGTTTTGCGCTGACTTAGTAACTAACTTGTCATTTCCAAACAGGTTTGCAGCCAATATCGTATTGATTTCTGAGGGTTGTTGTACGATGGTTCTGTTAGATGCCGAATTGGTTCGCTTAGCATCCATCGGATGAAAAACACGTTGTGCTTTTTCGGGGGCGGCGGTGGGTTCATACCAGTTCCAAAATAACACGCCCAAAAAGTAAGCGACTACAACCAGCAATAGCCAAAGCCCCAACAACAGTAGGTTTCTTTTTGTCAGCATCAGGCTACTGGGTTATCTCTAACGATTTTTTTATACATAAATTCAAATAAGCCACATATGGGCGTCTAACGTATTTAGACTAAACCCGTTTTTGATCGAACCTGGGATTGCTCAAAACACCTTTCGTTTAACTTCCAGCACATTTCCAGCACGATTCACGCGCTGTTTAGGCAGTAAAATCAACTCTGCCATTCTCGGCTTCACTTCAGCTCCCAACCATCCATCCGCCTTAAAAGTTATCGTACTTATGGGGGCACTACCGCCCGCCTCAGAGATACTCATCACCAAGGCACCCGCCTTTGTGGATAACACCCCCTGCAACAGAGGCATCTGAATATTTTTAGTACCGGGAGAATTATAGCTTACGGTTCCGCCTTTCCAGGTTACCGTTCCATTACCCTCGGAAAAATGGTTGTTATGCAGCGCGACTTCTATGCCATTCAGCTGAACATCGTTGTTCACCCGAATCCCATATGGACCCAACTGACGGTTAATTAACGCACTATGAACGGTCCCGGATAACTGAATCCGGCCACTGCTTTTACCACTTGGGCTTAACGTAACCTCCAAATCGTGGTCAGCCTCATATAAGTGCAACCTCAGGCCAGGCCCACCAGAAATCAGATCGGCGGGGCTCACTTCCCAATCGACTTCACTGTTAAGAGTACCTTCGCGAAGCATTGCATGCCCGTTCCAGATAGAACCGTCGATATTAACGAGTGCTTGAGCAACTTGAGTTGGAAGTCCGAGCTTGAGCTTGTCGTATACAACAGTGGCTGGAAAGTTAACCAGCAGTCCAACAGCAAAGGCCAGCACTGCCGAAACTCCCAATAAAACCCCCTTTTTTTTCACGTTAACCATCATCTGTGTTCAATTCCATTATTAACCCCAAAGTATACAACGCTCAAGCCTTCAGGTGGTGCACATGTGCAGATGCGGTCTACAAAAGACGGTTAACCGCAGGATTAGGTAAAATGCGAGCGTTCAAAATTCAGACGAAACTTGATCCCAATTATTATAATTACTCGGAGTCAAACTAGAATTTATTCTTGATAAAAAGGTTAGGTTCACATATTCGGAATCTATTCGTTCTCAACCAATAAATCACGCCGATCTTTTTGGATCTTACTATCAGTACTCGTTTTTAGCATCTACAATGTTGAACACGCTCTGCGAGACATGATGAGCATTGTTATCGATTGAATCCAGCCCAAATGAGCCAATGAAGGAGGAGATATGGGAACTAAAGCGCAAGTAGTGGTACTAACTAGGTATTGATCAAACAATTTCCCAGCGGCATCTGCCACAGCCAGCTGCACCGCATACACGCACCGCCGGCTGAGCGATCCGAGCGCGAGTTGCTGGACCATGAATCCACCGGAGTGGTGCTACAAACTGGCAGCGAGGTAACCCACGTGAGTTAAGGTGACTACGTGATGATTACCTGGATACCGCGCAACGCCTTCAATGCGCAGCGAGCGCAGATACCTTTTTCAATGACGATGGCCGATGGATCTCCATTGGCTACCCGCAACGTCTTTACCTGGGCCGACAACACGATTGCGGATGAGCAGCATGTCGTAAAAGTACCGAAAGAGATCCGTACTGACGTGACCTCAATTATTGGCTGCGCCATCATGACGGGTGCAGGTGCCGTGCAGAATACAACCAAAGTTTCTAAGGGAGAAAGCGTAGCTGTATTTGGCGTCGGTGGCGTGGGTTTATCAACGATTGGTGCGGCTAAGGTCAGCGACGCTTATCCTATTATCACAGTGGATCTATCAGATGAAAAACTCGAGTGTGCCGAAAAGTTCTGGGCAACCCATGGCATTAATGCTGGAAAGGTCGATCCCATCGAACAGATTCATAAACTAACCGTAAAACAGAAAGGCATGTGCATTGGCGGAATGCCTATTAGCGGAGTCGATTTTGCATTCGACTGTATCGATGTGGATAAAACAATGGAGCAGATTATACCCGCGGCGCGTATTGGCCGATTTGGGGGGCAACTCTGGTGGCACCGCCTGCTTCGTGGGAATTCCAGCTGGAACAATCTAACTCGACCCTAACCAGTTTCTAATGTTCGAACGCAGATTATTCCGCAACATTGGCGGCACCTGTTGTCCAGAACTGGATTTTCCAAAATACCTGCAATGGTATCAGGATGGCGATCTAGATCTCGACGCGCTGGTTACTGCCTGCTATTACCTCGATCAGATTAACGAGGCATGTGATGCACTGATCAAAGGCGAGATCGCCGGTCGTACAATTCTAAAGTTTGCTTGATGAACACTGTGGTGACAGGAATCGCACCCATCTGTTTGCCGAAGTTTGGGTGCGTGCCCCAGCAATAACATTCGAGCGGCTCAACAAGATGCTTTAGATACGATCAACCAAACCGGAAAAATGTCGACATGGAAGAGATTATGTACTCGACAAAGTACGTAAAGGCCAAGAAGCCCTAGAACAAAGGGAAAATCTCAGAACCCACATACTGTATATACCACCGAAAAACGTTGTATTTGGGCTCAGTCCATAAAATAAAAATAAGCGACGCTACAGCTCCCGCTCGAATCCGGTGAGTAGCCAACCCTAATAGTTTTATTCATGGTTCTGGCAGTTAACAACATACTAGTCCAACCCGTTGCGGATTCAGAACTATTGTGATATCTAAAAGGCCAACTGTTCGGACACTCAGGAGTAGGGGTATCAAACTTGACCAAGTATGTCCCGCTAGAATTAAGGTAAAAACCTTTTATTTTTCCTTGGTATTGTGGCGCACCCATCACACTAAGCGGAATAAGAATAGCGAAGATAAAACAAGCTATTTTTTTCATAATAGTTCCTTGATACAGATTTTATGATATAAACATAGCAAAAGGACAAAGACGCGGATTCAAAACGATTAACGACTGATACCCCCTCGCAAGTTTCTATTTTCGAACATCAACACTCATGGCATGGCAATATTCACCATTTTGATCTTTATCAATAACGATTCCTACCAAGCTTCCCATGTGGAATGCCGACAGGGCTAATGAAAAAGAATTTTTCAGCATTTCTGGTTGAATGCTTCCTGCATAAAAATATGCATATTTGTGCTTGCAGTCGTCCAGGCTTGATAAGCCCGCTGCTGTGGGCTTAAAAGTGACAATAAACCCACCATCTCCATTGTGAGGCCAGATGCGGTTTATTGAGCCGGTATACCACTGGCCCGCAGCCTGAGACCCGGTCGACGTTACCAACAAAAGGTACATTATAAACTTCCGTTTCATTCTTTCCCTTCAACAAATATACAAACAACACTGAACCATACCCACCACAACTCTTCTCATTCTAGCGAGGAAGATAGCGTAAATAAAGTGTCACTGCATTGATGATCACTCAACACAAAGTCTAATCAAAAAATAGATCAGATCACCGTTATATATTCTAACCCACTCGAGGCTAGAATGGTGATCACCTATGTACGCTCCCATATTCTATACAGAAGCAAACAAAGCAATAAAAGAACACCCACCTATCCATCTCCTTACCCTTTCACATTACCACAAAAAAAAAGGGGGAAGGGGAACAAAAAAAGGTGCAGGAAAACGAAAAAATAAGCTCTTTCCATGCCACATCAGTCCGACCGATTAACGATTCTACTAATCGTCGAATAGTGTTTTCCAAAATGATCACCAATTTCTTTCAGTGTGTAAGCTCCAGTCAAAAATGCCTGCTGAATCGCTTCACGGCTATCAGGGAATTTATCTTGGTAGTGTGCGATCGGTTTCGCCAACACTCGTTTTTGTAGTGCAGGAATATCATCCAGACTTTCTTTTTCTTCGATCGCTTTTAGGTGTTGCTGGATAAATGCTTCGCTACCTAAAAATATCTGCTTTTGCAGGTCCTCCCAAATCGAAGGCAGTCCGATGCCTTCACGAACAAAGTTGATGTATTTCGCTCTGGCTCGTTTTCGCTGCTTCCCGAATTGACTTAATAACCAGTCGGTTTCGAGCCAGTCCTGTGGCTCAGTATCTCCGACCATTGCCGGGTAGCTGCTCCAGGGCCAGTCGTTCATGTTTTTAATCATCTTGGCTCGGATGGGGTTGAGTACTACGTAGCGGGTGAGCTCAAGCAGGTAGGCTTCTTTATCGACCAGTATGGCTTTGTATCGGCCCTGAAAGAGGTGGCCGGTATGGTGATGGCGACGGTTGTAGTATTGGGTGTATACGCCATTAAGCTGGCGCATCCCTTTGGATAGATTGCCTTCGGGGGTTTCAACCACCAGATGATAGTGATTATCCATCAGGCAATAGGCGTGCACACGCCAATGGTAGCGAGCGCAAACACCACTCAGGGTTTCAAGCCATTCCCCGCGATCATGGTCATCATCGTAAATGGCTTCACGTCGATCACCCCGAGAGGTGACGTGGTAGATCGCACCGGCATATTCTAATCTCAGAGGTCTGGCCATGGGGAAAAACTACCATAGCTCATGTGACACGGAAAGACCTATCCCCTATTTTCATAATCAGAGAAGGACAGTGACCGATAGATCAGCTATAGTCGAGGTTCCAATAGAACCTCGGAGAATCGCTATGCCTTTAAAGGCTACCTCAGTGAGACTGGATGACGAAACATTAGCGCGTGTAGGCCAAATGGCCGAAGCGATGGATAGGCCTCGCGCATGGCTTATGGCTGAAGCCATCAAACAATATGTAGCGCGTGAAGAATGGTTTATCCATGAAGTAGAAAAAGGCGTGAAAGCCACCGATGAAGGCCGCTTGATCGACCATGCAGATCTTAAAACAAAATGGGAGGCCAAGGGTGCAGCTCAGATGGACTGATCTCGCTAGTATCGATTTAGAGAAAATCGAAGCTCATATTACCCAGCAAAATAGCCCCATCGTTGCTATCAATGTGGTGATGAATATCATCAATAGCGTTCATCTGATCTTACCTGATCACCCCAGAGCCAGACGCCAGGGCAGACTGAAAAATACGCGCGAGTTAGTGATCAATGGTATACCGTTTATCGTGATCTATCGAGAGAATGTCAGCACCAACAGCATTGAAATACTACGTGTTCTCCATGATGCTCAGCAGTGGCCAACCGCCAATTAAAAGCACTTAGTTATGGAAGCATCGACCTACAGCTCAAACTCACTCTTCTTCCCGCCAACTACCGTTGCACTTAACTCCATTTTCTCGTAGCTAATGTGGCATTGAAAGACCCGCTCCCCATTTCCGTTTGCCTTTTTAGATTGACGTTATAGCGTTACAACGCTATCGTGTCGTACAATTACAACCGCACGGAGCAAGATCATGAGCAGCCTATCCAAACGGTCTACCGTCTATTTCGAACCGTCAATCCATCAAGCCCTAAAAATGAAAGCCGCCTCTTCACACCTCTCTTTATCAGAACTTGTGGATGAAGCGGTTCGATTGCTAATGAGCGAAGATGAAGATGACTTATCAGCAATCTCTGATAGAGCCGATGAAAAAGAAATTAGCTATGAGGCGTTGCTTAAGGATTTAAAAAAACATGGCAAAATATAGTGTCACGTTCAAAAAGTCCGTCGCAAAAGACCTTCGCACAATCCCCAATCAAGATGTTCAACGCATATTGAAAAAAATCGACTTAATCTCTGAAGATCCGCGTGGGGATGGCTGTACAAAATTATCAGCACGAGAATTATATCGAGTCCGGCAAGGTCTTTATCGCATTGTTTATGAAATTCGAGATCAAACCCTGATAATCAACGTGGTTAAAATCGGTCACAGATCAAGCGTATACAAAGGCTACTAACCCTTTTTTTTGACTCTCTCCACACTGGATAGAAACCGGAAAAGGCAAAGGGTGTTAGGATGGCAAATGCGGCACGGAAAGACCTGACCCCGATTTTCGGAAAAGCCAAGGGTACGCGGGCATGGCAAATGTGGCATGGAAAGACCTGACCCCATTTTTTGTGACCCCATTTTTTCTGGATGCTATTTTGTGCGTTTACATTGACTTCCATAAGGCGTCCTCCTATTTAATTTATCACCCCCTGAGTTTTCTTTAAGAATAACCGTAGCGGTATCACGATATTTATTTGCCTCACTATTTTTATTCGCCTGCTCTAATGCATCAGCATAACTGATTAAGAAAGTACTATAACGAATAGGGTATTTCCTCCTAACGTTTACATTCTCCATTTCTATATAAGTACGTTTAAATATTTCGACAGCTTTATCATAGCCCCCTCTATCGAGGTTCATTTGCCCTAATTCATAGAGGGTAACATAAGTAGACCCGCCAATTTTTCTATCCAGTTCGTACGCTTTACCAAAGCCCCTTTCTGCTTCTTCCCAGTCACAGATAACCCCAGATGCTCTCGAATATTGATACCAAAGATAGGCCATATTTTCATCATCAAAACCACCATACTTACCGTTCGTAATGGCCCGAGCATATAGCCTTCTAGCGTCATTCCAATTCCCAAGTTGTATTTCGCGTTCAGCCTGCTGAGCATAATTTACCCCCGTTCGCTGACTTACTGGGTTTGCACACCCAATTACAGTGACCGCAGTGATCATGCAGAGTATCAATTTATTTAAAAAACTTGATTTATCCACTACGTTTTTATATCTCCTACATTACTTATTAGGTTATACAGCTACATGACAACGACCACTCAACCCACAACATCACATTAAATTGTCAGTACCGTACAAATAATAAAATCAGCAAATTTTCTTTACCTCCGAAATTAATCATCAAAGTCCAGTGAATTGAAATATTGATACGGCTCCACCATTGACGCCACTGCGAACGGAGCTGCAAGAGGGATCGTAAATCCCGAGTATACAAACCCTAAAGGTTCATATATTCCAAGATCTCGAACCAAACCATTCGGAATATCATATAGAGGACCATCCAAAAAATCATGGGGGCCGCCGAACGCTTCTACTAAATAATCAGCAGTCCCACCTTTTGGGTAAGGGATTCCGAAAATATGACGTTCTTGACTAAACGCCCTTCCACCGATATTAAAGGTCTCTCCATGGCTGCCAGTATAGCCTTTAGCACTCTTAGGAAATACACCTCCTGTTCGCTGGCCATCACCATTGAAACCATTACTTGATCCTGCCGAGTCCTTAAAATTTGGGTTATTCCTCGCCCAACTTAAAGCTTTTTCTCTCATGGTAATTGCACTATATGTTAAAACTGAAACTGCCAAAGAGAACCTAAACCCCTCCTTAAATTCCCCACCATTAAACTTAGAGGTGACTCCACCAGCCAAACTATTAGCTCCAACTCTCCACATATCCCAAGATTTTCCATAAGCTCCTGCGATTCCACCAAAAACAGCGCCAGAGAATGCGCCTTTTACTCCAGCAGACATCGCATCTCCAAAACCAGCCCCACTAAATGCAGCCATCGATACGCCCGCTGCAAATCCAGCGGCAGCTCCTCCAGCAACACCAGCCGCTATCATTACTTTCATCGGTATCACTGCCGCACTGGCTGACACGCCATATGCTGTATATACAGCTCCTGAAGCAGCTCCATAAGTTACATAACTAATAGCGATCACCGCAATCGGCTTAAGCCACTTATCCCTAAATTTGGTCCAACGTGAAAACCCGCTCGGATCGGTATAGGCCAGTGGATTGTTGTGCACATAGCTATAACGGTTGTACCCCTGGGTGCTGCCCACTCCATCTATAACAGGATCCGCCTGCAACACCCTGCCCAACATCGGATCATAAATCCGCCTATTCATATGGATCAGGCCCACTTCGTACATCTGTTCGTGGCCGGTGTAGCCACGGTTGGTGGTGTGGTCGGTATTGATGTAGTGGGTTTGGATATCCGCTGCGCTGAGGGGGTTCCAGCTATTGATGGCCCGGCGTTTGCCCCAGGCATCAAAACTGTAGCTTTCTTGCAGGGCACCATTGGCATCGGTAATCACATCCAGTGACCCGAGGTGGTCTTTGTAGAGGTAGCGGGTTTCTGAGTTGCTGCTGTCGTTGTAATCGGTGGTGATCTGTACGCCACCGAGGTTGTTGCGGTATTCGACAAATTGATTGTTCTTTTTAATCAATTCAATGCCGCCAAGGTAGTAGGTGGTGGTGACATTGTTGCTGCTGTCGGTATCCACTCGTTTGTAGCGACTATGACCGGTGCCGTAGTTAAAGGTGGTGGCATGGCCGTTCTGGGTGACGGATGTCAGTTTGTCGAAGCTGCTGTATTGCAGGGTTCGGCCTTTGCCACTGGTTTGGTTGCCGTTGGCATCGTAGGTGAAGCCGCTATCGCCGCCGGCACTGGTTACTGCGTGGGGGCCAGCGCCATTGGCTCCGTACTGGTAGGTGCCGACATCGGATTTGTAGGCGATATTTCCGTTGGCGTGGTAGTCGACAGTGGTTTGGTGCATGAGGCTGCTACTGTCGTTGGAATCATAGGTGCTGATATCCTCAAGCCGGTTTAGGTCGTCGTATTCAAAACTCTCAAACAGTTGTTTACTACCGCTGTTGTCGGTTCGCTCCTTAAGATTACCCAATCCGTCGTACTTGAACAGGAGGTTTTGAATATTGTTGCCGGTCACGGTACTGATGAGGCGACTGGTTTTAGGATCATACTGGTTGGTAGTGGTCAGGCCATTTCCGGACTGACGTTCAATCACCTGGCCTCTGGCGTCCATCTCTATGATTTTGGATAGAGTAGTGTCACTGGCTACGTCGACAGTACTTGCTGCATAACCAAAATCATCATATTCGGTTTTGATTTCACGGCCATCTACGCCTGTTTGGGTATTGACCCGCCCATAGGCATCGTAGCCTATTTGCGATGTATATGGAGGAATACCGGTAATTTGGATTAGAGTGCTTTTAACACGACCATTGCTGTCGTAGCTGATAGTGTTTTGGTAGCCGTCATGATGGTTGATGACACTGTGCAGTTTGCCAACTCCATTGGGGGCGGTGTCGTAGGTCCAACGGATATCTTCGCTGGCGCTGGTACGCTTGATCATCCGCCCAAGCGCATCGTAACGCTGGGTGGTGGTTTGCCCTTTAGCATCGGTCTGGGAGACCAGTTCACCGAGGGCATTGTACTGGTAGGACCAGGTTCCTTTGTCAGGATCGACCATTAAGATTTTACGGCCGAGTCTATCGTATTCCATGGTGATCACTTCGCCATCAACACCCTCTACGGTCAGGAGGTTGCCCTGGGCATCGTAGGTATTGGTGAGCACTCCCTGCATGGCGTCGATAATCTTGATCGTTTCGCCGAGAACGTTGGTGATCTCTATTTGGGTTTGATTAAGGGCCTCGCTGGTGGGGGTCTCCACGCCGTTGGCGGTGGTGGTGGTCTGCAAGCCGTCGTAACTTATGGTGGAAGAACTACCGTCCGGTAGTGTGACAAGCTTAACCCGGCCATAGTTGTCGTACCCGGTTTGGGTCCAGTTGACGGTATCACCGGCAAAGTAAGGGCTGGAAACCTTGACTACCCTACCAACGGTATCGTAGTGGGTATCGGTCTGAATGGTTTGGCCACCAAACCCAAGCGCGCTTTTACGCATTTCGCGGCCTAGAACATCAAAGTATTGAACTGCTTTTTGGCCGGTGTTGGTGGTTTGAAGGCTGAGAT
The DNA here is from genome assembly GCA_029210125.1 of Pseudomonadales bacterium. Lineage (GTDB taxonomy): Bacteria > Pseudomonadota > Gammaproteobacteria > Pseudomonadales > JAHRWD01 > JAHRWD01. Next base: position 182,762 of record JARGPR010000001.1, on the reverse strand, counting down.
AAACCGCTCCTGAGGGGCAAGCTTCGGTGGTATTTGTGCAAAGTTGGTATTCGTATGTGGTGGTGATGCCAGGTGTCGCGGTGGTGCTTCTGGGGCGTCCCCAGTCATCATAAACGGTTTCGAGGTGGTTGCCATTTATCAGGTCTACCTCTGTCGCGCGGCCAAAGGTGTCCCGTTGTGTAACGGATTTCAGCAAATGGTTTTGGCTGTTGAAAGTTCTTTCAACAAAACGGTGGGTGCTATCCATTTCTACCCGGCTTTGGCGGCTAATGAAGTTGGGATCGTTTTCATCAAACCCGGGGCTGCTGCAAACAGCGTTGCTACTGCATTGGTTGGTACCTACGCGCTGGCCATAGTCATCAGGAGCGTAGACGGTGGTCAGTTTTTCATTGGCTGCGCCGTTAGGTTCGATGATTTCCCTATCGAGGATGCCGGTGCTGGGATTGTAACCAAATTGTGCTGTGCGGGTTGTTGTAGGTTTGCCGGGGCGCTCATGGGTAACGGTTGTTTCAGTAAGGCGACCGAGGTGCCATTGCTCAAGGTTAACGGTATTTTCATATATATTGCCAGTGGTTTTACGGCTAGCCAGAGTACCGGTGGCATCCCTGATCTCTACGGTGACGGTGCCAAGGTTGGCGTAGTCAACATCAGCGCCGGCCCTGTACTCATTGGTGGTAGTTACGCTACTCAGCAGCGCTCCGCTAAGTGGGTCATAGCTGGTTTCTGTGCTCTCAGAAAGATAGGGATAAACAGTACCGCTGGAGGTGCTGTTCTGCTGCCACTCGTTTTGCGCAACGCTTAACAGGGTGCTGGTGTCGAGGTGGTATTTGATGGTTTGCAGAGGCATACCGGTAAAGGGGTAGTCCTGCCGATATTGGGTATCAACCAGCACGCCGGATTGTGGGTCGTAGGTGGTAAGGTATTCAAACCCAAGGGAACCTCGGCCTCCGGCCTGGATCCGCAGGCCCTGGTAAAAATACTCCAGCTCCGCCATATTACCCGGATCACCTTCGACGGGTGCGCTACTACTAACCCGTGAAACAACGTGCATGGGGCTGTTGAGGTCAAAGACTGGCGAACCATTCCCCCAGTTGAGGGCGCTGGCGCCGTGCCCACGGGTGTAGATTAGATCCTGATCATTGGTGAGGGTGGTGTATGTAATTTCAGTTTTGGCACCAAAACCGTTGGTGATGCGGTGGATCAAGTCCTGGGGGGTGCGGTCAAAGTGGTTGAACGCCAAATAGTAGCTATTGCTTGCGGTATTTACGCTCAGGTAGTCGCTGTAGCCGTCGCCATCCGCATCTAGAAAAGCTGGGGTAATACCGCTGGATGCGCCAAGGGTATAGCTCGCATTTTGAAACAGCGGTTGTACCGTACCGTATCCGGTGCCAAGCCATAGGCGTACAGCAAACTGGGCAACACCATCAAAGGTATGAACATGTACCAGATCCGGAACCCGATCTCCGTTAACATCAGCAAACTGTATTTTCTCCGGCGAGCTAATTTCACCTACGCTAATAGCGGTTTCAAAGGAACTGCCGAGACCCTGGGGGGGGTTGCCGTTGTTAAGTTGATATTTCCAGGTGCTGCCTTCTTTTTTGAAGATATCGGTTAGACCATCGCCGTTGATATCGATAAGGCGGAAGTCATTTTTATTTTCAGGGAGTAAAGAAATGACATCTTCTGCATCGTTTGATACATATTTCAGCTTGGTTGGATAGGCAGAGGAGTCAAGATCAGGGTCAACCGTAAGCAATGCCCAGCCATAACCCGTAACCTGCCAAGTATATGCATTTGTAAATCTAGAGATGGTCGTCCTCAATAAAAAATCGACCCGACCATCACCATTTAGGTCCATCGGTGGATGATCCTTCAAGTCAGTCCCGGTGATTTGGACCATGTTATTAAAGTCCAGTACGAACTCAGTTGAGTTAGGGTCAATACTAATCGTCTTCGCATCATCAAAGTGATAGGGCTCTACGGCGTTCCACGAGGCTACTTTCTTCAGATAATGTACCGTTAACACCCCGGCATCGGAAGAATTCAGTATATCTACCAATCCATCGCCATTCAGATCACTAAAGATCGCTTTGGAGCTGTTGCTGGAGGGTACACCGGTATCGATAGATTGCTCTGACAGGTTGGCACCATCTGAAAGATGTACCTTCCAGCCATCATTTGTTGCATAGATCAGATCCTGATAACCGTCGTTGTTGTAATCAATAACATGCCAGGCCTCTCGAGCAATATTAGGGGCAGACACTTCAAAGCTGGACTCGACAAGAGAGGTACCATCGGAGTAGGAAAGCCGGAACTGATAGCTACCGTTGTGCGCAATCCACAACCAGTCCTGCTTGCCGTCGCCATTCACGTCGATCGGGCGTCCACCCAGGTAGTTGTCGGTAAAAGTTCCGCTGCTGGCATCGCCATTTAGTGAGCGATCAGGCTCATGCCAGTCAAACCGTGTAGCGGGCAGGCAATCACTGTCACTGTCACTGTCACTTTCACTGACACACTCCTGAATACTACGCAGCACGCTACGTTGACTGCTCAGGCTGGCGGAGTAGTGGAAATCATATCGTCGATAAAGTGGATCATCGGCGGTATTACCATCGGTGATGTCGCCTTCTCTTACCTCAATTGATTTAAGACGTCGCTCCATACTGTGTTTGGAACCCAACGCGTATTGGGTCACGGTATCGAATCGGCTGGAATCATATTGGAATTTTATGTAAGAACTAGGATCATTTGCCCCCGTGGAGCTGCCTGTGTATCGCACACTATCGATATTAAAGCCGCCATTTTTTGGGTCATCGAGGTACTCATAGGTCATGTAATTACCGGCACTGTCGGTAAAGCGGTTACGCCCCCAGGTTTCAACTACCGTGCTGTCAACGGATACCACCGCTGAATCATCACTATTGCCATATTGAGAGACTGAGCCATCCTTACGCCAAACTTTGAAGTAGAGTTTGCCGGTTACAGCGCTGTTATAGGATATAACCCGCAGGGATTGATCAATTTCGGTGCGATATTCGCTACCAACCTCCCCATAGTTTTCTTGGCCATCGACTTTGACCAAACGTGCACCATCCAGGCAGAAGCGATCTTCGGAATCTAACATAACCGCGCGATCCCGTTGATCGGTTTCAGCGGTTTGGCGGCAGCGAGAAATACTTGAAAGCCCCCCTATGGACCAACCCACACCCAAGGGCCCATTAGCGCCACCACTGCTGTAATTAACGCTTAGATTAGGCGTAACACCTCCGCGACCGGGGAGATCTGCAATAGCGATACTGTAACCTGCACTGCCCTGCTCGTTAACACGAAATTGTCCTGTTGTGGTACCAACCCTCTGGGAGGCCACCGGAGCCCTCACATCTCGATCAACCTGAATCGAGGCTTCATTATCTACTGCGCAATATCTGACAGTGGTAGATGGGTTACCAAACATTTCGGGTATCGTTATCCAATCACAGTGGGAAATCCTGTAGCTATAAATACCGCTTGGTTTATCGTTACCAGCATAAGAGGTCGCAGTACTGCTGGTAGGCAGGCTCTGCCACTCTCCTGAACCAATTTTTTCCTGCAGTTCGAAGCCATCCGAGGTTATGCCCGGCCCAAAATCAGGAATTGTCCAGGAAACCATATAGTTTGCTGGCTGATAGGAATCGGCAACTATACTGAGCTCGAAGCTATTAACTGCAGAATAATTACCTACACTCTCATCCTGCGACTCCATCACCACAGAAGTAATGGGGCTGGTTACGCTGCAAAAGCCATCCGCATCACAAACTCGTAGACGATAATAATAAGTGCCCTCGGTTTTACCCGAGACGTCATAACTAAGAGTTGAGCTATCTTGAACTACGTGCCACAACCCATCGGTGCCAATACGCTCTTCAACACGGTAGGTTACATTTGCGGTGGCAGAGACCGACCATTGCAGCGTATAGGAGTCGCTATTACTCAACGCAGGGGCCTGAATGCCACCTACAGGGACTGATACCACGTTGGCCAGGTCAACGATTACAGTAACAGCGGAGCTTTCAACGCAATTTGGAATAACCCCTTCCAAAACTGCAGGGTAACCACAGGCCATTAAACGGTAGTGGTGGTCGCCGTTATATTTACGATTGGTTACGTTATAGCTCTGCTCCAGCCGGGTTGCGGTATAACCCTGATGTAAAGTACGCCAGTCACCGGCATAAGTCTGCTCTTGCAGCAGGTAGTTAATCCCCGGTTGCGAAACCCAGTTCAGCGCATAGTTGCCATCATCACTGGTCGACTCGCTTGTTAGCTTGCCGCTAACTGGGTTTGCACTACTATCGCTCGCGTCTATCACCGTTGCTGTATAGATAGGGCCGGGAGAGCAGTCCTCAGTGAATAGAATGCAATAATTAAATCGGTATTGGTAGGTGCCCGGAGCTTTTCCAGTCACTGGATACGGGAACTCAGACACGTACGGCAAGTTGACCCATTGTCCCGAAGTGTCTTGCTGTTGAAGAACTCTAAGAAACACGTAGCCCCAGCTCAGCCCATAATTCCCATCAATACTTACATCAGGTGTAATGATTAACGGTTGGGATTCTGGCACTCCATCAGAGATGGCCACCTGCCTGTTGACACATTCGCCGGCAAGGCAGGCGGTTAGGCGGTAGCTATAGGATACAGCGCTGGCGAGATTCACGGTGTAGCTTTGCTCTCCCGCAGCAACATTGTCCTGAGCAATCAGCCACCCACCATCATCTTCGCGTACTTCCAGGGTGATAGCGTCACCAAGGGCGGTCCAATTGAGGGTGTATTGGCTGGGGTTACCGATTACTTGATCAGCTGTAAATGTTTCGACCACCGCTTCTGCGGTCACTACCACTACGATATCGTATTCGTCATCCGTCACCGTTGGGCAGTTGCTTGTGCAGGTATATCGCAGGCGATATTGATATGCCCCCTGAGCCTTACCCGTCACATCATGGTAAATATACCCAGCCCCGCCGGTAGCTGTGGTGAGGCTGGCCCAGGTACCGTCCGCTGCGCGTTCCTGCAGGTAGGACAATCCTTCATCGTCATACCAGCTGAGCTCGTAGTTGCCGTTAGCAGTGATCGCCGGTGACGCGGTGATCACTCCATTGTCGGCGGCCTGCTGTGCAAATATTGCAAACAGAGGGGTTAGGATATCGAGTACGTCAGCCCGTGCGGTAAAGCTACTAACAAGCGACAAAAAAGCGAAGAGGCAACAAAAAAGGAAAGTGGGCTTCTGGTGCTGAGTCATTGCGTCATCCTTGAGCGGGGTAAATCCGAGAAATACGATCACTATAAAGCGAACAATGCATCGATCTTACGGAGCTGTATTCGCCCTTGTCAAGTTTAGATTATTTACTTAGTATTTTGTTGGGCTCTCAATGAAATTATCAGAAATGCTGCCAAACGAATGCCAGTTAAAGTTGAAGTGCTTGTATCTTTATCTTTATCTTTATCTTTATCTGCAGACCTATTCATTTACCATCAGGACGTACTAAATTTTTTCTTAACCGCGTTGCACTTTTAATAAATTTAAGGTCCACTAATATCCTCTGGGGAGATTTTGAGGTTGACGGTGAAACAAAAATCATTACGTTCAAGGTTAAGATATAGCGGATTAGTTTTCGCGGGATTAACCGCTACAGGCATTGGGTTATATCTATCCTATTTTTTTTCGGACACAAATCCTCACCCGGTGGAGACCGAGGTACCACCGCTGTCTTCACTCAGCAGCGCGGTACCCACGAATGACTCTGTGGTAGCTAGAAAACCTATAACAGAGGTACTCTCCCCCGCACCATCTCCACGGAAAAGTACGGCACCTGAAGCACCGCTTAATTTAACACTTGAGGGTGTATTTCTATCCTCTGAGCCCAGCAAGGCAACGGCGATGATCAAGAATAAAACAGGACAGAGTCGGCTATACCGTATCGGCGAACCGTTATCGGATCAAACAAGGCTGTATGCGGTAAAACGTGATCATGTACTCGTATTGCATGCTGAACAAACTGTGCGGCTGGAGCTTAGCAAAACACGTAGCAACAACGCCCTCCCCAGCGCTAACCCCCTACCTACTGCATTTAATAGCAGTAGTAATCGCTCTTCCTTGCGAGCCTCCAGTGATCCTTCGGGTTATGAGACAAAACCGCGCGTAAACAAACAAGAAGTAATGAATAGATTGCAGGTGCTACGGCGAGAGAATTTCGGCAGAGATATACAAAATTAATCGCCTAAATAATCATGCATACCCGCACCTCTTTTGGACCGGGAATCCGCACTTCATTCACTGACCACTTACGATACACGCAGATACTTGCAGCCCTTTTATCTATACCTGAAAACCCATACAAGTTTATCGGATATGGATATCAGCATAGGCTTGAATTGCTTAGGTTTACGATAAAAAAAAGCAGGAGCACAATGGAAATTATAAAATCAATAAAAAACAAGAGGTATTAATATTGAAAACTAAAATAATATTATTAGCATTTACGAGCGTTCTATTTTCATCCATTGTAAATGCTACAGGTTGGTCTGGCTGGTCAACCATTCAACGAATTGACCTACATCCTGATTGGGGTGTTAGGGTGGTATTTGATGAGGTGGTTGACTCTACATGTGGATCAACAATGGCTGAATGGACCGCAGTCGATGATAATGTGTTTATGGATAGGGTAACGAGCTCATTGCTTTCTGCAAAATATGCTAAAGCAGAGGTTAATCTTTGGGTATCGAATTGTGAAAATGGTATTGCGCAGGTAAATCAAATTCAAATAAAGTAGAAAAATCAAACAATAAATGCCATACAAGTGGCTCCAGGCGACGTAATACCGCGTCGCGTTTTTGGTGAAATTTAGACCTCTTATGGCGTGGTATCACGCTCCTGAGCTATGGTGCTAAGCAAGTGACAAAACAAGGGTTATAGAATGAACAAATCAATAAAAAATATTTTCCCTACTGTACTATTTATACTCGCCCTGCCAGCCACAGCCGATGTTTACTTTTCGAGCGGACCAGTAAAAGGGATATATTGGAGACAGAGCAGCAATGGGACATTTTCGATCAATGGTTTTTCTTCCGCCGGCTCATGCCCGACCAACGATGGGCTAGTAGCAATAGCATTCCCCGAAGGTGAAGACGGAAAATTTTCACAATCTATTGTTTTAGCGTCTCAGCTAGCAGGCAAGGAACTAAACGTTCGGGTTAATGACAGCTCAAAGAATTCTAGTGGCGTGTGTTATCTATACGTGGTTGAGCGGATAGACTGAATATAACAATCCAATCTTGACCGGCCCTTGTTTGCGGTCAATAAATAGCCGAACAAGGGCAGCTTTTAGCCCTGAATTTCGGTTTGAAACCACTGATACCACGGACGTTGGAAAACCCACCATGTGCAAATTGGTTCACCAACTACGCAAAGAAACTATTGGTGTATCACCACAAGAAACGCCGGTGACACCCGACCAAGGAGAGATATGGGAGCTAAAAAAATGCAGGCGGGTTGAGCAAAAAAAATAAATATTACCTCGGTGTTCTTGGGTAAAACTAGTCGCTTATCAATCCTCCTGCCCATCATCAACGTGCCAAGGGTTTCGTTGTAGAAAACGACAGCAGCGCGCTACAATCAGACGAGGAGAATTGAGCAACATCTAAACTTATACAATTCACAAAGTATTGAACCAGCCCGCCTTTTAGTAATCAGGCCAGTCAGCATTATGTTCACAAAAATGGAAAACCAACATGAAAAATTCTTTTATATTTACGCTTCTTATGCTCGCTTTCCCCTGCTTGGCAGCTTACACCGGAAACCATTCATCAAAAGTCAGCTGGGTAAAAGTTTATAACAATAGCACTATATATTTTGGACTGGACTCAATGCCTATTGATCACAAATGCTCTGATGATTTTTTCGCTCTGTCCCATGCTCTCACAGAAAAACAAAGAGACCGCTACTATTCTATGTTACTAGCAGCTAAAACTTCTGGCGCTACAGTATCAGTGGGTTATGACAAAATTGAGGCTGATTGCATTGCTAATCGTCCGGTTGTGCATGCACTTTCATTCTGAATCGCCCCTGGGTTGATTGGAGGCTAATGAACAGACAATCCGGATATTCAAAAAAGTACGCGAACGCGTAGTTCGATTGATTTCAACCAGCGACCATGCTCACTCACCCCATTGGGGTGTAACCCAATTCGTGGTTTCCAAAATTGGCTGTATCGAGTTGACAGTTGACAGTTGACAGTATTGAAAGCCGGAAGACGAAAATTTTTCTCTTTGATCAGAACCGAGAAAAAGTTGTTTTGTTACAAATACACATATCGCCAAAAATAACTCTAATCGTGGATTAATAAATTATGACCAAGGTGTTTCCCATTCTGTTGTTATGTCTCATTACGTCCATCTCATATGCCGATAGGTTTTGGACTGCCAATTTAAATAATTGGCATCTATTTTTAAACAATGGAGTTGGTTATGTTACAAGTAGCTCTCTCCCAGATACGTGCAGCCATAATCGAGCTCAAATTAATTTTACCGATGATAATTACGCTAAAGCTATTTGGGCATATATCTTGGCGGCCAGTAAAACTGGTGAGGAATTAAGCATAGTGCTCGATCACGACCAAACTGCGCCCGCTGATACAATTACATGTATAGTTCTGTCAGCTAACGCAAGTAAAACATAACAAGCGACCGTAATTTAATTTGGTCTCGGTTATTTCGCGACAGAACTGCTGAATGACTTAAGTAATCACTTGTTAATTAAAACCATCCACAAACGTGATGGGTGACCATAACGCAAATTTGGGAGAATGATATGAGGGTTCGTTTTTTACTTATAGGGTTGATATTTATATCTTCCACATGCAACGCCGCCAACATATGGTGTAGTGGAACAATAAGCAATATCTATATAGATTCGAGCAATAATGTGATGATTAAAGGTAGCTGGAGAAACGATTATACGAGGATATGCAAAACCGATGGTACCGAAGGGATAGATACAGTCACATGTTCGCTATGGTTTTCAACCGCTGTAAGCTCAATGACCCACGACAAAAGTGTTACCTTAATGTATTCAGACCAAGGAGGTACTATGGACTGCTCCAATATCCCCACTTATTCAGGTGCTCCAAACCCAGCCTATTTAATGTTGGTTAGATAACTAAACCCTAGTATCAAGTTCGAACCGCAACAATGGTGTTCATCTCCCACGGCGCATTTCCGCTGGTGTTTTAGAGCCGTATCGTTTTCTCGGCCCGCTGTTGGTTCTATCTGCAATACGGTTGCATTATTGTTGGGTCAATTTTTCCGCACCTGCTGTTTCGGGGAAGTACTGATGGATTAACCCGCTGGTGCTTTCCTTGCTACCTCTTCCCCAGGGATGATACAAAAATGAGAGCGGATTGAAGCGCCCCAATGTAACGGGCACTTTAACTAAGCGACAAAAGCCTACTCCGCTTCCCTGTGGCTATATTACCCAGGGAACACTCCCGTGACCCGCCGGAGAAAGCTTTATAAAACCCACGGGAATAGAGCCTGTCCTTTTTATCGCACACCAGGCACCGCATCGATCGTCGAGTAGCATTTACCATGCCTCATCGAGTGGACTTCCCAAGGTTGACCAGGCGCCCAAGGAAGTTCATCAGCCAGGTTGATTTTTTAGCATGGGCCATTTTCGGTACACATATAGCGTAAATCTTCGGCATTGCCAAAATTATTACAGGTCCCCAAGCCTTTCAGTCTAACAGGCTCGCCTGTTGCATAAGCGGTGAGAAGTAAAGAATAAATTGCTTTTCCGTAGTCATTATCTAGATGGATGGTATATCTATTTGTCGTATTGCAATCGGTACCTGTAACACCTGAAGTTGCCGTGATGAATAGAATAGGGGGGGATGTGGTTGAAATCTGATAAAGTACAAGACCTTGGATCTTCCCGGTATAGTCTGTTGCTGCTACTTGTGAAGACAGCAAGATTCCAAATAGCCCGCAAAGTTTAAATTTCACTATATTTTTCTCCTTTTTTTTATTTGCTTAACGAGGCTGTGAAAAAAACCAAAAAGCGGCATTTTTACACGCCATTATTTCCATCAATCGTTTTGGCATCCATCCGCCCTATTTATTCTAACTTACAATCCAGTTCATCAATATCGGGACCACATAATTCAAAACGCTCTACACCAACCTGTATTAATGCAGGTATTTTTATACCCGATTTTTGTTTAGAAAAACGGGGGCTTTCCATTCCATACAAGCCACCTAATTTATTATTCTAATTATTGTTGAGTAGTGCTTCCCATATAGTAATGTATGCGATGTCGGTTCACTCAACCACTTTATATCACATCCATATTTAAGAGAAACCTGACGAATTTCATGCCCTAAGTCAATAAACCCTGTTACGCTACCGGGTAAATTGAATACGATTTTACGCTCAAAATATAGCTACAAGGCAATCACAAGAAAGTGACTTTAGAATAATAAGAACTATCCAGGAGGATAAATGCAATGAGCAATCACCCACAGGACAAGGACACCAGGTTCGTCATAATCGGCGGCGGAATGGCGGGGATACTCAGCGCCGTTAAGTTGAGAGAAGCTGGTTTCACCAATTTCACGCTCTATGAAAAGGCCAAGAGCCTGGGCGGCACCTGGCGTGAGAACCAATATCCAGGCGTTGCCTGCGATGTACCTTCGCATTTTTACTGTTATGACTTTGCGCCGAACCCGGACTGGAGCCATGCCTGCTCACCCGGTGCTGAAATATATGAATATCTGCAGAGTGTTGCTGATCGATTCGGCGTGTACCAGCACGTTAAATTCGATACCGAGATCGCTTCTATGGTCTTCCGTAATGGCCGCTGGCACCTTAAAACAAAGAATGGTGACCTGGATGAGGCGGATTTTGTAATCGGTGCAACTGGCGTACTTCATCGACCTTCTATGCCTGATATTCCGGGCATAAACAGCTTTAAAGGCACCCTGTTCCACACTGCTCGCTGGGATCACAGCGTACCCCTTGAGGATAAACGCGTTGGCATTATCGGTACTGGTTCAACCGCGATACAGGTTGTGGGCGCCCTGTCTGGAAAGGTTAAAAAACTGGAGCAGTTTCAGCGTACAGCTCAATGGATTATGCCCCGCCCCAATCCTGCATACACTGAGGAAGAGAAGAAAAATTTCCGTGATAACCCTGAGCTTCTGGATAAAATCCGCGCGGAAAATGCGGAGTTGTCTGAGGGTGGTTTTTCATCCGCTGTGGTCGGCGAAAACCCAGAAGCCCTAGCTATGATTGCGGAGCTGACGTTGGATAACCTTGAGCAAAATATTAAGGACCCAGTATTACGCGAAAAACTACGACCCGACTATCAGGCTGCCTGCAAGCGGCTAATTATGTCCGACAACTATTACGATGCGATCCAGCACCCGGATACTGAACTGGTGACGGATAAGATCACCGGGATTGAACCTGAGGGTATTCGTACCGCCGATGGTAAGCTGCACAAGCTGGATGTGCTGGTGATCTCAACCGGCTTCAAGGTCGATCAATTCCTGCGACCCATTGAGGTAACCGGCAATAACGGCATCACACTGGAACAGGCATGGAGAGAGCGACCCTCAGCCTATCTTTCGGTTTCGATTCCCGAGTTTCCGAACCTCATTTTATTGAATGGTCCTAATGGCCCGGTTGGTAATTTCTCACTGATTGACGTTGCGGATATCCAGTTCGCCTATTTCATGAAGCTGATTGATCACATCAAACAGGGTGATTTCAAACAATTTTCAGCTAAAAAAGAAGCCCTCGACCGTACCGAAGCAGATCGCGTTGAAGCCACAAAAAAAACCGTTTGGGTATCCGGTTGTGATAGCTGGTATCTGGATGACCGTGGCGTACCCGCAGCCTGGCCTTGGTCGATGAAACAGTTCCGCGCAACCATGGCCGAACCTAATCTGGATGATTTTGAGCTGGTCTCGTAAACGAATGTGAGGCAAACGCTCAGGCTGGCCTGGGCGTCACAAATCAGATTATCTCTCGCCATGAACCAAAACCCTTGTCTAGCGTTTTTTCAGCAGTTAGCAAGGGTTTGATTTATCCCTCTCCACAAAACATACTAAAAAACCCTATACCCGTTTAGGCGCATCAGATGTATTCCGTTACAGCTGTTCGAGTGACCAAAAATATCACCCTGTGGTTGATCTCGTGCCTGCTGATCAGCTCATGCAGTAGCCTTCAATTTGCCTATAATCAGCTCGACTGGTTGCTGCTCAATAGAGCGGATCATTATCTGGATTTAACTTCACCACAAACAAGCACACTTAAACTTGAAATTGCAGATCTGCACCACTGGCACCGCACGACCCAGCTTCCAAATTATGTCGTTTTGCTGAATAACACTATAAAGCGATCCAGCAATCCAATAACCCAGGCTGATTTGATTTGGGCTGAAGAACAGCTCAAACAGCACTATGTTGAAATCATTGAGCAGACGTTACCTGCCATTTCAACCGTGCTGCGCAGCCTTGATCAGCAGCAGCTCAAGTACCTTGCAGACCAGCTTGCCGATGATCTTGAAGAACGGTACGAATACCTGACCTATTCCACCCATAAAAAACTCGATTACCGGATAGAGAAAGCGGTTGAACAATTTGAAAAAGGTTATGGTGATCTGACGGGTCAGCAACAAGATTTAATCACTGGTCAAATTAAAAACATGACTGATATTGGCGCGCTTAGCCAGGATAACCGGACCAGGATAAACCTTGAACTGATCCGGTTTCTCGCCGCACAACCTTCGCAGGCAGAAACAGAAAATTACCTCAGGGCGGTATGGCTATACCCAGAGCATCACTACACGCAAACTTACAAAACCGCACTGGAACAGGCTAAAACAAGCTATTTTCATCTTACACAGAGGATTCACGACCTCGCTACCGCTGAACAAATTGATTTTTTACACGATCAACTTTCAGGTTACAGCGCCGATTTAACGGCGCTTACATTAACGACTAAAGAAACCTCTTCCATGTGCCAATCAGATCGTCCATCCAAAAAGTTCAGGAGTCGAGCGCAGGGTAAATATTGCTGAGCGAACCAACCATCTATTGTCGCCAGTTATCAATCAATAACTCCCGACCAGCGAATACAAGCAGATAAAATAACCGAGAACTACGCCGCGCCTGGAGAACGCTAACGCGAGCTTTGCCCATCATCCACTTTGATGAAAGTGCCGGTCACACATTCAGAAGAGGGTGAAACCAAAAACAGCAAGGTGCTATCCAGTTGAGCGGGTTCACACATCCGTTTGCGTGGAAATGTATCACTAAAATCACCCACCCGTTCGATTTTGCCCTCGGTCATCTCAGTCCTGAACGCCCCTGGAGCAATGGCGTTCACGTTGATATTAAAGGGTGCCCACTCTACCGCTAACGCTTCGGTCATTCGAATCACCCCGGCTTTGGTTGTGGCGTACAGAGATGCACTTGACTGGGTTCCGATGTTGAATGCAGCAATGGAAGATATATTAACGATGCGGCCCGGACGTTTTTCTTTCATCAATCGCCGAGCGACTTCGCATGACAGGACGTATGGGCCAACCAGGTTGGTGTCGAAGACATTATCAATTAATTGATCGGACATTTTAGTGGCGCGCTGTGCATCGGGGATACCGGCGTTGTTGACCAGAATTGTAATCAGCCCCAATTTTTTCTCTGCCTCGGCTACGGCGGATTTGATGTTGTCCCGATCTGTCATATCCAACGCGATGGGCTCGCAGATGCCACCATCTGCACGAATCTCTTCTGCCAGTTTTTGAAGCCGCTCAATCCGTCGTCCGGTTAACACGACTTTGGCGCCACACTTGGCCAGTACACGGGCAAAACGATCGCCCAGTCCTGCGGTCGTGCCGGTTACAAAGGCGACATCTCCGCTGAGGTCGAGGGAAAAATTGGGAGTCGTAAAATTTGTCATCAAAACCATCCTTTTTATTATTGTAATACAGCTGCTGACTGCCGTTATTAACGCAGGTTAAAGCAACCGATAAATTGGTTACCGGTACGCAGGAAAGCCGCCATCAATAATTAATCGCGGAATATAAAACCAGCGATCCTGTTCCACAATATAGCGATGTAATAGATAAATGTCATGACCATACCCACTCCAAGCACCAGCAGCCCCAGTAACGCAACCCACTCTGCCATCTCCCCTTCTGGCATCAATTGCCCAGCCACAAGAATCAATCCCAGGCCAACAAAAAAAACCGACGCACCAACCATAAACAGAATAACGTTTCTACGCGGGTTACTGATTAACCGCTTCAGTGAGTGGCTGAGTCTATGGAGCAATCGTTTCACAAACGTAAATTACGCAGCCAGCAGGTTATGCAAAATCTCAAAATAAATTTTGGTCAGTTGTTTTAAATCATCGGTGTCGACCCATTCATTCACTTTATGAATGGTTGCGTTGCAGGGGCCAAGCTCAACCACTGCGGCTCCGGTAGGTGCGACAAAACGACCATCGGAAGTACCGCCGGCGGTTGATAGTTCAGTATCCAGCCCAGTTATTTTTTTAATCCCAGACACTACCGCATCCACAAGTGGGCCATCACTGGTTAAAAATGGCATGCCATTTACGGTCCAATCAATTTCGTATTTCAGATCAAATTCTGCAAATATTTTTTCGGTACGTTGTATTAACTGTTCCGGGGTTTGCTCGGTAGAAAAACGAAAATTAAATACAATCTTCGCATCGCCGGGGATGACGTTGGTGGCACCGGTACCGGAGTTGATATTGGATATCTGAAAGCTGGTTGCGGGGAAAAATTCGTTACCCGCATCCCACTGCTCTGCGGCTAGTTTTGCGAGTACCGGAGCAACCTTATGAATAGGGTTTTCAGCCAGATGAGGATAGGCCACATGACCTTGAATGCCTTTTACCGTGAGTTCGGCACCCAATGAGCCGCGTCTACCGGCCTTAACCACATCTCCTACTTTGCTGGTGCTGGAGGGTTCGCCCACCAGACACCAGTCGATCTGTTCGCCACGAGCCTGCAATGTTTCGATTACTTTGATGGTGCCATCTACAGCGGGACCTTCTTCATCACTGGTCAATAACATAGCCATTGAGCCAATATGGTCGGAATGTAATTCAGCAAATTTCTCCATCGCGATGACCATGGCGGCAACACTACCTTTCATATCCGCTGCGCCACGCGCGGTCAGCCGGGTACCGTTGATAGTTGGTTCAAAGGGCGGGCTGTCCCAGGCGGCTTCATCTCCCACCGGCACAACATCGGTGTGCCCCAGGAATACAAACAAAGGCGATTGATCGCCACGCCGAGCCCAAATGTTATCCACCTCACCAAACCGCATATGCTCAATGTTAAAGCCGGAGGCTGAAAGCTGCTCAGCAATCAACTGCTGACAGCCTGCATCTTCTGGCGTGACGGAGGCTCGGGATAGCAGGTCTTCGCTAAGCGAAACTACGGAGTCAAGTTCGGCTGGAGAGAATTCTGGCATAGGTTTGGGTTCCTGGTTTTTGTTCGCTTTCAAGCTTGTTAGAAGCATTTTAAAGTGAACGCATGATACCGTTTGCATACTTCATTCACTATTGTTTTCAGCACCTTTCACAGGGCTCTTCTCAGCACTATCCAAGGTTGACAATATACCCCTAACCCTGCAACCTCAGGCGCAGGGTCAAAACAACAATAATATAGAGAGAGATTTAGAATGATTCTTAGTTCACAGAGAGACATCAGTCACTACACTGCCAGCGGCGACTGGGGAAGTGAGACTTTTCTCGATCTTTTTAAGCAGAATGTCGCGGACAAACCGAATGTTACCGCACTGATTGATCCACCTAACAAGATGGATCTGGTTGGGTTTCCGGGAGAGCGAATCACCTACAAAAACCTTGAAACCCGTATCGATGCCTTAGCTACCGAACTGATCGAGCAGTACCAGGTCAAAAAAGATGACATCATCATTGTCCAGCTACCGAACACGATTGAGCTGATTATGACTTATATGGCGATCACTCGAGCGGGAGCCATTTTTGCACCGATGCCCGTGCAGTGGCGTAACTCTGAGCTGGAATATATCGCCGGGCTGACAGAAGCAAAAATCATGATCACAGTTGAGAAATTTAACCGTTTCAGTCATGTTGAAATGATCCAGCACTCCCAACCCAAATTACCCCAACTTACGCATATCATCACCCTCGATAAAATCCGCGACATGAGCCATGGCGTCGCAGACACCGCACGACTAGATCAAATACCCTGTGATTCAAATGATGTATTTACCCTGTGCTGGTCTTCGGGTACTGAATCCCACCCCAAGGGTTGCCCAATGAGTCACAACAACTGGTTTGTACAGGGCGCGATTTTACGCAATGCGGTAATCGGTTTATCTGATGAGCAGGAAACTATTCTTTGCTGTGCGCCGGTTGTGAATATGACCGGTGTTGGGATCGGCCTTATTCTGTGGTTACTCAGCGGTAGTACGTTGCTGATGCATCACCCCCTTGACGTTGCGATGTGTCTGGAGCAGATCAAAGACGAGCGCGCTACCCGTACCATATTTGTACCCACTGTACTGAATATGATCCTTAAACACCCACAGGCTGATCAATTTGATTTGAGCTCACTTAAGCGCGTGATGACGGGCTCTGCGGCACCATCTGTCTGGTCATTACAGGAGTTCAAACGACGTTGGGATATCGATATTTCCTGCGGCTGGGGCCAGACCGAAGGCACCGCTTTGATGGTTGGAGTAGACGATATTCAAGAGATGGAAAAACGCGCGCGATTCTACCCCAATTACGGCGATAAAAGCCGAGACTGGCTGATCAAAAATATCGATACAAAAATTGTTGATTTCGACAGCGATGAGGTACTTACCAAGGTCGGGAAAGTCGGGCAGCTAGCCTATAAAGGCCCCAATGTATTTCCTGGCTATTTCAAGCGGGACGATATCAACGAAGCCAGCTTCGATAAGGATGGATATTTCTATACCGGTGACCTATTTAAAATTGAGGAGGGTGGTTACATCAGCTTTTTTGATCGGTGCAAAGATATCATTATTCGGGGCGGCAACAATATCAGCGCCCAGGAGATCGAAAACATGCTTCAGGGTCATGAAAAAGTTCTGGACGTTGCGGCCGTCGGCATGCCCGATGAAGTACTAGGCGAACGCACCTGTATATACGTAGTACCTAAAGACCCCAATGAAATGCCAGCGCTTAAGGAGCTTACCGACTTTATGACAGATATCGGTACAGCAGTGTACAAACTACCTGAACGTATTGAGCAGACCGATATGATCCCACGTAACCCAGTGGGGAAAATTCTCAAACCACAGCTACGAAAACAGATCACCGCCAAGCTTGCTGAAGAAGCTAGCTAAAAAACCAGTTAAACTGGTGATCGATATTCGTTACTATTGAGCATTCTAGCCTGATGATCAGTGTGATGACTCTGATCATCAGGCTAGAATTACCCAGCCGATGCCATTTTAAACCGCCAGCCTAGATTTCAGTGAAGTATGTCTCCTCAACGTCCTGTAAAACCAGCACAACCCGCCAAAAAACCTGCGAACTCTATGGTACCCGCTAAAGATGAGGTGGCTTCGTTCCAACGGCGCAAGAAAGGTAGTCATTCCGCCGCTAGTCATTCCACTACTAATGGGAGTGGCGGCAATCTGGCTGTTTATATCGTAGCATTGCTACTTATCCTGGTCAGCGGTGCTGGCGGTTATTGGGGCTACACATTGACCAACCAGTTAAGCTCAACCCAGGCAAAACTGGATCATGCTCTCTCAAACCTGGAAGCGGTCAACGAACAGTTAGAATTAACCGACCAGGTATTGAACCAGCCCGGTGGTTCCGTTCAACAAAAATTGAGTTTATATGATTCAGAAATCCGCAAACTGTGGGGCAACTATCAAAAACACCGTAAGCTTATTGCTGCGAATGAAAAAAGTATTACCACAGCAAAGGCCAACCATACAGAATTATCAAAAAAGCTTACTGATGTTTCCAACCAAAGCAAAAAAACAGACCGTTCCCAGGAAGAAAAACTCAAAGAAGTATCCCAGTCTATCTCTACCACTAACCAACAGATCAACACTACAACCAATAAGTTGACAGCTCAGATTTCAAAATTAGAAAGTCAGATTGGAACATTACCTAAACAGCAAAAATCAACAGATCTAACACCATTAACCCAAAAAGTGCAGGGCAATGAGGAAGCCATTGTGGCGATCGATTCATTCCGTGTGCAAACAAACCGTACCCTAGATAAGCTGATGAAAACCATTGCCGGTATGCAAAACAAGCTTGATGAAATTTCCAGTTCAGCAACCGCTACGCCATAACTAGAGTCTAACTTAGGCAGAATTGAGGCATACTTAAGGCGCAAGCACATAGGCTATCACCGCGTAACGTCCTGCTTTCCCAATAACAATCGCGGTCAAACAACGCCAGGCACCCAGCCTTAGCCAGCCCGCAGCCAGACACAGACCATCCCCTAATAGCGGCACCCAGGAAAACAATAACACCACCGCGCCCCAGCTCTGCACTGAATCAATCGCTTTTGCAGAAAGGCGGTTGGCCACTCGATCGGAACCAAACCTGGTCGCAATTAGAAACCCCATTAACCACGTGAGCATCGCGCCCAAACTATTTCCCAATGTTGCAATAGCGACAAGCAATCCAGTTGGAAATCGATCACTAGTTAGCAAGTAGCCAAGTACTAGTTCCGAGCCACCGGGTAGGAGTGTCGAAGAAATGAGCGCACTAAAAAACAGCCCCCATATTTCAAGTGAGGAATCAGCCATGTCATGCAACGTGCGAATTAGAAGCTATTTTGAAAATAATACGAAAACACAAAACCCAGCCATAAAAAAAGGTGATCGGCGTTGAGCCATCTCACCTTTTTTATCGAGCTATAGAATACAACCTACAGCTTGTTATGCTGCATGCCCTATAACAATTTTTCGATTGCCGGAATCAGCTTAACGTAAGTATGCCCATCTTCGAAGTTCTCAATAGCCTGAAAGACCCAACCTTCATCCTTCCGGAATAATTTACCAACAATCAGTCCGGTGTGATCTCCCCCATCCATAGAGAGGTCAAATCGCGCAATCTCGCTATTATTTACGGTATCAAAAATACTGATAAACGCCGCCGTAATCTGCTCAAAATTCAACTCTGAAAAGCAATTAACGGTAAATACCAGTGCTTCCACATTTGCTGGAATTTTAGACAAATTTACGTTGATAACTTCATCCGCACCCGGTGCATCGCCGGTTTTGTTATCACCAGTGTGTTCAACAGAACCACACTTTGTGGTTAGTTGCTGAAACGAAACCTGATCCGTCATTTGTTTATTGCTATCAAACAAGATACAGGATGCGTCAAGATCAACCGCTGCTTTTTTCTCGCCAGCTCCAATACCAAAGAGCCCCTTCGAGCGGATCTTACTCACATCCCAGCCGAGCCCTACCGACACAGTAGCAATATTAGCGCTCCCAGGCATACCAATTACAAATTCATCGCCCTTGCTTAAACTGGTTGTAGTCATCACTTCCTCACGTTGCTTGATTGTTCTTGTATTTATTTTTCGATAGGTAGTTTATACGCTTGAATCATAAAAACTTCAACAGGCGCCCGGCCTCCGCATGGTGTTCTTTAGCATCAATGTATCAAGGGTCATGACTATGAGTTGCTATCGCGCATGTAATATACTGCGCCCTTTCTATGACCCTTCCAACAGACTCTTAAAGAACCTGTTAAACCAATGACCGAATTATTATCACCCGCTGGTTCCCTCAAAAGCATGCGATTTGCCTATGCCTACGGCGCAAATGCGGTTTACGCGGGGCAACCACGCTATAGCCTGCGGGTTAGAAATAATGAATTCAACCTTTCAAATCTCGCTACAGGCATTGAGGAAGCGCACCGGCTTGGCCACCAGTTCTATCTAGTCAACAATATCGCTCCCCACAATAGCAAGGTGAAGACTTTCATGTCGGACCTGGAGCCGATCATCGAGTTGGGCCCGGATGCGCTGATTATGTCGGACCCAGGCCTGATTATGATGGTGCGTGAACGCTGGCCGGAAATGGCCATCCACCTTTCCGTTCAAGCCAATGTGGTGAATTATGCTGCGGTAAAGTTCTGGCATAAACTCGGCGTCAAACGCATCATCCTGTCCCGTGAACTATCACTCGATGAGATCCGTGAGATCCGTCAGGAGTGTCCGGAAATTGAACTGGAGCTATTTGTTCACGGTGCTTTGTGTATTGCTTATTCCGGTCGCTGTTTGTTATCAGGATACATTAACCACCGGGACTCCAATCAGGGTGCATGCACCAACGCATGCCGCTGGAAATATCAGGCCCATGATGCGGAACAAACTGCATCGGGGGATATTATCGCCAAACAGAGCAACAACATGGTTCAGCTCGCTGAACCTGTGGCTACTGAATCCTTGCCACAACTGGGATCGGGCAGCACCACGGATGAAGTCTACCTGCTGCAGGAAGCGGGTAGAGATGACCAGTACATGCCTGCCTTTGAGGATGAGCACGGCACCTACATTATGAACTCAAAGGACCTGCGGGCGATTCAACATGTTCAGCAATTTGTCGATATTGGCATCGATTCTTTAAAAATAGAAGGACGCACCAAATCCCACTATTATGCGGCGCGAACCGCGCAACTCTATCGCCAGGCCATTGAAGATGCCACCGCGAAGCGACCCTTCAATATGGAGCTAATGGACGATCTGGAAAAGCTCGCTAGCCGTGGCTATACCGAGGGGTTTTACCGCCGCCATGTTCACGACAAGTATCAAAACTACGAACTAGGCAACTCCAGCTCTACCCGACAACAGTTTGTTGGTGAAGTAATCGACAACGATGGGACTTTTTTGACGATTGAGGTCAAAAACCGTTTTTCAGTGGGGGATTCTGTTGAATTGATGACACCATCGGGTAATTCAACCTTTAAGTTGGCTGCGATCGAGAACCTTAGCGGAAAATCAATGCAGGTTGCGCCAGGCTCCGGTCATCAGGTACGGATTCCTGTTGAGTTGAATGATTCCTTTGAGCACTGTCTGTTGATGAGAAACTTTGCCTGAGCACCCATCCTCGCTAGACAATCGTGCACTGCGCCATCAAAACCTCATGGCTTGAGGCGATCATAACTTGTTAAAACAAGCTGTTGAGAAGCGCTGCTGATCTTCAAGCCTCATCATCGTAAGTTGTTTTCCCCAAACGCAACCAGTATCAAGACCATGTATCGTCGCTGAACCTCCTGTATCACCATCGAGTGATGCCCAGTGCCCAAAAACAATCTGCGTTTTACCGTGATCATTTCGAGGGTAGCTAAACCAGGGGTGGTACCCGGAAGGTGCGGTCTCAACCCCTGTTTTGGTGGTTAACTCCAGTTCGCCATCCGCCTTACAAAAACGCATTCGTGTCAGGCTGTTGGTAATGAATCGAAGACGTGCATAGCCATCAAGATTATCATGCCATCGACTGGGTAAATCGCCATACATTTCAGTTAGAAACTGGCCGCTACTCTTCTTCCCCTGGAGCACATGTTCAACTTCTTCAGATCGCTGCAGAGTTTGTTCAATAGACCAGTTTGGCGGCACGCCCGCGTGTACCATCAAGTAAGCGCGGCCATTAATGGTTTCCGCATAAGCTAGAGGCCAGCTTTTGAGCCAGTCCAACAGTTCATCGCAATCTTGTGCTTCTAATACTTGTCGCAGCGTGGGTGCTTTTGCAGGGTTTTTAATGCCGCGATACAGGGCCAGTAGATGTAGATCATGATTACCTAGTACAGCTGTAAACTGCGGCCCCAGTGATTTTAAAAAACGCAGTACTTTGAGGGAATCAGGGCCACGATTAACCAGATCACCCACCGCCCACAGACGATCTACCGAGGGATCAAAGTTGACTTGATCCAGCAATCGTCGCAGTGGCTCGTAGCAACCTTGAATATCACCTACGGCGTAGGTGGCCATTATCTATTCAGCCTAATCAACACTTTTTTTGGCGCCGCTCGAACAGTGCATTCGCGAGATTCACATAGGTTTTTACCGGCACTTGCTGGGGTCGAACCGTCTCATCAAGGCCACAGGCTTGCATCTGTTCGGCGGTAAACCATTTACCCAGGGTGTTACGAATTTTCTTGCGGCGTTGACTAAAAGCCTGTTTGACCAGCTCTTCAAAAACCTTAGCATCCGCCAATGGCAGTAGCGATTCACGGGGCACGACCCGCACCACCGCAGACATCACTTTTGGTGGCGGTTTAAAGGCTTCGGGGTAGACATCAAACAGGGAATCGATATCGAAATAATATTGCATCATCACGGTAAAGCGGCCGTAGTTGGAACCACCCACCTCAGCGGCCATTCGATCAACCATCTCCTTTTGTAGCATAAAATGCATATCGACAATATCGTCCGCGTATTCAACGAGATGCAGCAGTAGTGGTGATGAAATATTGTAGGGAAGATTGCCCACTAGCCGCATCGATTTTCCATCGCGCTTTAAGGTCGCGAAATCAAATTTCAGAGCATCGGCTTCATTGATGGTTACCTGGGGTTGGTCGGTAAACATGTCGGTCAGATGTGCGATCAGGTCACGGTCAATTTCAACCAGATCAAGTTCAATATCGGGGCGTTCTAATACCCGGGTCAACACACCTTCACCGGGGCCAATTTCAACCAGATGATCACCGGGTAGCGGATGCACTTCATCAACAATATGCTGAATAACCCCGTCGTCCCGCAAAAAATGCTGGCCGAACCGCTTACGGGGTCGATGATCGGTGGAGTATGTCATTAAATTACCCGGAGGTTATTGGGGTGTTGTAAGGATGCTACTGGCAGCCATCTCGATAGCCTGTTCCAGCGCTGCCGTTAAACTGCCTGCATCGGCTTTTCCGGTTCCCGCAAGATCCAGTGCTGTACCATGATCGACAGAGGTTCGGATGATCGGTAATCCCAACGTAATATTCACCGCCCGACCAAATCCCAAGTATTTAAGCACAGGTAAACCCTGATCGTGATACATCGCCAATACCCCGTCGGCCTTCTCCAGATAGGGCGGGGTAAACAGGGTATCTGCGGGCAATGGCCCGGTAAGATGCATTCCCCTGAGGCGTAATTGATCCAGTACAGGGCTTATGACTTCTATCTCCTCGCGTCCGAGATGACCGCCCTCCCCTGCGTGGGGATTCAGTCCCGCCACCAGAATATGTGGATCGGCAATGCCAAACTGGGTTTGCAGAGCGTTGTGAAAAATTTCCACTACCTGTTGCAACGAGTCCGATGTGATGGACTGTGATATCGCTGAAACGGGTAAATGGGTAGTCGCCAGAGCAACCCTTAATGCAGGCGCAGTCGCGGTTTTTTGCGCCGCCAACAACATCACCACCTTGTTGGTGCCGGTGAGTTGTTCCAAAAATTCAGTATGGCCACTGAAAGGAATACCCGCATCGTTGATCACCGCTTTGTTGACGGGGGCGGTGACCATTGCCGCGAACTGACCTTTAATACAACCGTTGGCGGCGATACCAAGTGTTTCCAGAACGTACTCCGCGTTTGCACAATCCAGCTGACCCGCAATGGCAGGCTTCGCCATAGGGCAATGCAATAAGCTAATCTGCCCTGCCGGATTAATCTTCACGGCATCATCAATTTGAACAGGGTTCAATCTGATTGGAATGCCTAATTGCTTAGCCCGCTGCTCTAACAGATTGCCATCAGCGATCACCACCAGCTCATGCTGTGCTGCTGACTGGGCTATCGCCACAATTAGGTCGGGGCCAATACCGGCGGGTTCGCCAGCGGTAATGGCTATGCGAAACGGCGAGGTGCTATTCAAGGTATTGGGCAAGGTGTTAGATGCGGTATTAATGGAATCAGCTCTTATTGAAAAACAATACCTGTTTTTGTATTTTATTATTTATGCCTGCACCTACTCGGTACTCGGCTGGGTATCTTGTTCCAGTATCTCTACAAACGCTTCTTCGCGGATCTTTCTCAACCAGTTAAATTTTTCTTCTTCGTACTTACGGTTGAATATCAAACGGCGAATTTGATTGTGCTGGTACTCCATTGAACGGTCTTCATTACGACGCTCAAGTACTTGCAAGATGTGCCAGCCAAACTGGGTTTTAAATGGCCTGCTCACCTCGTCGATGGACAATTGTTTCGCCACAGCCGAAAATTCAGCCACATATTTGTCGTAACTGGCCCAACCCAGTTCGCCACCCTCGCGGGCCGAACCGGGGTCTTCGGAAAACTGTTTGGCTAATTCAGCAAAGTCTTCACCTTTTTTTATACGTGCATATACGCTCTGTGCTAATTGTTGGGTTTCAGCTTCACCGCGCACTTCATTCGGTGATAGTAGTATATGACGTGCTAACACCTCATCCACCATATGTACTGCTGCACCACGTTTTTGAGCAAGCTGAATAAAATGGAATCCGCTGGGACTTTGAATGGGTCCGACAACTTCACCTACCTTCATGCCGGGAACCTGCTTTACAAACAGGCTAGGAATTTCGATGGTTTTACGCCAACCTAGATCATTAGACCGTATTGCATACGAACCCCGTACGGCTTCCCGTGACAGCTCAACAAAGCTGGCACCCTGCTTCAATTCAGCAGCAATTTTTTTGGCTTCCCGCTCAATAGCGGCCAGCTCTTCTACAGAGGCTCCGGTAGGTACTACCAATAAAACGTGAGATACCAAATACTCTGTCAAAAGGCGTTTTTGTCCCTCTTCAGAATTCAAATAGCTTTCTACTTCCTGCTCGCTAACCGCAATTCGGTTACGTAGGGTCCATTGCTGAACACGGCTTACCAGCATCTCTCTGCGGATACGTTCCCGCGCATCGAGATAATTTACGCCCTCAGCCTGCAGCGCCATCTTAAACTCAGCCACCGTCATGTTATTTTGACGGGCAATACCTTCTATAGCTTTGTTGAGCTCTTCGTCATCAATCCGGATTCCACGTCGATCGGCCATCTGTAGCTGAATACTCTCTAAAATCAGGTTTTCCAAGGCCTGTTTTTCAATCATATCCTGAGGAGGTCTTCGGGTACCCCTGGGGCGATTTTTGATATTATCTTCAATCGTTTTTAATTGCTGATCAAACTGACTTTGTAGTATCACATCGTCTTCAACAATCACAATACCGCGATCCAGCCACTCAACTTCCGCGCTCACTAAAGCACTATTCATTACGGATGCAAGCCCACCCAGTAACAGAACACAAACCAGTATCTGCTTCACCTTAAAAATATTACCCACCAACCATTTACCCACTATATATTCTGCTTTCATTCAAAATTCGGCATGTTTGATCTGACAATTTGATCTAGCTTGTCGCCAATACCACCGAACCCTTTTAACTGAAACTGTACAAACACAGCATTTTTGGATTGCACCGCGACACTCGAAAGATTCCCATCGGCGATCCATTTTCTGGCGTACACGCTTGTCATCCAGCAACACTCGTCATATTGAAGACCGGCCAATGCATCCAGGGTTCGATTTTGGGCCACATCATAGTCCCAATGGGCGACGAGTGTCCAACGATCATCTACTCCCCAAATACCAGAAAAACCAGGTTGTTCAATCCGCTCGTTGAGATCATCGGAGCGGCTAAATCGATAACCGATCCGCATGAGATGGCGGTGATCTTTTCGATACTGTAACTGCATATCCGCATCCGTTAGATAACGCCGATCTGCCGCAGCACCAACGGATAAATTCAGGGAGTTCGAGTACCAATAACGCAGGTATCCAGCTACTGGAGAGTGGTCTGCCATATCACTGTTTGACGGCAATCCACTGAGCCTTACCTCTCTATCTTTAAAATAAAAAATACGCCCAAGACCAGCATCCAAAACCCGCTGACCACTGGCATTCACCAGCTGGCTGGAAATCGCCAGGCTCAGCTGTTGAGTATCGCCTATTCGGTCGCTGCCGGAAAATCGGTTATCACGAAACAGTTGGGCGTAACTGAAACGGTTTAGTTCGCTATCGAAATTGGGTAACGTACTTTGAGATTCATGCTCTGCATTTAGGAAATAAATTCGCGGCTCAAGGGTTTGCAGCCAATCATCGCCCTTCACCTCCAAGTGACGTTCGAAAGCAAGGCCCGCATCGAGACTCACGACAGGCACCGCTACTTCAGGCTCGGGATCAAAACCGGCGGTTTGATCGATTAGGTCGTAACTACGATACCAGTATTTAATCGCAGGCCGAATGTAACCCCAGGAAAACTCAAATGGATAACGCAACTCTGGTGTCAATACCAACCGTTTACCATTCACCCGGCCTGCACCCGTTAGCAGCAGATTATCGCGATAAAAATCCGTATATTCCGTCGTTAGATCAAACTCAAAAGGTGTCTGCTGGAAAAGATCCCTACCGACAAGTGACAAACGTGGTCGCATGCCATAGGGGCTCGTCAGGTCCTGGTCTACGGTTTGGTAATCCTGATATTGCAGCGCCAATGACCAACTTGCGGAGTCATACCCTAACCGGATACTTTGGTCCAGGTGATTCGGGTTGCCTGAGATCAGGCCTGAAAAATCCAGATCACGAAAGTAATCAATATCACTGACCCGGTTGAAATTGATCTGTGAGGTCCAGTTATCGCCGAATTGATGACTGTGGTGCCAGCCCACCAGCCAGCGGTCGGGGTATTGCTGCAAACCCAATGCGGGATTGATATCACCCCGATCACCGGGCAACCAGCTCAGGTCTACCCAGCCCTGTTGCCGCTCACCCAAATATCGAAACTCTGTCTCCAGCAACAAGCCGCGCTCACTCATCAGTCGCGGTGTCAGGGTCATATCATAATTATCCGCAAGGTTGAGATAGTAGGGCGTAACCAGCTCAAAACCGGCGTCGGATGAGCTCCCAATACTGGGCATCAAAAACCCTGTATGACGCTGATCATCGATTGGGAAATAGATATAGGGCGCATAAAAAACCGGGATACCCCCAAGCTCAAGATGCATACTGCTGGCGCTGCCAAAACCACTATCAAGATTCAGCTCAATCCGATCCGCATAAAAAACCCAGGATTCATCACCAGGTTCACAACTGCTAAAGGAACCTTGTTTAATCCGGACTTTATTTTCGGCATCACGCTGAAGTAATTGCGCTGTTCCGCGCATTTTTGATTCTAATAATAGATATTTCGCATCCGTGAGTTCAGATTCATTGTCGTCAAGATCAACCACCGCCTGCTTCGCTAACAGCACCATTTCGGTATCGCTGATCGCAATATGGTCTTTCAGCTCTAGCCTGCGCTGATCGCTGCCTATCGCCAATGAATCTGCGGTGAAGCTCCTTGAGCCCTGCTTAATTTCAATATTACCGGACATGGAGCTACCAGAATCACCCTGATGTTCAATCTGATCAGCGGATATCTGAATCGGTTGCTCCGCCAGGTTCTGAGGTTCGTACGATTCGGCAAGCGGTGCAGTGGAGGCGGGGTAGATATAAATGCCGTGGCAATAGGGTGCAACTTGCTGCTTTTGAGGAGCAGACAGCTGCGACATCGGCAACCAGCGAAACGAATAGGGATCAACGACCAACTCATTCAAAACAGCATCAGGTTGCACTAAAGCTGATTCATTCCAATCGCCAGTATCCGCAGCATCCTGCGCAAGCAGGTTAAACGACAGTGACAAGCTCCACAGGCCCAGTAACCGGCAGCGGCGCAAAAATAAGTTACAATCGCGAATCATTTTTTGGGGTGGGTTAAAAGCATAACGTGCGGCATTTAGTACGGACAAAGTGCGGAGCCATTTCAAAGCAATCAGTGCACCACTAAAAGTTGATGCCCGTGTGAAGCGGCGATTCTAAAGCATTATGACCAAAAACTCGAAAGCAGAAACCAGTTCCCGGCTGAACCAACTGATCGACTGGGCCACTCCCCCTCTTGCTAAGCGACAAAAATCCCAGGGGCTTGAACCACAACATCCGATAAAGCTTGAAGCACTGACTGGGGATGCGGGTTTCCGTCGCTATTTTCGAACTTGTCAGGATAATGCCAGCTGGATTCTGGTAGATGCGCCGCCGGATACGGAAAACACTCTGGGGTTCACCGAAATCGCAACCGCACTCGCGGCCAACAACCTGCATGTGCCAGAGGTGATTGCGGTCGATATAGAACGCGGTTTTATGCTGCTGTCTGATCTTGGGGAACAGCTATACAGCACTGCTCTAACCTGTGCCGAGGCAGGCACTGTTGATCGCCTTTATGGTGATGCGATATCCGCACTGCACAGGATTCAGCAATGTGAAGCGACACCCGCCTACCCGCTGCCAATATTCAGCCCAGAAATACTGACACGGGAGATGAACCTGCTACCAGACTGGTTGATCGAAAAACAGCTTGGTATCTCCCTAACCCAATCCGACCGGCAACTGTTCAGCGATGCCTTTGAATATTTAGTCGACAACGCACTGGAACAACCACAGGTTTTTGTGCATAGGGATTATCACTGTCGCAACCTTATGGTCACTAATACCAATAACCCCGGCATCATCGATTTTCAGGATGCGGTCATCGGCCCAATTACCTACGATCTGGTTTCTCTGTTAAAGGATTGCTATATCAAATGGCCTGACCAATGGATTGAAAAACAAGCGCTTCTCTTTTTGAGCGAGCAACAACAACGGGGCAATCTGGCAGATTGCTCATCGGAGAAATTTATAACCTGGTTTGATCTGATGGGGATTCAACGTCACCTAAAGGCAGCGGGTATATTTGCCCGACTCAATCAAAGGGATCACAAACCGGGTTACCTGAATGATATCCCTCGCACCCTGAGTTATATCGTTGAAACCGGCATTCGTTACCCAGCTATTCAGCCATTAGCAAAATGGCTGCAACAACATGTGATGCCGCTACTACCTGAAAAAATTTCCCAACAAACTCTGTAGCGTGACGGTTGATCGTTCCGGGCCTGATCACGAGCACCGTCGACGATATAGTCCAACCATGAGGCTTGATGGACTATTCCTACAAATAGTTACTCCCCCCCTCTTGCATTGGAGCCAAACTCGTTAGGGAACCAATACTTGCTCACACCAGATATCCCCTACCAAACTGTACTCTCGGCGATCATGAATCCGATCTTCCTGCACGTTAATCCATGCACCTATATGGGTAGGTTTAAGCAGCAGCGTGACCAATTGATCAGGCATTTCGGTAAGTTGCTGTTGCGGGTACTGGTCAGCCAGTTGCTTGATCTCTGCTTGAACCGTCGCCAATGAATCCACAGGGGAAGATTGCACCCTACCGAGTGAGTGGTAAAGATCAACCAATCTGCCAGCGTAGGGTTTATTGATCCAACCAGCGGTTTGTTCATCATCGGAATATAGTTCGAAATCACCCCGCACCTTATATTGCTTCATCAAACTCGGCCAAAAAAATAACAGTTCAAAATTTGGATTGCTCTGCAAGTGCTGAATTTTAGGGCTGTATTTATCAACGTAGAGCGAAATGCCCTGGTGCTCGACAGAGCGCACCGTTAATACCCTTGAGGCGGGAAAATCGTGTTCATCAATTGTGATCAACACACAAAACCGGGATGACGGGTCCTTTGCATCCAAAGCCTCTTGATGGGTATTGATTAGTTCATCTAACGGCGAAGCCATTGGCCTGTTCCCTTACAAAATCATAATTTATCGCAGCATAGCAAACGGATGTTAAAAATGGTGCCGTTATTTAGTGCTTGAAATAGCCCATCAATATCTCTATGTTGGCCGCCATGAAAGCAATGATATTAGCGGCTGGCCGTGGCAAACGGATGATGCCCTTGACCCAAAATACCCCTAAACCACTTCTCAAAGTCACTAGTAAACCGTTAATTCAATACACCATTGAAGCCTTGGTAGCCGCTGGAATTACGGAACTGGTAATCAACCATGCGTACCTTGGGGAACAAATCGAAAACTGTGTTGGTGATGGAGAATGGCTCGGGGCAAAGGTGGAATATTCCCGAGAAGCTGACGCACTGAATACCGGCGGAGGTATATATAACGCCTTACCGCTTCTTGGCGGCGACCCTTTTATTATCGTAAACAGCGATATCTGGACTGATTATCCCTTTAAACAGCTAACCGAAATCGAGTTCAAAGGTCTTGCTCACCTGGTCATGGTAAGCAACCCAGCGCAACACCCCGAAGGGGACTATTTCCTTGACGCTCAGACAACCAACCATCATCAAATAATCTCGCTGGATAGGCCCACACATGGTGGTGCCCAGCGATTGACCTACAGCGGAATTTCTATCCTTGACCCCAGGCTGTTTAAGCACTGCCGCTCTTCTACTTTTCCTCTACCAGAATTACTGGTTCAGTATATGAAAACAGAACAGATCACCGGCGAACATTATACGGGTCAGTGGTCAGATATCGGCACACCAGAACGATTGTTCGATCTGCAAAAAAGTATCACTGCTCGTTAAGCCCACAGAATCCGCACTCAAAAAGTTACACAGCTCTTTTCTCCGCGCTGTTCGCTCCCGTTTCACCCATACTCTATTCAGCACACTACCCGCAAAACCACTGTGCTCCCTAAATAGACCTGTCCTGGTAGAGCACTTATCCATCACAATTTAAATCCGCACCAAAAGTTTGCAAAAACGTGAAGTTAAGCTAGTTTTTTAAGTAGCCGATACGAAAATACCAACGATGGACTTCTGCTTATGAAATGGTTTATTGATTTACCGCTACGATTCAAAATTTGGTTGATACCTATGGTCGCGTCCATCGGGTTTATTGCTTATCTGCTATTCAACGCCAATGTTAACAACGAAAATGCCGTGCGTTTGCAGCAGCTATCAAGTACATACTACCCCGTTTTAGAATTAGCCAATTCAAATATAGTCGCGCTCGGAAAAGCTAAAGAGCTATATGTTTCGGCCGTTTCCAGTGGCGAGGAAGAGCTGATGGATGCCGCTGCGAAAATATTTAATGGATTGTATGAAAACCTTGAACAACAAAAAACACTCCTACCATCAAATTCAAACGATATCGATGAAATAAAAACAAGCGTGGAGTTATACGTTAAAGCCGCTGTATTTATCACGGCTGGAATGATAAGTGGCGACATCGACCCCGACCAAATTCCCAATGCCGTTGCCAACATGGAATCGACCAACGGGGCTGCATTGGCAAACCTGCAAGCATTTCGAGAAAAAAGTCTAAAGCAGTTCAATCAACTGGTTAATGACTCAAAGGCAGCCTCACAACAGGCTCTTGAATACGGATACATGATTGGAGCATTAATGGTATTGCTATTGGTGTGTACTGCCTATGTTGTAATACGACTCATCACTCAGAATATTGGCCTGGTGCTTACCAGCCTGACCGATATCGCACGGGGTGAAGGTGATCTGACTCAGCGAATCGAACAAAAATCAAATGATGAAATTGGCCAGCTAGTAGTGGTATTTAACCAATTCATGGAGAAGTTGCAAAAAACCATCTCGGATGTCGTGGGTGTTATACCGAACCTAACCACTGTATCAACAGACCTTGGTAGCGTTACGCAATCCACAAAATTTATGGCTCAGGCTCAAAGCAACTCTGCACAGGAGATTTCACACTCAATAAATGAAATGCGTGATAGCGTGAATGAGGTTGCAACCCATGCCTCCTCTGCAGCGAACTCTGCTAATTCCGCTGATTCCGTCGCTAAGGAAGGTAATCAGATCGTTAATCAGGCAGTAAATTCAATCAACGCACTTGCCAACGAAGTGGAGCATGCGGCTACCGTAATTTCAAAACTTGAATCAGATGTAGAAGATGTGGGCAGTATTCTCGACGTTATTAAGAGCATTGCCGAGCAAACCAATTTACTTGCTTTAAACGCAGCTATTGAAGCAGCCAGAGCAGGCGAACACGGTCGTGGTTTTGCAGTAGTTGCCGATGAGGTACGAACACTCGCATCAAAAACACAGGAATCTACACAGGAAATTCAAGCAGTCATTGAGCAACTACAATCCGCCGCCCAATCGGCAGTAAAAGTAATGGCGGAAGGTCAGGATCAGGCTAAAACCAGTGTAGAACAAGCTGAAAAAGCAGGTACTTCTCTACAACAAATAACAGATCAGGTTGAAGAAATTTCCAGCATGAACAGCCAGATAGCCGTAGCCACGGAAGAACAACAGCGGACCTCGGAAATGATCCAGGACAATGTAAGTAACATGCGCAGTTCAGCAGAAGAGTTTGTAGAAAGTTCAGATAAAGTTAGTGAATTAAGTGTTTCGCTCGACAAACTATCACAGCAACTTAAAAGCGTGGGCGGACAGTTCAAAGTGTGACTATGGGCATCACGAAGTGGTCGCATAGTCAGCAGGTAAAAATCAGTTAAAACAATTACTCTACGCAAGTAAGGATAGATCTTTTTGTACATATAAATTTAGGAATTCTGGGCGTTATTTCGCTTTACCCAGTGCAGTCATATTCTTAGTGGCTTGATCACTGGTGGTTGCATAAACCACCTCAAAAAAGGTAAAGAACCGATGAACCCAATTAAATTTATAGCTGCGGCATCACTGTGCTCGTTGTCATTTTCCAGTTTGGCCGAACCTACGGTTACAACCAATGCTTTTATAACCGCAGGAATCAGTTTTACTGACTCGAAGATAGACTACGCGGGTGTCGGACGAAACCCCAATTCTTCTGACGTCTCCAAGGTTGGACTTCAATTCAATTTTGATCCGGATATTGACCTACCAATCGATTTTACTTTCCAATTGCTATCAAAAGGTAGAACAGGTTGGTCTGTTGAAGCCGAATGGGCTTACCTTTCGTATACCCCGACCGATACCCTAAAAGTAACTGTCGGAAAAATTCTAGCGCCATTCTTTATGCTTTCTCAGTCCATAGATGTAGGCATCACCTATCCGTGGGCCTTACCACCTGAAGATGTTTACGGGTCGGCCAATATACCATTTAATTCCGTGGCAGGATTCGATATTACCTATTCAAATTACATAGGTGATCTTGAATACTCTGCCACCCTGTATAACGGAGAAAACGAATTCAATGTACCCGCAGCAGGGCTAACAGTAGACGTAGACATGCAGCGAACCACAGGAGTTGTATTCGAACTTCGTAATGATTACGGCATGCTTCGATACAGCATCCATGATATTGAGTTCACTGATAACGTGGCTGTAGCCACGGGCGGTGGCTTTCCCAACGCGACCGACGGAAAGGTACTGTTCACGACCTACGGTGGAAAATTCGAATGGGGAAATATAATGCTGATGGCTGAACAAGCGAAACGCGCCATGAGTAATTCTGCATTCCCAACAACACGCTCGTGGTATACAACCATCGGTTATCGGGTGGAAAAATACCTCCCTAGCCTTACATACAGTGAAATTGAAACTAGCAACAGTCCTATTAACCAAAGCGAAAGCACGCTAACTGCGGCACTTGAAATTACTACCAGCCCAGCGTCTCGACTCAATTTTGAAATAAGTCGTATCAGTCCTGACACCGGATCAGCAGGTCTTTTTGATACTTTTCCTGCAGCATTGGGTGGCCAACCTGTGGATGACACCACCAAAATCACGTCCTCATTTTCATTAGTATTTTAACAAATACTTGTACTTAAGTTCTAAAACAAATCAGATGAGGTCGCGTGACCCAATTCTACTGATATCGATATATTCAACGGAGAATATCTAACATGAAATCCAGCATCAAACACATCGCAATAGCAACGCTGCTGACTGTATCAACTGGTGTGCTAGCGGAAATATCAGTAATTGTGCACCCGAGCAACGGCGATGCAATTAATGCCAAAATAGCTTCTAAGCTTTTTTTGGGTAAATCCAGGAAATTCCCAGGAGGAAATGAAGCCGTTCCGATTGAACAAGCTGAAGGCTCATCATCTCGAGCTGAGTTCCATCAAAGTGTAATCAAAAAAAGTTCGGCTCAGTTGAAATCCTATTGGTCCAGAATTGTTTTCACAGGTAAAGGTCAACCACCTAAAGAGGTTGACTCGGATGCTGAAGTAATTGACCTGGTTTCTCAAAACCCTAGCATGATCGGATACATTGATTCATCTGCAGCAAATGATTCGGTAAAGGTGGTACTAACGGCACCCTGACATCTGTGCAAACAGCACTTAATGTGATGTTGGCCAATAAATATGTTTTAAACATCACCGATAGCCTGGCACATTTATATTATTAGGCTACATTTAGTTGGATTGCTAAATTACTGGTGCCTTATTTTAAAAAAGGGAAACAAAAATGATACAAAATAAATTATTTAGGTTCAGTGCTACTGCCGCCCTGGCAAGCACCGCATTTGCGTTTGTATACGCAGACAATTCTCCCAGCTATCAAGAATTGCAAAGTAGACTTGATAGTCTCGAAAACAGACTTGATGATACCGAGTCAAATCTAAAAATAAACGGATTTTTCTCCGCGTCATTTGCAACTCACGATGATGACATGGCCGTCACCGATAGCTGGGGTGGACTGAGTGATAAAAATGATTTTCGATCACTATCCAATCTCGGTATACAGATGACGTACACCATCAACGATTATATGACTATGGTTACTCAGCTCGCTGCTCGAGGTCATGAGGACTGGGACGTGGAAGCTGAATGGGCATTTGTAGCCTATGAAGTAAGCGATGCGTTGACACTGCGATTTGGTCGCCAGAAAGCTCCACTGTACTTACTGTCTGAATATATTGAAGTTGGCTACGCAATGCCATGGATTACTGCACCGGACGAGGTATACGGGATCACAGGGGACAGTACCTATGATGGCATTGGAGCACTTTATACTTTTAGTATTGGGGACTGGGATACCACTCTGCAAGCCTTGCTAGCAAACAACTCGTTCTTCTCTGCTAACGTAGGTGGAACCGTAGATCTGAACGATTTTGTTACCGTTAGTCTTACTGGTGAATATGACAGCTGGACCTTAAGAGCTGGGTACAGCCTCGTTTCCGGAGATATCCCCGCACTAGCTGGCGGCGCTGTTCCCGCAAACCCGGAGACCGATATTTCCTACGTAAGCCTGGGTGCCAAATACGATGATGGCGAATGGCTGGTTATGTCTGAAATGGTAGAACTATCCATTGACGGAGCTATGGCGGATGTAAAATCTTCTTATCTCATGGTTGGGTACCGGTTTGGTGATCTGATGCCACATTTCACCTGGTCTAAAATGCAAAATAATGATGCCGGTGATCGTGATTTTGCCGGCCCTGTAGTGGGCCCGATGCTAGATGCCGCTCTCGTTGAAGAACAGACCACCTATACTGTTGGTGTTCGATGGGACCTTATGCCAGGTACCGCCGCCAAATTTGAAGTCAGTCATATTACTGATTTCGAAGGTACTAAAGGACAATTTGTTGCTACAGCACAACCAAGTCATAGCAGCCTGGACATCATTAAATTTTCACTCGATAGCGTATTCTAGAGGAGCCACTAAAAATGAAATCAGGTCTTAAAAAGATTGCAATTGGGGCTCTTCTGACTCTATCAACAGGCGTATGGGCTGAGGTATCGGTAATCGCGCACCCCAGTAATGGAGCGTCCTTGGACGCAAAAAGTGTTTCCAAGATATTTTTGGGGAAATCTAAAAAATTCCCCGGCGGTGGAGCTGCGGTACCGATTGATCAGGCGGAAGGCTCAGCTGCGCGTGATGAGTTTCACACAAATGTAACCAATAAAAAATCATCCCAGCTTAAGTCATATTGGTCCCGGATTGTATTTACCGGAAAGGGCCAACCACCGAAGGAGGTAGCATCCGATGCTGAGGTGATGGCACTTGTTGCCAAAAATCCAAGTATGATCGGGTATGTAAACTCCTCTTCGGTAAATGGTTCGGTTAAAGTAATTTTAACCGCGCCTTAGAGCAAAATAGCATTAGAAAGAAGGAGGATTGAAATAGAGCTTACGCTTTATTTTGATCATAAAAAACGCGCCTTCCGGCGCGTTTTTTATGATTATTCTTAGTTAATCTGATCGTCTAATCATCTCTGTAATCATTTCAAAACCACTGGTTTTAGCAAGGTTCAAGCGCATTATACGTGCGTCCTTCTTACCATCTGCAGTTGTGTAGTAGTTTTTTCGTATCCCGATTTCCCGGAATCCTTTTGAAAGATAGAGGCTCAATGCGACGCTATTTTCTACACTGACCTCAAGAAAAATAACTCGAGCACTCAGCTCATTTGCCAGATCAATTAATGCGCCCAACAGGTCCCGGCCATAGCCAGCGCCCTGCCAATCTGGTGAGACGGCTATATTTTGTAAATGGGCTTCCTTAGCGGCGACAGACAAAATCCCAAAACCAACAACAACACTATCAACGCAGCCAACAAAGCAATGGTAACCACCATCGAAACAGCTTTGGAACAGCGATCTTCTCCAGGGATGAGCACTCGCCACCTGTTCAATCGAGCCTACTTGTTCAAGGTCGTCAGGCCCCATTTCACGAATACTGAATTGATCCCGATTCTCAGATATAGCCATAATAAATCACCCAATGAATGAGTTAGAAATATTCCACTGTTTTAATCGCAGCCATAAATCACGTTTGCTATCGGCAGAACCTGCGATACGTTGCAGAGAATCCGAACAAAATACGCCCCCTGCGTGCTCAGAAAAATCCCCCTCTATGGTCGCCCCAAAGTACAAAAGAAGCATATTTTCCTTCAGAGAAGATTTGATTTCGCTAATGTTTTCCAAAAAAATAGGAGTAGAGATGGGCAAATCAGAAACTCCAATCGCTCGCAATATACCCATCAATATGCGCTTGTTCTCCTGCGAGATAGATTCTTCAAAAGATTCAGTTTCTATAGCTACAATGCAATTAGTGTCTGCAAATTCAAAGACGCAATAAAACTTTTTGGTGACTTGTTCTTGAGGTACTAATTTTTGAGATTGTAGATGAATAATCTCGTCACTGGCAGGGCTCGAATCGAACTCATCTGCCAGTTGCTGATCGACAAATCCTGAGACATCCTGAGCTGCCCCCGGAAAGAATGAAGCGTCAACCCTGCGTTGCCAGGTTTCTATGCCGAGTTGTTGCAGGTATTGCTGGCGATTAGGTTCAAGGCTCATATCGTACGAGGGTCGACTAAATTCCTTCAGTTTGGGGATGAGCTCTCTGACGATCAGAACCCAGTAAATTTAGTGCATGTATATAAGCTTTGGCCGATGCAATTACGATATCTGTATCCGCCCCTGAACCATTTACGATATGGCCATTTTCCTCTAACCTCACGGTGACTTCACCTTGTGAATCTGTGCCCTGAGTAATCGCGTTAACACTATAAAGCTGGAGGTTGGTGCCGCTTTTTGCAATTTGTTCGATGGCTTTAAAAGTAGCGTCTACCGGACCACTTCCGGATGCAGATGCATCAACTTGTTTGGAATTGTTTAATAGTTGCAGTTTAGCTTGCGGTGTCTGCCCGGTCTTTGAACACACCTCCAGACTTACAAGCTGATATTGCTCTTCGAGTTCTATAGTCTGGGTATCGCTAACGAGTGCCTGAAGGTCTTCGTCATAAATTTCATGTTTTTTGTCTGCCAGCTCTTTAAATTTTTTAAAGATTTGATCGGATTCCTCCCTCGATTCAAACACAACGCCTAACTCTTCGAGGCGTTTATACAGAGCTCTTCGGCCTGAATGTTTACCCAGTACCAGACGGTTAGTGCTCCAACCAACATCCTCTGCTTTCATAATTTCGTAGGTTTCGCGATGCTTAATCACACCATCCTGATGAATACCCGCCTCGTGGGCGAAGGCATTTGCACCGACAATTGCTTTGTTAGGTTGTACCGGGAACCCGGTAATCGTTGCGACCAACCGGGAGGTTGGAACAATATGCTGTGTATCAATAGTAGTGGCTACAGGCAGCTGATCATGACGGGTTCTGATCGCCATTACGATCTCTTCTAAAGATGCATTACCAGCCCGCTCGCCAAGCCCGTTGATGGTACATTCGACCTGTCGCGCGCCGTTCTGCACAGCCGCCAGGGAATTGGCAACCGCAAGACCAAGATCGTTATGACAATGTACGGAAAAGATAGCCTTATCCGAGTTGGGCACATTTTCGATGATAGACTTGACCAGTGCGCCATATTCGTCCGGAATTCCGTAACCAACGGTATCGGGCAGATTTATGGTTGTGGCACCCGCAGAGATGGTGGCTTCGATAATTTTACAGAGGTATTCGAATTCTGAACGGCTTGCATCTTCACATGAAAACTCGACGTTGTCGGTATAGTTGCGGGCATGTTTAACAGAGCGAACTGCCTGATCCAGCACCTGTTCAGGGGTCATCTGCAATTTGTATTTCATGTGGATTGGAGAGGTTGCGATGAATGTGTGAATCCGGCTGGAGTTTGCTTTAGCAAGGGCCTCGCCGGCACTTTCAATATCCTGAATACCTGCACGTGCCAAACTACAAACCGTGCTGTCTTTGACAGCCTCTGCAACCGCTTTTACCGCCGCGAAATCACCCGGGCTGGCTATCGCAAAACCTGCTTCAATGACATCTACATTCATTTTCTCTAATGCTTTTGCGATACGTACCTTTTCATCGCGAGTCATGGAGGCACCAGGACTTTGCTCGCCATCCCGCAACGTGGTGTCAAAAATGACTATTTTATCTTTGCTCATGATCTTTGCTCATATAGTTCTCTCATAAACTCATGTTACCCGTTCGCTCAAAACACGCCGCCAATCAAACGAATATTTTATTTAAAACACTGTTCCTTCGCAAAACTGAGCAGGCTACATTTATGGCCTGGTTACATTGAGTTAATCAGCCACTCAGGTTTCATTTAAGTGCTCAAACCCCAACAAAAGGAGGAACTTACGGTTTCGGTGATATAATCCCGAAGTATAACGTGCAGGTCTAACAATTATTAGATCTACTCAACATCATATTTGAACCCAGCTATTGTTTTCCATGAATTCTACTCCCCGCGACACGATCTACGCATCCGTAAAAGGTAAGGTTGATGCTTTTAAATTTGATCAACGCGTAGTATCAGTATTTCCAGACATGATTGCCCGCTCGGTTCCGGGTTATCAATCGACGATTGAGATGCTTCCTGCGCTCGCAGAGTTGTACCTGCAACGAGGGGCACAAGTTTATGACCTTGGTTGTTCGTTAGGCGCATCTGCACTAGCAGTGGCGCCTTGTGCAGCTAAACGAAATTGTAAAATAATCGGCATCGATAACTCCGCTGCAATGCTTAAAAAGTGCCAACAAATTATTGACCAGTATTCGCATTCAAGTTTCATTGATCTACTGTGCGCCGATCTGCAGGATGTTGAGTATCGACACGCTTCAATGGTCATCATGAACTACACGCTTCAGTTCATCCCCATCGAGCAACGGTTGCAACTCCTGACCAAAATCCAGCAATCGTTGCTACCCGGTGGAGCGTTGGTGCTGTCGGAAAAAATCACTTTCCAGAATCCAAAAATCAACCGGGATATGATCGCTCTACATCAGGCGTTCAAACGCGCAAACGGGTACTCTGATTTAGAGATCAGCCGAAAACGTGCAGCGCTTGAAAACGTACTGCTTCCGGAGCACTACTCTGAGCATCAAGAGCGACTCCATTCTGCTGGTTTTTCGCAGGTTGAGATCGTTTGCCAAACTCTAAATTTCTGCACGATGCTTGCGCTTAAATAACGATGTTGGATTTTTCGCTACTAACCCCACAATTGGACCAGGCCGGTTTGGGCGCCTGGGCTAAACCACTAGAAAATTTGGTGACCAACAAGCTTGATATTGGAAGCCATGGGGATCTCACACGCTGGTACCAATCCCTTGATCAATTACCCAAAATACAGCCAAGCATCCTTAAATTGGATAGCGACACGATACAAATTGGCTGCAGACAGGATATAAACCACGTAGATATTGAAAGTTTCACAACATTACTCAAACAGTTTCATCCGTGGCGTAAGGGTCCATTTAATCTATTTGGTGTCAATATTGATACCGAGTGGCGTTCCGACTGGAAGTGGAATCGCCTTAAAGATGCCATCGCACCCCTTGCTGGACGAACAGTGCTCGATGTTGGGTGTGGAAATGGTTATCACGTACTAAGGGCGGCGGGTAGCGGCGCGAAATTGGTAGTAGGGATTGACCCCACATTGATTTTCAACATGCAGTTCCAGGTGTTGCAGCGCTACGCAAAGCAAGACCACTGCTGGGTATTGCCTGTAACTCTTGAGGAACTTCCCAACGCAATCAACTCTTTTGACACCATTTTTTCGATGGGTGTTCTATACCATCGACGCTCACCGATAGATCACCTGATTGACCTCAAACAACTACTTCGTCCAGGTGGCGAGTTAGTTATAGAAACATTAATAGTCGATGGGGATGCACAGAAATTATTAATTCCGCCTGGGCGTTATGCAAAAATGCGAAATGTGTGGTTTATTCCTTCCGAAACAACGTTAGAGGTAATGTTAAAGCGCAGTGGTTTTCGTAAAATCAGAAAAGTCGATACTTCAATTACCACCTCAAATGAGCAACGATCGACAGAGTGGATGACCTACGAATCACTGGCAGATTTCCTTGACCCAGAGAATGCATCACGAACAATCGAAGGCTTACCCGCACCTAAAAGGGCAATCTATATCGCGTCCGTATAAAACAGAAAAAACACCAATCGGTTGATTGGCGTTTCAAGGGTCCAGCTATATTTGCTTACTGTTAAAATATACAGGTTATCGCGCCCCATCCAACGAAGCACTGCAGGAGTATAACTCTTGATCGCCTTCACACCTGGCTGGTCAAAAACGAACGGATTCTCTTCATTTATGACACCTCTGGTATAGTATCGCTTAGCCAATAGATCATACATGCTACATGCCTGTACCCAGCTGATATTCGCATCCCAAAAAATGGTAGTAAACATATCCATTGTCCGCCATAAATTCCCCTTTACGTCATACATGCCATGAATACCAATCAGCCAACTATCTTCATCAATGAAGAGAACCCGCAAACCGTAAACATGACGTCAACCTTCTTTTAGCATGCCCTTAACAACCCACACCCGATGTAGTTTCCATCGCGTCCATTGTGGATCGGTATGCCCTCTCCTAATTAAATCCTTATATTTAATATTGGACTGATTCATATCGAAATTGTTATGGGGTATATATAGCTCCTGTTTTCTAATAATCTCCCAGCTGAACCGTTCACTCACTTCAGCATTAATACCATCAACCTGGTCTGAAGCGAAAAAACCATCCGCATCAGGTGCCCTTCGCATTCGCCGTTGGCCAGTGTAGTATTTCCAGGCAACTCGAGGATGATCAGACTGATTGGCGGTTTCGTGCAGCAAAATGATTTCATCGGTTAAACGCGGCGGACTATTACCTTTCGATGTATAGAAGAAAATAATATCGTCTCGGGGGCCACCTTTTTTAAACTCCTGATTAAAAAAGATATTAACGGTAATGGTTGCATTAGAAAAACTACCATCGACCTATGGTGCAAAGTTAGCTTCTTTTTTTGATCACCCGCATCCTACCACGCCAGCAAATCACGTGATTCCATACGACCTCTAGACTTTCATTAGGAATAGAAAGAGGAGTAGATCCCTGCATATTGAGAACACCAGATTAGCCAGTTGCCAATATCACATTAGTAGCATTAAGGACTATGTCCGCCTTGGCAGCGTCAATAGTGCCTGCGGTACGGTGTGTTTCGTAAATGTTGAGGTAATAGGTTTCCGAATAGGCTTTGTTCATCCCGACCATACTCTGCGCTACACATCACTGTGCTGGTCAACGTTGAACGCGTTGATTGTCAGCAGTACCTTGCCTTTCGGAAACGGATTAGTGTAGGGTATTCGAAAATTCCAGCTTGCCGGAATTTTGCTCATATCAAAACTACCGGTATAGGCAGGTATGCTGCAATCAGCGTTGCCACCAACTTCTGCTCCACTCCAGGTGAACGACTTGCCGAGCTGTGTTGCTTTTTCCTGCAATACTGTCGCAACCGCGATGCCGCCGATCACGCACGAAAAAACTAAACTGCTTCCTATTATTATTGTTTTTTATAGAGTTTGATTAGTTTTTTCCATTCGCACTTGGTTTGAGGAAAAACCCTTTGCTAAACAGCGATATCGTTGATTGATTTGTTACATTTAGTTCCATCAATACCACTTAAGAGTTAGGCCTACCGTTTAGTAGGATTCAAAAAAAGCGGAGCCGCTTCGATCAAACAACCATCGGTTCAACCAAAACAACTCCGCTCATTTTTTCACCTGCTTCTAAGACATTATAAATAGACTATCTTCGTCCCATACGTCTCAGTGCAGCGGGAGTATAGTTTTTCATCGCCTTCACGCCTGGATTATCAAACACATAAGGCGTTTCTTCGTTTACCATGCCGCGAACATAGTATCGCTTCGCGAGCAGGTCG
Organism: Pseudomonadales bacterium; assembly: GCA_029210125.1. Lineage (GTDB taxonomy): Bacteria > Pseudomonadota > Gammaproteobacteria > Pseudomonadales > JAHRWD01 > JAHRWD01. Next base: position 140,234 of record JARGPR010000001.1, on the reverse strand, counting down.
TAGGTAGGATATGCTTGCACCCAATGCATATTGGAATCCCAAAAAATAGTGCCGAACATATCCATGGTACGCCAGAGGTTGCCTTTGGTATCGTACATATCGTGAACTGAAACCTGCCAGCTATCCTCGTCGCTGTAAAGAACTCGTTTTCCGTATATGTGCCTTGATCCCTCTCGTAGGGTCCCCTCTATCACCCAAACTCTGTGCAACTCCCAACGAGTCCATTTCGGGTTCATGTGGCCCTTCATAAGCAAATCACTATATTTTACTTCCGGCTGGTTCATATCAAAGTTGTTGTAGGGGATGTACATCTCCTTTTTTCCTTTGAGCTCCCAGCTGTAACGTTCGTTAATCGCACCATTGATACCATCAACCTGATCCGATACAAACAGCCCATCGGCTGATGCACTTGGGCTATCGTGACCCGCATCTGGCGCACGGCGTACACGGCGCTGGCCAGTGTAATATTTCCAAACAATCCTTGGGTGTTCTGACTGGTTGGCAGTTTCATGTAACAAGATGATTTCACCCGTCAAACGAGAAGGGCTATTCACCTTTGATGTATAGAAAAAGATAATGTCATCGGTGGTACCGCCTTTTTTAAACTCGGGATTAAAAAAGAAATTTACGGTGATAGTCGACTTCGCGTATGAACCATCAACCTGCGGCGCAAACCCTGCCTCATTCTGAATTACACGCATCCCACCACGCCAGCGAATCACGTGATTCCATACCGCCTCAACACCTGAATTTGGTATTGGGAACGGTGTTGAGCCATGCATATTAAGGATACCGGCACCTTTAGGAGCAAGTATTGCATTGCTTGCATTGTATTTAATATTTGCCTTTGCTTGATCAGTAGCCATGGCAGTACGGCGTGTTTTATAGATATTAAGGTAATTTGTGTCGGGATAAGCCTTAAGCATAGCAACCGTGCCAGGCGCCAGTTTATCCGCATATTGATCAACATTAGATGCATTGATCGTGAATAGAATTTTATCTTCGGGGAAAGGGTTGGTATATGGCATACCAGGCTTCCACCCAGCTGGAATCAGGCTTTTATCAAACCCCCCTGTATAGGCAGGAATGGTTCCATCGGCGTTGCCTTCTATTTCCGCACCCGCCCAGGTAAGTGTAGTACCCAATTGAGCTGCTTTTTCTTCTGATACTTTTGCTAGAGCAACGCTGCTAGCAAAACAGGATAAAACTAAACTGCTTCCCGTTATTATAGTTTTTGTGTAGAGCTTCATTAGTCTAGCCTCCAATTACATCTTTGCTGTCTAACAAATCAAAACATGCTAGCCGAGCACAGATACAATTTTAGTTGATAATTATATAGTAAGACCCTTATTGTAAAAATTTCATCCATATCGCCTAACAGTCCATTTGGCCATAGCCATTTGTTGCCAAGCTCCAACTAAACATCAGCAAGAGTGGTTTTCACAACGAACCTGTACCTCAAGTTCAACCACTAAAACCACTCTTACTATCAGTTAGATATTCCGGTAACTAGTTACCGTCTACCCATACGACGCAAAGCCGCAGGAGTATAACCTTTCATTCCCGCAAGACCAGGTTGATCGAAGGTATAAGGTTTTTCCTCATTAACCAAACCACGTACATAGTAACGTTTAGCTAGAAGATCGTAGGTTGTATACGCCTGCACCCAAGAGATATCCGCATCCCAAAATACAGTGGCAAACATATCCATTGTACGCCAGAGGTTACCTTTCATGTCATACATGTCATGAACACCCACCTGCCAGCTATCTTCGTCAATGAACAATACACGTGAGCCATATATGTGACGTTCTCCATCTTTTAGCTGACCCTTGACTACCCAGACTCTGTGAAGTTCCCAACGGCTCCACTTCGGATTGAGATGACCCTTTTTAATTAAATCATCGTACTTAACTTCAGGCTGGTTCATGTCGAAGTTATTGTAGGGGATGTACATCTCCTGTTTGCCAATGATTTCCCACTCATAACGCTGGTTGATCGCACCATTAATTCCATCCACCTGATCCGATACAAATAATCCATCGGCATCTGCACTTGGGCTATCGTGGCCCTGATCCGGTGCACGACGTACTCGGCGCTGACCGGTGTAATACTTCCACACAATACGTGGGTGATCAGACTGGTTTGCAGTTTCGTGCAACAAAATGATCTCACCCGACAGACGCGACGGGCTGTTCACCTTTGAGGTATAGAAGAAAATAATGTCGTCCCGTGGGCCGCCTTTTTTGAACTCGGGGTTAAAAAATAAATTAACCGTTCGGGTTGCTTTAGAGAAGGAGCCATCTACTTGAGGAGCGAATGTTGCTTCATCCTGAATAACACGCATGCCTCCACGCCAGCGAACCACGTGATTCCACACAACTTCAACACCGTTATTTGGTACCGGGAACGGTGTTGAACCATGCATATTTTGTACACCCGCTCCACCTTTAACCAGTTCAGCGTTTCTTGCATTGAATTGACTGTCCGCGATGGTTGCTTCTGTGGTACCAGCGGTACGTCGAGTTTTATATACATTCAGATAATAAGTATCTGGGTAGGTTTTGATCATAGCAACCGTTCCTGGTGCCAACTTATCCTTATGCTGATCAACGTTAGATGCATTGATCGTAACCAGCACTTTATCTTCTGGAAACGGGTTGGTATACGGCATACCCGACTTCCAACCTGAAGGGATCAAACTTTTGTCAAAACCACCTGTATATGCGGGGATAGTACCTTCCGCATTTCCAGCTTTTTCCGCACCACTCCAGGTAAGGTTTTTACCCAGTTGCGCAGCTTTTTCCTCAGATACTTTCGCTACCGCTGTACTGGCAACAAAACAGGATAAAAGCAAACTACTTCCTGCTATTACTGTAACTCTATTTAACATTCTTTAATTCTCCCGACGGTCAGTATTTCAACCTCCGCCGACTTCAATTTATTTTTGTACCGACATTTTGAATAGCGATACACATACGTTTTAATTTGAAAATATGCGCTATCAGAAAAAGAGTGGATCGGTAGCACGATTGCATCCCGATCCATACTTTCAAAAATAGAACAATTTATACCGTTAGATACATCTGATATCTGTTACAGAGACCAGGAGTATGTAAGGGACATGAAGTCCTTATCATAATTATCTGTACCTGTTGGATCGTCAGAAGCAATGTAATCGGTGTATTTAAGTTTAACAACATGAACCGTTCTGAAATCAAAACCCAGAGTGGCGGAAATATTTCTACGTCCTTCTCTGAACGAACCAGCACCAATACCCGAAGTACCATTTACATGATGAGTAAAGGTAACGCTAGGCTTCATGTTCACACCGGCCATAACGTTATAGTAGCTAAGCGAGAAAAGAGCCGTATAACCCCAAGAGGTTCGGGTAGCAGGGCAGTAGGCACATACCGAAGCAACTGGCGTTCCAGCAGGAAGTGGCCCTAACAAAGGGTGTGTTGCAGGGGCTAGCAACACAATGGGAATCATCTTGTCTGGATTAAAGTCGGCATTAACCACAGTTGCTTCAATCACAAACGCACCAGAACCCGCACCTAACATCTGACCCAGTACTTTGGTAGCGGTTAAAGACATCTGATAGAGATCTCCTTCCTCATGGGCGGGTACTGGTCCACCTCCAGTATTCCCTGGAATCATTGCACCCATCAGTGTCTGGTTCAGCAATCCCTCTTCACCAAAGCTTAGGTATGCATCAGGACGGTAGGAAAGCTCCCACTGCCAGGATATTTTGGCTTTTTGCGTACTTGCACTGATACCAAACATCTCCTGGCCTTCAACATATTTCAGACCGTAGCCGGCTGAAAAAGGTCGAGGGGTAATTGGCGTCGTTGCCGTAAAATCCACAGCTGGATCAACCGCTGCTGCAGTTAAGTAGAAGCTAGGGGAGGTATTATTATACTGAACGTAGTACACACCAAACTCAGTATCAATGGCCTCAATAGCAAAGCGATAGGCCAAACCAAATTCATCCTTATGGGCGTGTGCATTACCCAAAGTTCTTGGAATAACAGCGGCTCTAGGATCGGTGGGTGCACCTGTAAAAGGACCCGACAAATTTGCAGAATCGGGAGCACCACCAACGTTCAAATAGTCACAGGCCTCAGAATAGGTACTTACGTAATCAGCACTGAAAAATGTTCCGCAAGCTGGCGCAAGGGTCTGCTCAAAAAATTGAGCAGGCCTGAAGAAGGCTTCAACTGCAGTGGTATCCGTCAGCGACAGGGTTGCGTACAACATTACCGTGGGAAGCACGATCTCCTTAATTTCTACGCCTGGCGCAGTGGCCGCAGCACCATCAAGTGGGTTAATGGTATTGACACCACCAGTCAAAGCAAAAAGCGCTTCACCCCAGTTAACAACTTGCTGGCCCACTCGAACATCCAGATATTGCTCACCAATTGCAAAGTTAGCCCAAACAAAAGCGTCTAGCAGCGCGTAACCTGAGCCAGCGATATCTTTCTCTGCCTCAGGGATCGGTCTTACTTCAGCTTTATCACCTTCGATTGCAAAATCATAAAATACTTTTCCACGGAAAAATGCTCCAAAGTCGCCCATTGAAAGCTCCAACTCTGGAATCACTTTCACTGACTCTGAGAACGTTTTACCACGCGCCCAGTTAATGTTGCCATCGTCGCCAGCGGCCTTACTAGCACCCCCTGTACCGCCGTTGGCCGGAGCGATCATTTCATCAGCTGCCTTCGCGACACGCCAAGAAACACCAGCATTTACCGTTAAATCAAAACTACCTTCGATATTATCACCAAGGGTAAATGGTACCGCCTGGGTTGGGGTCGAAACCATTGTTGCCAGCATAGCAGTCGCCAGGGGAGCCCGGGCAAACTTCCACGCAGGATTTTTTGTGATTCTCATGAAGCCACTCCGTATATATTTTTCTATTATTTGAAGTTAGGGATTTGCAAATCCCTGATCGAGCTGTGTATCAACTCTTTATTTTTATTGTAATTAGGTTGTAACCGGGGACATTTATAACACACTACAGGGCTATTACAAAGTTGGTTTTGATCAGTTCCTGTGCAGCCATCCGCTTTAGCGCGTTAACAAATATCAGCGTAAATATTATCGGACTCTACATTGACCGTTTTTTGGTAGCCATTGATCTTAATTCGCGTTGAATCAATATCTAAATCTTGATCTTCAGCTACTGACTCCCCGAACTGGTACTTTGGTCGCACTTCGCCACGTATAGCCGCCTGATTGTAGTGCTCAGCCTGCTCGCTGGTTTGCTCAAGCTTTGACTGATGCTGGCTCATTTGTGCGCTACCGTGGCGCTTGTCCAACATTTTCTCCACTACATGGGGCGCCAATACCAACGCAGTTGCGTTGTTGCCACCAAAACCTTTGGAGTTCAGGAAGGATGCATCGATACCCTGCTTGCCCACATCAATGGCATCCTGCTCAAAACGCAGATGACTCGCATGTACGTCGTCGGCAATTTTTTCGGTAGTTGAAATACCGGGAATAAAGCCGTATTTCCAGACCCCAAGGGTACTTAGAATTTGGTCCGCAGAGGAGGAGCCAAGTGAATGGCCGATATAACACTTAATTGCTGCAACCGGCCAATTTTCGATCCCGAAGGTTTTGGCGATCTCATTAAATATGTGGGATTCAGTCACCCTATTTTGCGGAGTGCTGGTTCCATGGGCGTGCATAAAGGTGCGATGACGAAGCGCCTCTTCACCGATCATCGTTCGTGCTACACCCGCGGCTTTTGCAACGGTCAGGTAGTTTCCGATACCCGGCCCGGCGATTGATTTTTTATAGCCATCTGCGTGAACAAAGACATCGGGCACTGCGCCATGAATCGGTGCACCTAACTCTAACGCCAACTTATCATCAAACAAGACGATAAATTGCGATGATTCACCCATGGTAAAGCCACAATTTTCACCGAAGGGCCGGCAAGCTCTTCGGTAATCTGGCGTTGATAAGCCAAGCGCTTTATCTAGTTCCAGCAACTCTGCATCTGTCGCCAAAGCGCCCATTGCTGCGTAGCCCTCCATCGCTTCCGGATTGATGGTGGCTTCACTGGTGCCTACTAGTACGACGCGACGCTTGCCGGATTGAATGTCCGCCACCGCTGCACGAAGGTTATACAGAAACGTTGCGCAAGCACCAATGTGACCTCCGGTTGCACCAACATTACCGAGCACGTAGGCGTTAATGAAATCCGCTGGCATCTCTGCAAACCCCAGGGGCAACTGTTTGGAGGTAATGCGCTTGCCTATATGGGGTGCTTTATACAACCCCCCGGTGCCACAATCATCCAGCTGCCCCATTGAACTACTTGCATATACGGCGACCTGATCCGGAGCAACCGAATCTGCAATGGTTTGCCAATCGATACCAATCGAGCCAAGCGCGTCGGATGCCGCATAAATAGACATTTGAAGGCCACGGGGGTGATTTCGCGATGGATACAGATCCTTGGGATCAAACCCGGTGGGCAACTGCCCGGCGCTAGAAACCGCAGCAACTTTGCTATCGGGCAACAACATATCGAAGCCCTGACTCACCGTGACCTTTACCTTGCCACCCTCAAGGCTTTGATAAGCCCAACCTTGCGGGGCAACTGCGGGTAATTGTTTTGCTCGAACCACAAATTCGAGGGGCTGATCTTCACCAGGATTCACTTGCATTTTGCGTTGAAAAGGAACCGCACCAGGATCGAAATATTGAGATTCGATACGACGAATCAGGGTGTGATCAAGAATATGGTTATGCAGAACTGGATGACCTTTAACACTGGAGATTGGGACACCGCTTAAATCAACCAACTGGTCATTTTCAAACTTCGCCTGATTCATCATCACCGCAAGGTCGACCAGTGTTTCTTCCGCTACCTCGGATGGCAGCACATCCAGAAGAGTACGGCGATACGCATGATGAAAGGACCCACGTCCAGCGGAGTTAATACCACCGAAACCAACGATTACAGGCAAACTAACCAAGACTTGAGCCCCTTATACTGAAACACCCCTCAATGTCGCGGCCGTTAAGCCAACGCGACCCAGTATATTCTGGGTTTCCTTTAAGGAGGTTTATGTTTAAAAATTTATTGTTTAATTGCCGGCCATTCTATTGATTGACCAGTAAAAACACCAGCATCGAAAGCGTACTAAATAGCACGCTAAAACGCAGATTCTCTGATCAATGCTCACGGGTTTCATTAAACTGAATGTCAGGCCAGCGCTCTTCGGTTAACGACAGGTTGACTCGAGTGGGTGCCAGATAGGTTAAAAACCCACCCCCATCAATTGCCAAATTTTCAGATTGCTTACGTTTAAACTCATCTTGTTTGACGGAATCTTCTGATCCAATCCAGCGCGCGGTATACACCGTAACGGGCTCGTAGATACATTCAACCCGGTATTCATCCTGCAGCCGGTAGGCTACTACATCAAACTGCAACACGCCCACCGCGCCGAGAATAATATCGTTACTATTCAGGGGGAAAAACACCTGGGTTGCGCCCTCCTCCGATAGTTGAGTCAGACCTTTTTTCAGTTGTTTGAGCTTTAGAGGGTCTTTCAATCGTGCCCGACGAAAAAGCTCCGGCGCGAAATGAGGGATACCCGTGTATTTTAGATCTTCGCCCTCACTAAAAGTATCACCGATCTGAATGGTGCCGTGGTTGTGCAGACCAAGAATATCGCCGGGCCAGGCATCGGCGGTGGTATTTCGTTCTCCGGCCAGAAACGTGACCCCATCGGTAATACGAATATCTTTACCAATGCGAGTGTGGCGCATTTTCATACCCGGCTGGTAGTGGCCTGAGCAAACACGCATAAAGGCGATACGGTCGCGATGCTTGGGATCCATATTGGCCTGAATCTTAAACACAAATCCGCTGAATTTTTCCTCTGTTGGCTGAACCACACGTTGCTGATCTTCCCGTGACTGGGGTTGCGGAGCGCATTCGACAAAACCATCCAGCATTTCACGGACACCGAAATTACCCATCGCTGTACCAAAATAGACCGGCGTTAGCTCGCCGCTAAGATATTGCTCAAGGTCAAATTCAGCACTTGCTCCCTGCACCAGCTCAATCTCATCGATCAGATTTTCGTATTCATCCCCAAGATACTCGCGCGCCTCAGCACTTTGCAGACCGTCGATATAACGATCATCTGGAATGGTATGGCCCATTCCCTGCACGTAGGGATAAATCCGATCAAGGTAGAGATGGTAGATACCAAGAAAGCGGCGACCAGAGGCTATCGGCCAGGTAATGGGGGCGCATTGAATCTTTAGCACCTCTTCGACCTCATCAAGCAGCTCAATGGGATCACGAATATCCCGATCAAGCTTATTGATAAAGGTCAGAATTGGCGTATCCCGCAGCCGACAAACATCCATCAGTTTAATGGTACGCTGCTCAACGCCTTTTACGCCGTCGATCACCATTAGAACGGAATCTACCGCTGTTAAAGTTCGATAGGTATCCTCAGAAAAATCCGCGTGGCCCGGTGTATCCAGCAAATTAATCATCTTTCCTTTATAAGGAAACTGCATCACCGATGTGGTCACCGATATGCCCCGCTCTTTTTCCATGGCCATCCAGTCAGATGTTGCGTGACGATCACTCTTTTTACTCTTAACCGAACCCGCCACCTGAATCGCATTGCCGAACAGCAACAGCTTTTCAGTCATGGTGGTCTTACCCGCGTCGGGGTGCGAGATAATAGCAAAGGTGCGGCGTATCGCCGCTTCCTGTTCGATGGTACTCATAGGGGGCCTAGACGCGCGTCAAAATGAAACGGAATTAAAATAAAACAAAGTAGATGAATAAAATAGGGGAGCGCATGCTAGGAGAATTTCACTACGGAGGCAAGTTGAGCATACGTTTGCGCCCACTATTCCCACCGGTGACTTAAACCAGAACCTCAGTATCTTCGTGGCTATAGGCGGGGGAGCAGCAACACAGCAGCAGTAGATCTGTATCTGCGGTATTTTCTATACAGTGTGCGGTACCCGGCGGAATACAGATGGTATCACCGGGTTCAACTGCAAAAATCTGCTCAGCCAGGGTCATTTCGCCAAAGCCTGACTGGATAAAATAGAGCTCTTCGGTGATAGCGTGGCGGTGTAAAAGAGTTTTTGCGCCGACTGGAACGCTGGCCTGGGCCAGGCTTTGTTGCTTGCTCCCGTGAACATCCGGATGCATGAGCTCACGAATTTCAGAGCGATCCTTGGTGAGATAGGGTTCAACCTGGGCCAGATGAGTCAACATCTGTTCTCTTTTAGCTGTTTTTGTCACTCGGCTCACCTTTTTTTTCATCAAGCCCTGAGGCTATATGGATCGGCTGATGCTGATCAGTTTTCTTATTCAGCGTTTGCCTAAAATGACCAAACTCTGGATTGATAGATGAATAAAACAGATGTGTTGTGCAATCACAATCCGATGAACCAAACCCGGAAAGCGGCACAGCACTGCCAGGTTCACGGGAGATTGCAGTTGCCCACAGGTGTTCACGCCGTACCGGATCTCGAGTAAACCAGATCGCCTCAATCTGTAAATGGAGTTTGAGATAGTCAAGGTGCCAGTGGGGCTTTTTAGCCAAACGCAGGTGGTGGGCTAGTCGTGCTTTTAACCCTCCGGGACCAAAGGCGCTGCCAACATAGCTGTAATAACCTTGCTGGAGGTTTATTTTTCCGAGGCGACCAATCTGACACTCTTTACCCTCATTAGCGCGGGGACAACTAAAAATCACGATATAGGTGCCTGGAATACTGTCAATAAACCCTTGCTCAGCTGAGCTCATTCTTTGACCGGGTGTTTTGCTAACTTACGCTGCAAAGTGCGGCGATGCATGTTTAAAGCCCTGGCGGTAGCAGAAATATTGCCGCCGTTTTCGTTTAGCACTTTGTTGATGTGCTCCCACTCGAGCCGACGGGGCGAGAGCGGTTTTTGCTCCAGTTCTACGCCTGCATTCCCACTGGTTTTATCCAGTGCAGCTAAAATTTCATCCGCATCGGCGGGTTTTGGCAGGTAGTTGGTCGCGCCCAGTTTTACGGCTTCAACTGCGGTGGAAATACTGGCGTACCCTGTCAGCATTAAAATTTTCATTTGTGGATTAAGCTGGCGCAGCGCCTTAATCAGCACAAGCCCGGAATCACCGGGCATAATCAGATCAACCACAGCATATTCGGGTTCGAACGACGCTGCTATCTCCAGTGCCGAATCGCTATCTGCCGCGTATTCAGAGAGGTAGCCTCGGCTCAAAAAGGCCTTTACCAATACCTGGCAAAAGAGCTCATCATCATCCACCACCATGATTTTTCTGACTGAATGGCTCAAGGCTGAGCCTCAATAAGCGATCCTATCGGCAATCGAATTTGAATAGTTAAACCGCCACCAGACCTTGAGAATAGCTCTACACTTCCGCCGATTCGCTCTACGCTTGCGTTGGCCAAATAAAGCCCGATACCCATACCTTTTCCCGGTGATTTTGTAGTAAAAAATGCCTTCCCGACATTGCGCGCCAACTCATCAGTTAACCCTGGGCCACGGTCATGAATACCAATATCAATCCATTTCTGGTCCCAGCTTACATCCAGCTCTACCTGTTCAGGAGAAACGTCAGCGGCATTATCCAGAAAATTAATAATGGCCTGCTCAATTGAAAGCTCCGCGTAAATCTGAACATCAGGGCCAGCAATATTGGTGTTATCGATTTGAACGGCCGGCCGCATGATGCGCCAACGCTCCAGCAAATCAAGAAAAAACTGCTCTATCGATACCATTGACCCAGCTCTATTTACGCCACGACCACTGACATCCAAAAGATCATTCAGTCTTGTTTTACAGAGTTTGATTTGACCGCTGAGGATTTCGAGGTTGTCACGCAAGTCTGGATCATCGGCATATTCACGCTTCAGTTCGCCGGATAGCACACTCATGGTTGAAAGTGGCGTACCTAGCTCGTGCATAGCGCCAACCGCAACCATACCCAGCCCTACCAGGTTTTCATCCCGGGCAGAATCAGCCCGAGCCTTTGCCAACGCCTGACCATGGGCTCGTAATGAGGCCCGAATCTGGATTGTCATAAATGTTATTAACAGGCCACTGATAATAAAATTCAGCCACATACCTCTCAGATGCAGGTGCTGAAGGTGCTGGGAATCACCACGCATCACCAATGGCTGATAACGTTGCACCAGTATGCTGTAACAACCAATTACCAGAGCACACATCAACCAGGTGTAACCTTTGCTAAGTGCCACAGCGGTAACCACCAACGGCACTAAATAGAGCGAGACAAATGGATTTGTAGAACCACCACAGTAATAGAGCAACACGCTCAGCGCTAAAACATCCACCACTAACTGAGTGAAAATCTCAAATTCAGTAAATGGAAATTCAATATTTAGACGCCAGATAGACAGAAGGTTAATCACTACGGTCAGCAAAATAACGATGCCTATTGGCTTAAGCGGCAGAGAAACCTCAAACCACTGATAAGCAGCCAATACCAAAAAAATCTGGGCACTAACCAGGATAAAACGCAGCTGAATAATTCGGCTTAGACTCTCCCGTGAAGGAGAAAAAAGATGTGTAACGGCTAATACCACGATCTATTGCCCACTTAAGGTTGTCTTGAAGCACGTAAGTCTAAATTACTGCATTCTATCACGGAGCGGGTGTGCCTTTAGCTTTGGTTTTAACCGGTAAAACGGTAAGCTTAACCCTTCAATTCGTTTAGCGCGGAAATTCATATCGATGAGCAAAGCCACCACCGTATATTTCTCCCACGGCAAGGAGAGCGGCCCCTGGGGAATCAAAATCACCTACCTTGGCAAAATTGCTGAGGCACACGGCTTAAACGTAAAAAGTATTGATTACCGGGAGACACTGGATCCCGATAAACGGGTTAGAAAACTTAAATCAATTCTTGAAAAAGAAACGTCAAATATAATTTTGGCAGGTTCAAGTATGGGCGGCTATGTTTCTGCGGTCACCGCTAATGACATCGATGTACAGGGGCTTTTTTTGATTGCGCCAGCACTTTATTTTAAGCGTTTTAAGGTTGCTGACTATGTACCAAGAACCGATAACACCTACGTGATACATGGCTGGGATGACGATATTGTGCCGGTTGAACGCTCACAAAAGTTTTCCAAGATAAATAAAGCAACCATGCAATTGCTTGATGGCGGGCATACGCTTAATGATCAATTGCAACCGATGGGCGATTTTTTCCAACAGTTTCTCAATAACTGTGCGCCCAACCATGCAGAACAAAGCCAGCAATAAAACCGACCTATCCAGCATTCAAAATAGAGCCGTATACAAAGATGAAAATGAGCACCGAAGAACTACTGCAATATGACAGACAACATGCTTGGCACCCCTACGCTTCCATGATTGATGCGCCTACGGTTTACCCTGTGATGTCCGCCTCCGGTGTACGGCTCACCATGGCTGATGGAAAAGAGTTAATTGACGGCATGTCATCCTGGTGGGCGGCGATCCACGGCTACAACCATCCTGTCCTGAACCAGGCGCTGACAAAGCAGCTCAAGGATATGGCCCACGTGATGTTTGGAGGGTTAACCCATCCATCGGCGGTTGAACTGGTCCGACTGTTAGTCGAGATCACGCCTGAACCACTCACCAAGGTATTTATCAGTGACTCTGGCTCCGTAGCGGTAGAAGTCGCAATCAAAATGGCAATTCAGTACTGGTACTCCAAAGGCCAACCGCAAAAACACAAACTCGCCACTATCCGCACCGGCTACCATGGCGATACCTTTGGCGCGATGGCGGTCTGCGATCCGGAAACTGGTATGCACCAAATGTTTCGCGGGGTATTACCCCAACACCATTTTGCAGATACACCACAAATTGGTTTTGACGAAGAGTGGGATGAAAGCGATATTTCATCACTAAAAAGTATTATCGAACAACACCACCAGGAACTAGCTGCGGTCATTATTGAACCGATAGTTCAGGGCGCGGGTGGTATGCGCTTTTACTCGCCTACCTACGTAAAACGAGTGCGTGAGTTATGTGATCAATATGATGTGCTGCTAATTCTGGATGAAATTGCCACCGGATTTGGCCGTAGCGGCGAGCTATTTGCCTGCGAACATGCTGATATTTGCCCGGACATCATGTGCGTTGGAAAAGCCATTACCGGCGGTTACATGTCCCTTGCCGCAACCCTCTGCAATGAAAAAATCAGTGATGGCATTTGTCAGGGTGAAGCCGGTGCTTTTATGCATGGGCCAACTTTTATGGGTAACCCACTGGCCTGTGCAGTGGCGGTTGCCAGCATTAAATTGCTGCTGTCTACACCCTGGAAAAACCGAGTTCAACGCATCGAACAACAACTCAACGAATCCCTTAAACCCTGTGCTGATATGCCACAAGTAGAAGATGTGCGAGTACTGGGCTCAATTGGTGTGGTTGAAATGAAACAGCCCGTCAATATGGAGCGTATTCAAAAAATGCTGGTCGAAAAAGGCGTGTGGTTGCGGCCGTTTGGCAAACTGGTTTACACCATGCCGCCGTATATTATGGAACCCGATGACCTTAAAACCCTGACCGGCGCAATGGTTGAAACTATAGGTGCGTTATAACAGGTTACGCGACGATGGGTGTGTAATGCACAACCCTGAATCAGCCCTGAAAAGCACGCCAAACCCAACTATTTTTTCGGTTGAGTTAATTCAGCCTGTATTGATGCACAATCAAAAAAAGGCTCCAAGATGCGTCTAAAATTGTGATGCTTACAACCATTAGGTAAGTACAGCTTTGCTAATTCATACATATCAAAGAATCGGTTGATCAACTCGTAACAGATCGTTACCTCTTTATATACCGAGTTCCAGGCTGCGTTTGCATGACCTCGACACATACCAAACACAATTTTGACATCTTTAGGTAAATTGTATTTCGTCTCAATAAACTCAGAAAACCGTTCATACTTATATTTTTCCAGAATATATTCTATCGCTGCTTTGCGGTTCATTTTCTTAATCGGATCAAATACCACGCTAATTTTTACCGGTCTGCTAAACCCGGTTTCGGCTATATTGGTGACCTGTAAACGACGGCTATAGTGTCGCTCGAGCCAGGCGATTGATTTCAGTGCCTGCTCATATTCATCTTCGCATTCTGTATACCTCTTAAAAGGCATTACCCGCGAATAGATAAGATCAGCATATCGGTCCGGGTCACTTCCATATACGAAACATGCCACGATATTCGCACGCTCAATCTCCTGAGAGTGACTATCGGAATTTGCAAACGAACGCTGCAACTCCTGCATTGATTCCCAATCCGCATGCCAATTGGAGGCAACTGCCAGTAATTTTTGCTCAGCGGTATAACCATCAGCTGCGGTTGCACTATTCAAAATTGCGGCAAGCGCTACCCGATCCGCAGCATTCTCCTCAGACCCAAGTAAAGGGACCTCATAGAGATCAAAGAACATATGTGCCAATTCATGCAGCAGCGTAAACTCAACGTTAGCGTGTACAAACAATTCGAGCGCCTGGTCTGCTTTCAGTTCGACCAGAGGTTTATCGATAATACTTCGGTTTTTGTGAGGCGCTGAATAACCAGCTGTGCTTAGAGAAATACCTAGAAAAAAAGTCAGTACAGCAAAAAAAACAATATACAGGGGGGTACCTGCTGCTGGTGATTTAAAAGCAACAGGGTCAAACCGAATTGCTCTGTCGGGATACCCACCGAGCAGAGCAATCTTGGTTATATCACGGAGAACAATCAAATGACCCCATGATCACTATCTGATTCAAAACCAACAAAACTAACCAGCGCTCGGACGCTGTTTCATACGTTCAAACCAGGCCAGGATATTTTTATTTGCAGGGTCAATCGGTTGACCCACTCCCGCTCCAAACCCCAAAAAGCAAAATAACATCAAATCAGCCAGCGTGATTCGATCACCCACCACATATTCTTTACCTTCCATCTGCTCATTCAGCCACTTAACTCCATCCTGTGCACAGGCTTTCAGGCCATCCGCTGCTTCTGGCAAAATACGCATACGATCCTTAAAGATTGGTGCGCCTTCTGCATATCGAAAGCCACTACCCAGTGGTTCACATATTTTCAAATCAATTCGACGGGTCCACATTCGCGTTTCCGCACGCTCCTCAGCATTGGTACCGATAAGAGGGTTTTCTGGATAGATCTCCTCGAGATATTCACAAATCGCAGTGATTTCGGAAATCACACTACCATTGTCCAGTTTAAGAGCTGGAATTTGTCCAGCTGGGTTTATTGCCAGGTATGCTTCCTGTCGGTTTTCGCCGGACATCAGGTCGACCGCCTGTTCCTCAATTTCCACGCCTTTTTCAGCTAAAAACATATGAACAAGGCCGGGATTTGGGCCCATGGATGTGTATAGTTTCATCTTATTATTCCTCTGGTTTAACTACGGTAAGGGGCCAAATAACAGACCTGACGGTAACCATATTGAAAACCTGTATAAATATCAATTAAGGGGGGACGACTCATCCCTCCCTCACAACCTAAAACACAGTAATCTAGCACGAAGGCAAAGCAACCAATGCGTATTTGATTGACATAGATTACATTTTACCGAAGAAATTAGTAGTATAAAGTACTCCTGAGAATTCGATAGGCGATAGCATTACTATCCTTCTTTGGTTAAAAAGCTATTCATAAGTTATAAAAACATTTTTATTTAAGGAATAAACAATATGAACCAATCAGTCCACAAATTCCGAACGGCTATAGTTTTTTCTACCATGTTGTTACTGCCTGTTGCGACCAACGCAATGGAACCACCAGCGGACTATTTACAATACTGTAGCGGCTGTCATGGTAAAAACGGCATGGGGGATGGGCCATTGGCTGCCAACATGAAAGACAAACCTGCCGACCTTACCGCCATTACTCATTTCTATAAGGGGAAATTCCCAACTAAAGTTATTCGTCAAGCCATTTCAGGGACGGCTACTGATCGTACCATAGCCCAGTTCCACGGCCCTGTGGACATGCCTGTCTGGGGTAAAGTGTTCCGTGATCAGGATGGTGATTTCATTGCGGCACGCCGTATTGACGCATTGGTGGACTATCTCAAATCTATTCAGAAATAGATCGGTACCGTAGTTTACGATACAGCTTACGATTTGTTCCTGGTTTGATAGCAGCGGCCTGTAATTGGTCGTTGCTATTTTTTACACTTTCCATTCAACCTTATCTCCTCGTAACACCTTGCAGAAAACACCCTCCCCTCTTTGATACCTACTTGATACCTGCGTTGTAATATTCACCCAGGCTCTGCCCTACCCTTTTTGCTCATCATGCGCTTATAATTCCTGAAAAAAATAATATCAGGAGCAGGTGTATGTCACTTTCAGTTATTGGCGCGGGGTTCGGGCGAACCGGTACATTGTCGCTAAAAAGCGCATTAGAAACCTTAGGGGTCGGACCCTGTTACCACATGATAGAAGTTCATGAAAACCCTTCACATGCCGACTTATGGTCTTCGGCCGTCGATGAAAAACAAATTGACTGGAGTGCAATTTTTCAAAACTACGGCTCAACTGTGGATTGGCCCGGCTGTTACTTCTGGAAACAACTGGCGGATCAATTCCCCGATGCAAAGGTTCTTTTATCGGTTCGGGATTCTGAAAAATGGTATAAAAGCGTAACCAATACTATCTATCAATTGCTTTCCCAGCCCTTGCCAGATAAAAAGTCTGCAAGCTACCCACAGCGCTACATGACCCAAAAAATCATTCTGGAAAAAACCTTCGATAATCGTTTCGAAGATAAAGACTACGCAATTTCCGTGTATGAAAAACATATTCAAACTGTACAAAAAGCCATTCCAGCGGATCGTCTTCTGACTTTTGATGTAGCGGAAGGCTGGTCGCCGCTTTGTGAATTTTTGAACGTTGCTGTTCCTGAATCTGACTTCCCAAGGGTCAACTCTACGGAAGAATTCCAGCAAATGTTTGTAAAGAAATCGCTGCAAGACGGCTAGTAATCTCACATTCCCGACAGCAAAAAGGAGCTGAATAATGTCTAACTCGGACTTATTAATCGAAACTAAAAAACAGGTCCAATGGATCACCATTAACCGACCGGACGTACGTAATGCTTTAAACGATAAAGTGCTAAATGGCATCCGCGATGGCGTTCAACAAGCTATGGATAACCCCAATATACGGGCCATTGTTTTAACCGCTGCTGGCAACAGGGCTTTCTGTGCCGGTGGTGACCTGAAACGAGGCGGTGGCAAAGTCTTTGACTTCAACGTTTCCAGCCTTGAAAGCCCAATGATTTCGTTATTTAAACTGATGGAAACCTGCAATATCCCTGTAATTGGTCGCATCAATGGCCACGTAATGGCGGGTGGTATGGGCCTATTGTGTGCCTGTGATATGGCCATCACCACCGACCGGGCGCTTTTTGGCACACCAGAAACAAAAATCGGTTTATTCCCGATGATGATTTTGACCTACATGCTAAGGATTATTCCACGCCGCAAGCTGCTTGAAATGTGCATTACCGCCGAGCCGGTAAAAGCACAGGAAGCGTTAAGTCTAGGCCTGGTAAACCACGTGGTACCGGAGGAGGAACTCGATACCAAAGTAAATGAGATGCTGGATCTGATTGTAACGCGTTCACCCACCGCTATAAAAATGGGTAAACACGCATTCCATGCGATGCAGGATATGTCGATCCACGAGGCATTTGATCACGCCCAGATGGTTATTCCTTTAATGTCGATGACCGATGACGCAAAAGAGGGTTTTGCATCATTTAATGAGAAAAGAGCGCCGGATTTCCCCGGATCTTAAAGCTCAGCCAGTCAGAAGGTACAAGTACCAAGTCTCACGCGAGGCCTGGTACTAGACTTAAACCCAAGCCATTCAACCAGCCTAATCAACCCACTTTCTCACGGGTAACCGGATATCCGGCATCCTCCGGGATAGTTAGGAATGCCCCTTCTTCAGTTTTTACCATCACCGGCAAAATAGTAACGGTCGTTTCAGCATTCACCGTATCAATCGCTTCCTGAACCGTTGCGTCGCTGCCTAACTTCAGCAGATTCATTTTGGTCGGAAAAATAACGGTGTATTTTCCTGATTCAGATCCCTTCATTGCATCATCTACGGTGATCCAAACCGAATCCACCAGCTCGCCGCCATCGTGTACCGCGAGGTGATCCGCTGGCGCTTCGACAATATAAAAGTGAGTATCAAAACGTTTTGGTAATCCCTCGGGTGTAACCCAGTGGGAGAAGTGATTGAGTAAATCACAGGCCAGAACCAGATCTTCTTTTTCCAGCATTTCCAAAATGCCGATATCGTCTTTGCTGAGAGGTTCCCGGTAGTGATCCAAATCCAGCACTCGAGTCCCTTCAATTAACTGATCAGAACCGGCTGGCCGCGCCAGCAATACACCCACCTCTTCAAACGCCTCACGGATAGAAGCAACCTGCAACGCCAGTGTTTCATCGCTAATACCATTCACCCCCTGGCAACGCTCGCGCACACCTTTTTCAGTGTCGCGTTTGGCGGTTTTTCCACCGGGGAATACCAGCGCACCGGTAGCAAAATCGATCTGATGATGGCGCACCACCATAAAAACCTCGAGACCTTTGTCCGAGTCTCGGCACAATAAAACCGTTGCCGCTGGAACGGGCATAACCTCTTTCGGTGTAGTCATGATCAATTCAACCCTTATTATTTTGAGGACCTGATACAGATCCATGTTGATATGAATTTACGCAGTATCTGAGCCGTTGTAATCGTATCGGCGGATAAGATAATACGAGCACAGCGCAATAAATGTAAATCATTGATGACAATCAGAGCACCAAACTAATAGCCACAAACTAAAAGTGATTTATAGCGCCCGCGGTTCCCGATATACTATCCAATCGAGTTCATACGATATGACGCAGTGAGAAAACAGATGTCCGACAAGGCTCCCAGCCGCTCAAAAAAGAGCCAAAAAAATATCGATTCAATCCCCCACTCCGCTGAATTGGGGATTGAATTTGTCTGCCGGGATGACACCAGCGCCACCCTCAAAATACCCTACAAAAAAGAGCTGATCGGCAACCCACTGACCGGAACCGTCCATGGTGGTGTGGTATTGTCACTGATCGACAGCACCTGTGGCCGCGCAGTTTTCATTGCCCTCAAAACCCCCGAAACTATCGCCACACTGGACCTTCGCGTCGACTACTTCAAGCCAGCTCAACCCGAACAGGATCTATACTGCGTAGCAGAATGCTACAAACTTACCCGTACCGTGGTTTTTATGCGAGCCATCGTTTACCAAGACGACATTGATGACCCCATCGCCAGCAGCGTTTCAACCTTTATGCGCACATCCGTACAGTAAATCCAACCAGGACAAACGATCGCCCATGCCAGAGCAAACCAAAACCATCGACTTCTCAACCTTGTTCAGTGCCGCTAGACAAACAGGCGATTACGATGCGGTAAATGAGCTGATCCCCTACGCTCATTTTTTAGGCATCCGACTCGATCACGATGAAGACGGCACACCGCTGTTTGTACTACCCTTCGACAAAAAGAATATCGGCAATACCCACCTACCCGCTATTCACGGTGGCGTAATTGCTGGATTTCTCGAAAATGCAGCCATCATTCATCTGCTTTATGCGATGGAATCCAGTACTATGCCAAAACCCATCAACTGCAATATCGACTACCTTCGATCCGGCCGGCCAATAGATACCTACGCAAAATGTGACGTCACCAAACAGGGCCGACGAATCGCCAATGTATCCATCACCGCATGGCAGGATAATCCTGATAAACTGATCGCCAGCGCCCGTTACCACTTCAAAGTCACACCGGAAGGATAGAACACATTATGTTGAGTCTACTATTCATTGGGCTGTTAATCGGCATGCGCCACGCGCTGGAAGCCGACCATATGGCCGCCGTAGCTTCACTCGCCAGTGGCACACAATCCCTCGGCGAAACCGTTAAACACGGTCTAGCCTGGGGGCTCGGCCATACCCTCACACTATTTCTGTTTGGCTCCGTCGTGCTCTGGCTAGACATTGTCATGCCAGAACAGCTCGCCGAAGGGCTGGAGTTTGCGGTGGGCATTATGCTGGTAGTGCTTGGGGCAGACGTACTGCGCAGGGTCTACCGAGACCGGGTACACTTCCACACCCACAGCCATGGCAAACAGGTTCATTTTCACGCCCATGCTCATCCTGATAAAAAGCCTGATGCCGCCCATTCATCAACAGAACACCAACACAGCCATACCAAAACATTTCCCGTAAAAGCCCTGTTCATCGGCCTTATGCATGGTATGGCCGGCTCCGCCGCGCTAATCCTGCTAACCCTCAAAACCATCCAATCTCCCTGGCTTGGCATGCTCTATATGGCACTATTTGGCATTGGTTCCATGCTCGGCATGGCCATGCTGTCAGCGGTCATTGCCATTCCGCTAAAGGCCTCCTCCGCAAAACTCACCTGGGCACACAACACACTACAAATCGCCATCGGCTCAGCCACCATTGGCCTGGGTGGATGGATTATGATGGAGATTGGGCTCGCCTGATAACTTCTAACTTTGTTGAATCGGTAAACAGGTTATTAGCCCACCATGATTTTCGATCCCTATGGGCCATACTCGTTACAACAAGAGGCCCATACTTGGATCAACAAACTCAAACTCTACGATCTCCTCCTTCCGCTATGTAGTCTTAAAGTGAATTTGGCTAACGAGGCATAGCGAACCATTGCAGCTCAGAAGGCGCTTTTAAGGCGGTCAAACTGTATCAACTGCGATATCTCAGCTGCGAACTTTTCTGAACTCAGGCGCGCTAACAACGCGAAAGCAGCCTGGTAACTGATCGGCCCGCCGTTGGAGGTAATCACGTTTTTGTCGATCACGACATTTTGATCAAACTGAACGTCGATTTCTGGATAATTCTTTAATAAATCACTTTCTCCTCCTGCCCATGTCGTGGCCTTTTTGCCGTTAAGAACACCAGCTTCCCCCAGCAGGAAAGCACCGGAACAATTGCTTGCCACCCATGAAGCACTTTGGCTTCTATTGCCGATGTAGTTGATCAGATCCTTATTGGTTAATAGCGGTTTCATCTCATAAGCACTCGGTACAATCAGCACATCAAGATCAATTGGATCATAAATGGTTTTATCGGCCACTATTCGCAGACCCTCTTCAGAAACCACCTCCTTATTTTTTGTCGTTGAGATCACGACCACCTCGTAAGAAGAAAACCAGGATTTTTTAGTCGCCGCACCAAAGACTTCAATTGGTGCGGTTACGTCGCTGGTAAGCACGCCATCGAACACCAAAATACCAATTTTTGACTGGGCAGCATTAGCAACACTTCCCATTAACAAGGTTAGTGTCAGCATGAGTTTGATTGATATTCGAACTATGTTTTCCATATTTTTGTCTCTCTTTTTGGGGGTTTAATAAGTAATAATGATTTAGTTCATTAACATTTTTGTAGCCAGTGCGATTCGGTTCCATGAGTTGATCTGAACAATTTGCATGATGCATTGGGCAATCTCGTGATCACTCAAATATTGCTGGCAATGTTGATAGGTTTGTTCCGTCACTGCATGAGTAGAAATTTGAGTGACTTCGTCAGTGAGCGCCAATACTGCCCTCTCTTGGTCTGAAAACAGTGGTGACTCTTTCCATGCTGATAGCGCGTAGAGTCTTTGCTCGGTCTCGCCCAGGCTTCGCGCGCTCTCTGTGTGCATCTGTATGCAATAGGCGCAACCATTAAGCTGTGATGCGCGGATTTTAATAAGATCGATCAGTAGCTTATCCAGGCTTATGCCAGACAGGTATTTTTCCAAACCCAGCATCGCTTGAAAGGCGCCCGGCTCTATTGTTTGCAAATCAAGTCTTGGTTTCATGGTTTTATCTCTTTGGTTTAACTGTTAATGGGAAACGTGTCATTGATTGGCCGTTAATTTTTTTACGTAGGCAGCAACCCGCGCGCCTAAGTATTGACCTGATTTGAGATCAGCCTCCGATGGAAACTCGTCGGGGTTGTCATCCAGCGCGGCTTGGCCAGTTGCTCCGTAGTAATGGCCCGCAGCATTAATACCTTCGGTGCTGTTGAAGGGGTTGCAGCCAAGTCCGACCCATATCATGCCGTGCTGCATAGCAAAGGTAGTTATGGTGCTAAGGGTGTTGAATTTGTCGCCACCAGGCGTACCCGATACGGTAAAGCCAGCTGCGATTTTCCCGTTCCATGTTTCAGGTATATATCGTGACACGGTAGCTTCCATAAATGCCTTGAGCTTTGATGACACACTACCCATAAACGTGGGAGAGCCCATTATTATTGCGTCGGAATTATCCAGCTCAGCGAGTATTTCTTCGTTATTCCAGCGGGCTCCCTCAAAATCCTCATCTTTTATTCTGAACAGAGTTACCGAGGTATCAGCGCCCGATTGACAACCTGCATAGATAGCCTCAGCCAGACGCTGGGTGTGCTCGGTCTCCGAGCTATAAATAATTGAAATTTTCATCATCTACTCCTGTTTTGTTGATTCTTATGTCGCTATCAGAAAGAGCTTACGTTCGAGCTGTACGGGTATAATTTTTTTAGCTAATGCCTGCAGCGCATCAGCGCAAAGTCGCCAGGGATTTACGAAAGTGATGGGCACTCAATTGGAAACCCTTATTCAGATACAGCCGATGTGCATCTGCGTTTTGAAAACCTGAATCCAACTGAACGGCCTGACATCCTTCGTCTATCGAGAACTGGATGGCCCAATCCAATAGCTGCCCGGCATAACCTTTTCTTTTGTGGTTGGGTGCTGTTACCAGATCATCGACATACAGAAATTTCCCGAATATTAAATTTTCAACCAAACGGTACCCGATCAATGCAAGGGGGTCGTTGGCATCCTCAAGTGCGCGCAACTGATAACCCTGCTCCATCTGTCGACTAACCTGGTTTGGAAAATCCGTTTTGATCAAATGTGGACGCAGCACCGCCATTAGTTCATAGCAACTGCGAATCTGCTGCTCGGTTTTAATCTGGGTAATTTCCATATTGTTGTGCGCCTGTCGGGTGATTTCGTACTCATTGTCGCGGCTTTTGTCACGGCGGGTGACGGAGTGGAATTTACTGACAATATGGCCCACAATAAAGATCCAAAAACGAACTAATTTAGTAGGCCATATGAGTGGACTAGCGTCACTTAATTTCAAGTACAAACCAAAAGGCCTGCCGATGTACCAGGCCCTGTATCAGCAGATTCGGGATCAAATTCTTGGTGGATATCTTCCTCCCGGTGCGCGCTTGCCATCGAGCCGAAACCTCGCTGCCGAAATGGCTTGCTCCAGGGGAAGTGTTGAACGCGCTTATGAGTTGTTGGCAGCAGAAGGTTTTATCACCGCTACCGGAGCGGCGGGCACCTGTGTGAATCCAGAGCTGGATCAGCAGCTTATTGCATCGGGGGTAGCTGGAGCATCGACCGATAAGCTCTCAAAACCCACAGATCCCATCATGGAAACCAGCACCCGGCCTTTACAGCTAGGCGTACCCGCTTTAGATGCTTTTCCCCGTAAATTATGGAATCGATTAATCAACCGAAATGCACGCAGCCTCTCCGCAGATCAATTGGGAAGTAACAGCCCTTTCGGCTATCCGCCGCTAAGACAGGCCATTGCCAACTATTTGGCTATTTCACGCGGGGTGGTCTGCGAACCGCATCAGATTTTTATTACCTCCGGTTTTCAAGGTGCGTTAACCGTCATCGCACAGACTCTTGGCCAGCCTGGAGAGCAAGTGTGGTGCGAAGATCCAGGTTACTTTAGGGCCCGAAACTGCTTTCAGCAATTGGGGTTTTCAATTGAACCAGTTCCCGTAGACCAGGACGGCATGTGTATTTCAGAGGGTATTAAGAAAGCGCCAACGGCAAAATTTGCAATGGTCACGCCCACTCACCAATCCCCTTTAGGGGTAACGCTTTCCTTAAAACGGCGCATGGAGTTACTACAATGGGCTGAAAGTAGCGGCAGCTGGATTATTGAAGATGATTACGACAGTGAATTCCGTTACGGCGGAAAACCGTTACCCGCCCTTAAAAGTCTCGACGGGCACAACCGGGTGATCTATACCGGTTCCTTCAGCAAGGTATTGATTCCATCGCTGAAACTCGGCTACATCGTGGTACCCAACGAACTACAAGCTAGCTTCGAACAAAGTTTTTCATCCCTCTGGGCGGTGGGGTCACTGCTAGACCAAAAAGTGGTCACGGAGTTTATGGTCAACGGCCATTTCAGTCTTCACATCAAAAAGATGCGTAAACTTTACGGAGAACGAAGAGCTGCCCTGGCGAATTCTTTGGAGAAACAATTGCCCGACGAGCTTTCGATAAGCCTTCAAGCAGGGGGTATGCATCTCATAGGAGAGCTCCTAAACACAACTAACGAAAAGCTGCTCCTGCAAAAAGCCCGGGAGTTGGGCATAGAGCCACACCCTCTTTCAAAATTTCAGATTAATGCGCAACAGCCACCCGCTTTGCTGCTGAGTTTCACTAATGTAGAGGTTGCTTCTGCCGAGAGCGTAGTGGAAAAACTGGCCCAGGCGATTCTTGCATCTCAATAACGGGCCTCTATCGATTCACCCAAAGTATTATTCATTCAAGGCTGCATGGTTATTTTCTGCTTTCAACAGTTTTGCCACTGCAATCTGTACAATGCCCGCGCCCGCGATTCACTTACATAATGAGTAAAACCATAGATAGCCGGGATAGACAAAACCAGCTGTTCTGCCTTTTTTACCTGGATTCGATAAAGGCGCCTCGCTGAGCGTTCCCTATTGTCACAGAGACATCAGTACCACATATAGCTCGTGTTGCGCCGACGACCCAGATAAAGACTATCTACTCGATCAATACGCTCAATACGGTACAGTACTAACACCGCGGCTATTCCTTATGTATAGTACGGACTAAGGAGGTGCTGTTCGATTCATGAGTTCATACCCTTGAGCCAGAACAAGCCAGCATCCCTTAGCATATAAGAATAATAATTGAACGATCTAAGCTTTACGTTCTGTTTTCACTATGTCGTTTTGGACGCAGGCCCAGCGTGCTGTTAAACAGGAGAAACACCCAATGATACTTGAACATACTTTTGGCATTATCACGCAACCTAAAGTTGAGTGGCAGGATATCCATGATGATCTGAAAAGCCCCTTTGCTCTGTTGCTAAATCACACCTTAATCCTGGCACTGATACCTGCAATCTGCTGGTACATTGGTACGACTCAAGTGGGTTGGTCAGTCGGTGATAGAGAAGCGGTTCGGCTTACAACCGAGAGCGCACTCACCCTCGCTATTCTTTTTTATGTTGGAATACTCGCTGGGGTGGTGATTCTGGGCGCAATCATTAACTGGATGGCACGTACCTACGGTGCTGAATCAACTCTTGCGAAAGGTATTGCGGTGGCTACTTATACCGCTACACCGCTATTTTTGGCGGGAATTTTTGGGCTGTACCCACTTATATGGCTTGATTTCATCGTGGGGCTTGTTGCGATGACGGCATCGGCTTATTTGTTGGTCAGTGGTGTACCAATCATGATGGATATTCCGAAAGCTCAGGGATTGCTTTTTTCAGCGGCTCTGATGGCCGCAGGTATGATTGGCATTGTAGCCATGATGGTAGCATCAATATTGCTTTGGGATATGGGTGCCGCACCTGCGTTTGTTTGATTAATAACGGGCAACCCCCTGGGAGCCTGCTAATCCACCCGAAATAAGCCTGACCCGAAATAAGCCTAAGTAGCTCAGGCTTATTTCGGGATTGCTCGAACGTCGCTCGAACAATTTGCAATACCTAATCCAACTCATCCAGTTCATGCCCTTTATCCATCTCATCTTCGACTGACACTAACCCAAAATCCGCGAGTACGCTGAATAGCGTGGGTACGACCAGCAGAATAAGTACGGTTGCGGCCAGTAGCCCAAATACGATGCTGGTGGCCAGCGGTATCAGAATTTGCGCCTGTAGGCTTTTCTCTGCCAGCAGCGGCAATAACCCAACGATGGTGGTGAGTGAGGTTAGCAGGATGGCTCTAAAACGCTCGCGGCTGGCAATCTTGGCGGACTCTACAATGCTGATACCCTGTTGCGCATGAAACTTCAAAAATTGCACAATCAGTATTGAGTTGTTCACTACTATCCCAGCCAGCGAAACCGCTCCCATCATGCTGGGCATGGAGAGCTCCAGCCCCATAATGATATGCCCCCAAATCACGCCGATAAGCGATAGTGGAATCGCTACCATCACCACCAGCGGTTCAATGTAGCTGCGGAACTGAAAGCTGAGCAGTATAAAAATAGCGACCAATCCCAGCAAAAATCCACTCGCCATAGAAGCACCGGTTTTACTGGACTCAGCAATTTCTCCCTCTAAAGCAATCCGCACACCGGAGAACTGTTTATGAAAATCGGGGAGGAATGTAACCTGAGTATCTGCGATTACCTGTTGGGCATTGGCTTTGGTCGCGTCGACATCGCCATTGATGGTCACTGTTCGCTGACCGTTGATACGATGAATACGCGCAAAACCACGAGCTTCTTCAAATTGAACAAGCGTGGATAGTGGTACCTGCTTACCCGCTGCGGTAATGATGCGGAAATCCTGCAAGTCTTCAAGACTACTTTTGTCTACGGAATCAAAGCTGAGATCAATCTCAAGGGACTCCACACCCATTTGCACTTCATCCACTGTCGAACCGAAAAACCCGGTGCGCAGCTGACTGGCAATGGTAGTCGCATCGACCCCAAGGGCCAAACTGCCGGGTCTCAGTTTTAGCCGCACCTCTGGTTTTCCGGGCCGCAAATCATCGGATATATCCAGTACACCTCGATACTGACCAAGCCATGCCTGCAACGCCAGGGACGCTTGTTTGAGCTGATTGAGGTCTTCACCACTAAGGCGGATATCGATCGCCCTGCCCGCCGGGCCAATCGCCGGCTCCTTAAAGGTCAGGCTGATCAGATCGGGCATATTACCCACTTGATCGCGCCAAAGTTGGGTGATGTCATCTAGTCTTCCGACACGTTCCTCCGCTGTAAGCAGGTCTACCGAAATGGTTGCCACATGGGGGCCATTTTCATTGGCATCGCGGTTCAAGTTGTATTGAATGCTGACATGCTCAACCAGAGGTTTCTGATCTGGCTGATTGGGTGTCAGCTGCTCATCGACGTGCCGAAGTGCATCACGTAGCTGCTCAACAATCTGCTCGGTGCGCCATAAAGGCGTACCCTGTGGCAGAAGGATACGCGCTTCGACGGTATCGCCCTCAATATCTGGAAATGCCCGAAACTTCAGATGTCCACCGGCCAACATGCCGACGGAACCCAGAAACGCCGTCAACACCAATCCCAAAAACAGGTATCGCCAATGTATAACCGCATCGATAGCTCGACCCAGCACACGATCACGCAGCCACTCAATAAAGGTATCGAAACGTCGCGCAAAACCTTCGTCACGCGAATCAGTTTTGCCGCTCAGTGAAGACTTCAAGTGATGAGGCAGAATTAAAAACGCTTCGAGCAAGCTTACGGCCAGCACAATGATCAATACAATCGGGATGAATTTTAGAACCTTACCCATGTCACCACTGAGGAACGCTAACGGTGTAAATACCGCAACGGTGGTTAAAAAGGAGGAGACTACCCCCGGCATCACCTGTAATGTCCCTTCTACCGCAGCCTTCAGGGCTTTTCCGGTTTTGGCGTAATGAGCTGCAATATTTTCTGCAATCACAATCGCATCGTCCATCAACAGACCCACCGCTACCAACAACGCCACCATACTGAGCATATTAATACTGATGCCGGTCAGGGACATAAAAAACAGTCCGCCCATAAAGGATGCTGGCAAACCCAGTGCAATCCAGAAGGCAAACCGGAAGCGGAAAAACAGCCACATCATCAGAAACACCAGCACCAATCCCTGACCGCCATTGACTAACAACATCTGCAGACGATCACGTACGATGGACGAGATATCCTGGGTCATGGTGAAGGTGACCCCCGGCGGCGCAATTTGCCTTTGGCGTTCCACAAATGCATTTACCGCATCCACTACAACCAGGGTATCTTCGGCTTTGGTTTTGGTGACCTGAAGCAGCGCTGCTCGCTGGCCATCAAACAGTGTTTTGGCTTCGTCAAGCTCAAATCGGTCATAGATATCCGCTATATCCCCAAGCCTTACTTCGGCTCCGCTATCACGGGCCGCGATCACCACCAGTTGTTTTAGCTCGTCGATGGTGCGGCGCTGATCGGTAAAACGAATCAGCAATTCCTGATCACTGGTTTCGATATTGCCCAGAGGCAGATCAATACTCTGACGCCCAATGGCGCCGGCCAAATCCGAGATACTGAGCTGGTATTGACGTAACTTTTGAGCAGAAACCCTGATCTGGAGTTGATGTTGTGAAAACCCCAATACTTCAACCTGGGATACCTCGGGCTGACGTTTTAACTGGGTTTTAATATCCTCCGCATAGGCCTTTAGATCGGTTACTGACATTGGCCCAGTGATGGCAATGGAGACCACGCGATCAGTACGATTACGCTGGCGGATAACGGGCTGTTCGACCTGATTCGGAAAGTCGTCGATTGCCTCGACTTCGGTTTTTACATCATCCAAAAACCGTGCAAAAATGCCGCCTTCTGACATTTTTGCAACCGCAACTCCGCGACTTTCCAGCGCCTGACAACGCACTTCGTAGAGCGAATCTATGGTATCCATCGCGTCTTCAAGACGCTGACAGATCGCCAGCTCAACATCTTCGGCGCTTGCACCAGGGTATGGCACAACCACCTCAACTTCCTGAGCAGAGAAGTCCGGAAAGGTTTCTCGCTGTAACGAGGGTAACGCGCTCAGACCAATAATAATGAGGAATAGCAGCAGCAGATTGGCTGCGGTCGGATGGGCCGCGAAGAAGCGAATCATGGCAGCACCTGTGCCCTGGGCTGAGCCTGAACATCAACCTGGCCGGTAGCTGAGCTGATCAGCCGCTGCAACGTTACGTCATCATCAATAGGTTGAAGCAACATACCCTCTATTGCAGGCACCAGATCAGAGACAATCACTTTTTGGCCTGGCTGCAGGCCCGATTCGATCACCAGATAGTTTTCACTTCTCTGCTCGATTTTGACGGCTATTTTTTGTAGTCGATCCTCTTTGTCGACTATATAGAGTGACTCACCATGTAACGCCGAGGGCGGCACCACCAAACGATCAGGCAATGTTGCTCCGGTTAGTTTGACCTCGACAAAAGTGCCTTTTACCAATGGCGGCCGCACCCCCGGTTGAATATTTTCGTAGGGGCCGTCGACCTCAACAATTACTCCGACGGTGCGGGTTTGTGGATCTAAGCGATCACTGATCCGCACCACCCGCGCAGGCCAAATAACATCATGACCAGCAAAGGAAACAACAACACTTGCGGTCAGCCCGAGCACCTCACCGATGGATACTGAGCTATTTTGTGCAGGACTCAATATTTGATCGGAATGTACTAATTTAGCCAACACTGAGGGTTGTAGCTGTACCGTCACCTCCGCCATGTCAATGCTATCAACCGAAACCAGAACCTCGCCCTGTCGTACATATTGATTGAGCTCGATACGGGTTTCAGCTACTCGCCCGGAAAAAGGCAAAACCATAGCGGTACGTTCTAAATCAAGCCGGGTATCTGCCAGTTGTGCATTAAGACGTTTCAGCTCTGCCTGCATACGGGTGCGTTCGGCTGGGTATAGATCCAGTGCATTTTTCAGCGATTGCACGCCCTGGGTCTGGGATAACACTGCACGTTTTTCCCGCTCAAAATCCGAGCGTGCGACCATACCTTTGGCCAGCAGCTTCTCCTTTCTGTTTAATTCAGCCTGACCAATAGTCAGATTTTCCTGTTCTATTTTTAATGACGTGCGACTATTTTTTTCCCGTATTCCTATCTCAACAATCTGCGCTTTAATGGCATCAATCGCGGTCTCGGCCTGAGCGATTTTAAGCTGATAGTCCCGCGGATCTATCCGAAGCAGTACCTCGCCAGCCTGAATAATTTGCCCCTGATTAAAGCGGGGAGAAATTTCAATCACGGTTCCACTGACCTCGGCCACACCATTCCAAACCTGGCCTGGCTCAACGTTGCCATTTCCACTAAATGACGGCAGTACCTCCACCATTGGTGCTGCAATCACCCGTGTCGCACGCGCCTGTTCCTGCGGAGGTTCCCTCTGCGGTTCGGCCTTATTTTTGACCAACACCACCAACACTAGAACACCCAAAGCAAGGGCGGGGTAAAACAGCCATTTACGCTTGGAATGTTTTTTGTTTTCTTTGTCTGGCTGGCTCATCGGCTCTTCCCTAAGGATTGGAATGGGATATTTACTGATCTGTTGAGCCTAAGAAAAATATCTAATAATGGGAAGCGATACTTTGTAACCATTTGTAACGGGCGCGTGAAATACCACAAGCCGTCAGATAAACACCACAGCTGAGCAGGACCTAACTGAGAAATTCAGACAGGGTGATTAACTTGTAACTCAAATAACAGGAAAAGCTACAGAGGGCGAATTAAAGCGCTCGCTGTAGCCTCTGTTTCGATAGGCGAAATAGACGAATAAGCGATCGCTTATTCCCTTGACCCAACCACATCCCTGGCGAGGTCGGTGATTTTTTTCCATTTTTCTCCCTTAACCAGCTTTTTAGGTGCCAACCAGGAACCACCCACGCAGATCACATTATCCAGGGCAAGAAAATCTTCATAGTTCTCTTTACTGATCCCACCGGTTGGGCAGAAGCGGATATCGGCAAATGGTGACGCCAATGCACTTAACATTTTCAAGCCACCCGCCTGTTCCGCCGGGAAAAATTTTAATGTTTTTAAGCCAAGCTCCATCGCCAGGGTTATTTCAGAGGGTGTCATAACACCGGGCAGATAGGGTAACTCTATCTGCTTTGCAACCAGCACCAGGTTGGCATTGAGCCCCGGGCTTACCGCAAATTCAGCTCCGGCATCTTTTACAAGTTGCAGCTGTTCAGGCGTTACGACGGTACCCGCACCCACACAAACTTCGGGAATCTCCTGTTTGATCAGCTGAATCGCATCCAGCGCACAGGGAGTTCTGAGGGTCACCTCCAGGGAATCCAGACCACCCTCATACAACGCCCGTGCGGTCGGCAGTGCGTCTTCAATGTTATTAATCTGAATTACCGGAATGACCGATTTTACTTGTTCAAGAATCAACTCTATGGTCATCAATTTTTACTCCAACGATTAAGAATTTTGAGATACCGTAGCGCCCACATAGTACAAAATGATGACGATTTAACCTTTTTAGGTATCCGCTTCTATACCAAAACTACATGCTCCCTGCTCCGCACCACCAACTTGCTGGCGAAGCGTTGAAAATAGTTCTCTTCCACAACCACTCTGATTTTCGCTTAAGTCAGGATAAGTAATAGTGCGGTCTGCAAGCTCCTGCTCATCAACCAATAGGTTGAGTGTCGCTTTCATTAGGTCCATCCGGATCAGATCACCGCTTTGAACTCTTGCAAGTGCCCCTCCCGCCAACGACTCGGGGGTCATATGGATTGCCGCAGGCACTTTTCCCGAAGCACCGGACATTCGACCATCGGTAACTAATGCAACCTGGTAACCTTTATCCTGCAGCGCTCCAAGCACCGGTGTGAGGGAATGCAGCTCGGGCATACCATTGGCCTTTGGGCCCTGATAACGCACGACTGCGATAAAGTTTTTTTCCAACATTCCTTGTTCAAACGCGTCAAGCAACTGTTGCTGGCTATGAAAAACCTCCGCAGGCGCTTCGATAACTCTATCGGGTTCTTTCAAAGCGGAGGTTTTAACCACCGCTCGACCCAGATTCCCGGTCAGCAGCTTTAATCCACCATCCTCACTAAACGGCGCATTCATAGTGCTGATAATGGCAGGGTCTCTGCTATCCGCCGCCACTGGATGCCACTTCAATAACTGCTTCGAATTAAAGGTCGGTTGCTGAGCATAATGATCTAACCCCTGCCCCATAACGGTTTCAACATCCGCGTGTAGCAAACCAGCCTCCAACAGTTCCGATATCACCAGCGCTAAACCTCCGGCCTGATGAAACTGGTTTACATCCGCTTCACCATTCGGGTAGATGCGTGTTAACAACGGAACAAATGAAGAAAGCTCGGCAAAGTCGTCCCAGTTGATCACGATTCCCGCCGCACGTGCGATGGCAACCAGGTGCAGGGTATGGTTGGTAGAACCACCGGTAGCTAGCAAACCAACAATAGCGTTTACGATGGAGCGCTCATCGATCATTCTGCCCAGCGGCTGAAAGCTGGATGTCAGCCCGGTAATTTCGGATATACGGACAGCGGCGGCGGAAGTTAACGCATCGCGCAGTTCGGTACCCGGTTGAATGAAAGCGGCCCCGGGAATATGCAAACCCATAATTTCCATTAACATCTGATTGCTATTTGCAGTGCCATAAAAAGTGCAGGTTCCGGGGCTGTGGTAGGAGGCTTCTTCGGACTCTAGTAACACTGCCTCGGTGACTTTACCTTCGGCAAACAGCTGACGAACTCGTGCCTTTTCATTATTGCTAATTCCCGATGGCATTGGCCCCGCAGGCACAAAAATAGCGGGCATATGGCCAAAACTAAGTGCCGACATCAGCAAACCCGGTACGATTTTATCGCAAACCCCCAGATACAATGCGCCGTCAAACATGTCATGGGAAAGCGCAATAGCCGAGGACATTGCAATAACATCGCGGCTAAACAGGGACAGCTCCATGCCGGGCATGCCCTGGGTGACGCCATCACACATTGCTGGAACGCCGCCAGCAAACTGGGCGGTACATTGCCGCTCTGCCAGGGCTTTTTTGATCAGTGGTGGATAATCGCCCAGTGGTTGGTGTGCCGAAAGCATCTCGTTATAGGCTGAAACAATAGCGATATTCGCGCTAGCTCCATTTGGCTCAAGCTGCCGTAATCGGATTTTATCGGCGCTGGGTGCTGCTGCATAACCGTGGGCCAAATTGGTACAACCTAACCCTGATCTTCTTGGTCGGTCCCGTGATTCTTTCACCGCCCCATCAATACGCTTTATGTATCTGGCGCGCGTTTCTGTACTACGTTTTTTGATTCGATCAGTCACCTGCCATAGTTGTTCGTGCCTGTTCATTAATCACCCCAGTTATGGATTAGGTTTCTATTGATTGTCCATTACCCTTATTCGCCGCCGTTTGGTTAAGGACTCCAGGACACGGATACCGGTACTTGGTCCTGGCGTAAAAAAGCCTGAATGGGCATCTCTTCGACCGCCTCTTCTATCTCCTCTTCAGTCACCTCCAATCTAAGTGCGCCAAGGGCTTTTTGGTAAACCTGCCACTTATCATCACCACAAATCATTAGGATGATCTGCCGGCACGAAAGTAAAGCCGGCAGGGTAAGACTGATACGCGGATAGGGCGACGAGGCGGGCCGCAATAGCAGACAACGATGATCGGTTTGAAGATCTAAACCAGCGCCTAACTCCGGTGCATCAGGAAACAACGAAGCGGTGTGGCCATCGTTACCCATACCCAATAACAATAGGTCTGCGGGAAAGGGCCAGGTATTTAGCGCAGCTTCTGTCTCGGAAAGATCGATTGAGTCGCCACCAACAACTGGTTTTAAGGGCAAAAACTGTGCGTTTGCCGCCCTGTTTTGCAACAAATTGCTGCGTATTTGAAACTCGTTGCTGGTGGGATCACTCGCATCTACCCAGCGTTCATCGGCCAAAGTGATCCAAACCCTGGACCAATCAATTGGCTCCTTTGACAGTTGTTGGTAGAGCGGAAGCGGTGTCGAGCCACCGGAGACAATAAGGCTCGCCTGCCCACGCTCATTGATGGCTGCCTGCAATACCTCAGAAATCTGTTTAGATAACTGCCTGTATTGCTGATCTTTGCTGTCGAATAGCTGTTCGGTGACCATGTAAGCTCCTGTTATGTGGTTTATTAGTCACGTACGTTATTGTCGGGTGCGCGGCTGAATGCACGTTGGCTCCCACGTAATCACCGGCGTACAATCTCGCTAGCGTCAATAAAACACTGCATGATTAAAATCCCCGATTTCAGGGTTAAAGAACCTCCGATCAATCTGTTGCAATAACCTAACCATATTTAGGCCAGCTTTTGTCAATTTACAACAGATAAGCAGTTTTGGCATATATGTTGATGTATGTAGTGACAACAATGGGAGGGTAATCGTCGGTATTCACACAGATTAGCTATTCGCCCTCAAGCGAAACGCTGCGACAACATTCCATTCAAAAGCTTCAAGCACCTCAACCACTTGACGAGCGAAAGCAGATGAGCATAAAAAAACCCGTTACCTGTGATTTAATCATTTTTGGTGGTACAGGCGATCTTGCCAGAAAGAAATTAATCCCTGCACTTTATTATCTATTTTCCGATGGCCGACTTCCTGCGGATACGCAGATTTATATCGCTGCTCGCAAAGCAATTGAAAACGAGGAATTCGAAAATTTCTTAAGAGCAAGCTGCCAGGAAAACCTTCCCAAAAACGATTTTTCAGACAGTGATTTTCAGCGCTTCTGTGAAATCAATTGCTATATACAGGTCAGTACCGATCAGCTTGAAAGCTACCACAACCTTCAGGACAGGCTTACCAGCGAAGAACCGCGGGATCGTCTTTTTTATCTAGCGGTTCCACCGGCAATGTTTGGACCCATCTGCAGTTTTCTAGACAGCAGCCAACTCACTGGCCCCAATTCCAGAATTGTGCTGGAAAAACCCCTGGGCAGTGACTTTGAATCCGCTAACGAAATAAACGAAGCCGTTGCCGGAAGTTTCTCGGAGGATCAAATTTACCGGATCGATCATTATCTAGGCAAAGAAGCGGTGCAAAACCTGATGGTGCTGCGTTTTGCTAACTCGATTTTCGAACCACTCTGGTGCGCATCGCATATTGAACATGTCGAAATCACCCTCGCCGAGAATGTCGGAGTCACCGGCCGCGGCGGTTATTACGATCGTAGCGGAGCGATGCGCGACATGGTGCAGAGTCATCTGCTGCAACTACTCGCCCTTGTGGCCATGGAGCCGCCTGCCAATCTTGAGCCGGAATCGGTGCGTAACGAAAAACTCAAGGTGCTTCGTAGCCTGAGGCCAGTGACCGATCAGCAAATCGATTGCGATACTGTACGAGGTCAATACACCGCGGGCGTTATTAACGGTGAAGAGGTGCGTGGCTACCTTAATGAGGAGGGCATACCCGCCGAAAGCTCTACAGAAACTTTTGTTGCGATCCGCGCCTACGTTGATAGCTGGCGGTGGGCCGGTGTGCCATTTTTTTTGCGAACTGGTAAACGTTTACCGGCCCAGCAGTCCCATATTGTCGTGCGGTTTAAATCGGTGCCGCACATGATTTTTGAGAAACACAGCGACGACACCGGCTACAACAGTCTGGTGATCACCCTGCAACCCGACGAAGGGATCAAACTTTTTCTGACCGCAAAAGTCCCAGGCAAAGGCATGAACTTACGGCATGTGGCGCTTGACCTCGACTTTAACAACGTCTTCCGACGACGCAGCTGGAATGCCTATGAGCGTTTACTACTGGACGCCATCCGCTGCGATTCAACCCTTTTTGTACGACGTGACGAGATCGAAGCCGCCTGGAACTGGACTGATCCAATTGTAGATAGCTGGAAAAACTCACCGAATCCCGTCAAACCCTACGCTGCAGGAACCTGGGGCCCAGGCCGCGCTAAAGAGCTTGTCGAAGAGCTTGGGTTTTGTTGGGATGAGTAGTTCTGTTTTAAGCATTACCTTTTTCGATCTGCTAGACACGTCATAAAACCGATACAAAACTGTAATTTCAACATCATTAAAACTTCACAAAAAGGTCATTTTTAACCCTTAGATTGGCGCGAACTCAAGCTACTATTCAAGCTAGAAGGAGCGCGCTATGACAACTGTTTTTCCGTTTCCTGATGTTCGTGTTCGTGCGGTGTTTATCTCCGACGTTCATTTGGGTTTCAGAGGCTGCCAGGCTGATTATCTCAATAGCTTTCTCGATAACATCCAGTGTGATCACCTCTATTTGGTCGGCGATATCATTGACGTGTGGAATATGAAAAAAGGGGTTTACTGGCCCCAGTCTCACAGTCAGGTTATACGAAAAATTCTTCAGCTTGCCAAAAACGGTACCCAGGTCATGTACATACCCGGGAATCACGATGAAGTTTTTAGAGAGTATGTCGGCAGCGAATTAGGTGGCATAAAGATCGAGCAAAATGCCGTTCACACAACCATGGATGGAAAACGTCTGCTGGTGATGCACGGGGATGAATTCGATGCCGTGGTACGTTGCAGCCCTCTGCTGGCGGGTATGGGCAGTAAATGCTACGACTGGCTGCTGAAGGCAAATGTCTACGTGAATGGATTCCGGCGTCGGCTCGGTTTTCCCTACTGGTCACTGGCGGGATTCTTAAAACATAAGGTCAAAAACGCGGTAAATTATATCGTCAAATTTGAATCTGCGGTGGTTCATATGGCAAAAAAACAGGGAGTTGATGGCCTTATCTGTGGACACATCCATCATGCTGAGATTTCATATATCGACGATATTCTCTATATCAATGATGGCGACTGGGTGGAAAGCTGCACGGCGCTTACTGAAAAAATGGATGACACCCTTGAGCTGGTGCGCTGGACTGAATATCTAACCATCATTAAATCTGAACCGGTTAAAACAGCTATTGCCGCTTGATAATCGGTGGATCTGTTTTGCAAATAAAAAGAGTAAACATAACGATCCAGGACAAATTTGAGGCGACCGTAAAAGACAGCGCGGGATGAACAGCACCTGGATCGCTCTAGTTGGCGTATACTGGCGATTTGTTCTAGGAATGCGCCGTTGAATCCACTAGCTAAAGTTGCCGCAGAGCAACCCGATACATCCACATTCGCGTCACTCAAAATCGCCGATTACAGATATCTGTGGATAGGCATGGTGACCTCCGCGTTCGCCATGAACATGCAGCTTATTGCTCAGGGCTGGTTAGTCTACGAGATGACATCGTCGTCGTTAGATCTTTCCTACGTCACCCTCGCATTTATGTTGCCACAGGTAATACTTTCACCCATCGGCGGTGTGCTGGCGGATCGAATAAAAAAGAAACCCATTATTGGCTGGTCTCCCTTCGCCAACGGCATAGCAACACTACTGATGACCTACGTGATCATGACTGATCAAGTTACCTTTGGGTTTTTTATCCTGATCGCAGCATTTAACGGTTCAATTATGGCGTTATCCATTCCGGCTAGAACCGCGCTGATCCCTGCCATCGTCAACGAGCAGTTAATTTTTAATGCAATGGCATTTAATACTGCATCCTGGAACCTATCGCGAATTGTCGGCCCATCCTTAGCGGGGTTTATGATCGCCATATTCGCTGCCGGGGATACCAGCTCAACCTTCGGCGTAGGCATGGTATACCTTCTGTTATCGGTACTCTATTTCGTATCTGCCCTTACGGTTTTACTGATCAAAGAGTCTGGAGACCCCACCGGGGATGGCACAAGCACACCTGTAGACGACCTAGTGGAGGGGCTTCAATATGCAGTGCGTTCACCCGTTGTCGGCGGATTGATTTTGCTTTCGATCTATCCGTTCCTGTTTGGTTTATCCATTAACACGTTTTTGCCCGCCTTTAATACCGACGTACTAAAAGGCGGTGCCGATGACCTTGGGTTTTTAATGACATCGATGGGTGTAGGCGCCATCCTGGGTTCGCTGCTACTTGCCAGATTCGCCAGCGCCCCGCATAAGGGCTATTGGGTCATCGGATCCAGTGCATTATGGGGCCTGACGCTAGCTCTTTTTGCGGTAACGGAAACCTATATCTACGTGGTAATTTTCATTGGGCTAATCGGCTTTTGGTCTGCCGTTAACATGTCTATGAACAGAAGTTTGATGCAGCTACAAGTGGCGCCGGGCATGCGCGGTCGAATCATGAGTATCGACATGATGGCCCATGGACTGATGCCGTTGGGTATATTACCGATTGGCTATATTGCGGAGCACTACAGTGTAGAGGCAGGGCTTGCTACCAGTGGTCTGGTGCTATTTTTTATCACCGTTGTTTCCGCTATATTTATGCCTAAAATCCGCGCTATTGACTCTGGATACACATCGGAAGACAGCAGTGAAATACGATAAATACCATACGCCAGGCTAAATCAGTCGTGGGATAAATAACACGCTCGCCCCCCGAAACCATCAATTAGCGAATTGAGCACTCAGGAGAATCAAATGCTGCCTACTTTCTACATTCCACACGGTGGTGGTCCCTGCTTTTTTATGGACTGGACGATGGGGCCAGCGGATACCTGGGACAAAATGGCAAACTGGTTGCAGACCCTCGGTAGCACATTGCCTACCACACCCAAAGCTGTTTTAGTGATCTCTGCCCATTGGGAAGAATCCGTCGTCACCGTCACCAGCGGTGCAAATCCACCGCTGATATACGACTACTACGGTTTCCCTGAACACACCTATCAAATTAAATATCCAGCTCCTGGTTCACCGGATGTTGCACGACAGGTACAGCAATTATTAACAGATGCTGGTATTGCCTGTCAGCAAGATGCGCAGCGGGGATTTGACCACGGTGTATTTATACCTTTTAAATTGATTTACCCCGAAGCTGATATTCCGATAGTGCAGCTTTCGCTCAACAGTAACCTTGACCCAGCAGATCACATCACTATAGGTAAGGCTTTGGAGCCTCTGCGTGAGCGGGATATTCTTATCATTGGTAGCGGCATGAGCTTCCACAATATGGCCTTGTTACAGACTGGAAACTGCGGCGGCCATTCCGATCAGTTCGATCAATGGCTCAGCGAAACCTGCACCCTTTCTGCCGAGCAACGAAACAAGCAACTCAGTTTATGGAAGCAAGCACCCTCTGCTGTGCAGTCCCACCCCCGGGAGGAACATTTAATTCCACTAATGGTGGTTGCAGGGGCAGCGCAGGAACCCGCCGAGGTAATCTTTAATGATCGTGTATTAGGGGCGGTTGTTTCGGCTTATCGATTTGGGTAAAAACATACCTGCAAAAAACTTTTGTACATACACGGGGGCTGAGCAACAGCCCACACCCAGATAAATTCAGATTAAGCACCTTGAGCAAAACCCGAGGCATTGCTCAATATCCGATCAATATATTGAGTCATGGAATACAATACTGGTGATTTTTTAGCCATTTTCATCTATCATTTACGGCCTTCTCAAATCCGCAGCTCGCACTGGTTGGATTCCGGCTAGTGCTCGATACTGGGCTCTCAGAGTATATTTATCGACCATGATTAACACGGACCTGCTCCATTTTATCAAGAACAACCATGATTCTTTGCTAATGGTGCTTGATCTAATCCCCAAACCTATTTTCATCAAAGATATGGACGGTATGTATTTATCGTGCAATACCAGTTTCGAAACGTTTTGCGGCATCACCCGCGAACAGCTAATCAGCAGGACTGTTCACGATTTGTGGTTACCTGAGCAGGCAGATATTTTTCATGCTAAGGATAATGAACTGCTCAAAAACCCTGGCATACAGCAATATGAAACGGATTTCACCAACCCCAATGGTGAGGAATTTGTGTTCCAGTATCACAAGGTCACCTTTGACGACTCTGCTGGCAAAACCGCTGGTTTACTAGGTATTATTTTTGACATCACAGAAACCAAACAGCTTGAACACTCCCTGTCCCAGCTATCGAAACTAGATCATTTAACCCAAATACCTAATCGCCGCGCTGGTTTTGACCGCATGAAACAGGTACTGGATGACAGTATTCGCAAAAACAAACAGTTCTCCGTTGCTATGATCGACATTGATCGCTTCAAAGCATTCAATGATAAATACGGGCATACTGCTGGGGATTTGGTTCTAAAAACATTGGCCAATGAAATCAAAGGGCTACTGCGCAGTAACGATATATTGTTCCGTTACGGTGGTGAAGAATTTGTAATTTGTATGCCGGAAACATCCCTGGAGGAAATTACCACTTTCGCAGAAAGAATGCGCATTGAGATCAACTCAAAAATAATTGAAACCCTTGATGGTAATAACCTAAGTTGCACGCTCAGCGTAGGTATTTCAACTTTTCCCGAACATGGCACCTCTATTAAGCCATTGATAGATGCCAGCGACAGGGCGATGTACGATGCCAAGAATAGTGGCCGAGATTGTATTCGAATCGCGCAATAAGCCCATTCCACCTCTGTATAGATTCTTTAATAGCATCGCCGATGGCCTCTTCCAACATCGCCAACTCTTATACTGAAAACTGATCGCGATCACAAATAAGGCGAAAATAGCCAACAAAACGCATCGCGGGTGCGCATCAGCAATGAGCGACTGTCTATCTCCTCCAGCGTGATTTCTTTGGATTGCACCGCGACATGATCGAATTGGCGCTCTAATTGGTGAGCCAACTCAGGGTCGAAGATCTCCAAATTAAGTTCATAGTTCAACTTAAGGCTGCGGGCATCGATATTAGCAGAGCCTATGATCAGGTAATTGCCATCAACCAAAAACAGCTTGCTATGGGCAAAGGGTGCCGGTTGATACAGCACCTCTACGTTGTAGCAAAGTAGTTCCCAAAGCATATTGCGGCTAGCCCAATCTACAAAAGCAAGATTACTTTTTTGCGGCAATATAATGGTGACTTGCACGCCACGCAGCACTGCATTTTGTAATACCGCGATCATTTCACGCGATGGCAGAAAATAGGGGGTCATGATCCGTATGCTTTTGTTTGCGGCGCCAATAGCGCTAAACATCACCTTTTCGAGTTTATCGAAATTTTCATCCGGACCATCTTCAATCACTCGACATTGGCTTGGTCCGGCATCTTCCGGTGCCATTTGAGTGGTTATCTCGGCTATCGGTGGTACCGGCTCACCACCCGCCAGCTTCCAGCTGTTGTTATAAACAGCGGCAAGTTGTGCAACAACGGGACCTTCGATTCTAAAATGAATATCCTTGGTTGGACGGCGATTATGTGTATCCGTAACAATATGACGCATGCCGATATTGATACCGCCGGTAAAACCAATTCGCCCATCAGTGACTAAAATCTTGCGATGATTACGCAGATTAAGAGCAAGTGATGGGGGCACTATCCGGAAGGGGTGAAACCGAATTAGTTTGATCCTTTTCTTGCGCAGCAGCAGTCCAACAGGTGGGAAGGAGTACAGTTCACCCATCGCATCAATCATCACACGCACCTGCACACCACGCTTTGATGCCGCTTCCAAAGCATCTACAAAACGGCGACCCACCTCATCACGACTGAAGATATAACTCATTAAATCAATCGATTGACTAGCCTGCTCGATCGCCTGCAACATGGCACTGTATGTCTGTTCACCATCATATAAAATGGTTACACGGTTTCCGGGCAGTAACGGTAAGCCGGTAATGGCTGCCGAACTGCGCTCAAGGGAACTGAGCATATCGAACTCATGCCTTGGCTCTATAGCTTTCAATTGCGATTCTGTGCTGAGGTTATTCGTGCTGGAATGAACTGTCTCAGATTTATCCACACCTCCTTTAAATCGGATAAAGCGCCGTGGGCGCGGACCATCGCGCAAAGCCAGGGCACGATTCTCCACTCGATTTATACCAAGCAAAAAATAGAGCAGTGGACCGGCAATTGGAAAAAGTACGCATACGCTAATCCAGCCCATCGCAGCTCTGGGGTCTCTTTTGTAGAGCAAAACATGCCAGGCCGCGAGGGGCGCAACCAGCACATTGATGGCAATCACTATCCAACTGAGCAGTTCCATCGGCTAAAGATACCTTGAACAGAACCATCAGGCCAGATTGTAGGTTCTCAATCATTCCATTGCTGCATGGGCAATCGTCTGCCGGAGATACAATTGGGTATCGCATGAAAAGAGATCATGAAACGTTTTAGTTTCGTTGAAGTAATCGGTGAAATGGTTCGCAACCTAAGTTGACGCCACCTTACCCATCAGCTGTCGGTGTCAACGAGCCCTATCAACCACAGACACTCATAGGGGTGCAACACGATGTCCGCTTGCTCAACATATTCATGGCCGGTGAGGACGTTCACACAGGGTACACCGATATAGTCGCAGAGGTTGCCACAGGTAATCACTTGCTGGTGGGCGGTTAAATTGTGTACCGCCAACAGGCGGCTGTGTTGGTTATTTTCACGCAGAAGCGCGAATAAGCCATCACCCCATTGCAAAACTTGCTGCGATGCGTCGGGGTGAAAGGCTGGTTGTTTGCGTCGCACCGAACATAAATTTTTGTAGGCTTCGAAAACAATCGCCGTGGCTGTTTGCGGCGAGTGCAGCAGATCAAACAGCTCGTTGTATTGCCATTTTTTTCGATTAATTGAGCGTAAACGGCCAGTTTGCTCTAAATAATCTCGATCATTGGGTGTTGCGGTCAGGCTATGAAAATAGACTGCGGGTATGCCTTGTAACGCC
This sequence comes from Pseudomonadales bacterium, assembly GCA_029210125.1. Classification (GTDB taxonomy): domain Bacteria; phylum Pseudomonadota; class Gammaproteobacteria; order Pseudomonadales; family JAHRWD01; genus JAHRWD01. The sequence continues at coordinate 97,606 of JARGPR010000001.1, read as the reverse complement.
AACATGATGGCTTGTGAACATAAAAAACGCTGGATCTGCCATTGGTCGAGCTCCCGGCGTGTGCCTTGTAAGGCGTCAAACAGAGAGATGTTGATTTCATAAGGCGTTTCAGCGCCATCGGCATCACTTCTCATCGTAACGAATCCACCGAACTGGTGCATACACTCCACCAAATCGGCGACTTCGTGTGGCGGCAGAATACCCTCAACGGCCCGTACACCGATACCATCGTGTGAGGCGGTGAAATTAAGATAGGTACAGCCATCTGGCGTTGGCGGAATGTGCGCAGCCCATTCGGTCAGGTATTTGCCGGTGCCGCGGTTAAGGGCATGCAGCAATAAAGGCGGCAACCCAAACTGATACACCATTTGCGCTTCATGACCATCGCCGAAATAGCTCAGATTCTCCTGCACCGGCACATTGGTTTCGGTCAATAAAATGACCCCCGGCGCATAGTGTTCCAGCAATAACCGTAATAGTTGAACCACCGCGTGGGTTTGGGGCAGGTGAATGGATGAGGTGCCCACCTCTTTCCATAAAAATGCAATGGCATCCAGACGTACAAAACGGGAACCGTGGGTAACGTACTCAAAAAGGATGTCTAAAAATTCGAGTAGCACCGCGGGGTTTTTGAAATCCAGATCCAGCTGATCCTCGCTAAAGGTCGCCCAAACATGTTTGAGGCCGCGAGGGGTGTGGATTGGCGCGAGCAACGGTGTGTTGCGTGGTCGCACGACTGAGGACAGATCCCAGTTTGGATCTGCTTCAACAAAGTAATCAACACCCGGTGCCTGGTTGTTCAAATAGTCCAAAAACCACAGGCTCTCCCTTGAGCAGTGGTTAATCACCAGGTCCGTCATCAGGTCGAACTCGTCGGAAATTGCTCGAACCGCTTGCCAATCACCCAGTACAGGGTCCACGGTTCGGTAATCGATCACCGAAAACCCGTCATCCGAGCTAAAGGGGAAATAGGGCAATATATGAACGGTGCTGATCACTTCTTTCATCTGTGTGCAGAGGAATGTTTTAAGTGTCGCTAGTGGCAATTCATCATCGTGACTAAGCGTATCGCCGTAGGTGATAAGCATAATATCCTGTTCGCACCAGGGTGATCCCTCCCGCTCTGGCACCAGGTCGGCGGCTTCATTCAGATGTGGTGCGATGCGGCTTTTGATGTCACCAATCAACTTTTCAATATCAGCGCCGGGGTATAGTCCGCACAGGTACTCGCTCAGGCGATGCTCAATGGATGTTGCGGTTCTGTTATCTATTGTCATAAGTATGTAAGACCTGGAATCCAGTATTGCTCGATCGCTCTAATATTCATTGTCTATCTAGATGCAACAAGAAGGCCAACGAGGGCCTATGGGAGTAACCAGTTAAAACAATTAGGAAATGTTCTGTATTCGCATGCTAAACGCTCATAGGCATTATGGTTCCGGGTAATAACGCACCAAAACTGCGCGTTATTGGGCCGGGTAATTCCGGCTATCCGCTCAAACCTGAGTCTGTGTAAAGTTGGCGCAACAAATGCTACGCATAGGGTGAGCAAGGATAACCATATGTCAAAACCAAATTTTAAAGATACGTTCCCGTGGCCGCCCGAATGCACGTCACAGCAACAGATCGATTACAAGCAGATACTCGATGCAAACCGCTCAACCCTCACGGCGTTTATAGCATCGGAAAAATTACCTGAAAGCTTTTACGCTGTTATGGAGCAGCATATCCTGCCGCTCAGCGTATGGTTATTAATGGAATTACAGGGCTTTCCATACCGTTCGCATCCCTGCCCGATTATAGGCATCACCGGAGCCCAGGGCTCAGGAAAAACGACCATTACTTCGGCATTAAGCATGATGTTGGGGTTGTTGGGTGTTCGTTGTTGCACCTTGTCGATTGATGATTTTTACCTGACGAAATCAGCTCGGCAACAACTCGGCCTTTCGGTTCATCCGCTGCTGGCTACCCGTGGTGTACCGGGCACGCATGAGATTGCGTTGCTTGATACGGTGGTCGAGCAGTTGCTTAGTGCAACGGATCAAAGCAAAACCACTTATCCCCGGTTCAACAAAGCGATTGATGATCGTTTTCCCGAATCAGCACAAAATGAATTTGTAGGTCGACCGGATATGATTCTGCTGGAGGGCTGGTGTATCGGTGCAAGGCCTGAAAACGCCGACAGTCTGCTGCAGCCGATAAATATTCTGGAGTCTAGCGAGGACCCAGATGCTACCTGGCGTAACTACGTCAATGCTCAGCTGGCGGATAATTACGCAGCGCTCTTTAACAAAATTGATCTGCAGATTTTTTTGGCCGTTGCCGGTATGGAAGTGGTCTTTAAACAACGCACGTTACAGGAACAAAAACTTCGAGATACCCGCAACACGGATGGCCATTCCGGCAAAAACCCAGACGAAAACCCAGGCGAATACCAAGCAGCGCTTGATAGTGACGACGCTTTACGGCGCTTCATCATGCATTATGAGCGGATCACCCAGAACCTGCTGCGGGATATGCCCGGCGCGGCTAATTTCTGCTTGCGCATCGGCGATCAACATCAAATCGAAGCGGTTGGTGTCAATTGGGATTCATCCTCTGAGCAGGAAATCGCTCTGCTAGTATTTTCCGATCTCGATGGCACCCTGCTGGATCACGACAACTACAGCTTCGAGGCGGCAAAACCAGCACTCACGCGATTGCGCGACAAACATATTCCGCTGATTCTCAACTCCAGCAAAACCGCTGCCGAGTTGCTTTCGATTCGGCAAAGTATGCACAACAATCATCCGTTTATCGTTGAAAACGGCAGCGCCCTGTATATCCCCGTTGATTATTTTAACGAGCATTTTCCTGAGCAAGGAAAAAAGGTGGGTTTCAAAGAGGACGATTTTAAAATAGTCACCTTCGGTGCGGATTACCGGCAAATCTTAAACGTGCTTGAAGAGTTGCGCACCAAGTTCAACTATCAATTCACTGGCTTCAACGATTTTTCAGTTCAACAACTCGCAGACAATACCGGCTTGTCGCCGGAGCAAGCCGCACTATCCAAACAACGTGCGGCTTCCGAACCCATTATCTGGCAGGACAGTGACGAACGATTGCGGGAGTTTCTCACCCGACTGGAACAGCAGCAGCTCAGTACCTTGCAGGGTGGCCGTTTTTTGCATGTGCTCGGTAATACCGATAAAGCCCAACCAATCCATTATTTGCTAGAGCGCTATCAACAAACCTGGAACCGGGTTGTTTGGCGATCTATCGCCTTGGGCGACAGTAAAAATGATGCCGCCATGCTGCAGGCATCCGATTACCCCGTGGTTGTAAAAAACCCACACGCGACACCATTCCAGCTTGATCGCGACGGGATTCTATATACCGAAGAAATTGGTCCAGCGGGATGGAACCAAGCCATGCAAACATTACTCACCAAATATCTGAGCAACTAATGAATCGGTATTTTAGGTCCAAAAATTGTTCAGATCACTCACATTACCCTTTATAACAACAGATATAAAAACAGGACACCACTATGAGCGACTTTCACCAGAACGGCATTATCACCACCCTGCACAACCTTACCGAGCGCCCATTAGAAGAGATCGAACGGGAGTTGTGCGCGTTTTCGCGAACACGGCCAATGGCGCTGGTTTTACCCTGCTTGTACTCGGAATTAGCCACACCGGCGCTGGCGACCATTGTTGATGAGCTGTCAAAGGTAAAATATCTGAGCGAAATTGTGATCGGGCTCGATCGCGCGACTAAACAAGAATTCAATCACGCCCGTGAATATTTTTCGAGGCTTGACCAACCCCACAAAATTTTGTGGAACGAAGGGCCTCGCTTACAGGCATTGGATGCAGAGCTCAAAGCGGATTCATTAGCGCCAACCGAATTAGGCAAAGGCCGCAACGTTTGGTACTGCTACGGTTATGTGCTGGCTTCGGGAAAAGCACAGTCCGTTGCAACCCACGACTGCGACATCATCACCTACAAACGCGACCTGCTTGCTCGGTTAATTTTTCCGGTAGCTCACCCAGTATTCAGTTACGAATTTTGCAAGGGTTACTATCCCAGAACTGCAGAAGGAAAACTGAATGGTCGCGTCAGCCGGTTACTGGTTACGCCGCTGTTGCGGGCATTAAAAAAAGTTTACGGTCCACTCGATTACCTCGATTATCTGGACAGTTTTCGTTATCCACTGGCGGGTGAAGTATCGATGCGCACCGACGTATTAAACGACTTACGTATCCCGAGCGATTGGGGACTTGAAATTGGTGTATTGGCAGAAATGAAACGTAATTACGCCACCAACCGTATATGCCAGGTCGACATTGCCAACAACTACGATCATAAACACCAGCCACTTTCCGTTGAGGACGCCAGCAAAGGCCTGTCTAAAATGAGCATGGATATCTGTAAGGCTATCTTCCGAAAACTGGCTACCGCAGGTGAAGTGTTTACGCCGGAAACCTTCCGCACGGTTAAAGCAACCTATTTTCGTATTGCGCTGGATTTTGTCGAAACCTACAGCAACGACGCATTGATGAATGGATTGCAACTGGACCGCCACGCGGAGGAGGAAGCGGTTGAACTATTTGCCGAAAACGTACTGGCTGCAGGTGAACATTTTTTACAAAACCCCTTAGAGACACCTTTTATTCCAAGCTGGAACCGGGTGATCAGCGCGGAGCCGGACTTTTTCGAACGTCTTTATGATGCGGTGGAGGCAGATAACGCCGACGGTGGGCTTTAATCACGTTAATCAGCGCTGGCATCTGTTATTTTGAAACCAAAGCTTCACCATCAAAGCGCACAGCCTGCCAGCCCTGTTTTATAAAAGTTCTGATGTTTTGGTGGTCATCACCATCTGGATTGCCGAGTACATCCTGACGGTAAAAATCACCGAAACAATATAGTGTCTGTGCCTCTGTTAATTGGTTAAGACGGCCGAATGATAAAATTTTGCAGGAGCCATTATTCTCGCCAGCAGCGTTTATTACCTCTCCATTCGAGAATCCGGTTTCTGTGAACTGGTAGCTTTGTTCAATAGCCGCCATGGTGTCCTCAAAAGAAACCGACTCTGGAGATAAACTCAGTTTTTCTAAAAACTTATTAATAGGCATGGAAACATCCTTCGTGTAATCAATAAACGTCATTTTTGAAAATTAATCCCCAACTTCCGAAGTTACAGTTTAACAGCCGACTGGCGTAGATTAAATTCACTGTCAGAAAACGGTGATCTGAACATCTCTAATACTCTGTGAAGGGTAAAGAATTCTTTGTATCTCTTTCGTAGAGCCCTACACAACGATAAATAGCCATAACGATCAGTTGCTGGTAAGACAGGGTACCTTTCCCGTAGAAATACGCAGCATTCTATGTAATTAGCTAAATCACTTCACCCGCTGTTAAATCTGCAAAATAACGAAATCAGGACCATACTGATAAGCAGGGTGATTAACCTTACTGTGACAGAAGAGAGGAAGAAGCATGAATCTGCAAGAACCTATAACGACTGAAACGCCGAATTCCGACGAACCAACCATCGGCGCAGGTAAGGCGCCCCGCCTGACTCAGGAAGAAAAAATCCTCGGTAAAACGCTTAAGAAATCCGTGTACCTGAGTTCTGAAGAGCTGGCAGAGATCAATACAAAAAAAGGTCTGCTGAAATTACTCAGCAGCAAGAATATTAATGTTGAAAAGGCACTGATCAAACTACGCTACGAGCAGGAGCTGGAAAAACTGCAAATGGAACTCGTTAAGCTACAACGATCTGTACAGCATGAGGGCCGGCGGGTCGCCATTATCTTTGAGGGCCGAGACGCGGCCGGCAAAGGTGGCAGCATCCGCCGCTTCATAGAGCACCTCAACCCCCGTAGTACTCGCGTCGTCGCGCTACCTAAACCAACAGAAGTACAGCAGGGCCAGTGGTATTTCCAACGCTACACCGAGCAGCTACCAAACCCCGGTGAAATTGTGTTCTTCGATCGCAGTTGGTACAACCGCGCCGTGGTAGAACCGGTCATGAAATTCTGCACAAAACGACAGCACCAAACCTTTATGCGGCAAGTACCTGAATACGAGCATATGCTCTATGAAGATAACCTCGAAATCGTTAAATTTTGGTTCTCTATATCCAAAGAGGTACAGGCAGATCGTTTTGAGTCGCGGCGCACCGACCCACTCAAACAGTGGAAGATCAGCCCGGTTGATGAACTGGCCCAGGAAAACTGGGATTTATACACCAAATACAAAGAGGAGATGTTCAGCAAAACACACACCTCCTACAGCCCCTGGATTATCGTCAAGGCTAACGATAAGAAAAGAGCGCGCGTTGAAAGCATGCGCCACGTACTTTCAACCCTGGATTACAAAGGCAAAGATCAGCCGCGCACCCACTTGTCCCCCGACCCCGACGTTGTCTTACGCTATCATCGATCACAATTGAGTATTGATTGAGTATGTGGTCATTTCATTGGTGCGAGCAATCTAGGTAGATGATTGCATCACTGGACGGAAAACACTTGTGCTCTGATCATTAATTCATGATTAACGGATTTACTGAACTACCGGTTCGACATCAAGCTCTATAACGCTCACTAAAGGATCCTTTCATCAAGGCGAGCCCAGCCACGAAACCCCCAATGCTGAACTGGTGACCATTCATCAGGCCGTTTCCGTCGGGAACTCCGTACCTTGGCTATATGCGATTTCACCCCATTTATATTCGCTCAATATAGCTTACACATCTAACTCCATTTTCTCTCACCCTCTTCGCTATAAAACCATCTGCAATTACAAAAAAACTGTCTTACAATCCACTCAAAACACTTTAAACCATCAAATAACTATACTACGATGAAGGGAATTATTGATGTCATTGCTTTGGTGAACGCTGGTACAGTGAGCACATTTTTTTACTTTTAGGCGAGCAAACAGCACCAATAAGTTACCAGCATGCGGTAGTGGATAAACTGAATTTATTGCGCAGCGTTCCGATGTTATCTGAGCCTTGTCCGATTTATCCTCTGAATTACGTACGAGTGTAAAGCAGTTCCGACTTAACACCTACTAACAGGATATTTACTATGAGCAAAGCACCCGATTTGGATAAAAATAATACAGCCACTGAAGGATTGAGCCTTAACACATCCGTAGCTAACAATATGTACGGGCGGGATCCCTACAGCGTACCTCTGGATGAGATTGATGTTTCCCAGCCTGATCTTTTTTACAGCAATACTATGTGGGGGTTTTTTGACCGCCTACGTAAGGAAGACCCGGTTCACTACTGCAAGGACTCTGAAAATGGACCCTATTGGTCGATAACTAAATACAAAGATATCATGGCTATCGAAGCTGACCATGATACCTTTTCATCGGACAAACGTATCACAGTCCTGGAACGTAGAGGTGAGCTAAACACGACTACCAGTTTTATTGCAATGGACGAGCCCGAACACGGCAACCAACGTCGCACGGTTCAAGGGGTAGTTGCACCAAGCAATTTAGCGATACTGGAACCTATTATTCGAGAACGGGTTATCGGTATTCTCGATTCACTTCCGGTTGGTGAAACCTTCAACTGGGTTGATCGAGTATCCATTGAACTCACTACCCAGATGCTGGCGACACTGTTTGACTTCCCGTTCGAGCAGCGCCACAAGCTCACTTACTGGTCCGACGTTGCAACCACCCAGCCAGGCCCGGATGGTCTGGTTGAGACAGACGAAGAGCAGTTCAGAGTATTAGCTGAAGAGTGCTTACCTGCGTTCACTAAACTTTGGAACGAGCGTGTAAACGCGCCACCCAGCAGTGATTTGATTTCGATGTTGGCCCATGGTGAATCCACTCGTCATATGCAACCTATGGAGTTTTTGGGTAACTTGATGCTGCTGATTATTGGCGGTAATGATACCACTCGTAACTCACTTTCCGGCGGCGTGCTGGCGTTGAACGAAAACCCCGATCAGTACCAAAAATTACGCGATGATGTCAGCCTGATCCCCAAACTGGTACCTGAAATCATACGCTGGCAAACACCGCTCACCCATATGGCGCGAACCGCCACCAAAGACACCGAAGTAGGTGGCAAGAAGATCAAAAAAGGTGATCTTCTAGTTATGTGGTATGTATCGGGCAACCGCGATGAAGATGAGATTGACCGCCCTTACGAGTTTATTATTGATCGTGATAAGCCCCGCCATCATCTTTCCTTTGGTTTTGGTGTGCACCGCTGCATGGGTAATCGGCTTGCGGAGATGCAAATCCGGATCGCATGGGAAGAGATCATGAAACGTTTCAGTTTCGTCGAAGTGGTCGGTGAGCCCGTACGTAGCCATTCACCCTTTATTAAGGGGTTCTCCGAGCTGCCTGTTCGCCTTCACCCTCTCTAACCACCACTGAAAACGTGAATTAAAAATGGCTGAGAAGGGAGGGATACCGATCTCCCTTCTCAGCTACAATTCGCTTACCAAAGCCCGCACCAGGCTTTAGCTCACCTGCGATACGTTCCGTTGCCCTGCCTGTTCAAATCCTGTCTATTTCGTTAAAGCCATGTTCCAAATAGACACACAACCTTATGCGTTATTCGTCTAGGTATATCCTTTATTTACCGCCTATTCCAGATTATGATCATCAGCTGCCGATGTAACCACGATAGTCAGATGAGGGATTAGCTGGTTGTCCATGCACTATAATTAAATACAGTTAGTGCATCACTTTGGCTTTTGAATTGTATTTACCAGGTAATGTAATCCCTAATAAAAAAATAACATCTAACAGGAATTAAATTATGAGCAGCTCACCCACGTTCGATAAAACCGGTGTCACCGCCAAAGTCGTGGCGCAGGCCGAAACAATGGCCAACAACATGTATGGCAAAGACCCATACAGCATTCCACTAGAAGATATTGATCCGTCCCAGCCTGCGCTGTTTCACACAAATACCATGTGGGGATTCTTTGACCGATTGCGTAAAGAGGATCCCGTTCACTACTGTAAAAATTCCGACAACGGACCCTACTGGTCTATCACCAAGTTCAACGACATCATGGAGGTGGAAGCGAACCACACTGTTTTTTCCTCTGACCCACAGATTACGCTACTACAGCGAAGTGAAGAGCTTCAATCCACAAGCAGTTTCATTGCTATGGATGAGCCCGAGCACGGCAACCAGCGCAGAACTGTACAGGGTGTAGTTGCACCAAGTAATCTAGCGATGCTGGAGCCGATCATTCGTGAACGTGTTGGCGATATTCTCGATTCTCTGCCCGTGGGTGAAACCTTTAACTGGGTAGACCGTGTATCGATCGAACTCACTACCCAAATGCTGGCCACTCTGTTCGACTTCCCTTTCGAAGAGCGTCACAAACTCCCCTATTGGTCTGACGTCGCCACATCACGTCCTGGGATCGACGGAGTCGTTGAATCAGAAGAGGAGCAATTCCGCATTTTGAGCGAAGAGTGCCTGCCCGCATTCACCAAACTTTGGAATCAACGTGTAAATGAACCACCCAGCAACGATCTAATCTCCATGCTGGCTCATGGTGAATCCACCCGCGACATGCAACCGATGCAATTCCTGGGTAACTTGATGCTGCTAATTGTCGGCGGTAACGATACCACCCGTAACTCCCTTTCCGGTGGTGTTTTGGTGCTGAACGAAAACCCGGAGCAGTATCAAAAATTACGCGATGACGTCAGCCTGATCCCTACCATGATTCCTGAAATCATTCGCTGGCAGACACCACTCACCCACATGGCTCGTACTGCACTTGAAGACACTACCGTTGGTGGCAAAAATATCAAAAAAGGTGATCTGGTAGTGATGTGGTACGTTTCCGGAAACCGTGACGAAGAGGTGATTGAGAGTCCCTACGAGTTCCGTATTGACCGCAAACGACCTCGTCAACATTTGTCATTTGGTTTTGGTATTCACCGCTGCATGGGTAACCGCCTGGCTGAAATGCAACTTCGTATTGCCTGGGAAGAGATCATGAAACGTTTCAAATTTGTTGAAGTGGTTGGCGAACCCGTGCGCAGTCACTCTACATTTGTAAAAGGCTTTTCTGACCTGCCTGTGATTGTTCACCCCGTCTAGGAAAGTCACAATACGCCACACAAAAAGCCAGGGATATCCCTGGCTTTTTTATTTCATCAGTGAATTGTAACCTCTCCACAAGCTCCTAACCCTCCGAAGCTCTCCGAGACCACTAACCATGTCGAAACCGGATGCCCCTGGCGGCAGAAGACCCTGTTTTTCAATCACCGCTACAATCTGCAACCTTATCAGTTTGCCCGTTGCTATAACCACGATTAAATTATTAGATCCAACGGAAGACTATTTGGGCTACAACGGTTTAGCGATTGCGATGATTACGCTGCTCCTGTTTTTGATTTCAGGTTTAGAGTTGTAACTCTCTCTACAAGCCCCTAACCCTCCGACGCTCTCCGAAACCACTAACCATGTCGAAACCGGATGCCCCTGGCGGCAGAAGACCCTGTTTTTCAATCACCGCTACAATCTGCAACCTTATCAGTTTGCCCGTTGCTATAACCACGATTAAATTATTAGATCCAACGGAAGACTATTTGGGCTACAACGGTTTAGCGATTGCGATGATTACGCTGCTCCTGTTTTTGATTTCAGGTTTTTTGCTTGCCGTGATCGGCATATTTAAAAAAGAACAACCACCCGCATTTCCCCTCATGCTGGCCCTTATCAATGGCGTGATTCTTATTTTCGCAGCTATACGTTTACCCGCATAAACCTACGCTCAGATACAGGTTCATAAACGAGATAAGGCAAATCAGCGTTAAGCAGCCTTTAAATGGAAACAAAATTCAGCCCCCTTCCCTGCTTGACTGTCTACCGAAATAGTACTTTGATGGAGTTCTAATACACGCTTCACTATCGCCAAACCCAGGCCTGCATGCTGCCCCTCTTGATGAGCATTTTCAGCCTGATAAAAACGTTCAAAAATACGCGGTATCTCTTCTGTTTTTATCCCTACACCGTTGTCTTTGACAGAAACAGAAACCTCAGCATTATCCTTTTTAACTACCACACTAATTTTCCCATCCACCGATGTGTGGCGAATTGCATTCTCCAGCAGATTTTCGAGCACGCGCTCAATCAAAGCAATATCACCCATCACAAACGGAATCGCATCCTCTAGCTTCACTTCGAGGGAGATTGTTTTTTTATCCAACCCTAGGCTGAATTTCTGACAAACATCATGTACCAGTTCTGTAACCGCAAAGGGTTCTATATGCGCTAACTGCTCTGTCGCATCCAGTGTTGCCAACTCAAACAACTCTCCAACTAAATCCGTTAAATGCTCACTTTGTCGCAAGGATATATCGATATATTCCTGCTGCTGCTTTACCGACAAGTCCTCAGATTTAATTTTTAACGTTTCCAGATATCCACGTAAAGATGCCAACGGTGTACGAAGATCATGGGACACCTGAGCGATCAGTTCACGACGACTGTTATCCTGATCAGCAATCGCCTTTAGCTGGGCGATAATTCGCCCGGCCATCGCATCAAAGGTACTGCCTAATCGGTCTATTTCATCATCGCTACTTTTACCCGTTGCAACCTTCTCTTCGCAAACAATTCCATAACTATGATGGTCGCTGAAATCTGAATCCTTAAAGGACTCCATCAGTTGGGTTAAACGACGCAGGCGTCGAGTTAAAAAATAAAACAGCAGCAAACCAGCCAGCAAACCAAACAGCAAACTACCCGCCACCGCCCAGCTACTTAACCACAGAAAGTAGCTATCCCGCACTGCACTATTAGCAGCATCGTACTCTTCACCCTGCAGCACTACGTAGAGATACCCTTCCGGGTTTATTTCATTGGGGACCGGTGTGACCGAGAATGCTTTTTGTTTATCGTGGCTGCGCGGATCGTCTCCAAGTAACGGGTAGATATCCTTTTCAAGAAAATCGCCAATGGGTCCTAGTGACACATGTTTTCGTTTCACTTTACCCGGGTCGGCGGAATAGGAAAGAATGTTACCTTCAAGATCCAGCAGGTAGATTTCGATACTAGGATTGATCACCATATATTGATGGAATGTTTCCTTCAGGGCCGCTTCATCGATTTTGCCCTCAGCAACCAGATTACGATCCATAATCAGATTTTTGGCCAAATCCCGACTGACCAGCTGATTCACTTCATCAATATAATGCTGGGCAACCGACAGGCTCACCACCATATAAATCGCACCGATGGTGATCAGCAGCAACGACAGCACCGCAGCGAGTTTGGCGTATAGTGTGCGTAACATCAGCAACCAACCAGCTCATCAGAAAATTTATAGCCCACACCCCAAACAGTTTTGATATAGATCGGGCTAGCGGGATCCTTTTCGATTTTTCCTCGTAGACGATTGATATGGGAATTTACGGTGTGTTCATATCCTTCATGATGATACCCCCAAACCTGGTCAAGCAAGTCAACCCGCGAATAAACACGGCCTGGATTTCTGGCAAAGTGCAGCAGTAGATCAAACTCTTTGGCGGTCAGGGTGATTTCAGCATTGTTGATCAACACCTGTCGCTTACCAATATCGATCGACATCTCACCAAATAACAGCCTGTCGGAAGCGATTGTTTCCGCTGGCTGCATTGCCATCGCTTCAACACGACGAAACAGCGCTTTAATACGAGCAATCAACTCCGGAATGCTGAAGGGTTTTGTGAGGTAGTCATCTGCACCCACCTCCAGTCCCAATACTCGATCCAGTTCGGTGGATTTAGCGGTTAACATCAGGATCGGCACATAGCCCTGTTGAGCACGAATTTTTCGACAAACCAACAGGCCATCCTCCACGGGTAGCATCAAATCTAGCACCACCAAATCATAATTGCCCGCCAGAAACATCGACACCCCCGCGCCACCGTCACTGGCAATATCCGCTTCACAATGAATATCCCGCAGATGCATCTGAACCAGATGGGCGATATCGGGATTATCTTCAACAATGAGTGCGTGGTATTTCATACAGTCCCTGGGATGATGAACCAACAACAGCTTCGGCGAGTACATTGTACCCGCCGAAGCTAATCAAACATAAACACCTTACAGGCTTAGGTTTAACTACAGCCGTTTGATAACAACCCGCGCCACAGGGTTGTCAAAGCGATGGGACTGATCCAGGGCCGAACTACTCAATCCATCCGACATCGTCACTACACCGCTGTGCATGGTGACCTGATCTGACGATTCCCGTACAGCGTTAAAACCTTCTCCTCCGCCTGCAGGGCCAGGAATAGTCGCTGCCGTTTCGAGATTCTCTTCGGTACCTGCATCATAGGCTCCCGCATAGATTACCTGTTCATCGCCTGATCCCAAACTCGCTATTGCTACCGCATTTAGCCCAGTAAAGGCATCGTTGGTATTCACAAGCATGGTTGCCAGGGATAGTTGCAGATCAGTCTGCGGAGCGAGCATCACCGTATAGGTCATGGAGGCACCGGGCGTGACCAAAGCACTACTCGAACTTGTACTATAAACCTCTGAATGAGCATCAGCCTCAGTACCAAAACTGCTGGAATCGCCACTTTCAGCCAGCATTTCCAAACCTGCAGTGGCGGCAACACCCACTTGCCAGGGCATATAACCATCGCCATGAAATACCCATATCGGCGGTGATAATGGTTGCGCATTAGTGAGATTTGTCAGTGTAATTTCATAACTGGCGAGTGCTGGTGCATCATCGTCATCATGATTACAGCCGCTCACCACCAGCACAGTACTGACCATAACCGCAGATACCAGCATTTGTTTAATGGATAATTTCATCTGAGCCTCCTATTGAACCGTAAGAACCAGTTTCGCCACTGGATTCAACCAGCGGTGAATTCGGCTATCCAGATCACTGTTGCCGCCGCTAGCATCAGTATCGCCCAGCACACCTCGATGGATATGAACCATAGTGTTGCTATCCACTCCAGCCGCACCCATTGCGCCACTGCCACCATCGCCACCTGGCGCAACGGGGATACCCGCCGTGTTAGGCATACCGCCACCATTAATGATTTCATCATTGGCTTCGGTGCCCGCATCATAGGCGTTCAGGTGAAAAGTGTAGGTGCCTGGCGCTGAGGGGATTGCTATCGAATCCAGTCCTACAAAACCATCGTTGGTCGGTAACATCATCCCCACCACAGACAGATAACGGTTTGAGGTGCCCGTGGTATCCAGCATCGTAGATACACTCATACCCGGAGCCAGTAGACCCACCGCTGGATTAGCTACATAGGTCGCATTGGCCGCAATCGCATCGACCTCAAGCCCCGTCAAATCCCCACCCTCCGCCATCGCCTGCAGATTGGCCGACGCAGACTGACCAGCCTGAAAAAGATGGGTGGGTGCTTCGTGGGCCGCAACCAGCAACGGCGTAAAGTGAATCCCGTGGGTGAGGTTTGTGATTTGAACCGTCAGGTCTTGTGCAGATGCGGTTACCGGCAGCAGCGCACTGATTGCCAGTGCCGAAGCGGCAATATGTGATGTTTTCATAGTGATTCCTCTTTGCGAGTTGTTTTGAATAGCTTCAATATCGCAGCGAGAAATCACCAGACCATCACATAAATATCACTTTTTTATCACAATTGATTTGGCCCGTGGTGAACACCATCGAGATAAACCCATTGACCATTTTGACGACTGAAACGGCTACGTTCATGCAGGTGTTCGGCACGCCCGTTTATTTTGAAAGTCGCGATAAATTCCACTATTCCAGTTTCGTCATCAGCCTGCCCCAGCTCAGTATCGACGATTTTTAAGCGTTTCCACTGTTGTTCTCTTTGGTCGAGATCTAACTGTTGTGGTCGGGTATCACTATGCCAGGTTTTCAACAAATAAGATTCATCCGCCAGCACATACGCGCTGAAGCGGCTGCGCATCAAAGCAAGCGCACTACTCGCAGGTTCCGTACCATTTAACAGTGGCAGACAGCATTGCTCAAAGGGAAGCCCGGTATCGCAGGGGCAATTTTCCGATTTTTTCTGTTTTGTCATCGGGTATATCTAATTATCTGGAACGCTATCTACGGCCTGTTCTGAAATTAGCTGCTCGATACAGCTGATAAACGTCGCGGGCTCCTGCGCGCCAGAAACTAAATATTTTTTGTTGAAGATATAACTCGGCACACTGGTTATGCCTGCATCACGCCAATGTGCGCTGATGGCATCAACTGCTTCAGCATAAATCTGTTCATCTAAAATTTCGCGAGCCTTTTCAGGGTTCAGCCCAACACTTTTGGCAATTTCCACCAATACATCAATCTCATCAATCGCTTTGTGCTCGGTAAAAGAGGCGCTAAACAAAGCCATTTTCAGCTCTGTTTGTAAGCCGTACCCGCTGGCCCAATGCAAAAGTTGATGAGCATTAAAGGTATTGTATGAGCGAGTGCTATCGGTGTAATTAAAATCAAAACCGAGAGTCTCACCCAAATCAGTAAGGCGCTGCCGCGAGGCTGTGCTTTGCTCGGAGGACATGCCGTATTTTTGTTGAATCCGTTCCGCAGTATTTTGACCGCCTGGTGGTAAATCCGGCACCAATTGAAATGGCTGCCAGCGTATGTTCACGGATAGTGGTGTCGCGATTTGGGTCAGTGCTTTTTCCAGCTGTTTGTAGCCAATCACACACCACGGGCATAACACATCGGAAACAATATCAATCTCTACCCTTATGGAATGATGGTTATTTCCTGGATTTTTTAAATCTGCCATTCTAAGCTCCGATTGCAGCGAAAGCCCTGAACCAACTTCAGGGCTTTGGTCCAGTTACATCATGCCTTCCGCTTTTAGAGTAGCGACTACACCAGGTCGACTCATCGTACGCCCAGCGTAAGCACCAAGATTAGGCCATGCCGCAAGATCCAACTTGGCAAATGTGGCCCATCCCAGCACAGTTGTTAAATAAGCATCAGCTATGGTGAATTGATCACCCACCAGGTATTCGCGGCCTTCCAGCTGACTGTTGACGATATCCAGCCGCTTGCCTATTAACTCCAGTCGTTCTTTTCGTGCCGCGTTGTCAAGGGCCGGATTAAATAATGGGCCAAAATTTTTATGTAGTTCAGTTGAAACAAAATTGGCGGTTTCCAGTACTCGGTACCGTGCCAAGTCACCCACCGGCGGCAGAAGGTTTTTTGAGGGATTACTATCAGCAATATACTGTAACAACGCACTAACCTCTGTGAGGTATTCGCCGTTATCCAACTGCAAGCATGGCACATAACCCTTTGGGTTGATTACCAAATAATCCAGGCCTGATTCAGTTTTTTTCGACTGGAGGTCCACCTTCTCCAACTCATATTTCACGCCTGCTTCGTTAAGTGCTATATGAATAGCCATTGAGCAAGCACCCGGGGTATAAAATAATTTCATTTGAATACTCCTCTTTAATTAGTAAATCGCGAAATACAACACGTCGCATCTAAACAACGTTTAAACTCACACCGCCCAGCTCACGCATTGTAGCTGCATTGTTTGATGCAGCGCAAAGTAGCTGATGTTTGAAACTCGCTAGTACGATTGAATTCCGACCATTCGGCCCAATAATAGAACCAGCAAGTCACTGAAAGAGGACGCGGCTGTGAATAAAATTCACTAAAATTGCGGCAGTAGCGCAACTTAACCAGAGGAATTGAGTCGTAACCACTAGCAGGATATTAAAACCGGCTATGGTTAGTAATCCCGGTAGGGCGACAGCAGTATATCGGAGGTATAAAAAAGCCCCTGAAATCAGAGGCCTTTTAAAAAATTTGGCGGAGGGGCAGGGATTCGAACCCTGGATAGGCTACAAACCTATGCCGGTTTTCAAGACCGGTGCATTCAACCGCTCTGCCACCCCTCCGAAGAACGCGAATCTTACCGAATTGCTAACAATAGTCAATGGTATAACGCTTGCTTTATCACTAACCGAAGGTATTATCTTCACCTCAATTGTTATTTAGATCTGTATTAGGGAGACCCATTATTATGGCTGACAATAGATACATCATCGAAGGCCAACAGGAATCTGCACTGGCTACCAATAAGGTGCTTCGAAACACCTATATGCTACTGTCTTTGACGCTGGTTTTCAGCACTGTCACTGCATGGGTTGCGGTAGCTACGCACGCGCAACCTATGGGTTTCATTCCACTGCTGATCGGCTTTTACGGACTATTTTTTCTAACCTCCAAACTCAGCAACAGTGTTTGGGGCCTTGTCAGCACCTTCGCTCTGACCGGCTTTATGGGTTACACACTTGGCCCAATCGTTGGTTTCTATCTATCGATGTCAAATGGCTCCGAGTTAGTGATGACTGCATTGGGTATGGCTGCGATGGTATTTTTAGGTCTATCGGGTTATGCACTGGTCACTCGCAAAGACTTCAGCTTCCTTGCGGGGTTCATCACCGCTGGTTTCTTTGTTTTGCTTGGCGCCATGATCGTCAGTTTCATCTGGAATATTTCCGGACTTAGCCTGGCGATCTCTGCAGGTTTTGTACTGTTTTCCTCAGCGGCCATTTTGCTGCAAACCGGCCAGATCATTAATGGCGGTGAGCGAAACTACATTATGGCAACCATTACCTTGTATGTGTCCATCTACAACCTGTTCCTCAGCCTTCTACACATCCTTGGAGTTATGGGCGACGATTAACCCTCCCTCGACAATGGCACAATCAGAAGGCTCCCGCTAAACTGGGGGCCTTTTTTATTGGTTCTCAATTTCCTGTTTCACTGAACTTAGTTGATTTTCTTGATCTGAACAGATGATATTTTCCCTCGCGGTATACGGCGCACCTTTTTCCTGCCAGGCATCCGACAGCGCCTATCAATTTGCCTGTGCGCTGCTGGAGCAAGGGCACCGTCTACACCGAGTATTTTTCTACCACGATGGGGTATACAACGGCTCCACGCTTGCAACTCCCCCCCAGGATGAACGCAATATCCCCACCTCCTGGAGCCAGCTTGCGGAGGAACATGAGCTTGATCTGGTAATCTGCGTAGCGGCAGGCTTACGAAGAGGTATGCTGGATGCAACGGAGGCAGACCGTTACGAGAAACCTGCCCACAATCTTGAGCAAGGTTTTACCCTTTCCGGGCTTGGGCAACTGGTTGAAGCGGCCATGATTTCGGACCGTATGATTACCTTCGGGAACTAGTGATGACAGAAACTACAGAGCAACCGGCAGTGAATCCCAAAAAATTGCTTTTTCTTAATCGAAAGGCACCCTATGGTTCTTCCTTGCCTCGGGAAGCATTGGATGCAGTGCTGATGGCATCGGCGTTTGGTCAACAGGTTACGCTGGTATTTTTAGGGGATGGTGTATTTCAACTCAAAACGCAGCAAGACCCATCCGAGATCGAAATGAAAAATTTTTCAAAAACCTTTGCCGCCCTGGAACTTTACGGCGTCAGTTCGATTTTTGTCGAGCAAAGTTCGTTGCAAAAGCGCGGCCTAACGCTAGACCAATTGCTGATCCCCGCCAAACTGATCCAATCCCATGAGCTCACTGAGCTACTCGAAGAACAGGATCAGGTTATGAGTTTTTAACCATGATACTTCACACCGTAAATCGCTCACCCTTCGATACCAACTGCCTGAATGACTGTCTGGAAATGGCCGCTGCCGGCAGCAGCATCATACTGATCGAAGATGGTGTCTATGCCGCACTATCAAAGACCCAGTTCACAGATCAAATGTTAGCGGCCTTGCCGAAACACAATTTCTACGTGCTAAGGCCAGACCTTCAAGCGCGTGGCATACAAGATTGCATTATTGATGAGATAGAAGCGGTCGATTATTCCGGCTTTGTGACCCTTTGCACCGAACTCGACAAAGTCGTTTCCTGGTATTGATATGCTGCTGGTTGAAGGTAAAACCATTAACACCGATAAAGAGGGTTACCTGAAAAACTTGCAAGACTGGTCAGAAGCAGTCGCAGAAGCTATTGCGCAGCAGGAGCAGATCAGTCTGACCGATCCACATTGGGAAATCATCTGGCTGATGCGAGATTTTTATCAACAGTTTGAGATTGCGCCCGCGATGCGCGTATTGGTCAAAACCGTTGGACAACAGCTTGGAAAAGAGAAAGGGCGCAGTATTTATCTGATGAGCCTGTTTCACGAAAGCCCTGCCAAACTAGCCAGTAAAATTGCCGGGCTGCCCAAGCCTACGAATTGCCTGTAACTTATGAGCGGAATACCGGTACCCCTTCGCGCTCACCAGCTACAACAAACCGTATTCTCACAGCCACCACTGTCATTGCTCAAGTGTAACGCGGCCCTGCCCTTCAGCGTTATAAAAAGCTTCAACAACCCGATACAGATTATAGGCATCTTCGCTACCCGCAAGTTCCCGAATAGAGTGCATCGCGAAGGTTGGTACCCCCACGTCCAGGGTTTTCACCCCAAGCTCGGAAGCCGTGATGGGTCCGATAGTACTTCCGCAGCCCATGTCGGTGCGGGTTACGAAAGCTTGGACAGGCACACCAACCGAGTCACAAATTTTGCGGAACAATGCACTGGTTTCACTGTTGGTTGCGTAGCGTTGATTCGCGTTGATCTTAATTACGGGGCCCTGGTTTAAAATTGGCCCATGGTTTTCATCATGTTTACCTATAAAATTGGGATGCACGCCGTGGGCATTATCCGCTGAAATCATTGTTGAGTGGTGTAGAGTTCGTGACAGATTTTCTGTATCACCACAGAACCGTTCAAGTACGGTTTTCAGAAATGGCCCCTGCGCACCGGAGGCGGATACGCTGCCGACCTCTTCATGGTCATTGCATACCAGCAAAGATGACTTGCTTCTATCGGAATCGATCAAACCTTTTAGTCCCAGATAACAGCTCAGCAGGTTATCGAGCCGAGCTGATGCGATAAACTCTTCGTTGTAGCCCACCAGCGAAGGAGGTTGGGTATCGTAAAAGCAGAGCTCATAATCCAGCACGGATTGAAGTTCTGGGGGATTGTCTTGATGCTCATTGGTCTTTAAATAATCGAGCAGGAACTCTCTGAACTCTATTTTCGAATCATTGCCAGTTTGCATCCCCACCTGCATAAGTATGGGTGGAATATCGGTTTGTTTATTAATAGTGCGTATGTCATTGGCTTCGCGATCCAGATGGATTGCCAGGCTTGGAATGACTGCAATCGGCTTTTGAAAATCGATTAATCTATGAACCAGTTGACCATTGTTATCAAGTCCTGTTACTCGACCAGCCAGGGACAAATCTCGATCAAACCAGGGGTTTAATAATACCCCACCATAGACCTCAACACCCAGTTGAAAGTAGCCTTTTTTTTGTAGCTCCGGTTTGGGTTTAACCTTGAGGCAGGGGCTATCGGTATGGGCACCGACCATCCGAATACCCTGTTTTATGGGGTCTCCCTCACCACTGGTAAAAGCAACAATTGAGCTATCATTGCGGGTTACAAAGTAGCCTTGCTTTGGTTGAATCTGCCAGCGATCACCTTCAAACAGATGAATAAATCCTGCAGCCTTCAATCTGATCACCATTTCTGCCACCGCATGAAAAGGCGTCGGTGATGCTTGAAGAAACTCAAGTAGTTCCTTGTTGAAGTCCTGCAATTCCGCACTGATGCTTTGTTCTTTCATATTTGAAACCCTGGGATATTATTCCAGCCATTATAACTGGCGGGCGAAAAAAAATACCAAGGCGCGAAGCCTTGTATTCAAGCATCGATCAACCTAACATTTCATGCTAATTAGGATCATAGTTTTACACTAAAAAATAACGCAGGGATAAACAGATGGAACTCAAATTCACCGCCGAAGAGCTTGCATTCAAACAGGAAGTAGCCGATTTCATTCAAGCCAATTATAGCGATGACGACCGCCAACAATATGGCCTTGGCATGGATTACGCGAAGGATGTCACCGTCAAATGGCAGCGCGCATTGGCAGCGAAGGGTTGGGTTGCACCGAACTGGCCGGAGGAATGGGGTGGCACCAAATGGACACCAACCCAAAGCTATATTTTTGAATATGAATGTGCAATGGCGAATACACCGGAGATCTTTGCTGCGGGGTTGAAAATGGTTGCGCCGGTGATCATCGCCTACGGCAACGAAGAGCAGAAACAACGGTTTTTACCTGAAATTTACAACAGTAATATTTGGTGGTGCCAGGGTTATTCCGAGCCTGGTGCCGGTTCTGATCTCGCCAGTTTGCAGACTAAAGCCGTCCGTGAGGATGATCATTACATTGTGAATGGTTCCAAAATCTGGACCAGTACTGCACACTATGCGGACTGGATTTTCTGCCTGGTTCGCACTGATCCTGAGGCGGATATCAAACAAAAAGGAATCTCCTTTTTGTTGATTGATATGAAAACCCCCGGTATCCGGGTTGAGCCGATTATTGGGCTTGATGGCCGTCACCAGCTCAACCAGACCTTTTTTGATGATGTAAAAGTACCGGTCGCCAATTTAATCGGCGAAGAAAACAAAGGCTGGACCTACGCCAAGGTTTTACTGACCCACGAACGAACCAGTATCGCCCGGGTTGCTCGATCCAAATATAAAATACAAAGACTTAAGGAGATGGCCAGTGTGGCTGTAGCAAACGGCCAGCCTTTGCTTGAGGATGCTGCTTTTAAGCAAAAGTTGAATGCACTTGAAGTGGATATGCTGGCACTGGAATACAGCGATTTGCGCATTCTGTCAGATGTTCAAAAAGGCGGCGCGCCGGGGGCTGAATCTTCGATTCTGAAAATTCGAGGAAGTGAACTTCAGCAGGCGATTGCCGAGTTAACCCTTGAAGTGGCTGGATATTATTCACAGCCCTATGTCTCTGAGGAGCACGTATATGGCTATGAAGGAGAGCGTACCGGGGATAGCCTATTCACGGCAACCGCCCTTTGGTATTTCAACTCGCGGCCCGCTACGGTATATGGCGGTTCAAACGAGATTCAACGTAATATCCTTTCGAAGGCCGTGTTGGGGTTATAAACCGGCGGGGCCTCAGGCCTGGCTATTTACTCCTGTGGGTGGATTTTGCCTGCTTCCTGCTTTATTTACGTAGACCTCGTGATAAAGATGCTTCGCGTCTCTATTTTCGATTCTAGCCTCGGTATTTTCATTGTCCTTTGGTGGACCAGCTGCAGCAGGGATATCAACTGCTCGCGCGGCACCGGCGGTTCCTCTCTCCTCTATATACTCTGATGCGGCTTCCTTGGAACTTTGAATGCGTTCCGCAGCCATGTTTGCCAGCGCATCCAAAGCCATCTGCCCTGCACGCGCGGCAACGGCACGATCCTGAAACGATGGATTCAGCGGAGCCAGAGCAGCGGCTTGAATCTGCCTGGCTTTTTGCAACGTTGCCTGCGGATCACCTGCTACTGGCGAGGTGCTAATCCCCACTTCGCCGCCGGTTGCATAAAGCGCACCGTTAGGCCCACGTGTATAGGTAAAACTGGCCGAACCTGCGTGTACGCCACCTACCGATGCATGCGCCTGTTCATGCGCCCTGACCTCCTGATCCCGCAGTTTTAGTTGCTGAATAACGGCTTGCTCAGCCCTGACTTGGTTTTGATCCTGCGCAGCAGAAGCACCATTTTCTAGCGGAGGCTTATTGCCCTTATCTAGAATTTGAGGCTCTGTTTGGTTTTGGGCAAGCTCGTCAGAAGAACTCGCGTTACCGGGATTTTTATTCTGTTTTTCGAGATTGAGGGCGTAACCTTTGTCGGCTTTTTCAACCGATTTATAGGAGGAGTCGACTCGCTCTGTTCGCGACTCGATCAATAGTTTCGGCTCCATATGAGCCACGGGTTTATCAACTCTGAAAAGCTGTTGGTGACTGACTTCCATCGTCCACCTCCGCTATATTTAGTATCGAGAAAACAGTGTTGCCTCAGACCATGATATCAATAATGGAACCTTGATTATTTGACGCCGCCTCAACCACTTTAGCGCTTGCTGCCACTTCATTTTGGGCGGTCTTTAATTCTACCAATGACTCGACCAGGCTGGTGTTATTCCCTCCTTCCTGGAGTTGTTGAGCGCTCGCAATCTGCGACGAGGCTCTATCGGCACGGGCAACACCCGCCTGTATCCCACTTACGCCTATTCCTAAACTTACATCACTCATTGGCTTACATCTCCTGCGCTTAATCTTTGCATAATGCGATTAACGCCACGTTGGTGATTTCCGATGGCGCCTAATAAGCCCATCGACCAATCCAAATTTCCACAAAAAGATACAGCTATACAAAATAGTCTAGCCGACTGATTATGGCTGATTGAATATTAACCAAACAAACATAAGAACGATTTGAACCTCGTCACACTTTTGATATGTTTTCTCGGAATATAGATACCATTCCTTACTTTTTGCTTCTATTAACCTACCTGTTTTGCTCTAAAAGCCATAACAAGACCACCTTAGTCACATCGACTGATATGCAATACAGCTCCAGTCGATATGATCCACTAGAGCATTTGGTTTATGATGCAGCGCTATGAGTAAACCCTACCGAGCCCCGCAAAAACCAAACCGCGAAGCCATGACCATCAGCGAGCTTAATCATCAGGTTAAGACGCTGATCGAGGATGGCTTTCCGCCTCTCTGGGTGGAAGCGGAGCTTTCCAATCTGTCGCAGCCCTCCTCCGGGCATCTCTATTTCACACTGAAAGATGAGAAGGCGCAGGTGCGCTGTGCGATGTTTCGAGGCCGTAACCGGTTTTTGCAATTCAAACCTTCGGCGGGTGAACGGGTATTGGCTCGGGTTCAGGTCAGCCTGTACGAAAACCGGGGTGACTTTCAGCTTATTGTTGATCGCATGGAACCAGCGGGTGAAGGGGCGCTACGGCAAGCTTTTGAGCAGTTGAAGCAACGTCTCTATCAAGAGGGATTATTTGACGCTGCGAACAAACAGGAGCTACCCACACTGCCATCTCATTTGGCGGTGATCACATCCTCTACTGGCGCGGTATTACATGATATTTTGACCGTACTGAAGCGGCGATTTCCACTGATCGA
Source organism: Pseudomonadales bacterium (assembly GCA_029210125.1). Classification (GTDB taxonomy): domain Bacteria; phylum Pseudomonadota; class Gammaproteobacteria; order Pseudomonadales; family JAHRWD01; genus JAHRWD01. Next base: position 73,588 of record JARGPR010000001.1, on the reverse strand, counting down.
TATCACACTGCTTCCGGTTGCTGTTCAAGGTGATCAGGCAGCACCACAAATTGTTGCAGCGCTTGAACAGGCCAATCAGTTACCGGAACAGATTGATGCCATAATCCTCGGGCGTGGCGGCGGCTCACTGGAGGATCTGTGGCCCTTTAACGAGGAGATAGTTGCAAGGGCGATATACAAAAGCAACATTCCAGTTGTCAGCGCAGTCGGCCATGAGGTCGATGTGACGATTGCAGATTATGTTGCGGATGTAAGGGCACCTACTCCATCAGCCGCTGCTGAATTGCTGAGCCCGGATCAAGATGAGGTACGCCAATGGTTGCGCTCCTTTGAGCAGCAACTATTCCGTGAAATCAACGATCGAATCGCCGATGAACGCCAACGCACCGACTGGCTGCGGGCCCGATTGAGACACCCTGGCGAGCGTCTGCAAGAGCAGTCCCAACGGCTTGATGAGCTAGAGCTGCGTCTGGTTCAGAACACTCGAATCGCTATAAAAACTGCTCGATTACAGTTAGCTAGCCGCCAAGCAGAGCTACGCCAACACAGCCCCGAACATACGCTGAGTCGATATAGGGATCGACTGCAACAGGTTTCAGAACGACTGCAACGATTGATGCGCGATGACTTATCCGGCCAACAGATACGACTTCAGAACGTCACACAGTCACTGGATGTAGTCAGCCCCCTTGCCACGCTATCACGGGGTTACGGAATCGTCTCGCGTGCGGATGATGGCACTCTGGTTCTGTCTCACCTGCAGGTTCAATCGGGGGATCGTGTTACCACCCTTATTGGAGAGGGTCTGCTGGAATGCACCGTCGACAATAGTTTGCCGGCAAAAAAATGAGACTACTTTTAAAGCGATATTTCTTGTTGTGTGGCGTGCTGAGCTATTTTCTATTCGCACTGCCGCTTCAAGCTGCCGCAATGGATCTACCTACGGAAGAACTGGTTCCAGGTGGTATCGCTATTATTCAAATACAATCCGCAAGCAACAACAATGCAGCCGCGCCAGTCGTCCATTTTCAGAATCACCGTGTCATGGTTGCCAGGTTTTCCGATGACTACTCTACCGACTGGCACGCCATCGTAGGTATCCCCAGATCAGCTAAGGCCGGGGAGTATTCGATCAAAGTTAAGCTGGGTGCTGAGCAAACAACCCAGCATTTTCAAGTACAGAGCAAACACTATCCTGAACAGCGCATTCAGATTACCAACAAGCGCTTGGTGAACCCTGAAAAACGTGATATCAACCGGATCATCACCGAATCCAGGATCATGAAGCAGGCATTCACAAGCTGGAGTGAAAGCCGCGTCGGTAATTTGCGGATGGATTGGCCTGTGTCTGGCCCCATTAGCAGCCCATTTGGGTTAACACGTTTTTTTAATGAACAGCCACGAAAACCCCATAGTGGAATTGATATAGCTGCGCCGGTAGGCAGTCCAATCAGCGCACCTAAATCAGGGAAAGTGCTTGCTACCGGTGATTACTTTTTTAATGGAAACACGGTGATATTGGATCATGGCCAGGGGCTTATCAGCATGTTTTGTCATCTTGATCGTATTGAGGTTCAGAGTGGAAACCTGCTGCGTAGAGGGGAAAGAGTTGGGACCGTTGGTCAAACGGGTCGTGCAACCGGTCCCCATCTACATTGGAGTTTGAATTTGAACAACGTCAGAGTTAATCCGATGTTGTTTTTAAACGAGCCCTCAAACAACGGCCAGCAATAGAACTTTAACGTTCAAATTACCTATAGACACTCAACTAAAAATTCAGGAATTCGCTGATCTAACCAAAACACCGGTTTAAATACCGAGCCACTTACAAACCCTACATGACCGCCTAAATTACTCAACTCCAATACTGTTTCTGCAGCTAGATGATCTGCGGTCGGTATCGCTTCCGGGTGTACCAATGGATCATCCAAGGCGTGAATCAATAAGCTCGGTGTTTTGATTTCAGGCAAAAACGGCAAGCTGCTACATTGTTCATAATAGTGTGCGGCACTATCATAGCCAAACAGCGGAGCAGTGATTAACTCATCAAAATCAACAAAGGTTTTTGCTGCAACCAGCGAACCTAATCCACGCAATTCGTTATATTTTTCCCACTCATTCTGGCGCTGGTAGTTGGCTAGCTTGGATTCGACATAACCTACCAAACCCTTTACTAAATGCCTCTGGTAGAGATCTGACACACCTCGATTAATTCGGACGGTACTTAGGCTAAGATCATAGGGCGAGGATACCGCTACCGCCGCCGATAGTGGTGATTTGGAGCCCATCTCTCCCAACCACTTCAGCATCGCATTTGCACCCAGCGAGTAGCCCACCGAAGCAAAGGATGCGGTTGGAAAGCGAATCACCAGATCCTGAAATACCTCGTTCATATCACTGGTTTCACCGGAGTGGTAGGCCCGTAGCAACCGGTTTGGCTCACCACTGCAGCCACGGAAATTCATCGCTACGCTAGCAACCCCCTGATTCAGCAACTGACGTTGCAATCCGAGCACGTAGTTGGAACTAGAGGAGCCGCATAGTCCGTGCAAAATCAATACGATGCGCGGATTATCCTGGTTTGTGAATTCCTCTCCAGCCCAGTCAAGATCAACAAAATCACCATCGACCAATTCAAACCGCTCTCGAGTCCGTGGCAAGTTTGAAGCCCGCCCGGAAAAGGATGGGTATACCGTCTGCAGATGGGTTGAGCGAAATAGTCGAGACGGCTGGAAGGTGCTATTTTTGATCATGGGAACGGCTGTTTTATTTTATCCATCTGTTCTTAATCGTGGAGTTGAGCGCAATTTAGCTTAATTCTCAAAAAAAAGGGCCGCTCTTTCGAGCAGCCCTTTTTGTCGCATGCAACAGTAGCGGATTGCTATCTGCTTATGCGTTTACATCCAACCTTATGCATTTACATCCAACATAGTACGGGCAACGTTTCCGCCAGTCATGTCGTCGAAAGCTTCTTTTACTTCACTCAAAGGGCGAACCTTAGAGATCAACGCGTCAAGCTCCAGTTTACCTTCCATGTAGAGGTCAACCAAACGAGGAATATCGACGTGAACCTGTCCAGAACCGTACATAGAACCCATGATTTTCTTCTCTTGCAAGAAGTCACCAACAGGCAGCTCAGCCACTTTGCCCATTCCAACACCAACCACTACTGCGGTGCCGCCTGGACGAATCATAGCGAATGCTTGTTGTACGGTTGCGCCAAGGCCAATCGCTTCGAATGCATAGTCAAGAGTAGGCGCAAGTGCCTGTACTTGAGCAACCGGATCACCGTTTGCGCCACTTACGCAATGGGTCGCACCAAACTGGCGAGCCATTTCGAGTTTGCTGTCCATCAAATCAACTGCGATGATTTTGTTTGCGCCAGCAAGACGAGCTCCCTGGATAATGTTGAGCCCAACACCACCACAACCGATCACTGCAACATCAGAACCTGGTTCAACTTTAGCGGTATGAATCGCAGCACCAACACCGGTCATTACGCCACAACCGATCAAGCCAATTTTATCGAGGGGCGCATCATCACGGACTTTGATAATACTTGATTCAGGCATAAGAGCCTGAGTAGCCCAGCCACCGACACCCACACCCTGCATAGTCGGAACGCCACCAGTTTTTAGACGGGGACGTGCACCATCGAACTGTCGGTCAGCAAAATCACGATTAGTACAAAGGTTACGCATACCTTTGACGCAATGGAAACAGAAACCACAAGATCCATAGAAAGCGATAATGACATGATCGCCCGGTTTTACTGAAGTAACATTTTCGCCAACCTCATTTACAACGCCTGCCGCTTCATGGCCAAAGATCATTGGCATGGGTGCTTCCGGCATCATATTCATGATATGCAAGTCACTGTGACAAACGCCACATGAGTTGACATCGACCAATACTTCGTTTCCTTCAGTTGAAGCGAGCTCAACATCTTCTACCAAAATTGGCTTTTCTAAACCTCGGTAAACCGCAGCTTTCATATGCTTTCTCCTATTATTGTTAAACTGTCTAAACACTGCCTAATTTAAGGTTTAGACGCTTTTGATTACACAGGCCCTCCCCATAGCGTATACGGTTCAATTCGAACCGACGACGTACAGATGGACGAAACTGATAAAAATCCCTCGAATCATAACCCTTACTAGTTATGCCAGCAAGCATCGAATCGCCAATTGGTTTATGAGGAATAGTTTATTCTTCAGCCTGCTTACTATTTCAAAAAAGGTTATCAGCCTTTGTTTTTGGGCTCTCGAATCAATAGCGTACCCTGGGCAGAACAGCATAAACGCCCTTCATTTTCCACCAGTGCACGCACTACAATTGTAGAGCGCGTCATTGAGACCACTTCTGATTTTGCTGTTAGTTTTCCGCCTCGAATCGCAGCCATATAGTTCAGTTTAAATTCGGTGGTTGCAGCCCATTTGCCAGCATCCATAACCGGATAACAAACCACACCCAACACGTGATCCATAAAAGCAGCCATAACACCACCGTGCATAGCACCATTGGGTGTAATCAACTCATCAGTTACATCCATTTCCGCAACCAAAGTGCCGGGACCAAATTCTACTAACTTGATGCCAAGATAGCCGGCAATACCCGTTTGCACTTTTGCGGAGCCGGCCAACATTGCATCTGCTATGTCCTGATTAAAATTTTCAAACTTTGGAAGTTCTGGCATGATATCTGTCCTTGTAATTTATTATTGGAATGGTTGTAGAGTGGGTTAGCATAATACGAAACCGAAATTTTTTGTATATGGCTAGCGACACAAACAATGGCCAACCTGCAACCAACTAGGCCCTCACTCATTTTTTTAGTTACCCACTTAAAGGCGAAATAAAATGGAATTTGCGCATAACTGGCTCGCTGAATCACCCTACGTTTCAACGTTAGGAATTGTTACCAAAACACTTAGTGTTGAAGACGCTACGCTGGAACTTCCTTTTAACGAGGATAACTGCAACCCTGGCGGCGTATTGCATGGTGGGGTAGCTGCCTCATTAGTTGTTATTGGTGCCCATGCCGTCTCCCGTGCAACGCTGGGTGCGGATGCTGGTCCCTTGCATACCGTCGGCTTCCAAATCAATTACCTTGCCGCCGCAATCAATGAGGCGGTATATGCCAATGTAAAACTACTTCGCCGCGGCAAGGAGCTGTGCTTCTTAAACATCGAAGTTAAAACTACAGAAAACAAACCTATTGCCAGTGCTTCCGTTGCCGTTCGAGGTCGTTTTGGTAAGCAAGCTGCTGATTTAAAAACCGCCATCGGTGATAGTGGTGAAGTGGATCCCGGCCCAATGGGTGAACGAATCGGCATGAACTCTTTTATAGGAAACCGAGGTATTAAAGCCGAGCTGATGAAAGGTGGTCGGTCTCGATTGATCATGCCCTGGCAGGATAATAATGCTGATATCGAGGGTGTTCATGAGGGTGCTGCGCTGGCTCTGTTCGACACCACAGGTGCCATGGCTGCATGGGCGGAAACTGGCCCTGGAATGTACAAAGCATCAACACCTGCCATTCAGGCACAGGTCCTTGGCCCACCACCACAGACTGATCTGGTAGCTTACAGTACGGTGACGCAGCGGGATGAAGAGTTGTTTTGGTGTGATGTAGAGTTAGCTGGAGCAGTGGATCAAAAAGTCTATATTCGCGGCACGGTGATCTATCGGATTGTAATGTAAGCATTCGCTTGCACGGCCAGCACCTTTCAACACTCTTGCGAAACTTCCGCTAAGCACTGAAATCGCATCAAGGACACTTTTAATTTATACTGCGACCATAAAAAACAGCTCCATTTTATTTATCTAAAACAAAAAATAAGGAATGTCTTATGGGTTTTCTTACCGGTAAAAGAGCACTGATTGTCGGCGTTGCCAGCAAACTTTCTATTGCCTACGGCATCGCTGATGCCATGCACCGTGAAGGTGCTGAACTCGCCTTTACCTATCAAAATGACAAACTTAAAGATCGCGTGACCAAGTTTGCTAGCGAATGGAATTCTGATTTGGTATTTCCCTGCGATGTTGCAGATGATGCAGAAATTGATCAGGTATTTACAGATCTTGGACAAACCTGGGATGGCATCGATATCGTAGTTCACTGCGTAGGTTTTGCGCCACGGGATGAACTAGATGGTGATTTTGTTGATGCATCCACACGCGAAGGTTTCAAAATTGCCCACGACATCAGCGCCTATAGTTTTGTAGCCCTTGCCAAGGCTGCAAAACCGATGCTTCAGGGGCGCGACGGGGCGTTACTGACCTTGACCTATCTAGGCTCTCAACGAACCATGCCTAACTACAACGTGATGGGCCTAGCGAAGGCTAGTCTGGAAGCCAGTGTTCGATATTTAGCGGGTAGCATGGGATCCGATGGTATTCGAGTCAACGCAATTTCAGCCGGTCCGATTCGAACTTTAGCTGCATCGGGCATTAAGGATTTCAAAAAGATGCTATCGCACAACGAAGCTCAAACTCCTTTACGCCGAAATGTCACTACGGATGAAGTTGGTAACGCTGCTGCATTTCTTTGCTCAGACTTGGCAAGTGGAATCAGCGGAGAAGTACTTTACGTAGACGGTGGCTTTAACACTACCGCTATGGGTGATATCGAACCTGCGGGATAAACGAGCTAGAAGCTACTCTGCGGGTTTCCGCAGAGTAGCCGTTTGACCTTCTTCGAACACCGAAAAAATATTCTGTCATCAGTCTGTTCTAGACTTAAATAAGCCTAATTTCCATAACCCACCAGCAATCAACAGTCGTTATCTGCTGATAGCCAGTCACATCTAAAATACCCGTATATCGGCATTTTCACGCAATGTTCTGGTTAAAGCCTCAAACTGGGTCTGACCTGAAAAGGATGCTAATGACTGGCGGAATTGTTTGCGCTCCTGCTCACTCATGTTATCAGCAACATCAGTAACCTTAGTCAAAACAATCAAGGTAAAGTCACCGTTAGCCATATTTACCGTGCTAATAGATGGTTTTTCATCAGTCGCGGGAGTCATGCTAAAGGCTTGCCTTAAAATATCCTGTGGGACCTCCTTCACAGCTCGAATCACATCATGAGAAGCATTCCATTCAAGATGGTATTTCTCCGCCAACTCGGAAGCGGTTGCACCATCGCTCAAATCCTTGAATGCTTGCTCTCCAATAGTGGCCACTTGAGCTCTAGCCAGGGTTGCAACATAGTCCTTTTTGACACTATTTTCAGATTCTGCAAATGAAAGCTGGCGTGGTTTTTGGTGCTGACTTACTCGCAATACTATTAGTCGGTCTCCGCCCAGATCAATTGGCGCGCTGTTATTGCCCTCCAATTTCACCTCATCTGAAAATGCCGCAGCAACCACAGATCGATTGCTCAACAATCCTTCGTTGCTGGAACGGTCAAATAATGGTATAGCCTGAATTTTAAGACCAAGTTCTTCTGAAGGTTCAGCTAAATCCGAAGATTCAAAGGCGAGATCAGCCAAATCTTCCGCTGCCTGTATGAACTGTTTCTCGACCTGATCAGCTTTTAGTTGCTGGAGAAGCCGGGCACGATTGTCCGCAAACACTAACGGCGCAGGCACGTGACTATCCACTAATTTGATCAAATGATAACCTGCATCGGTTTTAATAGGTTCTGATACCTGGCCCACTTCAAGTTCCGCCAGAGCAGTTTCAAACTCAACCGGGAAAGTATCTCCTTCGGTAACACCCAACTGGCCGCCTTCCGCAGCTGAACCTTTATCGTCTGAATGCTGCTTTGCTATCTCTTCAAAGCTCGCGCCCTTTGCTAGTTGCAGTTTAAGGGATCGAGCTTTTTCAATAGCCTGCTCGGGGTTTGTTTCATCCACTTCAATCAAAATATGTGCAGCGGTTCGTTGTGCTTTACGAGAGTCCTCACCGACCTCAAGCTCAAATTCATCTTGAATGGCTTGTTCGCTAATCTCAATTGAGTCGGCGATCGATTTCTTGTTCAGTTCAATATATTGAATAGCCACTTTTTCCGGGGTCATAAACCGATCACTATTTTTCTGGTAATGCTCCTCCAGTTGAGACTTGTCGACGTTAATGGTTTCTTTCACAGATTCCTGTGTGATGGTTGCATAGCTGAAACTTCGAGTTTGTTGCATCAGTGTTGCAACTCTGGTTAATTCTTGATCTGAGATAAATTCAGAATTTATGTAAGCTGATGCTACTTGGGTCAACATCATCTCTTCCCGTACCGAACGAACATAAGTCTGCGGTGTTAAACCGCTATTGTTGAGCGCGCGAGCAAATAATTTTTGATTAAACACACCGTCCAACTGGAAATCAGCCTGGGAACGGATTAACTCATCAACCGTTACTTTATCAACGTTCATGCCCTGCTGATCAGCGTACTGCACCAACAACTGACGATTGACCAAACGCTGCTGAACGCCGGGGCGTAGCATTTCATCATCTATCAAACTGGGATCGAAGGATTCCCCTGCACGAGCGGCGAGCTTACGCTTTTCAAGCATGATGGCGTTTTGCAATTCTCGCTCAGTAATTTCAACCCCGTTGATATCAACCGCTGGTTGCTCGCTTGCGCCACTAAAGATCGAGTCGATACCGAACAATGCAAAGGTAATCACTATCAGTCCGATAATGATTTTCGCAATCACTCCCTGCATGTTGTCACGAATATTCTGAAGCATGGCTCCTCCTAAATCACGGGTGTTCATGTTTATAGACTTGAGATACAAAAAAAGCGCATTCAAATGATGCGCTTTTTTTGTATTTCAGCCCATTCAACTCAATAAATACAGCTTTATATGTTGTTAAAAATGGGCTTAATTAATTCAGTGCAGTACTAGCACTCATCGGCTTATCAGCCGTTTACAGCATCCTTCAACCCTTTGCCTGCTTTGAAGCTAGGAATGGTCGCCGCTTTAATTTCAATGGGCTGACCTGTTTGAGGGTTACGGCCTGTACGAGCAGCCCTCTCTTTTACTGAAAAAGTACCAAACCCGACCAATGCAACCGAGTCTCCTTCCTTTAACGCACCTGTTATCGCTTCGACAAATGCATCAACTGCGCGACCTGCTGATGCTTTTGAAAGATCAGCAGATTCAGCAACTGCATCGATTAATTCAGACTTATTCACTCTATCACCTTTGTTTTCTTGTTGTCGTTATGGGGTATTCTATTTGCTCCCGAGCAAGCATGACGTTTTATACCAATTGAGCATATCCTCGTCAAGGAACTAGGAGAGGTCGAGCCAATATTAATGGGTGCTAATATGTTTTTTAGTACTACTTGCCGGGGATTTTTTACGCCCTCCGGAGGTTGCTTTTGAAGTACTTTTCTTTTTTGTGAGCGGCTGCGGACTTCGCTCGAGAGCCACATTAAGAACCTCATCTATCCATTTAACCGGGATAATATCCAGTTCATCCTTAATATTATTAGGTATTTCCTTCAAATCCCGCAGGTTTTCATCCGGTATTAATACCGTAGATATACCTCCACGATGAGCCGCGAGCAACTTCTCCTTGAGCCCACCGATAGGTAATACCTGACCACGAAGTGTTATTTCGCCAGTCATAGCCACATCTGCACGAACAGGAATTCCAGTTAGCACCGACACTAATGCGGTGCACATCCCTACACCAGCACTAGGTCCATCCTTCGGTGTTGCACCTTCAGGCACATGAATGTGAATATCGGTGGATTCATGAAAACCTGATTCAATACCAAGCGCATCTGCGCGACTACGCACTACGGTTCTTGCAGCCTGAATCGATTCTTGCATCACGTCACCAAGGGAACCGGTACTAAATACTTTGCCCGTACCTTGCATCGCAACTGCTTCGATTGTAAGTAGCTCACCACCAACCTGCGTCCAGGCAAGGCCAGTCACCTGCCCTATCTGGTTATCTTCTTCTGCACGCCCATAGGTATACCTGTGGACACCCAAATAGTGTTCAAGGTTATCATTATTCACTTCGACCGGCTCATGGGTCTTGGCCAGGGTATTCTCTTTCACCAGCTTACGGCAAAGTTTGGCTATTTGTCTCTCAAGCTCTCGAACACCGGCTTCTCGAGTGTAAAACCGGATCACACTGCGAACAGCATTATCATCAAGCTTCAGCTCATTTTTTTTAAGACCGCTGTTTTTGATCTGCTTCGGTATCAAATATCGGTTAGCAATATTCAGTTTTTCATCTTCGGTATACCCGGGGATACGAATTACTTCCATTCGATCGAGTAAAGGGCCGGGGATATTCATGGTGTTTGAGGTACAAACGAACATCACATCCGAAAGATCGTAGTCAACCTCCAGATAGTGGTCGTTAAAGGTACTATTTTGTTCAGGGTCTAATACTTCAAGCAAAGCGGATGCGGGATCACCGCGGTGATCCATACCCATTTTATCGATTTCATCAAGCAGGAATAGCGGATTTTTAACACCAGCCTTCGACATTTTTTGCACAAGCTTACCCGGCATCGATCCAATATAGGTTCTACGATGTCCTCTGATTTCCGCTTCATCACGTACCCCACCAAGGGACATCCGGATGAATTTTCTATTGGTGGCTCGAGCGATCGACTCTCCCAGCGAAGTTTTACCTACGCCGGGAGGCCCCACTAAACAGAGGACTGGACCTTTGATTTTCCGGACTCGTTTCTGAACTGCCAGGTATTCAGTCACCCGTTCTTTAACATCTGCTAACCCGTAATGATCTTCGTTGAGGATTTTCTCCGCTCGATCAAGGTTAGAACTGATCTTACTACGTTTTTTCCAGGGCAACCCAAGGATCCAGTCAAGGTATCCACGCACCACCGACGCCTCAGCTGACATGGGTGACATCATCTTCAATTTAGCGAGTTCAGCGTTGGCTTTATCGACCGCCTCGGCACTCATGCCAGCTTCCTCGATACGAGCTTCATATTGCTCCATATCGTTTCCGCCGGCATCCAAGTCACCCATCTCTTTCTGGATCGCTTTCATTTGCTCGTTGAGATAATACTCGCGCTGGCTCTTTTCCATCTGAGTTTTAACCCGACCACGAATCCTTTTATCAACCTGTATAAGATCAATCTCGGTTTCGATTAATTCAAGCAGTTTTTCGATTCGTTGAGCAAGGCTTTCAACGGCGAGGATTTGCTGTTTCTCTGCCAGACCTAGTGTCATATGAGCCGTAATGGTATCTATCATGCGACTGACATCATCTATATCAGCAACAGAATCAATTACTTCGGATGGGATTTTCTTACTGACTTGAACGTATTGGTCAAAACGACTGCGAAGAGATCTCGAAAGAACATCTAGTTCTCGATTATTTGAAACGTCGGTGGCTTCAGTTAAGCGATCAACCCTGGCCTGATACAGGTTTGGCTCATCGATGAAGTCTGTGAGTCGTGCCCGGTGCTCGCCTTCAACCAAAATTTTGACAGTGCCGTCAGGCAGCCTGATCATTTGCAGCAGAGTTGCTATGGTTCCTATGCTATGAAGATCGTCAAACCCTGGATCATCAACCGAAGCTTCTTTCTGTGCTACCAGAAAAATTTTCTTCTCGGTTTCTCGCGCCTCCGTAAGGGCGACAATCGACTTATCTCGTCCAACAAACAGTGGGACTACCATATTCGGAAATACCACCACATCACGTAGCGGCAACAGCGGCAGCAGTTCTAGCGTATTTTCAGTCATTCAACAAACTCCAAACGATAGCTCATAACACCTATATTTCTCGCTGAGGGCAGGAGTCACGAGAAAAACAAAGCATTTAGTCATAGCAACAACAATGGGTACCCAGCACGACAATTACAAGCTCTTAAAACCAAAAAAAGGGCTAAATAGCCCTTTTTTTTGGTTTTCAATTGTGGAGATCATTCCTACTAATTAGCATCCTGAGCTGCTACTTTATCGTCAGTTGCCTGCTCATAGACCAGTAATGGCTCTGATTCACCACTGATAACATTTTCATCAACGACAACCTTCTTAACACCTTCCTTAGCTGGCAGTTGGTACATGGTTTCCAACAATACACCTTCCAGAATTGAGCGTAGTCCACGAGCTCCTGTTTTCCGCTCCATCGCCTTAGCAGCAATTGCGCGCAACGCGTCTTCCCGGAAGTCAATCTCAACTTCCTCCATCTCAAACAGTTTACCGTACTGCCTGGTCAACGAGTTTTTTGGCTCGGTAAGAATCTGAATCAGCGCATTTTCATCAAGCTCTTCAAGGGTCGCAATAACGGGCAAACGACCTACAAACTCAGGGATCAACCCAAATTTGACCAAATCTTCCGGTTCAACATCTCGCAATGTTTCTCCAACCGCTTTGTCATTTTTGCTGCTCTTTACCTCGGCAGAAAAACCGATTCCACCTTTTTTGGAGCGATCCTGTATCAACCTTTCTAACCCAGAAAAAGCACCTCCACAGATAAATAGAATATCCGCGGTGTTAACCTGCAAAAACTCCTGCTGCGGGTGTTTTCGGCCACCCTGAGGAGGGACGGAGGCAACGGTACCTTCGATCAATTTAAGCAAAGCCTGCTGGACACCTTCGCCCGAAACATCACGGGTGATAGATGGGTTGTCTGATTTCCTGGAAATCTTGTCGATCTCATCAATATAGACAATCCCACGCTGAGCTTTGTCTACATCGTAATCGCACTTCTGCAATAACTTTTGGATGATGTTTTCAACGTCTTCACCCACATATCCTGCTTCTGTCAGGGTGGTTGCATCAGCAATGGTAAAAGGCACATTGAGAAGACGCGCTAGGGTTTCGGCAAGCAAAGTTTTACCGCTACCGGTCGGGCCGATCAGAAGTATGTTACTTTTACCTAATTCAACTTCATCTTTATTTTTGCTACTGGAGCCATGATCCAAGCGTTTGTAATGATTGTACACCGCCACCGATAAGACTTTTTTAGCCCAACCTTGACCAATCACATACTGATCAAGAATTTCACTAATTTCTATTGGAGTAGGTAGTTTTTCCCGCTCAATTTCAGTGGAGCTTTCCTCAATTTCTTCACGAATAATATCGTTACAGAGATCTACGCATTCATCACAGACAAATACCGACGGTCCAGCAATTAGTTTGCGTACTTCGTGCTGGCTCTTTCCGCAAAAAGAACAATACAGAAGTTTACCGCCATCTTCATTTTTACCACCGCGATCATCAGCCATCGTTATACCCTACCGTATTCAATATATCTAAGAGCCTGTCGATTCTTTTATACCAACATGAGTCTAGATCCGATTAGATTGTTCCGGACAATGCCAAGACTCAATTCACTAATTCCGAGCAGCTATTCCTCACTAATTGGAACCGCAAGTCTATGTTCAAGAACCTCGTCAACTAAACCATATTTAACTGAGGCTGCGCTGTCCATAAAATTGTCGCGATCAGTATCTACAGCTATCGTTTCGATATCCTGCTTAGTATGATCCGCAAGTATTCGATTCAATTTATTTTTGATATCGATAATTTCCTGAGCATGAATGGCGATGTCCGACGCCTGCCCCTGAAAACCGCCAAGTGGTTGGTGAATCATCACTCGAGAATTAGGCAAGCAGTACCGTTTACCCGCAGCACCACCCGCCAGCAACAAAGCCCCCATGCTAGCAGCCTGGCCTACACAGAGCGTGCTCACATCTGGCTTAATGAACTGCATCGTATCGTATATAGCCATTCCCGCAGTTACCGACCCACCGGGGGAATTAATGTACAGATGGATATCTTTATCTGGGTTTTCAGACTCAAGAAACAGTAACTGGGCAACTACCAGATTTGCCATATGATCTTCAACTGGGCCAACCAGAAAAATTACTCGCTCTTTTAGCAGTCTCGAAAATATATCGTAGGATCGCTCCCCTCTCGAGGTTTGTTCTACAACCATTGGTACCAGAGCCATTCTGCTTTTTCCTTATATAAAATGAGTATTTATTTACAGCAGCTCGGTTTACTCCCCAAATTAGAAGGAGCCGTTATCCGCGCTCTGCGTCATCAAATCTTTATAGTTATAGGTCTTGTCAACGGTTTTAGCCGATTCAAGCAACTTTTCCACAACCAATTCTTCTAATATAGCAGACTCGACTGAGGCTAGCTCTTTATCGTTATTATAGTACCACTCGATCACCTGCTGTGGTTCAGGGTATGCGCTAGCGGTTTCTTCAATCTTTTTTCGGACCCGAGCCGCATCAGCTTCGATGCTATGCTCCCGAACGATCTCACCTACCAATAAACTCAGCTTTAGCCGACGTTCAGCGGTTTCTCTAAACCCATCCATCAGTGTATCGATGACCTCGGACATTCCCTCTGTCCCCATTTGCGAGCTGAACTGTTGACCATACTGGGCAACCTCGCGCTCTACCAGCGCCTTAGGTACCTCAACTTCATTTTTTTCAACCAATTGCTCAAAAGCGCTTTTCTTTTTCTGACTAACCATAGCGTTTTCAAGCTCACGCTCCATGTTAGTTTTCAGTTTTTCTTTGAACTCCGCAATAGTTTTGTCTTCAAAACCAAACTCTTTGATAAATTCTTCGTCGATTTCAGGCAGCTTTGATTCATTGACCTGATGAACTTTTACACTAAATAGAACTGCTTTACCCGCAAGCTCTTCAGTCTTGTAATCCTCAGGGAATTTAAGATTAAGCGCCTTTTCGTCACCTGACTTTGCGCCAATCAACCCAGCCTCAAACCCGTCAATCATGGTGTTTCCACCTAGCTCAAGATCTACGCCTTCACCACTACCGCCCTCGAATGACTCACCGTCGATTGACCCTTCGAAATCAATTTTTACCTGATCACCTTGAGCTGCTTCACGATCAACCTCTACCCATTCAGCCTTTTGCTTCCTGAGGTTTTCAATTAGTTCGTCCTGATCTTCCTGGCTTAATTCAGCAACAGGGTTTTCAACCTCGAGGTCCGAGAAATCATTAAGTGTAATTTCGGGGAACACTTCAAATACTGCGGTAAACTCAACATCTTTACCCATCTCTACGGCACCAGGATCAATCACCGGCTCGCTGACTGGGTTCAGCTCTTCTTGCTGAATCGCTCCGAAATAGCTCTCCTGAATTACTTCTCCCAGCACCTCATTGAGAATGCTATCGCCATAGCGCTGACGGATAATACGGGCGGGCACTTTTCCAGCCCGAAAACCATTGAGTGATGCTGTTTTAGTGGCTTTCTGGATTCTGTTATTGACCTCACCTTCGATCCGATCCGCAGGAACGGTAATCGTTAGCTTACGCTCTAAGCCAGAAAGGCTTTCCACTGAAACTTGCATCTGTTGTCCTCACAGGAGAATAAATGGGGCAAAAATTTAAATCAGCCATCAACAAAAGACAGCTCATTGTTTTTAAAGGGAATAAATGGTGCGAAAGGAGAGACTCGAACTCTCACGTCTTGCGACACAGGAACCTAAATCCAGCGCGTCTACCAATTCCGCCACTTTCGCATATTTAGTTTTGAATGTACTGAGATCAAGCTACGATAACGGACTTTAAATAGCGTACCGCTGAACCATCGTAGAATAACTTGACACCCCCCGCTTTGCTTGATCATCAAACGGGGTTTCGATGGCTAAATCGAGCGCAGGATTCTGCCACAATAACCATCGACGCACAAGCAAACTATTAAACTCACATCGTATGGGTAGGTCTTCCTGACTCGAGGGATCCAGCCAGGTAGTTTTCGATTTTTTGCCTCGCTACACTGTCGTCCGCAAACTGCACACCAATTCCTGCTGCACGGTTGTTTTGCGCGCGCTGCGGAGTCACCCATACAACTTTTCCGGCAACTGGCAGCTTCTCAGGCTCGTCCATCAAATTAAGCAACATAAACACCTCGTCACCAAGACGATATTGTTTGCCAGTTGGAATAAACAATCCACCATTAGTGATAAAGGGCATGTAGGCCGCATATAGGATCGCCTTATCTTTAATAGTCAAAGATAAAATCCCGTTTCCTGCGGCTTGTTTAGGTCTCACTCTTGAATTACTCACTGATAGTCTATTTTTTTCACCGGCTTTCCATTTTATTGGCCTACCGTTTGCTCTAGTGGGAAATTACTCCTAGGAGCTTAACTATAGTCCAATTCTAGTTCCAACACATATATTGTACTGTTATGGGGGCAGGTCGCGAGCCTGCGGCGAGAGGATATCTAGTTATCTCGCTTGATCCCACCTACAGCTTGCTGCCAACTCAGCAATACATTTTCAAGTATAAGCTGCTTATTGATATTAGAGGCCGCAAGGCTATCATTGAAAGCTCGTTGGATTAGATTTTGAAACTTCAATAACTCAGTGAGTCCTAGCTTATCAGTTAGTTGTTCAAGACCTTCATAGCCGGTTTCAACAATATCCACACAAGAGCTATTTTGCGCCCTTATCAGACTGCCCACCCAACCGGAAAACCAACCGAGTAACTCTGTTAAGTCTACATCCAGCAGCAACTTCACTTCAGTCACCGGGTTCGAATACCCCATCATCAGCTTATCCAATGTCGAAAATAACTGATTGTATCGCCGCTGATATTCCTCCGACGACAATTTCAGCGCGACCAGCGGCGCGCCGGCAGCCAACAGTATCGGCAGCTCGCAACTATCTATATCGCTTGTTTGCTGACCTAACCACTCCAGAGCCGCACCCCGATCGGGCACAGAAAAACGGGTGAGTTGGCAGCGGCTTCGTATCGTAACAGGCAACTGCATTTCTCGGCTTGTGACTAGAAAAAAGAAGGTGCCCGCAGGAGGTTCCTCCAGATTTTTAAGCAATGCATTGGCAGCGCTACGATTCATTTGATCCGCACGTTCGATCAATACGATTTTCGCCACGCCGGATTCAGACGTTCGATTTACAAAGTCATTTAGAGCCCGGATGTTATCAATTTTTATTGGGCTTGACGGTTTTTCCGGGCGAATTTCCAAAAAATCAGGATGTGTTTCTAAGCGTATCAACCGGCAGTTTCGACATTCCCCACATCCCTGACCATTTCTCCGCGAGGAACAAAATATATATAAGCCCAGGGCCGCAGCGAACTGACCCTTTCCCAAACCTTGGTTACCGCAAAATATCTGTGCATGGGGCATCAGGTCACGCTCAAATCCATCGACCAGCCTTTGCCATTGTGAACGTTGCCACGGCAACGGGATATCCAACGGGGGACTCTTCAACTCATTTCCAGACTCAATTACCATCAGCCAATTCCAGCCAACCATTGGTCCAATATATCTAAGACTTGTTGAGATACCTGCTCTGGAGATTTGCTGGCATCAACGATTTTAATTCGGTCGGGCTGGGCAGCGGCGCGTTCCCTGTAGCCAGATCGGACTTTTTCGAAAAACATTTCCTGCTCTAACTCAAATCGGTCGGGTTGGCTGCGTTGTCGAGCACGCTCAAGACCCAATTCGACAGGCAGGTCCAGCAACAGTGTGAGGTCTGGTTGAAAACTCCCCTGCACCAAACCCTCCAACTGCGAGATTTGCTGGATATTTAAACCACGACCGCTACCCTGGTAGGCGTAGGTCGCATCGGTAAAACGGTCACTTAACACCCATTTTCCAGCTTCTAAATTAGGCCTAATCAATGTATTTAGATGTTGTGCCCTGGCCGCAAATACCAATAATAATTCGGCTAAACTATCAACGTTTTCTGTACGGGTTTCGAGCAAAATATCACGGATTTGTTCAGCCAAAGGCGTGCCTCCGGGTTCGCGAGTACAGAGCATTGAGATTGAACGGGAGGTTGCCCATCGCTCTACGTGCTGAATACAGGTCGATTTACCGGCACCTTCGGTACCTTCTACAGTGATAAAACGACCCGCTGGAATATTCGTCATCAAATGACCCTTAACCTAGTGCACACTCTTTGTGGGCCGTGAACGATAGTCTTTTTTGCGTCCAGAGCGTTGGTATTTTTCAACGGCTTGCCGGTGTTGCGCCAGAGTATCTGAAAAATGGTGACTGCCATCGCCCTTGCCAACAAAATACAACTCACTCCCCTCCGACGGATGTAAAGCAGCCTCAATTGAGGCTTCGCCAGGCATGGCAATCGGGGTTGGGGGTAAGCCCTTTATTCGATAGGTATTGTAGGCGGTCAAGCGCTTTAAATCAGCGCGAGTAATATTACCTTTATAGTTGTCACCCATTCCAAAAATGACCGTCGGATCCGACTGTAACCGCATCCCCAAATGCAGGCGGCGGACAAACACGCCAGCAATTTTATTTCGCTCACCCTCTGAGCCGGTTTCTTTTTCGATAATTGAAGCCATCACCAACGCTTCGTCGACATCAGCGTAGGGTAACCCGGCATCGCGTGATACCCAGGCATTCTGCAGAAACTGCTGCATTCGAGTTGCCGAGCGCATGAGCAGATCAAGATCAGTCGTACCCGCAGCATAAAGATAGGTATCGGGGAAAAAGCGACCCTCGGGGGATATACCCTCCATTCCGATTGCAGCCATAATCTGCTGATAACTCATCCCTGAGATCTTTGATTGCAACTGAGGTTGAGCCGCAAGCACCGCCAAAACCTCTCTAAAGGTCCAACCTTCGATAAAAGTCACCGGGTGTTGAATCACTCTGCCTGAAACCAGTGCCTCAACCAAATCAACTGGCGTCATACCTGGGGGGATCCAATACTCTCCAGCCTGTATTCGATGAGCCAGGCCCTTCAGTCGGGCGTACCAGATTAATGGCTGAGGAATCGGGATAACGCCGTTTTTACTCAGTTCTCTGGCTACAAAGTCCATGGTCGCACCGGGTTTTAGTACAACCCTGTATCCAGCGTCATCTGTATTCATCGGGGCTGTTATCGCACGCTCAAATAAAAAAACAGCTGCAGCAACAGTCAAAAAAATAGACGCTAGTATCGAAACACCGAGCTTCCAGCCATTAATTTTCACTGCGGAAACAGTTTCAGCTCAATAGAAGACTGGAGTGCCTTCGCAACAGGAAACTCGGTTGACCATTGTCGCTGCCGGCTGTACTCATCAGTATCGTCGATAAGTGATCGTAGTGGCCAAACACCAAATACGCTGTTACAAATAAATATTTCATCGGCACTAAACAGTTCATCAAGCGTAAGTTTTTTTATATGAAAAATCAGCCCCAAACTATTTGCGTGCTCGAAGATATAACGACGCATCACTCCCTCCACACCGGCTTGACTAAGCTCTGGCGCGTATAGCTGACCATTTTTGACCACGATGAAGTTGCTCATCGTCCCATCCACTGCAGCACCCTGGATATCGCACATCAGCCCTTCGGCATAATCACTGCCACTCCATTCTGAGCGGGCTAATACTTGCTCTAAACGGTTCAGGTGTTTGATACCTGCCAAGCTGGGATTAAGGGCTAATGGTGTACTACAGATTCGCACCGCTACACCGGACTGATAATAATCAGGCCCAGCAGCACTGTATTCAGAATGAAATAGAATACGGGTGGGGTTATTCGCTCCCTCAGAGGAGTAACCACGCTGACCTGGACCTCGGGTGACGATAATTTTGATTAGCTGATCCCGGGTAGCTGGATAGCCAGGGCGACCAATACCGTCGAGCAATTGCTGCAGCTCAGACTCCAAAGTTTTTAAATCGAGTTTTATGCCTAAACGCTGGCAACCAGACTCCAGTCGCCCCTGGTGATAACTCCAAAGAGGGATTTTCTTATCGCGAATCCGAAGGGTTTCAAATAGACCATCACCATACGCCAGCCCCCTGTCACTAACGGAGATCGAGCTGGACTCGACCCCATTAACTAAAACAGTACTGCCATTTGCTGACATGATTTTCTAACCCCACAACCAGGAACGGGATCTAGCGCCTAGTGGATTAGCGTAATTTACTAAAGATCACTGAACCGTTGGTACCGCCGAAACCGAAGGAATTTGAAATCACAGTATCCAGCTTCAAATTTCGCGCGGTGTTAGCGACATAATCTAGATGGCAGCCTTCGTCGGGATTATCTAGATTAATAGTCGGCGGTGCTACTTGATCAAGTAGCGCCTTGATACAAAAAATCGCTTCAACTGCCCCGGCAGCGCCTAGTAGATGACCGATAGAGGATTTAGTAGAACTCATCACCAATTTTTTGGCGTGATCACCAAACACAGATTCTGCAGCCTGGGACTCAGCAATATCACCGGCGGGCGTTGAGGTTCCGTGAGCATTGATATAGTCCATCTGATCAGGGTTTATACCCGCATCAGCGATGGCAGCTTTCATCGCTGATGCTGCACCACGTCCATTTTCCGGTGGCGAGGTCATGTGGAACGCATCTGCGCTCATACCAAAACCGGTAAGCTCGGCAAGAATGTTGGCACCACGTGCTTTTGCGAATTCGTATTCTTCGAGAACCATTGCACCTGCACCGTCGCCCAGTACAAAACCATCTCGATCACGATCCCATGGACGGCTAGCAGCCTGCGGATCATTATTACGTGTTGAAAGTGCACGTGCCGCACCGAATCCGGCAACACCTAATTCAGAGGTAGCCATTTCAGCACCACCAGCAATCATCACATCCGCATCACCATAGCTAATCATACGAGCAGCCATGCCAATATTGTGAGTACCGGTAGTGCAGGCGGTTGCAATCGCAATGTTAGGGCCTTTGTAGCCATAGATGATAGAGAGGTTCCCAGCGATCATATTTACGATCGAACCAGGAATAAAAAACGGTGAAATTCGTTTAGGGCCTTTATCGCGATACAAATCACGATTGCTTTCGATATTCGGTAGACCACCGATTCCAGAGCCAATGGCTACACCGACGCGGTCAGCCTGCTCTTCGGTGATTTCGAGCCCTGCTTCCTGTATCGCCTGGATACCGGCAACAAGCCCGTATTGAATAAACAAGTCCTGCCTTTTGGCATCTTTTACAGAATAATATTCGGAGACGTCAAGGTCTTTTACGGATGCGGCAAACTGAGTACCAAGCCCCGAAACATCAAAGGCCTCGATAGTAGCTACACCACTTTTCCCCTCAATAATGTTTTTCCAGGACTCATCAACAGTGTTACCCAGGGGGCTCACCATACCCATACCAGTCACAACCACACGACGCTTGGACACTTCCGAACTCCTCATCTTCAACCCAAAAGAAAAGCCGCCTTACAAATGCAAGAACGGCTTCACGATACTACCTAACTACCACTACTTAACAAGCAATTATCGCGGTATAGATTTAGCTGTTCGCTTCCACGTAATCAATCGCTTCCTGAACAGAGGTGATTTTTTCTGCATCATCATCAGGAATTTCAGTCTCGAATTCATCTTCGAGAGCCATTACCAATTCAACAGTGTCCAATGAGTCAGCGCCGAGATCTTCAACGAAAGATGCTGTACCTACAACCTCTTCCTCCTTAACGCCCAGCTGCTCACAAACAATCTTCTTTACACGCTCTTCTATGGTGCTCATGGTTGTTCAAACACTCCTAACCTAGGTGGTCTTATCAATTTATGAATAATGCAAATATCGAGGAATCGCTAATTATGTTTAAAGTAACAACAATTCGTTCAAATTCTAATCAACTTAGCCGTTGGATGGGCTAATTCTAACTTTTTTTAAAAACGATGTAATCTGTTTCGATGTTTTTGTTGCTCGGAATCATCATAAATTCAGTTTTCAGCTCCGAATCAACACCATCAGCTGCCCAATTACGCCATATATAGGCCGCCATTTACGTGCAGGGTCTCACCGGTAATATATCCCGCCGAATCAGAGCACAGAAATACAACAACTGCTGCCACTTCTTCCGGCGATCCGAGACGGTTTAAAGGTATCTGGGAGGCCAGCGAGTCTCGCTGACTTTCCTCAAGCGCCTTGGTCATATCCGTATCAATAAAACCGGGAGCAACCGAATTTACTGTGACACCTCTGCTACCAATCTCCCTAGCCAAGGCTCTGGTAAATCCTTCTACACCCGCTTTGGATGCGGCATAGTTAGTTTGCCCCGCATTGCCCATCGATCCAACTACGGAGCTGACGTTTACAATACGTCCCCATCGAGCTTTACTCATACCTCGTAAACAGGCCTTTGAAACGCTGTACATTGAACCAAGGTTAGTACTGATCACGTCCTGCCACTCATCTTCTTTCATGCGCATTAGAAGATTGTCTTTAGTAATTCCAGCGTTATTCACCAGAATCTCAGGCGCGCCAAATTGCTCCTGAATCTGTTTTAGAACAGCCTGGACCTCTTCGCTATTGGTTACATTAAGCTTAAACCCGCTGCCTTTAATTCCCTCTTCGTTGAATCTCTGGGTTATTGCCGCCGCCCCGGCATCTGTAGTCGCTGTACCAACCACGCAGGCAGACTGAGCGCCTAACCCTGCGGCTATGGCTCGACCAATACCACGACTGGCTCCGGTTACTAAGGCTACTTTTCCTTCCAAACTCATTTCAAACTCCAAATATATCGGCAGTTATTGGTATCTGTATTAATCGTTTACTCTGCGGAAAGCGCGTGCAATGCCCCTGAAAAACTATCAGCTTCTGCAATTGGGTACGCAGCAATCTCACGATCAATTCGCTTGGCGAGACCACACAGCACTTTACCTGGGCCAGCTTCCACCAATGCATTAATGCCTTTGCCGGCCATCAGCTTTACCGACTCGGACCAACGCACCGGGCTGTATAGCTGCGCAATCAAGTTTTCTCGAATTTGATCTGGGTTATCGCAGGGTTCTGCAGTGACATTCTGCACTACTGTTATAGTTGGTTTATTGATCTGGATTGATTCGAGATCAGCGGCCAACTGTACAGCGGCCGGTTTCATCAACGCACAATGTGAAGGCACGCTAACCGCAAGAGGCATCGCACGTTTTGCGCCCTTATCCTTCGCGATTACCATAGCCCGATCAATTGCTTCAGCGTTACCTGCAATGGCAATTTGCCCAGGTGAATTGTAATTCACCGCCGCAACTACCTGCCCCTGGGCCGCTTCATCACAGACCGCAACTACCGCATCATCTTCAAGCCCTATAATGACGGCCATTGCTCCTTCACCCTGCGGGACTGCAGCCTGCATATACTGACCACGGGACTGAACCAGTTTCACCGCATCACTGAACCCAAGTGCACCGGAGCAAACCATAGCGGAATACTCGCCCAAACTGTGGCCAGCCATCATAGCTGGTTGAATATCACTGCGATCCTGCCAAAGCCTCCAGAGAGAAACGCTGGCGGTTAACAATGCTGGCTGCGTGATTTCGGTTTTCGCAAGGCTCGAATCCGGATCATTTTGACAAAGATCCCACAGGTCGTACCCAAGCACCTCCGAGGCTTCGGCAAAGCACTGCTGAATAATAGAACTATCCGCAGCTAAATCCGCAAGCATACCTACATGCTGAGAACCTTGACCGGGAAATACAAATGCGATGTTGTTACTCATGCTAAACCTCGTGGTAGTTCTATTAAAAGCCTCCGCCTGAAATAAATTCGGAGAGGCTGCTATTATTTTTTACATTATTCAAAGCCAACCAACTTTAACTATTCACTAATCAAGCTAGTTAACGGCGCTCAACCGGGCAATCTTCTGCTGGATTCGTGATGGCAAATCATACTCAACCTCAGATGCTGCAGTACAAAGCGCCTGCTCAAACCCAAGCTGATCAGCACCCCCGTGGCTCTTCACCACAATACCTTGCAACCCAAGAAAGCTGGCGCCATTGTGCTGACCAGGATCTATGTTTTCGCGAACCCGGCCCAATAAGGGCGCTATAGTATCCGAATCTACAACGGAAAGTGGCTCTTTCGCCATTTGCCGTGCAATCAATTGATCCACCATCGCCGCAACACTTTCCATGGTCTTAAGCATCATGTTGCCTACAAAACCATCACAAACGGCAATATCGACCCGCCCTTCAAAGATATCCTCTGGCTCAATAAAACCAATATAGTTAAGATCTTCGATATCGCTAATCAAGCCATCAGCCCGCTGCGCCAATTCGTTACCTTTGCCCGCCTCCTTACCCATGTTTAGCAGGCCAATGCGTGGCGACGCAACGCCATAAACAGATGTAAGCATCGCGTTTGCCATAACGGAAAACTGAGACAGATAGTGTGGCTGCGCGGTGGCGTTTGCGCCTAAATCAAGCACAAAGCAACGCCCTTCAAGGGTCGGAAAAGCACTGACGATAGCGGGACGATCCACTGTAGGAAAGGTTTTCAGCAGATGACAACCAATCGCCATCAGCGCACCGGTATTACCAGCACTGACACAGGCGTCGGCATGACCCTGGCTGACTAGCTCAATAGCGCAGTAGGTCGAAGAGTTTTGTTTTTTTCGCAGAGCTGCAGATGGTTTTTCATCCATTCCGATGATATCCGGAGTATGGATGATACCTATTCGCTCACTGAGAGCATCCCCTTTCGAGGGGATCAATCCCTCAATCTGCGACTGATCGCCAACCAGAGTGAGGAACAAATTTTGATTCTGCTGCAGGGCAGCCAGAGAAGCGGGAACCGTTATGGCAGGGCCGAAGTCCCCGCCCATAACATCTACCGCCAGATGAATGACGGAATCCAAAGTTTAATCTTCGGAGCTGATCTCAAGTACTTTTTTACCTTTATAAAAACCGTCTGCAGTCACATGGTGACGACGATGAGTTTCACCGGTTGTTGGATCGATTGAAAGTGTGGGTCCAGACAGCGCATCGTGAGAACGTCGCATGCCACGTCGTGAGCGGGTCACTTTACTTTTTTGTACAGCCATGACTTATATACCTTAATCTTTTCTTTAACAAAATTTAGTGCTTTAGAATCTCTAACACGCTAAAAGGATTTTCCACCGAAGCCTCGACACCAGATTCTTCTGTCTGCTTATCATCTACATAACCACATGGAGAATCATGATAAGCAACGATAGGCAGAGCAAGGATCAGATCATCCTCAACCAATGATCGTAATGGTATCAATCCCGAACTCTCAACCAGTATCGGATCGTATCTATCCGGAAGCTCGCTAGCCGCTTCATCATTAGCAACCAACGCAAGGCTGATTACCGCGTTCAAATCAAATGTCATCGCTTCCATACAGCGCTGGCAGATCAACTCAACTTGAGTTGAGGCAGAACCCACAATGGTTGTAAAACCCTGCTTATCCTTACCAAACTCTAGCCGCAGAGCAACCAATCCATCTGTATCTATCTTGACTAGCTGTTCGGATAAACGATCTAGCTTACCAAGCGGAATATTCCCATCCAAAATGATACGCCGCTGCGCCAGTTTGGCAGGACTAACTGTATGTGGGAGACGCTCCGATTGCATAGCCGCGTAATCATAGGGAGATTGACCAACACTGTCAAAAATTTTTAGTAGCTTCTCGCGATTGTCGCGATGATCTTTTAGATCATTGCAATGATCTGAATTCAGCTAAACCCAGGTTGCGCGCCAGGGCGTTACCAATACTCACCCCCAAACGATCAGTAAATCGCTTAAAGGGGCTCGGCCTAACGGTGTAATCAATCATTTCCTCTTCGCCAATAACTTCTCGAGCAACAAATCCGGGACTGCCCAGGCCATCGATCAAACCCAGCTCAAGGGATTGCTCGCCGGTCCAGATTAACCCGCTAAACAGTTGGTGACCTTTTGTAAGCTTCAGGCGATTGCCGCGCCCCTCTTTTACCTTGCCGATAAACTGGTCATGGGTAGTACGCAGCACCCCCTCCCAAAATACCTTTTCTTCTTCAACTAACGGGGAGAACGGATCTAAAAACGCCTTGTGCTGGCCTGAAGTGAATTTTCGCCGCTCTATACCAAGCTTATTAATCGTTTCGGTAAAGCCAAACCCTGCAGCGGTAACACCAATCGACCCGACCAGACTCGCTTTGTCTGCCCAAATTTCATCAGAGGCTGCTGCAATATAATAGGCTCCAGAGGCACCTAAATCACTGATCACCGAATAAAGCTTCTTCTCGGGATATTTAGCTCTCAGACGCTTAATTTCATCATAAACATAACCAGATTGAACAGGCGATCCTCCCGGACTGTTAATCCGTAACATCACCGCAACGCTATCTCGGCTCTCAAAGGCTTTACGTAACGCGCCTGCAATTGCATCAGCATTGGCTTCCTGATTTGCAGCGATCATCCCCTCAATATCGACAAATGCGGTGTGAGCTCCTTTACCGGGCATGGCTTCATCGAATACTTCATTTTTAGAAGAAAACATTAACACCACAAAAAGAAGATAACCAAAGCCCAGCAGCTTAAAAAACACCCCCCAGCGCCTGGAGCGACGTTGCTCCTTGAGCATTGACCCCATTGTTTTTTCGATCAGTTTCCACTCTTTACTGTTCTTACTTGCGCTTTCAGGACCAGCAACGACTGAATCCGTTGTGGTGTTTTCACGCCATTGATCATCACTCATACAGTTGTTCTCAAACGAGGTTTAAAAATCCAATCGACCCACCTAGTTGATGGTTTATCAATCGATAACCGAACTTTCCAGTATTCACCACAATAATAGTAGATAAATAACGCTAGATCAGGACTCTTACGGCGGAAGCGATTCCAGAGCGGAAAGCAGCTTTTGATCAAGCGGCGCTTCTACTTGAATCACCCCCCCCGTATCAGGATCCTGAAATTTTAGCCGCATAGCATGCAGAAACAACCGCTTGATACCGGAACCAGCAAACATCAGATTGGCCGCATCATCACCATACTTAGTATCGCCAACAATAGGAAAACCTGAGTATTGGGTATGCACCCTAATCTGATGGGTTCGCCCTGTAATCAGATTAGCCTCCAGCAGAGTAGCCTGCGCAAAACGCTTAATCACCTGGAAGTCTGTGCGACTCGCCTTACCATCGGCAGACACCACGACAATGCGCTCACCTGATTTCAATACATTCTTTTGCAGCGCTACTTCAACCCGCCGCTTTCTGGCGGGCCATCGACCAACTACTAGCATTTGGTAGGTTTTCTTCATTGAGCTGAAACGAAGCTGATTTTGCAGGGCTCTTAGGCTCTTACGGTTTTTTGCCACTATGATGCAACCGGAAGTGTCTCGATCCAACCGATGCACCAATTCCAGGCCCGGCTGATCCGGGCGCAACTTACGCAGCGCCTCAATCAAACCAAAACTGACACCACTACCACCATGAACAGCCAAACCTGAGGGCTTATTGACCACCAACAGATTTTCATCTTCATAGAGGACGCCCGTTTTAAGCGCCGAGCTGACCCAATTAGGCAGCGCATCACCATATGACTTTTTATCGAGAGAACCATTACCTATCGGTGGCACCCGGACACAATCCCCAGCTTTCAAGCGATACTGAGCATTTTTTCGCCCGCTGTTTACTCGCACTTCACCCTTGCGAATAGCTCTATAGACTCTGGTTTTCGGGATGTCATCCCAATAAAACATCAGAAAGTTATCAAGCCGCTGCCCAGTTGACTCCTCAGGCACATCAACCATCGCCACTTGAAACCTTGTTGTTTTGGACGGTTCGCCCATCTATATAACTCCGGAAAATTCTGCGGCCATCTAATGCGACCCGCTCCCTTTTCGCAAGCGGGCTACCATTCTACACCGAATATCAATTAATCCCGGATAATTTAAAACTCACTACAACCAATCAATCAGAATGCTTTTCCAACCATAAATACGTTAAGTTTGAAGGACTTAATAAAAGGTGCTATATTCCGACATAGTTGGGTTGACCCTGCTTCGGTCTGGGGCACGGTGACTTTAACGATATTACTTTGAGATCACAGTTTTCAAGTGATGATTCTTCCAGTCGATTTACAAATGGGTGCCTTCATTAGAGAGATGCACACCCCCCGACAAATTTATTTACATTCGTGCCTGAAGCACTTTATTTGGTTCAACATAACCAACTCAAACTAGGGTACGCGGAACGAACAAAAACAGGATTTATACTTCGACCATCTGCAATGGTCGTTGATACATTATTTACTCGGGCAACAACATATCCGAGCTGACAAATAGATTTATACCTGCGCCAACATAAATGCGCAGTTGAGACTTCATGCAACGGAACGAAACTGCTCCTCCGCCAAAGTCTCATTTTGTAGTTGTGTGACGATCACATAACCACTCGTTTTTTGGACCCTAACCGAAGTGCTCCACAGACAAACATACTCTGGCAGCCCCTCGATTTTAGTGTTACTGATCAACATGACGGCAACGCCGCATGGTAACAGTACAACAATACGCAGCGCCTTTGACTCATTCAGTCACTGTACTGGCAAATGCGTACCCAATATGCCAATTAACGAGCTGTTATTTTAAAAACAAGAAGCTAGATAATATACCTGGATAGAGGTGCAAAAAGGATGGAGTTTACCCTCCTTGCCGCCCTGCAAATCTCTTATATCTACTTCTGATATCACACCAGCCACAGGCTGTTCATTGTCTGCTCCATATGTTGCTAGCGCTCCAACCTAATTATTTAGTAGCGGTACAACATGAAAAAAATGCTTATCAATGCAACTCACAAAGAAGAATTGCGCGTTGCTCTTGTCGATGGACAACGACTGTATGATCTGGACATCGAAAATCGATCCAGAGAACAAAAAAAGGCCAATATTTACAAGGGCCGTATCACCCGTATTGAACCCAGCCTCGAAGCTGCTTTTGTAGACTACGGCGGCAATCGTCACGGTTTCCTCCCTCTCAAGGAAATTTCCCGCGAATACTTCAAAAAATCTCCTTCAGACATCAAAGGTCGTTTCAATATTCAAGACGTGCTCTCCGAAGGGCAAGAGCTGATTATTCAGGTCGACAAGGAAGAGCGCGGAAATAAGGGTGCTGCCCTTACCAGTTTCATCAGTTTGGCCGGACGTTACCTTGTATTGATGCCAAACAACCCTCGAGCAGGTGGCATCTCTCGAAGAATCGAAGGCGATGAACGTAATGAGCTGCGGGAAATCTTAGCTGGGCTGCCAATCCCTGAGGGTATGGGCATCATCGTTCGCACCGCAGGAATTGGCCGCAGCCAGGAGGAGCTCCAGTGGGATCTTCAATACCTGGTACAACTTTGGGAAGCGATTACTGCCGCGGCGGACAAACCGTCACCATTTTTGATATACCAGGAAAGCAACGTCATCATCCGTACCGTTCGGGATTACCTACGGCAGGATATCGATGAAGTGCTCATCGACACAGAAAGCGCCTACGAGGAAGCCGTTAACTTCATCCGGCAGGTAATGCCAACATTTGAAGACCGCATCAAACTGTATAACAACCCAATGCCGCTATTCAATCGCTTTCAGATTGAGAGTCAGATCGAAACCGCATATCAGCATGAAGTTAAATTGCCCTCCGGTGGCTCCATCGTAATTGACCAAACCGAGGCCTTAATTTCCATCGATATCAACTCCTCGCGCTCAACCCGCGGCAGCGATATTGAAGACACCGCCCTCAACACCAATCTCGAAGCCGCTGATGAAATCGCCAGACAGCTTCGACTTCGAGATGTCGGTGGCTTAATCGTTATTGACTTCATCGACATGGGACCTACCCGTAATCAGCGAGAAGTTGAAAACCGCATGCGCGATGCACTGAAAGATGATCGAGCACGGGTGCAAACCGGCCGCATATCCCGCTTCGGCTTACTGGAGATGTCACGCCAACGCTTGCGACCATCGCTCGGAGAGACCAGCGCAATTGTATGCCCACGCTGCAATGGCCAGGGCACCATTCGAGCGGATAAATCCCTTGCGCTTTCGGTAATGCGTTTGATTGAAGAAAGCATCGTTCGTGAATCGGGCGCGCATATTCGTGCCGTCGTACCCCTGCCGATCGCCTCATTCTTACTTAATGAAAAACGTGCCAGCATCAGCGAACTTGAAGCCACACATAACTCAACAATTACTGTAATCCCCAACCCTCACATGGAAGCACCAGAGCACGAAGTCTTCAAGCTTAAAGATGGCGAAACCAACGTACTCAGCCATGAAGTGAAGTTCTCAAAACCTGAGGCAATTAATCAAGATGAAACCCATGATCGCCAGCAGCCCGCTGTTTCAACCGTAAAAGCATCAGAACCGCCTCCTGCTTCGGGCGCTGCTAGCACTGGTTTAGGTGGTCGAATTGGTGGTGTACTGGGTAAAATTTTTGGTGTTAGCTCAGCAGAAAAACCAGAGCCAAAAGTAGCAAAAACCGAACCTAAACCAAAAAAGCCTCAGTCTCAAGACAATCGTGGCAAAGGATCAAGTCAACGACGCCAGCAAAAAAATTCCAATGATCAGTCCGGTAACAAACCAAACGGATCCAGAGATAAGCGGGGGCAGAGCTCATCTCAAAATAAATCGCGACAACAAAAACAGGATCGTCCTCAGCAGCGCAAATCATCCAGCAACTCTGACAATCAGAGAAAACAGGATGATCGCCCAAAACGCACACGCAACGAAGAGCAAAGTTCAAAGAAAGGTGATAGCACCCGCCAACAATCCAATAAGCGCCCAGCCCAACGCAAACCACGAACCAGCCACAACCAGCGCAAGGATTCAGACAATGCCTCACGTAAAAATGACCAAAAGCCTGATCAATCAGCCGCTCAGGTAAAATCCACTGAACCAAAAACCTCCGCCAGTGAGGCAACCCAGGCAAATACCAAGAGTGATCAAAACCCGAATCCAAACAAGGCTAAAACCCGGCAGTCAAAACCTCGACCAGTAGCAGAAACTTCAATGGTGGATAAGGCTGATACCAAAGTAGAAAACAAAGCAAAAGCTAAACAAGAAACTAAAGCTGAACGTAAGGATAGCCCTCAGGCACAAAACAGCGAACCAAAACAAATACCAAAGCCCGAGGCGAAAGCGGCTCCCGAACCGAACGTTGAACAAAGTACTACCCCGAAACCGCCTAAACCTCAGGACCCCAAGCCTGTTAGATCGGCAGAAGTTGCTAGTAGCGAGCCAAAAGCTTCCAGTCTTGAAAAAGCGGATCAGGCTGCGAAGCCCGCTTCCGAAAAACCAAAACAGGAAACACCCAAAAAACCTCGTCGCGCATCCAATGATCCACGACGATCACGCGATGAAAAACCGAAGGCTACGGAAACTAAAAGCGAACCCGCTGAGTTTGCGTTAAAACCAACTGAGGCAGTAAAACCAACGGAACAATAAGTTTTACTGCTAGTTTGAATACAGGTTGCTGAAACCAATCGTTTCAGCAACCTGTTGCTCTTCCCTAAGCGATCCTACAAGCCTCTATCCGTTGGCTGTATCCACCCACCCCCTTATTCAATCCGCGAGCTTACTTCACACCCCATGACCTGGTTACAATTACGGATCGAAACAAACGAAACTCAAACCAGCGCTATCGAACTCATTCTCGATCTTCTGGGAGCGATCTCAATCACCTTTGAAGACGCGGCCGAACAGCCGCTTTACGAGCCACCTTTAGGCACCAACCCTCTTTGGCATCGCACGCGCGTCACTGCGCTATTCGATGCTGATACCGATCAGCAGCAACTCACCGAACAGTTGATCCAACAATACCCGGGGCCGACACCTCTCAGGTATCAAATCCAAATATTAAAAGACAAAGCCTGGCAAACTGAGTGGATGAAGCATATCAAACCACTAGCCTTCGGTGATCATTTATGGATCATACCCCAGGGGTTTGATATTCCAGACCCAAAGGCCATTAACGTCCTATTTAACCCTGGCCTCGCTTTTGGTACCGGCAGCCACCCGACCACCGCCCTATGCCTGGAATGGTTAGCTCAACAAAACCTGAAAGATAAAACAGTCATCGATTATGGCTGTGGATCCGGAATCCTCGGCATCGCCGCATGCCTACTTGGGAGCAGCACTAACCACATGATCGATATCGATACTCAGGCACTGGAAGCCACTACTCAAAACGCCCAACTCAATAGTCTTAATAAACAACAAATTGTGTGTTACCTACCTGAGTCATTCCCGAATACTCAATGTGATGTTTTAGTAGCCAACATACTCGCAACCCCATTGATCGAGCTCGCAAAACAGTTTTCCACGCTGGTTACCCCTAATGGATTACTTGCGCTGTCCGGAATATTGACCGAACAGATTGAGAGCGTTCAATCCGCATATGAAGCCTGGTTTGACTTCGATCCAGCCGAAATAAAAGATGAATGGGTTCTGTTAACCGCAAAACGAAGATAGAGAACTATTCACACTCTGGCGTTTTTCTGCAATTTCACCGAAACTATTGGGTAATCGAACTTAGCGTAACCATACGTAGAACATTTCATGATTCATACCCAGTGCCCAAAGTGTAAAACAACCTTCCGTGTCACGGATACGCAGTTAAGTGCCGCCCTGGGAACCGTAAGGTGTGGACTATGTGAACATATATTTTCCGCTACCGAATGTCAGGTCCTCGAACAACAAGCGAGCAAGCCGACAGAGGAAACCGGTAAATACCCTGATATCGATACACCCGCTGAGACAAAAGTTGCAGTTGAGCAACCCACAACAACTCAACCTGATGCCGATCTCGCTCTCCCCCAGGACATCTGCAGTGCCGAACTGATCGATGACGATGAGTTCAGTGAATCATTCAAATCAATCTCTTTAGGGCATACAACGAGCGCTGATTTTGAGAAGGATAAAAATCAATACGCCGACGAAAGCTACGATACTGTAAGTGAAGACGAGTGGGCTCTCGCGCTTCTTGCTGCTGATTCCAAAAAATCTGCAAAACCAGAGCCTGAAAAAACTTCCGATATTTCAAGCGACTCTAGGTTAAACGACGATGGCGATGACCAATGGAATCCTGATTCAACTTTACTGGATACCGCGACCGGCAATGATCAGAGCGATGAATTTCATATACCTGATCTAGAGCTCGATGTTGACGATATAAGCGAGCCCCCTCCAGCCGCCCCTAAAAGCAATAGTTTACTATGGGGCTTTTTGACTTTTTTAGCATTGATAGCATTGATTGGGCAGATCGGTTTCTTTTACTTTGATCGGCTCGCACTAGACTACCGTCTACGGCCAGCCTATCAGTTCATTTGCGACACATTTGGCTGTGAGTTACCCGTTCAACGAGATATCGACAGCATCTCCAGCTCTGGCCTAAGCATCCAACCCCATCCAAAACTCTACGATGCGTTGACTGTCGATCTAATTCTCACAAACAATGCTTCATTCCCGCAGTCGTTCCCTAAAGTCCAACTGAACTTTAGTAGCCTTGATCAAACCCCGGTCGCCAGCCGAGTGTTCAAGCCAGAGGAATATTTAAATGCCGATTTCAGTAGTGTGGACACCATGCCGATTGCGACACCTATTTATCTATCTTTTGAAATAAAACATCCTGGCGAAGAAGCTTCAAACTTTAGTGTCAAGGTTGTTCCATAATTTTCAAGCCCCTATTTTAGAATCCAATAATAGAGGCCGCCATTTATCGGCAACATTACCTCCCGTGATATTCATCAATAATCATGCGTAACCCACTACCAGATCATCAAAAAAAATGTCATTTAGCCCACATGGACAAACTCCCGAAAATCGGCCCATATCAACTTGTATCACCAGTTCTGCTTGCACCGATGGCAGGTATTACAGATCGGCCATTTCGGCAACTGGTTATGAAGATGGGCGCTGGTTTGGCCACTTCGGAAATGATCACATCAAAGGTGGAACTCTGGAATAGCCGAAAAACCCAGCAACGATTATTACTACCTGATGACAACGAACCTCGTTCGATTCAAATCGTTGGTAACGACCCAGAATTGATGGCTCAGGCGGCCAAATTAAATGCCCAGCAAGGTGCCCAGATCATCGATATTAATATGGGATGCCCCGCGAAAAAAGTCTGTAAAAAAGCGGCTGGTTCAGCACTCATGCGTGACGAAAAATTGATCGCAGAAATACTCGATGCGGTAGTTAAAGCAGTTAACATACCGGTTACACTAAAAACCCGAACCGGCTGGACTGAGGATAAAAAGAACGCTCTTTCCATCGCCAAAATTGCAGAGGATTGTGGTATTCAAGCCATCGCCATTCACGGTCGCACAGGTGCCAGCCGCTTTACCGGAACCGCTGAATACGACACGGTTGCTGAAGTAAAATCAAAGATAAATATACCGGTTTTTGCAAACGGCGATATCACTACACCCAAACAGGCGAAAGTGGTGTTAGAATACACGGGCTGTGACGCCATTATGGTTGGACGTGGTTCTCAGGGTCAGCCCTGGCTGTTGGGTGAGATCTCATATTTCCTGAAAACGGGACAACTTAAAAAGGAATTATCCGTCCTCGAAAAAGGAAAGATTGCACAGAATCATATCCGGCAAATACACGACCACTATGGTGAACGCATTGGTGTTCGAATCGCCAGGAAACATTTAGCCTGGTATGCCGAAAAAGCCCTTGCCAGCGTAGCTGACTTTGAACAATCGAAACAAAACTCGCACTCATTTGTACAAAGTTTTCACACGCTAACCACAGCAGATGATCAAAATAAATTTATAGAAAATATTATTAAAAATATCGAGCCGCCAAAGGGAGCAGCAGCATGAGTGAATTGGATATTGTATTGGAACAGAACATTACGCCCGTCGACGAGCCGGTCAATACGACCCATTCGTTAAGGGAAAGTGTTGAAGTTGCCATGGCAAACTACTTTGCACATCTCGATGGGCAAGCGGTTACAGATGTCTACCAGCTGGTGATGTCAGAAGTAGAAGCACCGCTGATGGAAGCGGTCATGAAGCACACTCGTGGTAACCAAACCAAAGCATCCGAAGTGCTTGGTTTAAACCGCGGAACACTACGCAAGAAACTAAAAACTTACGGCATGTTATAAACGATCAGTTACTTGAGATACCGGGCCCGGCAACCTTTGCCAGGCCCGCTTCAGCTATTTTGATTCCTAAAATCAGTTCCTCTCCCACCTGCATCGTTTAAGCAACCCGTATAACGAATAACAACCCCCTTTCACTATATTTGCAGACTAGACAACCAACATATGAGCGAAATTGAAAATTATGCGCCCGTTAAACGCGCATTGATCAGTGTTTCCGACAAAACCAACCTGGTTCCCTTTGCACAGGGCTTGCACAAACTAGGCGTGCAGATCTTATCTACCGGCGGCACCCACAAATTATTAAATGACAACGGGGTACCAGCTCAGGAAGTTTCTGACTACACCGCTTTCCCCGAGATCATGGCAGGAAGGGTTAAAACTCTGCACCCTAAAGTTCATGGTGCAATTTTAGGGCGACGCGGCACCGACAATGAGGTCGCATCAAAACACGATATCAATTTTATCGACCTGGTCGTGGTCAACCTTTACCCATTCGAGCAAACTATTGCAAAGGACGACTGCAGTCTCGCCGAGGCGATTGAAAATATCGATATTGGCGGACCAACCATGATCCGCTCAGCCGCTAAAAACCACAAAGACGTCACGATCGTGGTCAATAGTGAAGACTATGACCGGGTACTACAGGAACTCGCCGATAAAAACGGCTCAGTGAGCGACTCAACACGTTTTGAACTCGCGTGTAGAGCCTTTGAACATACCGCTCGATACGACGGCGCGATTGCAAATTATCTAGGTTCACGTGACCAACAGAGCCAGTTCCCCGAAACTTTTAATCAACAATTTATTAAAGTTCAGGATCTTCGCTACGGCGAAAACCCTCACCAAAATGCGGCATTTTATAAAGAACATCAGCCCCAGGAAGCGGGTATTTCGACCGCAACACAAATTCAGGGTAAAGAGCTTTCCTACAATAACTTAGCGGACTCGGATGCTGCGATCGAATGCGTTCGCAGTTTTGACGGGCCCGCCTGCGTAATTGTAAAACATGCCAACCCTTGCGGTGTTGCAACGGCCTCCAGTTTGCAGGAGGCCTACGACAAAGCATTCCAGACCGATCCTACCTCAGCCTTTGGTGGCATCATCGCACTAAATGGACCGCTAACAGCTTCCCTGGCCCAAGTCATTCTGGACCGACAGTTTGTGGAAGTATTGATAGCCCCCTCCATCCTCGATGACGCCCTGCCGATACTGGCAACTAAAAAGAATATTCGAGTTTTAGCAACCGGGGAGTGGCCCGTACAAAGGGCTTCTGATTTCGATTTCAAGCGTGTCAACGGCGGACTTTTGGTACAGGACCGGGATATAGCTGAGGTAACGCTGGAGCAACTTACTACCGCGACCGATCGAAAACCCACAAAACAAGAGCTGGCCGACCTGTTGTTCGCGTGGAAAGTTGCCAAGTATGTTAAATCCAACGCGATTGTATACGCCAAAAATGGCCAGACTATCGGGGTGGGAGCGGGCCAAATGAGCCGAATCTACAGCGCAAAAATCGCCGGTATTAAGGCGCAGGATGAAGGGCTGATTGTCAAAGGATCCGTCATGTCCTCCGATGCCTTTTTCCCATTTCGGGATGGCATTGATGCCGCAGCTGAAGCGGGTATCACCGCTGTAATACAACCCGGTGGCTCCATTCGCGACGACGAGGTGATTCAAGCAGCCAACGAAGCGGGTATGGCAATGGTCTTTACCGGCATGCGCCATTTCCGACACTAAACCAGAGTGATTTCACATACTAAAATATCCAACGCTGCTGTAAACAGCGTAACCGAATAAAGGAATCTAAACATGCCTGCCAATGTACTCGTAGTTGGAAATGGTGGTCGCGAACACGCACTAGCCTGGAAACTCGCGCAATCAGATCAGGTGGCTACGGTATATGTAGCACCGGGAAATGCCGGAACCAACCTTGAGCCAGGTATCGAAAACATCGCCATCGACTCGATGGATTTTGATGGATTAATAGCGTTTTCAAAGAGCCGCAATATAGAAATGACCCTAATCGGCCCAGAGGCGCCGCTGGTCGCCGGAATTGTTGATTCCTTTAGAGAGGCAGGGTTACGCTGCTTTGGGCCTACCAAGGGAGCTGCGCAACTTGAAGCCTCAAAAACCTTTACCAAGGATTTTCTGGCTCGTCATAATATTCCTACCGCCTGGTATCAGAGCTTCACCGAGGTTGCGCCAGCCATTGAATATATCCGTGAAAAAGGTGCTCCAATTGTCGTCAAGGCCGATGGCCTGGCTGCGGGCAAAGGTGTCATTCTGGCGGACACCGAGCAACAGGCGATTGATAGCGTCACTGATATGTTGAGCGGAAATCAGTTTGGCGAAGCGGGACATCGAGTGGTCATCGAAGAATTTCTACTGGGTGAAGAAGCCAGTTTTATTGTCATGGTAGATGGTGAAAATATAGTTCCCCTGGCGACCTCACAGGATCACAAGGCACGTGACAATGGTGATCTTGGGCCAAACACCGGAGGCATGGGTGCGTATTCACCGGCACCGGTGGTCACTGATGAAATTCACCAACGGGTCATGAAAGAGGTCATTGTTCCTACGGTTGCAGGCATGGCGGCTGAGGGTAATCGCTATACCGGGTTCCTTTATGCTGGATTGATGATTAACGACAGTGGCGTACCTAAGGTACTGGAATATAACTGCCGGTTTGGTGATCCTGAAACCCAACCTATTATGTTGCGACTTCAATCAGACCTTTTCGAACTATGCGGCCATGCCATAGACCAGCGCCTTGATGAAATTGATGCGAAATGGGATAGCCGTTGTGCACTTGGAGTTGTGCTGGCTTCAGGTGGTTACCCAGAAGCATACGCCACCGGCTTACCGATAACTGGATTACCAGAACAGGATAGTTCAGATGTAAAAGTATTTCACGCAGGTACTACCGAGTCCGACGGGCAGGTGGTCACCAATGGTGGACGAGTACTATGTGCAACAGCCCTTGGAAATAGTGTTGCCGAGGCCCAGCAAAAAGCCTACCAGGCGGTTAAGAAAATCAATTGGCAGGACCTTTACTACCGCACGGATATTGGTTATCGGGCTATTGAACGGGAAAGTAACTCATAGATTACGATCTTTGCAGTACTACAAATAGCCATAACCAACCGCCGGTATCATCCGGCGGTTTTTTTTGTCCTTTTCCCTATCAGTTCCGCCTTTTCAAGTCCTCTTCTTACACAACCTATTAAACCATTCAGATTTAATTTTTTTTGATCAGATCATTCATTGATTAAACACATGGAGAATTAGTCAAACTCATATTTAAATATGGTCACTGTGGTAATGTGATTAAGGTTAGGTTTATGACCACCGACAAAGCCACTTACATACGCAGCGAAGTCAAGCCGAGGTGCCGATGCTTTCCCCCAGCAAAAAAACCCTTGATGGCAACGAGGCGACCGCCCTGGTCGCACATAAAACTAATGAAGTCATCGCGATTTACCCGATCACGCCCGCGTCACCAATGGGTGAGCACGCCGATTTCTGGTCAGCCGAGGGCGAAAAAAACGTCTGGGGTACAGTGCCTCTGGTTGTGGAGATGCAAAGCGAAGGTGGTGCTGCCGGCGCTATTCATGGTGCTCTTCAGGGCGGTGCACTGACTACCACCTTTACCGCATCCCAGGGATTGTTATTGATGATCCCCAACATGTATAAAATTGCAGGGGAGCTGACACCAACGGTTTTTCATGTCGCGGCACGCTCAATTGCGGCACAGGCACTATCCATATTTGGCGACCATAGCGATGTAATGGCAACCCGAGCGACTGGTTTCGCACTACTGGCCTCTAATTCGGTTCAGGAAGCTCACGATTTTGCACTTATTGCCCAAGCGGCAACGCTGCGGGGACGGATTCCGATCATCCACTTCTTCGATGGTTTTCGGACATCCCATGAAGTCACCAAAATTGAGATGCTTGCGGATAACGTTGTTTTGAATATGCTCAATCCAGCGGATATCGCCAGCTTTCGCGAACGAGCCCTCAACCCCAACCACCCGGTCGTGCGGGGAACCTCACAAAACCCCGATGTTTTCTTTCAAGCCAGAGAAACCGTCAACCCCTATTACGATGCCTTTCCCGACATCCTTCAGCAAAAAATGGATCAGTTCGCGGAGATAACCGGTCGCCACTACCATCTATTTGAATACAGCGGTTCGAAGGATGCCGAGCAGGTAATTGTACTGATGGGATCCGGCGCTGAAACCGTTGATGAAACCGTGAAGCACCTAAATTCCGAGGGCCATCGATACGGTGTACTGAAGGTGCGACTATTCCGGCCCTTTGATCCGGTTCGCTTAGTTGAAGCTCTTCCAAAAAAGGTCTCTGCAATCGCGATTCTGGATCGAACCAAGGAGCCAGGTGCCCGTGGAGAACCCCTATATAAAGAGGTTGTCACAGCATTAGCCGAACAGCTCAGCGCTGAAAATCCCCCCTTCCAAACACTTCCGAAGATTATTGGCGGCAGGTTTGGATTATCGTCCAAAGAATTCACCCCGGGGATGGTGCAGGCCATCTTTGATGAATTGAAGAATCCACAACCTAAAAATCATTTTACCATCGGCATTACCGATGACGTGACCCATCACAGTCTCGACTGGGATCGATCTTTTCGCACTCGTGCCAGCCAAAAGGCCCGTTCCTGTGTATTTTACGGCCTTGGCTCAGACGGTACCGTCAGCGCAAATAAAAACTCGATAAAAATTGTTGGTGATTCAACCGATCTAGAAGTACAGGGTTATTTTGTTTATGACTCCAAAAAGACCGGTGCAGTTACCATTTCACACCTTCGCTTCTGTAAAGATCCGATTCAATCCAGTTATTTGATAGGTGAAGGCGATGCAGATTTTATTGCCTGCCACCAGGCTATTTTTCTGGAACGCTACGACATGCTCGATATGGCTGCGAAACATGCACTGTTCTTGCTGAACTGTGCCACACCGGCTGAGCACGTCTGGGATATTTTACCTGCCAAAATGCAGCAAACTATTATCGACAAAAATATTCAGTTTTACTGCATTGATGCCGACAAACTCGCCCGCGAACACGGTATGGGTAGCCGTATCAATACCATTATGCAGAGTTGTTTTTTTGAGCTTGCCGATTTAATGCCGAAACAGCAGGCACTGGACGCGATTAAAAATGCGGTGAAAATCAGCTACGGTAAAAAGGGCGATCAGATTGTTCAGCAAAACTGCCTCGCCATTGATGATAGTTTGAAGGCACTTTCGAAGGTAAGTATTCCTGCTCAGGTTTCTAGCGCCATTAGCCGAAAACCAACCGTAGATCCAGCGGCGCCGGAGTTTGTTAAAACCGTAACAGGAGAGATTATCGGTGGTCATGGAGACCTGATTCCGGTGAGCCTGTTGCCCGCCGATGGCACCTACCCAACCGGAACGTCAGCATGGGAAAAACGGAATCTAGCCGATAAAATTCCAGCTCTCGACTATGATCTTTGTACCCATTGCGGAAAATGTGTATTTGTTTGCCCCCACAGCGCAATACGCAGCAAAGCTTTTCCCGCTGAATTAGTTGTGGATGCACCGGATACTTTCCTGCATGTTCAAATTAAGGGAAAGGACTATCCCGAAGGCCTTCACATCAGCTATCAAGTTGCACCTGAAGATTGTACCGGCTGTTCCCTTTGTGTTGATATTTGCCCTATCCGCGACAAAAAGAATCCTGAGCACAAGGCAATCAATATGGTTCCACAGCCTCCGGTACGGGAACAGGAGCGGGCCAATTGGGCTTTTTTCGAACAACTTCCCGACCTTGATCGTCAAAATCTTAAAATCAATACCATGAAGGGTTCAATGCTGGCTAAGCCACTGTTCGAGTTTTCCGGCGCCTGTTCCGGTTGTGGTGAAACACCCTATATCAGACTGGCGAGTCAACTGTTTGGCGACCGCATGCTGGTTGCCAATGCGACTGGCTGTTCATCCATATATGGTGGCAATTTGCCCACCACCCCATGGAGTAAAAATAGCGAAGGCCGGGGCCCGGCATGGAACAACTCATTGTTTGAAGATAACGCCGAATTTGGGCTGGGGATACGGCTTGCGGTGGATAAATTACGGGAATCCGCGTCTGAACAATTACTTAAACTTTCTCCTCAACTAAACCCAAAATTTGTTGACGAGCTGCTGAATGCGGACGAGTCCGACGAAACCGGAATATACGAGCAACGTCAAAGGGTAGATCAGCTCATACAGCAACTGGAAAAAATCGATAACCCTGATGCTCAACAACTCAACGCCATAGCCGACTTTCTCACTAAACGATCGGTCTGGATCATTGGGGGTGACGGCTGGGCTTACGATATTGGATACGGCGGCCTTGATCATGTGCTGGCATCAGGCAAAAATGTCAACATTCTGGTGCTGGATACTGAGGTATACTCCAACACCGGAGGACAAACCTCAAAAGCGACCCCCCGAGCAGCATCGGCAAAATTTTCCGCGGCCGGCAAACCCACCGCCAAAAAAGATCTGGCACGTATTGCGATGAGCTACGAAAGCGTCTACGTGGCCCACGTCGCCTACGCGGGAAAAGATGTACATACACTGCACACTTTCCTGGAAGCGGAATCATTTTCAGGCACGTCACTCATCATTGCCTATGCTCCCTGCATCGCGCATGGTATCGATCTAAAGTTCAATCACCGGCAACAAGATTTAGCGGTCAAAAGTGGTCACTGGCCGCTGTTTAGATACGATCCACGGAGAGCGGAACGCGGGTTAAACCCACTATTACTGGATTCCAAACCGCCCTCAATTCCCTATCGAGAATACGTAAAAACCGAGGGTCGTTTTAATATGCTGATGCGAACTCATCCAGAACATGCTGAAGAGCTACTGGATGCAGCCCAGCATGAAATCACCGAACGTTACCACCGCTATGAGCAACTTGCAGCGCTGGACTGGCGTGAAAAAAATGAAATTCTTGAGAAGAAAAAATCCACTGCACTCGCCGGTACTATCGATGCAATTGAGACAAAAAAAATCCCCGACTAAATGCGGGGATTTTTTGTTTTTAATACGATCTCCTCCGCTAGGAAGAGATACAAATCAAAACTCTGTAGAGACCGTTAAAACAACCTCAGATTTGCTCTTAGCTGCGTCAGTATCAGTAACTGCCAACTCAACTCCATATCCTTCAATCTCTTTGGAAACAGCTATTTTATAGTCAATTACAGAGTACCCGAAATCAACGTCATAGTTACCTACATGTAGGCTCAAACCTAGGTCGCCAACCTCAAAATCAGCGCCAAGCTCTGCATAATCACCAATTCCGTCGGCACGAATATCAACATCAAGATAGTAGGTAAAACTAAACACACCATACCCTACGCCAACATAAACTTCATCAAACCGACCTTTTGCACCAGGGTAATTGTAGCTTAACAAGCCAACATCCCATGAAAAGTCATCGTTGATGTCACCGGACATACCAAAATAAGCATCCACTTCGACATCAGCATCAGCGAAATCAACTCTAGATGCCCAAACACCAGCGTAAAAGCCGCTTTCGTTACTATAATCAACACTACCAGAAAGGGCAGCATCATCCTGAGTCTGGCTAAAACCACGCCAAATATAGTTGCTTGTCAGAGCAGCTCCGACTGTAACTTCAGCCATAACTGGAGTCGCCAGCAGGATGCCAGTGGTCGCGCAGGTTAAAATCATTTTTTTCATGTAAAAGCCCCTCTACATTTTTTTATAATGGTTTGGTCGATCAAACGTAGTTTTTCAACTATTAAAGTCGGTCCGAGCAATAGTATAAAGCAATTTCATGACCAATCATCTATTTTTTAAACACCATAAATTCATCATGGTGACCTTGTCATCAATCTATTGTTTTCAAATTCACGATCGCAAAAATTATTCGAAGCTTTTTGTGTGTGTTGAGGATAAAAAAGCCTACAGGACAAATTTAATATTTTTCATTAGCTGCGCTTTTTGCTTGCTGATCTGCGTGATAGGAAGACCTGACTAACGGTCCGCTAGCCACACTGGTGAAACCCAATTTCTTAGCAATGCTGCCCAGTCTATCAAAGGCCTCGGGGGTAACAAATCGCTCAACGGGCAGATGGTTGCGGCTTGGCTGCAGATATTGCCCTAATGTGATCATCTCTACGTCATGAGCGCGAAGGTCTTTCATTACCTCAACAATCTCTTCATCGGTTTCACCCAACCCCAACATCAAGCCTGATTTAGTCGGCACAGAGGGGACATCCTGTTTATGTTTCTTCAACAGGTCTAGCGACCACTGATAATCTGCGCCAGGCCGGGCCTTTTTATACAAACGCGGAACGGTCTCCATGTTATGGTTAAAAACGTCCGCTGGCATTTCCGACAGAATCTGCATCGCCTTTTCCAACCGGCCACGGAAGTCAGGCACCAAGACCTCGATCTTGATCAGCGGCATTCTCCTGCGAATTTCACGAATACAATCGGTAAAATGCGCCGCCCCGCCATCACGAAGATCATCTCGGTCCACCGATGTGATCACCACATATTGCAGTTTCATCTCTGTGATCGCTTCGGCCAGCTCAATTGGCTCATTTGGATCAAGCGGATTGGGACGGCCATGTGCAACATCACAGAAGGGGCAGCGACGGGTGCAGACTTCACCCATAATCATAAAAGTCGCGGTACCGTTCTGAAAACACTCGCCAAGATTGGGGCAGGAGGCCTCTTCACATACTGAACTTAGCTTATGTTTACGTAACAGTTTACGCAGCTGATTTACTTCGTTAGAGGCCGGAATACGCACACGAATCCAGTCAGGTTTGCGTGGAACTTTATCCGTCGGAATTACTTTGATGGGAATTCGGGCAACTTTCTCAGCGCCGCGTAATTTTTCCCCGGCTTTAATTTTCGCGGGTTTGCGCACCGATGATGAAGCTTTAGCCTCACCTTGAGACGGAGAGTTATCGGGGGTTTTTTCCATTGTTGCTCAATACCCGTTTAGATGTGTTTGAATTCCTGACTTTATATCCCGGCTCTATATCCTAGGACTATATCCCGGAACTATGAGGCCGGGCGGTCTTCACTTAAGCCAAGCTGATCTGTTAATTTGGTGACCAGCAACTCACTGATGCTCTCGATATCCGAACAAACCCCCAGGGTACTCATCTGGGTCAC
Source organism: Pseudomonadales bacterium (assembly GCA_029210125.1). Lineage (GTDB taxonomy): Bacteria > Pseudomonadota > Gammaproteobacteria > Pseudomonadales > JAHRWD01 > JAHRWD01. The sequence continues at coordinate 29,645 of JARGPR010000001.1, read as the reverse complement.
GTCGAGTCCTTCCATGCCACAGGGGTTGATTTGACTGAAGGGTGATAGATCCATATCTACGTTCAGGCTGAGTCCGTGATAACTACAACCTTGTCGAATCCTTAATCCCAATGCGGCTATTTTTGACGCGCCAATATAGACACCCGGCGCATCTTTTCTAGCATGAGACTCGACACCCAAATCAGAAAGCATACTCATGAGACTCAGCTCAATCAGATCAACCAACTGTCTTACACCTAGCTTCAATCGCTTAATATCGATCAACAAATAGATAATCAGCTGACCAGGGCCATGGTAGGTTATCTGACCGCCGCGGTCCGATTGCACGACGGGAATTCCATTTGGATTTAACAAATGTTCCGACTTTCCGGCCTGCCCTTGAGTAAACACCGGGTGATGCTGCAGCAGCCATATTTCATCCTGGGTTTGGTCGGTTCGCGCATCGGTAAACGCGCGCATCTGCTCAAGTGTTTGTGAATAATCCTGCAACCCCAGATCCCGTACGGTAACCATCGATAACGCCTTAGGGGCCATTCACAGCACCATCTTTACTCGGCCACTTTCTTTAAGGCTTTCAAAAATGGCCTCTAGTTGGTTAGTACCCGTAGCTTCAATAGTAACGGTAACTGCATGGAATTTTCCGGTACGGCTCTCCCTGATTGAGACGTGTTGATGCTCAAGCCCATCAGCATGTTTTTTAATGGTGTCGTAAACAAACATTTTGAAGTCAGGCGCGGCCTCACCCATTACCTTAATAGGATACTGGCAAGGAAACTCAATCTTTGGCGGTTCTTGATCCATACAATTGCTCTATATGAAATGACGCTAATCAGAAAAAATTGATTCAAAGGACTCCGAAAAAAACCTTTCCGCAGAATCACCTATGCGCTTAATAAAACCACCCTGTTCTATATCGTTGAGCGATACTAATGGTCGCTGCGCCACCAAGTCACCGTCCAGCATTACCCGAACCAAACCCAGTTTCTGGCCCTTTTTAATCGGCGCTTTTATAACACCATTCAATTCAATTGATGGTTTGAGGTTTTTATATTCGCCACGTGCTATCGATACATACAGATCATCCTGCACCCCTAACTGCAGATCATCCTGTGTTCCACCCCATATTCGCGCTTCATGGATTTTTTCGTTCTGCTCGTACAGCCGATGAGTTTGATAAAATCTAAACCCATAATTAAGTAATTTTTGACTCTCCTGGGCCCGCGATTTCTCTGACTGTGTACCCATTACCACCGAAACAAGACGCATATTCTTTCGAACTGCTGAAGCAACCAAGCAATACCCTGCCTCTTCAGTATGGCCTGTTTTCAGACCATCGACGGTGCTGTCAGCCCACAACAATTTATTTCGGTTAGGCTGGCGAATATTGTTATAGGTAAAGTACTTTTGTGAATAAAGTTTATAGTGTTCAGGAAAATCCCGCGCCACAGCCATACCCAAAATAGCAAGATCCTTTGCGGTGGAATAATGGTCCTTAGCGGGCCACCCGGTCGCATTCACATAATGGGTATCGTGCATTCCAAGTTGCAAAGCCTGGTGATTCATCAACTCTGCAAACCCATCTTCACTACCAGCAATAAATTCTGCCACGGCAATACTGGCATCGTTTCCAGACTGAATAATAATGCCTTTTAGAAGGTCAGACAGTTTGACCTTGGTGCCTTCACGAATATACATTTTTGAACCGCCTTTTTTCCAGGCGGCTACACTCACCGGCACCATATCATCCAGACTCACTCGGCCCTTGCTTACCTCTTGTGCGACTATATAACTGGTCATCATTTTGGTAAGACTGGCGGGGGGTAATCGTTTATCAGCATCCTTGGAGGCGATGACTTTACCGCTATGGGCATCGACCAAATAGAACGCGCTAGCCGCTAATTTGGGTGCCGCTGGGATCAGCGAGCTACCCCAGACCGTTGATGTAAAAAACAGCGCTACCAAAGCGAGTAGCGAACACTTTAAAGAGTAAATTTTAACCATAGAATCCAACATGAAGGTTCGACAAACCGCAACTGTAATCGGTGCTAAACGCCCGTAAAAATTGGCAATTATTATATATTAAACGCTACTTTTATGTAATTGCTCCTGGAGCGAGACCGCAGGTGCATGACCAACACAGCCCTTCCAGCAATATAACACCTATATCTAATCCTCATTATCACGCCTCAAACTATCTGCTATTAGTGATTCGATTGCACCGAATTCAAACAAGCGCGCACAAAAAAAGCCCATTCACCATATGATTGCCTACAACAAGCGACGTTCTATTCCCTCGCGCATCACTAGATACAGGACCAAAAAGCCAGAAACAACACGAACGAAAAGATATGGCATGGTATATGCTTTTATTTTAACGATGCAATATAAGCAGCATTCATCTGCAAGTAATACTGCATTCAATTGGCCTGTATATATAGACATTGGTTTACATACAGTCAAAAACTTATATTTTTTTACACCGTGGAGTATTTTATGAACAAACTATCAACCCTTGGAATAGCAACTGCACTCACGACAGCCATGCTTCTTCCTCAAAGCGCAAGCGCTGTGGAGCTTGATGCTTCTGCAAACATCTCCACCGTTTATTTGTGGCGTGGTCAGGATGTAAGTGCAGGTAGTCCACTGTTCGATGTCACGCTATCAACAGACCTGGGCTCAGGGATTTATTCTGGAATATGGATCGCCAGCGAAAGTGGCGGCGAGGAATACGATCTCTATGCTGGCTGGGGGGGCGACCTGGGTCCGGTCTCACTGGATGTCAGTATATGGAACTACATCTACCCATCGGACACAACATTTGATTCCTTTGGAGAGCTCACCGAAATTATTGTCTCGGCTTCCGTAGGCCCTGTTTCTTTTACCTACTACGATAATATCGCGGGTGGAAGTGGTTATGCTTACTATACGCTTGCAGCCAGCTTCGATAAATTCGGCGTTAGCCTGGGTACCGCTGATACAGGCTTTTCAAGCATGGACTACACTCATCTGGATTTGAGTTATAGCTACAATGATTACTTGTCGTTTACAGCCAGCACCGTAGTGGATACCTCTACCGGAGCCGGTGCCACAGACGAAGGAGACACCATCTTTGTCGCTTCGCTAAGTCTACCTATCGACCTTAGCAAACTATGATCAGTATTTTTTGAAGCCCGCCTCTGAACTACGTTGGGTCCTTTCTGCTTCTTGACGAGACCCTGCGTAGTTCAGCTTTTTAAATTTTAATACCTGTGTATACGGCCCGGCTTGCGATTTCGTAACCGGGCTTTTTTTCTAATGAGTACACAAGTTGATGGGGTTTACGGGAAAGGACTGTTTTCAATACTCTTGGGAAGATACCCGGTGTGACTGCCGTATGCCTTTTGAAGGCAGCTGCTGCTTCACCAAACCCAGAGCATCCGGCGTAGCAAACGGACCAATATAAACACGATAGACGTGTGATCTAACTCCTGAGTTTACCTTGCCCAAAACCTGCTTAATTTCAACCGGTTGCTGAATCAGCGTTTCCATCCGCTGTTTCAGAGCCAAAGCTGATCTCTCGCTGGAAAAAGCTCCAATTTGAAGATAGTGATTAGCAGATTCTTGCCCAGACGACGCAGAATTGCTCGTCACTTCAGGGAAATCTATCGATTCAAGCAAAACTGGAGCGGTACCCTGATCGGCAAAACCGAGCATTGTCGCGGCGCCATAGGAAAGATCAATGATCCGCTCGCTGTGAAAGGGCCCTCGATCATTCACCCGAACCACCACCGAGCGACGGTTTTCCAGGTTTGTCACTTTTAAATAGGTAGGGATCGGTAAACTACGATGAGCTGCGGATAATCCACGCATATCGTATGGCTCGCCATTCGCGGTTTTTCGGCCATGAAATTTGGTACCGTACCAAGATGCGGTACCCTGCTCTCGATAGCTCTGATTGCTGGGAAGCAACTGATACGTCTGCCCCAAAACCGTATAGGGATTACTGTTGCCACCTCGGGATCTCGGCTCATATTTGGCGGTAATCGGTTTGATGTCACTTAAAGCAAGTCCACCAGCAGGAGCGCCATCTTTTTGCACTTGAGCGCAACCATAAAACCCCAAAACAACCACCGTCGGTAACGGCCATTTAGCTAAAAATCTAACGGCCCTTTTCATCGTTCGCTAACAAGTTGAGAAAGCTCAAACACCGCCATGGAATATAAACGGCTGTGATTGTAGCGGCTGATCACATAGAAATTTTGAAACCCCATCCAATATTCGTAGCTCTGTTTATTTTTCAGTTTCACCAGTGATGCGAGCATATCGTCTTGGTATGAACCGACCGGGTTAACACCTAATTCCGAAAGTTCTTTAACGCTGTGGGCAGGCTTCAAGCTTTTATTAGCAATTGATTCGAAACGGTTTCCAGTGGTCGTGGTTTTGCTAATAATAGGCTGGCCCGCTTTCCAGCCATGACGCTTAAGATAGTTTGCAATACTACCCACGGCATCCGCCGGATTACTCCAGATATCCCGTTTATCATCGCCATCAAAATCGATCGCGTATGCGCGATAACTGCTCGGCATAAATTGGCCGTACCCCATAGCGCCCGCATAAGACCCCATCAAATCTAACGGGTTTTGATTTTCTTCCCTTGCCAGCAATAGAAACTCAACCAGTTGTTTCCGGAAAAACTTCTGCCTAGCAGGGTAATCAAATGAGAGTGTGGTGAGCGCATCGATGACCCGATAACCTCCGGTGTATCGCCCATAACGAGTTTCCACCCCCAGGATTGCAACAATAATCTCCTTGGGTACACCAAATTTCTGCTCGGCATTTTCCAAAAGAACGCGGTGTTCTTTCATAAAAGCCTTACCTTGGGCGATCCTCTTATTTTTTATAAAAATATTGCGGTATTCCCACCATTCTTTGGTTTTTTCTGCCGGTCGAGCAATCGCATCGAGTATCGATTGCTTACGTTTAGCGGCTCCAAAAACCTGCTCCAAAGCAGCTTGCTCAAAACCATGATCCTTCACCATAGAACCGATAAATTCCTGCACAGCCGGATAGCCTCGGTAGGGAGTTGGATCCGATGCGGCTATTGATGACGATGACACAGCCCAGGCCAACGACAATCCTAGTAACCGTGCAAACCACCAGGATTCTTGGGTTTTATATAAAGTGTTCAATAGATTAAAACTCCAAATATGAGCAGCATTTACTGCTGCATTAAAGATCGATGCGAATGGATCGACATTAGAATACCAAAACCCGCCATCAAGGTAATTAGTGAAGTGCCACCCTGGCTCACCAGCGGCAGCGGCACTCCCACAATAGGTAGTAATCCACTCACCATTCCGACGTTAACGAATACGTAGACAAAAAAAGTGAGGGTGATGCTACCCGCCAATAACCGATTAAATGTGCCATCAGCCGTCAAGGCAATATAGGAACCTCTAGCAACAATTAAAAGATACAACACCATAACCGACAGTACACCCAAAAAACCAAGCTCTTCTCCTAATACCGCAATAATAAAATCTGTGTGCCCCTCTGGTAAAAAATCAAGGTGTGACTGGGTTCCGTTTAACCAACCTTTACCTTCCATGCCGCCGGAGCCAATTGCGATCTTAGACTGAATGGTATTCCAGCCAGCACCGAGTGGGTCTCGTTCGGGGTCGAGCAGCGTCAAAACTCGTTGACGCTGATAATCCCTCATCAAAAACCACAAACCCGGCAACGAAGCCAGCGCCGCAATAAGTGCTATAGAGATCACCTTCCAGGGTACCCCAGCTAGAAATATCACAAACAGGCCCGACGCACCGATCAAAATGGAAGTACCCAGATCCGGTTGTCTGGCGATCAGGCCTACAGAAACCAAGATAAAAAAACATGAAAAGAATAAATGCTTTAACGAGGGTGGCAATGGACGTCGAGCAAGATAACTCGCCACCATAATAGGCACAACAAGCTTCATCAGTTCTGATGGTTGAAACCGCGGTAAACCCGGGATTGCTAACCAGCGTTGAGCTCCCTTGGCACCGGTCCCCATTAGCAAAACGGCAATCAATAATGCGGTTCCGAGTATAAACAGCGGGGTAGCTAGGCGTTCCAGATGTCGAGGATCAATCTGCGCAAGAATAAACATACCGCCAAATGCAGCGGCCAAATAGCTGGATTGGCGCACCATAATCGCATCACTCTGTTCACTGGCACTGTAGAGCACTACCAACCCAAAACCGCTTAGCAATACAATCATAAACAGCAGGATAAAATCCAGATTCGCAACTGTTTTAAGAGGACCAGGCAGCGGTTTGCGGCTTTGGTAATCCGGAAATTGATGTTGATAAGTCTTCCGCATAGCCCCAAAGCTCCTATAGTTTTTCTTCTGAGCTTAAGCTTGGAATTAGGCCATTCAACAAATAGGCATCAAATAGCTTACGTGCGACTGGAGCAGCAACTGAACTACCATGCTCGCCATTTTCAATGACAACCGCTACCGCTATTTTTGGCGCTTGCACCGGAGCAAAGCCAACAAACAACGCATGATCTCGTTGATGCTCTTCCAGTGCTTCGCCGTCGTACTCCTCGCCCTGTCGGATACCGACCACCTGTGCTGTTCCGGTCTTACCTGCTATTCGATATTCGCTACCCACCCCAATACGACGCGCAGTACCCTTAGGCGAATGCACGACCCGCTCCATAGACTTAAACAGGTAATCCCAATCCTGTGGATTCTTTAATTCTACGTCGGGCAATTTTTGACGATCCAATTTTGACCAATGGCTACTTTGATCAGTCATCAATAATCGAGCTTGAACCGTTTTGCCTTTATTACCGAAAGTTGCAGTTGCAGTTGCCAACTGCATCGGAGTAGCTGAAAAATAACCCTGACCAATACCAGCTAATAATGTTTCGCCGTGATACCAGGTTTTTCCATAGGTTGTTTTCTTCCAGCCCCTGGATGGTAGAGTAGCAGATGCTTCGCCTGGCAGATCCCGCAAACTAGGCTGGCCAAATCCAAATTGGCCAAGGTAGTTGTGTATTTGGTCTATACCCAACTTAAACGACAGATCATAAAAATAGGTATCGCAGGATTCAATAATGGCCTGGGATAAATTAACGGTCCAGCCATGGCCGCCTTTTTTCCAGTCCCGATAGAAACGCTCATCATTTTCCAGTTGATACCAGCCTGGGTCACGAACTCGACTGTAGTAGTTCACAACTCTGGTATCCAGACCCGCTAGGCCAATAAATGGTTTAATGGTCGAGCCTGGCGGGTATACGCCACGGATCGCACGATTAAACATCGGAAGATCCAGTGAATCTCGAAGTTGGTTATAGCTTTTACTATCGATACCGGTGACAAATTTATTGCCGTCAAAGGAGGGTTTGCTGACCATTGCCAGCACACCACCGCTCTCGATCTCGATTGCAACCACTGCACCGCGGCGACCCTCAAGCGCTTTATCCGCAACCCGTTGCAACTCAATATCAAGTTGCAGATATATATCATCGCCGGGAACCGGGTCGATTCTGTCCAGAGTGCGTAATACCCGACCCTGGGCATCTGTTTCGACCTTTTGGTTGCCGACCTGCCCATGCAAAACCGATTCGTAAAATTTCTCAATACCAGTTTTTCCAATATGGTTGGTGACACTGTATTGAACCCGGTCTATTTTTTTAAGTTCACGCTCGTTGATGCGGCCGACATAACCCACCACGTGGGTCGTTAACTCAGAAACCGGGTAGTTGCGAACCAATTGAGCACGTATTTCTGCACCGGGTAACCGGTGCTGATTCACCGCTAGCGTAGCGATCTCCTCATCGCTTAACTTGAACTTAAGCGGTAAGGAGGCAAAAAAAGCACCTGACCTTTTTCTGCGCTTCTGAAAGCGTTGGATCTCCCGGTCGGAGATCTCAATGATCTCCTGTAGATCAAGCAACAACTGGTCAAGATCCTTGGCACGTTCGCGTACCACTACCAAGGTAAAACTGGGTTGATTATCCGCCAGTAAAATGCCGTTTCGATCATAGATCAATCCTCTAGTAGGGGCGACCGGCTGGAGTCTAAGGCGGTTTTCGTCGGAAAGAGTAGCGTATTGATCATGCTGAAAAAGCTGTAGATAGGCAGCACGGGCAATCAGACCCGCTGCCATCAGCACTACCAACAACAAACAGATCGCCATCCGCGCATTAAATAATCTGCGTTCGGCAAGGGGATTATTGAGGTGTAACGGCTCGGGCATGATTCAACACAATCGATAACAAGGTCGGTTAGCGGTGATAAGGGTGCCCTTTCCCAAGGCTCCATGCGCGGTAAATTTGTTCCGCCATCAGGACGCGCACTAGTGGGTGCGGAAGGGTTAATTTGGATAACGATCGGCTAAATTCCGCCCGCTGCAAACAACTAGCGTGCAATCCATCCGGGCCTCCAACCAGCAAGCTGACATCCCGACCCTGACCCTGCCAATCAATAATATCATCCGCAAGCTGCTCGGTACTCCATTGCTTGCCGGTCAAATCCAGCGCAATCAGTAAATCTCCTTTGGGAACTGCTTTAAGTAGCGCTTCACCTTCTTTGGCGACAATTTTTTTTAGGTCAGCATTTTTATTTCTGACCCCGGCATTCACCTCAACCAATTCAAGCCGAAGATCGTTTACCAGACGTTTTTTATACTCTTCAAAACCCGTGGTAACCCATTGAGGCATCCGGGTTCCAACACAGATTAATCGTACACGCATAGTTACAAGATATAGTGAAGGTATCGCTACAGATTAAAGCTCTTCTCCATCCGCTGCCGGTTCGCTAACCCCTGGAGCCAATGGCTGCCACAGGCGCTCAAGGTCATAAAACTCCCGCGCTTCCGGCAGCATAACATGGGTGATGACGCAACCATGATCCAACAGTACCCATTCGGCACTACCTTTGCCCTCAACACCTAAAGCTGATTCGCCTTCTCGTTTGGTTTCCAGCGCCACATGTTCGGCAATAGAGTTAAGATGACGACTAGAAGTACCACTGGCAATAATCATATAGTCAGTAACGCTGGTCTTTTCTTTCACATCGATACAGAGCACGTCCTTAGCCTTAATTTCATCGAGTAATCCAAGGATGCGTTGTTTCAGTTGATCAGGTGTCATCATATTCAGGGCCGTAGCGTAGTCGTTCAGGTTGTTTGGGGTTATGCGCGGTACAAACCGTTATGGTTTATATATTCAAGCACACTACCTGGTATTAAATATCGTGGTGATTGTCCCGCTGACAATAACCCACGGATTTGAGTTGCTGAAATTTCCAGCATAGTCTTCTTAAGGTCAAATACAAAGCCGTTAGCGTTGCTGCGCAGTTGCTCGAGTTCAGCCGCTTTATGTGCCACATACCAGCTTTTCAGGGGTTCAGTTAATTCCAAGTCTGAACCTGGTCGATGCACCACTAAAATGTGACCTAATTCTGTTAATTGCTGCCAGTTATGCCAATGGGGCAGGGATAAAAAACTATCCATGCCCACCACCATCACCAGGCTTGTTTCAGAGCCAAGCTCTTCTCGCAATGATACCAATGTATCGTAACTATAGGTTGGACCCTGACGGTTAAGTTCCCGATCATCCAGCATCAATTCCGGATCATCCCGCAGCGCCCAATCAAGCATCTCATAACGGACATCAGCGGCGCTAACGAGTTTGCTTTTATGGTATGGATCACCGCATGGAATCAGCCGAAACTGATCTGCTTTCAAGGCCTGCTTAAGTTCGAGCGCCATTCGCAGGTGACCGAAATGCACTGGATCAAAGGTACCACCCATAAAAGCGACCACGGAGCGTGCATCGCTCACCGGTTTAGTTGTATCAGACTGTTCACTCACTGGCGAATATGGCCGTCACCCAGCACCACGTACTTTTCCGATGTTAGCCCTTCAAGGCCGACGGGGCCGCGCACATGAATTTTATCGGTTGATATACCAATTTCAGCACCAAGCCCATACTCAAAACCATCGGCAAAACGGGTTGAGGTATTCACCATCACTGAACTGGAATCCACTTCGGTAATAAATTGACGACTGCGGGTATAGTCCTCAGTAATAATCGAATCGGTATGATGGGAGCCGTATTGATTGATATGTACGATCGCTTCCTCCATATCCGCTACGCATTTAATCGACAAAACCGGCGCAAGATATTCTGTACTCCAGTCCTCCTCGGTAGCCGCGACCACATCAAACCCTGCACCAGCCAATATGCCGGTGGTTTTTGGACAGCCCCTTAATTCAACTTTTTCCTTAGCGTACAGTTTTGCCAGGTTAGGCAATAGATCCGCGGCAATCGCTTCATTCACCAACAGGGTTTCCATGGTACAACAGGTGCCGTAGCGCTGGGTTTTGGCGTTGAAGGCCACTTTAATAGCCTTTTCAAGATCGCCGCGATCATCCACATACACGTGGCAAATTCCGTCAAGATGTTTAATTACAGGTACTCTGGCATCCCGGCTGATTCGCTCGATCAATCCTTTACCACCGCGGGGAATAATGACATCCACAAACTCAGGCATGGTGATCAGCTCGCCCACTGCTTCTCGGTCGGTAGTGTTGACCACCTGAACCGCGTCCGATGGCATTCCGGTTTCTTCAAACCCTGTATAAATACAGGCTGCTATCGCTTGGTTGGAGTGCAGTGCTTCGGAGCCCCCACGTAAAATAGTTGCGTTTCCTGATTTCAGGCAAAGACTAGCGGCGTCAATCGTCACGTTTGGACGTGACTCATAAATGATGCCGATTACGCCCAAAGGCACTCGCATTTTGCCAACCTGAATCCCGCTGGGCATATATTTCATGCCGTTCACTTCGCCGATTGGATCAGACAGGCTAGCGACCTGTTTTAGCCCTTCGATCATGCTATCAATGCGAGCAGGATTCAGTTCAAGTCGATCAAGCAACGCTGCATCCAGACCCTTTTCAACACCGGCCTGCATATCTTTTTGGTTGGCTACCAACAGCGCTTCAGTCTGCAATTCGAGATGTTTAGCAATCGCAAACAATGTCTGGTTTTTTTGCTCGGTTGAAGCACTAGCCATTTTGCGCGACGCAAGGCGCGCTTTGCTGCCAAGCTCAGCCATATAACTCTTAATATTGGAGACCATTGTATTGCCTGTAACATTTTAAAATGTGGAACAGAAGGAGACCAACCAGCAACCGTGCACCGGCCTCAATCAAGTTTTCGCGCATTATACATGGAGCGCAACCAAACCGTTACGAAACCACAAGGAAAGCCGATATACTGCGCGCCTGTCCAATATTATCTTTACGCTATCTATAGTTCAGGAGCGCCTCCGCCTCACCATGCCCGATGTACAACCGATATTCGACTGGCTACAGGCTAACCCTGGATGGACCGGCTGGCTTATTTTTTTCATCGCTCTCTCGGAGTCGTTGGCGGTCATCGGCATACTAGTTCCCGGTGTGGTGCTTTTGTTCGGTATCGCAGCCATTGCCGGAAGCGGCATATTAGATGTCTGGACAACTCTGGGCGCTGCATTTTTCGGCGCTGTACTAGGCGATGGTTTAAGCTTTTTTTTAGGGCGTTACTTCCACCAGCATATAAAGGATTTCTGGCCCTTTCGCAGCCATCCGCAATGGATCGAAAATGGCGAACGCTTTTTCCAGCGACACGGCGGAAAAAGCATTGTACTCGGCCGTTTTATTGGACCAATTCGACCCTTTATCCCGATGGTGGCGGGCATGCTGGATATGCCAACCAATCGCTTTATATTTACCAATATCATTTCTGCAATTGGCTGGGCGCCCGCTTACCTATTACCCGGTTACTATCTCGGCTCATCAATACAGGCCGGAGATGAAATCACTCGTACCATCATGCTCTGGATACTGTTTGGCACTCTAATTGGCTGGGCAGTTTTCTGGTTCTTCCGGCGCGTATCACATCAACTCAGTTACGGCGGAAATCTGTACAAACAGGTTGAGCTTTGGGTGCAAAATGGAGGCGTGCGACAATTTATCTGGAAGCGTTACCAGCAACCCAATAGTGAAAACTGGTTCCCCCTGGGTGCGCTAGGGCTTTTGGCTCTGTGTGGGATTTTGCTCACCATTCTGATTGCTGCGGTTAGCTTGGAGCTGCCAGAGCTGTTCCGACTCGACCTTCAGCTTCGCCAGCTATCTCAGGAGTTGCGTACAGGCATCGTCACAAAAACCAGCGATGCGGAGCTATTTTTCGAATATGTGACCACCCTCGGGGATCCTCGATTGGCACTGGCGGCTTTGACAATGCTAACGGTTATTTCACTCGTCATTCGGAATTACTGGATAGCCATTCATGCCTGGGCAGCTGCTTTGATTGCTGCGCTGGCGGTGTTTGGGCTAAAAGGCCTGATACAGGCCCCCAGACCTTCAGCCCTGTCGGTAGGAGTCGACTCGTACTCCTTTCCCAGTGGCCATACAGTTTCGGCGATCATATTATTCGGTTTTGGTAGCTACCTGATCAATCAGTATATAGAGCAACGACACCACTGGAAAACCTACCTGGCCGCAGCAGTGCCCATTTTGATGGTAGCGATTAGCCGACTCTACCTGGATGTCCACTGGTTTAGCGACGTGATGGGCAGCTCCCTGGTCGGGCTATTTTGTTGCGCACTATCTGCCTTTAGCTTTCATCGTTTTTCAGATAACGCCAATACCCGTGTTTCGCGAAAAGTATAAGCGCTCGGTATCCACGGCCCTCTGAATTCACGCTCCGTTAATAGCTTTTTAAATACCCAACTGCTTATATAACATCAGATATTGTTTAGCACTTTGCGCCCAACTGAAGTCCTGTTTCATTGCATTTTGCTGAACTTTTCCCCAGGTTTCCGGCGCTCTATACATCTCCCTCGCCCGTTTGAACGTTTCCCGAAGGTTTTCCAGTTTGTAATCCGCAAATGAAAACCCAGTAGCGGTGCCGTCCGCAATAGTTTTAGCATTACTATCCACCACGCTGTCACCAAGGCCTCCAGTGGCGTGCACCAGGGGCAACGCCCCATAACGTAAGCTATACATCTGGTTTAGACCACAGGGCTCATACCGTGATGGCATTAGAAACAGGTCGCAGCCAGCTTCAATACGGTGCGCTAGTGTTTCGTCATATCCCAGGTGGATAGCAACCTGATTGGGGAAGCGTCGATTTAATTCAATTATGCTTTGCTGATATTCAGGCTCCCCAGTTCCCAGCAAGACCCACTGAACCAACGGCTCTTTTCTATCTTGGGGGGACTGTTGAGTTGATGGTTGCGACTGCTCATCCATCACCGCCTCTATTAGTGGAATAATTAGATCGAAACCTTTCTGCCCGACCAACCGACTGACCATGCCTACCAACATACTATCCCTACTCATAGTCAGACTCATCTGCCGTTGGAGGGCCGATTTATTGTGCTGTTTTCCTGTTAGGTCCTGGGTGGAGTAAGGGAATTTAATCAAGGGATCATGATCTGGATCCCAGACATCATAATCGGCACCGTTTAGAATGCCCGACAAGCAGTTCTGTCGATACTGCAACAACCCCTCCATACCCATACCCGTCTCCGGTTCAAGAATCTCATTCGAATAGCTTGGGCTTACCGTATTGATCCAGTCTGAAAAAACCAAACCGGCTTTTAGAAAGGAAAAATTGCCGTAATATTCAAGGCAATCAGGCTGCCACCAGTCCTCCGGCATTTTTAGGAAGTCGAATTGATCACGACTAAATACTCCCTGATAGGCGAGATTATGAATCGTAAACAGCGTGGCGGGTTTTTCACTCCTGGGCAGGTCGATCAATGAAAGATAGGCTGGAATCAACCCGGTTTGCCAATCATTACAGTGCACCAAATCGGCCTTCCAGCCGGGAACCAATTCACCCACTGCAAGCTGGCAGGCAACGCGGCTTAACGCAGCAAAACGCAGCGGGTTGTCCGGCCAGTCCTGTTGATTATTATCGGAATATAAACCGCCATCTCGATCAAATAGTTCAGGAATATCCAGCAACCAGACCTTTTGACCATTTAGAGCGATTTCACCCGATAACAGTTGAGCGGAAAAGCCCGAGGTTTCCTCAACAAACTCGCAAACGATTTTCATCCCGTGGGTTTTTTCCGACACTCCGGGATAGGCTGGCAATAAAACCTGTACCGTCACCCCTAATTCACCTAACGCCAGCGGCAAGCTACCCGATACATCTGCGAGCCCGCCAGTTTTTGCGAGCGGAAAAACTTCACTGGCAACAAATAGTATTTTTTTTGGATCACCCATCAAATATTCCGTCTATTCCAGAGTACAAACAACTTTTTCTATCTGGTCTCACTGTGTTTTTTTAAAACAATTCCGGCCAGCGGTGGCAGCGTAAGCGATAGCGAACAGGGTTGCCCCATGCACTCAACAGCCTGTGTATTAATAGCGGTACCATTTGAAATATTACTGCCTCGATAATAGATCGAGTCTGAATTTAACAGCTCTGAATAACAGCCGGATTCTGGAACCCCAATACGGTAATCATGCCGAGGCACCGGGGTAAAATTAAGAATAACAACTACAAAGTGCTCACCATCTCTACGCAAAAAACTGATCACAGATTGACTATGATCGTGACAGTCCAGCCATTGGAACCCCTCTTCGCCAAAATCGATTCGATGCAATGCAGTTTCATCTCGATAGAGGTGATTCAGATCCGCCACCAGTTTTTTAACACCTTGTTGAAATGAAAAATCCAACAGTTGCCAATCCAGTGCTTTATCATGATTCCATTCATTACCCTGCGCGAACTCACTACCCATAAACATTAGTTTTTTGCCTGGATGGGTATACATGTAAAAATAGAGCAAGCGCAAATTGGCGAACCGTTGCCAATCACTGCCTGGCATTCGATTCAGTAGTGAACGTTTCCCATGCACCACCTCATCATGTGAAAAGGGCAATACGAAATTCTCGGTAAACGCGTATAACAAACTAAAAGTCAGCTTGTCATGATGGTAGGGGCGATGGATCGGGTCTTCCTGAAAATAGGCCAGGGTATCGTTCATCCAACCCATATTCCATTTCATGCTGAAACCCAATCCGCCAAGATAAACCGGCCGGGAAACCATCGGCCAGGAGGTCGATTCTTCGGCAATAACCAGCGCTCCCGGATGTTGCTCATGAAGCACGTTATTCAGCTGTCTCAGAAAATCAACCGCCTCCAGGTTTTCACGCCCGCCGTATTTGTTGGGGGTCCACTCTCCTTCGTCGCGGGAATAATCCAGATAGATCATTGAAGCTACCGCATCAACCCTTAAGCCGTCGATGTGAAACTCGTCCAGCCAAAAGAATGCGCTCGAAAGCAGAAAACTTTTTACTTCGCTGCGGCCATAATTAAAGATCAGAGTTCCCCAATCCCGATGTTCGCCTTTCTGAGGGTCATCGTGTTCAAACAATGCAGTACCATCGAAATTAGCAAGCGCGTGCTCATCACGGGGAAAATGTGCGGGAACCCAATCAAGCAGCACCCCAATATTGTTTTCGTGGCAGTGGTTCACCAGATATCGAAAATCATCGGCGCTACCAAAACGTCGAGTCGGCGCAAAATAACCGGTTACCTGATACCCCCAGGAGCCATCAAAAGGGTGTTCAGTAACTGGCATTAACTGGACATGGGTAAACCCAAGCTCTTTTACGTAGGGAACCAACCTTGATGCAAGCTCCCGGTAATTCAGGAAACCGCCACCTTCATCTCGCTGCCATGAACCCAGATGCAGCTCATAAACCGACATCGGGCTGTGAAGCCAGTCCCAGCGACTACGCTTATCCAGCCACGACTGATCATGCCATTCAAACTTATTTACACCATTCACTACTGAGGCGGTGTTGGGTCGTAGCTCAAACTGCTGACCAAAGGGATCGGCTTTGATAAGAATCTGACCACTGTCTCGGTTACGAATTTCATATTTATAGAGCGTGTATTGATCCAGGCCTGGAATAAAGATTTCCCATACTCCACTGCCACCGCGACTTTGCATTGGATAGACCCGGCCATCCCATCCATCAAAATCACCAACCACACTCACCCGACCCGCATTGGGTGCCCAAACCGAAAAACGCACTCCTTCGATACCGTCTATGCACCTTCGGTGTGCTCCAAATATCCGATACGCTTGCCAGCTAGTCCCCGCACTAAAGCCTGTTAACGCGTCATTATCGATCTCAGGAAAGAAAGTATAAGGGTCAAAAAAACTGGATCTTGAACCATCGGTATTCTCCTGAACCATTTCCGGGTGCGAGCCCAGCAATGGTTCATGGTTGGCATTTTCTTCATGGTCAGAGATCCATCGAAAACAACCCTCGTAAACTTGCTCAAGCTGGCTCAAACCCGCACTGGTCTGCAAAAAAACACGGCTGGCAGAGGGCCTGAAAACCTGTAACCGAACTCTATTTTCCTGTTGATGAATACCGAGAAAACGCAATGGATCATGATGCTCCCCATTCAAAAGAAGACGCCAATCATCGTCCAGAACTTTTTTAATACTGGCGGAGTTGTTCATTAACTGTTCCTGATTTCTTCTGCGTATTTGGCAATGTATAACCGCTCATCAATTGGGGGAGATCTAATAAATACTGGCTGTTATTTTGCATAATTATTCAAGATCAGCTCAAAACTTTATCTCTGCAAGAGTTAAACCCACTACATGACTTTAAATAGTTGTTTACTCGCTGGAGAGAGTAACCCTATTATTGGAACATTAAAGGTTAGTTTACAGAAGTAACAGGTATTACGTCATAACAGAGTCATTAAAGTGAGTTATAAAATAATCTAAACGATTAATTGTTGGCCGTTTGAGGAGATATGTGTTGAAAACTCACAGTTCAGTCCCAAAAAAAACTGGTCGCGTTTCACAGGAAACGCTCGCAATTATCATGGCCGGCGGCAGCGGCTCCAGACTCAAGGATCTAACCCGCTGGCATGCTAAGCCAGCGGTTCCCTTCGGTGGCAAGTATCGAACCATCGACTTTCCTCTCTCAAATTGTATTAACTCCAACATCCGCAAGATTTTTATTCTTACCCAGTACAAATCCCATTCGCTTAATCGACATATCCAGCGGGGCTGGAATTTTCTTCGTGCAGAACTGGGTGAATTTGTCGAACTGATCCCTGCACAGCAACGGATCAAAGAGATGTGGTATCGAGGCACTGCAGATTCTGTATTTCAAAACCTCGATATTATTGAAGAACTGGATCCCGCTTTTGTGTTGATACTGGCAGGCGATCATATTTACAAGATGAATTACAAAGAGATGATTCGTGCCCATATGAACACCGGTGCCGAGATGACGGTTGGCTGCATTGAGGTTCCACTGGAGGATGCTAAAGAGTTTGGTGTAATGTCGGTCAACAATAACGACCAGATCATGGAGTTTAATGAAAAGCCGGACAACCCCCAACCCTCCCCCGACAACCCAGAGGTCGCACTGGTATCGATGGGGATCTATATCTTTAATCGTGAGTTCCTCAGCCGCACCCTGAATGAGGACGAATTGAAAGAGGGTTCTAGCCATGATTTTGGCAAGGATATTATCCCCGCGCTCATTCATCGATATCCCGTTTCAGCCTTTCGGTTCCGCAACGAAGAGCGAGAAGAAGGCGGCTACTGGCGCGACGTGGGCACCGTCGATGCGTATTACGAGGCTAATATGGAGCTACTCGCCGTTACACCGCCGCTCAACCTTTATGATCAACGCTGGCCGATCTGGACCTACCAGGAACAACTACCTCCGGGAAAGTTTGTTTTTGATGATGACGGGCGCCGTGGTTATGCGGTAGATTCTATGGTCTCTGCAGGATGTATCGTTTCGGGGAGTGCTGTGCGCCGATCCATACTCTCCAATAACGTGCGGGTTCACAGCTACTGCATCCTATCCGATTGTGTCATTCTGCCCGACGTTGATATAGGCCGTAACTGCCGGCTCAGCAAAGTGATCATCGACAAAAATTGCGTAATTCCTCCCGGAACCGTGATCGGGGAAGACCTCGAACAGGATAGCCAACGCTATCACGTTTCACCGGCTGGAGTGGTATTGGTATCAGCCGAAATGCTCAAAGTAGCCCTCAACGAGGTCTAATAAGATGCACACGCCAAATGAAGAAAAAATCCACGACACCCCTCAAGATAGCCTCGGGCCGGTCTCACTAAAACCATCGCCAACTCGCGTTGTACTCTGTTGGCATATGCACCAACCCAGTTATCAAAACCCTGCAAATGGGCGCTACCAACAACCCTGGGTTTACCTTCACGGGATCAAAGATTACGTGGACATGGCTGCGATTATCGAAGCCGACCCAGGTGCGCGTGCTGTGGTAAATTTCAGTCCGCTTCTGCTGGAACAGATTGACGATTATGTTAACCAGATCGATGCCTATTTTTCTGAGGGCTCCGTACCTCGGGATGACCTGCTCACCCAATTGATTGCAGAACAGATTCCAGTTGAAAACGAACAACGTGCTGGAATCATCGAAAAATGTCTTCGGGCTAACGAAGAACGACTAATCAAACGGTTTCCCGATTATTTACGTCTGGCAGGGCTTGCTAACCAAGCAATGAAGGACTGGAGCTATTTGAGCTATCTAAATGATCAATACTTTCATGATCTGATCATGTGGTATCACATCGCCTGGTTTGGCGAGACCGTACGTCGTGACAGCGATCTACTGACCCATTTAATGCGCCAAGGATCTCGATATAGCCTGGAAGACCGTAAACAACTTCTAAAACTGATCGGTGAACAACTCGGCACCATCATCCCCCGTTACCGAAAACTAGCGGATCAGAACAAAATTGAACTCAGCGTAACGCCCTATAGTCATCCGATCTTACCATTGATGATTGACATGGAGTCCGGACGTGACGCTAAACACGATATTTTATTACCAGAATTTTCATACCCTGGTGGCGACGCTCGAGCTTGCCAGCAACTGGAGTGGGCGATCGAATCCTTCCAGAATTTTTTTGGTGTTAAACCGGTCGGGTGCTGGCCTTCGGAGGGCGGAGTAAGTGATGCGACACTAGGCCAGCTGGTCAACGCTGGATTTAAATGGACCGCCAGCGGCGAAGGGGTTTTGCATCACAGCCTGACCGAGAGTGACCATCCACCACAGGATTGTATTCATCACCCCTATCGGGTCGGTGAATATAATATCGACTGCTTCTTCAGGGATGACAACCTCTCCGATATGATTGGATTTAACTATTCCAAATGGCACGCCAACGATGCGGTCGCAAATCTGATTCACAACCTTGAGCAGATCCATAAAGCCTGCGAAGCTGATCCAAATAAGGTGGTATCCATCATTCTTGATGGCGAAAACTGCTGGGAGCATTATCCAGACAATGGCTATCACTTCCTCACCGCGCTATACCAGGCACTGGATGAACATCCAGACCTGCACCCCAGCACCTTTTCTGAGTGCCTCCGTGACGATATGAAAAAAGCGGCCATCAAACAGCTAAAAGCAGGTAGCTGGGTATACGGAAGCTTTACCACCTGGATCGGTGATCCCGATAAAAATCGGGCTTGGGACCTGCTTTGTAATGCAAAACTACAGGTCGATAAAATTCTCAACAAACAAACAGGAGACCAAACCAAAACACGTGAAATAGAAAAACAACTAGCGATTTGTGAGGCCTCCGACTGGTTCTGGTGGTTTGGAGACTACAACTCAGCAGAGGCGGTTCGAGATTTTGATCTGCTCTATCGCAACCATCTGCGCCATCTGTACTGCTTACTCGAAGTACCTCCACCGCGGGAACTGGATGAACCACTTTCGGTAGGGCGTGGAGATCCGGAAGGCGGTGGTGCCATGCGACGCGGCAACGAAATCACATGAACGATTCGGCTTCTTGTGATTCAGACAATTCAAATAGCCCACTGAATGAAAGAAGCTGCGGTATTTTGCTACATCCAAGTTCATTACCCGGCCCTCTACCCCTCGGCGGTTTCGGTCCCAACGCCTATCGTTTTATCGATTTCCTGGCTCAGACCGGCATCCGTTTCTGGCAGATGTTGCCGCTGGTACCCCCCAACCAACATTTTTCTCCCTACCAAAGCCACTCTGCCTTTGCTGGAAACAGACATTTTATCTCTCCGCTTTTGTTAGCCGACACCGGTTTGATCAAACGCACAGAAGCGCTGGCGGTTTCGGACTACACACAACTGGACGCGTTGATCGACCAGGCTTATCTGCGCCTTAAAAAAGACAAATCCAATCCGCTTTGCGATCAGTTCTCTCTGTTCAAAAACCAGAATGATGACTGGCTGGAGATGTTTGCCTTTTTTGAACTGATCAAACTGCAACACCCTCAACCCTGGACACAATGGCCCGCGCCATTACGTGACCGCGACCCCCAGGCGCTTGAAAAGTGGCTCAAACAATATCCTCTGGAATTTCAACGGATCTGTTTTAGCCAGTTTATTTTTTTTCAACAATGGGATGCACTGAAACAGTACGCCCATATCAATAATGTTCAAATGATTGGAGACCTGTCGATTTTCGTAGATCACGATAGCGCTGATGTTTGGGCTGATCCGGAACAGTTCAGGCTTGACCACCAGGGCAATCCTCACTGCGTCGCGGGCGTACCTCCTGATTATTTTTCCGACACCGGCCAGTACTGGGGAAACCCTCTATATAATTGGAAACATATGGAATTGGATGGTTTTCAGTGGTGGCAGCGCCGAATCGAACACGCCATTCAACTTTACGACTTGGTACGAATCGATCATTTTCGCGGTTTCGAGGCATGTTGGGAAATTCCAGCGCATGAAACCACCGCAATAAACGGCCACTGGGACAAAAGCTCAGGGGATGCCCTGCTACAGCGGTTGCAGCAAAAATATCAACCATTGCCGCTAATCGCCGAAGATCTAGGCGTGATTACCGAAGAGGTTAATCAGCTACGCGACAAATATAACCTACCGGGCATGAAGATCCTGCAATTTGCCTTCGATAGCGACGATGCGAACCCCTACCTGCCCCACAATCACACCGTTAATTCGGTGGTCTACACCGGCACCCACGACAACAATACCACCCTCGGCTGGTTTCAGTCGCTGGATCAAGCACAGAAACACCGCGTGCTGGATTATCTAGGTCAGCCTGAGCAACCTATGCCCTGGTCATTGATCGAAACCGCTCTGGGTTCCGTCGCAAAGCTGGTGATTCTGCCGCTGCAGGACCTACTTGGACTGGATGGGGATCACCGCATGAATACGCCAGGACGACCCGAAGACAACTGGAAGTGGCGCTTTCACTGGTCACAAATATCAGAGCAGTTGAAGGGCCAGGTTAAAGAGATGATCGAGCGATCGGGGCGCACCCCAACCCATTTACCGGAACCCACGGCAACCGACGAACTCATCGACACTCTGGATTAAAATCTCTGGAAGGAAAAAAGTGGGTAGCCGCGCATCACCAGGTTCAGACCCAGAGCATACGCCCCATCTCAAACTCCTGACTCAGCAACCTGTGGTAAGGATAGATACGTATCATGTAAGCTTGAAGCCCAGGTAAGTTGGGAATCAACGAAAGACAATAAAGGGCCCTGCCATCCTCCAGAATTTTGTTGAACGTCAACAGGTTTCTGGAGTCTCGTTGCACTTCGCCGTCGTGATTTTCCGATCCAATCAGACAGGTTACATTGATATCTTCAGGCCTCAACCCGTTAAGCTGAACAGCCACTTCGATCACCAGCGGTTGGCCTTTCATCAAAGTCGAGACAGGTTCATCTATTCTCGCAACCGAAACCTGAGGCCAGCGTTCTAACACTTCTTTTTTCCACTGTGCTAATTCCTTTGCACCCTGAAACTCGGAAGCATTTAGTTGCTTACCTCTTTCCGCGGCATGGGTATAAAACATTTTCACATAATCCATCACCATTCGCTGCGCGTTGAAACGCGGCAACATCGACTTCATCGAAGACTTGGATTTCTCTATCCAACCTGCCGAATAACCGTGGCCATTCCGATGGTAGTAACAGGGGATCACCTTGTATTCAAGAATATCCAGCAATTCAAGCGACTCTTCCCTGTCTCGGAACTCTGCAGAATAATTCGAACCGTGGGGCCGAATGGCCCAGCCATTGTTACCGTTATAGCCCTCGGCCCACCAGCCATCTAGCACGCTTAAATTAATCACACCGTTAATAGCTGCTTTTTGCCCCGAGGTACCGCTAGCTTCCATGGGATATTCTGGATTATTAAGCCAGACGTCCACGCCACTCACCAGTTTTCTGGCAAGCGAGATATCGTAGCTTTCTACCAGGATGATTTTTCCTTCAAACTCTGGTTTTCGAGACATTCGATGGATATTACGAATCAGCTCCTGGCCTGGGTGATCACTGGGGTGCGCCTTACCTGCAAAAATCAACACCACCGGGCGTTCAGGATCATTTAAAAGACGAGCCAAGCGTGCCTCATCGGTAAAGATCAGCATGGCCCGTTTGTAGGTGGCAAAACGACGAGCAAATCCAATGGTCAATACATCCGTCTGTTTTGGTTCCAAAAACTGTGTCAGCCGTCCAATCTGGGATTCACTGCATCCGTTGCGCTGATGCTGCTGGGTAATCCTTTGTAACACCGCCTCGATCATTTTTGATTTAAGGGCTTCCCGGGTACTCCAGTAGGTATAATCAGGAATTGACTCAATCCGCTCCCAGTACTCCTCGTTACGCAACTCAAAACGCCAGCCGCCACCGAAGGTAAGGTCGAAATAATGCATCCACTCACTGGCCAAAAAAGTGGGTACATGGACCCCATTGGTGACATATTTCATGGGGTTTTCATGGGGAGCTATCTGCGGCCAGATATAAGATTCCATCACAGAGGCCACGCCTCCGTGGATTTCACTGACGCCATTGCAGTACCTAGAACCACGCAGCGCCAATGCGGTCATATTAAAACCTTTCGCATTTAGCGGACTGGCGCCAAGGGCCAGAAACTGCTCTGGTTCGATTTTCAAATCCCGCACAATATCCGCCAAGAAGTGGAGAATCATATCGTTATCAAAAACATCATGACCCGCAGGTACCGGCGTATGGGTAGTAAATACTGTACTGGCCGCCACAACCTCTAGCGCTGCAGAAAAATCAAGCCCCGACTGGACTAACTCCCGGCACCGCTCTATCACCTGAAAAGCCGCATGACCTTCATTGATATGCCAAACCGTTGGTTCAATATTAAGGGCTCTCTGCACCCGCACTCCACCGACCCCCAGCACGATCTCCTGCAACAGACGAGTATGACCGTCACCTCCATACAATTGATAGGTGATCTTACGGTCCTCTTCAGAGTTTTCAGGGGTATCTGAATCCAGTAACAGTAACCGGACATGTCCAATTTTTGCCTCCCACAACCGCAGCTGAATCGAGTGGTCTGGAATGTCAATCGGTATCATAATCTGGACACCAGTCGAGTCCAATACAGGCTGTACCGGGAGGTCAGAGAAGCGACTAGAGATATAACCCGCTTGCTGATTACCTTCACCATCAATCGATTGATGGAAGTATCCGCGGCGATAAAGAATCCCAATTGCCACCATAGGGATATCAAGATCACTGGTCGCCTTGCAGTAATCGCCCGCTAAAATACCCAGGCCACCGGAATAGATCGGAAAACTCTCATGTAAACCGAATTCCGCACAGGAGTAGGAAACCAGATCCTGGTTTGGATCCAACAGCCCCTCAACCCCTTCAAAATTACGGAAACTTAGGTAGGTATCAAAGGAGGAAAGGACACGATTGTAATCCTGCATATAGATTGGATCGCTAGCAGCGGTTTCCAATTTTTCCTGCTCAATACGGCGCAAAAAAAGTTTCGGGTTATGTCCACAACTCTCCCATAGGTCACGATCAAGCCTGAAAAATAATCCACGCACCTGGCGATCCCAACTGTACAACAGGTTGTTGGCCAGCTCTGAAAGGCGGGTCAGCTGCTCAGGTATCTGAGGTTCTACTTCCAGTGAGAATAAGGTTCCTGACATTTTGTTCACCCATATAAAATGTTACGTGATGGTTAAAACCCGCAAAGAAAATGGTTAATGGTCTGTTCATCGCCCTTATGTATAATCTTTCGCAAGTATAGTCCTCAGGTAGCTACAACATGAAGGCCTTATGTGGTGATATTGGTGGCACGAACAGCCGTTTTGCTATATTCGACAGATCGGTTCAAAGTTCCTCACTAAAAACAAACCGTTTAATTTTGGAGAGATGCTACCCAAGCCAGCAATTTTCTCGATTTGATCAGCTGCTCGAACATTTTCTTGCCGAGGTTGGAAGCCCGGTCATTGAATCCTGCAATTTCGCGATCGCTGGCCCGATTAAAAACGATCGCTGCACCACCACCAACCTTCCGTGGAATATATCCAGCACTGATGTTGCTCAACAACTGCGTATTGATGGTCACGCGGTTAAGCTACTGAATGATCTCGAGGCTACTGCAATAGCCATTCCCCATCTACCCGCCCGGGATTTCGTAAATCTACGTACGCCAACACCAGAACATCACCATCAAACCCTGGCTATTATGGCCCCGGGAACAGGCCTGGGCACGGCTACGCTCTACGGGGATGGTCAAAAGTATCGTGCCTATCCCGGCGAAGGCGGACATGTTGATTTTGCTCCGCGCAATGAACAGGAAATTGAACTACTTCGATTTACCCAGAAACAGTTCCCAGACCATGTCAGTATCGAACGTTTACTATCGGGCTCCGGTATTCCATTGATTCTGCAATTTTTTCTTGAAACAGAAAAAGAATTTTATCCACCTGACAAAGCGCTGTTAGGTGGCGATGCTGCCGCCAATATCAGCCAGCTGGCACTATCGGGTAATAACCCACTTTACACAAAAGTTATGAAACTCTATATCCACTTACTCGGAGCGGCGGCTGGCAACCTGGTACTTCAATCCATGGCAACCGGCGGATTAATATTGGCCGGAGGTATTCCACCGAAAATCCTGCCTCTGATTCAGTCTTCTGACTTTCTAAAACACTTCGAGGCTAAGGGTAGATTTAGAGCTCTACTCGAACGCACTCCCGTGCGGATCTGCACCAACACCAACGCACCCATGATAGGCGCTCTGCATTACTAAACGATGAAGTCAGAAATCAAACCTTGACCATCTGTAACGATTTAAGCATGCTGCAGACTGTCATGACTCGGATATTACAACCTTATTTTCGGTGTGTATATCCCCCACTCGAATTGGCATTTTATATCAGTGTACTCCCATTTAATAATGAGGCGGTACCTCATTTTCCTCCGGGGTTTCCGGAACCCCCTCTGACAAAGACTGGATCCGACCCATCAGATGTTTAGTACCCAGCTCCAGCGCGTCTATCTGCTTTTGCTGCTGATAGATAACCTGATTTAATTGGTGAATCGTCTCTTCCTGGTGAGCTAATTGAGTCTCAATATTCGCTAATCTATCTTCCAAAATATTTCACCTCCGCTACTTTAAGATGCATAAGGTACATAAATTACTCAACTTTATCTTGTACCAACACCCAGGGCGAAACCACTATCGCCCAAAGCGGCTGATTGACGACGACCCATGCGGCCGCCTGTGTATCTTGCACAACTTCAATATCACCGGATTTGATCCAGGATTCAATTTTCGCTCCGTTATCCATCGCCAACTGCACCGCGACATCCACAAGATCAAGAGCGGAACCCACCTGTATCACTTTACCCGCAGCATGGTGCCGTTGAAGCTCCATCCAGCCAATTACGGCTGTCTCACCATTCAACTTTGCTCGCAACAGATCCGCTTCTGATACTTCGTCATTCATCGCCATCTCCCCAGCTTCAAACCAATCGGTGATACCCGGCGCCAGAGCCGGATTTTTACCGACGCGATGATACCAGCATATCGGCTCGAATATGTTAGAATGCCGCGCCAATACAAACGCCTAATCACTTCCGGAACACCATCTTGATTTCTACAGCCAATATCACCATGCAATTTGGGGCAAAACCCCTGTTTGAAAATATCTCCGCCAAATTTGGCGAGGGCAACCACTACGGCCTGATCGGCGCCAATGGTTGTGGAAAATCAACCCTGATGAAAATTCTCAGTGGTGAACTTGAACCCACCGGTGGCAACGTATCGACTGACCCAAATGAGCGGATCGGAGTGCTTAAGCAGGACCAATTTGCCTACGAAGAGTACAAAGTAGTCGATACCGTCATCATGGGCCACGCCGAGCTATGGGCTGTGAAAGAGGAGCGTGAACGAATCTATTCTCTGCCCGAGATGAGCGAAGAGGAAGGAATGAAGGTCGCTGATCTCGAGGTAGAGTTTGGTGAAATGGATGGCTACTCTGCTGAATCCCGTGCCAGCGAGCTGCTACTCGGCGTTGGTATTCCGTTAGAACAGCACGAAGGCCCAATGAGCGCCGTAGCCCCAGGCTGGAAGTTACGAGTCCTGCTAGCGCAGGCACTGTTTGCTGATCCCGATATTATGTTGCTCGATGAGCCGACTAACAATCTCGACATCAACACCATTCGCTGGCTGGAAAACGAACTCAACAGCCGCAGCTGCACCATGATTATCATCTCCCATGACCGTCACTTTCTGAACACCGTGTGCTCCCACATGGCTGATCTGGATTACGGTGCGTTGAGACTGTTCCCCGGCAACTACGATGAGTACATGATCGCTGCAACCCAGGCTCGTGAACTGCAGCAAAACCAAAATGCCCGCAAAAAAGCCCAAATTGCGGAACTGCAGGCATTTGTCAGTCGTTTCTCTGCGAATGCTTCTAAGGCCAAACAGGCTACGTCCCGTGCCAAACAGATCGACAAAATCAAACTCGACGAGATGAAGCCCTCTAGCCGGGTGAACCCCTTCATTCGATTTGATCAGGAAAAGAAATTACACCGTCAGGCCCTCGAAGTAGCAGATCTAACGGTAGGTTTTGATGACCTGATTCTGTTCAAAGACCTGAGCCTGATGATCGAAGCGGGCGAACGAGTTGCCATCATCGGCCCCAACGGGGCCGGTAAAACATCATTGCTGCGAGCACTTCTGGGCGAAATAGCACCACTGAATGGCCGAGTAAAGTGGTCCGAAAACGCCACCAAAGGCTACTACGCACAGGATCACAGTGACGAATTTGCAACCGACATGAGTCTGTTCGACTGGATCGGCCTGTGGGGAAAACCAAGCGACGACGAACAGGTGCTACGGGGTATTCTCGGCAAGCTACTGTTCTCCCGTGACGAGTCAGAGAAATCCGTCAAAGTAATTTCCGGTGGTGAACAGGGCCGTATGTTGTTTGGCAAATTGATGCTACAAAAAGACAACGTACTATTGATGGACGAACCCACCAACCACCTGGATATGGAATCGATTGAATCCCTCAACCTGGCGTTGGACAACTACCCCGGTACGTTGCTTTTTGTCAGCCATGACCGGGAGTTTGTTTCATCCCTGGCCACCCGCGTTATCGAACTCACCCCCGAAGGTGTAGTCGATTTCAAAGGCAGCTATGAAGAGTACCTACGTAGCCAAGGTGAATAAGAAGCCAGGGCGAATAATTAGCTCTTAAACCACAACCGTATTAAATACATATAAAGGTAAAAACATGTCAGACAAATACAACACAGTAGAACTGCAGGTCAGTTACGGCATTGGCCGCCAAATGGGCGACCAACTCATCGGCAACCCCTTTGATGGAATGGTAGCTGAAGCGGTCATTGAAGGCTTAACCGACTCACTCAACAAAAACCCTATGCCTATAGAACCAGCCGTTTTAGACGCAGCGTTCAAAGATATCAGCGCACGGATGCAAGCCAAACAAACCGAACAGGCATTAGAGTTGGCTGGTGACGGGGAAGAATTCCTGGCGGAAAATGCCAAACGCCCAGAGGTCACCGTTACGGAGTCCGGCCTTCAGTACGAAATCATCAATGCTGGCGACGGTGAAAAACCCAGCGCCAGCTCAACCGTACGTACCCACTACCACGGCACATTGATTACCGGAAAAGTTTTCGACAGCTCCTATGATCGTGGCGAACCGGCTGAATTTCCCGTTGGTGGCGTAATAGCCGGCTGGACTGAAGCACTTCAAATGATGGAAGTCGGTGCAAAATGGAAACTCTACCTGCCCTACCAACTCGCCTATGGTGAAAATGGTGCCGGTGGCGATATTGGCCCCTACTCAGCTTTGGTATTTGATGTTGAGCTACTGGCTATAGTAGGTTAATGCCTGCTTTTAAAAGCCAGTAAAATTTCAGCACAAAAAGGCCGCCGCCGTTACCTTACGCAAACTATATTGCCGGGTAATGGTGGCGGCCTTTTTTTACTATGACCATAGGAACATCCACCCTCTTTCAGAATATTCACACTTAACACCATCAACCAAAACTTGATTAAGAAGAAGGAATGCAACATGTTCAGCGAAGACGAATATTATGCAGCATTCAAGAAAATCAGAAACAAATTTAGAAAATACCATTATTACGGCCTCATTGAAGGGGCCCTTGAATACATGAACACTCGTGTTGACGACAAAATTGAGTCTCTAAAACGGCATCCCTGGCTGGTTATGCTTTTTATTAAGTGGGTAATGCTTGATGATAACTACCCCAACAGCAAAGGAAAAACAGCCACTAACTAAAGGTGAGATACATTCTATTCTACAATCAATATGGGAGATGGCAGACAAGCAACGCATGCCAAATGAATATGATCATTACACCCTATTTTTACGAACCATTGCGTTTCAGCAATTCCTATACCAAATTGACTTTAATTACGCTCATTTATCGAGACAATCTATAATTTTTTCAGGCTTAGAAAAGAACCACTATATCTACAAAGCATTTAAAGACAGTACAGGACTAGAGGTTCAGGAGTATTTGGATCTCTCATTTGTAACAGTTTCGAGATTCCTTAGCACTAATGAATCATTTCTCCCAGAAAATTGGTTTTCAACCGTAAGAAATAGCCATTCTAATCAGAAAGTAGATAGCTTTCTAGCAACCATATCAAAAGACATAGATGGGATTAGGGAAACGCTAGTAACAAATGATGATCGAAAACGACCCGCCGTTGAATATAGCGAGCTAACCCCTTTTATTGAATTCCCACTAATTAAAATTAAAGGTAAATATATACTCACCCATAAGAATATTCTGTATAGACGGTTTGAATATTTCATTTACGACCTCATGAGAAATTTAGATGCCGAAAAGTTTATGGAGAAATTTGGAATTCTATTTGAGAGATACGTTGAAAAATCACTCGAGCATTCCAAAACAAACTTTTTGAATGAACAAGATATTGAGAGACTACTGGGAAAAAAGGGAAACCAAATAGATTTCCTTGTACAGGACGAGTCATCAAACATTTTCATTGATGCAAAAGCGGTTGAAATGAACGCCCAAGGAAAAACAACACACTCATCTGAAATCATTCGTAACAAAACGAAAAAATCAATATTAAGAGCTATCAAACAAGCTCATGATGTAATACGTAAAATTGAAGATAGCAACGCTAGAGAAATACCAAGCAGTCAAAATAACTACCTACTAGTCATTACTTTCAAAGACCTATACTTAGGCAACCGTGTTACCCACAAACAGTAGACACCCTATATAGTTAGATAACCTATATGGA
>JARGPR010000008.1 GCA_029210125.1 Pseudomonadales bacterium | reverse complement strand
TCCGGCGCACTGTACTGTACCGTGCCCTGTAGCTCATGTTGTTCAATAGGTGTGGTAATTTCTGAAATCCCGGCAACTCGTGTCGATCCAAAATCGATTATTTTTACAGTGCCGGTGCGATCAATCATGATATTGGTGGGGCGTAAATCCTGATGTAGCATTTCGAGCCGATGAAACGCTCGCAACCCTTTGGCAATCTGCTCAACGATTCTTCGCACTGTTTCGATATCTGGTTTTGGATTATCCGTCATCCACTGGGTTAAAGTTTGGCCATCAATAAACTCTGTAACGATGTACAGGTAGTTGCGTTTGCGGGTCTGTGAACATGGTTTAAGTACGTAGGGGCTATCAATCCGCCGAGCGATCCATTCCTCCATCAAAAAACTTTCCAGATAAGCCGGCTCAGCCCGTAAATCAATGGAGGGTGTTTTGATGACTACCTTGGTACTGGTCTCGTCGTCTACCGCTAAATAAACATGACTGCGGCTGCTGGCATGTAGCTCGCGAACAATGGTGTAACCATCGAAGGCCATTCGGGCTTCTAATATAGGCGGAAATGGAAGTTCAGTGATTTGTTGATAGAGTTCATCAGCATTTTGACTGGGCAGTTCGTCAATGCGGATAATTTGCGCGGTGAGGTTATCGGTGCTGCCGTGTTGGTAGGCATCTTCGACAATAACCTGCGCTGCTTTATCCAGATCATTTTCATGCTTTTCGATGGCGCTAAAAACAACTTTGGGATCGATATATTCGTAAACACCGTCAGTAGCTAATAAAAAAATATCACCCTGTTCAACCGACCGGGATTGATAATCAACTTCAAGCTGCTCGTTAACCCCCAAAGCGCGGCTGAGATAACTGGTTTCATCTGAAACCCAATGTCGATGATCAGTAGTGAGTTGCTCTAGCGAATCACCGTGAATTTGGTAAATACGTGAGTCCCCAACGTGAAATATATGTGCGGTGGTGGATTTAATGATTATGGCGCTGAGCGTACAAACATACCCTTTATCTTTGTTGTAACGCCCAGAGCCTTGCTGGGTTTGGGAATACAACCAGGAGTTACTTGCGATGAGAACGCGCTGGGCTGATTTCTTGACCGACCAGGCCTCTGAGGTGGAGTAGTAGTCTTCAAGAAAAGCGGTTACGGCGGTTTGGCTGGCGATATGGCTGACATCACTGCTGCTAATGCCGTCGGACAATGCAATCGTGATGCCTTTTGAGGAAAGCAGTGGTTCCTTTGGCGAGTAGATACCATGGAAATCTTGATTGACCTCCTTTCGGCCCTTATCAGAATATTGCCCCGCGGATATTTTTAGCTGGCTAGCCATGCGCTAAGGAACTCTGTAAATAGAAGGCTCTGAAAGTCGTTCATCCTGTGGTGTCTTTGCAATATCACCTTAAAAGAACAATCATGCTCCGATAAACGAGTAACGAAACGCTTAATCGATAAACGGTTCCTATTAATACTGTTTATAGGGAAGAAATTTTCCACTCATCGTAATGTTAACACGATCACCATTTGGATCCGACTCGCGCTTCAGATCCATATTAAAATCGATAGCACTCATAATACCGTCGCCAAACTCTTCGTGAATCAACGCTTTAAAAGTAGTTCCGTACACGTTCACCAATTCATAAAAACGGTAAATCAATGGGTCAGTCGGTATAGCTGAAGGCACAGAACCTTTAAATGGAACCACCTGCAGCTGTTGAACAGCCTGTTCGGGTAAATCCAGTAAATTACCCACGATCTCAGCCTGTTTAGCGTTAAGAGTCATCTGACCAAGCAGAGCGGCGGTTGTCCATTCTTTACTGCAATCAATTGCATCGGCCAGTTGCGGCCAGGTCAGCTGTTTACGCTGCTTATGAATAACAATCATCTCGGTAACGTCATCGCGTGTCATGAGGACCTCTAAATCAATTTAATGTTCGCTATAAAAAAATAACAAACCCCGGCTTTAGTGGGTAGCCGAGGTTTGAGGTTAGTTGGCCTGGTTATGCTTAGCCAAGCCAAGCCAAGCCAAGCCAAGCCAAACCAAACGGTCTGACTAACTACGGCCACCGCATACGAAGCCGTGAACCAAGCAGAGACCTTTTGGTTTGATAGTGTTGACAAATTAGATACTGCGGTTGGCAGCCGTTCTTACGTGAGTTGTATAGAGAGTCAAACCCGTGAAGGCTAGGCCACCTACCAGGTTACCCAATACCGTTGGTAGCTCGTTCCAGATCAGATAATCCATAATCGAAAAATCACCACCCATAATGATGCCCGAAGGAAACAGGAACATGTTCACAACCGAGTGCTCAAAACCCATTGCAAAGAACAGCATGATGGGCATCCACATCGCGATCACCTTACCGCTGACCGAAGTGGATATCATGGCCCCCACTACACCCATAGAAACCATCCAGTTACACAACATGCCGCGAATGAAAATGGTAGCCCAGCCGGCGGCACCGTACTCTGCGTAACCCAATGTACGAGACTCACCAATGGCCGATATTTTTTTCCCAATCGCCCCTGGGTCAATCGAAAATCCGTAGCTGAAAATAAAAGCCATCATAAATGCTACCAATAGTGCGCCGCCGAAGTTACCGGTGAATACCAACCCCCAGTTTCTTAAAACACCAGCTACAGTTACGCCAGGTCGCTTATCGATTAAGGCCAGCGGTGCTAAAACGAATACTCCGGTTAGCAGATCAAAACCCATTAAATACAGCATGCAAAAACCAACTGGGAACAGGATAGCACCCACCAGCGCCGAACCGGTTTGAACAGTAATACTGATTGCAAACGCTGCTGCCAATGCCAGGATGGCTCCCGCCATAAAGGCGCGAATCAACGTATCACGGGTCGACATAAATATTTTGGACTCACCTGCATCCACCATCTTGGTTACAAACTCTGACGGGACTAAATAGGACATAGTTTTCCTCGTTAACTATAAAATGAATATCTGAAAATACATGATGCTTGCACCGAATAGGCTTTCACACTTGTGTAGGGCTTACGCAAGGGTCATGCCATTTGTATTCGCTCAAATTAAACGGATATTGAGGACTAAACCTTAATATATTTACATCTGGGGAAAGTGCTTGCACCTTTTTGGGGAGTCGCCTGCATAATACGGTGCAGAGGAGAATGTAATATCGGGATTGTCGACAGATAAGTCATTGCTTGTACTATCTTGATGGGGGTACTCACAGCTCAAATTACAACAATTGTGACTGAAAACAAATTCGTTTCGTAAATGCTACGCCAGTTTCGTTACTCACCATCATTTAGTTCTACGAGTAAGTCGGTAAGAGCGGCTAGTGAATTTTTCCGGTGGCTTGACAGAGATAGCTCGTTTTAACCGTGTGTTGCGCAGTCGGTCAGACGCCAACAGTAGGATTACCGGTGCTTTCTAAAGAATTTACTGAATCTGTAGCGAAAGATATTGGTGATGAAGTGAGAAGCATTTTTCGTGCGTGTTGAGATATTGGTTCCTGTGAGCATTATTGTTGCGAGCGAGATTATGAGAAGCCTGCTTCGTTGGTATGTAAATCTGATAAGGAGGCAATGAAACAGTTTCTGCCATTTTGTTTGCCGTGATACAAGGCTTGATCAGCCTGCCGAAAAACCTCTTGAAAACTGTTTTTATGACTCATTTCCGCGGCGCCAATAGATACGGTAATGTAGTGCAGTTGTCCCTTATATTCGATGGCCGTTTTTTCGATATTGACACGAAGCCTTTGCATGATTGGTTGGGCATCCTCCATATTTAGGCCTGCTAGTAGAAAGATAAATTCTTCGCCACCCCAGCGACCCACAATATCTATTGGTCGCATGGATGAGGACATAGTGCAGGCGACGGAGCGTAATATTTCATCGCCGCAGTCATGGCCGTACTGATCGTTAACACGTTTAAAGTGATCAATATCAGCGATCGCTACAACCCCTACAAAAGAGTTACCCTCTCCCAGGGGAGTTGTGGCAGCCGACATGATTTGCCGCCGGTTGGGTAGTTGGGTCAAGACATCGGTGTGGGCCAACATCTCCAGTGATTTAGCCTGTAGTCGTATCTCATTGCCCTGTTCTAGAATCATGCGGTGGGACAGCGATGAGAGCAGGTAGATCATTAGTGAAGTGCCAATTGCGTTGAGGTATACCATGTTCGTTAGCAGTGTTTCGGGCAGTTTTATAGGGGCCAGATCGCGGGTAAAATAGCGTTCAATTAAGATAAAAAAGAGGAGTGAAAAGGCGATAAAAACCAGCCTGAACCCTTTCTGGTTGTTAGGAAATACCACAAAGGTAAAGATGCCGCCAGCTAGTAAAAATACATGCATGCCGGATTCGGCGCTGATCAGAAAACAAATCGCCGGCACCTGGAAAAACAGCGGCCCGGCAAGGGCGGCGCAGGCGGCGGTTAGGTGCATACCTCGGGCGTTGGCGACGAGCGCTAATATGTAGACGCCACTCGCGATGGTATGTACCAGAATAGCTGCAAACATCTGCTGGAACTCAAATAACAGATAGTAAAGCTGGAACGAAAGTGTCAACGCTAGCGCTAACAATATGAATTGATTAGTGGAGATTACACGTGCGCGCTCAGGAGATTGTAGTGAGGCGGTGCCAATATGTACCAGTCTGTTACGCAGATCGATGAATTTCGTCTGCGGCTTTTCCAGTTTATTGATCAATTCTTTTATTGATGGCATTACCAATGGTCTCTATTGTTGAGTAATATCGGATAGCCCGGAACGGATTGATCACAGGTGCGAAGTAGAGTTGTTAAAAAGTCACGACGGAACGAATACTTTTGCCTGCGTGCATCAGGTCAAATGCATCATTAATCTGTTCCAGCGGCATGGTATGGGTTACAAATTCATCCACTTTTAGTTCGTTGTTAAGATACTTATCCACGTAGCCGGGCAACTGTGTACGGCCCTTAACACCACCAAATGCGGTACCACGCCAAACTCTGCCGGTCACGAGCTGAAATGGTCGGGTTGCGATCTCTTTACCTGCACCCGCAACACCTACAATAATCGACTCGCCCCAGCCTTTGTGGCAGCACTCCAGCGCGGAACGCATCAAATCAACGTTACCGACACACTCGAAGGAGTAGTCGACCCCCCCGTCTGTAAGCTCGACCAGGACCTCCTGAATTGGTAGATCATAGCCTTTGGGGTTTATGCATTCAGTGGCACCCATTGAGCGGGCAAAGTCGAATTTTTCCGGGTTGATATCGATAGCGATAATGCGTGCGGCTTTGGCCATTACCGCACCCTGAATCACACTCAGGCCGATACCGCCAAGACCAAATACCGCTACCGTAGAACCCGCTTCGACTTTAGCAGTATTCAGTACCGCACCGACTCCAGTGGTGATGCCACAACCGAGTAGGCAAACCTTATCGAGGGGTGCGGCCTTATTAATTTTGGCCAGGGATATTTCCGGCACAATCGCGTATTCAGCAAAGGTTGAAGTACCCATATAGTGGAAGATGGGTTTGCCATTTTGCGACAGACGGGTGGTGCCATCGGGCATCAACCCTCGCCCCTGGGTAGCGCGCACGGCCTGACAAAGATTGGTTTTGCCGGATAGACAAAATTTACACTGTCGACATTCTGGTGTGTACAGTGGGATGACGTGATCATCCTGCGCCACAGAAGTTACGCCGGGACCCGTTTCCACTACGATGCCGCCACCTTCGTGACCGAGTACCGAGGGGAAAACCCCTTCGGGATCATCACCGGACAGGGTAAATGCATCGGTATGGCAGACCCCGGTTGCGACGATCTTGATTAAAACCTCACCCTGTTTAGGGCCGTCAATATCGATCTCTTCTATTGAAAGGGGTTGACCGGCTTTCCAAGCAACCGCAGCGCGCATTTTCATAGGGTGTGTTCCGTGGGAAGGAGGGAAGGTTGTTTTTATGGTTGTGTTTTATTAAATGTAGCGAGTTGTTCCGGTGTGGCTTCTTTTTGATACTTCTGTTTCCATTCGGCGTAGGGCATACCGTAAACCCGTTCACGCGCATCCTCATACTCAACCTCAGTGCCGCGTTCAATTGCTTCGCTAACGTACCATTTTGACAGGCAATTGCGGCAAAATCCGGCGAGATTCATCAGCTCTATATTTTGTGCATCTTTACGCTCGTCGAGATGTTTGAGTAATCGACGAAAGACCGCGGCTTCAATTTCAGTATTTTTTTTCGTGTCATTTTCCATAATCAATTCTTCTTTTGAGGGGCATATGTGGGAGGTTATTTAAATGAGTCTAGCTGCTGAATCCCCTGTTGTTCAATCTGGTCACGTATCTGATTAAAGTCACTGGGGTTCATATGCTTCGGATCAGGAATAGCCCAGTCATCCCGTTGTTTGGCCCTTACCAAAGGGCATTCATCACCACAGCCCATGGTGATGGCGTATTCATATTCGATTGCGGGGATCTCATCCAGTGACTTGGATTGATGTGCTTCAAGGTCGTAATCGATTTTGGGTTAACCACGCCGGAGGGCCGAGAGCCGGAGCTATGGGCTATCTGGCTGCGACACGAGTTTTCAACGCAGACAAACAAAATGTGCTTCATGGCTGGGAGTTAATCAGTGCGAATTAATTGTGAGCGTGCAATTCGTTGTTCAGCTCAATGGCACTTTTATTGGTACGACACTCGATGCTGCCACTCTGTGAGTTACGGATAAACAGAAGATCCGGCTTGCCGGCCAGCTCCCGTGCTTTAACCACTTCAACGAACTGGTTGTTACTGTCTAATACACTCACTTTGGCACCGGCGGTTAAATACAGGCCTGCCTCAATGGTACAACGGTCACCCAATGGGATACCAAGTCCGGCGTTGGCACCGATCAAGCATCCCTCACCGACGGATATAACAATATCATTGCCGCCGGAAAGTGTACCAATAATGCTGGCGCTGCCGCCAAGGTCACTACCGCTGTTGACGACTACACCAGCGGATACACGCCCTTCGATCATACTTTCGCCCATGGTGCCGGCGTTAAAGTTCACAAAACCTTCGTGCATGATGGTGGTGCCTGCGCCCAGATATGCGCCCAGTCTAACCCTTGCGGTGTGCGCGATTCGAACACCGGTAGGTACGACGTAGTTGGTCATTTTGGGGAATTTGTCGATACATGAAACTTCCAGCACTCTACCATTCAGTCGCGCTTCCGTTTGCCTTTGCTGTAACTCACTGAGGTCGATAGCACCCTGATCCGTCCAGGCCACATTGGGCAATGTCGGAAAGATACCCGATAGGTCCAGACCGTGTGGTTTGACCAGTCGATGGGACAGCAGGTGTAGCTTTAAGTAGGCTTCCGGGGTTGTGCTGAGGGCTGAATCGGTTTCCAAAAGTGTCACAACCAGTGGCTGCATGCTGCTGGCCATACTGCGAATGATGTCTGACTGATCTGGTGCAATGGCATCCAGTGCTAATGCGATGGGTTCAAGCTGGTCTTTGTCCAGATCTAGCGCCTGGTTGCCGCCTTTATAACCCAGCACATCAGTGATCGCATTAACTAACCCGCTATCTGGTTGGTGTAAGGGGGCAGGGTAGTAGACTTCAAGCCAATCTCCCTTGTTGTTTTTTGTGCCGATACCAAATGCGATGCTGAAAAAAGATGTTGTTGTCATGGGGTTCTCTTGTTTGTTTGTTTGGGTTCGTTTTTGAATTCAGTTGTGAATTTGGTTACGCATTGATCAGGGAGTGATATTCGGCTTCTTTAAAACCGAGATGAACGTTGCCCTGGTATTCAAGTACTGGCCGTTTGATCAGAGTTGGATACTCCTGCATCCAGGCGATCATGGCCTTTTCATCCGCATCGGCACGTTCCTGTTCAGGTAGCTTTTTCCAGGTGGTGCTGCGTTTGTTGAATAGTTTATCGAGACCAACCTGGCCGATCCAGCCTTCGAGCAGTTGCTGATCCGGGGCAGTTTTTTTGAAGTCAACAAACTCAAAGGGTTGCTGGTTTGCTTCGAGCCATTTTACGGCCTTACGTACTGTGTCGCAGTTTTTAATGCCGTAAATTTTTGTGGTAGACATGGTTTGGTCTGGCCCCCTTAGAGTTCTTGAATAAACTGGCGAATGCGTTTGGCCGCCTCAGTACACTCGCTGCGAGTGGCTACCAGCGCCATACGTATGTGGTTCTTTCCGGGGTTATAGCCTTCAAAATTTCGGGCCAAAAAACTGCCGGGCAAAACCGTTACATGTTGTTTGTGAAATAAATCGCGAACAAAAATCTGATCGTCAAT
Organism: Pseudomonadales bacterium; assembly: GCA_029210125.1. GTDB lineage: Bacteria > Pseudomonadota > Gammaproteobacteria > Pseudomonadales > JAHRWD01 > JAHRWD01. Next base: position 136,787 of record JARGPR010000008.1, on the reverse strand, counting down.
CGGGGTTTTTGGCCATAAATAAAAACTGGCTTCGGGCTGAATAAGCCCCAGCGAATCCCCAATAATATCGAGTACATCGTCAAATTTGTAACGATATAACTCACGATTCTGGATCACGTGTTGCTCGTCGCTCCAGGCTTTAATGCTAGCCTTTTGTAGTGGAACCGGAATTGAACAGCCGTGGTAGGTTCGATACAAGCGGAATTTTTGGATGATATTGGCATCCCCGGCTGCAAACCCCGAACGCAGCCCGGGAAGGTTGGAGCGTTTCGATAGACTGTTAAACGCGATACAACGAGAAAAGTCGTGCCGGCCCAATTTTGAACAGGCTTCCAGTAGTCCCGGTGGTGGGTTTGACTCGTCGAAATACAGTTCCGAATAGCATTCGTCGCTTGCGATCACAAACTCATATTTGTCGGCTAGCTTAATGGCTTCTTGAAGTTGCTCAAGCGGCATCACTGCGCCGCTGGGGTTGCCGGGTGTGCAGATAAACATGAGCTGGCAACGTTTTAATATACTCTCTGGAATCGCGCTCAAATCTGGCAGAAACCCATTGCTTGCATCGCAAGGGTAGAACCACGGTTTGGCTCCAGCGAGCAGTGTTGCACCTTCATAAATTTGATAAAAAGGATTGGGCATCAACACCAGCGGTTCGGTTTGGTCGCGGTCGACTACGGCCTGTACAAAGGAGAATAGTCCTTCCCGTGTGCCGGCTACCGGAAGCACCTGGGTTTCCGGGCTGAGCCCATTTTCAGGTAGCGAGTAGCGTTTAATATTCCAGTCGCTAATGGCCTGTCGCAGCGCGGGAATACCTGCTATCGGCGGGTAAGCGCTGATTTGGTCAAGTTGGGCTGTAAGCTCGTCGAGTACGAAGGCGGGTGGCGTGTGTTTGGGTTCGCCAATTGACCAGGCAATATGGGGTTTGTCGACGGGTTCTATGCCCTCTTTTAAAGCCCGGAGTTTCTCAAAAGGGTAGGGGTTGAGCTGGTCTATCAATGGGTTCATATTAGTGAATTCAGTATGCTGTGGCCGATGGGCTGATGTGGCTCGCGGTTCCATTTTGTTCATCAAGTACTGAGCGTATGGCATCGGCCAGGTGTTGCAAACGGTCAGCGCCGATGATGGGCTGATGTTGCAGGTCCGTAATGAAAAATACGTCGTCTACGCGTTCACCAAGGGTGGCAATTTTGGCCTGATGTAGCAATATTTCATGTTCAAGAAATACTCGACCTACCCTGGCGAGCAAGCCGGGCCGGTCAGCGGTGATCAGCTCCATTGATGTGTACTGGGTTCCATTGTGGCTTGATTCCTCCGCCTGCATGTCAACATCATCATTGCTGAGTAGAACCTGAGTCGGGGTATTAAAGTGGCGTTTTTGTCTTGGGGTATGGCGTTTTACCAGCTCCGGAAACTGGTTTGAGTCGGCTAAATCACGCAACAAGACCTGCTTTATTTTTCGATGTATTTCAGGATCGTGTCCAAGAGATTTACCTTCGTGGTCAAGCACAATGTAGGTGTTTAACACCATATTACCGCCGGAGGTAATGATGCGTGCGTCCTGAATACTGAGGTTCAGCGAATCCAGTGCCGAGGCGCTGGCTGCAAACAGATTGTCTTGATCCGGGGTGTAAATGAAAATCTGGGTGCCGCCGTCGAATTCCCGGTTGGTGGTTTCAGTGATAACGATCAGCGGCTCCTGACTATCACCATGATTTGCGATGGCCTCCGTGTTACCCGCAATGGTTTGAGCGGTTTCCCGCAGGAAATATTCATCCCCCGCATCTCGCCAGATATCTTCGCACTGCGAAGCACTGACTTTGTCATTTAGCAATACAATGGCACTGGCCTGTCGTTCAGCAATTAGCTCCTGCCTCCCCGTAGGGTTTTCCAGACCTCGCCGGAGTGCACGGCGGGTTTCCAGATAGAGTTGTCGCATCAGAGACGCGCGCCAGTCGTTCCAGAGCTCGTTATTGGTGGCGTTGATATCCGCAACGGTCAATAAAAACAGGTGGTCAAGGTGGCTTTGGTCGCCTACCAGCTCGGCGAATTTATGAATTTCATCGGGGTCCGAAATATCCTTGCGTTGGGCAGTCATTGACATGGTCAGGTGCTGTCGGACCAGCCATGCTACCAACTTGCCGTCGCGCATGGGTAGTTGGATGCGGTTACAGAATTCCAGCGCATCCCGCTCACCGAGCAACGAGTGGTCGCCCCCCTGACCCTTGGCAATATCGTGAAATAGTGCCGCTAGAAACAGCAGCTCGACCTTTTCAATCGATTTGATCACCCGATTTACCAGAGGGAATTGTGCCTCATGGGACGGGTTGGTAAATTGGCGCAGGTAGCGCATCAATAGTAACGTGTGGGCATCCACTGTATAGGTATGAAAAAGGTCATGCTGCATCTGACCTATGATGCGACCATATTCGGGTATGTATTGCCCCAATATGCCGTAACGCTGCATACGTTGAAGCTGAGTAACCATGCTGTAGGGTGCCGCCAACAACCGCATAAACATTTGGCCATTATCACGGTCTTGCCGGAATTCATCGTCGATAAGTTCTAGGCTTCTACGCAGCAATCGAATAGTTGGAGCTGTGATGCCTTTCAGCTCGCGGTTTTCTGCGAGGATTACAAAAATTTCCAGTATGGCGATGGGCTGCAATTCAAATAGCTGCTCTGAATTAACCTCGATATAGTGGTTGCAGACGTTAAAACGTGAATTTAACGCAACGGTTTTTCGTGGTAATCCAGCGTTGAAAATACGCTCCTCAAAATGTTGAAGAAGTACCTCGTTGAGGTCGCTGATGTGGCCAACGGTATTGTAGTAGTCGCGCATGAATTGCTCGACTGCGAGCTGATTATCGTTATCGCTGTAACCAAATATTTCGGCTAAGTTGCGCTGATGGTCGAACAGTAGCCGATCTTCTGAGCGTCGCGCCAGCATATGCAAGCCGTAGCGTACTTTCCAAAGGAACTGCCGGCAATCTTCCAGTGCTGTAAGCTCTTCCCAGGTGAATAGTTCGTCGTCCACAAAGGTCGAAAGGTTTGATTGGGCGCCATCACTCGAGTGATTGGCGTAATAATAGCGGGTTATCCAGGCGATGATATGGATATCTCGTAGCGCACCGGGGGAGCTTTTTACATTGGGTTCAAGATTGTATTCAGTATCGTTGTATTTGTCGTGACGCTGATTTTGTTCTTCGAGCTTAGCATCAAAAAATGTTGACCCGGGCCATGTTTGATTGGAATAGAGCGCCGTGAGTACGGTGTCGAGATATTGCTTTTCACCGATCAGCACACGGGATTCAATCAGGTTGGTGCAGACGGTGATATCGCTCTGTGCAAGCTCAATGCATTGTTGAGTGGTTCGAACCGCATGCCCCACTTCAAGACTAATATCCCAAAGGAATTGGATGAATTGAGAGATCGCTTCTTGCAGGCTTTTATCGGCTTCAGCATCGCTTAGAATCAGCAGATCGATATCGGAATAGGGGTGTAACTCGCCGCGGCCATAGCCACCTACTGCAATCAGGGTGATCGGTGTAGGCCAATTGATTCGCTGCCAGCATCGAATTAAAACTTGATCGATCAGCCATGAGCGGGCTTCGACGATCTCGACGATATTGGTCCCATCGCGGAAGTTCTGATCCATCAGCTTTTGGCTACTGCGGATCATCTTCTTGCAGGTTTTTATCTGCCAGTCATCGTTGCGGGTAAAGCTTTCAAATGACTCAGATAACTGATCAATAACAGAGTTTTGAGGCGCTTCTAATGGCTGGGTTTCGTCAGGCATTTTATTATCCGAGGTAGTCAGGTAGCTGCTCGTTGGAACGCAGGGTGAGAATATCGCAGCCATCCTCAGTAACCAGCAGGGTATGCTCCCACTGGGCGGTTAATTTCCGGTCTTTAGTGATAACGGTCCATTCATCGGGCAGCAATTTAACGTGGCGCTTCCCGGCATTTAGCATCGGCTCAATGGTAAAGGTCATGCCCGGCTCAATTTCCATGCCCGTGCCAGCGGTGCCATAGTGTAAAACCTGTGGTTCTTCGTGGAAGATCTCGCCAAGGCCATGGCCACAGTATTCCCGTACGACTGAAAAATGGTTTGATTCCGCATGTTTCTGAATAATTTCGCCGATATCGCCTAATCGAGCGCCCGGCTTAACAACTGATATCCCTTTATAAAGACACTCCTGGGTGATTCTGATCAAACGTTCCGCCAGAATGCTGGGTTTACCCACACAGAACATCACACTGCTGTCACCGTGAAAACCATCCTTGATGGTAGTGACGTCAATATTGATGATATCGCCATTCTTAAGGATCTTGGTGTCCGAGGGTATGCCGTGGCAAACCACATGGTTAACCGACGTACATATCGATTTAGGGAAGCCGTTGTAATTCAGTGGTGCCGGGATCGCGTTTTGGGTATTGACCGTATAATCGTGAGCTATTCGGTCTAGCTCGCCAGTACTGATGCCAGCCTGTACGTAGGGCGCTATCATCTCAAGGGTTTCTGCGGCGAGTCGAGAGGCTACGCGCATTTTTTCGATCTGCTCAGGATTTTTTATCAGGCTGCTCATAGGAAGTAGGTCTTGTTTAATGACTGGTTAGCAAACCCTTTCTTAAAGTAAGGGTAAATAGTAGAGAAATCGCGATGCGCATTATACCAGAATCCCATGTCTTCACAGGACTAAAGCAGTCGATGGCTGAGCAAAAATGGTACTTGGTTGATAGGCTTTCAACTAGCTAATTAGGCTTTGGGCTACTAGTGGTTGAGGCGGAAGGAAGCAATAAAAATGTCTGAAAAGCTATCGCTGATCGGGCGGATTGAAAAGAGTCATATCAAATTATTGTAACTCAAACGACAATACTCGATGATTTTGACCTGCCTAAATAATATGGCTGAGTGGAGCAATGATGACACAACCTACAGAAAATATAACACCGGATTGGCTGCGAGAATTGAATGAACGGGTTGGATTAAAAACAACGGAAAAACGCGATATAGAAAATAGTCGGGATCTACGCTTTTTGGTCGAAGCATTTTATCTTGAAGTGCTTAAAGATGAACTATTGGCTCCCTTTTTTTTCAATAAGCTATATATTTTCCAGCGCCTACCAATATTAACAGCCTATTGGGAAAAAATGCTTTGGGGGACAGGCTGGTATCGGCGAAACCCTATGCAGATACACCTTGAGCTCGGTCGTCAGGTTCCTTTTAAACCCGCGCACTTTGAGCGCTGGCTGGAACACTTCAACGGTGCGGTTGATGCTTATTTTGTTGGTGAGCAAGCGGATAAAATTAAATTTGCTGCGGATAGAGTAGCGGGGAATATGCAGGCTAGAATGTGTGAGCTGTCAGTAATGCCAGATTAATCCGCTATAAAACGTGCCATTGGTTAGTGATCGCATTCATCGCCTGGTTAACCAGGTATTTCCGCAAAAGCCCGCACGGGGAATGTGCCAAAGCCTTTAACCTTTACTGGGACAGCGTAAAATTTAAAGTTATCGCTCGGTGTCAACTTAAGGTTAGACAGATGCTCAACGATAAGTATATCCGAGCCAAGCAATATTGAATGGACTGGGCGCTCTTTACCACTCACATCATCAATATTGTATGTATCTATGCCTACCAATACAGCCCCATTGTCCTTTAGGTATCGGGCAGCATCTTCAGTAAGATATGGGTGACCTTCATAGTATTGCTCCGTATTCCAGTGGCTGGACCAATTTGTTTGAATAAGCACAGCTTTACCCGATACATGATGATTTTGAAAATATTCTCTACTAATTGCTGTGACTGTTTCAGGAACAATAATTTTAATGGCATCTAGACCCGCCACTGACTCAAGGCTAAGTTCGGATATATCGTTACCATTTTCGTACCGATGAAAAGGTGAATCCAAATAGGTCCCCGTATTCGAACACATTTCGATCTTACCTATTTGAAAAGTTGTCCCTTTCGCATAAATCTCCTTCGAGTTTTCTCGACTCAAATAGTCGCAAATTATCGGCGCTGGTAAACCTTTATACGTCACTAGGCCATCTTCAATGGTATGACTTAAATCTATTAGTTTTCTCATTATGTGTTCTCGCTTATCCGATACTCAATCCGCATTGATAGCTTGCTTTAGGGATTCCCTAGAGCAAACCGGCATGTAGATGGTCTCGCGCATAGGGCTACAACAAGCAATTTGTTTTAAGCCCAGTGTTCACGGTAAAACTCCAATATCAATGTGAATTCCTTAAGATTCATTTAACTCGTATCGCCCACATAAATGACGCAACGTCAAAAGCGCATTTGATGTGATGGTTAGAAGGCATTATTTCCAAAACTGCCACCATTGTTTTTTTTGGGCCAAGATTAATATCTCTTGCTCTGTCGTAACACATGCCACACAAAAGCTTAACCCCGGCAAAAGACTCGCTTTCATCACTCCAGGCGCCATCTGTTTCTTGAACTTTGGCTTCACACTCAGAACACCACGCATCGGGTCTGGGATTTGAGGGATCATCTGCCCATCAAAAACCTCTGACTTTTTCGTCATGCAGTGTCTGAATTATATGCTGACACACGAAAGTAGCTTGCTGCTTTCCGTGAATGCTGCATTCAACATATTTATCTTCATCCATTCGCTATAATTGCCCTCTAACGTTAGTGGTATTGGGCGGCAACGGAGCACGGCCGAGTTGGTGCCCCCTTGAATATCGTGTCAACTTCTGTTGGTACCAGTGAATGAAATGATGTTGCTCGGGAACTTCATTGATTCGACCTCTTTCGAAAACTCGTTCGCGACTTCCTGAATGGTTTTACTGATGTACGCATACTGCTTCGAAAATGGAGGCCAGTAGTCACCGAGTCCCAGTGCGTCGTTAATGACCAAAACCTGCCCATCGCAATCTGGACCAGCACCGATGCCAATCGTCGGAATAGGCAAAACGCTGGTGATCTTGTTTGCCAGAGAATAAGGGATATGTTCAAGCACCACCATGAATGCACCTGCATTCCAAATGGCTTGAGCGTCTTTCATAACTCTCGCCGCTTCTTCGCTCGATTGACCCACTTGCTTGAAATTTTTGGCTGTCTGGGGAAGCAATCCGGTATGTCCCACCACAGGAATATTGTGTTTCACCAGGTGCTGGATAACTTGGATATTGGGACCTTCCATTTTCACGCTGTCTGCACCTGCGTGGATAAGCCGCTGTGCGTTGGTGAGTGCCGTTTCCGGGTCTATATCTGTACCGTAGGGTAAGTCACCGATTATGTGGGTATTCTCCGCACCGCGGCGCACAGCACCAATGTGGTACTCCATATGTTCTATGGTGACATCACGGGTGCTATCAAAGCCCATTTCAACCATTCCAACTGTGTCACCAACAAGAATAACTGGAATATTAGCGTTCTCGATACTTCTGGCAATCGGGCAGGTATATGCGGTCAACATGGGGATGGGTTTGGAGCCCTTCATTGCTACAAAATCTTGCGGATTCTTTTTCATACCTTTTCTCCTATAAGAAGTTAATGCATCAGAAAAGGCGCGTGTTAGCGCGTCATTCTTACTTGGTTTGTTAAGTGAACCTCCAATAATTAACATAACATATTAAAACTAAAAATTTCTATTGACTCGCACAGTTAACATACATATTGCTAGTGCGTCATTTAGCCGCGCTTGTCGCGGCTTTTCTGTTTCTGGCTATATTAAAAGCTCCGTTACTGCTGATTGCTGGCATTGATAATTTTGTGGATTCCCCACACTAATAATCAATTATGGAGTAAAAAATGCTATCAAATTCAAAATTGCAGACCATTATTTGGACTTCCCGTATAGATGAATCAGAAAAATTTTATAGTGGTCTACTAGGTCTATCGATCAAGGAACAATCTGATGGGGCTTTAGTTTATGACGTAAATGGAAGCGTTCTACGAGTTTCCCCAATAGCGGAGACAACACCTACTGAACATACAGTTCTGGGATTTTCCGTTACAGATGTGGATAGTGTTGTAACGTCATTAACGAATCAAGGCATTATATTTGAAAGGTTCGAGGGATTCCCCCATGAAGCTAATGGTATATTGAGAACCCCCGATGACTCTATAGTTGCTTGGTTTCGCGACCCAGATGGAAACCTTTTATCTGTAGTCCAATTCCCTCTAATCCAATAGCACGCTGCGAACTGGAGATGGTCATATACGGCCATCTCTATACTAAGCTTACTTTATTTTAGCTGCATCAAGATACGTAATGCTTAAATAAGGGGCTCGCGCCTTTTGCACCTCCCAGTAGGCGGTAGCGAACGACTTGAATTTTTTGTTAGGCGCACTGTTAATTTACTACAAATGTTTCGCCTGATATGGTATCTATTCCCACAAACCCATTAGCTGACTGTTTGAGTGTTGCAATAGCCTTGCCTTCTCTGTTCCAGATAGCAGATGATCCAACACTTTCAAAGTTATCACAGCGCCCGTAGCAATTTGACATAAGCGTGATGTAATTATATTGATTAGAAATTGATGAATAATGTTTATTTCCTTTTATAACACCTGATTCATTCTTAGCAACACTTGCAAGATATACACTCGCGCCTTGTTCTTTTGCAGCACTAGCATGAGAGTCTTGAAGTGACTCAAAACATATAGCTGGTGCTATTATTTCAGTTCCGAACTTTATCAAGGTTTGATTATTGCCTGCCACGAAAAAAGGAATCTCATCAGCATGTAAAATCTGCTTTGAGTACAACCTTCGGTTTAATTTGGGCTGAAATATAATTAAACCTATCAAAATTCCGTTCTCGCTTTTTATAGGCATACCAACACAAATAATAATCCTGTTTTCATCACTTAGTTTTTGAAATAGATCAAACCGCTCATCGTTAATTGATGTAGCAAGGGAGTTCGCTAAACTAGGTTCATAGCCAGTTAAGGATAACTCCGGAAAACATATAAGATCCACATGGCTATTTATCGCCTTTTCTATAAGGTTATTATGCTGACTAATATTAAATTCAACATCACCAGGTTTTGGTTCTAATTGAGCAGCACATATTTTCATTGAGGCTCCGATCGTGTTCCGAGTGTTTGCGCCTGTATGACACTTAAAATTTCTTCTGATTGGGTGCGCTCTGTATGGACTTCATCGCCGACAGTGCCGACATAGGTGTAAACTGATACACCCATAAAGCTATCCATGATTGGAATATTTTCGGATATGTTGTTGTCATCCTGAGGTACGTAAAAAAGAAACCTCAGTGTTTGTCCCACAGAGATCCGAAAGCCCGGAGTGAACTCGAGCAACCTGTTATGCCTTGGTGACAACAGATTGCTCGTAACATTCTGTACATAACCAACTGCGCCCATCATTTGTATAACCTTCTCCGGAGTCTGAATTTTCTAATTCATGTAGTGACCACCAGCATATTTCACAGTGATCATGGCTCCAACCATCTTCGATTAACTCAGTGTATTTAGGGTTACAGTTTTGCCCTACATAATCCGAGGTTTCACCCTTTGATACAAAAGCGGCGCGAGAAAGCCATTTCTGCTTTTTCCAAATTTCATCCACAGCCCACTCTACGGGTTCTTTTATATCAGCCTATTTTCATTTATTGCCGTGTATCGTTACGTATTCATTCATTTCTTTGAGAAGCTGGTGTTCCCCACAAAAAATAGACACCCTAATTAAGCAGCGCTAGCTGCTAGCTCCTCAAACGCAACAGGACTCATGTCGTCGTTTGCAGAGTGTCTTCTTTTACGGTTATAAAATATTTCGATGTACGCAAAGATACCGGACTTTGCCTCTTCGATCGAGCGGTAGTTCTTAGCGTATATCAGCTCGACCTTTAAACGACTGAAGAATGATTCCATAGGTGCGTTGTCCCAGCAATTTCCTTTTCGGCTCATACTAATTCTGCATCCCTTTGAATTTAGGTAATCAATATATCCCTGTGAGCGATACTGTGTACCTCGGTCAGAGTGAACGATTAAGCCAGGCCTCACGCTCCGCTGCTTAAAAGCCATTCCAAGCGCATCTGTGATCAGCGCTTCAGTCATTGAGGTATCTAAGCTCCAGCCAACAATACGGCGAGAATGAAGGTCCATCACAGTAGCTAAGTACAGCCAACGATCAGTTACCCAGATATAGGTGATGTCGCTGGTCCATTTTTGATTCGGCTTTGCGGCATAGAAATCTCGCCACAGAAGATTATCCGAGACGTTATTCATTGTGAGGCTGTGCCTGGAGTATTTAAAACCTTTGCCGTTTCTAGCCTTAATTCCCTGCTCAGTCATAATGCCAGCAATATAATTAAGTGAACAAGGATAACCTAGCTCATTCAACTCTTTAGTGATCCTGGGCGCCCCATAAGCGGCTTCGAATTCCTGATAGGTTTCCCTTACCAACTGCTCCATTTGCGACTTGCGGATATTTCTAGTGCTTTGTGGTGCATCTCACCAACGATAGAATCCTGAGCGTGACACGGTCAATACACGGCACATCAACACAACGGAAAAATCGTCCACATGTTGGAGTATGAGCGCGTACTTCATTCTTGGTTGTTCGCGAAGTACACATAGGGCATAAATACGCAGCAGCCTTTTTTAGAAAGGCCATCTCCTCTTGCAGGCGTTTGTTCTCTCTACGAAGCTTACGTAGCTCTTCACTTTCTTTCTTTGAGTAGTCGACACCGTCTACGGAGTTAAACTGCTTCCCGACGAAATTCTTCGGGATAAGCAGGGTTCTTTTTACGTGCCATGATGAGCACCTCCTTCTAGGTAATATCACTATAGAAGGTGTCTACTAAATGTGGGTACCACGGATGGCTAACGCCTGAGTTCAGGGGGGGTTTGGGCGACGCTTGTTTTTCGATAGTAAATGGGTCGCGAATCAAATATCCGCTGCAACGATTCGAATACTGAGTACCTGTTTAGAAGAACCCCGCACATCCAATAATTTTGTCTTAAGATCAACCAAGAGTATTCTCCTTAACAAATTTCAAGAATTCATTTGCCTTAGATTCAGGAAAACATATACCTCGTGTTATTGAGTCTCCAGACAAGGATTTAGGAATCTTATAGCAGACGATTAGCCCTAATCCTATGTACCCAAACATAGTTTTGGTGTAAAAATAACTTTGGTCTACACCACATGGATAATAATTACTATTGTTGAATAACCTATACTCACAAATTTCAATATGGGTAATATATTCCAATGGGATTTTACGACTAGTGTTTGAAGAGTGATCAGGTATGCAAATGGTATAATTAAACGCTTTGTCAACTGTAATTTTGCTACGAAAACTCATAGAGTAATAAACCAAAATATAACCAACAACAGGAATTACAACAAACCAACCCATGGTGTTTTCATGGAAAAATGGAACAAAAAATAGAGAAAATACGGAAACTAAAAAGGTCAATATTAAATTGACCCAAAGCACTCTGCGCGCCGTTTGTATTGCTACTGTTCTAGTATTCAGCATGGCATATAACGAATTAATAACCTGCAAATTTGAGCTACTGCCAGTTTTTTAGGCCAAAGTTCAAAGTTTCCAAAGTAAATTTTTTTGTTAGATATCTATGTATTTAACCTTATACTCGAATTTGAAATCCATTTTCTTCTTTCGCCAAGTACATGTTTTTATCAGCCTTTTTAATGAGCGTGTCTCCATCAATATACTCATCTAAACCTGTTTCTGCTATTCCTATACTAAGAGAAATTTCAGGGTATTTATCGCGGAATTCTTTTATGATTCTCTCACAAATAGACTTGGCATCTTCAGAGTTGCATTCAGGCATTATTATGCAGAATTCATCGCCACCATAGCGGCATGGCGTATCAGTATCCCTAACATTATTGAGCATGGCCTGTCCTATATTTTTTAGAACTTTGTCACCTTTTATATGCCCAAATTTGTCATTTATATCTTTAAACTTATCAATATCAAAATATACAAAAGATAATTTTACCTGACGCCTTTTTGAGCTCGAAAGATCTCTTCTAAGAGATTCTTGCATTGCTCTTTGATTATATAGATTGGTTAATGGATCTTTTTGCGCTTGTTCTTCTAATTGCTTAGTTCTTTCAGCCACTTTTTCTTCTAAGCTTTTAGCATATACTTCGGTTTTGCTTTTGGCATTTTCAATTTCCCCTACTAAAGAATCAATATAAGTATCAAATACTAAAGTTGTATCAAAATAGAGTAGCTTGTCAAGAGCATCTAAGGTTTCCTCTAATATTTCACGCTTTGTGATTATTCTTTTTAGCGATTTAGTTACAATATGTTTTAAAGTTCTTACGGCTGAAAGATAGAGCTTTGGTTCAACGCCAATGCGTTTATGTACCATACCAATACGTAGCCTGTTATTGACATATTCACTATCATAATTCCCGGAAAATAGATCCATGACATATTTTCGTTGGGCTGTTCGTAAACGTATTAGTGTATCTGCATCTCCAATCAACAAAGATATTTCGTCTATTTCAGTTTGTTTCTCATAAAACTCGTCAACAATAATGTCGATATTGTCTTCAATTATCTTCTTGTGACTATACAATAAATCCAATTCATCTTTGTTAAGAGTTAGTAGTTGCATGCGATGCGAGATCTCAACATCACTTATTTTCATTTGCTCAAGAAGAGTTTGTTTTGTACGTTTCAATTCCAGTCTCCTTTCTTGACCTACTAGCGTTAGTAAGCGGAACCCATTTGCCACGTTTTGGTTGTATATAGGTGGATAGGTTTTCCATCTATTGTGATATTAAGTACATAACATGGGCAATTGTAAATTATGAAATCTAGCATGGTGGAAATCCCTGACACGCCTATTTTTCATCCTCAGTCGGGGTAGACCGCTTGATCAGGTGCTGAGGTGATATCTGTTCAGCATATGGCCTTAACAGATCTGACGGTGCTATTTTCCCGACTCAATTTTTGGGAGCTGTTTTCGAAGCTCATTCTTGGCAATTTTTTCCAATGTGGAGCGCGGCAAGCTATCCACTATATGTACATCTCGTACTACTTTGAAGTCCGCTAAATTCACGGAGCAGTATGTGATTAGTTTTTCCTTTAACTCTGCTTCAGAGAGTGACTGCCCGTTTGGATTGGGGATTACAAATACCACGGGGACTTCATCCAGCATGTAGTGCTTTTGGGCAACGACTGCACATTCACTTACCAGTTCGGTGGCCATGATTACCGCTTCAACTTCTGATGCGGCGACATTTTCTGCGCCTACTTTCAGCATGTCTTTGTCACGGTCGGCAAAAAACAGTGCTCCGCATTCGTTAATACGCACAATATCGCCGGTATCAAACCAGCCGTTTTCATCGAATGATTTGGCGGTTGCATCCGCGTCACCATAGTATTCCTTGAATAAGCTGACGCCGCGTACACCGTGGATAAACAGATGGCCTTTTTCTCCGGGTTTGGCCATGCTGCCATCGGAGCGGCGAATTTGGATGCCGTATTCCAGTGCTGCTCGGCCCATATTGCCCGCTGGGCCTGGGTGATCAAGATCGGTGACAATGCCGTGAGTGATGGTTTCGGTCATGCCCCACCAGCCGATACTTTCGATTCCAAAAATTTCTTTGACCATGGGAATATGTGCGCCGGTGCCCCAGAAACGATAATTGTGCTCTGGCATTTTTTGTCCCGCCAGTGCTTTAAATGCGAAGGGGATCATCGATGACCAGGTGCAGTGATGTTTGACGGATACCGGCCAGAAACGTGATGCAGAAAACTTGGGCTGCAATACCATTGTGCCGCCACCCCAAAGGGAGCCAAGCATTGAATAAGCTTGAGCGTTGGTATGAAACAATGGCAAAAATGTCAGGGTGATATCGTCCTGCACCAGCCGCATATGCGCGGCGTTAACTCGAGCACCGAATAGCGCGTTAGCGTGGGTCCAGAGTACCGCTTTGGGGCGGGATGTGGTGCCGGATGTAAATTGCACCGCCAGATTTGCCATCGGGTCGGTAGCTCTTTCTGGCAGATCAATCGGTGTGTCCAGCAGGCTTGCAAAGGGCATATAGCGAATGCTGGCATCAACTTCGGCAGCGACCCCTACATCGTTATCCGTAACCACCAAAAAGCCAATTTCGGGGCAGCTGTCCTTAATTAGTTCGGCAAAGGTTGGTTGGGTAATGGCGCAGACAGCACTAACGTGATCTGCAAAATAACTGAGATCACGGGCCACGGAGCGGGTATTAGTGGACACTGCTACCGCACCCAACTGCGCACAGGCAAACCAGCTGATCACAAATTCTGGTGAATTATCCAGATGGATCAATACAAAGTCGCCGGCTTTCACGCCTTTTGATGCGAGGCCAGAGGCAAGGGAGCGGGACTCATCCCGCAATCGTCTGAATGACCAGCTTTCGCTTTCGCCGGAGAACGGTTCCCAAATCAGAAATGGTTTGTCTGGGGTTTTATCGACCCACTGTTCTAGCAACCAGGGAATGTCCATGCCTGCCATTGAGAGTTCAGCGCTCTGAGTGATTTGAGAGTTGAGTGCATCCTGCGAAGAGTTGGTCATCGGTTTCCCCTTGTTATTTTTAGCGTATCTGTTGTATACCATGTTCTGTATATCTTCTGTGATATAGCGTGACTTCAGAATAAAAGCAGGATATTCCAAAGTCCACCGTTCGGGCTGTTATTATCTCAGGGCGTTAAGGTTTAGCGATGAATGTATCAAAATAGTCAGATAAGGAAACGCAGATGCAACAGGATCCGATTGTAATAGTAGGTATGGCGCGCACCCCAATGGGTGGTTTTATGGGTGATCTCAGCGCAGTAAAAGCGACCGAGTTAGGCTCTGTAGCGATTCAAGCTGCGGTTGAGCGGGCCGGTGTAAAGAGCGAGGATGTGGATGCATTGATCATGGGTTGTGTGTTACCCGCTGGGCTAGGGCAGGCTCCGGCGCGGCAGGCTGCACTCGGGGCAGATCTAGCCTTGACTACCGACTGCACAACCGTCAACAAAGTCTGTGGATCGGGTATGAAATCGGTGATGTTGGCCCACGATAGTCTGGTCGCAGGCAGCTACAAAATCGTCGTGGCAGGGGGGATGGAAAACATGAGCAGTGCTCCTCATATGTTAACCAAAGCCCGCAGTGGTTATCGCTTTGGACATGGTGAACTGGTTGATCACATGGTCTTTGATGGATTGGAAGATGCCTACGAAGGTCAGGCGATGGGAGTTTATGCAGAGCTATGTGCTGACAAATACTCATTTACCCGCGAGCAGCAGGATGAATATGCGTTGCGCTCTTTGGCGCGAGCCCAGGCGGCGATGGAGGAGGGTAGTTTCGACGACGAGCTGGCTCCTGTCACCATTAAAACCCGCAAAGGCGAAGTGACAGTTAGCCAGGATGAGCAGCCACCGAAAGCGCGCCCCGATAAAATTCCGGTTCTACCAGCGGCTTTTAAAAAAGGTGGGACGGTGACTGCGGCTAATGCCAGTTCTATTTCAGATGGTGCTGCCGCGCTAGTGTTAATGCGGCAATCGGAATGTGAAAAACGCGGCTTAAAGCCGCTTGCTAAAATCGTAGGTCAAACCAGTTTTGGTCAAAAGCCTGCCGAGTTCACATTAGCTCCGGTCAGTGCCATAAAAAACTTGCTTGAACAGGTGAGCTGGTCCGTGGATGAGGTTGATCTGTTTGAAATCAACGAAGCCTTTGCGGTGGTTGCGATGGCAGCAATTCAGGAATTAAATCTGGATATTGAAAAAGTGAACATTTATGGAGGTGCCTGTGCATTGGGTCATCCTATTGGCGCAAGTGGTGCACGGATATTGGTTACGCTAATTGCCGCGCTTCAAAAGCAACAAAAAAAACAGGGTGTCGCGGCGCTTTGTATTGGTGGCGGTGAAGCCGTCGCGATGGCGGTTGAGTTGGTTTAATGCTTATATACAGGTCTTATTCTGACCCTGTAAGCTACCTTCTCCTACTTCCCCTAATATAGAAAATAGTATTTAAGTATAAAAATGGCAGATTCATTAAGCGATCAACTAAAAAAATCAGGTCTGGTTAGCAAGAAAAAAGCGAAGCAGCTTGCGCAGGAAAAGCGGCCAAAAAATCAGCAGCAGAAGAAGCTGAATAAGCTTGAGGCTGAAAAAAACAGGTTGCAACTTGAGAAATCCCGAGCCGATAAAGTTGCAAAGGATAAACAGCTCAATCTGCAAAAAACGGATAAAGCCGCGCGTAAAGCGATTGCTGCTCAGATCAAACAGCTGATTGAAACCAACAAAATTCAATCCGATGGTGAGCAGGAATTTAAGTTTGCCGATGGTAAAACCATCAAACGGGTGCTGGTAAGCAGTAAGCAGGTTAATCAGTTAAGCAAGGGTGTGATTGTGGTCGTGAAGCAGGGAGATCAGTACATTCTTGTGCCGGCTCTTGTGGCGGATCGAATTGCAGAACGGGACAGCAGTCGTATTATCTTTCGTGCGGAAAAACCTACTGATATAGCCGATGAGGATGACCTTTACGCGGACTATAAGATTCCCGATGATTTGATGTGGTGATGGAGGTCACGGCAGATTTTGTATAAGTTTGAGGGGCATGCTGCTTAAGCTTTCTAGCCTGTTTCCTCTGCTGGTACTCCTGTGATGTGCGGGGGGGATACACGGTTGCGACCATGTCGTTTGGCCAGATACATTTGGTCGTCGGCACGTCTAATCCAGTCATCAACACTTTCATCGAGTATGTAATCCGCAACACCAATACTTACCGTTACCCGCTGTCCGTGGGTGATATCAGTTTGTTCCACAGCTGCACGAAGGCTTTCGGCAAAGGCGATTGAACCTTTTTTATCCAGGTTGCGGATCAGCATGATGAACTCTTCGCCACCGGTTCTGAATAGCTTGTCCAGTTCGCGCTTACGTTGTGTAAGGGCACCAACCACCGCTTTCAGTGTATCGTCTCCTACCTGGTGCCCATAGGTATCGTTGATATTTTTAAAGTGGTCGATATCGATCGTGAGCAAGGCTGCTGTACCCAGCCCGCGGCGGCAGCCCGCGGCAGCATCTTTAAGTTGGTAGATCATGGAGCGGCGGTTCAATGCACCGGTTAGTGGATCAGTAATTGTGAGTAGAGCCTGTTGTTGGTGAGCTTCATCCATAAGCCTTACCACCACATCACCCAATACGCAGACCATAAAATAGGTTGCTGCGAAACGTGCAGCAGTTGCTGTATCGGTCGTATAAAAGGCTACTGGTACCAGTATTACTATGCTGAGCAGCAGCATTATCCGTGCTCGTTTTTGACCGACGCTAAAAAGAATGATAAGTGCGAAAGGGTAATGCCAGTAAGTAATCAGCGAACCTTCCAGGAAGAAACCGATTACCAGAGCAACCAAAACAATTACATAGAAAAAATTGAAGGCTTTTATCTGTTTTTTTTTGCGGATAATGGAGATCGAATTCAGTGCCGCCAGTATCACGATGGTGGTTGGAAAAATCGATGTCATTAGGTCCCCTGCAATGATATGGGTCACCGCATACGGGCTTAGAAGAGCAAGGAGCAGTAGGCCGAAGTACTTGTTAAGCTCCAGGCGAAAATTGATAATCAAATTTTCTTCTGGAGGCTGACTGGTTGAATACTTTTTATCGGAACTTTGCCTGGATTTCATCTATGAATACTCGTGGGCCTTCATTGTCTTTGTTAGGTGCTTTCCAACAAAATCTGAGTTTTCCAATTTTCCATTATCAATAGTGTAGGTCAGTATCAGCGATAAATAAATTCCGTATTCACAATATGGTTATAAATTTTTACAGGTGCACATTAGTTGCTCATTCAAGCTGGTGCCACTGTCTGGTGCATCAATATGGGGCAGGCGGCACTTAGCAATGCATTGATCGAACTGCGCAGCACATCCTGATGTATCGCGACCCCACAACTGTATTGTTGTCCAGACCGAATTTTGATATAGGCAATCGCCTTTGATTCGGTGCCGTGATTCAGGGCGTGCTCACTATATTCCAAAATTTCTATTGGGGTTTCGAAGCGTTGTTGCAATCCATTCACCGCTGATTCCAGTAGCCCGTTACCACTGCCGCTTATTTGAAAGGTCTGGTTCCCAGAGTTGCTCTCGGAATTGTCCCCAAAAATAAGTGTGGCCTGTAGCTGGTTGTTGTTGAGTTGAAAGTTATCAACGGTTAGGCCGTTTTTTCGATTCAGATAGGTTTGATCAAATAGATTCCAGATCGCATTCGCGTCGATCTCACCGCCCATGTTTTCCGATTCCTTTTGTACCACCTGGCTGAATTCAATTTGTAGCCAGCGCGGTAACTGCAGGCCACTTTGTTGCTCCAACAGATAGGCAACGCCGCCTTTCCCAGATTGGCTATTGATACGGATAATTTCCTCGTAATTACGACCAAGGTCACGGGGATCAATGGGCAGGTAGGCAACCTCCCAGGGTTCATTTGCATCATAAAGCCCCATACATTTGCGGATGGCATCCTGATGGCTGCCTGAAAACGCGGTATAGACCAACTCACCGGCGTAGGGGTGGCGCGGATGTACCGAGATGGCGGTCGTTTGTTCAACGGTTTGAATAATGCGGTTCATGTCTGAAAGATCTAGTTCAGGGTTGATGCCCTGGCTGTACAGATTCATCGCCATGGTGACGATATCCATATTTCCGGTGCGTTCACCGTTGCCCATTAACGTGCCCTCTACCCGGTCAGCTCCGGCCATTACACCTAGCTCCGCAGCCGCCACCGCGCAACCCCGGTCGTTGTGGGTATGCAGGCTGATGATAATTGATTCGCGATTTTTAATATGGCGACAAAACCATTCAATCTGATCAGCGTATACATTGGGGGTAGTCACCTCCACGGTTGAGGGCAAATTGATAATCACAGGATTCTCTGGGGTAGGTTGCCAGACCTGGTTCACCGCATCACAGATTTCAACCGCAAAATCTACCTCAGTATTAGTAAAGCTTTCCGGTGAGTATTCAAATGCCCATTGGGTTTGCGGGTATTTCTCCGCACAGGCTTTCACCAGTGTTGCGCCAGTTATCGCAATTTCAGTGATACCTGCTTTGTCGGATTTGAATACATGTTCGCGTTGTATTTTGGAGGTAGAGTTGTAGAGGTGGACAATCGCGCTACCGACACCCTCCAGTGCTTCGAAGGTTTTGTTGATTAAAGTTTCCCGCGCCTGGGTTAATACCTGAATGGTGACATCATCGGGAATACGGTTTTCATCAATCAATCGCCGCACAAAATCAAAATCCGGCTGCGAAGCTGCAGGAAACCCCACTTCAATCTGCTTAAAGCCAATCTCAACTAATAAAGAGAACAGAGTACATTTTTGTTCTACCGACATGGGTTCAATAAGAGCCTGGTTACCATCCCGAAGATCAACGCTACACCAGATCGGTGCCTGTTTGATTGTACTGTCTGGCCAGCTGCGATCGCTAAGATTTATCGCTGGCGCAGGGGCATACTTTCGGTGATTGAAGTTTTTTGTAGTGGTGGCTGTGGGCTGATTGTTCATCTATGCGGTCCGTCCGGTGTTATATGAAGGGTGTTATATAAGCCGCTGCTTACCTTCACCTTTTTGGGGTAGCTTCCAAATAGTCATCTCGTGAACGGCATTTGGAGGGCAGGTTGCAGCGTTGGCAGAAAGTATAGGTGCGATCGAAGGGCGAGTGGTTGTTAATTGATTCGCTAATCTAGACTAAATTAGGGTATCTATCTTGTAATATCCACTTATAGGGGTAATTATTGCGTTATAGTTGGATGCAGTGGAATTATTGCTTTAGTGGGTAGGGTGGATTTGCGATGAAATTAGATCGAATTGATAAACGAATATTGGATGCATTGCAGGAAAATGGTCGCATCAGCAATCTTGAACTGGCTGATAAGGTGGGTTTGTCTCCATCTCCCTGTTCTCGCCGTGTTAAACAGTTAGAAGATGATGGGGTGATTGATCGATACGTAACCCTGCTGGATACGGATACCCTGGGCTTGAAGCTTACCGCACTGGTCTCCATCAGCATGGATCGCCATACACCGGATCGCTTTGAAAATTTTGAAAATAAAGTTGCAGGTTATCCGGAAGTAATGGAATGCTGCCTGATCACAGGCCAGGCAGCGGATTATCAGCTCAAAGTAGTCGTGCCGGATATGGAGCGCTACCAGGAGTTTCTACTGGGAAAATTGACCAGAATAGAGGGTGTAAGTGGGGTACAGTCCAGCTTTGTGATGAAAACTCCGCTTAGTCGTAGCTGCCTACCCCTCAAACATATTCGATAGATTGGCAGGGTTGGGCAGGACAGGGCAGCAAAACAAAGTCGTCACCGTTGTAACCTGCCGTTAATGCTTATGTCAGGGTTTACTTGGTACTGACCACATATTTTAAAATCTCAACTACTTGCTCAGGCGTTGTTGCCCATGCGAGTGCTGCGGCATCCACCTCTTTGAGCGGATGGATGATATCTTCGTTATGTAACGTAATATAAGGCGTACCGAGTGCAGCACAGTAACCCGCGTCAAATGCAGCATTCCACTGTTTGTATTTCTCTCCAAAACGAACGATCGCGACATCACAACTTTCAATGAGTGTTTTTGTCCTGATGGCGTTTACTTTCGCCGACTTGTGATCGCGCCAGAAGTTTTTCTCTTCGGCCCCTAACAAATCGCCTGCGCCATCACTGGCTTCGTGATTGGTCACTGCGGATGAAAAGGAGATAGAAAGGTTATTTGCTTTACAGCCTTCAATTATTTTTTCTCTCCAATCGGTATGTATTTCACCAGATAGATAAACATCTAAATCCATGCTTTATAGCCTCAAATTATGGGGGTTATTCGAATGTATGAAAGTCTAATATGCTAGCAATAGAGAGGCGCAGCCGCTCAAATTACTCTTTATAGCGGGACTATAATTCCAGTTGATTCTACATTCAAGGGCAACTCATCTTGCTCAAACTTTGCTGCGTTGTGCAGTATCCGTATCGGCTTTACAATGCGTTTTTTATTGGCTCGTTCGCATTTGAAAAAATCGACTTAAACTAGATTTTTTGAAGAACGACTGGAGCTCATCTTGAGTTTGACGCCATCGACAATGGTTGGTTATTTGGTATTGCACAGAAGCCTGCTATAAAAAACTAATCAAGCTTGAGTGATATTTTGAAACAACTTCCCATACAGTGTATTCGAATCGGCGACTTGCCCGCCCTGCAAATCAATAACCATTTGGCAAGTGCCGTGGTGCTTCTCCAGGGAGGCCAGCTTATTCAATTCCAGCCACATGGCTCAGCCCCACTATTATGGGAAAACCCTGATGCACAATTTCAGCGAGGCAAAGCTGTGCGAACGGGTATCCCTATTTGCTGGCCCTGGTTTGGTGATTTGAACCGCAATCCAAAACCAGTGCAAAGCGAGTTTCAAAAATTACCCGCTCAGCCAGCGCACGGATTTGCCCGCACCGGTACCTGGGGGCTTTACGATTATAATTCCCATGAGGCGGGTACCACCCTTCGTCTCAAATTGCTCGAGACCTCCGGCCCTCTTCATCTAAGCCTCGAGATAGAGATTGGTGAAAAGCTGTCTCTCCGGCTGACTACCCATAACGTTTCTCCGAAAACCGTCCATTTTACTCAGGCCTTACATAGCTATTTTCCAACGCACGACATTTCAGAAACCAGCATTCATGGGTTGGATGACTGCGAATATCTGGATGCTCTAGACGGATGGAAGAAAAAACATCAAACCGGCCCTGTCACTTTTTGTGAAGAAACGGATCGCGTGTATTGTGGCAGTGTCGAAGATTTAAAAATAATGCGCGGTTCTGGGGCAACAGATGAAAACCAAAACACGCTGATAGAAAGTTCCGGTAGCTCATCCTGTATTGTCTGGAACCCCTGGAAAGAAAAAGCCGCGCGGCTGTCACAGTTCAGTCCAGAGGCGTATCAAGCCATGCTTTGCGTGGAAACGGCAAATGCGGCTGCCGATTCGATAACACTGAAAGAGGGTAGATCCCATACATTGAGCCTGTCTCTCAGTAGACTTCCCTAAAATCCCAACTAAACCCTGCGTGGTTTTCATATAGGCATAAATAAAGGGTCGCTCTTCGCGTATTGTTTTATGCCTACCTGCCGGTTTTTCTTATCTCTAAATTACTCAACAGACGACAACGGCGAGGCTCTGTTGTACATATTGGTTCCATGTGGGCTAAGCAAGCCATTAAAGCAACACCTTCTCCGACGTATTCAATGGCTAAAGCTGGTTTACATGCCTTAGCGGGATTTGATGAATTTCATCCTATAGGCCGCATCGATACACCGGATGACATTGCCAACAGCATCATGTTCCTCTTAAATGATTGCTCCCGCTGGGTAACAGGTGCCATTTGGGATGTGCATGGCGGAGTGACTGCGGGTAGAAACTAAACGAATAGCTTGGTGCTTAAAATGACGACACAAATCAATACGGACTTTTCACAACGAATTGTAATTCGACCCGATGACTATCGCTGGGTTGACTCGCCCATGCCTGGCGTGGAACGAATGATGCTCGATAGAATGGGTGACGAAATAGCACGTGCAACCTCTATTGTGCGTTACGAACCCTTTAGTGAATTTTCGTCACATACCCATACAGGTGGCGAGGAGTTCTTTGTGCTCGACGGTGTGTTTTCTGACGAGCATCAAAGCTATGGTAAAGGCTGTTATGTACGCAACCCCATAGGCACATCACACACACCTAAAATAGGCAAAGAAGGCGCGACTATTTTCGTCAAACTACAACAGTTTGACGAAGCAGATACACAACAAAAAGTCATCGATACCCAAACACAATCATGGCGCCCAGGGCTAGTCGATGGCCTAAGCGTCATGCCGCTACATGAATTTGGAAGCGAGCACGTAGCGTTAGTGAAATGGGCGCCGAACACGCAATTCAACGCCCACCAACACTGGGGTGGAGAGGAGATTTTTGTACTAGAGGGTACTTTTCATGATGAGCATGGTAGCTATCCTCAAGGCTCATGGCTACGTAGCCCCCATCTAAGTCGACATAACCCCTTCACCAAAGAAAATGGCGCATTGATTTACGTAAAAACGGGGCACCTGTAAATACAGCGCTTTTGTCCGTTGTGTTTGGGCTGTAGTAGCGTTTTTGGCTACAGCAGCGAAGCCACCCCAAAGCGGAACGCAGACCAGAACATCAACGGGATAAACTTGTGTACGCCCAGCACGGGCATGAACCAATCAAAGGGGTCAAAACATCAACTACCCTGACCCCTTTGATGTTCTCTATTAAGGCATAACGCTCGCAGCACGCACGGCTTTGTAGTGTAGGCGAAGCCGCAACGAAAAAGCCGTCGCCGTGACTGCGCTTGTTAAGCATTGTTCATAAAGGTTTCGTGTGCTGTCTCTAGATGTGAAGTAGAAACATAATCTTTTTTTATATTTTTCCTTGAGTGGACTTGGTCTTTCAAGACTTGAAGATAATTAGTGACAGAGCCGTTTTTAAAGCGGTAGTTATTAAACTCGAAGAAATTATCATATCTAGATTTTGTTGCCCCATCATTATCCATGCAGATGACGTCTAGAGATTTAAGATGCGGCGCATCTATTACGGCTGCCTTTAATAAATACTTAATGTATGAATCTGCTACGGGTAGCGAATAACCTATAAATCTAATGTGATTCGCATCATTAAGTAATTGGAACGCGTTTTTCCATACTGGCACAATAGAATCATGTGTTCCTTTTGCCCATGTCGGCGGTACTATCTCATCGTTACTCAAGCACCCATGCAATTTAGCTAAATGTGTTGAGGACCAGCTAGAATCATATGACAGCTTATTAAATTCGATTCGACAATCATTGATATATTGCTCATTGATAGCTGAAGCCATATTCTCCAAGATCATGTCATAATTTAGACTTAAAACTGCGTATCTTGCTTGTTGCTGAGGTGATATACCTGCCATGAAATCGTGGGACCGCATTGTAACTATCTGGTTCGATTTCCTCTTTTCAAAAATCAATCCCATCAGACTCGCCACAAAATATCCATATAATGCAATATCTTGATTTCTCCCGAATAGGAAATCCTCCCAGTTACTCGGGAGGTTCTTATCAATATCTTGGCTCGCCGGGGTATAGGCGCTAACCACATTTTTTATGTAATTGATAAAATCAACTTTAAGCTTTTTGCCTTCCAAGAACTCATTCATTTCTATTATCGATAGAATCTCTTCAATATTGAATAAATCACAATCGTAGTAGTTCTTAGTTACAGATAGCTTGTTTATTGTTTCAAAAACTTGATTGAAATGAGCATATTTATCAGGGTTGTCGAAATAAAGGTCTTTTGACTTAAATAGAAAATTTCCCATAACGGGAATACCCAATGGCGCTGAAAACCCCGCTCCAATTATGTAAACAACTTTTTCCATATTTATCGATGCTCAGTTTGGTTTGCTTAACAGCTAAGTTTCCATCACCGTACGCAAATCTTAGCGTCGTATGACGTACTCTGTCTAGCCGATCAAAACTCAACAATATTTTCTAGAATAAAAACAATATGATAGGGGTGTCGCCTGTTTTTTATACTCCGCTTCCACGTACCACGACCTAAAACTTTACGTCACCTCCCTTAATCCAGCTCTTCAAAATAATAACTACACAAATCAAAACGCCACAACAAAACCTAAACCAACATCCCCTCCGTCTCCAAAAACCCAATAATCTCATCCACCCCTTGCTCGGTTTTCATATTGGCAAAAATAAACGGTCTCTCTCCACGCATTTTTTTCGCATCCCGATCCATTATGTCCAACGATGCACCCACCATCGGCGCTAAATCGACTTTATTAATAATCAGCAAATCAGACTTGGTAATACCCGGCCCGCCTTTGCGAGGAATTTTATCCCCTGCGGAGACATCGATAACATACAAAGTAAGATCAGACAGCTCCGGGCTGAATGTCGCACTGAGGTTATCGCCCCCACTTTCCACCAGCACCATATCTAAATTCGGATGGCGTTGCTGCAGCTCGTCGATGGCGGCGAGGTTCATGGAGGCATCTTCGCGAATGGCGGTATGGGGGCAGCCGCCGGTTTCGACGCCGATAATTCGGTCGGCTTCGAGGGCTTCGTGTTTGGTGAGAAATTCGGCATCTTCGCGGGTGTAGATGTCGTTGGTGACAACGGCAATATTATATTTGTCTTTTAGACGTTGGCAGAGTGCGCGCAATAATGCTGTTTTGCCGGAGCCGACTGGGCCGCCCACACCGACGCGTAGGGTTTGTTTCATTGTGTTCTCCACACTTTTTATGATCTGAATAATCGGGAATATTGGGTTTCATGCCAGGCGCTGGCCATGGCCAAACCGGGCAGGTTTGCGCCGATGTTGTCATCTGTTATTGCCAGGGCACGGCTTACGGCATGGGGAATTTTTTCGGATTGTTTTAGCAACATTTTTTGCCCATCCGTTTGCCCCATGGGTAATAATTTTATGGCGGCGGCTACTTGGTTTTCTAACCATGTCCAGAGGTAGCCCTGCAGGGCCTCTGTGTCGCTTAAGCCCCAATGTTTGGCGGCAATGGCAAAGCCTGCGATGTATGACAGCTGTTCGCCGCGATAACCTTGGGTTTCGATCTCTAAAGAGTTGAGCAAGCGATACATGGCTTGCCCCATGACCACTTCGGCTTGGAGCATTTCAGCGGACTCACGCGTAGCGAGTAAAAAGTCACGCCAGGTTTCGAATGCCTGCTTGTCGGCGGCGGCATAAGCCTGCTTGAGGCGTAATAACAATGGCAGGTCTTGCTGGGCGAGGGATTCATTGATAATCACTTCTACCCACTCAGCAACGTCGTTGGTGTTTTTTAACCAGCCTTGCTCTAATGCGTATTCCAAACCTTGGGAGAAGCTGTAGCCACCCACGGGCAGGTTTGAGCTGCACAGTTGTAACAAACGCAGGGTGGCCAAAGAATTAGGCATAATAGAAAGAAAACGTCGCTGGTTTAGTGATGATGATGGTGTGTATGCGCTGCGGTTTTTTCTGAGGTGCCGTGTTTGGCAGAAGCGCTTTGTTTAGCATAAGCGCCGGGCTCTGGAATAAATACGGCCTCGCACTCTTTTACGTCTAAACCAAAACTCTCCACCAGTTCGGCCAACACGTGGTCGGGCAAAATCTGCAAGCTGAGTTCGCCAATTTCGAGACGCACATGCCGATTACCCAGGTGATAACAGGCGCGTACAAAGTCGGGCCAGTTTTTTGCTGTGGCACGCATCACCGGTTCGGCTGCGTAATCTACTTGGATTATTTTCCCGCATTGGCTTTTTAACAACTGGCCCCGTTTTAGTGTATTGCCACGCTCTAAAAATACCCGCACTTCGTTGCCAGATTGAGCGGTGATTTTAAAGCGCCCCTTTTCGCGCTGAAGATGATCCAGGGCGATCACCTCATCGGGCTGCAGGGTTTCGTTTTCGTTTGGTGCAGCAATTATTTTTTCGTATACATCCATCGTTATTCCTAGAATACACAAGCCTCAGAACAGGTTGTAAAGCTGAGTCAGTGGTAATTCTTTTGCCGGTTCACAGGTGAGCAGTTGGCCATCGGCCCGCACTTCGTAGGTTTGTGGGTCAACCTGAATATCGGGCTGCCAGGCATTGTGTATCATCTGGCTTTTGCTCAAGGTGCGGGTATTGCGGCACACGGAAAAATTACGCGCTAAGCCCAGTGTTTGTTTTAGTGAGCTTTGATCGGTTTTGCCGCTGACAAAGGTTAAGGATGTGGCCGCAGGGGCGTGGCCATAGCTGCCAAACATGGGCCGGTAATGCACCGGCTGCGGCGTGGGGATCGAGGCGTTCGGATCACCCATGGGCGCTGCGGCGATAAACCCGCCTTTTAATATCATCGCTGGTTTAATGCCAAAAAAAGCGGGTTTCCATAAAACCAGATCAGCCAGTTTGCCCACTTCCACCGAACCTACGGCTTCTGAAACACCGTGGGCGATGGCGGGGTTTATGGTGTATTTCGAGATGTAACGTTTTACGCGAAAGTTATCGTTGCGATCGCTGTCTTGCTCTAAGGGGCCGCGCTGTACTTTCATTTTATGGGCGGTTTGCCAGGTACGGGTTATGACTTCCCCAACGCGCCCCATGGCTTGGGAATCAGAGGCGATCATGCTAAAGGCACCGAGGTCGTGAAAAATATCTTCGGCGGCGATGGTTTCTTTGCGAATTCGTGAGTCGGCAAAGGCCACGTCTTCGGGGATGGCGGGGTCAAGGTGGTGACACACCATCAGCATGTCTAAATGCTCATCGACGGTATTAACGGTATAGGGCCGCGTGGGGTTAGTGGAAGACGGCAACACATTGCTATGGCCCGCCGCTTTAATAATATCTGGAGCGTGGCCGCCACCGGCACCTTCGGTATGGTAGGTGTGAATGGTGCGGCCTTTAAATGCGGCCAGGGTGTCTTCCACAAAGCCTGATTCGTTAAGGGTGTCGGTATGAATGGCCACTTGCACATCAAACTCATCGGCGACACTTAAGCAGGTATCAATGGATGCCGGTGTGGTGCCCCAGTCTTCATGTAATTTTAAGCCGCAGGCGCCATACAGTAATTGCTCGGCCAGGGCTTCGGGCAAACTGGCATTGCCTTTACCAAGAAAGCCGAAGTTCATGGGGAAGTTATCGGTGGCTTGTAACATTTTGCCGATGTTCCAGGGGCCGGGGGTGCAGGTGGTGGCGTTGGTGCCGGTGGCGGGGCCGGTGCCGCCGCCGATCATGGTGGTGACGCCGGACATCAACGCTTCGTCGATTTGCTGTGGGCAAATAAAATGGATATGCGCATCGATGCCACCGGCCGTGAGAATTTGTCCTTCACCGGCAATGATTTCGGTACCTGGGCCAATAATGATATCGACCTTGTTTTGCGTATCAGGGTTACCGGCTTTGCCGATGGCGGCAATGTTTCCATCTTTGATGCCCACGTCGGCTTTAACGATGCCCCAGTGATCAATAATGAGGGCGTTGGTGATGACTAAATCCATGGCGTGGGCGGATATTACTTGGGATTGCCCCATGCCATCGCGGATGGTTTTGCCGCCACCAAATTTTACTTCGTCGCCATATTGGGTGAAGTCTTTTTCCACTTCGATAACCAACGCGGTATCGGCTAAACGTAAACGATCGCCCGTGGTGGGGCCGTACATTTGGGCGTAGGCCAGTCGATCTATGGTGCTCATGAGGCATGTCCTTTAAATTTTTTGCTCAGCAAAATGGTGTGTAATGTGGAAACCTTTCACTTAGGGCTAGCAGGCTGCTAGGGATTAAGCGGCCCCATCACATCCCCTCGAAAGCCATACACTGTTTTACTGCCGCCGTAGGCCACCAGTTCAACGCTGCGCGATTGGCCCGGCTCAAAGCGCACTGCGGTGCCCGAGGCAATGTTGAGACGAAAACCCCGCGCGGCGGCGCGATCAAACTTAAGTGCTGGGTTGGTTTCAAAAAAGTGGTAGTGGGAGCCGACTTGAATAG
This sequence comes from Pseudomonadales bacterium, assembly GCA_029210125.1. GTDB lineage: Bacteria > Pseudomonadota > Gammaproteobacteria > Pseudomonadales > JAHRWD01 > JAHRWD01. The sequence goes on along the minus strand of JARGPR010000008.1, from coordinate 108,273 downwards.
GGCGATCACCGCTATTTTCGACGTTGATAGTGATGGCTTCCCGGCCTTCATTAAGGATGTGGCTACCGCTATCAACGATCAGTTCACCTGGAATCATAAGGGCTTCCTTCCAAATAATTGGGTCTCTTAAACAATCGGGTTATGAACGGTGACCAATTTTGTGCCATCGGGGAAGGTGGCTTCCACCTGCACTTCACTGAGTAAATCAGGCACACCCTCCATCACTTGTTCACGGCTGAGTATGGTTTTACCGAAGCTCATTAATTCTGCAACGGTTTTCCCTTCGCGGGCACCTTCGATTATTTCCATGGTAATCAACGCTGTTGCTTCGGGGTAATTCAACAGGAGGCCTTTGGCAAGCCTGCGCTCGGCCAAGAGTGCAGCGGTGAAAATTAATAGCTTATCTTTGTCTCTGGGGGATAGTTCCATTTATTCTTCTCTCAATGCTGACACCTAAAAAAGTGCCTCAATTCAGGTGCGCCAAATTCTGGGTGGGCAAGCGGTTCGCCCTGTCAAAACGGGCCGTATAATATGCCAAATACTGGAAAAACCTGCGCGCGCCTCTTCCGCATTATTACCCAAATAACGCGCCAGGTAGACCTTATTGAGCCAGGTAATGGAAAACTTTTCGGCTAATGCCCGTGTGGCCATTTCTTCGCGGATGCGCGTTAACAAGGCCTGGCTTTGTGTGCTTTCATTGAGTGGGTGATCAATGGGAGGTACGCAGGCAAAGGTGCCATAAACCGTATGGCCGCCCAAGCCGGAGCGCGCACCGAGCAGGGGTGAATTGGCTGAAAAGTGCAATCGATCAATCATCAGCGGTTTATCTTCACGATACAACTCAAAACGCTGGCTCAGCGCGCCTTTTTCAAAGGGGGCATCACTGGCCGTTAAACCCAAGCAGCAGACTTCCCAGCCGATAAAGTGTGCGCTGTTATCCAGGTACACCTGGGTATTATTTTTCGCCTGGGCACCGTTAAAAACAATGGTTTCCATGGGCAGCCATTCCACACAGCTTCCGTCGCGAATGGTAATTTTATTGATAACAGACTGATTCGCTTCTTGCTTCAGGTTTTTATAGCGGGATTTATAAAAACGCGTTGCACCCGGGGTGGTAATGACCACATTCGCCTTTGATTCAGCGTGCAGTTGAATATGTAGCGCATCCCCACTTACGACGCCTCCCGGCGGGTGAAGGGGGTAAATATGCACACAGTTTTTTCCTTCGGGGTAAAAAGGTTTCTGCACATAGAGTGGGCCGTGGTGTTCAGTGGAAACCAGTCTCGCCCCATAGTCACCCCCTACGCAGCGCAGCGATAAATGCGCTTGCCAGCGAGGTGTCTTGTCGCTAATGCTAGCGTGCGCTTGTGCTGGGATGGCCACTTCCATGTTCATTCCATCGTTTAAACGGCAAGATGTTTTTTGATTAAGGCGTCACTGAGTTGCGCCATATCGTCAGAAGCCACCACTTTGCCTTTTTCCATCAGATGGAAACATTGCCCTACGCGACGCGCGAAGCCCAATTTTTGTTCTACCAGCACAACCGTGAGATTTTCTTCTTTATTGAGTTTGGTAATGACATCGCCGATTTGCTGCACGATATTGGGCTGAATCCCTTCATTGGGCTCATCGAGTAGTAAAATTTTAGGCTCTATCACGAGGGCGCGACCGATGGAGAGTTGTTGCTGTTGCCCGCCAGACAAATCACCGCCACGACGATGGATCATCGACTTAAGCACGGGGAAAAGTTCGTATATTTTTTCGGGGATTTGTTTGGCGCCATCTTTACGGCAGGCAAGCCCAGTGAGTAGATTTTCTTCTACGGTGAGTTGCGGAAATATTTCACGCCCCTGGGGCACATAACCCACGCCGATACGGGGCCGCTGCTCAGTACTTAAGGCATTGATATTTTCGCCGTCTACCAGCATATCGCCTGATTGTATCGGCAACATGCCCATCAGGCATTTCAATAGGGTGGTTTTACCCACGCCATTTCGCCCCATAATACAGGTGACGCTGCCCTCTTCTATTTTCATATCCAAATCCCATAAGATTTGGGAGCTACCATAAAGCTGGTTTATTTTTTTGAATTCAATCACTGCTCTTCACCCAGGTAAACTTCTCGCACGGCTGCGTTTTCTTGTACTTCATTCATAGTGCCCTCGGCAAGCACCGAACCTTGATGCAATACGGTGACGGTTTTAGCAATACTGCGAACGAATTCCATATCATGCTCTACCACAATCACCGTTCGCTCACCGGCCAAGGCGGTAAGCAGCTCGGCGGTGCGCTCGGTTTCTTGCGCTGTCATACCCGCTACGGGTTCATCCACCAACATCACGCGGGGGCCGGATGCCAGCAACATGCCGATTTCCAGCCATTGTTTTTGCCCATGGGACAAGGCACCTGCAAGTTGCATACGGTGCTCTTTTAAACCGATCGTTTTAAGTACTTCATCAATGCGATCCATCTGCGCATCCGTAGTGCGGGAAAACAAGGTCGGCAGCATATCTTTAGAGGTTTTCAATGCGAGTTCGATATTATCGAATACACTATGAAACTCAAACACGGTTGGTTTTTGGAATTTTCGGCCAATCCCCAACATGGCGATTTCAGCCTCTGTGCGCTTTAACAAATCAACCCGCTGCCCAAAAAATACTTTGCCGGAATCGGGCCGTGTTTTTCCGGTAATGACATCCATTAAGGTGGTTTTACCTGCACCATTGGCCCCGATTAAACAGCGCAACTCGCCATCGTTAACATAAAGGTTTAGGTCGTTCAGTGCTTTGAAACCATCAAAGCTAACGCTTAAGCCTTCAATATATAAAATGACCTTGTGCGAGACATCAATGATCTCATTGTCTTCCACCAAAAATTCAAACACACGGTCGCGGCGCATTAATTCCCGAAATTGCTCTAAAGCACTCATGAGGGCTCTCCCTCAGTGGTATCTTTCGATAATTTTTTTGCCTTGAATAATCCCTCAAACAAACCCGTTACACCCTTGGGTAAGAAAATAGTAACACCGACAAAAAGCGCACCCAGCATAAATAACCATGCTTCAGGCATCAGTGCTGTAAATCGGGTTTTGGCATAGCTCACAATAATGGCGCCCAATACCGCACCATAGAGTAGCCCTCGTCCACCTACTGCAACCCATACGACAATCTCGATGGAATTAAGCGGCGAAAATTCGCCCGGATTAATAATACCCACTTGCGGCACATATAAGGCACCCGCAATACCGGCTAGCACGGCGGAATAAACAAACAGCCACACTTTATAGCTTTCTGTTTTATACCCGACAAAACGCGCCCGACCTTCTGCATCACGCAGCGCAACAATCACACGGCCAAATTTGGATTCCAAAATAAAGTGGCTTAACAGATAGGCGAGGGCTAAGACCAATGCCGTGATTAAAAACAGGCTCACTCGCACCGCATCGCTTTGCAAATCAAAGCCGATGATTTCTTTAAAATCGGTTAAGCCATTATTTCCACCAAACCCCATTTCATTGCGGAAAAAAGCCAGCAGCAAGGCATAAGTGAGGGCTTGGGTCATGATGGATAAATAGACCCCCGTAACACGCGAACGAAATGCCAAGGTGGAAAAAACATAAGCAAGCAAGCCCGGTACGACCATGGCCATTAATATCGCAAAGGGAAAAAAATCAAAACCCTGCCAAAACCAGGGCAATTCTTTCCAATCTAAAAACACCATAAAATCGGGTAACAGAGGGTCACCGTATACACCACGATCACCAATCTGGCGCATCAGGTACATCCCCATGGCATACCCACCCAAAGCAAAGAATGCGCCGTGGCCCAAACTCAAAATGCCGCAGTAGCCCCAGATCACATCAATCGACAGGGCCAACAATGCATAACTGAGGTATTTCCCCATAAGGGTAATGGTATAGGTATCCACATACAGGAAATGATCTGGTGAAAATAATAAATTACTTAAAGAGCAACCTACTGTTACGACAAACAACACCAACAAAAACAGCTGGGTGCTGCGACTATTAAACGTGCTGGATAACAACGATTGCCGACGCTGTTTAAAGTGTTGGAACTGCAGTGGCTCATTAGAAGGTGACATGCTCATTCAACTGATCTCCCTTTTTGCGGAAACAACCCGCTAGGGCGCTTTTGAATAAATAGTATCAGTGCTACCAAAACAATTATTTTTGCGAGCACCGCACCCATAGCCGGTTCAAGAAACTTATTCGCCACACCTAGGCTAAGGCCGCCCACCAAGGTACCCCAAAGGTTGCCGACGCCACCAAACACCACCACCATAAAGGAGTCAATAATATACGCTTGCCCGAGGTTTGGCCCGACATTGGTTAACTGGCTCAAGGCCACACCGGCCAAACCCGCAACACCGGAACCAAGACCAAAGGTCATGGCATCGACCCACTCACTGCGTATGCCCATGGCTTTGGCCATATCCCGGTTTTGGGACACGGCGCGCACGTATAAGCCCAACACGGTACGTTTCATTATTAGCAGCAGCAGTGTAAAAACGATTAAGGAGAAAAGAATCACATACAGGCGGTTATAGGTCAGAGACAACACAGGATTAATTTGCAGCGCACCACTCATCCAATCGGGTGTAATGACTTGCCTATTTAAGGGAGAAAATATGGTTCGCACTGCCTGTTGAAGAATAAGACTAATACCAAAGGTGGCCAACAAGGTTTCCAATGGCCGTCCTTTTAAAAATTGAATCACACCGCGTTCGATGGCAACGCCCACCAAGCCCGACACCACAAATGCAGCAGGGATAGACAATAAAACCGCCAAACCAATATGGTTGGGCATCAGGCTTTGTAAAACATAAGTGGTGTAGGCTCCCAGCATGATCAGTTCGCCATGGGCCATGTTGATGACACCCATCACGCCAAAGGTAATGGATAAACCAATCGCCACCAGCAACAGCACGGAGCCAAGACTGAGGCCGAAAAACACGGTTTCGAAAAAACCATAGATACTGCGTTTTGAGTCGATTCTCGACAATGAGCTTTGTGCTGCTGTACGCACCGCTTTACTGGGCTCTAAATATTCCCCTTGTTCGTTGACGCTTAACATTGCATCGAGTTTTGCTTTTACAGCGGGTTCCATATTGCCGGCTAAGGCGGTGACGGCCTGCTTCCGAACGGCTGCCTCAGTATGGCTTAAGGCGAAAAGCGCGAGTGCGATATCAATTTTTTCTCGTACGGGTCTAGATTTTTCAGATTCTTGCGCTTCTTTGAGCAATGATACGTTTTCATCACTTAACTTTTGCATCAACTGATCCACCGCACTTAAGCGCACTTCCTGATCGGGGTGAAAGAGTGTCAGCCTGGCAATCGATTTTCTAAGCGTCTTCCTTAGGCGATTATTGACCCTGATTTTTTTTATCTCTTTTTTATTCGCTTCACCTAATAATGCGCTATTAAAGGGATCTTTTAACGATAATTTTCCATCGGTCTCTTCTAAAATAAGTAACTGTTTAGTGCTTTTATTGAAATACAGCTTCCCTTCTAAATAGGCATCAAAAAGACCAGATAGCACTTCGTCCAACTCAGGCTTAGCTGCCTCCTTAACAAAGCCTTCTGATTTGTTAATCAGTATGGCAGCGTTTTTAAAGTTGGCACTTGGCAAATCAGACAAGAGCTTCGCCAGTTGGTCCACATCCGAATCTTTATAGCCGTTTTCTGCAAGCGCAGAGGGGCTTATCGCACTAAACAGCAACATGCCTACTAAGGCAAATACAGAGTGCAAACCAACGTTCCTGGGTGGCGTTTTCAATAGCATAGCGATTCCAACTGAATGATATTCCAATACTTAAAAACGAAAACGCCATGCCGCTGTATAGTTCTCAGCGACATGGCGATATTTACCTTCTAGCGCTTAGAAATTTTGACCAGAGCACTTCGATGTTTTGACATTAAAATTGCCGCAACGGGTTGGTTTGGTCCAGTCAGCAATGATGTCTTTTGAACCGGGTAAAAAGTCGGACCAGGCATCACCCGCAACGAGGCCGTCGGTTTCCCATACCACTTCAAGTTGGCCATCGTCCTGAATTTCGCCAATTAATACAGGCTTAGAAAGGTGGTGGTTTTTATTCATAACAGCCATACCACCCGTTAGGTTAGGCGACTTAATACCTATCATAGCTTGCTCAACTGCATCCACCTTGGTGGTGCCTGCTTTTTCTACGGCCTTCACCCACATATTAAATCCGATATAGGTGGCTTCCATGGGGTCATTGGTGACACGTTTCGGGTCTTTAATAAATGTTTTCCATTGCTTAATGAAGGCGGTGTTGGCGTCGGATTCAACGCTCTGGAAATAATTCCATGCTGCCAGATGGCCAACAAGGGGCTTGGTATCAAGACCTGATAGTTCTTCCTCACCCACCGAAAACGCCACAACAGGGATATCTTCCGCTGAAACACCTTGGTTCCCCAGTTCTTTATAAAAAGGCACATTCGCATCACCGTTTATCGTAGAGACCACGGCGGTTTGTTTGCCAGCACTACCGAATTTCTTGATGTCAGAAACAATGCCTTGCCAGTCAGAATGACCAAAGGGCGTGTAGTTAATCATAATATCTTTATCTGCAACGCCTTTGGACTTCAAGTACGCTTCGAGGATTTTATTGGTGGTACGTGGGTAAACATAATCAGTACCCGCCAATACCCACCGTTTCACACCGAGGTCATTCATCAAATAATCTACCGCGGGGATTGCCTGCTGGTTCGGTGCTGCACCGGTGTAAAAGACATTTTTGGACGATTCCTCACCCTCGTATTGCACAGGGTAAAACATTAGGCCATTCAGCTCTTCAATAACCGGCAGAACGGATTTACGTGATACCGATGTCCAACAACCAAATATTACGTCTACTTTGTCTTTTGAAAGCAGCTCGCGGGTTTTTTCTGCAAACAACGGCCAATTCGAAGCCGGGTCCACCACAACAGGTTCCAGCTTCTTCCCTAGTATGCCTCCTTTTTTGTTTTGCTCTTCGATCATCATCAACACGGTATCTTTTAGTGTCGTTTCACTGATGGCCATCGTTCCACTCAGGGAATGCAATACGCCCACTTTAATCGTTTCTGCGGCTTGCGTGACGGCCGCAAGTGATAGGGAACCTATCAGTGCGGTTGATGCAATTGCGTTTTTTAGATAACTCTTATTCATGACTTCTCCCTTGGACATACCCCATGAAAATGTATTGGTTTTAGAGGGGGATGAATTGGCTATTTATGTTAAGACGGTTCTAGAGTAACGAATCACTGATACAGCAGAAATTGAAGTGGTGACACTATTATTTTTGCCGTGTAGATCGTGATCTATTTAGGCCTTGCAATAGCTATGCCACTAACAAACATAAAGGGTAGATGTGGATTCGAAAATGAATAGAAATGGCTGCAGGTAATAGTAATGTTAGGGGGTATATATTGAGTCAGGTTGCACTTCAAAACCATTTACGATAAATATGGAGTTAGTAATCCCGATCGCGTTATTTCCACGAACAGCATGATGCACCAACGAAGACCGCCTTGATGGAATTCGCACCAGATCCGAACGCTTAGGAAACTAACGTGCCTTGAGTATCCAGCGCTTGAGCTAGAAACCTTCGAGCCTATTTTACGTAGAGTATTTTCTGCGCCAAAAAAGAGTGTTTAGCGAAAATAGAAACTGCTATAGAAATGGTTAAGGGTTTATTTAGGCACTAGGGGCAGCTAAGAAAATTACCAGATGTTTTGGAGAAATTCGATTTAACGATACGGAATCAAATTTTTGAAAACGACAAAATTGAATGATGACATCAACAAATGTAGATTTAGAAGGACTGGTTTTTTTAAGAACATTTACGCGATGCGCGTTACGATCACTTGATTGCTGAGAAAGCTATCGAATGTGACTACTTGATGGTTTCTTTTGTTTGACAGGTTGGGTAAATTGATAGCGTTCAATGCGGTTTAATTCGTTAACATGCCATATAAAAAAAGGAATAAAATGGAGTATTCAGACAGGTATCAGCAATCCATTGCGCAACCCGAAACATTTTGGAAACAGCAAGCAGAGGAGATCGACTGGTACAAAAAACCATCTACGATTCTGGGTGTTGATGAACTGGGTTCAGACCGTTGGTTCGCCGACGGTGAGCTGAATACCGCTTACCTCGCGCTGGATTATCATGTTGAAAATGGTCGAGCTGAGCAAACAGCACTGATCTATGATTCCCCCGTTACGAATACCGTTGAGCAATACAGTTATCGTGAATTGCGAGATCAAGTAGCGTGTTTTGCTGGGGTGCTGCGGGAGCAGGGGATAGGGAAAGGCGATCGCGTTATCATCTATATGCCGATGGTGCCGCAAGCACTGGTGGCTATGTATGCCTGTGCGCGTTTGGGTGCGGTGCATTCGGTTGTTTTTGGTGGTTTTGCTGCGCGTGAGTTGGCGATCCGAATCGATGATGCCAAACCAAAACTACTGTTAGCCGCTTCCTACGGTATTGAAGTAGATAAAGTGATCCCCTACAAACCACTGGTTGATCAGGCGGTGGAACTCGCCGAGTTCCCACCTCAGCGCTGCGTTATTTTGCAGCGGCCACAGCTTAAGGCCGAGATGATTGAAGGCCAGGATCTGGATTGGCAAGCACTCACGAGCCGTGCGAAACCCGCTGATCCGGTCCCCGTAAAAGCCACTGATCCGCTGTATATTCTTTATACCTCCGGCACCACAGGCAAACCAAAAGGCGTGGTGCGGGATAATGGCGGCCACGCGGTTGCGCTCAAATACAGCATGAAAGCGGTTTATGATATTAACCCTGGCGAGGTATTTTGGGCTGCTTCCGATATCGGCTGGGTGGTGGGTCACTCCTACATTATTTATGCGCCCCTGCTTGCCGGATGCACCACGCTGATGTACGAAGGCAAGCCAGTGCGAACACCAGACGCGGGTGCGTTTTGGCGAGTGATTGAACAGCACAAAGTAAAAGCCTGCTTTGCTGCGCCCACTGCCTTTAGGGCGATCAAAAAGGAAGACCCAGAAGGGGCACTCAAACAGAAGTACGACCTGTCCAGTATGACCAATTTGTTTCTGGCGGGTGAGCGCTTAGATCCCCCTACCTATTATTGGCTCAAAGAACTTTGTGATATTCCGGTAATTGATCACTGGTGGCAAACCGAAACCGGCTGGGCAATTGCCGGAAACCCAATGGGTATTAGCCCACAGGAGACCAAAGCCGGTTCTGCAACCCTTCCATCGCCTGGGTTTAATGTGCAGATTGTTGATGAGACAGGTAAAAGCCTACCCACAGGAAAACAGGGTCAAGTGGTGATTAAACGACCTTTACCACCCGCTTGCTTGCCTACACTTTGGGGTGATCACCAGCGTTTTATCGAATCGTATATGTCGGAATTCCCTGGTTATTACCTGACCGGTGATGGTGGTTACTTTGATGAAGAGGGTTACCTTTTTATCATGGGTCGTACTGATGATGTTATAAACGTTGCGGGTCATCGGCTATCAACCGGTGAAATCGAGGAGGTAATAGCCAGCCATGACGCAGTGGCGGAATGTGCGGTGATATCCCAGAATGATGCGCTCAAAGGTGAGTTACCCATCGGTTTTGCAGTATTAAAAGATGGTGTTGAGCTGAATCCGGTGCAGTTGCAGGCTGAAGTGGTCGCCAAGGTCAGGAACGATATTGGCCCAATCGCCTGTTTTAAACAATTGATGGTAGTTAAACGATTACCTAAAACCCGCTCCGGGAAAATCCTTCGTAAGACCATGAAGAGTATTGCTAATGGCGAATCCTACAGTGCGCCAGGTACAATCGACGATCCAGTGGTTTTAGATGAAATTGCAGAAGCGCTAGATAACTGATTGGGTAGCCGGTGATATAACAATCAATGATGACCCTTGTGTTACAATCTATCCCCTTTTTTCAATACAAGTTTTAATACAAGCCCAATATGTCTAGTGCCATGATCACCGAACAGCTCCTGAAGAACCATGTGGTAGAGGAGTCGCTGTTCGATTTTTCAAATCAGAGTTGCGTTCTCCAGCCCGATGACCTTGAGGGTGTTCGTACCCGAATTAAAGAACTGCTGGAAAAGAAAAACACCCGACTGATCGCACATTACTATACCGATAGTGCTATTCAGGAACTGGCGGATGAAACCGGCGGATGCGTTTCTGATTCGTTGGAAATGGCGCGTTTCGGACGTGATGATTCAGCTGAAAACCTGATTGTTGCAGGCGTTCGGTTTATGGGTGAAACCGCAAAGATTCTCTCACCCAATAAAAGAGTATTTATGCCTACCCTGGATGCGACCTGTTCGCTGGATCTGGGTTGTCCGGTAGATACTTTTTCAGCTTTCTGTGACCAACATCCCGATCGAACCGTTGTTGTTTATGCTAATACCTCCGCCGCTGTTAAAGCTCGTGCGGACTGGGTGGTGACCTCAAGTATCGCGGTTGAACTGATCGAACACCTAATGGATAACGGCGAAAAAATTCTTTGGGCTCCAGATAAACATCTGGGCAGTTATCTGCAGGAACAAACCGGTGCGGACATGTTGTTGTGGGACAGCGCCTGCATTGTACATGAAGAGTTTAAGCTAAAAGGTCTTCAGGACCTCAAACATGTTTACCCGGATGCAGCATTGTTAGCGCATCCTGAATCACCCAAGGAAGTATTAAAAATAGCCGATATGGTAGGGTCCACCACCCAAATTATTCATGCCGCTCAAGGCATGGATAATCCTGAATTTATCGTCGCAACCGACCGTGCCATATTCCATAAACTGCACCAGATGGCTCCCAATAAAACCTTCATTGAAGCCCCAACTGCTGGAAATGGCGCAACCTGCCGCAGCTGCGCGCATTGTCCATGGATGGGCATGAACTCACTGGAAACCCTGCTAAATGCGTTGGAAAATGATCTAAACGAAGTGCAGGTTGATCTTGATTTGTCAGCAAAAGCGATGATTCCGTTGCAGCGTATGCTGGATTTTTCCGCTTCTTTAAATAGCTAGAAAACGATAAGTTTCAGTAGGTTATTTCCCTTGGAAAACAGGTTTTCTTTTTTCCAGGAAAGCTCGTGTACCCTCTTTGAGATCCTCCGACCGGGCCGCTTTTGCAGCATGCCCATTGAGTCGTTCAACGTCCACTGTGCCTCGGGCTACTTCATTCAGCGCTAGTTTCATGCCTGAAACAGCAATAGGAGCGTACTCGGTGATCCGGGCGCAAATTTCGGCGGTTTTGTTCTCCAGTTCATCCCGCGGAACGCAGTAGTCGAGATAGCCGCACGCGGTCAGTTGCTCGGCATTCATTGGCTCCGCAAGTAGTAACATCCGTTTTGCAATATTCAGCCCGAAATGTTCAACAGCCCGATGTAGTCCGCTCAGATAGTAGTGCACACCGAGTTTGGCGGCAGGTATTTGAACCGTTAGTGGGTCAACTCCAATCCTGAAGTCACAGGCTAGTGAAAGATCTACACCGCCGCCATAAACTGACCCGTTAAGCATAGCAATGGTGGGTATAGGTAGCCGTTCCAATTGCCCCAACAACTCCCCGAGATCAATTTTTTCACCGGGAGAGGAGTCTATATTTCCGATATGGTAGCCAGCACAGAAGGTTTTGGTGCCGGCGCCGGTGATCACCAATGCACGAAGCGAAGGGTTTGCTTCAATATCTGTCAGCATCTGTTTGAAGTAGGGTAGCTGGTCGGCCGGAAGACGGTTGTGTGTTTCGGCGCCATCAAGGGTGATTCTGGCAATAGGGCCCTCAATAGATAACTTGAAAAGTTGAGTCATGGTGATGATTTCCACAGTAGAGTGTGTTTATTTGGGCTTCTGATGATTCATGGATTTACGGTGAGTATGCCGCAGCGAGAGCCGATTGGATCTGTGCGGCTTGATTTCTTATTTTTGGAAGGTTGTTGATCGCAGCACTGGTTTAATACTGCGGGATTATCGAACCGAACTCAACTAGGCATGGAGTTCTAAGCAAAACAAGAGGAGGGTAATGCTCTTTTAGTTAGCTATGATTGGTATGCGGGTGGTTAGTCGTAGATAGCTTTCTTTTTCCAGCCATCGCCCCAATCTTGGCCAGATTTTTCCCTGGCTGCTTCGGTTGATTTATTGATAGCTGAAACGGTTGAGGTTGTTTTTTCAGCAGATCCCGTAGAGGTGGTTTCGTTGATTGTCTCGGTTGAGCAATTTTTGATCGCACTAATTTTTTGTTGAATTTTGTCCATCATTTGCTGATCCGCAACCGTACGTTTATGACGGCTTAGCTGTTGCAGGCACATTGCGTAGTTGTGCAGAGCATATTCAGAGTTTTTTTCCGTCAGCGCTTTGTTTGCTTGCAGCCAATGTTGTTGTACTTTGAGTCGGCTGGCGGATTTGCCGAGGCTCTGTTGGTAGGTGATGTGAGTCGCCCTTGGTAGGGTTCCCAATTGTTCGCACTGCATCAGATATTTGTTAAGAGATTTAAGGGTTTTGGAAATATCCAGTAGCTTTCTTGGGTCCTCTGGAAGCTTGGAGGAGCTATTTCCAGGTATTGCCTTGCTTGGTGTTCCAATTTCGGTTTGCGATATTTTGCTTAGGTAGTTTTGGCGCATCTGCTGCAAGAAAGACGATATAGAATTATCTAGCAAGCCGGCTGGCAATGCACTGATGATTTCATCGATAAACTCTAGGTTGTGCTCTAGCATTTTTGCTTCATCGCGTTTGCGCTGTTTATTGAGCTCTACCGATTTGCTAATGAAAGTGATCGCTAGCAAACCTACGATAGAAAAAATGAGAGACGTTACAAATTCGATAGATGACATATCGCGTATTACCAAGTCAGAGAAAGCTAATAAACTGCTACCAAAGTCTAGGATAAAAAACATACTGCGCAGGTATTGGGATAGTTCTTTTTATAAAAGTGTGAACTATTACTATAAATTCATAAGTGCTCTTGACTCGTGGGCTTAAGCCCCCTAAAATGCGCGCCTGTTTTGATGAATCACGAGATTTGTCCCCTTCGTCTAGTGGCCTAGGACACCGCCCTTTCACGGCGGTAACAGGGGTTCGAGTCCCCTAGGGGACGCCATTTTGACTGCAGGTTTTAGAAAGAGCTGTTAGCTTTTTCGAAAAGGAAAGAGCGGGAATAGCTCAGTTGGTAGAGCACAACCTTGCCAAGGTTGGGGTCGCGAGTTCGAGTCTCGTTTCCCGCTCCATTTTCCTTTTTTTGCGAAATATCTTGCAAGTGAAGCTTGGCGTCGTGTAGAACTCAGCCAAAAAATGGGTGTAAAAACCCATTCCCCCCCCCCCCTCACCAATAGACTGCGTTGAAAATTCCAGCAGCATATTAGTCTTGGATTTTGATATTTCTGATAGATGAGTGTCCTCGTTTGATCGGTAGCTGTTATCAAATTTTGGATTTCTCCAACCTTGTAGTTTTACACTGCATATCACTGGCCCGATAACGCCCCCGCTATAGTAGAGTCTAAGTAGAGCCTATGACTTCTGGTACCGACGAAAAATCGATTTTACCACGATCTTGTTAGTGGTTATCCCAACTATGATGGATAAAGCCATTCCGCCGGCTTGCTAGCCGTATCGCGGAAAGTGAGGAATCACAACTCAAAAAAGCGCAGTACCCACTTCTTTCCTGTGTTTAAGTTTAAAGCCAGGGAAGGGTCTGGAAGAGACTGTTGAGTTTAGATGTAGCCATGGCTTGCGCGGAGGGTGCATGGAGAGTGAAATATATCAAAAGCAACATAACTTCGAGCTAGAGCAATTCATGCGAACGAAGAAAATAGTAGCGGAGATTTAAATATTCGAAGCGCTAAATCGGCTTAATAGCCTGCAGCAACGGCTCAAACAATACCTAAACTACCCTGTTCTCCGTACACATATTTAAAGAAGGCTCGGAAGCTGTGGGTAAAACAATTGACTCTTCGAGCATTTCATCATCTAACGAAGGCGGTGAAAACAAGTAGCTAACCAAGAGCCAGTTATTGCTGGTGTTGAGGCTGTATAAAAATTCCAAAAACCGCAGTCTGAGGTAATCTGTTTACTCATCAGGTTACCAACCCAATCAAAATTAAATCAGGCTCTTTAACGGCAATGTGCTGAATGAGCTGCTGGAACCTCTGACGTGTCCATATCAAGTTTGCGGATATTTCTCTAGCCAAGAGGTGAGTCGCCTATTTAAAAAAACTGTCGATATCCCCATATACTACATACGAAGCTTATCAACCTACCCACGATCTTGATTTTAAACCAACGATAAGGAAGCATTTTTATGTTACGCATCGGCTTGTTTCTAGCCACTAACCTGGCAGTGATACTGCTCGCCAGTATCACCCTAAATATCCTGGGTGTAGATTCCTATTTTGATCAAACCGGCAGCCAGCTTAACCTCACCAGCCTGCTGATTTTTTGCGGCGTGTTTGGGATGAGCGGTTCGATCATTTCACTGTTTTTGTCCAAAACCATTGCCAAGTGGTCGACACGGGTTGAGATCATTGATCAACCCGCTAATGAAACCGAACGTTGGTTACTCTCAACGGTTTCTGAGCTGGCTCAAAAGGCCGATATTGGTATGCCGGATGTTGGAATTTTTCCCGCACAGCAAAGTAACGCGTTTGCTACTGGCTGGAATCGTAACAACGCTCTAGTGGCTGTTAGCGCGGGTTTGTTACAGCGAATGAATAAAGATGAGGTCAGAGCGGTGCTGGCCCACGAGATCGCCCATGTCAGCAATGGAGATATGGTGACTCTGGCGCTGATACAGGGTGTGATTAACACCTTTGTTATGTTCTTCGCGCGTATTATCGGCAGCATCGTTGATCGTGCGGTATTTAAACAGGAGCGCGGCCACGGGATCGGTTTTTATGTTGTTACCTTTGTTGCGGAGATTGTGCTTGGTATCCTGGCCTCAACCATAGTTATGTGGTTTTCCCGTTATCGGGAGTTTCGCGCCGATGCCGGTGCTGCAAACTTGGCGGGGCGAAACGCCATGATCAATGCCCTTCGACGCCTACAACAAGAACAAGATATGCCCAATCAACTACCCGACAGTATGACCGCCTTTGGTATTAATCAAGGAGTACGCGAAGGCTTGATGGCTCTGTTCGCTAGTCACCCACCCCTGGAGAAACGAATTGAAGCGCTGCAGGCACACAGCCGCTAGAGCACACCCGGTCAACACAATCGGCTCATTTTTATCAATGGCTTAAGTCTGCCAATGGGCGTGGTGCGGAAATCTGGCTAGAACTGAAAGTAACGTCATTGCTCCTGCAAACAGTTCAGGTTGGGTAGTGAAATGAGTGGGCTGGTCTGTATCTATTTGAATTGATGCTACCTGCTGCAATAGGGCAGGTAACATCAGTACCAACTGGCTCGCCCGCGAGTTCTACTGTGGGTAACGAACGACGGTCAATATGCTCAGTCGGTTCGTTTTCGAAAACAATAAATGGCTTGCCGTCCTGCTGGATATTAAAGTCGACAAAAATAGCCTCTTCGGTTGCAGAAGCGTTATTGAACTGAAGTATGCGTTGTCCGGCTGGTTCATTGGTTTCTCCCTCTCCCTCTACCTGATAAAAAATATTACCCTTCGCAACGTAACCGATTGAGGATGCCGCGTGGGTGTGGATTGGATCAGGTTGACCGGGTACGAAGTAGCTATCACCGCCTGCATGAGAAAAATGATGACGATAGTAAACACCATGGTTCGCAACGATCAGAAATGGCAAATGAATCATTAGTTGCAGGAAAAGGGCTTGTTTTTGATCAAAGTCGCATGCTATATCGCTGATACTGAACCAGGACTGCGTCGTATTGATGTGACATTAACGCCTTCAACCTGAGGTGTCTGGGTGCTAAGTCATGTGGATTTAAGATCCAACGCCCGGGTGCGGGTATGCCGTGAATTTTTGATAGAGGCTATTGAATCCCAGCGTGATTTGATTGAAGGGCTGACATCCAAATACCACTAAAAACATATAAAAATGTCAGTTTGCATCTACCATGCTGAAAAACCAGTTGCGATATTAGCATTGAGAAATTGTCTAGTATTGACAGCGCCACCGAGGTGCTGCTTTAGCGAGAGTCGTGGTAGAAGGGAAATGTTCGCAAGTCAAAATATTGTAAGGGTTCGGCAAGCCAGTTTGATGACGCACACTAGACTTTAGTAGCTTGCCGGACAAAAACCTTATTGTTTTAGTTTGCCTTTTAATATTTCGTTCACCTGGCCGGGGTTGGCTTTGCCCTTAGATGCCTTCATGATCTGGCCCACAAAGAACCCCAGCATTTTTTCCTTTCCAGCTAGGTACTGCTCGACCTGGGATGGATTGGCCGCAATCACCTCGTCAACCAACGTCTCTATGGCGCCGCTATCGGTAACCTGTTTCAGCCCTTGCGACTCAATAATCTGGTCGGCGCTGCCTTTACCATTCCATATTTCCTGGAATACTATTTTGGCTATTTTTCCGGAAATGGTGTTGTCCTGAATTCTCAAAACCAGCTCGCCGAGTTGTTGAGCGGTTACAGGTGAGTCGCCAATATCGAGTTCATTTTTATTGAGTTGCCCACTAAGTTCAACGATGATCCAGTTTGCCGAGAGTTTCGCAGCTCCTGAAATTTGAACCACTTCTTCGAAATAGCGACCAAGTTCCAGGCTGCCGGCAAGTTGTTCGGCATCGCTGCTACTGAGATTGTACTGATCTGTAAAACGTTGTTTTTTCTGGTCGGGAAGTTCGGGCAAATTTGCGCGTAGTGCTTCAATGTACTCATCATCGATAATGATCGGTAGTAGATCGGGTTCCGGAAAATAGCGGTAATCCATTGCGACTTCTTTGCTGCGCATTGAACGGGTTTCATCGAGCTCAGAGTCATAAAGACGAGTTTCCTGCACGACGCTGCCGCCATCTTCAAGTATATCGATCTGTCGTTCCATTTCGTGGACAATTGCTTTCTCGACAAACCGGAAAGAGTTGACGTTTTTTATTTCAGCCCGTGTACCCAGTGTCTCCTGGCCCATCGGGCGCATTGAAATATTGATATCGCAACGCATTGAACCTTCGGCCATGTTGCCATCAGAGATCCCAAGATAGCGGATCAGAGTGTGAATTTTCTTTAGGTAGGCAACGGCCTCTTCAGCGGAGCGTAGGTCTGGTTCGGAAACGATTTCCAGCAACGGTGTGCCGGCTCGGTTGAGGTCAATGCCGGTCGAACCGTGAAAATCCTCATGCAGGGATTTTCCAGCATCCTCCTCTAAGTGGGCGCGGGTAACGCCAACACGCTTGACTGTGCCATCACTGAGAGTGATATCAACATGACCTTCACCGACGATGGGGTGATGAAGCTGGCTGATTTGATAGCCTTTGGGTAGATCGGGATAAAAATAGTTTTTACGATCAAATACTGACTTTTTGTGAATTTTGGCACCAATCCCAAGGCCAAATATTACAGCGAGCTTTAATGCTTGTTCGTTAAATACCGGAAGTACTCCGGGCAGCGCCAGGTCAACCAGGCTAGCCTGAGTATTAGCCTCTGCACCGAAGGTGGTACTGGAGCCGGAGAATATTTTTGACTCAGTTGCGAGTTGGGCGTGTATTTCGAGCCCGATTACAGTTTCCCATTCCATCTTGTTTATTGCCTTCAGTTTGGTCTGTTATCTAAAAAAGAGTGACTGGCGTTGAGTTACTTACGATGATCTCAACGCACTTTTTGGTTTGACTAATCTATTGGTTGAGCTTTGTGCCATCCCGTTACCTGCTGGTACTGGTGTGCAACGTTTAGGAGCTTCGATTCGGAAAAATAATTGCCGATGATTTGGAGGCCAACGGGTAGCCCGTCAAGTTGCCCCGCAGGTATTGAAATGCCGGGTAGACCCGCAAGGTTTACGCCAATGGTGTAGATATCTTCCAGGTACATGGTGAGTGGATCGGCGGTTTTCTCGTCAAACTTAAATGCCGGGGATGGGGAGGTTGGCGCCATTAGTACATCGACCTGCTCAAAGGCGTTAACAAAATCCTGCTGGATTAACCGTCGGGTCTTTTGAGCTTGTATGTAGTAGGCATCGTAAAATCCGGAGGAGAGCACGTAGGTTCCAATCAGGATTCGTCTTTTGACTTCGTCGCCAAACCCTTCTGAGCGGGTTCGGGTATACATATCTTCAAGGTTGATTGGCTCCGCGCAACGGTAGCCGTATCGGACTCCATCGAAACGTGACAGATTAGTAGAGCATTCCGCCGGAGCAATTACATAATAGACCGGTACCGATAGTGAACTGTTTGGCAGGCTGACCTCTTTAACCGTTGCGCCGAGTCGCTGGTATTCAGAAATCGCTTCCTGAATGATGTTTTCCAGTTTTGGATCTAACCCCGATGCGAAATACTCCTTTGGCAAGCCAATGGTTAATCCCTTGAGTGAATCGTTCAGGTTGGCTCTATAGTCCGGGACCGGTTGGTCGACACTGGTAGAGTCCTTTGGATCAAATCCCGCCATTGAGTTGAGCATAAGTGCTGCATCCTCGGCGGTTTGTGTGATTGGACCGGCCTGATCAAGACTTGAAGCGAATGCGATCATACCCCAGCGTGATATCCGCCCGTAGGTCGGTTTAAGGCCTGTCACACCGCATAGTGAAGCGGGCTGGCGAATCGAGCCGCCCGTATCCGTAGCGGTGGCAGCGGGAGCAAGGCGCGCTGCTACAGCCGCTGCCGAACCACCGGAGGAACCACCTGGAACCCGGGTCACATCCCAGGGATTCTTGACCGGGCCAAAAAAGCTGGTCTCATTGGATGAGCCCATCGCAAACTCATCCATATTGGTTTTGCCGAGGTTTACGGCTCCAGCGCGTTTTAGATTGGCTGCCACTGTTGAATCGTAGGGTGAAATAAAATTTTCGAGCATTTTTGAGCCCGAGGTGGTCAGTACACCCTCCGTGCAAAAAATATCTTTGTGGGCAAAAGGGACGCCCAGCAGAGCCTGTGTTTCACCCGCTGAAATCATCTTGTCCGCTTGTCTGGCTTGCTGAATTGCCTGCTCTTCGGTGACCGCGATAAAACTGTTGAACTGCGGATCCAGCTGATTTATTCGGTTCAGGAAGTGGCGGGTGATCTCTTCGCTGCTGAAATCGCCATTTCTGAGCCCGCTGGATATCTCTGAGAGGGTTTTGTTATGCATGGAAAGCGTGCTTCCTGTAGTTAAATGCCGCGTAATTGAGTGCGTGATTAAGAATAATTGTATTGCAAGCTTGTTGGTCTGTGTTTCAGCGTGTGCGTTATTTTATACATCTTGTTCACTCAATGACTTTCGGCACCAGATAAAGACCATTTTCAGTTGCCGGTGCGACCTGTTGATATTTTTCCCGTTGATTGCTTTCGGTGACCTTGTCAGCCCGCAGGCGTTGCACGGCATCCATTGGGTGAGCCATCGGTTCTATGGCTTGAGTTTCGGTCTGGTGAAGCTGATCGATAAAATCCAGTACCGATGCGATCCGATCAGTGACTTCACCAAGTTGTTCTTGGTCGAACTTAAGGCGAGCCAGATCGGCGAGTTTTTCTATTTCCTTGCTGTCAATCGACATTAAAAGTTCTCCGTTGCAATGGGTTCCACTTTTACCAGTGTTTGTCAGAATAAACCGTATAGGTAAACAGCCCCAAACTTACCATATTTAGCGCTTGCTCTGAATCCCTGCCGCTGATACAGTGCGAAATTAATTAAAAAACCTATTTTTTTCAATGAATTAACGGTTTTTCTTTGTTTGTTTGGAACTAGGTGGCAGTTAGTGATCGCGGTTGACGCGCCCTGCTATAGTTTTTACTCAATTGACACTCTTGCTGATGGGCGGTGCGGGACACCGAAATTGAATGTTTAAAAAATTACGAGGGATGTTTTCTAACGACCTTTCTATTGATTTAGGTACCGCTAATACACTGATCTACATTCCCCAGGCCGGGATTGTTTTAGATGAGCCATCGGTAGTTGCGATACGTATAAAAAATGGTCAAAAAACGGTTACTGCAGTAGGAGCCTCGGCAAAACGAATGTTAGGCCGGACTCCAGGGAACGTAACCGCTATTCGACCCCTGAAAGATGGGGTCATCGCAGATTTTCAAGTGACTGAAAAAATGCTTCAGCATTTTATTAGTAAAGTACACGAAAATAGTTTTATCCGGCCTAGCCCCAGGGTTCTTGTTTGTATTCCATGCCAATCGACCCAGGTTGAACGACGCGCTATTCGAGAGTCTGTATTAAGTGCGGGCGCTCGCGAAGTGCGGCTGATTGAGGAGCCGATGGCTGCAGCCGTAGGTGCAGGATTGCCAGTAGAAGAAGCAAGCGGCTCGATGGTTGTGGATATTGGCGGCGGTACCACCGAAATTGCGATTATTTCCCTGAGCGGCATCGTATATTCGGATTCGGTCCGGATGGGCGGTGACCGGTTTGACGAAGCCATTATCAGTTATGTTCGTAGGAATTACGGAAGTTTGATTGGTGATGCCACCGCGGAGCGTATCAAACAGGAAATTGGTACGGCATTTCCCGATGGTGAGCTGAAAGAGATCGACGTCCGTGGTCGTAATTTGGCGGAAGGTGTTCCGCGTAGTTTTACGTTAGATAGCAATGAAATTCTTGATGCGCTTCAAGAGCCACTTAGCAAAATTACTCAAGCCGTTAAAAGTGCATTGGAGCAATCCCCTCCTGAGCTAGCTTCTGATATTGCTGAGCGTGGCATGGTGTTAACTGGTGGCGGTGCCCTGTTAAAAGGTCTGGATCGTCTGATTAGCGAAGAAACCGGATTGCCCGTTATTGTTGCGGATGACCCGCTGACCTGTGTTGCGCGTGGCGGCGGTAAAGTACTTGAATTACTCGATAAGCAAGCATTTGATCTGCTGGCGACTGAATAAATAAATCGTTGGTCTGGTATTGGTAGCTAATATTGCCAATACGAATAGCGTTTTAAGTGTGGAGCAGTCACTATTAAATCGATTTTTATTAATCGACCTTTCCTAAAGGCTCGTTTGTTCCTTCTGACAGCATTAGCATTAGTGCTGATGGTCGCGGACTTCAGATATAGCTACCTCGATGAAGTTCGCTCATCATTGGGTTTGCTTTCCACCTCTGTATATAAGGTCTCTCGGACATTCTTGGATTTGGGGGATCGTGTCGATAGTTTTTTTACCGGTAGAGAAACACTCCAGCAGGAAAATAAAGCACTAAAAGCTCAAGCACTACTTTTGCAATATAAGGTCCAGCGGCTCGCTGCCTTAACTGCTGAGAATACACGCTTGAGAGAGCTTCTGAACTCGTCTGCATTGCTTGATCAAAAAGTGATTGTTGCGGAGTTAGTCGGTGTTTCGCCAGACTCAAATGCCCACCAAATCATTCTAGGTAAAGGAACAAGCAGCGGTGTTTTTGTTGGTCAGCCGGTTGTGAATGCGGATGGATTGGTTGGACAAGTTATTGAAGCAGGACAGCTTTCAAGTCGAGCGCTACTGATTACCGATAATACCCATTCAGTTCCGGTACTGGTTAATCGCAATGGGCTGCGGGCAATTTTAAGCGGAACCGATCATATTAATGAGCTAGAACTCTTATATATTCCTGATACTGCGGATATTGAAGTTGGAGATTTGTTGGTGACGTCAGGTCTCGGCCAACGTTTCCCATCTGGTTATCCTGTAGCTTTTGTGAGCGTTGTTGAGCACGACCCTGGCCAGGCTTTTGCGAGAATTAAAGCGACTCCCACTGCATCCTTGACCAAAGCACAGCATTTTTTGCTGGTGTTCTCTCCTGATCGTGTTCTAAAAGCAACTACCGGCTTTCAGGATAGTAATGAAGCCGAGCAGGGCCAGTAGACGATGGAGACGAGAGCGACCAATCTATCCATTGTACTGTTCAGTTTGTTTGTGGCATTTCTGTTAGCAACTATCCCCTTATCAAATACCTTTAATTTATTGCGGCCGGAATGGGTGTTGCTGGTATTACTGTATTGGTTGATCGCATTACCGGAACGCATCGGGTTGTCGTCTGCCTGGGTGGTTGGTTTGTTGCTTGATCTTGTTGAAGGTTCGTTGCTGGGGCAGCATGCCATGACATTTGTAATCGCTGCATTTTTTGCAGTGAGTTTGCATCAGCAGTTCCGAATGTTCTCTAGGACTCAACAGACACTGCTTATAGCCTTTGCTGTGGCTATATATGAGCTGATAGACGGGTTGATCGCGCAGTTTTCAGGACAGGCATCGTTCAGTTTTTCGTTTTTTTTACCAGTGCTTTTTAGCGCGCTAATGTGGCCATTTATATTTACGCTGCTGCAGCGTGTTCGGCGGTAATATAGATTTGTACAGGCTAGATTAAATCGTATATGAAACCGTATGGACAGATATATCTCGCCTCTAGCTCACCAAGGAGAGCTGAGCTTCTGCAGCAAATCGGGATTCGATTTGAAGTCATCCGGTTTTCTATAGATGAAACGCCTGTTAATAGCGAAACCGTAGAATGCTACGCAACCCGTATGGCCGCCGAAAAAGCTCGCGAGGGTTTTCGTCTTATTGAAGCGACCGCTAAAGCCCCTCTGCCAGTTTTGGCAGCGGATACCATAGTTTTTGCAGGGGATGAAATTTTTTGTAAACCCGAATCACAACAGCATGGTCTGGAAATGTTGGGAAAACTTTCGGGTTCAACCCATCAGGTAATAACAGCGGTAGCGCTAGCATCGAAGGAACGTGTAGAGACCATTTTGGTAAAAACCGACGTGATATTTCGGACAATTGAGCAGGGAGAAATGATGGCGTACTGGGGAAGTGGTGAACCCCTTGATAAAGCCGGTGGATACGCAATTCAGGGCCTTGGGGCGGTTTTTGTTTCTCGTATTGAAGGCAGTTATTCAGGTGTTGTGGGGTTACCATTGGAAGAAACCGCGAGACTGTTAAAATCAGCAGGAATTCACTGTTTGTAAGGACCCGTATTGGGGAAGGGGTTTATGTTGCTCATGGGATTAGTAGCGGTTGAACGACTAATCAGGGAAAAGGGCAATGCTGAATTTTTAAGTTGGGTCGAAAACCTGAAATGAGTCTTGCCAATCAAATAGTTAAACGGACAGCGACGCTTTTATTTCGTATAGCGCTGTTTGCTTTGATTTTTGTTTCGCTGCTGGTCTCCGTGGTTCGCCTATCGTTTCTTCAGCTTTCCAATGCTCGTGAATTGATTGAATCGAATGTGTCTAAACGGTTCAATGTGGAGCTATCGATTGGTTCAATTGAAGGTGACTGGGAATATTTCGATCCGATTGTACGCTTAACCAATCTGAAAGTGGTTAAGCCGAACTCCGATAATCTGAAGTCAGTCTCTCTTGGCAACGCAGAAATCCGGCTAAACGGATTATCTACATTGCTACATCAAAAACTGGTTTTTTCGCGGGTTTTTGTTGGTGGCTGGAGTCTCCACTCAAGGATAGATATATCCAGTAACGATACACCAAAATTTGAATTGAAGCAGATCGCTTTGATGTTAGCAGCCGTTGAATCAGTTGATGTACGCGCAGGTCAAATGACAGTTGCTATTGAAGGCCACAGTTACGAATTTCTGGATACATCGCTATTGTATACAGAAACTCGCGACAGGCAGAAAGTTCAATTTACCACTCGCCCTGTACAAGGCAACTTGAGTACTCCAAGGAGTGAATCTCCTGTTGTTGATCGACGATCTGACACTTTTCGTTTTATTTTGGATCTAGAAAAGAATGATGAACTCACTGGCCAGGGCTACGCAGAGCTACCCGTTACCAATTTTGATCCAGAGTATATCCCCTCGTTAAAGGAACAAACGGATGCAGTTCCAGTAAAGGCTGGACGTGTCGCTGGACGAGTATGGCTGGATATCGAAGCCGCTAAAATTCGCGCTATTAAATCGAATATCAATTTCGAAAGTCTTGAGCTTCAATTGAATAGTTCGCCTTCAGTTAAGTTTACTGATCTGGGTTTAAACCTCCATTGGCACATACTTGGCAGAAGCAGGTTAAGCAGCAAAGCTCCCGGGCAGAGTGAAAGTGGTCATCAATCCCGTCGATTGAGCGTATTGGGGGTCAGCGGTATTGAATTTAGTATCGGTGATACTCAGTGGCAGATACCGCGCTGGATGATCAATATTGAAGAAACAGAAGATAAATATTCGATTCGAGCGGATACAGATTTAATGCAAGTTGAGCCGTTAACTCCATTGGTTCAAGCAATGCTCGGTACCGATCATGTGTTTTCCAAGGCACTTCAGAAAATGAATATTTCTGGAGCGTTGGGCTCACCTCATGTCGAAATTACACTCCAAGTTGATCACCCGGTTAGATTTGGTATGTGGAGTGTTTTAGATGACCTTTCAATGGACGCTTGGAATGGTGTACCGTCGATTGGGCGCTTAAATGGCTATGGGGGATTTGAAGGCACTGCTCATAGTATCACCGGTATTCTCACGATCGATTCGCAACCATTTGAGCTCCATTTTCCCGAATTATTTGGAAATAAATGGCATTACCAAAAGGCTGCGGGAGCTATCCTCTGGTCAATCAAACCCTGGGGTGTTCTGATGCGTTCGGAGCTGATCACATTGGAAAGCGAGCAGGCCAAGGCGGCTGGAATATTCCATATTCAATTTCCCTATGGCGAACAGGAGCCGGAGCTTTCGCTGTTGGTGGGATTGCACAATAGTTCAGTGGGGGCCAAATCTGATTATCTTTCCAATCGACCGGAAACCGAAAAATTGATGGCCTGGCTCGATAAAAACTTGCTTTCCGGTTCTATAGAAGAGGGCGGAGTGCTCTATCAAGGCTCTTTAAAAAAGGGAGCGAAACCAAATAGTCGCAATTTGCAGTTGGTTTTTAATCTCCTTGATGTGGATCTAACCTTTGATCAACAGTGGCCCGCTTTGGAAGAACTAAACGGTACTATCTGGGTTAATGATGACCAATTACGGATTGAGTCATCCACAGTCAAAACCAGAGATATCGTGGTTGGTGACGTTGTTGTAACCGGCGAAGCGGTAAATGATGAATACCTGTTACAAGTGTCCACGGAATTTCGGGATCAAGCAGAGTCTGCGCTGGACTATCTTCGGGAAACACCTATCGCTGACTTGAATCCGGAGTTGCTAAAACAGCTTACAATATCAGGAGAATTGTCGACAGAACTGGAATTGCAGATACCGATAAAAAAAGATTCAGTTGACGTTGAATATGAGGTTGAATTACATACTGATAACAACGACCTGGAACTGCCTGACTATTTTCTGAAATTTGAACAGGTCGCAGGCAGTGTTAACTTTTCCAGCAAAACCGGTATTACCTCAAAGGAATTTTCCGCAACCTTTCTTGAGGAGCCTGTTATGGGTTTGGTGGAAACCGTTTTAGTCGACGGAAAACCATCAACAACCTCCATTCAGTTAAAAGGTGCAACGAAGCTAGATAGATTAAGTGCCTGGTATGACTTATCCCAGTTTCCGTTGCTGAACGGGAAAACTGAATATGGAGCGACACTCGATATCTATCATGACAGCTCATCCAAGCCGCTATTGCAGGTCTATTCAGACCTTGTCGGGGTAGCTAGCACATATCCAAACCCACTAAAAAAACAAGTGGATGAAAGTAGAGCTTTTCGTTTTTCGATGGAGTTGAGTGGAGCGCCCCAACACCTGAATTTTGGGTTGGATAATGATATTAATTTGAGTCTTGAGGTTGCGGCGGGCCAATCACCCCGGGGGAAACTTATTCTAGGGGAGGGGGTTGCTAGTCAGTTTCGATTTGAATCTATCGAACATGCTGGTTTTTCCATTGAAGGGGTATTAAAGGAATTTGATATCGAACCCTGGATTGATTTGATGATGAACGCGAATGTGTCGAATAACCCTAAAAATTCAGAGAGTTCAGGCAAGAAAAGTAGCGGATATAGCAATTTTCCAATTGATACTGTAGATCTTAGTATCGTCAATCTCAAGTACGGTGACTTTAGGTTGGGCGAATCTGAAATTGACTTAAATAAAGGTGATGAGGGTGTTTCACTCCGATATCAATGTAATCTTTCGTCGGGGCAAGCTCAATGGTATTTCGATCCTAATCGACCTTTATTGATTGAGGTATTTGATCTTCAAATCAACTACGATGAACATTTAGTCGAGGGAAATAAGCCAACCAAAGAACAGCGATTGTTAGAAAATATCGACCCGCGGACTTTTTCGGCTATTGATTTTTCAGTTGATCACATGGTACTAAATGGGCGTGATACTGGTGCATGGAAATGGAAATTACATAGTGATTCTAAAGGAGCTCATTTATCGGATGGAACTATCACCTCCGAAAATTTGGCAATTGAAAAAGTTCGATTTGACTGGTTGGTATCGGATGAAGAAACCTCCACCGAAATTCAGTTAAAGGGTAAATTTAAGGATATTTCTATAGTGACCAAGTCCTTCGGCTTCGCTCCGGTATTGTCGAGCGAGGAAGGCGTAATTGATTTGATCTTAACTTCAAGTGGTCGCCCTGATCAAATTTCGGCGCTTTCAGCGACGGGTGAATTCAGTGTTATTTCCAAAAAGGGTCATTTTTTAGCGGGTGATGCAGGTGCTCCTTTAAGTGTTATAAATTTGCTTAATATTGAAGGTTTTATTGGTGGTTTGGGTTCCAATTTTGCCGGTCTGGTTGGCAAAAGTATGAAGTACAAGCGAATTGGTGGCGACCTACTATTAGAAAATGGTGTCGTTCATATCAAGGATATCATCGAGATAGAGGGGGTATCCGCAAATTTTGAATTGTCGGGGTTGTATTATGTGGAAAAAGATCAGCTCGATATGAGCCTGGTAGTGACACTGCCTGTGAGTCGAAATTTACCATGGTACGGCGCTTTAATAGGCGGGTTGCCTACGGCTGCTGCGGTCTTTATTGCTAGCAAGTTGTTTGAAGATTCTCTTAAGGTATTTAGTAGCGCTCGTTATCGAATAACCGGAAAGCTCGAAAATCCTGTGGTGGAACTCGATAGTGTTTTCGAGACCGAAGCTAATTCAAAAATTATGGAGCTGTATGAAAAATCCATCAACGTCATTCAAGGCAGCGGTAATCCAGATGAACAGCAGCGATCAGCTCAATGAAAACCTGGATATAGTTGCAGGCCTTATTGAAAAAGCCGAGGGCGACGGTGCCAGGTTGGCGGTACTGCCTGAAAATTTCGCTGTTTTTAATGCAAAGCAGATGTATAAGATGGGTCTGCTAGAAGCATCAGAGAAACCCATTATTCGTCCATTTATGAGCCGATTAGCAAAGCAACATCAGATTTTTCTAATTGCAGGCACCTTGCCGATCGCAGTGCCTGATACCGGGGTTCATCCCAATAACCAGACAATAAAAAACAGGGTTAGGGCAGCTAGTTTTTGTTACGACGACCGGGGCGTCGAGCTTGCTCGCTACGATAAACTGCATCTGTTTGATGCCAAAATAGCAGACGGGCATGGCAGCTATCGGGAGTCCGACACCTTTGAGCCAGGGGATGCCCCGGTTACTGTCGATACACCCCTGGGCAAGATAGGCATGTCTGTTTGTTATGATTTGCGATTCCCTGAGTTATACAGGATCCTATTTAACGCGGGTGCTCAGTTAATTGCGGTACCTTCAGCATTTACTGCGACAACGGGTAAAGCACATTGGGAACCTCTGTTACGGGCACGGGCAATTGAAAATTTGAGCTATGTGCTTGCCAGCAATCAGGGTGGGTTCCATGGGCCAAAACGGGAGACATGGGGGCACAGTATGATTATCGATCCGTGGGGTAAAGTTCTGGCTGAAGCAGGAAGCGAACCTGGCGTGATCACCGCTGATATTGATCTGGGCCTGTTAGCTCAATATCGATCTGATCTTCCTGTGGCGGAACATCAGCGTTTTTTCTGCAATACAGACACCTCCGAATAGCCTTTCCAAACCCTTCGGAAGGCACTAGCCTGCATTCAAGAATCAAGCGTATCTCTAGTGCCGGTAACGCTATAAATATACCAGTGAGGCAAGACCTAAAAAGGCTACAAAACCGACTACATCGGTGATGGTTGTAAGAAGCACAGTGCCGGCCAGTGCAGGGTCTATGTTCACTTTTTTCAAAAATAGAGGTAAAAAGGCACCCACCAGAGGAGCTGCAATCATGTTGAGAATCATAGCCACAGCAATGATCCAGCCGAGTGCAACGTCATCAAAACAGAATACCGCAAATGCTCCCAGTGCAGCGGCCCATACTATTCCATTTATCATGCCGACAAGCAATTCCCTCCTCAGTAACCACCGTACATTGGCTGTTCCGATTTGTCCCAGGGCTATACCACGAATGACAAGGGTTAATGTCTGACTTCCAGCTACACCACCCATACTGGCTACAATGGGCATTAACACAGCAAGCGCTACAACCTGTTCGATAGCATCGGTAAACAGTGAAATTACACCGGCGGCTAGTATGTTGGTAATCAGGTTGGCACCCAGCCAGGGTAAGCGGTTGGTTGCGGTGATTTTAACGGGTGCGAATGCATCCTCGTCCTCATCAAGTCCAGCCATGCTTAAAATGGAGTGGCTAGCGTCTTCCAAAATTACATCAACGACGTCATCAATGGTGATGCGACCGACCAGTATGCCCTTCTCATCAACGACCGGAGCGGAGACCCAGTCGTGTCGTTCAAACAGATTGGAAACCTCCTGTTCAGTCATTGTGGCCAGGATGGGCTCAATATCCGTTTGCATGGTTTCCCGTACAGTAACGGTTGGATCACTAACTAATATTTTTGAAAGAGGAAGCAGACCAACAAACTCATCTCTGCTGTTGACGACAATAATATTGTCGGTCATATCTGGCAGCTCTTCATGACGGCGGAGGTAGCGCAACACGACATCAAGGGTGAACCGTGGTCGCACCGTAATCGTATTGGTATCCATCAGGCGGCCCGCAGTGTCTTCCGGGTAGGAGAGAACTCGCTCGACACGATGGCGGTCCTGGCTATCCATTGCACGCAATACTTGATGAATTACGGTGTCGGGAAGCTGTTGCAGGATATCGGCGATATCATCGGTATCCAACCCTTCGGTGATGGCCGCCACCTTCGTCGGGTTCATTCGATTTAGGTAGTAGGCCTGGAGATCGTCACTGAGGTATTGAAGGATATCCCCTTCATGACTGTGTTCGATCAGTTGCCAAAGAGCGCTTCGTAGTTTGGGTGGTGAGGACTCTAGTAATCTTGCAACGTCAACCGCTGGCAGTCCGTTAAGCATCGCTCGAATGGGTGCGAAGGTACCACTTTCCAGTGCGTGATTCAGCTCAAGCAATCGCGCCTGGTTTTTTTCTACTTTTTGTTTTTTGGCCATCGGTTATAGTCAGCTTAAAGGTGATTCATAGGGGGTACAAATACTTTCTGCAGGTCGAAGTCCCACGAGCCAGTGTTCAAGTGTGCCTATCAGTAGGTTAGAGGGAAAATGTCATAACTCACGATGGCGAACCAAAACATTGGGTAGGTCGTGTTTAAAATGGTTCGCAAGTTGTTCGCAGAAGTATACGGATCGGTGCTGGCCACCTGTACAGCCAATAGCAACTGTAATATAGCTGCGATTGGTGTCTATAAATTGAGGCAACCATTTATCAAGGAAATCCCGCACATCATTTAACATCTCGGTAACATCTGACTGCTGGCTTAGGAAGTTGATTACGCCTGTATCACGGCCGGTAAGTGCGCGCAGTGAGGTATCCCAATGGGGGTTGGGTAAACATCTGACATCGAACACCATATCGGCATCGATTGGAATGCCTTTTTTAAAAGCAAACGACTGAAACAATAACGCCAAATGGCCATCTTTTTTGTGGCCAAGCCGTGTGGAAATCAGGTCGCGCAATTGATGGAGTGTGAGTTGGCTAGTATCGATCCTCAGACTAGCACGCTGTAAAAATGGCTCGAGTAGGGAGCGTTCCTGTGCAATGGCTTCAGTAAGTATTATCTCATTGCTGCTAAGCGGGTGTTTACGGCGGGTTTCGCTGAAGCGGTGAAGAAGTATCGAGTCATCAGCATCGAGGTAAACGACTTCAATATCGATTTCCTGTTTTTCAAGTTGCTGCAATATTGCTGGGAATTGGCTTAGTGTATGAACATTGTTGCGAGCATCAACAATAATGGCTAAATGCTTGTATTCGGGATCGTCGCTCTCTTTGGCTTTGCGGGTTATATCTGGAATCATTTCCGCGGGAACATTATCGATTGCGAAAAATCCCAGGTCTTCAAGCACGTGCAGAGCGGTACTTTTTCCTGCTCCAGAGCGTCCAGTGATGATGACAAGCTTCATTGCGATGATCCCTTCGTGAACGATCTATTTCTAAGTTGGGGTCGGGGTTTTACATTCGATAGCGGACTGAAAAAGAGTGTCGGATTCTGTTGCTGATCTTAGTTTCGCGCAATACTCTGCATCACTAAAAAGATTGGATAATAGCGCAAGGGTTTCCAGGTGCTCGTGGGTAGATTCCATCGGTACCAGCAGAATAAAAAGAAGATCTACTTTGTGTTCATCAATGGCGTCAAACTCAACACCTTCGTCTAATAAAATAAGCATACCGAGGATTTCTCGACAATACGGAACACGGCAATGCGGTATGGCTACCCCATTTCCAATAGCCGTACTACCGAGGCGTTCTCTAGCGATAAGCCCCTCAAACAGGCCGCAGCTATCAAGTTCCGGGAACATTCTGGCGAGTAATTTGGATGCTTTCTCAAGCAGTCTTTTTTTACTTCTGCCTTCCGAGATGATCAGAGTACGGCTCTGGGTCAGAATCTTGTCAATTTTCATGCGGAAAGAAAGCCTGGTTTCATCGAAGGTAGAGTGCTTATAAGGTTGTGAAGGTGCTGATGAATGTTGTCTACACAGTATGCAGTATAAACAACATTCATCTTAGAGTAGTGTGTTTTGCTACGGCCGTAGCGGTGAGTATTTATAGTTAAGCATGTAACTACTGTGCGTTGCCCTGTCGGCGATCCGTAGTTTTTTCTTTGTGTTTTATCAGTTGCCGGTCGAGTTTGTCTACTAGCTTATCTATTGCCGCATACATATCACTGTCTTCGACATTGGCAAATAGGTCCTTGCCTGATACGTGGATATTGGCCTCTACTTTTTGTCGCTGTTTTTCGACGCTGAGCACCACATCTACATTGGAAATTTGATCGAAATGCCGAGCAAGCCGCTCGGTTTTTTGGTTAACGTAATCTTTTAGGGCGGTAGTTAATTCAATGTGATGACCGCTGATATTTACTTGCATAGTGAGTCTCCTTACGCAGACTTGATCATGGGGGTTAAAGAAATACGGTGTATTCTAAAACAGCTGTTTTCTTTCATTAGAGGGAGGGATCTGCATCGCCTCCCGATATTTAGCTATGGTTCTCCTCGCAACATTGATACCTTGCTCTTTCAAGATACCGGATATTTTGCTATCGCTTAATGGTTTAACTGGATTTTCCGCGACCACCAGTTTTTTGATGATGGCGCGAATTGCGGTAGAGGAGCACTCACCTCCGGAGGTGGTTCCAAGGTGGCTGGAAAAAAAGTATTTGAGCTCAAAAATACCCCTCGGTGTGTGCATATATTTTTGCGTGGTGACTCTTGATATAGTGGATTCATGCATCTCAACTACCTCTGCAATGTCATGTAGAACCAGTGGTTTCATGGCCTCCTCACCATGCTCAAGGAACCCCTGTTGGACTTCCACAATTCGTGACGCCACCTTTAACAAGGTTTCATTGCGGCTGGTCAGGCTTTTAATAAACCAGCGTGCTTCCTGCAGATTTTCGCGTAGGAAAGTATTGTCTTTTCCGCTATCTGCTCGTCGCACCATCGAGGCATATTGATTGTTAATCTGGATTTTTGGTGCAATGTCGGGATTTAACTCAACTTTCCAGCGCTCATTTACTTTGCTGACAAAAACATCCGGGACGACATACTCAGTTCGAGTATCGGATAAGTAAGCACCGGGTTTGGGGTTAAGCGTTTGGATAAGTTGAATAGCCTGATTCAACCCTTCATCTTTTAGTTTTAGTTTTTTCTTAAGGGTCGCGTAATCACGAATGGCAAGTGACTCAAGATGGTTGTTGATAATGGCTTCGGCATCACACAGTGACGGTGTATCTTCAGGAAGTTGGGCCAGTTGCAATAGTAGGCATTCATTCAAATTTCGTGCAGCGATCCCGACCGGGTCAAAGTGTTGAACTCGACGTAAAACTGCAAGGACTTCGTCTAACTCAATATCGAGTTCCGTTTCGAGGCTGGCGTGAATCTCTTCAATTGGATGGGTTAACATCCCGTCTGAATCGATGCCATCAATTATTGCCAAAGCAATCACTCTGTCGGTGTCCGACATCATGCTGAGGTTTAGCTGCCAGTGAAGATGATCCTGTAGTGTTTCATCCGCGCTGTTGCGTTCATCAAAGTTAATGTCGCTAGAGTCACTCGAACCCTGAGAGCTGGCACCGGCGGTCTGATAGAGGTCATCCCAGTTGGTATCTACCGCAAGCTCAGCAGGAATTACCTGATCATCCCATTGGTCGGTAGCCTCAAGGCCCTGTTCGTCAGAGGAGGCAGTTGTTTCAGTATTTTGAAGGTTATCGCCAATCTCTGTTTCGTTTTTGGACTGCTGGCTATCATTGTCTTTTTGGTCAGCAGGGGTGTCGAGTTCCTGGTCATTCACCTCAAGCATCGGATTAGATTCGAGTGCTTCCTGAATCTCCTGCTGGAGGTCTAGTGTAGATAACTGAAGTAGGCGGATAGCCTGCTGAAGTTGTGGCGTCATGGTCAATGACTGACCCAACTTTAGCTGAAGCGTGGGTTTCATAAATCTAACAAGTGCCTTTTAACTGTTTCCATGGTGCGATTTTAATCCTATTTTAATCCGACTACAGCACTAATGCTGAACATTTCACTAACCCTTGATTTAGATTATAGCGTTTACAGTTTGAACTGCTCACCCAGATAAACCTTTCTCACGTCAGCATTACTCATGATCTCTTCGGCGTCACCCTGGGCTATAACTCTACCTTCGCTTACGATGTAGGCTTTTTCACATATGTCGAGGGTTTCCCGGACATTGTGATCTGTAATCAGCACACCAATACATCGACTTTTTAGCTCATTGATGATGAGTTTGATGTCGTTTACCGCGATAGGGTCAACCCCTGCAAAGGGTTCATCCAGCAAAATAAAAGATGGATCGGTTGCCAGGGCGCGGGCGATTTCCACCCGCCTGCGTTCTCCGCCAGACAATGCTTGTCCTTTACTATTGCGGATATGGGTGATGTGAAATTCAGTGAGTAGCTGATTCAGTCGTTCGAATCGTTGCTGTTTGTTGAGGTTTTTCCTGGTCTCCAAAATCGCGAGTATATTCTGTTCGACGGTTAGGGTGCGAAATATCGACGCTTCCTGGGGTAGATATCCAATACCATGTTGTGCCCGCTTGTGCATTGGGAAAGATGAAATATCGATATCACCCAGCGTGATTTGACCTTTATCCTGCTGAATCAAGCCAACGATCATATAAAAACAGGTGGTTTTTCCGGCACCGTTAGGGCCGAGCAAACCAACGATTTCACCGCTGCTGACCGAAAGAGATACCCCCTGAACGACCTTCCGTTGCTTGAACTGTTTTTCAAGACCTGTGATCTGTAGTGTTGAGCTCAAAAGCAAAAGACCTATTGGGTAGAGCGGGGCGGAATGACCATGATGACCCGGCCCTTGTTTTTCCCTGCCGGACTGCCAAGCGCCCTCAGGGTTTGTTGTTCAAGCATATATTCAATGCGTGGAGCCCGAAATGATTGACCATCCTGATCGAGAAACGCATCCCCCGTCAATTCCATTCGTTCATCGATTTTGAAGTAGTGAATCCGGTGGGCCTCAGCAGTGATGGAAGGGCTGCTCTCGGTTTTTGTTTGTTGATAGCGGACAGGGTTACCGCTGGCAATAAGCTCTGTTATCCCACTTTCATCGCTTAATATAGTAATCACTTCTGCCTCAATACGTAGCGGCCCCTGCTGCATGGTTACAGATCCAAGGTATTCCATAGATTGCTGCTGTTCGTTGAAAGTTGCCGAGTCGGCCTGTATTTTGATCGGATATTCAGGCAGTCCTGCCGTTGGGTTCGGTGCGTTGACCTCGGCAAAGCTCATCGACGAGATGAGTGCCATCATGAACGCCATAAAAAAGGAAAGCCAGGATAGGTAACGAGGTGCAATAAGCTCTTTGAACAAACTGTTTGTTATAGCAACGATCACTGTTCTAGTGGCCTGACCTGGTTTGAGCTGCGGGTTGGTTTAGCGAATGCGGTTGAATCGTCGTGTTGACCTGAGATCTGAGCTTAACAATCCCACGATCAAAATCAAGATCCAGCCCGGTTGCGCTAGTACTAACATCCCGAGCAATGATCACCACTGGTTCAGATGAGCTCGCCAGTTTACTTTCAGGGGAGATTTCCAGTTTGGAGGTATTGAGGCTAAAACCATCGGTGTCAGGTTGTAGCGATCTGATGATGACGTTTTGATCAAGCAGGAGTTGTTCGTGGGATTGATCTGCTGTGTTAAGGATCTGGCCATGGTCAGCACTTATCATCCAGGTTTGGTGGGCTGTCTTGGGGGCTGTTTTTTCTAACACGATCCGGGGGTTTGTGATTTCGATAGTCCTGCTTCCCAAAGATTGCGAAAGTTGGGTGGTCGTCATGCTGAATCGCTCTAAACCCAGCTCATTGTATTGAATCGTACGGGTATCTTGCATCACGTATTCAGGGCCAGTTTTGACTTCGCGCAGCCATGGTTGCTCAAAGGGTTCGAAGGGGTCGAAAGTGATGTTGTCGACGAGGTAGCTGAACAGCAACAATGCGCCGGTGGCTATAACAACAAGAAATCGATTGCGTCGAATCATGAGGCAGTACGAAACCCTGTTCGGTTACGTATCGGTTTCCAGATACGCCGCATGCGCTTTATCTAAATTACCCTGGGCGTGCATAATCAGATCACAAACCTCCCGTACTGCACCTTCGCCTCCGGATAGCTGGGTTTGCCAGTTAGAGTTTTGTTTGAGCAGCCAATGGGCATTGTTGACGCAGATACCGAGTTCAGCTCGCGTAATCAATGGCAGATCAGGTAGATCATCACCGACATGGGCGAACTGAGAAAAATCCAGATTTAGCTTCTCGAGCAGATCTTTGGCGTGGGTCAGTTTGTCTTCGCAGCCTAAATACAGGTGTTTGATGCCCAGGTCATTACCCCGGCGGATCAGGGCCTCAGAGCGGCGGCCGCTGATGATCGCAATATCAACCCCAGAGGCCTGCAGCATTTTAATGCCGTGACCGTCGAGGCTATTGAATACTTTAAGCTGTTCACCGTCGGCGGAATAGTGGAGGTGCCCACTGGTTAATACGCCATCGACATCAAGGCATAGTAGGCGGATTTTCGCGGCGCGAGCGCGGATGTTGTCAGGTAATTGAATCAATGTCAGATAGGCCTTTCAGGTTGGCGGAAAATTTCAGCTAGCGGTGATCACCGGAGTTTATACAACGCCGGATCTAAACAGGTCGTGCATATGCAGTGCGCCGGTTGGTTTGTGATTATCGTCGACCGCAAAAAGCGCCATGATCTTATTGTCTTCGAGTTGGTTGAAGGCATCAATTGCCAGGGTGTTGGCTGAGATGGTTTTGCACTTTCGTGTCATCACCTGATCGATTTCAATCTCACGAACATCTAATGATTGATCGAGCGCACGACGCAGGTCCCCATCGGTAAATACCCCGCAAAGTTTACCCTCGGTATCGACTATGCCGGTTATGCCTAAACCTTTGCGACTCATCTCCAATAGCGCTTCTCCGAGATTGCTACCCGATTTGACCAGCGGCATGGTGTCTCCGCCGTGCATGATTTCCTGCACCTTCACCAACAGCCGGCGACCAAGTCGTCCGCCGGGATGGGAAAATGCGAAATCCTCCGCTGTAAAACCACGGGACTCGAGCAAGGCAATAGCCAGCGCATCACCAATGGCCAATGCCACGGTTGTACTTGAAGTTGGCGCAAGCCCGAGGGGGCAGGCTTCTTTTTCAACAGAGGCATCCAGATGCACGTCGGCGGTAAGCGCCAACGGTGAGACTGCATCCCCCGTCATGCTGATCATCGGGATTTGTGAACGTTTCAGCAGCGGCACAATCATCAATAGTTCGCTGGTGGTACCAGAATTCGACAGTGCCAGCACGATATCCTTGTTGGTGATCATGCCGAGGTCACCGTGGCTGGCTTCGCCCGGGTGCACAAAGTGTGAGGGGGTGCCGGTACTGGCCAGCGTGGCTGCTATTTTGTTGCCAATATGGCCTGATTTTCCCATGCCAGTGACGACTACGTGGCCTTCACATTCCAGGATCAGCCGGCAAGCGTTTACAAATGACTGGTCCACCCGTGGCTGCAGGGCTTCTAGTGCATTGGTCTCGACCTGAATGGTACGTTTGGCCGAATCGATAAGTTCTTGGTCGGAATAGGGCATAGGTTAACTCGGTACAAATTTAGGTGGATTGGATGGCGGTTCCATAAAGTGTCCAGTTAAATGCGACGTAGGTTACCAGCAGGATCAGACCTTTTCGTCGTGAGATCATGCCTCCGGATAGCTTCATCGGGAAACCATAGGCAAATATCATCAACATGACCGTTAATAGCAACATAAAACCGAAGTCGCGATATAGGAATGCAGAATCGAGAACTAACGGGCTCAGTAGTGCCGGTATCGGTAGCACCGCGACCATATTAAAAATATTGGAGCCGATAATGTTACCCAGGGCGATATCATGATGCCCCTTTAGTGCGCAGCTAATAGTGGCTGCCAGTTCCGGTAGGCTGGTACCGATGGCCACAATAGTTAGTCCAATCACTGCATCACTGACCCCCAGCGTAACGGCAATGCTGGTTGCACCCCAAACTAAAATCTTTGAGCTGATTAACAATAAAACCAGACCGATTGATAACAGACGAACACCGTGGGCGGTGCTGATATTGGGTAGCTCAATCACGTGCTCCTTGGTCTCTTCTTCAAGAACCTCCTCTAGAAAGGTTTTTTCTTTGCCTTTTTCCGATGCGAGGATATAGATTACAGCTGCTAGCCCGAGTAATAGCAGGCCGCCGTCAATGGGATCAAGGGATAGATCAACCAGTGTTAAACCTGCGCCGACGGTGATCATAAAAAGGATCGGTAATTCACGAGTCACAACCCATTCCCGTACCGGAATCGGAGCGATCAATGCGGTAATACCCAGCACCAAACCGGTGTTTGCAATGTTGGAGCCTATCGCGTTACCCACCGCCAGACTTGCCGAACCATCAAAGGAGGCCATCATAGAAACAAGAATTTCAGGGGCAGAGGTTCCCAGAGAGACGACTGTTAAACCCACCATCGCGGGGGACATACCAAAATTCCCTGCACAGGCTGCGGCACCATCAACAAAGGCATCGGCGCTTTTGGCTAAAACCACAAAGCCTGCAAAAATCGCTACTACCGCTAACCAGGTCGACATGATGTGCTCTTATACTTCTCTACTAAGGAACGGTTGGATGGCTGTATGGCGCGAATATCCACGTCCATTGACAATCAAAAGCAGGCGATTATACCGGATAATTCCCATTCGGGTTAGGTTCGATATTCTGATTATGCGGCAGAATATGTATCGATGCGGTAGCAGCTAGCTTTGCAGCGGTTAAAGCTTGATATTGAGTCTCTATATGGATTCATTATTGATTGGAAGGCCATGGGTTTAAAGTGCATGAAATGAGTTCCTCTTTGCCCCTATAATAGCGCTCCACAAAATAGCGTAATTTAGGAAATACCTATGGCTGACCGAAAGGCCAAAGTAAGTAGAGATACCCTTGAGACCCAAATCACCGTCGAGATTAATCTTGATGGCAGCGGCAATGCCAAATTTGAGACAGGTGTTCCCTTTCTTGATCACATGATGGATCAAATCGCCCGTCACGGTATGGTTGATCTGGAGATTCATGCCAAAGGTGATCTGGAGATTGATGCCCACCACACGGTTGAAGATATCGGCATTACATTGGGCCAGGCGCTCGCGCAAGCGGTGGGTGACAAAAAAGGTATTCGCCGGTATGGCCACGCTTACGTGCCTTTAGATGAAGCGCTATCACGGGTGGTTATCGATCTGTCAGGCCGTCCTGGTCTGGAATTTGACGTAACATTTACTCGGGCAAGTGTGGGAAATTTTGACCTTGAACTGGTTTATGAGTTCTTTCAAGGGTTTGTGAATCACGCCAACGTAACGCTTCATCTGGATAATCTAAAGGGCCACAACAGCCATCATCAGGCCGAAACGCTCTTTAAGGCGTTTGGCCGCGCATTGCGTATGGCGATTGAGCCAGACCCAAGGGCTGAGGGTATATTGCCCTCCACCAAAGGCGCGTTATAAGAGCATAGCCTTACAGGTTCTTTCACTGTTCACCACTTCGTTTGATTAATTTAGGATGCCGCTGATAATACAGAATCAGTGGTATCTGAAGCGCTTCTATTTAGCAGGCATTAAAATATGGTTGATGTAGCCGTCATCGATTACGGTATGGGTAATCTCCACTCCGCGTCTAAAGCACTGGAATTCGTAGCCCCGGGCAAAAAAATTGTCGT
This sequence comes from Pseudomonadales bacterium, assembly GCA_029210125.1. Taxonomy (GTDB): domain Bacteria; phylum Pseudomonadota; class Gammaproteobacteria; order Pseudomonadales; family JAHRWD01; genus JAHRWD01. The sequence goes on along the minus strand of JARGPR010000008.1, from coordinate 69,583 downwards.
CACCAGTGATCGAGATCAAATCCTCGCAGCTGAACGGGTGATGTTTCCCGGTGTCGGCGCTATACGCGACTGCATGGCTGAAATACGTCGTTTAGGGCTTGATACACTTTTGCCTGAGCTGATTAAAACCCGCCCGGTACTAGCTATCTGTGTCGGTATGCAAGCTTTGATGGATGTCAGTGAAGAGAACCAGGGAGTAGATTGCATAGGCGTACTGCCTGGCAAGGTACGTTTTTTTGGCGATAATCTGGTTGATAAAAATGGTGAAAGACTAAAGGTTCCGCACATGGGCTGGAATCAGGTGAAGCAGGTACAGGATCACCCGATCTGGCACGGTATCGAGTCCGATAGCCGTTTCTACTTTGTGCACAGCTATTATGTTGACGCAGAAAATGACCAGCAGATTTACGGAAGTACCGAATACAGTTCGACCTTTACCAGCGTAATGGCCGACACTAACTTGTTTGCAACCCAGTTCCACCCCGAAAAAAGCCAGCATGCTGGATTAGCGCTACTGAAGAATTTTGTAAACTGGGATGGCTCCTGCTAAGTCACGAGTACTGGAAGAATTAAGAGAGAGACAATTTGATGATGTTAGTAATCCCGGCAATTGATCTAAAAGATGGCCACTGCGTACGCTTACGTCAAGGCCGAATGGAGGACTCCACCACCTTTGGCGAAGACCCCGTGGCAATGGCGGGGCGCTGGTATAAAGCCGGTGCGCGTAGATTGCATCTTGTCGATCTGAACGGAGCTTTTGCTGGCAAACCGGTAAATGGCGAAGCGGTCACCGCAATAGCCAAAGCCTACCCAGACCTGCCGGTACAGATTGGCGGTGGTATTCGCTCGCTGGAAATTATCGAGCATTATCTGGAAGCCGGAGTACAGTCCGTCATTATCGGTACCAAAGCGGTCGAAGATCCTGAGTTTGTGGATCTGTGCTGTAAAGAGTACCCCGGCCACATTATGGTCGGGCTGGATGCACGGGATGGCAAAGTCGCCACCGAAGGCTGGGCTACCGATACCGGCGTGCTGGCCACCGAGCTAGCAAAACGTTTCGAACAGAGCGGTGTAGACTCCATTGTTTATACCGATATCAGCCGTGACGGCATGATGCAGGGCGTCAACGTAGAGGCCACATTAAACATGGCCAAAGCGTCGTCAATTCCTGTAATCGCCTCCGGTGGCATAACCGATATGAAAGATATTGAAGCACTGGTTGCGGTTGCAGCCCAGGGTATTAGTGGTGCAATTACTGGCCGGGCTATCTACGACGGTACTATTGATCTTGAAAAAGCCCAACAATATTGTGACAGCAAAGCCCCAACCCAGGCCGCTAAATAGCATCTAGGAAAACCAACCATGAGCCTCGCCAAACGTATTATTCCCTGCCTGGATGTTGATAAAGGTCGCGTCGTTAAAGGGGTGAAATTTGTAGATATCCGCGATGCCGGTGATCCTGTTGAGGTCGCCAAACGCTACGACCGGGAAGGTGCCGATGAGATTACCTTCCTGGATATCACTGCAAGCCATGAGGGTCGCGATACCACTATTCATATGGTAGAAGATATCGCCAGTCAGGTTTTTATTCCGCTGACCGTTGGTGGTGGCATACGCACCGTCGAAGATATTCGAGCTATGCTCAACGCCGGGGCGGATAAAGTGGGTATCAATACCGCAGCGGTTTTTAACCCTGAGTTTGTTTCCGAAGCTGCACAAAGGTTTGGCTCCCAATGTATCGTGGTAGCGATTGACGCAAAACGCCAGGGCGATCACTGGGAGATCTTTACCCATGGTGGCCGCAAACCCACCGGTATTGACGCAATTGAATGGGCCAAACAGATGGTTGAACGTGGTGCCGGTGAAATTTTGCTTACCAGCATGGATCGTGACGGCACCCGTGATGGTTTTGATCTAGAGCTAACCCGGGCAGTCAGTGAAGCGGTGTCGGTACCCGTGATTGCCTCCGGCGGGGTCGGTAACCTTGATCATTTGACCGAAGGCGTACTACAGGGCAAAGCCGATGCTGTGCTGGCCGCAAGTATCTTTCATTTTGCAGAACACACCATCGAAGAAGCTAAAAAGGCGATGCAAGGGAAAGGGGTTGAAGTTCGGTTGTAGCAAATCAATCATTTTTGAAATCGGCACGAATTAGCTGGTTTTACCCCGTTATTGGTATTCACCGACAGCCCCCTCAGCACTGTCCCTGTCCAGTCAGTCTGCTAGTCGTCATTCATTATCCCTTTCATTTACTTCAATGCGTTGTTTGCTAATGATCAAGAAAATTTAGTGAAAACTATGCCCACCCATTCGAAAAAATCTACCTTGGGTTTCGGTAGATTATGGATCGAGGGGGCTATCAATCGTGTAAACTGGCGGAGCAATTTCGTTTGCGGTTAGTATTTTACCAAATGATTTAGAGACTAGAGGGTATCAGCTACAGCCAATTAGAGCTGTTCCTTACTTCCAAATATCACTACCGAGAGCAGTCATGTCTGATCCATTAAAGCCAGAATCAAAAAAAGGTAATGTCATCGATGCGGATATCTATAAATCCTCGAATGATGGTACTAGTCAATCTTTCCCACCGGCGATTCCTGCCGCTACCGTTGTGCTTTTAAGGGATAGCGATGATGGAATCAATATATTAATGTTGCGTAAAAACCCCAAAATAGGGTTTGGGGGAATGTGGGTATTCCCCGGTGGTCGTATTGATCCAGACGACTACCCAGCAAACGGTGATGAAGAATTGGCTGCACGTACCGCTGCGGCGCGCGAGACGAAAGAGGAAGCGGGTGTGGATATTGACCCGGAGCACTTTATCCAATTTGCCCAATGGACACCCCCTGCTATTACCCAAAAACGTTTTGAAACCTCCTTTTTTGCTGCACGTGCACCGGATCAACTTGAAGTCACTATTGATGGGCAGGAGATCCATGAGCATCAGTGGGTCAACCCGGCGCAGGCAATCAAAATGCGCGACAATGGCGAAATTGATCTGGTTGCCCCAACCTGGGTTACGCTTTACACCTTATCCCAACACTCCAACGTTGACGACTTATTAGCTCACTTTGATTCAACCCCAGTGGGTGTGTACCAGACCCGTGCGGATAAAAGCGGCGCTACCGACCGCGTTGTGATGTGGGCAGGAGATGCAGGATACGATACTTGGGATGCCAGTGTTGATGGTCCTCGCCATCGGCTTACGATGATGAAAAATCGATTTGTCTTTGAAGGCTCTTTTTGAAAGCCTCGTCGTTCATTTAATGCAGCAGAAATAGAAAACCGATTTAGGTAATAAACCTGAACTGAGACTGGAAGGAAAACGCATACTATGAGCCAGGTTCTTAATCTAGAGTTTGCGCCTAAAATTATTTTTTTGTTCGGCTTGTCTGGGGCAGGAAAATCATATATCGGTAACCTTATCGGGGAGCTGGCTGATTGGCATGTATACCATGCCGATGATGATTTAACCGCTGAAATGATTTTAGCTTTGAAAGAACAGCGACCTTTTACCGATGAAATGAGAGACGCCTACTTTCCTGTAGTTGTAGAACGTATTTTGGCGCTAAAAACTATATATAACCGGATTGTCGTAACACAGGGTGTTTATAAACAGCACCATAGGGATTACCTGCTAGCTAATATTCCGGATATGGAAATGCTATGTGTCGATGCATCGGATCAATTTATTGTGAAACGGCTTAGTCGCCGTGCTAAAGGAATAACAAGTGATAGCGCCGCAGCACTTCGTCGAGACTTTGAACTGCCTGATAGAGATACAAAAGTAATTACAAATCAGAGCGGAGAATCAGAAATCATTCAACAGTTAAACCACTATTTCTCAAAACCTAAAAATACCGCGACATAAACAATGATTGAGGTTAGAGCAGCCAGAAAGAACGATGTCGGTAATATTGCTTCCCTGATGTATAGCGCGGGTCCAGAGATATACGACTTTATCTATAAAACAGAAAATAAGACCCCTCTTGAATTTATTCAATATGAATTTGATTCTGGTAAAGGTTTTTGTGGGTATAGCAATGTAACTGTTGCAATAAAGGATGGTTCTGTTATAGGTACAGGCTGTTTTTACGATGGAACAGAATACAAAAAATTATTGTTGGGTACTTTATTCAATATGTTTAAGTTTTATGGTTTCTTTGAAATATGGAAGGTTTTGAAGAGGTTGGGTCATGCGGGTGAAGTGATGGAGGAACCAAAAAAGGACGAGTTATATCTTTCAAATTTCGGGGTTAGCCCTGACATGAGGGGGAGTGGCGTGGGTAGCTTGATGCTGGAAAACAAGATCGAGTTTGCGCGAACTTCCAGCTACGCTGTATTTTCGTTGGATGTAGCTGAAACTAATCCGCGTGCGGAGGATCTCTATATTCGACATGGTTTAAGCGTCGTGAAGCATAAAACCTTCAAAGGTAAACGTGCTGGTATCACCGTTCCAAGTTCCAGAAAAATGGAACTTGTGTTAGCTCCGATAAAGTAAGGTTCATTTAACCAGCACTGCTTTCTAAACACCTTTAAAACCAAATAGTTTATTCCTAAATGAACCAAGAAACCCAAAAATTTGAAATACATATTTCCGTTGAGGAGGAAAGTAAAACAGCTGTTGAATTACTTTCTCTGGCAACTGAACTATCTAAACAAAAGATTAAGCAGGTGATGCAAAATGGTGCGGTGTGGTTGACCCACGATGAACATACCAGTCGTCTGCGACGTGTAAAACGTAAGCTGGAGAAGGGAGATCAACTGCACCTTTATTATGATGAAGTGGTGCAAAGCGCACTACCAGAAACCCCTGAGCTGATCGCCGATGAAGGTGATTACAGTGTTTTTTTTAAACCCCAGGGTATGCTCAGTCAGGGTTCTAAATGGGGTGATCAATGCACTATCAACCGCTGGGTTGAGCAAAATATGGATCGCCCGGCATTCATTGTTCACCGGTTGGACAGGGCTGCAACTGGACTTATTTTAATTGCCCATACAAAAACCGCAGCGGCAGCATTGTCTAAATTATTTGAGCAACGTCAAATTGATAAACGTTACCGAGCGCGTGTTTATGGGCGATTAGAGCCATCACCGATGGTACTGGATAGTGAGATTGACGGGCGTAAGGCGCTCAGCAAAGTAGAATTGCTTGAATACGATGAAGTGAAGAATTACTCGTTGTTGGAAATTAATATTGAAACAGGCCGTAAACACCAGATCCGTCGACACCTTTCTGAGGCGGGTTACCCAATCGTTGGTGACAGGATGTATGGGCAGGCGGATGCTCCAAAAACAGATGCGGATATAATGGATCAAGAGCCGGATCTACAGTTAGTAGCAACGAAACTATCTTTTGTTGACCCCTTTGGTGAAACGGATACAGAAAAAGAAAGCGGATCTAAGAGTAATGTATGGAAAAGCAGCAAGGCAGACAATGCGGTAAAAATGGCTAAGGTAACTAAAGGCTACACAGTGCCAGATAGTTTGTTAACGCCAGAATTACGTCGCCTGACAGCAGAAAAACCATCGGGCACGATCTGGCCGGCCCGGAACACTCCGTGAACCCATGATTCGATATTCCGGTGCTTGAATCAGTGAAGCTTGTTATTGATATAAAAACCCAAAAACTCTCCGTGGTTGATGGTCACGTCACCACTCAACAATTCCCCATCTCTAGCGCCAGCGCCGGAACCGGGCAGCAATTTGGCAGCGAACAAACCCCCTTGGGAAAGCACTATATCCGCGCGAAGGTTGGTGCGGATGTGCCGGTTATGGGGGTTTTCGTTGGCCGTCGGTTTACTGGTGAAATCTATACCCCTGAGCTGGCAATCCAGCATCCTGAAAGAGACTGGATTCTCACACGTATTTTATGGTTATCCGGTCGCGAGCGGGGTTATAACAAATTTGGCGATATAGACAGTCTGCGGCGTTATATCTATATCCATGGAACACCGGATAGGGAACCGATGGGAATACCCGCATCCCATGGCTGTATCCGTATGAGAAACTCCGATTTAATTGAACTGTTTGAACAAGTCGAAAAAGGCACTGAGGTAGATATTACGGCATGAATAGTGGATTTATTATGCTCGACCTGGAAGGGCCGGAAGCCACTCCAGAAGAGCTTGAATTGGTGGCTAATCCCAAGGTTTGCGGCGTCATACTTTTTGCCAGAAATTACCAATCCCTTGAGCAGCTCACTGCACTGACCGCGTCGTTACGTCAGCTGAAACCAGATCTTCTAATATCAGTGGATCAGGAAGGGGGTAGGGTTCAGCGTTTCAAATCTCCCTTTACCCGAATTCCACCGATGTCTGCTTTGGGTGAATGTTTTCAACGTGCACCGATTCAGGCACTGCAAGCGGCTCGTAGCTGTGGCTGGTTATTAGCTTCTGAGCTGTTGGCTGCGGGCGTTGATTTTAGTTTTACGCCGGTACTGGATCTTGATACAGGTAATAGCACTGTGATTGGTGACCGTGCTTTTGATGGAGATTATGAGGTTGTAACCTCGTTGGCATCCTCTCTAATCGACGGTATGCACGAGGCTGGAATGTCCGTCGTTGGAAAACATTTCCCGGGACATGGTTCAGTGGCGGCGGATTCACACCTTGAATTGCCGGTGGATACGCGTGATTTAGCTACGCTTAAAGCGTTGGATATGATTCCGTTTCAACGATTACGCCACAAACTGGATGCGATTATGCCTGCCCACGTACTGTATAACGCAGTGGATTCAGTGCCTGCCGGAATATCTGAAATCTGGTTGAAACAGATTCTTAGGATAGAGCTGGGTTTTAAAGGACTCATCATCAGTGACGATCTAAGCATGGAGGGTGTTGCAACATCCGGTGATTATTGCACCCGCGGCAGGCTCTCTTTAGCGGCGGGATGCAATATCATACTGGCTTGTAATAATCGGGCAGGGGCTGTTGAGTTACTTGAACTGGATGTCGATACAGGCCCTGCTTGCTATCAGCCGCAGCAAATGCTGGGCAAACGTAGGCTGGATTTTGCAACATTAACAAGTAGCAAACGCTGGAAAACTGCATTGCAAAACATTAAAAATATCGAGCTTTAACAGTATGGAATATCAGGAATTAGTCTCGTTATTGAGACGATTTTTAGAAAATGAAAACTTCTGGATTTACCAGGTATTTGGTGTGGTACTCCTGACTAGCCTGGCCAATTTTTTTATTCGACGTTTTATCGATCGTTTGACGCTTCAGCTAAAAAAGACCGCTAACCTTTGGGATGATGCGATTTTAAAAGCGAGTCAACAGCCGTTGCGCTGGATGGTCTGGGTGGTGGGTTTGAGTGTGGCGATAGAGGTTATTGAACGCAGCTCAACAGAAAGTATTTTTGAAAATATTCAACCATTCCGTGAGATGGCGGTGATCGCGATTATCACCTGGTTTATTGTTCGGTTTATTGGTGAGGCGGAGCTGCATCTGATTGATCCAGAGCGAATGACTAAGCCACTGGATGAAACCACAGCATCGGCTCTTGGAAAATTGTTACGTGCTACAGTGGTGATTACAGCACTGTTAGTTGTATTGCAAACCCTTGGCTATAGTGTTTCCGGGGTATTAGCGTTTGGTGGTATTGGCGGTATCGCGATCGGTTTTGCTGCCAAAGACCTCCTCTCCAACTTTTTCGGTGGGTTGATGATCTACCTTGATCGACCTTTCAAAGTAGGTGATTGGATTCGTTCACCGGATCGAGAGATTGAAGGGACCGTTGAGGACATCGGTTGGCGTTTGACCCGTATACGTACCTTCGATAAACGGCCGCTTTATATACCAAACTCTATCTTCGCAACCATATCGGTTGAAAACCCATCACGGATGACCAATCGGCGTATCCACGAAACCATCGGATTACGTTATCAGGATGCACACCAGATCAAGGCGATCGTGGAGCAAGTCAAAGCATTGCTACAAAGTCACTCGGAAATCGATAACAGCAAAACGCTCATCGTAAACTTTAATACGTTCGCGGATTCATCGGTGGACTTTTTTATATATACCTTCACCAAGACTACAGACTGGATTCGCTTTCATGAAATCAAACAGGATGTTTTGCTCAAAGTGCTTGAGGTCGTTCACGATAACGGTGCGGATGTAGCATTCCCCACAACAACGCTCGATATACCTCAAAAAAACCACGAACAACTACAGATATAAATATCTGTATTGCTACTAGAACTACTGTGTCGCTGTTATCATAAACGCCATGTACCAGGATCCATATCAGCGTCGCTACCGGAAATTAAGAGTCAGCCTTACCGCTGCCTGTAATTACGCCTGCACGTACTGCGTGCCTGATGGCAAGAAATTGCTCAAGGCAAAGCATGAAATGAGCGTTGAGCAGTTTATTCAGGCGGTAAGTTTGATTGTTGAATCAGCGGGGATTGAGCAGCTCAGAATTACCGGTGGTGAACCCCTGCTTTCAAATAAGCTTGAGGCATTTCTGGTGGGTTTGAAGCCGCTCAATATCCCAGAATTGTGCCTTACCACTAATGGTCAATTCCTGGAGCAAAAGTTACCTGCGCTGCTCGATGCAGGGGTGAGTCGTATTAATGTCAGCCTTGATACCCTTGACCCTGTTCGCTTTAAAGAGATTTGTCGTGGGGGTGACCTCAACGTGGTGCTTCGGGGTATTGATAGGGCGATTGAGTCGGGGGTCAAATTGAAAATAAACATGGTCCCCCTCAAACAGCACAATGCCGACCAGGTAGTACCGATGTTGGAGTACTGTCTTGAACGGGGTATTGAGTTACGCTACATCGAACTGATGAAAATGGGGCACCTGGCACAGGGTGACGGGTTCCTGCAGGAGTTCTGGTCGATGAAATCCCTGTTAGATCAAATTTCGGAGCGTTACGATTATGCCCCGACCCAGGCCCCCGTCGACTCTACTGCTGTGCGGTTTCAGATACCGGGTAAGGGTGAATTTGGCGTTATCGCCAATGAGAGCAAACCTTTTTGTAGATCCTGCAGCCGCTTAAGGCTTTCATCGGCAGGCTTTATATATGGGTGCTTGAGCAATACCCGCCGTCACTATATTGCTGATTTGTTGTCTCTGGAACGTGATAAAGGCCTAGCATCGATGCATCAAATCCTTACGAATGCGATGAAGGATAAGCAGGATCTGAATTTCACTGGAGAAACGACCGTAATGAAAATGATTGGTGGGTGAGCACGAGCTGATGATCAATAAATTTTCTAAACAGTCTGTTGACCTATGGTTGAAACCGATTTAGAATCTGCGCCCTCAATATCTTCCTCGATAGCTCAGTTGGTAGAGCAAATGACTGTTAATCATTGGGTCCCTGGTTCGAGCCCAGGTCGAGGAGCCAAATTCAATAGCTTAGGCTATTTTTAGAAGGGTCACGTAAATAACGTGGCCCTTTTTTTTGAAATTCGAGCGATTCCTTAAGCTAGTCCATCTCAGAACCGTCTTTTCGTTTACATCTAGAACTGCGTTCAAATGCAGTCGCTTGGGGCCTTGGTGAGACCGTGCCCCCACCTATTAGTGAATGCTGACTTGACTTTAATAGGTCTGGTTTCTAATTCCTTCGACCAAACCTCACTAAAAATATAGCAATGCCATGCTAAACTCTAAAAAAATTATGGTTAATACGATTTTGAGTTTTAATCGAAGAGGGGGTGGTTTGGTAAGTGGTCTGGAAAATGTGTCCACGTGGCGAGGGAATCGACTAACGCGGAGCCTGGCGCTTTTGTTAGTGGGGTTGATTTCGGTTTTTACGCTTTCCTGTACCCCACAAACAAGTGAGGATCTACCGCTTCGGATTGGCACCAATATTTGGCCCGGATATGAACCGCTTTATCTGGCCCGTGAACTTGGTTACCTCAACGAGCAAGAGGTTCGGATGGTCGAGTTTTCCTCTGCTTCGCAGGTAATGCGCGCCTATCGTAATGGGCTTATTGATGCCGCTGCACTGACTTTGGATGAAGCGATATTGCTGCTGAGTCAGGGTTACAACCCCCGTATCCTGCTAGTCATGGATGTTTCAGCGGGTGCCGATGCTATTGTTGCGCGTCCTGACATCAAAAATATTGCTGAACTAATCGATAAAAAGATTGCGGTAGAAAACTCAGCCTTAGGTGCTTTTGTACTGGGCCGTGCGCTTGAACTTAATGGAATGACAGTTGACCAAATCGAAGTGCTGCCCCTGGCCATAGATAAGCAGTTTCGAGCCTTCGCCCAAGGGCAGGTTGATGCGGCGGTTACCTTTGAGCCGGTAAAAACCGCGCTGCTGCGGAGAGGTGCACATGTGCTGTTTGATAGTACTCAGATTCCAGGCGAAATAGTTGACGTGTTGGTGGTTCGAGAACAATTTTTCAATCGAAACCCCAGTATAACCAGTAGCATTCAAGATGTATGGTATCGGGCACTGGATTATTTTTCAGCCCATCCCAACAAAGCCGCTGATATTATGTCCCGCCGTATTGGGCTTAGCCCTGAACAGACACTTGCTTCGTATGATGGCTTAATACTTCCAACTAAGCAGCAGAATGAGCAACTCTTAAGCTATCAGCAAGGTTCAGATCCTGAACTATTGAAAGCAGCAACCCACCTCTATAGTTCGATGCTCCAGCAAGGTATGACACCAGGTCCAGTTGAAGTCAAGACACTGTTCCCTCAACAACACCATTCTTCAGAGCAGCGTAAATAATTATGAAATTGTTGCGTTTTCGCCCTCCTGTATTTGTTGCTGCTTTAGGGTTGATTATCCTTATTTTAACGCTGCAAACTGGCCTTGCTCTTTACGTGAATTATCTGCAACTGGAGAACAGTTTACGCAACGAACTGTTCCGAAAAGAAATTTCTGAATCAGTGAAATCTCAGAATATACTTGAATATTTGCTTCAAAAACAAGAATTCGAACAGATGCAGGAAGAGGTATCGGTGATGGGTATCGATCCTGCTATTTCTAAAGCCGTGGTGATTGATGAAAGTGGTATTGTCCGCGCGAGTACCGCCTTTGCGGATAGAGGGAAAACCTTTGAAAATATATTCCCAGGTTTAGTCGGTAGTGGATATGAGCACCTCATGGATGAGGCACGGCGGGCTCAGCAGCACAGGGCCCTGTTACTGGATGAAATCAATTATTGGGTATTGTTTCAGCCGGTTTCTTTTGCTCTTGCGGAAGATATCTCCCATCGGCATCATATCGGCTTTCTAGTGAAGAAAGTCGATTTACTGTGGGTTACACAGCAAGCCCGCTCAGGCCTTTTAGGTCGATTCCTACCCACACTGGTTCCTCTTCTCTTAGGCGCTGCTTTTTTGGCTGTACTTGCCTATATACTGCATAAAAGACGACTGAAAAACCTGAGTCAACTGGTCTGGGATATTTCCCTAAAGGGTGTGGATGAAAGAGACACCGATAGCTTGCAAAACAGCGTTGGTCTTTTTCAGTTTTTGACTCGTAAGTCTGATATTTTTCTTGAAAAACAGCAGCGTGAATTAACCGCAGCCGTTGAGCAAATTACCTTCCGAGAGCAGGGTTTATCTTTAATGCTCGATAGTATTGGCGATGCAGTGATTGCTACTGATACCGATGCTCGAATCGTTCGCATGAACCCAGTAGCTGAAAACCTCACCGCATGGAACTTTGCCGACGCGAAAGGTAGAACCCTGGAGGAAATTTTACCCGTTGTTGATAGCAGTACCCGTGAGCCGCTTGTCAATCCTGTAGCAGAAGTGTTATCGACAGGGCGGGTGGTAAGCCTCAATAAGAATACGATCCTGCTATCCAAGGATGGGTCAGAATATCATATCGCGGACAGCGCGGCTCCCATTAAAAATGAAGATGGCACCATACGCGGTGCAATTTTAGTGTTCAGAGATAATACTGAATATTACCGTTTACAAACTACGCTTTTTGATCGCAACCAGTTGTTGGAAGCGGTTATGGATAATATGCCATCGCTGCTTTACATTAAAAACCTCAACGGTGAATTTGTTGATGTGAACCGCGCCTTTGAGGGTGCGTTCAATATGAAAAATGAGGACTTGTTAGGCATTACTGATCGCGACCTGTTTGACAAAGATATGGCGGATCAATACGCGGCTGAAGATCAGCGGGTGATTGAAAGTGGGAAAACGATTATCTGGCAAAATGAAGCTAAAACTGCAGAAGAGAACCGAAAATATTTAACAACCAAATTTCCTTTGTATGATCTAAATGATCAAATTTATGCTGTTTGCGGTATGTCGGTGGATATTACTGAACAGATGCAACTGTTCACGCAATTAGAAAATTCAAAGAAAAATCTACAGGCTATTATTGATCACGCACCTGCGGTTATTTATACCCGGGATCTGCAGGGCCGGTTTCTATTGGCAAATGAAAATGTGTCGGAACTATTACAGCTACCACTTGAAAAAATCGTTGGAGCGAATAGTTACGATATTATGGATTCCGAAAGTGCAGATCAACATCTACTTCATGAAAACCGGGTTATAGAATCTGGCGTATCTCAGGAATTTGTCGAGCAGTTTGAACAGGAGGATGGGGTTCGTCATTTCCTTTCGGTCAAATATCCTCTTTTTGATGAGCATAATGAAATCTATGCGGTCGGAGGTATCTCTACAGATATCACCGAACGATTCCAGCTCGAGCAATCCGTGCGTATATCTGAACAGCATATGCGGCTTTTTCGTGAACAAAACCCACTTGCCTTGATTGAATGGAACCCAAAACTTGAAGTACTAGACTGGAACCCAGCTGCTGAAAAATTATTTGGATACAGCAAAGAGGAGGCGATGGGACGTAGCGCAAACGAATTAATTGTTCCCGAACACCTTCGTAAATATGTCGATGAACTGCGTGATGCACTGGTTAGTCAGTCCGGTGGTGAAGCGAGTATTAATCAAAATGTAACCAAGACGGGTCAGTTGATTTACTGTCAATGGCAAAACACTCCCATCACAGATGACTCTGGTGCAGTTATTGGTGCCGCTTCTTTAATTAACGATATCACTGACAAACAGCGGATTGAAGCGGAGTTAAAAGCCCAGGAAGTTGAGCAACATCAAATTCTTAATCATATTGCTGACGGGGTGATCACTATAGATGAAGCTGGCACTATATTGAGTTTCAATCATTCCGCTGAAATTCTGTTTGGTTACGGCCTGGATGAAGTTAAAGGTAATAATATAGCGATGCTGATGCCTGAGCCTGATCGAAGTCAGCATAACTCCTATCTCCACCGCTATCTCGAAACAGGTAAGGCTAAGATAATCGGGTTTAATCGGGTGGTGACCGCTGCACGTAAAAATGGCGATACGTTTTCAATGCGTTTGTCGGTTGCGGAGCTGCCTGTTTCTGAATTGGGTAAAAGGCGTTTTGTAGGTTCATGCCTTGATGTGACCGAACTTGAACAGCAGGAGCATCAGCTTAGGCAAGTCCAAAAAATGGAAGCCCTGGGGAAACTTACTGGTGGCATCGCCCATGACTATAACAATATGCTTGGAGTGATTTTGGGTTATGTGGATCTGCTTGAGGGCAAGCTCAAGGAACCCGATCTCATTCGATATGTAGAGCAGATTCAAAAAGCAGGTCAACGGGGGGCTAATCTCACTAATAAATTGCTCTCTTTTTCTCGCAGTAAAGTTATTCAATCTGAAGTGGTTGATATCAATGAGTTGCTGGAAGAGGAAAGGGATATGTTGGAGAAAACCCTGACCCCTCGCATTGCATTAATAATGGATTTAGAGAGCGCTCTCTGGTTGGTACGAATCGACAAGGGCGAATTTGAAGACGCACTGTTAAATCTCTCTGTCAATGCAATGCACGCAATGGCGGGGGCGGGACAGCTGAGATTGTCCACTTCCAACCGGACACTGGATTCTGATGCAGCAAACGAACTTGGTGTCTCAGCGGGTGAGTATGTATTGTTTTCGATTGACGATAATGGTGAGGGAATGAGTGCGACGGTTAGCGCACGAATTTTTGACCCTTTCTATTCAACAAAAGGGGAGGGCGGAACTGGGCTTGGTTTGAGTCAAGTGTATGGTTTTGTTCAACGCAGTGGTGGTGCTATTCAAGTGGATTCGGCCCCGACACTAGGTACTCGCTTTGATCTGTATTTTCCCCGTTGTATCATCGATGAAGTAGAGCCGGAGCGAGAAGAACGGGTCCTAAACACAAATTTTGAAGGCAATGAAACTATATTGATTGTTGACGATGAGCCCGCGATTCGAGAGATCAATCAGCAATTACTAACTGAAAAAGGCTATAAAGTATTTTGCGCTGAGGATGGGCTGCAGGCGCTGGATATACTGGAAGATACGCCGGTAGATCTTCTCATCAGTGATGTGATTATGCCGGGAATGGATGGTTACCAGCTGTCAAGAAAAGTTAAACTTCAGTTTCCAAACGTAAAAATTCAGCTGGTGAGTGGCTTCACCGGTGATTATCGACCCGATGACCTGGATTTGAATTTGCAGCGGCAATTACTAACAAAGCCAGTGAGCTTAAAGGTTTTAATAGAGAGAGTACGACGATTGCTAGATGAAAAGAATGTCTAATCCTTGGTGATTGCCCCATATCACGCGAGGTTGGAGCTTGTCTCAAATGCGCTGTGGTCCCTTGGGCAAAAATACAGATAGCTGACTATACTTCGGGTGTACCGCCAAACTGGCGCGTAGTATGCTGAGCATCTGAACTGGCAAGCAGTTGGAAGATCAAATTGCTGGGTTAAATACCCTTCTATGGCGATCCAACTAGAGAGACGGAAGAGATAACGTTGAGTACCGAAATTATCATTGTTGACGATGATCCTTTAGTAGCCGAAATGCTAGCTACCGCTGCGTCGATGGTTGGATTTAAAACCCATACATATATACATGCGGTAGATTTTCTTACCCATGACATCAGGGTTGAAGATGTTGTTTTGCTAGACCTTAATATGCCCGGGTTTGACGGCATTGAAGTGATTCGAGCGTTATCAGCTAATCAGGTTTCAGTTGCGCTCATTTTAATCAGCGGTCAGGACCGTGGAGTGCTACATTCAGCAGAGCAGCTGGCTAGAGCCCATTCGCTGGATGTGATTGGTACGCTTAGCAAACCGATTCAAATACCGAGCCTGCAACGTTTATTGTTAAAGCAGTTTGCAGCCTTCAGATCTCATCATGACCCTAAAGGTGTGCAAGAAAGATTGTTACCTCACCCTCAGGAGGTGGTAAACGCGATTCAAGAAAATCAATTACTGGTGCATTATCAACCGCAATTGGATATGAAAACGTCGTCACTGATTGGGGTTGAAGCATTGGTCCGTTGGCAACATCCGGAACGTGGGCTGGTATATCCGGATATGTTTATTCCGGTAGCGGAAAAGAATGGCCTCATGGAGCAGTTGACAAGCTACGTTCTGCGTTCAGTTCTTGAAGACCGTCAAAAATGGCATGCGGAACAATTGTCGCCGCACCTTTCGATCAATATATCCGCAGATAATATTACCAGCCTGGGGCTGCCTGAGCAGCTGATGAGCATGTTAGAGGAGCACCAATGTGACCCTTCTCAACTTACCCTGGAGATCACCGAAAGCACCTTGATGGGCGAATTGGTAACCTCACTGGATATTCTCACCCGTCTACGTATGAAAGGATTCGATCTTTCGATTGATGATTTTGGTACCGGGTATTCATCTCTTTCTCACCTGCACCGGATTCCGTTCACTGAACTTAAAATTGACCGTGGTTTTGTTATGAATATGGTTATGGATGAGGAAGCACGAGCGATAGCGAAGACCTGCATCATGCTCGGTCATGAGTTAAATATGAAAGTAGTGGCTGAGGGTATCGAGTCGAAGGCAATATGGGACATGCTGCTCGAATATGGGTGTGACCACGCTCAGGGTTACTTTATCGCCAAACCTATGGCGGCCGACGTGCTGCTGGACTGGTCTAGAAAACACGCTAACTAAATGCAAAAAATACGGGCCACGAAGGACCCGTTAAATTCCCCGGGAGAGTGAGACCAACGGGAGACGATTTCTAACTATCTAAGCTCCACCCAAATCCGACTACTTACAAATTCTTGAGTGCCCGCATCATACTCTCCGTGAGCATGTACTTTTCGTGTCGTTTTTTCATTGTTTAATCTGTGTTGAAGATCCTCAGCAAAGGCCTCAAAACGGTCGTGAACCACCCGGCCAACCGAATGTTCGGTGATAACATAAGCTCCGTCTGTCGAGCTATCAGGCTTTATCTCTATCGGGCCTGCCAGTGTGGTCAAGTCAGTTTGCATTCCGCCCTGGCTCAGGTGATGGAATTTATCGCTGTCGCTGAGATCAAGGATCAAGCCGGTGTTATCAATGGATTCAAATGCATCTACCGCCGCTGGACGCCAAATCACCACAAGGTTGGCGGGTAGTGCCTGAAAATTCACCAAAGTTTGGGCCTTAAAATCCTTTGGAGCTGTACCAAAGGGGGTGATAAAGCCCCGCGCCAACATCGGAGTTCCAACGGTAAACTGGCTAAAATCGAGGGTGCCTGTATCGATTTGGTAATAGGCCGCGTCCGCATCATTAGCCGCATGCACTCCAGTGCCACTGAAATCAAACAGCGAAACCCGGCGGCGATTGATCGAGTGTAGATCTACTGCCAGCTCCGGTGTGCCCGGATCTACCTGTTCAGCAACATTGCCCCGCACCGCCGTCAGTAATAGTCGGGCTGTACCATTGGTCGCGTCCAATACCATAGATTCTTCGGTTAAATCGGTCATGGTTCCAAACATGGCGATACGCTGGCCTATGGATATCGCGTTGATATGATGCTCTGTGGTTGAAAGCTGCTTTTTGACCTGAGTTGAATCCGCAATCAGCACCGTTATTTTCGAGTTAAACGAAAAACTGCCATCAGTACGAATCAAGGTTGCGCCCTGTATGGTAAGCGTATCGTCATTGCGTGCTATCACGGTTCCCCTGACCACATCCTGGTCGCCACCTTCGACGCTGCTTCCGGCTAATACCTGAGTGGCCATAAAACGGCGCGGATGCATTTTGAAATTACCGATCGCCCGGGTGGCACTCAGCCTGGATAGCGCTGCCATTGCAGTGATACCCTCTGAGCCGACGTAGCTAGCACCATCGATATCAAATACCGTTTCAGAATCGGTGATTACATCCAGTTCGCCAAAACGGGTATCGTTGGACTGTTTGTGAAGGAAAGGCCGCAGAATGACCCTGTAGCTGCTCGCATCAGTATCGACGCTTTTCAGCGGGCCGCGAACCCTGTGGGGTTTATCCCGTTCGATGTTTACCTCTGCAAGCAGAACCGGATCTATGGTCAGCACCGGATTGTCCGGGTCGGTGAAATCAACTGAGTTGGAAGCTTTTAGATCAAAATCGATGGAAAGATGAGAAGGGATACCTGGTGCGATAGTCAGCGCATTTTTGTTATCCAGCGTGATACCAATTTTCATAGTAGTTACCGGACCGCCGTCGGTATCCACAAATTGTCCGACTGTCGCGGGATTACCATCGGGGTCCTCTACCTGAATGGTGGCGCTGGTGAAATCAAGCGTCATGCTTCCCTTGGTATATTCGCCGGAGGGTACAGTACCGGCGCTAACAAACTCTGTCATATCCACATACTGGCTGAAATCAACCGTGGTAGTAAGGGGTAACGTTTCAACTTCAACACCATTGGGCTTGGTTAGACTGATCGAGGTTACATCCACCGCGTAGACACTAAAATCGCCCGGTGCATCGGTTAGCGATATGGTGAGATTACCTTCGCCTGTTCCGGTAGAGGTCCCCGTGCCGCACCCGGTCATGCCAAGGGGCAGTGCTGCTGCAAATATCGAAGCTGCGAATAGTTTGCTGAGGCGGGAGCGGCATGGCTGAGTGAGAATAGTCGGCCATCGTGAATTTGTAACGGGTCGGGAACTGTTCATTTAATTACACCTTTTTTGGGGCCGCCGATAACGTTTTGGAGAAATATTTCTACCGGTCTCGCACAGCGCTTATTTGGGTTAAAATATTTTTATTGATATGGGCCTACGTACAAAAATGAGGTAAGCAGTACCGCAAAGCTTTACAGTAAGCAGTACAAAAGGGTTTCCAATATCTGACTCTACATAACGCGATAGCCATTGATTGGGTTGACAACTCAGTTGAAAAAATGCGATTCCGGGTAGCTAAACCGATTGTTATGAATTCACAACCTTCATTGATAAGAACCGTCTCGCTACCGCTGCTTATTTTTTACGGGCTGGGTAATATTTTGGGTGCTGGAATCTACGTGCTGGTTGGCAAGGTCGCCGGTATCGCAGGTTTTTGGGCTCCTCTTTCCTTTGTCGTCGCGTCACTAATTGTGGCCGCTTCAGCCTTCACATACGCAGAACTTAGCGCACGTTACCCGGTAAGTGCAGGGGAATCGGTTTATATATTTGAAGGTTTTGGTATTAGCTCGCTTGCGACCCTCGTTGGTTTGCTATTGGTGCTGGCAGGTTGCGTATCTTCAGCAGCTATTGCGCACGGATTTGTTGGTTATCTTAATGAACTTGTTCCCATTTCAACTAGTTTCGGGTTGGTACTACTGGTAGTCGCGCTTTTTTCGATTGCGGCCTGGGGTATCCTGCAGTCGGTAACCATTGCCGCACTGCTTACGGTGATTGAAATAGTTGGTTTGGTGATGGTGGTGTGGGCTGGAAGAGATCATCTAGGGTCGATATCAGAATCGTTTCAGCTGGCGGAAATTAGTTCCAGTCAGGTAGGTATGATCGCTATTTTTAGCGGCGCCTTTCTGGCCTTCTACGCCTACATTGGTTTTGAAGATATGGTCAATATTGCTGAAGAGGTCAAGCAGCCACGACGAAATATGCCCCTTGCTATCATTATCTCTTTGATTGTTTCGACCTTGATCTATGTGCTTGTGAGCCTTACTGCGGTCCTGGTGGTGAATCCTCAGCAGCTCGCGATAAGTGATGCACCGTTAGCACTCATATACAGAATCGCCGGGAATGGTGATTCTGTTTTATGGATTACGGTGATCAGCCTGTTTGCAGTGGTCAATGGTGCATTGATCCAGATTATTATGTCCGCCCGGGTGTTGTATGGTCTTGCGAATAAGGGCTGGCTGCCTAGCTGGTTGGGTAGAGTGTCTGCCACCACCCATACTCCGGTGGTGGCGACTTTAGTGGTATCGATTGCGGTATTATTGGCGGCGCTGGCCCTGCCTCTGCTTGAGCTGGCAGAGATGACCAGTGCCCTGATTTTAACCATATTTGTACTGGTTAATGTTGCTCTTTATCGTATTAAACGTAAAGATCCGTATCCTGTGAATGTACAAATTTACCCGCTTTGGGTGCCATTAACAGGTGCTGCCGTAAGTGCCGGTATACTTCTGTTTAAATGGTTCGTCTAGGTTTTGATAACGATGCCTGAATTTCCCCGCCAATCTGTACCAACCCTGAAAGCTCGAAGATTAGGAATTGATACTCACCATGAAACCGTGGTGTTTATGCGCTCGGATTGTCATGTCTGCCGGGCCGAGGGTTTTTCAGCCCTTAATCGTATTCATCTCACCTCTTCCGAAGGTTCGATTATCGCAACCCTTAATGTCGTGCATGGTGATCTGCTGGAGGCAGGAGAAATCGGTTTGTCGGAATCATCCTGGCAGCGCCTGGGTGTCAACGTAGGCGATCGTATTGAGGTTTCCCACGCCCGGCCACTGGACTCATTCAGCTTTGTGCGAGCCAAAATATTTGGCGGTGAGTTTACCGCGGACCGGCTCCAGGAAATCATGTCGGATATTACCGCAGGTCGTTATTCCGATGTGCATCTTTCATCGTTTGTTACCGCCTGCACCTCAGAACACCTTAATACTGGGGAAATTATCGCCCTGACCGATGCCATGGTGAAGGCGGGGGATCGTTTAGGTTGGGATTATCCCAAAGTGATGGATAAGCACTGCGTGGGTGGCTTGCCCGGTAACCGTACTACGCCTATTGTGGTGGCGATTGTGGCCGCGGCGGGTTTAGTGATGCCGAAGACTTCATCGCGAGCGATTACCTCTCCAGCGGGCACTGCGGATACGATGGAGGTGCTGGCTCCGGTTGATCTGACCCTTAACCAGATGAGAAAAGTGGTAGATCAAGAGGGTGGTTGTATTGTCTGGGGTGGGGCCGTGAGCCTAAGTCCGGCGGATGATATTTTGATCAGAGTCGAGCGTGCATTGGAACTTGATTCCGAAGCACAGTTGATCGCATCGGTATTGTCCAAAAAAATCGCTGCGGGTTCCAGCCATGTATTGGTTGATATTCCCGTTGGTCCAACCGCCAAGGTTCGTGATCACGCCAGTGCGATCCGGTTAAGCAACTCGCTGAATTTGGTTGGAGAAGCACTTGGAATTAAGGTGCAATCCATGTTTACGGACGGGCATCAACCGATTGGTTACGGCATTGGCCCATCCCTGGAGGCGCGTGATGTGCTGAATGTGCTACAAAACAAAGCTTCCGGTTCTGGTATGTTGCGGGACAGGGCGCTGGATTTGGCCGGCGCTATTCTTGAAATGGCAGGCCAGTCTACGCTTGGTAGTGGCCGTAACCAGGCCAAAATGCTACTGGAATCTGGAAAAGCATGGCAAAAATTTCAAGCGATATGCGAAGCACAGGGCGGTATGCGTGAACCTGTTTTGGCAAAATACACCCACGAAGTGGTTTCCGGTGCGATTGGCCATGTCGAGCATATCAACAACCGTTACCTGTCTCGGCTAGCCAAGTTAGCGGGCGCCCCGGCGGATAAAGCCGCAGGTATTGAGATGCATGTTCGAATAGGCAAAAGAGTAGAAATAGGCGAGCCACTTTTTACCATCCATGCTGAAAGCCCCGGAGAACTAGGTTATGCAATGGATTTTTTAGCTGCGCACCCAGGGTTAATGATTGTAGAAGAAGAGCAGTTATGAATACCCATATATATTATATTGATGATCAAAATGAAGCTCTGGTTAATCATTTAGTCGAGGCAATGGATGCACAGAGTAGCGCAGTAGAATTTAGGCGCTTCCCTGATGGTGAAAGCTACCTCAGGGTCACGGATGACTGCGAGGGGGTAAATGCTGTTGTGGTATGTTCATTGTCACAACCAGATGACAAAATCCTGCCGTTGCTCCTTCTGGTTGATACTCTGAAAGAACTAGGTGCGAAGTCAGTGGGTTTGGTTGCACCTTACCTCTGTTATATGCGTCAGGATATTCGATTTAAACCGGGAGAAGCACTGAGTTCACGGACCTTCGCTACACTGATAAGTCAAAAATTTGATTGGTTAGTGACGGTTGACCCCCATCTACACCGCTACAATAGCCTGGATGAAATTTATAGCATCCCTAGTCGAGTGGTTTCCAGTACCACGGCTATTGCATCATGGGTAAAACACCAGGTGGAAAAACCAATATTAGTTGGTCCAGATAGCGAAAGTGATCAATGGCTCTCGAAGATTTCAGAACTGTCAGGAATACCCTATATTTGCCTGGAAAAGCAGCGGTCAGGAGATCGAGAAGTTAAGGTAAGCAGCGATGAGTTAGCTGACTGGAGTGGCTTTAGTCCAATTTTGATCGACGATATCATCTCCAGCGGACACACCATGCTTGAAACCATAAAATATCTTCAGCAAGCTGGTTTCAATGCACCGTTTTGTATCGGTATTCATGCGCTATTCGATGACGTAATCTATCAAACATTGCAGGATTCTGGCGCGCTGGTGGTTACCAGTAATACAGTTCACCACCAATCAAACAAAATAGACATTAATGTTGATATTGTTGCGGCTGTTCAAAGGCTAGTTGATAGCTGATAATCGGATTAAAGAGATTATTTTATGTCAGATCCATTGCAAAATATTCTCGACAAGCTTAAGCAGTTAGAGATTGAGCTTCATGATGAAATTGATAAAAAAAGGGAACGCTTTCTTTATAAAATTGAAGACAAAAAAATTCACTTTGAAGAAGAGGTAAAACGTCTTCACAAGGCTCAGGCGCAGAGTCTGTTTCGTTATATTGCCGATGCGAAACTGGTGCATATTGTGACGGCTCCTATTATCTGGCTTATTTTGATCCCGACTATAATGCTGGATATCTTTGTTTCGTTATATCAGGCGATCTGTTTCCCTATCTACGGCATCCCCAAAGTGAGAAGATCTGAATATGTAGTGATCGATCGACAATACCTGGCGTATCTCAATGCAATTGAAAAAATGAACTGTATTTATTGCGGTTACTTTAATGGTTTGATCGCCTATGTCCGGGAAGTGGCTGCTCGTACAGAAAAATATTGGTGCCCCATTAAACACGCCCGTTCAATTAAAGGGGCTCATGATCACTACGGCTATTTTGTCGACTACGGCGATGCCAAAGCTTACAAGGAGGGATTTTCCACACTACGTCGAGAGTTCGATGAAAGTAAACGCGCTTGCGAAAAGTCTCCTCCGGAAAGCCCTGAGAACCTGGAATAGTATTTTCGCCTCGCAAAGAAGCTCGCTTATTTTATGACGAACTGGTTTGTATATATGATTCATGTGGACGACGGTAGTTATTATACGGGTATCAGTACAAATCCAGTGCGTCGTTTTTTGGAACATAAAAACCAGAAGAAAGGCGCTAAATTTTTCCGTGGTCGTAGTCCACGGAAAATCGTTTATTGCGAAGGGGAACATGATAGAAGTAGCGCCAGCATTCGAGAAGCACAAATCAAGAAGCTAACGCGGACCCAAAAAAACAGGCTTATTGAACATTCATCGTCAGCAACCCGTCAGGTTCTGCAAGATCCGAAACTCCAGACTCAACTTAAGGAAAAGCCTTAGTTTTTCCTCATCAATTTTTTCATAATATTAATCGTCGCGAAATATGGGTTATCTCGATAGCATTAGCTGCCCGAAATTATTAATTGTCTCGAAGTAGAAGTACAGGTGATCTGGCCGTTTCAATTAACTGATTTAATATACTGTGATCAATGATGGGGTTATTCGATTCCAGGATCATTAGTTTCGGCGAATGTTGATTTATAAATTGCAGTAGAGATTCCTGTGTTGCGGGCTCAAGGCAAAACACTGAAGCTTGAAGACCTTTTTCTGTAAGTGTTCGTATAAGTTTTCTCTTCAATTTTTCGGCTTCAGGAGGATCTTCGCATAGCAAAATGATAACCGGTTGATGGCCTCTTTTTACCAGGTTTTCAATAGGGTTAAGTACAGTTTTCAGGCTTCTTTGGTCGTGAACGATACCAATTAGTTCGCGACCGGCACCTTGCTTCCTGGGCAATAACATTAACGGGCCGGGGTGTTTTTCCAGTAGTTCTGCTATGGATGTGCCGTTACGTAAGCCACCAGGACTGCTTCGTTTACCCCAATTTCCGATTTCTTTATGAAGAATACAGAGTGTGCTTTGGATGTGCTGCTCCGCCCCGAGCCACTGGTTGATGCCAGTTCCCGAAGTGGAGAATGAGCACTGTACCTTCCAGCGTTGGGCGCAGGATTTTAATTCACGTTGCGCAGCGCCGGACAGCATACGCATTTGATGTTCAAGGGTAGCGACTTCAAGTTGGCCAGATTGCAATCCATGGGCTCTAATTTCACGGGTGAAGGGTAGTGCGGCGATATCGAGTAGGGTTTTATCCTCAATAAAAAGGCCATCAATATCGGCGTGAATGGCCGCTGCAAATTCCGCAACAAGATCTAGTGTGGCGGCATTGCTGGCTCCTTCGTTCAGGGTAAGCAGAATTTTTCGGCTATGATTAATCATGGTTATTCGGTTCGCTGCTGAGTTTCGTCGCTTCTCCTTTTTTGCCTTCCTCTTTTTCAAGATGTTGTTTCATATGTTTAGTAAATTGACGTAGCCGTGCTTCCGCGCGCTGATGAACACTGTTTCTGGTAAATGTACCATTTTTATTCCGTTGACCAGCGTCCACACCGGTCAGTATCGATAACCCCTGATCAATGGTTTCGATGGGGTAGATGTGGAACTGCTGTTTACCACAGGCATCAATTACATCCCGTCGTAACATCAAATGCTGGACATTGCTGGCGGGGATCAATACCCCCTGATCTCCGGTTAAACCGCGAGCACTACAGATATCAAAAAAACCTTCGATTTTTTCATTGACGCCACCAATCGGTTGCACCTGGCCAAATTGGTTGACTGAACCGGTAACCGCCAGGGATTGCTTGATGGGTAGCTGAGCCAAGGCAGAAATGAGGGCATAAAGTTCAGTGGATGAGGCGCTATCGCCATCGACACCACCGTAGGATTGTTCGAAGGCAATATTTGCCGACATGGTCAGGGGCTGATCCGGGCAATAGTGGGCGCCCAGATAGCTGGCAAGAATCATCACACCCTTCGAATGGGATGGGCCACCAAGGTCAACCTTTCGTTCTATATCCACTACACCGGCGGAACCGGCCCGAACCCGAGCGGTAATGCGGCTAGGGCGGCCAAAGGCAAAATCACCCAGGCTGAGTACCGCTAGGGCATTGATCTGGCCAATATGTTCACCCTCGCAGTCGATAAATACGGTCTCCCGGATGATCTGTTCCTGAACCCGTTCGCGAATGCGATCGTGCCGGGTTATTTTAGCCCTGATCGCATTATTGACATCATCACGCCCAATCAGTTTATGCTGGTCGCGTTGGGCAAAAAATTCAGCTTCAACCAGCAGGTCCCGGATTTTATCGTGGCTGATAGATACCTTTTTCGAATCTCCAATCAAGCGACTGCTGTGCTCGATTACCCGGGCGACTGCCCCTGGCTCCAATGGCAGCAATTCCTCACGGTTCGCCAAGCTGGCAATTAGATGGGCGAATTGTTGATGGCTATTGGTGTTTCGATCCATCTCATCCTCAAAGTCCGCCATGACTTTAAATAGTTCGCGAAACTCCGGATCATATTCAGACAGCAGATAATAAAGGCGACGGTCACCAATAATGACCACTTTAAAATCTACCGGTATCGGTTGCGGTTCAAGGGTCGCGGTGCTGGCGAAACCGTAGACTTGATCGAGCCCTTCGATCCGCACTACCTTTGATTTCAGTGACCGTTTTAACGTATCCCAGGCCATCGGTTGAGTGAGCAATTTTGTCGCATCCACCACCAGATAACCACCGTGGGCCTCATGTAGAGCACCGGGTCGAATCAGAGAAATATCGGTAGTAAGGGCACCATATTGAGACTGGTATTCGATACGGCCGATCAGGCTGGAATGGGTTGGATGATCGAGGTAGATGACCGGCGCACCACCACCGTTTTCGTGGGTAACTAATGGATTGACGCTGTAGCGGGTGAAGGTTGGCGGTGCGATAAACGGATTACCCGATAACTCTTCACCTGAAAGCAGAAAGTCATTGGCATTTTCGACGACATCTTTCTGGAAGTCATCAAGATAATATTGAATCGCCTGTTGCTCTTTGTAGGATACACGCAGCTCGTTGATCAGCAGGTTTACCGCAGCCAAAGTAACCTCATTGTTGAGCTGCTTCATTTGAGCACGCATCTCTTTTTCCCAGATGGGAAACTGCTCAAGTGTATCCTGTAACTTGTTTTGCAGATCTACCACAATATTTTCATATTCATGGCGTTCCTTTTCTGGCAACTTACGAAACTCTTCCGGTTTGATCACTTCGTCATCTTTTAGTGGCGCAAAGGAAAAACCAGTGGGGGTAGGGACCAGCATTACGCTGTTGGCCAGAGCCTGTTCGCGGTGTTCTGCAATGGCATTGTCGCGGCGCTGAATTAAGCCCTGCTCGATAATTTTTCGGCGTGCCTGGTATTCATCACTTTCAAAGGCAGCTCGAATAGAGCTTTGCAGATCCTCCAGCAAACGCGCCATATCGTCAGAAAACTGTTTGCCGGAGCCATTGGGCAGGCATAGTGCAATTGGTTTGTTGGGCTGGGTGAAATTGTGAACATAACACCAGTCGCTGGGAGTTTTTTCTGCCGCTGCGCGCTCCTGTAGAACTTGCATGGCAATTTCGTGTCGCCCTGAGCCGGGGTTGCCTAAAACATATAAATTGTAGCCTTCGCGCTTAATATCTAACGCAAAAGTGATTGCGTCAATAGCACGCCGTTGGCCAATCTGGGGACTGGGATTCTCAAGTTCATCGGTGCTGTTAAACTGAAACTGTGCAGGATCACAGGGGTTGTAAAGCTGCTGTTCAGGTAGACTGCTGGGCATTTTTTGACGAGTCATTTTTGCGCTGCGTTTGAATAGTGAATTCGGATTGTATGAGGGTTTGTAGTAGTGATCCAGTATTACCGGGTGATCTGATTTACGGTTATCTAAGAGAACTGCTCTTAGAGCTCTCTGCGCTTAAATATCGCTATAGACGCAGTTAACGGTAGTGCTAACCAGAGGATGAAGGCTAGACATAGATCAAACAATGTAAACAATTTCACATCAGCACTGCCCGCCAGACTGTAGGTTTCGATACTGCTGGAGATATTTGTAAGGTTAAAAATTCGATACATGTCGGTGGGGTTTAATAACATCAATTTGGAGAAAAAATTCTGGCTGATCGACTGCTCCTGGTCGGCAACCAAGATGCCCAAAAGAGCGAGATCGAACAGCACTACCATTACCAGCCAGATACCGATGGCGATACTGATAGCGGTTGAACGCTGCTTGACCGCAGCGCTTATGAGGTATCCAATCACGAGGAAGATGGCACCTAACATCCAGGAACTTACCATCATCCATAGATAGTTCAGTCCTCCAGAGCTGCTTCCATCTGCAAGCAGTATATTTATACAGGCGGAGCCACCATAACCTACTACGATGGCCAACATCAAAATGCAAAGATGGGCGCAGAACTTACCGAAAATAATTTGTGCTCGTGAAATAGGGTAGGTCAGTAACAGCAGCAGCGTGCCACTCTCTGATTCACCAGCCAGGGCATCAAAGGACAACATAAAGGCGATCAGCGGAATAAGATAAACACTGAGGCTGGTGAGGCTGACAACGTTTATATCGAGCATATTAGCGGTTACTGTGCCGGTGGGAGTCGAGCCGAGCAAGGATAGCAATATGGCTAAGCTACCCAGCAGTAGCACACTTGAAATGATCCAGCGGTTCCGCAGTCCATCTCTTAACTCTTTTCCCATTAAAATCCAGACTGCTTTCATAACGGAATCCCCGGTGTAGTTTCGACGGGTCTAGATGGGGTTTCGGAAACGGTATAGTGAAGATAAACGTCATCTAGCCGTGGCGGTTTGATTTGAATATCCTCTATGGCATCGCCAAGACTGGCAACCTGTCGAATCAGCTCCATTTTTTGCTCAGGATTACAGCTAAATTCAATGATGGAATTTTCAGTGACAGCGGATTTTTGAATAGGAATGATTAAATCCGAAAGGGTTTGTTCTACCCGTTGCGTACAACTGGGCTGAACGGAAATTTGAACCGATAAAGGCAGATTAGATTGCTGGTAAAGTTCCTGTACAGAACCACTGGCCACTGTTGAGCCACTGTTTAGAATGATGACGCGGTCCGCCTGAGCTTCTATTTCTACCAATGAGTGGGAGCAAACAATGACCGCTTTTCCCATACGGCATTTCTGCTCAATGATATCGTAAAACTGCCGGCGTAGCGTTGGATCGAGTCCACTGGTGGGTTCATCCAGTAGCAATAAATCCGGATCACCCAGTAGTGCCTGAGCCAACCCAAGGCGTTGTTTCATACCCTTTGAATAGGTGGACACAGTTCTTTTAGCCGCCGATGATTCCAGGCCAACGGTTTCCAGTAAATCGATGCATCGATCAATGGGTTCAGATTTTAATTTTGAATAAAACTGAAGTGTTTCCAGCCCCGTCATAGATTCGTAAAAGGAGACACGTTCGGGAAGGTAACCCAGAGATCGTTTTGCTTTGATGGAGTTTTTGTTAGTGGGGTTTTGCCCCCGTACCGACACCTTTCCTGTGGTGGGTTTGATCAGGCCGAGGATCAATTTTAGCAGGGTGGTTTTACCCGCGCCGTTATGTCCTGCCAGGACAACGCATTCACCAGCCTGAACAGTAAGATCGATCTGCTTTAAAACCCTGTCTTGCCCGTAACATTTACTGACATTGGATAGTGATAATAATTCTGAATTAGCCATCGACGGAATCCATTTGAGCGGGAATTGTCATAAGCGGAAAGCTGTCCTTTATTCCTCCGGGGTGTAATCCCGGAAATTCAGATTGAGCCCAACGTAATAGCTGCATTGCTGGGCTATTGAGCAGTAACTTTGCGATGGGGTGGCGCCAGATCAACTGGTCGGTAAGATCGTTGGGGCGATAACTTTGATCTGCGACATTGTCATCATCTAAATCAAATGAAGGATGGTCACTCCAGTAGTTACCCCGTTGATTCGATGACCATTCTAAATGTCGCGTACCGACATATTTAACCTGAGTGCGGTTGTTGATGAAGGCGTTGCCAAAAATATGGTTGTCCTGCGATCCAGCGGTAAAATGGATGCCGATTTCACAACCATTAAAATAGTTGCTCTCTACTGTATTCATATTGGAGTTGTAAAAAAATATGCATTTTTCCGTTATATAATTTTCTTCGGTATCGGGGTGGCTTGTTTGGTTGAGCGCAATACCCTTAACCTGATTATTTGTGATGTTTGAATAGTTCACGAAATTGAGCAATACGCCTCGATCACGGTCATTTATGGAAACGTTATCCTGTACCTTTAGATGGTCAGAGAACATTAGCGCGTAGGCGATATGGTTATTGGTTGAGGAGTTACCGCTCACTTCACTATGGTGGGTATACATATAGTGAATGGCATAACGCAGATTCGACATCTGGTTGTCGCGAAATATATTGTTACGGCTAGTGGTTACAAATATACCATCGCGGCCATATTCAATTTTATTATCTTCAATAATCGCGCCGGGAGCATTCCAGATTTGCACACCGTTACCACGAGTATTGACATGCTGATACCGTCGCCCTGAAATAATATTGTTACGTATGACTACGTTTTCTGAACCTTTTAAATAGATGCCGATAAGGTTATTGCGTAAAAAATTATGGTTAATTATGGAGTTGGTCGATTCCTTTGTCAGGAAAATACCACTGTCTTCGGTAGATAACTGATCACCGGAGTTTTCGATGGTTAAACCCTGAATTTTTACATTAGGTGCGGAAATAGTGATGACATGACCTGCACCATCACCTCTAATTATGGTGCCGGGTTGACCGGTAATTATCAGCGTTTTGTTGATGGTTAGCTTGCCCGAGTATATGCCGGACAATAGTTTTAATTGGTCATCAGGTTGAGCATTTGATATTGCGTTGGCGAGTGTGTCGGGGCCTGGTTTAACCTCAATAGTTGCGGCTCTGACAGAAAAGCAGCCAAAAAAACTAGCCAAAAAAACTAGGGCAATCCAAAGATGGATTGCCCTAAATGGTTTTGTTTCCTTTTCTTGCATTAAGTGGCGGTCTTTATGCTGGCTCGACCAGCATGCGGCCTCGCATTTCCATATGTAATGCATGGCAGAACCACTGGCAGTAGAACCAGTGAACCCCTGGACGGTCAGCGGTAAAGGTGACCGAAGAGGTCGCGTTGGGGCCAACTTCCATCGCTACGCCGTAGTTGGCAATAGTGAAGCCGTGGGCAAGGTCATCAATTTTATCCTGATTGCTGACATATACCGTGACCTCATCACCCTGCTTAACAGTGAATTTTTCCATGCTAAACATGGGCGCTGCGGATGTCATATAGACGCGAACCTTTTTACCATCACGAATAATTTTTGAATCTTTGGTGAGTTTGACGCCATCTTTTTTCGCTTGTTCGATAGCATCTGACCACATCGGATCCATTGAATCCCATATTGAGTTGGGGTTCACAATATCTGCGCGCACAATGATGCAGTCGTGTGGCTCGGCGTAAGTGGGGCCATCGTGAACTACCTTCATCTTCTTGCCGGTAATATCAATGAGCTGTTCATTCTCAGGTTTCATCGGACCAACATTTATGTAGCGATCCTTGGAAAACTTGTTGAGTGAAACAAGCCATTTACCATCTGCTTCTTTGGTTTCGCCCATTGAGGTGTGGTTGTGCCCAGGTTGATAGTGGACATCTACTTTGTGAAGAATTGGATTTACATCTTTGCCCTGGTACGCCTGAATCGCTTTTTCAAGATTCCATTTCACAGCCTGACTATCCAGGAACAAAGTGGTGTATGCATTTCCTTTGTTATCGAAAGCAGTATGCAGTGGACCAAGGCCTAGTTCGGGTTCTGCGACAATGGCATCACGGGGTTTAATTTTGTCATTAAACAGATCAGGCAGTTTGGTGACATCAATAACAGAAACGGTCGGAGAGAGTTTCCCGTTGATCACTACGTGGCGCCCATCCGGTGCTGTATTACAACCGTGGGGGCTATTTGAGACGGGGATATAGCGGGTGTAGGGTGAGCCCTTGCGGCCGTCCACTACCGGAACACCGTTGATCTTTTTGAATTTCCCCTGCTTAACCGCAGCCTCAATTCGTTTAATATCAAAAACAATCGCCCAATCCTGCTCGCTGGCAGTCATTTCAGCCAGGGTTACACCCTCTTCACTGTTGTAACAGGTTGAGAATGCATAGAGGCCCTGATAATCCGCATCGCAGTTATCGAGGTTTCCATCCACCATGACCTGCCATGCGACTTCCATTTTGTCGCCATCAATAGCGGTGAAAATAGCGTGATACTTTTCTGGCTCATCAAGGATGCTGCCATCGTTAGGGATTGGAACCCGGTGCTCACCGTTGGCGAATACGTATCCAGTACGGGGGTACTTTTGTGGGCGTAAACCGTGGATATCGGAAGCATTGGGTATTTCAATAATTTTGTCACATTTCATAACATCGCAACGAACCCGAGCAACCCGGGTGTTGGCCTTGTCATTCATAAACAGATAGCGACCATCGTAGGTGCCATCGGTAAATGACATGTGAGGGTGGTGAAGGTCACCGTTATCCCAGGTGCCGCCGCGGGATTCCAGGAATTTTTTGGTTTCAGGCAGTAAGCCATCCGTCAGGACCTTCAGGCTCTCGTTGGTTTGGCCCCAGCCACTGGCGCTGCAACGGTTAAAAACCGGTACACGCATTAGTTCACGCATGGAGGGGATACCGAGGATACGCAGTTCTCCAGCCTGGCCACTACTCCAGAAACCGTAGTAGTCATCGAGATCACCCGGAGCTACTTCCGCTTTATTATCGCCGCTGGATGCATGGGCTGTGTTGGGCATTAGTGCTGCCGTTCCCGCAGCACCAGCTAGCGCGCCCACGCCAACTACCGCCGCGCTTGCTACCGAGCCGCCAAGTAACTCTCGCCTGGTTATGCCCGTCCGCTCTGAAGGCTGTGCTTGGTCATTTTTATTCGTCATATTATCCTCGCGTTTGTTTTTGTAATTAGCGAAATATATTTTGTGAAATACGTAT
Source organism: Pseudomonadales bacterium (assembly GCA_029210125.1). Classification (GTDB taxonomy): domain Bacteria; phylum Pseudomonadota; class Gammaproteobacteria; order Pseudomonadales; family JAHRWD01; genus JAHRWD01. Next base: position 38,144 of record JARGPR010000008.1, on the reverse strand, counting down.
CGAATCAATAAAAGGGCTACACATTTTCGAAACCAGTCTGAAATTGTCCAAAAGCTAGTGTGGTTTGTAACGGTAAATTGCGTTAATCACTGGGTATGCACTTAGTTAAGTTGAGTCCTCCCCATTGTTCTCCCATTAAGAATCCAGTGCCTTGATTTCGATCAACTCCTGGTTATGAATAATTTTTGCGGGTGTTACCTCGGGGGCGGCACGGGTTTTCGGTTCATGCCGTTTCCTTTCTTTTATCATTACGGGGCATTTGTGATCGTCGCTATACAATACATGACAATGCAAGCAGTAGAGGCACTCATGGACATTGATATTACCTTCAGGATGGATAGCTTGAACCATACATTCGTTAGCGCAAATCTGGCATGGTTTTCCGCACTCTTTATAGCGCTTCAACCATTCGAACATGCGTATTTTCCCCGGGATGGCTAGAGCCGCACCAAGAGGACAGAGGTAGCGACAGTAAAACCGTTCGATAAATAAACCGGGAATGATCATACAGAGAGCAAATATGACATAGGGCCATTCACGCACAAAGTTCATGATGATGGCGGTCTTAAAGGGTTCTATCTCTGCTAGACGTTCAGCGTTTTCCAGTGAATAGAGTGATAACCCAAATAGCCCGAGGAACAATATATATTTAAATGCCCATAAACGTTCATGTGCCCACCAGGGGAGACTAAACTGGGGAATCTTGATCAGTTTGGCAATACGGTTGCTCAGTTCCTGTAACGCCCCAAAAGGGCAAAGCCAACCGCAATAAGGGCCTCTTCCCCAAAATACCAATGCTACCGCAACCGAACCCCATAGAATGAAAGTTAAGGGCTCCATTAAAAAATATTGCCAATCAAAACCGGTTACCAAAGCATTAAACATGGTTAGGATATTAACGATAGACAGTTGGGCATTTGCGTACCAGCCTCCGCCAATTAACACAAAGGTTAGAAATGCCAACCGAACTCGAATCGTCAGTACTGGATATTTAACTAGCCACTGTTGAGCAAAAAATATCGCGGTTAAAATAACCAGCGCAATTGACAGGAATACAATTTCAGTGGTTTTGCTCAACCACATTTTTTTCCAGATAGGGCTGGGTGTATTTGAGCCAAGTGTAACCTTGGGTTGCTTTGTCGAGGGTTCAGGTGCCATCTGAACTAGATAACGCTCAGGGGTCTGGTTTTCCAGATTAAAAGTAAAAAAAGATTTCCGGGTCGGACCGGTAGCGCGATTTGCCAGGAGTGCGAGGGTCCAGGGTTTAGTGGGGTTGAAATCGATATCATCGGGGAAGATAAAGAGATCCACATCGGTCATGCGGGGCGCGCCATCCGCTTTAATGGCGCGTAATCTTTTATGACTATAGTCGTGAAAGCGGATTGAGTTTCCATTCTGAATGATCTGAAAACGGTCAAATATTCCGCCTCGCACGTAACCCGAGCCCTTAAATGAATAAAGGCCATTACCAGCTACCAGCACCGCCTGCTGATTTGGCTTTAGCTTTTTGATCAGGTTTTGGTATTCCGCTTCACCTAGCAGACTACGGCCGATAGTAGGTACAGAAACCAGGCCAGCGTATAACTCTATGAATAGATCGTCACCGTTTTCAGATTCAGGTAGCGCTGCAGCGACTGGATTGTTTGCACCCTCGAATGCCTGTGTAACCTGATCTACCGTTAGTTTAAGTCGACGTACCGAACCTTCGGAAAGCAGCTGTACCCAATCCTCAACTGAGCTTTTCTCCATATCGACGATGGTATGAGAGTCACTTGCCTCCTGTATCGCTTCCAGGCCGCCAAGTCCGTAAATGCGTGCGACCCTGATCGCACCACGGATAATGGTATCGTCCATCACCATCACGGTAACGGTTGCACCTGAAACAGCATCTACCTGGTCTCTTTTGCTTTCATCCTGAGCCAGGGCGACGATATCAACATCAATATAGTTACTAAAAAGTGCTGTGATTTTACGTTCAGGAATCCCAATTAACACAATCGGTTCATGGTGTTCGATGAGCTTGATGTGCTTTAAAACACCATCTAAATCGATGGCGATCAGTAAGTGGATCGGCTTTCCGGAATAACCGGTCGAGGTGACATAATCTGAGTTTAAAAAGATGTACCCAATCTGTTGCCCATCACGGTAGGCTGGAACCACTGGGTTTTTTTCGGTTATTTTGCCGAGACGGTCAGCGTCTGGATAGAGTTCGCTGAGGTTGGTTTTAGCTAAAAGGCGTGAAAGTTCTGATTCGGTAGCCGACACCTGAAATGTCGCAAACAATAGAACAAACAGTGTTGTGATGGTGGCCCTGAAAAGATATACAGGTTTAGATTGAAAGCGTAAAAGATCAATCTGATTTGGGGGACTTTTCTCGTGTGGGCCAAACATTAATGAGCCTTAAATGCCGAGTAATAGAGTTACTAGCGGGTACTTTAAGGCTGTGAATTTTAATAGCTTTGATATACATCAAGAAAATATATGAGGGTATAAAAAAGGACTTTTTTAAAAAATTACGGTGTGCGCGGAGTGAACATTCATCGCCCTCTGTGGGGCTTCGAATGGGTCCATTCTGCGAGCATGGTTTTCAAAGAGGATACAAAAGCGATGGGTTGATCAAGGAAAAGGTGGTGATGGCACTCGGGTAACGATACAAAGGGTACACTCTCATCCAGCATCTGGAACATATATTCTTCAACATCCGGCACTACAACGCTGCTATTTTCCGCATTGATGACCCCCATGCGGCAGGCGATCTTTTTAAAGTCATCGCGTTTCTTTTCTTTCCAGAAAGGGGATTTAAAATCTTCATCAAATTTCCAGGTCCAGCCGCCTTCAACTTCTTTGATCGAGTGGCTTGCAATGTAATCGAGAATATACTGGTTTTCACAAGGCTGCGGTGGCATTAATCTAAACCGTTGTTGAGCGGTTTCCGCATCGGCATATATTTTCTTTTTACGGATCGGCATGGCGCTTTTCCACTCGTAATCCGGTGGCCGGATTGCGGAATCAACTAGCACGATACCTTTTAAATGATCTCCGTAAATGGCTGCAGTTCGTAGTGTCATAAAGCCACCCATGCTGTGGCCTACAATAATCGTATCATCACCGAAGCCTGCATCTTTGATGACAGCCATGAGCTCATCGGCGTAGCAGTTGGCGACATATTCCTGTCGATAGCCACTGTCGCCCATTCCGCTCAAATCAATCGCGGCAACGCTGTATTGGTCGATAAAAAACGGTGCAATAAAATCCCACCAATGTGCATGCGCGCCATTGCCGTGTACAAACAGTAACCCCGGTTTGTCATCGTCGCCCCATTTTAGATAGTGAATGGGGCACCCATCGACCTCAATAAAGTGGTCTGTGCGGGGCGTTTCGACGGCGTGGGTGAACCAGGCGGGAATTACGGAGTTGGTCATAAAAAGAGTGCTACAAAGAATTGAATCGAAATAATAAAACGGGGAGGATGAAAAGGGTCTTGAAAAAATAGAATTAGAGTTTCCGGAGCAGCGAATACTGCTCCGGAAACTGCAGGTATTGCTTACAACTCACCAAACCGATTTAGGTGGAAATCGGCATTGCCAAAGGTATGACTAATCATGGTAAGGCGTTTGAAGTAGTGACCGACATTAAGTTCTTCGGTCTGGCCCATTCCGCCATGTAGTTGCACGGCTTGTTGGCCTACATATCGGCCCCCTTTACCAATCTGTACCTTCAGTGCAGAGATCGCTTTGCTCGCTTCATCACTGCCTTCGGCCAAACGCATGGCGGCCAAAAACATCAGTGATTTGGATTGTTCATGTTCGATAAACATATCCACCATGCGGTGTTGAAGTGCCTGAAATGAACTAATCGCAACATCAAACTGTTTGCGCTGTTTGGTGTACTCAACGGTGGTTTTGTAAAGCACCTCCATCGCACCTACTGCTTCAGCACAGATCGCCAACAGGCCATCATCAACGACAGACTGAATCAATGGCAGGCCATTATTCAGTTCACCGATGACATCGTCTGCACTGACCTGCACATCGTTAAAGGTGATTTCAGAACCTTGCCCGGCATCGATCGTCGGGTAGTTGCGACGGTTTACGCCAGCCGCATTGGCATCCACCAAAAATACGGTAATACCATTTTCATCCCGTTGGTCGCCGGCAGTCCGTGCAGTAACCACCAGTTTGTCCGCATTAGGGCCATTCAGTACAACACCTTTGTGACCACTAATGGTGTAGCCATCGCCAGTTGCTGTTGCAGTGGTGGTAATGTCCGCGAGGTTAAAGCGCCCCTGTGGTTCAACATAAGCGAACGCAAGTTGTAGGTTGCCTTCGATGATCGAGGGAATCAGCTGCTCCTGTTGTGCAGCGGTACCGCCTTTGTTCAGAAATCCGCCACCCAGAATAACGGTTGCCAGGTAGGGTTCGATAACGAGACCTTTTCCGAACTCTTCCATTACGGTCATGATTTCGAGTGCGCCGCCACCGAAGCCGCCGTGTTCTTCAGCAAAGGGGATGCCTAACCAGCCTAGCTCGGCAAACATCGCCCAATTTTCTGCGCTGAAGCCGTTGTCAGCTTCGATATATTTTTTGCGATCTTCAAAACTGTAACTGTTCTGGATAAAGCGGGAGACGCTATCCTGTAGCATGGTTTGCTCTTCAGAAAGATTAAAATCCATCGTGTTGATCCTTTTATTCTGTTTATCTGAGGCCTAGAACGGCTTTTGAAATAATGTTGCGTTGCACTTCAGATGATCCACCGTAAACCGTTGCGGGTCGGGTGTTGAAGTACTGAAGGGCGGTAGAGGTACTGTAGTCTGCTCCAATCATCTCGCCTTCATAGTTACCCCAGTGGGTATCTTTTACATAAGGCTGTGAATAATAACCGGCGCATTCAAGGAATAACTCCGCAATAGACTGTTGGATCTCAGTGCCCCTAACTTTTAGAATTGAAGATTCAGGGCCCGGTGCACCGCCTTTTTGAACGTCTGCCAGGGTACGTAAATCGGTGATTTCAAGTGCCATCAGATCGATCTCAATCTGAGAAATTTTGGCACGGAAACTCGGGTCATCAATCAAAGGAGCCTGGCCCATACCGGTAGGTTCGGTACTTGCGGCCGCCTTGAGCTCGTCCAAACGGTTCTTCGACCGCGCTACACCAGCGATACCCGTGCGCTCGTGGGTCAATAATAATTTGGCGTAGGTCCAGCCCATGTTTTCTTCGCCGATCAAGTTTGCGACCGGTACTTTTACATTATCGAAAAAGGTGTCGTTGACGTGGTGTTGGCCATCCAGAGTGATGATGGGTTTTACGGTAATCCCGGGGCTTTTCATATCAATCAGCAGAAATGAAATACCCTGTTGTTTGATTTTTGCACTGGGGTCAGTACGTACCAGACAGAAGATCATGTCTGCATTATGTGCAGTACTGGTCCAGGTTTTTTGGCCGTTAACAATATAGTGGTCACCCTGACGTTCAGCGCGAGTGGAGAGGCCTGCGAGATCAGATCCAGCACCGGGCTCAGAGTAACCCTGGCACCACCAGGTTTTGCCGGAAAGAATATCGGGCAGGTATTTTTTCTGCTGCTCTTCATTTCCGAAAGTGTAAAGAACCGGCGCAACCAGATTCAATCCAAAGGAGATCAGTCGCGGGCAATTGGCATTTGCGCACTCGACATCAAAAATATATTTTTGAGTAGGTGTCCATGGGCAGCCTCCGTGTTCCAGTGGCCAGTTAGGCGCAGCCCAACCTTTTTCCGCTAGTCTGCGGTGCCAACGCACTGGTATGTCATGGTCCATTGAAAGACCATTGCCCATATCTTTGCGGTCCTGATCGGTCCAGTTGTCTTTAAGAAATGCCCGTACCTCGTCGCGGAATGCGATATCTTCGGCGCTAAAATTTAGATCCATCGAGAAGACCTCATGATGATGTTTTGGTTATTTTTATGCTGGGATTGGCAGAGGCTAAAAATAGCACTTTTTAACCTCTTTTCCTGGCGGGGAAGTCAGCAGGAAATACTATGCCCTGCGGTACCTTTTTACAAGAGTGGAGGCGCTTAAAGCGCGTCAAAAATAGCACTGTTCACTCGAGTTCTTCATGCTACATCAACGCTTGACGGTGCTTTATTTCGCTACACGGTTGGCGGCCCAGGCCATCACTTTTTTGGCTTTCGGGCCATAGGGAGGTTTGATCCATTTGGCAGGGGAAATAGGCCCCTGGTAGTAAACTGATTTTTTATGGGAAAACTCCACAAAACCATCAAAGCCGTGGTAGCCACCAAGCCCGCTGGGGCCGATACCACCAAAGGGCATATTGTTGTGTGAGATATGTAACATGGTCTCGTTGATGCACGCACCGCCGGAGGTTGTGGCGTAGATGGTATCCACAGCGCGTTGTTTGTTCTTTCCAAAGTAGTAGAGGGCCAGAGGTCGAGGGCGATCATTGATATATTGAATCGCCTCATCAACATGGTTGTATCCAATGACGGGTAGCACCGGACCAAAGATCTCTTCGTTCATTATATTCATCTCATCGGTGACATCTGTGATCAAGGTTGGCGGGATCACTCGTTTGCCTTCGGGAATGGTTTCCGATGCGGGATTGATCTGAATGACTCGGGCGCCTTTTTCGCTGGCATCGTCAATCAGCCCATGTATGCGCCGATAGTGCCGCTCATTAATAATCCAGGTGATATCGTCGTTGTGGGCGAGGCTGGGGTAACGCTCCGCAATGTTTTTGCTGCATTTTTCGATGAACCCTTCTTTCATCTGTTCTGGTACCAATATGTAATCTGGCGCGATACAGGTTTGGCCTGAATTGACCAACTTGCCCATCAAAATACTTTCGATTGTACGGTTCATATCCGCATCGTCGGCGATAATAACCGGGGATTTCCCACCCATTTCAAGGGTGACCGGCGTGAGGTTTTTGGCGGCAGCCTGCATAACCATACTGCCTACCTGAGTACCGCCGGTGTAGATTAGATGATCAAAAGGAAGCGCTGAAAAGGCGATAGAAGCGTTTACGTCGCCATCGATGACGGTGACGTAGTTTTCATCGAAGTGTTTGGCAATTAGTTGTTTCATCACCTCAGTCATCGCGGGCGAAAGATCCGATGGTCGCACCATGCAGTGATTGCCCGCAGCCATCGCACCAATTAGTGGAGAAAAACTCAAAGATGCGGGGTAGTTCCAGGCCCCCATCACACCTACCACGCCTTTGGGCTGGTAGAGGATCTTGCCGGTCCCGCCGAGGGTTTGAAGGGTGGGCAGTACACGACGATGTTTCATCCAACCTTTTAATTTGCTTTTGGTGAAGCCAATTTCGCCGATGGGAGCGATGACTTCGGTAGCGATGGTTTCTATCTCGTTGCGATGACCGAAATCCGACATCACGGCTTCAATTAAGGGATCTTTGAACTCACCAATGGCGCGTTTAAGTGTGTTGAGATGCGCGATGCGCTCTTCATAGCTCAGCACTCCATGAGACATAAACGCTTTACGTTGATTTTCCAGCAAAGATAAATACGGGTTTTGTATGGATTCGGTGCTGTCCTCAGGCGTTTTATTTTCAGCTGTGGCGGTAAGTGAATTCATGATGATTTTCTCAGGAAGGGGCAATGAAACAATGAGTTTTCCATACTCCGGGTCTATTGTGAATAGAGTAGTGATATTTCATGCGTATCCTGCATTGCCAAGCAGTGGGTTTTTTTGGAGAACTCACTCTTTGTTCATTGATAAGAGAATGTTGTGGACCTTAATGTGGATTGTGGTGTTTTTGCAAATTAAAACTATTGCTCCATATCAATGGTCGCCTGCAGATATGCTTGTATCAGGCCCTTCAATTGCATACTATTTTAGCGGCAAAAATTTATGCGCTTGGCGTGGCTAATTCTGCATCAGCGCACCATTACAAAAAAAGGGATAAAAAAATGACTGAACAAGCCGTGAGCACTGGGCCTTTACCCATAGTGCCCTTTGTGAAATTGCCCGAGGACGCCGAGCCTTATTTAGAAGGCTATAAATGTCAAGCATGTGGGGCTGTTTACGTAGGTGAGCGAAACACCTGCAGCAAATGCTTTGCTACGGATAAAATGGAAGCAGTAAAGCTTGCCGGTACTGGTCGGCTTTATACCTATACAGTGGTTTATCGCAGTTTCCCCGGCACAAAAGTTCCTTTTGTTTCCGCCGTAGTGGACCTGGATGGTGGCGGTACGATTAAAGGAAACCTGATCAATATTGAGCCAGATCCCGAAAAAATAAATACAGATATGCCCGTTAAAGTCGTGTTTGCCGATGCGGGTCGACAAGACAAGCAGGGCAACAGCTATATCTCGTACTTTTTTGAACCAGCTGAATCTGCATAAGGAGAATAACCATGAGTGACGTATATGTAGTCGGAACCGATATGATCAAATTTGGTCGTTTTCCTGATCGTACAGTACCCAAAATGGGTGGAGAAGCAGCCTTAATGGCGCTTGCGGATGCAGGTTTATCGATCAAAGATATGCAGGCCTTTTACTGTGGCAACTTGATGCAATCGGGCAACACCATTGGGCAAAAAATTCTGGCGGAAATTGGCCAGACCGGAATTCCTGTAGTGAACTGTGCCAATGCCTGTGCAACCGGTGCGACAGCTTTTCGTGAAGGTTGGACTGCGATTAAAGCGGGTTTGTACGATGCCGTATTGTGCGTCGGTGTTGAGCAGATGGGTCGCGGGCTGCTGGGCAGTGGTGATGTACAGGAAGGTATTCCCACTGAAGGTATTCTCGGCTCCAACACCATGCCAACGATGTTTTCTGAGTTAGGTATGGAGCATCAACGTAAATATGGTACGACCTTTGAGCAGTTCGCTAAGGTATCGGTAAAAAACCACCATCATTCGGTAGCCAACCCCAAGTCGATGTATCAAATTGAAACACCGCTCGATGTGGTAATGAATGCTGAAATGATCTCCTATCCAAATACCAAGCTAATGTGTTCGGTCAATGTGGACGGCGCAGCAGCGGCGGTCATTATGTCGGAGAAAAAGGTCAAGGAGCTTGGTTTGATGAGCCGTGCTGTGCGAGTTAAAGCTTCAGCCATGACCAGTGACCCCTACACACCGCACAACCTTACACTGCCTGATTTTAATACCTGTACTCGTATGTGCGTGGAGCAGGCATATGAAATGGCTGGTGTAGGTCCTGAAGACGTAAACCTTGTTGAGCTGCACGATTGCTTTGCAACCGCAGAAATTATGCACTACGAAAACCTTGGTCTGTGTGATGAAGGTATGGGTGGGCAGCTGATTGATTCTGGCGCAACCCAGCACGGTGGTCGCGTACCCGTAAACGTATCCGGTGGATTGCTGTCGAAGGGACACCCACTGGGGGCAACCGGGATTGCCGGAATTTATGAGATCACCACACACCTACGTGGCGAAGCCGGTGCACGGCAGGTTGAGGGTGCCAAAATAGGTATGACCCACGTTGTTGGTTTGGGTAATGCCTGTGCTATTCACATTTTGGAAAAAGTGAGTTAATGCAACTATTGTGTCGATGATGCATTAGTTGCAATCACGGAAAGAAAACACAAAAAGCCCTGACCATTGGTTGGGGCTTTTTGTTCTGGACGGTTGTTAGTAACTTACCGTTCTGCTGGTTATTATTTGCTAACTAATACAACTTGTCGGTTGCATAGTAGTCGAGGTTTGGAAAGGTAAACTGAAATGAACCGTATTAAGTATTTGCTGAAAATTTATTTGATATGCGCAGGTATATCTATCCATATTCTAGCTTTGGGCGCACTGTTGGTTGCGCCTGATCGCGTGCGTGACGTCTATTACCGTGTATATGCATTGCTGGAGGATCGGGTACCTCTACTGAAAACCGATACAGTTCAATCTGGGTTATCGATTGAGGAGGAAATTGATCTTAATTTTGAGCCTTGGAAACCGTTGGTTTCTGGAAACCGGAAAAAACCTGGAATATGGGTAAATGACAAGCTGGTCAACTCAATTCAACAGGCTGTTAAGGCGCTAAAAAATGGCGATGTGTTAACCATTGGCGCAGGTGTTTATCGCGAACCTCTGGTAATTCGTGCGGATGATGTAACGGTAGTAGGGGCAGGGCATGTTTTAATAGAAAACACGGCGGCTGAAGGGAAAGCAGCGATTATCACTAAAGGAGATAACATTCAGATAAAAAATATTGAATGTCGACATATTGAGGTGAGAGATCGCAATGGTGCCTGTGTGCGACATGAAGGGCGTGGGCTAACATTAACCCATGTCTATTTTCACCATAGCCAGCAGGGAGTAATGACTGGTTCAAACCCCGGGCAGGTGCTGATTGAAGACAGTCGATTTGAACGATTAGGGCTGGGAGGTCGTGCACATGCTATTTATGTCAATGGTGGGAAACTGACATTGAGGAATAGCATAGTCATTGCGGCAAAGGATCAAGGTCACGAGGTAAAAAGCAGGGCGGCGATGACATCGATAGAAAATAGTGTGATTGCATCACTTTCATCCCAGGATAGTCGTTTGATAGATATACCTAGTGGCGGAGTATTAATGGTGAGTAACTCAGTATTGCAAATGGGTGTCGGTTCCTCCAATCAAGATATGATTGGTTATGGGCTCGAAAGGAGAAGTTACTCACTGAACAAAGTCGAGTTGTCAAATAACTTGATAATTATGGAGCGAAACGGTGCAAATATTTTGTTTCATAAACATGAAGATCTACCCAACATGGTGCCGCGCAACAACCTGATTGTCGCGCAAGACCCACCAGCACTTGAAGGGTTTAATTTTTTATTTACGAGCCGTAACGAGGCTGGTCTGGAAGCCTACCCGCAATTACCAAAGCGTGATTCAGAGATTGTGAAGAACAAATAGAAAGTCAAAAAAGTTCAATGGGGTCAATATCTAACTGCCAGCGAATATCGCGGTCGATTTTTGTTTCCTCAAAAAACAAACGGCATTGGCTGACGTAATAGTGGAGTGTTTGGCGGTTGTCGGATCGAAGCATGAGCTGAAAACGGTATCTGCCTGCTCTTCTCTCCATTACTGAAGGGATTGGTCCGAGAACCTCTATGGTAGAATCCTCTGGTAAATAATCACTTAGCCTTTGCAGTAGCTCCTGCGGCTTTTCACGAAACGGCGATTGCGTATGTATCAGCGCAATATATCCGTAGGGCGGTAGCCCGATGAGTTTTCGCTCCCGTAATAGATGCATCGCGAAGCTCGGATAACCTTCCTGAAACAGGCAGCGTAATAGTGGATGCTCTGGTTCATGGGTTTGTACCGCAACCTCTCCCTGCTGTTTTCCGCGTCCCGCACGACCGGCTACCTGGGTAAGAAGCTGCCCCATTTTTTCCATGCCGCGAAAGTCGGAACTGTACAATGCGCTGTCCGCGTCAAGAATGGCGGCCAGGGTGACGTTTGGAAAGTGATGCCCTTTGGCCAGCATCTGGGTGCCGATCAAAATACAAGGTTCGCCAGCCTGTATCTCACTTATCATTTTTTCAAAGGCATTTTTTTTGCGAGTGCTGTCGCGGTCCACGCGCATGACTGGAATGTCGGGGAATAGTTCTTTTAATACCTGTTCGGCTCGTTCGGTGCCAAGCCCAACTGGATTTAGCTCCTTGGCGTTGCATTCCGGACAAACCTGTTCAACGGAGCGTTTATGGTCACAGTGATGACAATGCAGATAACGCGGTGAATGATGTAGCGTCATGCGGGTATCGCAATTGCGGCATTCGGAGATCCAGCCGCATTCATGACACATTAATACGGGCGCATAACCGCGGCGATTGAGAAAAACCAGTACCTGCTTTTTTTGCTCGAGATGTTGGCGAATCAGCTTGACCAGCGGCTGACTCAGGCCACCATCAAGTGGTCGGCCACGTAGATCAATGACACGAAAAATTGGTTGCGATGCTGCGCCGGCTCTTTCGGTGAGTGGTAACTTTGTATAGCGGTTTTGTTCGGCATTGTAGAGACTTTCTAGTGACGGCGTGGCAGATCCCAAAATCACCGGCACATTTTGCTGATGAGCGCGAGTAATCGCCAGGTCTCGGGCGGAATATCGGAAGCCCTCCTGTTGCTTCAGTGAGCTATCGTGCTCCTCATCGACAATGATCAGACCAAGATTTTCAAAGGAGGTAAAAATTGCTGAACGAGTTCCAATTACAATTCGTGCATAGCCACTATAGGCGTGTTGCCAGCCCTGTAGTCGTTGCTTTTCTGTGCGGCCGGAGTGAAGTACTGTTTGTGGGCAATTAAAACGGTTTTTAAATCGACTCAGTGTTTGGGGTGTGAGGCCAATTTCAGGAATAAGCACCAATACCTGTTGATTGTTTTGTAGAACCTTTTCGATGATTTGCAGGTAAACCTCAGTTTTGCCACTGCCGGTGACCCCTTCTAATAGATAGCACTGGTAGCTTCCCAGCCCTTTCTCAATAGAATCGAAGGCATGTTGCTGCTCGGCGTTTAAAGGTAGTTTTGGTTCAGCAAGCGTGGGCAAGTCGTTGGCTTCAGGTTCGAGCAGTTCGTTGACCTGATATTTCTCGATAAGGTTTTTTTTGAGCAAAGACTGTAGCGGGCTACCACCTAGCCCTAACTGTGTTATTGCAGACCGAGTGCTGGGGTTATGGGTTTGAAGTTGCTCTAATAGTTGCCGCTGTTTCGGGGCTCGGGTAATGCTTGCCGGATCGGTGTCTTTACCTGCTTCCGTAAGTTGTATAAGAGTGGTCTGGGGTACGGGTATTGGTTGTTCGCTTCGTAGCAACGTGGGTAAAGCTGCTGTAAACACTTCACCAATAGGGTGGTGGTAGTAGTTCGCTGCCCATTGGCAGAGCTGCATGATCGATTTTGGCAACGATACACTCGGGTCCAATCGTTTCAATATCGGTTTGATTTTATTGGATGGCAGATCACTCTGTTTCTTTATCTCAACGACAATCCCAACTACCTTGCGATTTCCGAAGGATACCCATACCCGTTGCCCCGATTCACATTTGAAGGGTTCGTTTTCGGAATCAAAGGAATAATCGAACAAGCCGGTGATGGGTACGGGTACAGCAACGCTGAGTATCTGCATGGAGTGCGTCATAATTGATGAAGCTAGTACCTCAATCCCTGCTCTGCTTGAGTATGGTTTGGTCCGGTCTGTTTGGCGGCGTATCTTACCACTAGTTGCAGGATATCGTTGTGATGCATTGTGTATAGGCTAACCGGCGATAAATCAGTGTTTTGTATACTTGGAGTTTTAGAGTAGAATACCGCACCATTTTTAATCATTCGCTGTTAGCTATAGCGACGATGGGTATGGTTCCTAAGGCGCCTTCAAAAGCTGAAAGATGGCTGAGCGTGGATATTTCACGTTGTGAGAAGGTCTTTTAGGGTGGCGGTACCCCTATTATCAGAGACTTCAAAATGAAAAACGATATACACCCAAAGTACGAAAAAATCACTGCAACCTGTAGCTGCGGTAACGAGATTGAAACCCAATCGACTCTTTGTAAGGATATTCACCTGGATATCTGCTCTTCCTGTCATCCGTTTTATACTGGAAAGCAAAAGACCGTTGATGTCGGTGGCCGTGTTGATCGCTTTAAGAAGCGTTTTGGCTCGCGTACTACTTCTTAGTATTTTGGTTAGATCGCACGTTAAATTGTGCGGTTATATTGTGCGACAGGCACGGCCGATTCAATACGCCATTAGCGATTGAATGTTGATTTTATACAGCCGCTGGAATGATATTTCAGTGGCTGTTTTTTTATGCCTGATTGTTTTTGCTCAGCATGTAAAAGCTGACGCTCAGTTTGATGCTGGAATTGAGTGGTTGTGTCCCACCCAGCAATCACTAACCCCGGTACGGATCCACGAAATCATCGATGGGGATACCGCGGTGTTGGCCAGCGGTCAGCATCTGAGAATTATCGGTATCAATACGCCGGAGCTGAATTTTGGCAAGCATGGTCGGAGCGCAAAACCACAACCCTATGCTAAAAAGGCTCGGCAGTTTCTGAATCGCTGGGTCAAAAGCTCAAAACAGATATACATGAGCCTTGGTAAGGAGCAAAAGGATCGGTACGGTCGAATTTTGGCGCACTTATATAGCGACCCCCACAGTGATCTCCGAACTGGCTTTCAAGGTGCTCGCTACAATATAGCTGCGCAGATGATTCGGCGCGGATTGGGCTTTTATATTGCGATTCCGCCTAACTTCGGTCAATCGGCCTGCCTGAAGCAGGTTGAATCGCAGGCTCGCGTTGAACAATTAGGTTTGTGGCGGGATTTTACTGCTGTAAATCCGGAAAATGAATCGCATCTTAAAAGCGGGTTTCAGCTTGTATCGGGTCGAATCGTTAAAGTATCTAAAGTGAAAAGCGGCTGGTGGCTGGAGTTTAACGGGCCGTTAGTGTTAAGAATTAATGCGGAAAATGCCGCCTACTTTGATGCACAAACACTTCAATCCTATGTTGGTGAATCCGTTATGGTTCGGGGTTGGGTGATCGACCGTGGCAGCAAATATGAACACCATTCAAAGGGTTATAAACGCTGGTTGATGAATCTCGCTCATCCGCTTTCGATCGACGGTGTGTAGGGTTTTCGGTTGGCGTTTCTGTCGAAGCATAATCGTCTGTATGGTAACCTAGCGATCGATCTTGAACGAGCGTATGAATGGGTTGCTAACCCGGAATATTGTCGAGATTCCTTTGTTGATCTGTAAGTAAAAATTTTGCGTTGTAGTGTTCGTTCATGAGCACGTATCGTGTCGTTCTTCCTATATAGCTTCAACCTTTCATTAAAAGCTTTAATCTGCCATTTTTATGTCCCCTGATTTTATTCATCTGCGTGTCCACTCCGAATATTCTCTCGTTGATGGATTGATATCTGTAAAACCGTTGGTTAAAACCGTATTCGAAATGGGTATGCCAGCGGTAGCGGTTACTGATGTCAGTAATTTTTTTGCTTTGGTCAAATTTTATAGCGCAGCAATCGCCCAGGGGGTCAAACCTATCGTGGGTGCTGAGGTATGGGTTGAATCCCAGGATGATCCTGGGAACTGTTCTAAATTGGTGTTGTTTGCCTCAAATAGTGCGGGTTATCAAAATCTTACACGGATTATCTCCCTCGGTTTTCTAGAGGGAAGACGTCAGGACAAGGCCATCGCGAAGCGTGAGTGGATACACCAACATGCCGATGGGTTGATCGCACTATCGGGTGCTGAAGAGGGTGAGTTTGGCGAAGCCCTGATCAGGGGTAACCGTCCTCTGGCAAAATCGATTTTACAGGAATGGATGTCGGTTTTCCCTGATCGATTCTATATCGAATTACAGCGTAACGGACGTCCAAACCAGGAATTATATATCTCCAGAGCGTTAGAGTTAGCGTCGGAATTTGAATGCCCGCCGGTTGCGACCAATGAGGTATGTTTTTTTACACGGGATGATTTTGAAGCCCACGAGGCACGGGTCTGTATTTACGAAGGGCGGACCCTTGACGACCCGCGCCGACCGCATCGCCATTCGGAGCAGCAATATCTGCGTTCGGTGTCTGAGATGCAGACCTTGTTTGCCGATGTGCCCGCCGCATTGCAAAACAGTGTTGAGATTGCTAAACGCTGCAATGTTGAACTGACCCTTGGGGAAAATTATCTACCCGATTATCCCATTCCGGATGGGATGACTGAGCAGGAATTCCTGAAAAAAGTATGTACCGAAGGGTTGAAAGCGCGGCTTGCTGATGTGCCGCCAACCGATGAAGCGGGTTTGCCTGTGGATAGCGAACAGTACTATCAGCGGTTGGAATACGAGTTGGGAATCATCATTCAAATGGGTTTCCCTGGTTATTTTTTGATTGTAATGGACTTCATTGGCTGGGCCAGGGAAAACGGTATTCCGGTCGGGCCGGGCCGTGGGTCGGGGGCCGGTTCTATCGTGGCCTGGGCGCTGAAAATCACCGATCTAGATCCCATTAAATATGAACTTCTTTTCGAGCGGTTTCTGAATCCTGAGCGGGTTTCGATGCCGGATTTTGATATCGATTTCTGTATGGATGGTCGAGATCGGGTGATTCAATACGTTGCGGATACCTATGGCCGTGAAGCAGTCTCCCAGATCATCACCTTCGGCACGATGGCGGCCAAAGCGGTAGTGCGCGATGTTGCCCGTGTGCAGGGTAAAGCCTACGGTCTGGCAGATAAGCTGTCCAAGTTGATTCCTTTCGAAGTGGGTATGACCCTGGCAAAAGCGGAGAAAGAATCCGCAGATTTCAAAAGCTTTATCAATACCAATGAAGAAGCCAAAGAGATCATGGAGATGTCCCGCAAGCTTGAGGGCGTGGTACGTAACGTTGGCAAGCATGCCGGTGGTGTGGTGATTGCGCCGGGTAGAATTACCGATTATTCACCGATTTATGTCGATGAGTCGGGTGACAATTTAGTTACACAGTTCGATAAAGATGACGTTGAGTCCGTTGGCTTGGTGAAATTCGATTTTCTGGGCCTTAGGACTCTGACTATCATCGATTGGGCGTTGGAAACGATCAATAAGGGCTTGTCCGCTAATGGCAAAGAGCCGATTGATATCGATCACATTCCACTGGATGACCAAGCCGTTTATCAATTGTTAGGGCAGGGTAATACCACTGCCGTTTTCCAGCTTGAATCCCGTGGCATGAAGGATTTGATCAAGCGACTGTTACCGAGCAGATTCGAAGATATTATTGCGTTGGTGGCGTTGTTTCGGCCGGGGCCACTTCAATCTGGCATGGTTGATGATTTTATTGACCGAAAGCACGGTGCTGATGTTTCTTACCTTCACCCCAGCCTGGAGCCGATTTTAGAAAACACTTACGGCGTAATTCTTTACCAGGAACAGGTGATGCAGATCGCCCAGGTACTGGCGGGTTACACCTTGGGTGCTGCGGATATGTTGCGCCGTGCGATGGGTAAGAAAAAACCTGAGGAAATGGCCAAACAGCGTGAAATTTTTGCTGAGGGTGCCGCCGCGAACCAGATTGATGCGGATATTGCCACCGCAATATTTGATCTGATGGAAAAGTTTGCCGGTTATGGGTTTAACAAATCACACTCCGCCGCCTACGCGTTAGTTTCCTACCAAACTGCATGGCTTAAATATCATTATCCTTCGGCCTTTATGGCGGCAGTTATGTCTGCCGAGATGCACAATACCGAAAAAGTTGTGGTATTTATTGAAGATGCACGCAACAACGAACTGGTGCTACATCCGCCTGATATCAATTCGGGGTATTTCCGTTTTACAGTTGATGAAAATAATCAGATTCTATACGGGCTGGGTGCGATCAAAGGTCTTGGTGAAGGGGCGGTAGACGCTATTGTTGAGGGTCGAAAGGACGGACAGAGCTATAGCAGTCTATTTGATTTTTGTACTCGAATGGATACCAGTAAGGTAAATAAAAGAGGGCTTGAGGCACTGGTACGCGCTGGCGCAATGGACTGTTTTGGCATTGATCGTGGCGTATTGATGGCCAATATCCCGGAGGGTTTGAAACTCTCGGATCAAAATGCACGGTCGGAGGCCAGTGGTACGCTTGATCTGTTTGCCGCGCCTACCGAACAGGGCCAGAAGAAGGATTTGATCGATTACAAAGTAGCTCCATGTTGGAGTTCCCGCGAGCGTCTCAGAGCAGAAAAAGACACCCTTGGGTTATATCTGTCGGGCCATCCAATTGACCAATATAAAGCAGAGCTTGAACAGATTGTGACGGCACCACTCGTTGAGTTGGCGGCAAAGGATACCACCCAGACCCTTGCTGGATTGGTTGTGGCAACCCGGACCATGAAGAGTAAGCGGGGGCAGGATATCGCTTTCGTAACTCTCGATGATCGCAGCGCCCGGGTTGAAGTCGGGTTATTTGGCGAAGCCTATGCACAGTTCAAGGATAAGTTAATTAAAGACACGGTTATGGTGATACAGGGTGATGTCAGCTTTGATGAATATTCCGATGGAATCCGCGCTCAGGCAGAAATAGTTCTGACCCTTGAAGAGGCACGCCAGCACTTTTCGCGACATCTACTGCTGGAGCTGGATGGTGCTAATTGCAATACCGAGCGGCTTGCAGAACTACAGACGCTACTCACCCATTTGCCCAAGGGCAGATGTCGCCTAAAGGTCCAATATAGTGGAGCAGGCGCGAAAGCAGTTATTAACCTTGAGCAAACCCTGCTACCTTCAGATGAGGTATTAACTCAACTCGCAGAGCAGATCGGTGCCGATCGTGTACAGCTAATCTATTAGTTCCGCATGGATACTCTACTGATTCCCTACCGAGGCTGGTACAATCTCTCACATCGGAGCCGCGTAGGCTTACTTGAATCATATTTATACATATCAGGCATTTGAATGAATCTCGACTATCTTGATTTCGAACAACCGATTGCGGAGCTGGAAGCGAAAATTGATGAGCTTCGTTTGGTGGGTAGCAATAACGACATCAATGTCCAGGAAGAAGTTACGAAGCTGGAAGAAAAAAGTAAGAAACTCACCGAAAGTATTTTTTCATCGCTGGGAAGTTGGGAGATCGTTCAGCTTTCCCGCCACCCCGCACGACCCTACACGGTTGATTATATTCAACGGATTTTTACCGATTTTGATGAACTACATGGTGATCGCCACTTCCGGGATGACCCTGCAATAGTCGGTGGTATTGCGAGATTAGATGGCAGGCCGGTAATGGTGATCGGTCATGAAAAAGGTCGAGGCACTAAAGATAAGGTCTACCGTAATTTTGGTATGCCTCAGCCGGAAGGTTACCGCAAAGCCTGTCGTTTAATGGAGTTGGCGGAACGTTTTAAGTTGCCGATTATAAGCTTTATTGATACCTCTGGAGCCTACCCAGGGGTTGAATCTGAAGAGCGTGGCCAAAGTGAGGCGATTGCTCAAAACCTAGCGGTGATGTCACGGCTTAAAACACCGATTATATCTGTTGTGATTGGTGAAGGTGGTTCTGGTGGTGCATTGGCCCTGGCGGTGTGTGATCAGTTATTAATTCTTGAATACGCCACCTATTCAGTTATCTCTCCAGAAGGTTGTGCGACCATTTTGTGGAAAACCGCAGAAAAAGCTTCCAGTGCTGCAGAAATGATGGCCATGACCTCAACCAAACTTAAGGATTTGGGTCTGGTAGATGAGCGCATTCTGGAACCGCTCGGTGGTGCTCATCGGGATATTGATAAAATGGCGAGTAGTATTAAACAAGCCGTTGTTCAAAAGCTCGATATGGTTGAAGGATTTTCTGAAGAAGAGATGCTTGAAAAACGTTATCAGCGTTATATGTCCTACGGGATTTATAAATAATCAGAGTCTTTCCCCAATTGTAGTGGGGCTGGGTTAATGATCAACCGCGATGGCTAGTTCATTGATTGAGTCCGCTTACAAACAAACCACTGAGTGCTGCGCAGCACAGCTTCGAGAACTTTTAACTGAGCACTCTAAACTGAACCATATCCATGTTGCTTATAGCGGCGGCATGGATTCCCACATTCTGTTATTGATCACACAGCAGGCGCTCGAACTGATTCAGCTCGATCCATTTTTTTTAAATCGAAAGCTGGATCTAACCGCGATTCATGTCAATCATCAGTTAGATAAAAATTCAACTCAGTGGCAGCAGCATTGCGAGCAGGTTTGCGCGCAACTTCAAATCCCTATGGTCTGTGAATCTGTAGAAGTTGCTGCGGAGCAAGGCTTTAGCCTGGAGGAGCAGGCTCGAATTCAACGCTACCGGGTTTTTGAGAAATATATCGAATCATCAAGCCTTTTGCTGATGGCGCATCACCTTGATGATCAGATGGAGACCTTGTTAATGCGTTTGCTGAAGGGAGCGGGACCTACGGGTCTTGCTGGCATTCCCAGGCAGCGTTCCATCGGTAAGGGTCGATTGCTTCGACCCTTGCTGGATACCAGTCGCCAGCAGTTACTGGAATTTGCATCCCTTAAAGGTTTGAAATGGATTGAAGACCCAAGCAACGCCTCTGTAAAACATGATCGAAATTATTTGCGCCATACGGTGCTCCCGCTACTTGAACAGCGCTGGCCCGGTTATCGTAAAACATGGTCCCGCACTATCGGAGTATGTTCCGATTATGCTCAGCTCGCAGGTCAGGTTGCTGAACAGGACTATATACATACCGCCGGTTCGGAATTATCACAACTCAAAATAAAACCACTATTTGAGCTGGATCGGTTTAGGCAAAAAAACCTGATTCGGCACTGGTTGGGTATGAATGGCCTAAACAACTCGGAACATGGCTGGGTTGAAACGATTCTCGATGAGGTTGCCGCGGCTTCGAAAGCTGCAATGCCGATATTTAAAACCAGCAGCTGGCAAGTGAGGCGTTTTAACCAATTGCTTTATTTGCTGGAGACTCAAAAAATTGAGCCTCACCCTGACTTTGACCCTTGCAGGCGTTACGAGTGGGATTTGCAGGCTCCAATTTTTTGTCAGGGTAGTGGAATTGTCGCTGCAGAATCGCTGATATCCGAACGAAATCAGGGTTTGAGATTACCGGAAAATGAACGGGTGACCATCCGCTTTCGCCAGGGTGGTGAACGCTGCCGGCCAGTAGGGCGTCATGGGTCTCGCCCATTAAAAAAATTATTCAATGAGTATAAAATCGAACCCTGGTTGCGCGATATAGTTCCGTTGATCTATTTTGACGATCAGTTGGTTGCGGTGCCAAACTATTTTATTTGCGAGCCTTACCAGGCAACCGAGCGAGATCAAGCGTTGCAGCTAGAATGGAAACGAGTTGAGGCACCGAGCTGATTAACTGCCCCATTAGCCAGATTGGTGCTCTTTATTCGTTTCATCCTATGGGCTGATTTGGTAAAATTCCGAATCTGTTCTTTTTGTAGTAAGAACGCCCCCAAGAGCAGGTTGAATGGGCCGTAAGTGAAGTTTTTCGCAGGTGGCTAAACAGTTCGTCAACTATCTCTTAGATCCTACTAATACCAGGTATATATGCCCAAGTTTATTTTTGTTACAGGTGGTGTGGTTTCCTCTCTTGGAAAAGGAATTACCGCCGCTTCCCTCGCTGCCGTTCTAGAATCCCGCGGATTAGACGTTACAATGTTGAAACTGGATCCCTATATTAATGTGGATCCGGGAACCATGAGCCCTTTCCAGCATGGTGAGGTTTTCGTCACTGAGGATGGTGCTGAAACCGATCTTGATTTAGGTCATTACGAACGTTTCATCCACACTAAAATGAGTCGGTTGAACAACTTCACCACTGGTCGAGTGTACGAAACGGTTTTGCGTAAGGAGCGCCGGGGAGATTACCTTGGTGGCACCGTACAGGTGATCCCCCATATTACCGATGAAATTAAACGGCGGATCATTGAAGGGGCCGGTAGCCACGATATTGCTATTGTTGAAATCGGTGGCACAGTTGGTGATATCGAATCACAACCTTTCCTGGAAGCCATTCGACAGTTAAAAATTGAACTGGGTGTTGGTAACAGTTTACTTATCCACCTGACATTAGTGCCTTATATTGCAACCGCCGGTGAGACAAAAACTAAGCCAACCCAGCATTCTGTAAAAGAGCTTCGTTCGATTGGGTTGCAGGCTGATCTGTTGGTTTGTCGTTCCGATCACAAAATTTCTGAAGATGCAAAAGAGAAGATTGCGTTGTTCACCAACGTGATGGAGGCGGGCGTTGTATTACTCGAAGACGCTGATACTATTTATCGAATTCCACTGATGTTGAATCAACAAGGCACGGATTCTCTGGTACTTGAGCTGCTGAAGCTGGAATGTAAGCCTGCGGATCTTTCAGGTTGGGAAAGGGTTGCTGATGCACACCTGCACCCCGAAAAACAGGTCACCATTGGTATGGTCGGCAAGTATATGGATCTGATTGAGGCCTATAAATCCTTAATTGAAGCCTTGATTCACGCGGGTATTCATAATCGTACCCGGGTAAATATACGCTATATTGATAGCGAAAGTATCTCTAGTGATGGCACAGGCGCACTTGTCGGGTTGGATGCGATCCTGGTGCCTGGTGGTTTTGGAAAGCGTGGCATCGAAGGAAAAATCGCTACTGTGCGTTATGCGCGCGAGAACAAAATTCCTTATCTGGGTATCTGTCTTGGCATGCAGGTAGCGGTAATTGAATATGCGAGAAATGTGCTGGGTTTAGAAACCGCCAATAGCTCGGAGTTCGATCGTAAAACTGCTGATCCTGTCATCGGCTTGATAGAAGAGTGGACCACCGAAAGTGGCAGTACCGAAACGCGAACTGAGGAATCAGATCTGGGAGGTACCATGCGTCTTGGTGGGCAGCAGTGCCGTTTGGCAGCAGACTCGATCGTTCAGTCACTTTATAAACAGGATATTATTGTTGAACGCCATCGCCATCGTTACGAGGTGAATAATAATTATCTCGATCGGCTCCGGCAGTCTGGTCTGCGGATTGGTGGTTGGTCTATTGATGATGCGCTGGTTGAGGTCGTAGAGGTACCTGATCATCCATGGTTTGTAGCTTGTCAGTTCCACCCTGAATTTACGTCGACACCGCGGGATGGGCATCCTTTATTTAGCGGCTTTATTCAAGCAGCATTGATTCAACACGAAAATAACTAGCAGGTATTAAATGTGAACATATGTGGATTTGAAGTTGGATTGGATCGACCGCTTTTTCTGATTGCTGGCCCCTGTGTAATTGAAAGTGAGCAACTGGCGCTGGATACCGCTGGTCAGCTTAAGGAGATTACTGCAGCATTAGGTATCCCCTTTATCTATAAGTCTTCGTTTGATAAAGCAAACCGTTCATCTCATCAGAGTTTTCGTGGCCTTGGTGTTGAAAAGGGCTTAGAAATTCTGGATAAGGTTAAAAAGCAGATCGACGTGCCGGTGCTAACGGACGTACATGAAGATACGCCATTAAATGAAGTCGCATCGGTAGTTTCGATGATGCAAACACCGGCATTTTTGTGTCGTCAAACCAACTATATTCAAAACGTATGCGCCCAGGGCATCCCGGTCAATATAAAAAAAGGTCAGTTTTTAGCGCCATGGGATATGACCCACGTAGTAGAAAAAGGCCGCGCAATGGGTAATGAGCAGATTACAGTTTGTGACCGTGGTTATACCTTTGGTTACAACAACCTGGTTTCTGATATGCGCTCGTTGTCGATTATGCGTGATACTGGTTGCCCGGTTGTATATGACGCTACCCACTCAGTGCAGTTGCCTGGTGGCCAAGGAGCGGTTTCCGGCGGCCAGCGTGAAATGGTGCCGGTTTTGGCCCGTGCAGCGGTTGCTGCAGGGATATCCGGAATCTTTATGGAAACCCACCCAGATCCTGACAAAGCGATGAGCGACGGCCCCAATTCGTGGCCACTGGCTAAAATGAAAATGTTGCTTGAAACGCTGACTGAGCTTGATAGCTGCGTAAAACGTAATCCATTTATTGAAAACGAATTAGGGTAATTACCCTGACGAATACGGTTCGGGTGTTTCGTAGAGTCGAATATTGCCTCTATGTGAAATTGTCCCAGCCTAAATGAGCGATTGGAGTAATCGAAAGTATGTCGAAAATTGTAGCGATTAAAGGGCGTGAAGTACTGGATTCAAGAGGCAACCCCACGGTTGAGGCAGATGTAATCCTTGAGTCTGGAGCCCAGGGTTCAGCATGCGCACCATCGGGAGCCTCAACCGGCTCACGGGAAGCACTGGAGTTGCGTGATAAAGACCCCGCTCGCTATCACGGTAAAGGTGTTTTAAAAGCCGTTGCAGCAGTGAATAATGAAATCGCATCGCTTTTGGTTGGACAGGAAGCTGAACAACAGGTCGAACTGGATCGTCAGATGATTAAGGCGGATGGTACGGAAAACAAAGCTAACTTGGGCGCAAATGCGATTCTTGCGGTTTCGTTAGCGCTAGCCAAAGCGGTAGCGGCTGAACGAAAAATCCCGCTCTACGAATATATCGGTGAGCTGTACGGCATTGACGGTAAGTTCACCATGCCTGTGCCGATGATGAACATTATCAATGGAGGCGAACACGCTGACAATAATGTTGATATACAGGAATTCATGATCCAGCCGGTCGGCGTTTCCAGTTTTCGAGAAGCACTCCGGTGTGGAGCAGAGATATTCCAGGCATTGAAAACCGTATTGCAAAAGCAGGGGCTCAGCACCTCTGTTGGAGACGAGGGTGGTTTTGCACCTGACCTACCGTCCAATGAAGCGGCATTAGCCGTTATTGAAGAAGCGATTGCTTTAACTCAATATAAACTAGGCACTGATGTTACATTAGCGCTCGATTGTGCTGCATCAGAATTCTATAAAGATGGGCAGTACTGCCTGTCCGGCGAAGGTAAAACCTTTTCTGCGGATCAGTTCTCTGATTACCTGAATGAGCTGACTTCACGTTACCCTATTATTTCGATTGAAGATGGGCTTGATGAAAGTGATTGGGCAGGCTGGAAATACCAAACCGAAATAATGGGTGACAAAATCCAGCTGGTAGGAGATGACCTTTTTGTAACCAATACCACTATTCTTAAGCAGGGTATTGATCAAGGGGTAGCAAACTCAATTCTGATTAAATTTAATCAAATCGGTAGCCTTACCGAGACCCTTGAAGCGATTAAAATGGCGCAGGATGCTGGTTATACTGCAGTGATTTCACATCGCTCCGGCGAGACCGAAGATACCACTATCGCAGACTTAGCAGTGGCTACTGGGGCAGGGCAGATAAAAACCGGTTCACTATGCCGATCTGATCGTGTGGCCAAATACAATCGATTACTTCGTATTGAAGAGGAGCTGGCTGGGAAAGCAGCTTATCGCGGCCGTGCTGAATTTAAGCGCGCCTAAAGGTGACGTTGAATGTATGTCTGCCTATAAAAAGCTATGGTAACTTACTGATTTAAAATGAAATGGTTCCGCTGGATTTTGCTTCTGATGTTGGTTGGCCTGCAATATAGATTGTGGGTTGGCGCGGGCAGTGTGGCGGATGTTAAACGTTTGCAGCAACAAGTTGTTCAGCAGCAGCAGGACAATGATCAAAAAATTCAACGTAACCAGAAGCTGGTTAACGAAGTGCTGGAACTCAGGCAGGGCGCCTCAACTGCCGAACAATTTGCCCGGGAAGAGCTGGGCATGATCAAAAAAAATGAAACCTTCTATCTGTTTACCGGCTCTGAATAGAGCTATTTTAGGTTTTGGAATCCAGTTTGCAGATCTTAATTCCTTGAATGTCAGAGATTCAGGGTAATCCACCTTCCCAGATTCTTGCTGTTGTTCCCGCCGCTGGTATTGGTCGGCGTATGGGTACTCAAATGCCAAAGCAGTATTTACCTCTTTATGGTCGAACCGTTATCGAGCATGCAATACAACCACTTTGCGATAATACTGATATTCAGCAGGTTGTGGTCTCAATTGGTGATGGTGATACCTATTGGCGTGACCTTTCTCTAGCAACACACCCTAAGATAAGTATGGTCGTTGGCGGTATAGAGCGTTGTCACTCTGTGTTAAATGCACTGAACTCCCTTCAAAAGCAGGTCGCCCCAGCTACTTTGGTCATGGTTCATGATGCTGCTCGGCCTTGCCTTTCTGCAACGGATTTGGATCATTTGATTGCTACTGCAAGACAGCAAAACAGCGGTGCAATTCTTGGATCTAAGATTCGAGATACGATCAAAAGAGTTACCCATGGCTCGGCTGTAATTGCAGATACTATTGATCGCTCTGATCTTTGGAAGGCCCAGACCCCACAGATGTTTCCGATTGGATTGTTGACGGCGGCGATGCAGGAATCGATTGATCAAAACCGACTTGTGACCGATGAAGCATCAGCAATGGAATTGGCAGGTTTTTCCCCTGTAATGGTTGAAGGAAGCGAAAAAAATATAAAAATCACCCGGCCTGAGGACCTGGAATTGGCGGAATACTATCTGGGTCAAGCGAATGATAATGCAATCTGATATGAAGCGAGTATTGTTATGAGAGTGGGTCATGGCTACGACGTGCATCGTTTTGCCGAATCCGACGGCGAGCCTAAGCTAATTGCTTTGGGTGGTGTAGATGTACCCTCTGATCGTGCGATCATTGCCCATTCAGATGGTGATGTGATCATCCATGCACTCTGCGATGCGCTGCTTGGGGGTGCAGGAATCGGTGATATTGGTCATCATTTTCCTGATACTGATCCCGCCTATAAAGGTATCAGTAGTCGAAAATTACTAACGGCCGTGATCGAAAAAATTGCGCAAAAGGGATACTGCCTGGGTAATGCGGATTTGACTCTGGTGGCCGAAAAACCTCGGGTGGCAAGCTATATCGATTCCATGCGTAAGCAATTGGCAGGGGATATGGGTGTCGAAAGTGAACAAATCAACGTTAAAGCAACCACCACTGAAGGTCTTGGGTTTGAAGGTCGCAGTGAAGGTATCGCGGCACACGCGGTTGTATTGCTTGTGTCTGGTGTGGCCAAAAAGAGAGCGGCCAATAGAAATAAGGTCGAATAGGAAACCGATATGGAACTTCTACTTTCCAATGATGATGGGGTGAATGCACTGGGGCTGGAAGTGCTGGCCAGAGAGCTTCAAAAAATTGCTTCTGTAACTGTAATCGCTCCCGATCGTGATCGCAGTGGAGCCAGTAACTCATTGACCCTGGATCGCCCTCTCAAGCCTAGTTACCATGAAAATGGCTTTATTAGCCTGTCTGGTACACCAACCGATTGTGTGTATTTAGGCATCTACTGCATAGTGGATAAAAAACCCGAACGGGTTGTATCGGGTATCAATGCAGGGGCTAACCTAGGTGATGATGTGCTTTATTCCGGGACTGTTGCAGCGGCGATGGAAGGGCGACGTTTACCCAGGCCCTCTATAGCCGTGTCGCTGGTTCGCATGGGCATGGATGATAAAATGCACTATGAGACGGCAGCTATCATTGTTCGGCGTCTGCTAGAGCAGGCTGACACACTCGCACTTTCACCCAAAACAGTACTCAATATTAACGTACCTAATTTGCCTCTGAATGAGATCAAAGGTATCGATCTCACTCGGCTTGGGCACCGAAGTCCTGCTGAAACGCCTCATGTCGTGAAAGATCCCCGAGGTGATGAAAGCTATTGGCTTTCGGGCTCTGGCAAGGAAGATGATGGTGGTGTAGGAACCGATTTTCACGCAGTAAGTAAGGGGCGTGTATCTATTACACCAATGCAATTTGATATGAGTCATTACGAGAGTTTCGATCATATTAGTTCATGGCTGGGAGACTGTAATCTGCTTTGATTCGAATTAGGGGTATTTGGAGTACTTATTGATTACCCTTGCCTGATTCAGTAGTTAATTTTTTATGTTAGAAAAGCAGTCAAATAACGAACAACTCCATGCCGGTATCGGTATGACCTCCGCTAGAACCCGTGATCGATTGATCGACCGATTAAAACAAAGGGGCATTCAGAGTTCTCACGTACTTGAAACTATTCGGAATACACCCCGGCACCTGTTTATAGAAGAGGCAATGGCGCATAAGGCCTATGAAGATACCGCTTTGCCGATCGGTTTCGATCAGACTATTTCCCAGCCCTATATCGTTGCACGAATGACAGAATTGCTAATACAAGCCGGCCCGTTAAGAACCGTATTGGAAGTCGGTACCGGTTCAGGTTATCAAACCGCAGTTTTGGCGCAGCTGGTTGATAGAGTATTCAGTGTTGAGCGCATTGGCGCACTGCATCAACGCGCAGCAGCAGCCTTGCAGCAGGCAGGCTTAAGCAATGTTAATTTGCGCCATACTGATGGCAATACTGGCTGGCCGACGACCATGAAATTTGATGGAATCATGGTTACTGCAGCTTCCAAATCCTTGCCCAAATCCTTGACGAGTCAGTTAGCAATGAACGGTCGTGTAGTGATCCCTGTGGAACAGGAAGGTGAGCAGGCGCTGTGCCTGGTTCGTCGAACAGAGTCAGGATTTACCCACGAACTTATTGAACCAGTACATTTTGTACCGATGTTAAAAGGCGTAATAGATTGACTCAGTCATCCGTAACTAAACAACGTATTTGGTTGTACCTGAAAGGTATCGCGATGGGTGCCGCAGACGTGGTGCCAGGGGTGTCCGGAGGTACTATCGCACTAATAACCGGGATCTACCAGGAGCTGCTTGAATCCATTGGTAAGGTTGGTTTTTCTGCGTTAAAAATGCTTAAAAAGGATGGTTTTGGCGCTGCCTGGAACTATATTAACGGTTGGTTTTTACTGGTTCTAATTAGCGGTATGCTCACCAGCGCTCTGTTGCTGTCTCACTTGATTTTATTTGCCTTGAGTACCTACCCGATACCTGTTTGGTCTTTCTTCTTTGGCTTGATCATTGCCTCATCCATACATGTCGGCGCTACGATTACGCAGTGGAAATCGGTGCTGACTTATATGATGGCCGGTATATTGGCAGGTTATCTGGTGACAGATATGGCACCGGTACAGGCTGAATTCAGCTATTTTTACCTATTTGTTTCGGGCGCTATCGCTATCTGCGCAATGATTTTGCCCGGTATATCCGGCAGCTTTATTCTTCTAATGTTGGGTATGTACACGAATGTGCTAGCGGCAATTAAAGGTTTTGATTTGCCGGTAATACTGGTTTTTTGTATGGGTTGCCTGACCGGTTTATTAGCATTTTCGAAATTACTTTCCTGGTTGCTTCAACATGCTCACAACATCACCATGGCTGTTTTACTGGGTATCATGCTGGGGTCTCTAAACCGGATCTGGCCCTGGAAAGAGGTGTTAGCGTATCAGCTCAAATCAAACGGAGACCAGGTTGCTATTGTTCACCGTAATTTGCTTCCAGGGACATTTAGTGAAATTACTGGAGATGAATCACAGCTAATTATTGCTATTGTAACGATGATAGTTGGATTATTGGTTGTTATATTGCCTAGCGTTCTAATCAGGCGTGGTCGAAATGCTTAAGGTGAAACCTACCCCCTTTTTTTACTGGTATCAACGTTGCCATCGTATTGAATGAATATGTGGCGATACTCTATTGCGCTCACTGGGATATTGGGGCGCTACCGTTGTGTTTTGGTAGCATCTATTCTATCGATATTTCTGACACAAGGTTGCAGCCTCAATTCTCAAAAATCTCAGTACAGTACACAACTGCCTAAGGTAACCCGTGGTTATCATATCGTTAAGGAAGGCGACACGATCTACCAGATCGCCTGGCGATACGGTTGGGATTACCGCAAATTGGCAAGCGCAAATAAGTTAAAAAAGCCCTTCGTTATTCATCCGAATCAAAAAATTAAGCTGTACCTTTCAGCTAAACAAGAGTCAAGACAGCAACAGCCAGAGAAACAAAAGGCTTCCGGCGTCTCAGTTTCTGCTCGTTCCAATAAAAATAAGCCTCGCCGTCAACCAATAAAAAGCGCCTCATCCCGCGATCATGAAGTGCCCATAGAACGCTCATCGATCAAATGGCGTTGGCCTGTCAAAGGCACTGTGTTATCGGGTTTTAAGCGCAATAGTCCGTTACATCAAGGTCTGAAAATTGGAGTTCCTCGTGGTTCCAAGGTCAGAGCTGCTGGATCAGGAACGGTTGTATATGTGGGAGCGGGTATTCGGGGGTTAGAGCAGTTGATCATTGTCGAACATTCGAATGGATTTTTGAGCGCTTACGCACATAATCAAAAAATATATAAAAAAGAAGCGGAAAAAGTTAAAGCTGGCGAGATAATTGCCGAAACAGGTAGTAACGGAAGCGGAAAAGCGATGTTGCATTTCGAAATTCGGCGCAGGGGGGTATCAGTTGACCCTAAAATATACCTCCCTTTGATATGATGTGTTTCAGTGATCAGGTAAAACTGATCGCAGACTTCGCAATAATAATAACCTGTTTTAAGCACTTAACTATTACAATCAATTAGTTAGCTTGACAATCTAGAAATGGATCTGAACAATGGAACTTGGCTTGTTGGATGAAATTGATGACGAAGTCGTCGAAGAAAAGGGTGTGAGAGGTATGCGCGAATTAGTAGATGGCTTGTCTGAGGTGGCTGAGGTTGATCCTGATAAAGTCTCGAAGACAAAAGGAGAGCGAAGAAAAGTTGATCGGCGTAAGGCGCAGGATCGCCGGCAGCCCGAGCCTGATGGCTTTCAAAAAACACTTGATGCAACTCAGATATACCTTGGTGAAATAGGTTTTTCGCCACTTCTTTCAGCAAAGGAAGAGGTATTCCTTTCCCGTCGTTCTATTTGTGGTGAGGCCAAAGCCCGTGATCGTATGATTGTGAGCAATCTACGTTTAGTGGTTAAGATCTCCAGAAAGTACATTAACCGTGGCCTTACTCTTTTAGACGTTATCGAAGAGGGTAATTTGGGGCTGATCCGGGCGGTTGAAAAATTTGACCCTGAGCGAGGGTTTCGTTTTTCCACTTACGCAACCTGGTGGATTCGTCAAACCATTGAGCGGGCGATTATGAATCAGACCCGCACCATTCGGTTGCCGATTCATGTGGTTAAAGAGCTTAATGTGTATCTGCGAGCAGCACGTGAATTAACACAAAAACTGGATCATGATCCAACGCCTGAGGATATCGCCAATCTTTTGGATAAACCCGTAGAAGAGGTTTCCAGAATGTTGAAGCTCAATGAGCGTGTGGCATCCGTTGATGGCATGATCTCTTCCGAGTCCGACAAGACATTGCTCGAGACGGTTGCTGACGATAATCAGATCGATCCAGCGGAGATGTTGCAGGATAGCAATCTAAAAAGCAGTATTGATAACTGGTTAGATGAATTATCAGAAAAGCAGCGAGAAGTTATCTCTCGTCGTTTTGGTTTGAGAGGGCATGATATGAGCACCCTCGAGGATGTGGGTGCCGAGATTGGTCTAACCCGTGAACGAGTCAGACAAATTCAGGTTGAAGCGCTGCGACGAATGAAAGAGATCATTGAGCAACAGGGACTTTCCAGTGAGTTGGTGTTCGCCGGGCAGTAAGTTTAGATAGAATTAAAGTAGACATAAAAAAGGCGGTTTAAACCGCCTTTTTTATGTCTGTGTATTTCAGCTGCTCTTTATTAGAGCCAAATTAGCGCTCAAGGTATTGAAGCTTGTCAGGGACTCCATCCCATTCTGCCGCATCTTCTGGAGGAGCTTTCATCTCGGTAATATTGGGCCAGGTCTCTGCGAGTTCTTCGTTGATTTTGAAAAAATGCATCTGATCTTCCGGTACTTCATCATCTGCAAAAATAGCTTCTGCGGGGCACTCTGGAATGCATAATCCACAGTCAATGCATTCATCCGGGTGTATCACCAGAAAGTTGGGGCCCTCGTAAAAGCAGTCAACGGGACATACTTCTACACAGTCAGTGTATTTGCACTTGATGCAATTGTCGGTGACGATAAAGGTCATTCGTTACTCCAGTTACTAATCGAGACCTCTGTTTTACTTTTGAAGCAGAGGAGTAGGCTATTTAAGCCAGCCAGTTTAACAAATTTAAGCTCTGCTGAAATCAGTTCTGCGGGTTGAATTGGTGATTACAGCAGTTTTTTTACTTCATTAAGTAAATTGATTGCCTGAATCGGTGTGGTATGGTTGATATCGATGGATTCTAGCAGCTCTAATAGCTCAGAATCCGGCGGTTCACTAAACAGTTCCTGTTGCTGAGGCTCAGCCATTTGGCCGGCAGCAGTGCTTTCATTTTCCAGACGTTGTAGTTTTTTTCTGGCTAAGCCAATTACCTTGTTCGGAATACCCGCCAGCCGTGCCACTTCCAATCCATAGCTTTGGTTTGCTGCACCATCTTCAACAGTATGTAGGAACACGATCTGATTCGCATGTTCCACGGCCTTTACGTGTACGTTTACAACGCAAGCAATCTCATCTTCGAGGCCGGTTAGCTCAAAATAGTGGGTCGCGAATAGTGTATAGGCCTGGATATGCTCGGCCAGATAACGTGCGCAGGCCCATGCAAGTGACAGCCCGTCAAAGGTGCTGGTGCCTCGGCCCACTTCATCCATCAGTACCAGGCTTTTGGCTGTCGCGTTGTGAATAATATTGGCGGTTTCGGTCATTTCGACCATAAAAGTTGAGCGACCGCCAGCAAGATCATCCGACGAACCGATGCGGGTGAAAATACGGTCAACGATACCAATGGTGGCGCTGCTGGCCGGTACAAAGCTGCCAATATGCGCAAGTAATACGATAAGCGCATTTTGCCGCATATAGGTGGATTTACCGCCCATGTTGGGCCCGGTAATCACCAGCATCTTACGTTCCTGGTTGAATTGCAGGTCGTTGGCGACAAAGGGTTTGTCTAGCATCTGCTCAACCACTAAATGGCGTCCGGCCTCGATCTGTATGCCGGGTGTTTCGGTAAGTCGTGGCTGGACCAAATTTAATGTAACCGAGCGTTCTGCTAAATTTGCCAGTAGATCGATTTCAGAGAGCGCACGAATACAGCATTGCAGTTCGGCGAGTTGTTCGTTGAGCTGATCTAGTAGCAGCTCGTAAACCTGTTTTTCCCTGGCAAGGGATTTACTGCGGCTGCTGAGTACTTTGTCTTCAAAATCTTTTAATTCAGGAGTGATGTAACGTTCAACATTTTTCAAGGTTTGTTTGCGTATATAGTGCGCTGGAGCCTGGTCTGCGTGAAGGCGGCTGAGCTCGATGTAGAAACCATGCACACGATTGTAATTGACCTTTAGTGTATTGATTCCGGTTTGCTGTTTTTCTCGTTCCTCCAGATCAATCAGGAACTGATCAGCATTTCGGCTTATGTTTCTAAGTTCGTCAAGCTCCTCATCAAAGCCATCGGCAATAACACCACCATCTCGAATAAGCACCGGCGGGTTTTCAATCACTGCGCGGTTTAATAGCTCGGTAAGATCAGGGAACTCGCCAGCCTGAGTCAGTAGGGCGCGTAGCTGCGGAGAATCGACTTCACGTAACTGGCGTTGTAGCTCGGGTAGTTGAGAAAGGCCATGCTGCAAACGAACCAGATCTCTGGGTCGTGCCGAACGCAGGCCTAATCGTGCAATTATCCTTTCAAGGTCACCGATCTGCTTTAAGGTATCCAATACGGTTTCGTAAAGGTAATTATCCACCAGCATTGAGATGCTGTGCTGCCGCAATTGAAGTTGATCGATGTCGCAAATGGGCTGATTAAGCCAGCGACTGAGCATCCGGCTGCCCATGGCTGTGGCGGTACGATCCATCACTGACAGTAGTGTGTTGGTTCGATCGCCAGACAGGTTTTGATCGAGTTCGAGGTTGCGGCGGCTGGCGGCATCCAGGTGTACGTAGTCACTGGGCTGAAGACAGCTAATGCTATTGATATGAGGTAAAGAAGCTTGTTGGGTGAGTTTTGCATATTCCAGTAAGCAACCCGCCGCACCGAGCCCGGCATTCAGGTGCTCACAGCCAAAGCCCTGTAATGATTTAGATTGAAATTGGCTGCATAGATTATCGTAGCCACTCTGACGTTCGAATTCCCATATGGGTCGCTGCTTGTGAATCGCTAGCCAACGCGGCGGGAGTTCAATTGATAGTTGCTCGGGAATGAGCAGCTCGGCGGGTTTAAGTCTCTCAAGTTCCGCCACCAGGCTTTCCAGGTCTTTAGGTTCTGATACGACAAACTGGCCGGTGCTTATGTCCAGCACCGAGAGCCCAAGTTGCTTTGACTCGTCGCAGACAGCAGCTAAAAAATTGTCCCGGCTTTCATCTAAAAAGGCTTCATCGGTAACGGTGCCTGGTGTCACGATTCGCATCACCTTACGTTCAACCGGTCCTTTTGAGGTGGCGGGGTCGCCAACTTGCTCACAAATAGCCACGGATTGGCCGCGCCGGATTAAGCGAGCCAGATAATTCTCCGCTGCATGATACGGCAGGCCAGCCATTGGAATGGGTTCTCCGGCGGAACTGCCTCGGCTGGTGAGGGTGATATCCAGTATAGCTGCGGCCTGTTTAGCATCCTCGTAAAATAGTTCGTAAAAATCACCCATACGGTAAAATACCAGTTTGTCGGGGTGGTCAGCCTTGATGCGTAAGTATTGTTGCATCATTGGTGTGTGTTCGTTATTGCTTGCGCTTGATTTTATTGAAGTATTTTTCATTATCATACTGTTTTATAAGGTTTTTTGTGTAATTAATCGAATATTTCTATGTGATTGTAAGCTCGTGAAATTTCAATAAATATCGTGTTTTTGCGCAAATAAGTGTAACATTAAGTGTAACATTTTTTAGTGATAAAAAAGTTGCTCTCTAAATGTTACACTTTTAAACTTGATCGCAGTCTAAGTCATTGACTAACAGCTGGTTGAAGCCGCCCGATTACAAGGAGGAGTAATGACAAACCAACAGAATACCAAACCTTTATCAACGATGGCACTTAAAGCAATGAAGCCAGGCAATAAAGTTTTGGTGGATACGGGTGAAAACAGAGGTTTGAGGGTACGTTGTGGTAGAGGTGGTACAACAACCTTCTTCTATCGCTATACCAGCCCAGTAACCCATAAACTGGCTCAAATAGTGATTGGCCATTTTCCGTCCATTTCCCTTGCCGACGCCAGATTAAAGCTACAGGATCTAAAGCTGGCAAGAGGTGATGGGCGTTGTCCAGCGACAGAGCAAAATCTGGAAAAGCAGCAATTCAAAGATGCGCCTAAAGAGCAAAAACTGACGGTCAAGCAGCTAGTGGATCTGTATCTAAAGAGTTACATAGAAGACCGCGAGGTTGACGGCAAGTTGATCCATGGTGCTCGAAAAAAGAAAGGCCAAAAAGAAGTAAGGCGAACCCTTTATGGCGATGCCGTTCTGGTTTTGGGTCGCAGGCCTGCATGCAAAATAACCAGAAAAGATGTTGTGTTGATGATTATGGACATTGTGGAGCGGGGGGCTAATGTCCAGGCAGGTAATGTTTTGCGGGAGTTGTCAGCTGCTTACGAATTCGCAATTGGCCTAGATCGATTTGATGATGGTTTCGCCAACCCCGCCTTATTGGCAAAAAATAGTTTACGGCAGGCAAAAATCAGGCTGACGTCTGAGCGAGGCAAGCGTACTTTGTCAGAACAGGAAATTAAAGCCTTCTTAGCCTGGTTGCCGGGGTCTGTTTTTACACCCACCCAAAAAAATGTTCTTAGGTTTACATTATGGACGGCCTGTAGAACAGGTGAGGTCTGTAATGCGCATTGGCAAGACATAGATCTCGTTAAAAAGACCTGGCACCTTACCGATACCAAGACAGGTATAGAGCGGTATGTTCAATTGCCAGTTCAGGCAGTTGCATTCTTGGAGCAGTTAAAATTGACAACGGGTGATTGTTTATTTCCCTCGCAGAAAACAGGAAAACCCATCCAGCAAAAAACGCTCACCGAGCAGGCGTGGCACCTTCGCACTTCCGGTAGGATGCTGAACATTGAACACTGGACACCTCATGATTTAAGGCGAACAGTGAGAACGGGCTTGTCTCGGATGGGATGCCCAAGTGAAGTTGCCGAAGCCATTCTGGGCCATAGCCGGAGCGGTATAGAAGGCACTTATGATCTTCATAAATATGAAAAAGAAGCGGGAGTCTGGTTACAAAAGTGGGCTGATTATCTTGATGAAATGACGGTCTGATTTATTGTTATTACAGCTCTGCTTTTAATTAAGTGCATTTTTCTTTCTTTGTTAACAGGAGGCTTATTGGTAGCGAGTCCCTTCTAGTGCGGTAGGATCAATCTACTAATGTAGGAGGTGTATGCGCATGGTAGATATTCAACGAAGTGATATTGCTTCCGCTGATCGTATTGTTCGACAGGCTGAGCTAGCAAAAATTTTAGGGGTTAGTTCTGTTACGCTTTGGCGTTGGCGGCAAAATAATAAGTTTCCTGCACCGATAAAATTGGGAAGTGGTAGAATGATTGGGTGGCGCATGTCGTCAATTCTGCAATGGATTGATGAGCAGGAAGTGCTCGATTAACCAAATGAATTAGTCACCGAGCACGTTAATATTATTTACAGTTCGAATGTTGGTTTGCTATGGGTTATTTTCTACCCAATTATTACCATGCCCCTGATCAATAAGGTTATTCAACCATAGTCGTAGAAATCCATTCAGCTCTTTTCTGAGTTGAGGGTAAAATTTACCGGGTTCAGGAAATACTACCTGATAGATCGGTGGCAGGGACTGTTCAAAGGTCAAAGCCTCAACCATTTGTAATGCTGGATAAACGATGACAACCATTTCCGGATCTTTACAAAGATCACCGTTTTGCCGGAAATAATGCGCCATTGAAAACGCGATGCCAGAGTTCCCTGATACGTCATCTATATGTTCGACTCTTTCCAGCACTAAATCCATAAAACCATTCGTGTGGCTTTTGCTGTAGGGCTTCGGCATTGCACCGTCTTTGGCAATAACGCCTAGCTTGATCAGTCGGTCGTAGTTAGTTTCATAAATAGTCTTTCTCATAGTAGTTAACCCTGAGTCTGTGAATTGTGTTTAACGAGCGCAGCGCCCGTCTGCGCTCCTGCACCGCTGGCGAAGCGTGGGGGTAGCAAATTGCAGGTGGCTCACCGGAAGCCGCAGCTAAGTGGAGGAGCGAAGCGGGGGAATCTGAACGGGTGAGGAAGCGCGAAGCCTTGCACTAGCAAAGCGCGTGGGGCAAAGCCCCTAGCGGGGTTGGATTAGCGTGGGTTTATTGCTGAATTTAAGCAGCCCGGAGGGATGAAGCATTAGGGATTGTAAGGGCGACAGTTCCCCGCAGGGGAATGAGCGTTCAGCGAACCCGGTAAAGCCCGTTAAAATGCCCAGCACATTGAGTATGGTAAGTGGCTTGATAGTGAAGCCTAGCGGAAACGTGATGGCTGGTGTAACAGTAGTACGGTAAGCTATTCATAACATCACATCGATTAATGGCTAATCAATAATGTGGACAAGGCGGGTTAGAAGTAAGGGTGAGCTAAACCGCCATCAAATGGTTAAATAATTGTTTTATTTTAGTGGGGGTCGTTAATTGAGTAAGGTATTTGTAAGTTCTGTGGTTGGAGGGATGGAGGCGTTTCGAGGTGCCGCAAAACAGGCCATCACATTAATGGACCAAACCCCGGTTATGTGTGAAGCATTTTCCGCAAGGCCCTATTCGTCAGAGAAAGCGTGTATCCATGAAGTTGAGCAATGTGACGTGTATTTGCTCATATTGGGATCTGCCTATGGTTATGAGACGCCGGAGGGTATATCTGTTACGCAAGCCGAATTCGAAGCCGCTAAGGCTACCGGTAAATCAATATTGGCCTTTATCCAGCAAACCCCCGTTGATGATGCACGACAGCAGGCTTTTATTGGAGAAGTAGAAGCGTATCAGGCTGGAGTATTTCGAGCCGGTTTCAGCACAGAATTGGAGCTGAATAATGAGATCGTCAAAGCTTTGCGCCATATCGATACTATGAGCCAAGCTGTCTCGGAAGATGACTTCAAAATACTTATCAAGCAAGTGATAAGCGAGCGGCGTGGTTATCAGGATGACCCTCAATTAATACTCGCGTTTCTACCACAACCGGAGCGAGTGACTGACATCATTGCTTTAGAGCAGAAGATAGATGACTATTTTACGCGTCTTTGTAAGGGAGGCGTCACCCAATTTCGAGATGGGTATGAATTGATTGATCATGCGCATTGGACGGGCTTTAGTAGTGGAAGATCGAGCGTCTATTTTTGCGCAAACGGTTTGACGGTGCTCACGGCTAATCCGACACAAACCAGCGAGGGGATTTTCTCGAGACATTTTGCGCCACCGCAAACCCTTGTTAGCATCGCAAAAGGTTTTAGGCATGTGATTACCGCTAATTCAGGGTATGTGCATATTGCGCTATGCAATATGGAAAATACCTATGTCGCTAATTCGCCGGTCGGTTCGTCAATGACGATGCGCATGTTTTCAAAGGACGAAGAGGCAGATTTCAGCAGACTCTTTCTGCCTTTGACAGAAGGAAGCTACAACGAATGGGTTGAACAATGTGTTAAGCGAATGGCGAGAATATTCCGTTACAACTCAGGAAATGAGTAATTATGCAAAAACGCGACCCCACGTCACTGCAAATAAAATGCAGTGACGTGGGGTGCGGCCCCTTACGAAATCTGACCTGCAGTAACTTTT